>CAZNWC010000005.1:0-175067 GCA_964577055.1 uncultured Chitinophaga sp. | reverse complement strand
GCAGCCCTCAGTTAAATTTCTCATCATGCGCAAACGACTCGACCCAGCCAATCAGGTGCTGGGCCCATGTACTGGTCATCAAATTCATGGCCAAAAGATTTCTTTTGAACTTTCCGAAGCAAGGGTAGAATTACACATCTATCGTTCTGATATCATTCGTTTGAGGACAGTTGGCATAGAAGAGGATTTTGAAGACTTTTCATATGCAGTTGTGCGTGAACCTGAGGAAACAGCGTTCGATTGGCAAAAAACTGCTAACGGTTGGATCCTTTCCACCTCCAAACTTGACTTAGAGGTGCAACAAAATCCACTGCGCTTTATTTTGAAGGACAAGCAGGGCAAAACACTTTTGGCAGATGACCCCGCATTTGGCATTTCCCGCATCGGCCGCGAATGGTACAATTACAAAGAACTGCGTGACGATGAGATTTTCTTGGGCTTAGGGGAAAAAACAGGTCATTTGAACCGCAGGGGCAAATGGTATCAGCACTGGAATACCGACGCATTTGCTTACGGAGAAGAAGATGACCCATTGTACATGAGCACACCTTTTTACATGGGCATAAGCAACGCAGCAGTTTATGGTGTATTTGTAGACAGTACTTACCGGAGCATATTTAATTTTGGAGCATCGAATCATAGATTCAGCTATTTCCAGGTTCCGGATGGCGGACTCGACCAATATTTATTTGCATCTGGAGGTGTAGCTGAGATTGTTGCAGCATATGGTTGGCTTACTGGCACCTCTCCCCTTCCGCCTAAATGGAGTTTGGGTTACCAACAATGTCGGTACAGCTATTATCCCGACAAAGAGGTACTGAACGTTGCCCGCACTTTTCGCGAAAAGCATATTCCATGTGATGTCATTTACCTCGATATCCACTACATGGACCAGTACAAGCTATTTACATGGAACAACAAAGAATTCCCAAATCCTGAAGCCTTCGTTCGTGCCTTGCTCGACATGAACTTCCAAGTAGTGGTTATCATCGACCCTGGCGTGAAGGTGGAGGTAGGTTACCATGCATACGAGAGTGGAAAGGAAAAAGATCTCTTCGTAAAATTCCCTGACGGAACCTATTACAGTGGTGATGTATGGCCCGGTACCTGTCACTTTCCTGACTTTACAATGCCCGAAACACGGGCTTGGTGGGGAAAACAGTTCGCTGCGCTGACCAAGATTGGTATTAAAGGTTTCTGGAACGACATGAACGAACCGGTGACCTGGGGTAAAAAATTACCTGATCTGATCGAATTCAACTATGAAGGTCACGGAGCTACACACAGAAAAGCACATAACGTTTATGGAATGCAGATGGCGCGAGCCACAGCAGAGGGGGTAAAAGAACTACTTCCCAACACACGGGCATTTGTGTTGAGCCGTGCGGGCTATAGCGGAAGCCAGCGTTTTGCCGCCAGCTGGACAGGCGACAACAGTGCTTCCGACGATCATATGTTGCTGGGTGTAAGGCTGATGTTGAACATGGGATTGGCGGGCTTGAGCTTCACAGGTGTTGACATTGGTGGTTTTGTTGGAGAAGCAAATCCCCAGCTTTTTACCCGTTGGATGCAAATTGGTGCCTTTTCACCTTTGTTCAGGGGGCATACCATGATCAACAGCCGCGATTCTGAACCATGGTCATACGGCGAGGAGGCAGAAGAGATATCGCGCAACTTTATCAAGCTACGCTATCGGTTGATGCCATACATTTATACCGCATTCCATGAAAGTACTCAATCGGGTTTACCGGTGGTAAGAAGCTTGGCATTTAATTATTGGCATGACACACATGTCTTTGACCGGCGCTGGGGACATGAGTACTTGTTTGGAAATGCTATTCTGGTGGCTGCTGTGAACTCTTGGCTACCTATTCAAAAGGTATATCTGCCCGAAGGTATTTGGTTTAATCTTTATCACGGGCAGTCCTACACTGGCGGCCAAATACATACGATTGATACGCCTCGAGAAGTACTTCCTGTGTTCGTTAAAGAATCAGCTGTACTTCCAATGCAAATCCCAGGTGAATACATCGGCGACGAAAAACAAGAATTTCTGGATTTCCACATTTTCGGCGGTTATGCGGAATACGAAGGCTATTGGTACAATGACGATGGCAACAGCTATGACTTCGAAAATGGCGCCTACGAAATGCGAACCATCAAACATCTCGGCGAAGAGAAGAGGCTAATCCTTGGTGCTTGTGAAGGCAATTACGCCAGTCCTTGTCAAAATATCCGCCTATATTTCCATGGCATTTCAACTGAAAGAGTGACCGTTAATGGTACAGATTTCGAAGTGACCCATGAAAATGTTCGTTTTATTGAGCCAATTAGCAATTTCGACCCCTTCTTTCAGGAAAGCGAACATGCTTGGGAACATAAACAGGTTGCTTGCATTCAGATACCCTATCAAAAAAGCATCTTGAACATCAAATACTAATCATTCTTGTTGCAAATGCTTGGCAAGAAAAATTTCGATGGATTCATACATTGCAATACGATTTTCTTGCTTTCTGAATCCGTGGCCCTCGTCTTCACGTAAAATGTAGTCCACCTCTACACCACGTGCAGCGAGGGCTTCTACTATCTGATCGGCTTCTGCCTTTTTTACCCGTGGATCTTTGGCACCTTGAATCACCATCAAGGGCACTTTTATCTTATCGGCATGAAAGACGGGAGAAGCTTCAACGTAATGTAAACTATCCGCATGCGGATGGCCAATCATTTCATAGAACATGGCTCTGCCCTGTTCCCAATAAGGAGGAATGGTTTGCATGAGCGTAAACAAATTGGATACTCCCACGTAATCAATCCCGCAGGCATACAAATCTGGAGTAAAAGTCAAGCCTGCCAATACAGCATAACCGCCATAACTGCCGCCATAAATCGCAATACGGGTTGGGTCGGCAATTCCCTGATTCACCACATGTTTAACGCCATCGGTAATATCGTTTTGCATGTTTTTCCCCCATTGCTTAAAGCTTGCTTCCCAAAAAGCACGTCCATAACCCGTTGACCCACGAAAATTCATTTGCAAAACCGCATATCCCCTATTGGCCAAAAACTGAACGTTTTGATCAAAACGCCAAACATCGCGCATCCAAGGACCTCCGTGGGGCACCACAACCAAAGGCAAATTCTTGGGTTTGGTGCCATTGGGAATCGTTAAATAACCGTGAATGACCAAACCATCTCGCGAAGTGTACCGAATAGGCTTGACCGCCGCCATATTCTCCTTCTTTAACCATGGACTAACGTCTGCCAATAAGCGCAAATCATTGGTTTGTATGTCGTACAGGTAGTACGAACCCATCGTCCGGTCTGAATAAGTACGGATAATCACCTTTCGTTCTTGTTCATCGGTGCCGGTAAAAACCACTTCATCTTCGCCCAAATCTTTGGCCACTTTGAGGTAAAGTTCTTCAGCTCTATCAGCCAAAAAATGATAGCGCATTTTCCAATCAGTATACTGGGCAAACAAAACAGCACCATCCTTTTCGGAAAAAACCAACCCATCTACATCATAACCTTCGTGCTCAAAAAGCACTTCTACTGTTTCCAGTTTTACCAGATCAAATAGAATGGCGGCTTTTTTGTCCCGACCAATATTGCTCAAGGCATATACCCAATTCGGGTTTTCAGGATGGAATCTTACTGGCACAAAGGCGTCTTTGAAGCCAATGCTGAACAATTCGGCAAATGCTTGATCTGTTCGCTCGCGATGCAAAAATGCCTGGCTGGTGCCATCGGTTGTAACAATCATCCGAATGCAGCCCTTTTCGTCAGCCAAATAATTCGAATAATTGCCAGGATTTTCAAGCTCAAGTTGCAATTCGCCACGTTTTAAATCCAGTCTGTACACATCGAAAACCTGCGCATTTCGCTTGTTCAAGGCAACCAACAAGGATTCTGAATTTCCTGGAAGTTCATCAATCACCTCAGTTCTAACTCCTTCGAATTGGGTGAGCACTTTTATTTCCTTGCCGGAAATGTCAACTGTTGACAAAAAGTAGTTTTCATCTCCGTTGTTGTCGCGTAAGAAATATAGCCTGCTATTACCAGCCCAACCGAACTTCAGGATATCACGATCCGTTAAACCAGTGATTCTCCATGTTGAATCACCTTTAACTTGTTGGATGAAAATGTTTAGGCGGTTTTCATAGGGTGCCAAAAAAGCCAAATGCATCCCATCAGGAGATAGCTTGTATCCCAATTTATCAGGATTTCTGAAAAAGTCATCAACGGGTATTTTATCTGCATTGCACGCATTGCGTTCCTCACAGCCCAAAAGCAGTGGGAACAATACTACAAAACAGATTAAAATGTTTAATCGCATAAGGATTCAAAATACGTGTATTTGGATGACAACAACCACCCAAAAAATGCTAAAACTCTCTAAAAAAGGACAAATTCAATTTTTGGATTTAAACGTCTTTTGTGCATATTGCCCAACGAAAAATCACCTAAAACCTCATGGAAAAACCTAAACTCAGTTTTTGGCAAATCTGGAACATCAGCTTCGGCTTTTTGGGCGTTCAAATTGGCTATTCCCTTCAAAATGCCAATACGAGCCGCATTTTATCAGCCATTGGAGCAGATCCGCATCACCTCAGCTTGTTTTGGCTTGCTGCACCCATTGCCGGATTGATTGTTCAGCCGATTGTTGGATTGAGCAGCGACAATACATGGACCCGACTTGGCAGGCGGATTCCCTTCATCGTGGCAGGCGCATTTGTCTCGGCCTTAGCAATGTTTTTTATGCCTAACTCAGAATTTTTCGCATATCTCCTCCCTCCTCTGTTTTTTGGCGCAACCATGTTATTGCTCATGGATACTTCGTTTAACGTTACCATGCAGCCCTTTAGAGCATTGGTGAGTGATATGGTCCCTGAAAGTCAACGCAATCTGGGATACTCTGTACAAAGCTTTTTAATCAATGTAGGCGCTGTATTGGGCTCTGTATTGCCCTTTTTGCTGACGTATTACGGCATGTCGAATGAGCCAGTTGAAGGCCAAAAAGTTGCGCCAACCGTCATTTGGGCCTTTTACATTGGAGGGGCTACCCTATTGTTGGCAGTGCTGTGGACAGCTTACCGCACACGAGAATACCCACCCGATGAATATGCCAAGTACAACAACATGGAAGGCGAAAAGCCCGCAAGTCCCGGTTTGATTGCCTTAATCAAACAAGCACCTCGCGCCATGTATGAATTGGCCTTTACACAGTTCTTTTCATGGTTTTCGCTATTTCTGATGTGGGTATACACCACGAATGGTATTGCAGCCAACGTTTGGGGAACAACCGACTCACAGTCGCTCGCATTCAATGAAGCAGGGAATTGGACGGGGATTATTTTTGCAGTTTACAGCGTATTTGCTGCGCTTTTCTCCCTGGCAATCACGCCATTGGCCGAAAAATACGGGCGTAAAAACATCTATGCGCTATCACTTTTGGCAGGTGGTATTGGTTTAGCTTCGATGATGTTTGTAACAGATAAGTATATGCTATTCGGATCAATGGTAGGTGTGGGCATCGGATGGGCTGCCATATTAGCACTTCCTTATTCTTTGTTATCAAGCCATCTTCCCGCGCGTCAAACAGGGGTGTACATGGGCTTGTTCAATGCAACCATTACCATCCCCCAAATTGCAGCAGGGTTATTGGGAGGTGTATTGTTGGGCATGTTAGATGGAAATGCCGCTGGAATGCTGGGCATTGCAGGACTCTCGATGGGGATTGCAGCCATCGGTGCCAAATGGGTAGTGAAGTAAAAATAAAATCACAAAAAAAGCCTGTGCACCAAATGCACAGGCTTTTTTGTGTTCATCTTTCTCCTACATTTTCAAGAGCGACTTGCTGAATTTGCCTGCTGGTGAACTAACTACCACGCGGTAAATTCCATTCGTCAAATTACCTACATCCACACGAATTGGGTGGTTTGTTTTCTCAGCCGTCAGAGACTGCTGCAAAGCCAGTTGACCATTCATTTGATAAACTTGCAACAATGCTCCCTGTTCTGATGCGTGCATCTCTAACCAAAATTCTGTTTGTGCTGGATTAGGATACATTTTCATCTCCGCAGTTGCCATTTCTGCGGTACGCAAAGCAAAATTGCCGAAATAGTATTCTCTCTTTTCATAGTTCACATACTGCATGGCCATAGGATCCCAGTCCTGGGTTACCCAACGATATACCCTGTTATCAGAAGTATAATCCAAAAGGTTCTTTCTGCCATAATTGGTTACCCATGAACCGCTCACGTAAGATTCCTGCTTCTCTTCAGTAAGATTTGAAGAGGCATCAAATGTCCAACTTTCTCTGTAATCGGGCACCCAATTGCCTGCAGCATAAGACTCATTCAATGCCTGTGTCATATTGCTACCGTTGTAGCTAAAAACAACACGGTAATTGTCAACCCAGGCTGAATTAGACCATTCTTGCTCCAAGGCCTGTGTAACAAGGCCATTGGCAACTGTTGACGTTACTTTATATTCGTTTACAAACACTCCTCCCACTTTCAATTCTTCAATGTAATCGGTTGGCGACAGATAGTATTCGTTCTCAGAAAACGGCAGCTCTGTGAACAAAAATCGGCTTACATCCATTAAGCCACCCAGCAAACTTGAAAGACCTGGATAACCCAGCTTCCACTCGATATTGGAATAACGGGTATCCTCTGCAGTAAGCCAGGTATTGGTATTTGGATCCCAAGGGGTAGAGACAATTCCTGTTAAATGGCCATTGGTACCAAAGGTTAGATTCGTAAACTTTTGGGCATTCCGCCAAGCTGGAACCGCAACCATATTATCATATTGGAGTTGAATGGCCTCAGTTACTACGTTTCCACTGTAGGTAAATTGAAGTGAGTCGCCATTTGCGAGGACCAATGAGCCATTGTCCTCTTCATACATCCACATAGAGGTTTGATTGCCATTGGCATCGTAGTTCATGATAAAACGTGCTGTTACCTGTACGGGTTGGCCCGGCAATGTCATTTGTGTTTCAATAAGCCTACCCCTGCCTGCTGCATCGTAATTAAAAACGTATTGAAAAACAGGAATCGGTCCAACGTAAAAAAGCAATCGAGATATTTTATTGTTTTGGTATCGAATTCCAACATTGCCATCAACCGTCCATGACCCATTGTCCCAAGAGGATATCACGGCAGAATCGGGAAAGCCCATCTGAAGTGCACGCGCATGGGCTTGTCCCACATGCTTCAACAAACTCGAAAATTGTTGAATGCTTGGATGATGTACCTTAGGTTGTTCAGGCCACTTCGCCAAAGCATAAGAGCTTGCCGAAAAAAGCAAAGCCGTTAAAAGTAGGGTGATTGTTTTCATGGTTTTTTGGAATTGAACTATAATATTAACCATTCATCCATTTCTAAATGCTTTAATTACTAAAAATACCGCCTTCATGGTATGCTCAACAATTAGGAACCTGTTGACAGCACGATGCTGAACTGCGCACAAATCTTTACCTTCGCTTCAAAAATATCGCATGTTCGCTGTAATCCATTGGAACGTTCATCCGGAAATATTACCAGACGTGCTACCCATTCGGTGGTATGGCTTGTTGTTTATGTCGGGCTTTGTATTCGGGTATTATTTGCTTGAAAAAGTATTTCGGCATGAAGGCAAAAACGTCACACTTCTCGACAGCTTGTCGATGTACGTTGGCATAGGCACAATTGCCGGCGCTCGTCTGGGACATTGCCTGTTTTATGAACCGGCTTATTATCTGTCGAATCCTATCGAAATGCTCAAAATTTGGGAAGGTGGCTTGGCCTCCCACGGTGCCGTAATTGGCATACTTTTGTCGCTTTATCTTTTTAGCAAGAGACATGCAGGAACGGGCTTTTTATGGGTGACCGACCGCCTGGTCATGGTTGTTGCCCTTGCCGCCACACTGATTCGGATAGGCAATCTCATGAACTCTGAAATTGTAGGTGCACCAACCGATTTGCCTTGGGGATTTGAATTTGAACGCTTGGGCGATGGCATTCCGCGACACCCTAGCCAGCTGTATGAAGCGCTTTTTTACCTGATTTCCTTCGGTATACTTTACCGTTCTTACTGGAAACTTCAATATGGCAAGTTTGAAGGCCGCATGTTTGGCATGTTCTTGATGCTCATTTTCGGCTTTCGCTTTATTATTGAATTTATCAAAGATGTACAGGTCGACTTCGAAAAAGGCATGGCGCTGAACATGGGCCAATGGCTCAGCTTGCCCTTGTTGTTGCTGGGTATTTGGCTGTTGTTTAGAAGCCGTCCATCAAATTTCAAGCGCTTGTAAGTAAGCCTCTGATGCTATCATATCGGCATGCAGAAATCTATCTGATGCCATAAAGCTTACATCGCGTCGGAAATTGGCTTTGTACGTCTCGATGATTTCGGAAGTCTTTGCATCCCTAAAATCCAAGGCCTGGCAAGCGGTTAGCCACTCAATTGCCAAAAGCCGATAAGCATTATCGACTACCCTTGCCAATTTTGTAGCTGCATTCGCACCCATACTCACGTGGTCTTCTTGCCCATTCGAAGAAACGATGCTATCGGTACTGGCAGGAACCGTCAGTTGTTTGTTCTGTGATGCAATGGAAGCCGCCGTATATTGGGGAATCATCAATCCCGAATTCAAACCAGAATTTACGGCCAGGAACGGAGGTAATCCCCTGGTACCAGAAATGAGTTGGTATGTTCGGCGTTCGCTAATGGAACCAATCTCTGAAACTGCCATGGCCAAATAATCAAGTGCCATGGCCAATGGCTGGCCATGAAAATTGCCCCCACTTATGATCAAATCATCATCGGGGAAAATATTGGGATTATCGCTTACAGCATTGATTTCTCTTCCAAAGACCTCCTTTACATGAGCTAGCACATCGCGAGAAGCACCATGCACTTGAGGTATGCACCTGAAGCTATATGGGTCTTGTACAGCTTTTCGTTCTTGTTTTTGCAATTCACTGCCCGCCAATAAAGCCAAAATATGTGCGGCAACTAGCGCTTGACCAGGGTGTGGCCTCACCTGATGAATGGCAGGATGAAAGGGCTCCAGCCGTCCTCCAAATGCGTCAAGTGACGCTGCAGCTACCATATCGGCCTTGGTCAATATGTCCTCTGTGTTCAAAATAGCAAACACGCCGTAAGCCGACATAAACTGGGTACCATTGAGCAACGCCAATCCTTCTTTGGCTTGTAATTGTAAAGGGGCCATGCCTAATTGCTGAAGCGCCATCGCAGCTTCCACCCGATTACCATTTAAATAAACTTCACCTTCACCAATGAGCGGGAGGCACAAATGGGCCAAAGGGGCCAAATCTCCCGATGCGCCCAGGGATCCTTGCTGATATACCACAGGCAATACATCTGCATTGTAAAATCGAATCAATCTATTTACTGTTTCCAAATCAACGCCAGAATGACCATAGGATAGCGATTGAATCTTGAGCACCAGCATGAGCCTCACAATCGGAATCGGCACCACATCCCCCATCCCACATGCGTGCGACCGAATCAAATTATGCTGCAAATCACCCAATGCATCGGACGAAATGACCACGTTGCACAACGCCCCAAATCCGGTGTTGATGCCATAAAAAAGCTCTCGGTTGCCTGTAAGTTTACCGTCGAGGTACTTTTTACCCTTTTGGATGCGGGAAATGGCCATGTCCGAAAGGCTGATTTGAACTTTATTGTCTACCACATCCTTTAAATCGGCAAAAGTCAGATTGCCACCCAGTTGAAGCTGTATCATGCTGAAATGAATTTATCGATAAGCTGATTGACCGTCATTGTTTCTTGCCCTCCTTCAACCAGATTCTTTAAAGCCACAGCTCCTGATTTGGCTTCTTCCTCTCCTATGATGGCCAAATATGGGATCTTCTTGGCTTCAGCATAACCAAAGGCCTTCTTTAATTTGTTGCCTTCACTGTACCATTCAACGCCTATGCCGGCTGCACGCAACTGCGCAACCAAGGCTGCAGCATAAGGCATTTCAGCATCAGAAAAGTGGAACACAAGCAATGGACAGGCGTGATAGATGTGTTCAGGAAATAGCTGCAATTGCTCCATCACATCCATGATGCGTTCAACACCAAAAGAAACGCCTACACCCGAAAGTCCATCTACGCCAAAAATCCCTGTTAAATTATCGTACCGTCCACCCCCACCGATGCTTCCTATGGCCACTTCGTTTGTCACTACTTCCACGATAGTTCCTGTATAATAATCCAAGCCTCTTGCAAGAGTCATATCAAAACGAACTTTGGTCAAATCAACCTGCAGCGCTGTCAAAGTGTGCATGACCATGCGCATTTCCGTATTGGCCACCTCCGACTTTTCCTCACCCAACCAAGCGCATAACATATCAAGTGCTTGTGGCGAGGCAGATTGACCCAACAAATCGAAAAAAGCATCGATCACTTGAGCATTTGCGCCAGCAGCGATGTACTCCTCTTTCACTTGCGCTGGTCCAACTTTGTCGAGCTTATCTAAAGGAATCGCCAAAGCTTGTTCTCCTCCGCCCAAGCCCAATTTTTCGGCAATAGGCGCAAAAAACTTTCGGTTATTGATGCGGACCGTAAAATCGCGTAAACCCAATCGTTTGAAAGACTCCACGTATAAGGCAATTAATTCTGCCTCATGTTGCAATGACGTGCTGCCAATCACATCGGCATCGCATTGGTAAAATTCACGGTATCGACCTTTTTGGGGTCGATCGGCCCGCCAAACGGGCTGCATCTGATAACGTTTGAATGGGAAATGCAAACTTCCGCGGTTCATGGCCACAAATCGCGCAAATGGCACCGTTAAATCGTAGCGCAATGCCTTTTCAGATATCAATGAGGTAAATGATCTTGAACCCTGGCTTTTGGCGAGATTGAATTGTTCATCGGTGATTTCACTCAAATAATCCCCCGAATTGAGCAACTTAAAAATAAGCCGGTCACCTTCTTCTCCATATTTGCCAGTTAATGTCGACAAATTTTCCATGGCCGGCGTTTCTAAGGGCATAAAGCCATATTTGCGAAAAGCCGATTCAAGAATGCCAAAAATATACTTTCGCTTGGCCATAAGCCCCGGACCAAAGTCTCGGGTTCCTCTTGCCAATGTTGGTTTAACCACAGCCATCTTTCAAAATTGAAAGGGCAAAGTTACACGGTACTGATCTTAATTTTCTTTTGGATTTCTTCCACATAGCCTTTAAAGCGTCGATCCGTTTCCATTAGATCTTCAACCGTTTGGCAACTGTGGATCACAGTCGAATGATCTCGTCCACCAAAATACTCCCCAATAGTCTTCAAGCTGTTCTTGGTGAGCTTTTTGGCAAAATACATTGAAATCTGACGGGCCTGAACTACTTCACGCTTGCGGGTTTTTGCCTTCAGCAAATCAACGTTAAGATCGAAATACTCGCAAACCAAAGACTGTATAGATTCAATCGAAATCTCGAGACTGACATTCTTTACAAAGTTCCGCATTACCAACTTGGCCAATTCTAAATCAGGCTGCTTTTTGCTCAAAGTTGTATAAGCAAGCAAGGACGTAAGAGCGCCTTCTAATTCGCGGATATTGCTGTTGATATTGTGCGCGATAAATTCAATAACCTCTTTTGGTAACTCAATACCGTCGGCATACATCTTCATTTCCAGGATAGCGACGCGGGTTTCAAAGTCGGGCAATTGCAAATCGGTGCTTAAGCCCCACTTGAAACGCGACAACAGTCGCTCTTCCATTCCTTTTAAATCTTTAGGCGCTCGGTCACTAGTCAAAATGAGCTGCTTACCTGTTTGATGTAAATGATTGAAGATGTGGAAGAATACATCTTGCGTTTTCTCCTTGTTGGCAAAATTATGAACGTCGTCAAGGATCAGGACGTCCATCAATTGGTAAAAATTCACAAAATCGTTCGCCGAATTGTTCTTCAGCGCATCAATGAACTGCTGCGTAAACTTTTCAGCAGTAACGTATAATACCGTTTTATTCGGGAAATTGGTTTTGATTTGGTTACCAACCGCTTGTACTAAGTGAGACTTACCCAAACCCACATTGCCATAAATCATGAGCGGGTTGAAAGAAGTACCACCTGGTTTCGCAGCAACTGCCATGCCCGCACTACGTGCCAAACGGTTACAATCACCTTCTACATAGTTATCAAAAGTATACCGAGGATTCAATTGTGAATCCACATTGATCTTTTTCAAACCAGGTATGATAAAGGGATTTTTGATGCTTGCGCCAATATTTACGGGCACATTCAAGTCTGGATTTTTGGTCCTTGCTTGTGAGCCAGGCACATGAATAGTGTAAGGAGTCTTGTCTTGGCCTTGGGTATCCATGACAATACTATATTCAAGGCGGCCATCCGTCCCTAATTCCCTTTTTATCGTCTTGTGAAGAAGATTTACATAATGCTCCTCCAACCACTCGTAAAAAAATTGGCTGGGTACCTGAATCGTGAGAACCGACTCGCGCAAGCGCACAGGTTTGATGGGCTCAAACCATGTTTTAAAGCTTTGCGGATTTACATTGTCACGGATAATCGAAAGGCAGTTACTCCATACCGTTTCCATAGAGTGCTCAGTCATAGGCCAGTCTTACTTTTAATTTTTTCCTTGCGGGAGGTCGAATATGCGTTAAAAAAAATTGTGGAAAAAACCTAATGAGATTTGGCAAACCCAAAGCACTCATAACACACTGAAATGCCCAAGTTTTCCCCAATCTGTTTGTTTATTTTTTTTTTAAATCTTTTCGCACTCGGACTTGCATATTGTTTGTGTTTCACAAAAGCTTGATTATCAATATATTACTGTTTATTTAACTATTTGATAAAGATTTATTAATATCGAAAGGCCTGATTACCAAGGCTTGACAAAAAAAACTAGTGGAAAACCTTTGGCTTTACTTGATTTCAGCGAACGTACTTCTTCGCAGATTCCACTTCCGTCGATCCGGCTTAAACAAGAAATCCAACCTTCCCAGCCGAATTCCACTGTGGCCCACCTGACAAACCAAGGTATTGCGACCATCTGCATGGCCTACACGCACTGGTTCATTGAGGAAAGTATGTGTGTGGCCACCTATGATTACGTCAATACCTGGAACTGCTGCAGCCAAGCAAAGATCACTAGGTTTTGAATCCTCCCGGTATTGATGTCCAAGGTGTGAAAGACAAACAACCAAATCGCATCCAATTGCAGTTTTTAGATAAGTCACCTGGCTTTGCGCGACTTCAAAAGGATCCAAATATTTTACGCCACCAAAAAGCTTTTCGGGAATCAAGCCTTTTGGATCGATACCAAGTCCAAATACCCCGATTTTGATTCCTGACCTTTCGAAAACATGGTTTGCTTTAACCCGAGCCGCTAAAGCGGTATCCTTCACCTCATAATTCGCCACCAATACCGGAAAATGTATGTGAGCCATCTGCTTGGCAAAGTTTTCAACACCTTCATCAAAATCATGATTGCCCATGGTTGTCGCATCATACCCCATCCATTGCATCGCCTTCATTTCAAGTGCACCCTTGAAAAAATTAAAATAAGGCGTCCCTTGAAAGATATCTCCGGCATCAAAAAGCAAAACATGTTCTGTTTCACTCCTAATGGCATCAATCAAGCGCTTGCGTGCAGCTATTCCACCCAATCCAGCGTTCGGACCGTTGGCTGGAAATGGATCGATGCGACTATGGGTGTCATTTGTATACAATATGGTGATGGGGATGTCTCTTTTCACGCGCAAAGCAAATGTCCATCTTGGCAAAGCCAGCGCAGCTCCAGCAAACAAACCTGTTTTGATAAAAAGTCTCCTATTTGCGCTTGATTCTGCCATCGGTTTGGGTTTGTAAAATAGGGTTTCGTTTCGCTAAATCCTGTAAACCTTGCACGATGACATCGGAAAGCAAACTGCCGCTACTTTCCTGGTGCTTGGCTTCACTCAAAAATCCACAGCCATCCCCTCCATTGGCAACATAATCAGGCATGACCACCCTGTAAGGCCTGAGACTGCTTAAAGGCTCATTGCCAACCTCCACAGCAACTGCCGATTGGTTTGCAATTTCAAACCGAACCCCAGCCATCGGGGTGCCACCCTTCTGCGCCCAGTGGTTCAAGAATTTTTGTAAAAGAACACTATCCATTTCTACCAAATGTAGGTTATTGGCAAAAGGCAATACCTCAAGCACATGCCCCGTTCTCACTGTATCGGCGGGAAAACCAGCTCTGATACCTCCATAATTGAGCATCGCGATGTCAACAGATCCAAATAAGTTTTGTGAGGAAGTCCAAAGCAAATCGGCTAATAAGTTGCCAAAAGCCGATTCAGGTAGCGCTTTTTGCAGCATAACCGGAGAATATATAAGCGGCATTTGCGTGGCCTCGATGAGCGCCTCCCTGTAAGGAGCAATCAAACTATCCGCCGCAGCCATCCCAATTGAATCACGGACTTCGAAATGGCTTTCACCAACCACATACGTCTTGTATTTGACATGACAACCCGTCAAAATCAGACAAAAGCATAATAGAAAACCGGAGTTAGTCATTTCGAATACTTTCAATTTCCAGCCTCAATGCCGCTATGGCATGATCAATGGCCGCAGAAGCCGATTGTCCGTTTTGCAATAATTGACGTGCAAATTGAATAGCAAGAACATCCACTCCAATTTGGCCACCAGCTTGCTGAATGGCACCAGCAACCAAATCTCGTGCTTGTACGATTTTGGTCCATGTAGCCCCATTCACATAGAGTTGTTGAGCCAAATTATGTTCAAATTCGGCTCGAAGCTGCGCCAATAAGCCCAATTGCATGGCGGCCGCTGTTTGTTCAGCAGTAGAACGATGCACCAATGATTCCGGTCGAATACGTTCCAACAAAAGCACCAACCTTTCAAGTGCCTGCATTTTCAGCGGTAAATGTACGGTGTCGAACCTGGCCAGCCTTTCTGCTTGCAACTGAAGCGATTCTTTGCGGCTTTTTTGGCTTTGGATGTAAACCATCAACCATGTGAGCCAAACCAATACAGCCGCCGCGGCAATAACGAAATAAAACATATTCATGCTCAAAAATACAATTTCTACCATCGGCTTCTATTGAAAAGGATGCATCAATGAACCATTCGCCTTAAATTTGTATTTCTAAATGCATGGAAAGTACAGCCCAACTAAGCGTTCCCCAAATCACCATCAGTGAAAGCGCACAAGCCGAACTGCTCAGGCTTACCGCAGGTCTTGGCCAAGGCGAAATGATTCGTATTGGCGTTAAGGGAGGTGGCTGTTCGGGCTTGACTTACATTCTAGATCAATCCCACCCGAATAGTGACGATCACTTGTTAAAATACGGAGCTTTAACCGTTGTAGTATCAATGGCACATGCCCTGTACCTAGAAGGTGTAGTACTTGATTTTGGAAGTGGGCTCGACAATAGAGGGTTTATTTTCAATAACCCGAATGCAAGCAGCACCTGTGGCTGCGGAACTTCTTTCGCCATTTAGCACAAAGGCCGGTTAATACCGGCCTTTGTTTCTTTCTCTTCTTTTGTATTCATGATTGTGCTGTGGCACATTGCTGACTTGCCTGCCGCCAGGTCGTTGTTCACGGGGTCCCCTACTAAAACCTTCCTTACCAGCAGTGTATTCGATACGAATCCGACGACCATGAAAATGTGCTCCATCGAAAGTTTCTACCAAATTTTTGTCCAAGCCTTGCTCTACTTCTACATAACTACGCGTTTCCCCTATGTCAACCCTGCCCAAGTCGGCTTTACGCAAACCTGAATTGTCAAGCAAAAATTGCAGAAAACTTGCCTTGTAAAAGCCATCCTTGATACCGAGATTGATAAATAACTTGGTATAATTTCCTCCGCCAAAACCAGGATTGACACGTTCTGTGCCCTTTTCATTGGCCTCACCACGTTCCCTGACCTTCCCTTGACCAGCATTCAAGTCGGGAGCGTTTTTATAGTAACGCAAGAAACGTTCAAACTCCAGAGAGGCAATTTTTTTAATCAAGTCCTCTTTGCTTACTTCTGCAAACTTTTCAGCCATGACCTTTGCAAATCGCTCATATTCACCATGGTCGGCTTCTGCTTGCAAGATTTTATCCAAAAAGTGCATAAACTGCCGCTCTGTAATGTCTTTGCCGCTTGGGACATCAGCACGAGTCATGGGCGACTTAATCATTTTTTCAATTTGCTTCAGACGGCCTTGTTCACGGTTGGTGACCAGCGATACACAAATTCCAGAACGACCGGCACGAGCCGTTCTACCCGAACGGTGGGTATAAACTTCAGGGTCATCTGGTAAAGCATAGTTGATTACGTGCGTTATGCCGGTTACGTCTATACCGCGTGCCGCAACGTCGGTAGCGATGAGCAATTGCAATGATTTTTCTCGGAAGCGGCCCATTACTTTATCACGCTGTTGCTGAGACAAATCTCCATGCAGTGCCTCAATGTCGTATCCTTCACGAATCAGCTTTTCGGTAATGTCTTGTGCTTCGGCCTTGGTTCGGGTAAAAATGATGCCATACATGCCCGGATTGAAATCCACCAATCGCTTCAAGGCTTCAAACTTGGCCGACGCCTGTACAATGTGGTACACGTGCTCAATATTTGCAGCGCCGGCATTGCGTTGACCCACCGAAATCTCGTGTGGATTTTGCATATAATTCGAGGCTATCTGACGCACGCCAGCAGGCATGGTAGCCGAAAACAGCCAGGTGGCCTCACGGGCGATTGTGTTTTGCAGTATATAATCGAGGTCGTCGCGGAAACCCATGTTCAGCATTTCATCGGCTTCGTCGAGTACCACATATTTTACAGTACGCAAGTCAATGGCCTTGCGGTCAATAAGGTCAATCAAACGGCCCGGAGTTGCGGCTACTACCTGAGGTCCTGCCTTTAACTCCCTGATTTGCGTTTGAATACTTGACCCGCCATAAACGGCTGTTACGCCAAACCCTTTTACAAAACGACTAAAGTTTTTCAGGTCTTCGGTAATTTGCAAACAAAGTTCGCGTGTTGGGCTCAATATCAGCACCTGTACTTCACGGCGCTTTTCATCGGCCAAATGTGCAGCTGGTAATCCGAATGCTGCGGTTTTTCCTGTGCCAGTTTGGGCCAGGCCTACAAAATCTCGTGTTCCACTTAATAGTACCGGAATGGCTTGCTCCTGAATCGGAGTTGGTTGGGTGTATCCCAAATGTTGGATTGCTTCCAGAATCTCAGGTCGCAAACCCAGTGTTTCAAATAATGACATCTAATGCGTGGGCGATTGATTCCGCCCCTAATGCTGCAAAGGTACGCTTAATTTACGGTTCCATTGCAATATACACCCAAACAGCCCTGCTGCCTTACCAATAATGTTTACTTTTGCATTGTGTCTGACATTATCATTGCCATCGACGGCTATTCATCCTGCGGAAAAAGCACTTTAGCCAAAGCCTTGGCTGCACGTTTGCATTATGGTTATATCGATTCTGGCGCCATGTACAGGGCTGTAACTTTGTACTTTCTACAGCACCAAATCGATTTTTCAAATGAAAAATCAGTTGTGGATGCCCTTGCATCCATTCACATCCATTTTGCATTGAATCCTGAAAACAACCGTAACGAAACCTGGTTGAATGGCCAAATGGTTGAAGACCTCATACGTGCCAAAGAAGTGAGCGATTATGTAAGTCCAGTAGCCACCTTGCCAAGTGTTAGACGCCAAATGGTTGCATTGCAACGCCTGTCTGGAACAAACAGAGGAATTGTAATGGATGGCCGCGACATTGGGACAAATGTATTTCCTGATGCTGAGTTGAAAATCTTCATGACAGCCGACCCAGAAGTGCGCGCTTTACGCCGCTTCAGAGAATTGTTAAACAAAGGTGAACGATGGACAATGGAGTCAGTACGCGAAAACTTACGTGAGCGCGACCGTATTGACAGCAGTCGAACTGAGAACCCACTTCGTCAAGCAGCCGATGCTTTGGTACTAGATAATAGTCATTTAACCGAAGAGGAACAACTGACACTAGCCCTTGGATGGGCGCAAGAGCGCATCACTTCCAAAATGGCAATAGGTTGAGGCTGACATAAGCATCGGCACCCATCAATCGCCTAAATCCGAAAAGCTCTCCCAACCGATCTGTACCAAATGTAAGTGGCCCCACCCTCGCAAATAAACCCAATTGCAAGTGGCGGTATTCGTATAAACTTAGTGGTAAGCCTACCTCTACCCATGGTGACTCATACCGCGGCGCTACCATCCACTGATTCAAACGTGCAAGCCGATAATCCCCGAACAAAGGCAGCCGTTGAATAGCTGATGCATGCAGGTAAAATCGGTCAATAATCCAAAAATCTGACTGGATCCCTAAGGCCGTTGCCAATCCTACGCTAAAACCATTGGTGTCGGCACTTAATACCCCACCATTATCTATCAAATTGAGAAAAAATGGCTCTGCACCTTGCCCGCTAATGATAGCCGGATTTAGTACCGATGCACTTAATCCATTTGCAGTGCCAACGTAACGGGTGGCATTTGCCCTGAAACTGCCAATGTCAAGCAATGACACACCAATACGCCATAAATGATTGGGTATAGGCTTGAGATTTTGTTTAACTCGACCTCCAAATGGCGCACAACTAATGCGACTTTTCTGCCGACGCATTTCATCAGGGCCATCTGGATTTACAGCCACATACTCAAAACCCAAATCAAAACCGATGCCTCTCCACCCGTCGAAATAGGCTGAAGTTCCTGCATTTGCATAATTGCCCTCGAAACGGTTCACGCGAAAGGTATCGGTATTGGTGACCGTATAAGTCAACGCATCGAATTTGCCATGTACTCCTCTATACCCAACCACCGGCTTGGCCATGATGCCAATGGCAGCCGAACAGTTTACTTTATTCAAAAAACGCCACGACCATGCCAATTGTAATTCAGTGAAAGTTGATGCCTGAAGAAACAGTCCATCTGAACTAACAGGAACATCGAGTAAGCTGTCGTACCGAATGCCTTCTGTGAAATGGGTAAACATGCTTGCACTGATGTGCGAGAACTCATTAAACGAACGATTGCCTACTCCTAAACCAAAGCTATGATAACCCCAGTGCATGTAGCCACCAATGCCTTGCAGCCATCCTTGGCTTTTAAATGAAGATTCTGCCAAACCCAAATTCCGCACCAAAATATCGGGCTTTGTGGGGTTGGCTCGCGTACTGGCATTGTCCAAATCAACCGAATAATTCCTTCCAGCCAAGGCAGCAAAGCCATTAAACCGATCGGCACGCAAGCCGCTATTTTGCACGGCCAATCCTGCTCCTGGCAAGTGAATACCCCATGGCAACCAATTGTAACTCAAATGGGCCGGATTTGTGAAGGCTCCGTACATGCCTCCATACCCACCAGCAGCAGTTGACACAGGAAACTGCGCGAGTACTGTTTGATGCACAAACAGTAACCATGTAAGGCAAAAACAAACAGCGCCAGACCGAAGAACTCTTTTCATTTCAAAATCTGCTGAAGACGCTCTACGTGTGGCGCCTCCTGCAACAGAACGTGAAAAAGGCCTTTCACTTGTTGGGCACCGTCCTGCTCGTATAAAAAAAGTTTCTTTTTGCTTTTCTGCAACAGTATCCAGTACTTTTCGGGCACTTGTACCAAACCTCTTACCGCCTCTGTTTTTTCTACACCTATGGCAGTTAATTCAGACAAGGAAATTTCTACTTTTTGCGGAAAAAGCAACTTGCGATAGCTAAGCAACAATTTGCCCTCCGCCACCTGCACATCAACTTGGGTAATGTATAATTTTCGGTAGAAAATACTCAACAACAGTAACAGCAGCACAAACATCCCATTGTTGAATAAACCGGCATGCGTAGGAAAACTCCTTTGCACAACGTAACTAAGCATGCCCAACAACAAGGCAAAAACACCGAGCAACCAGTAGGGCACAGCCCACTCGTTGCTCAGCAGCCTATATGTTTGTGAGTTTTTCGCCATCTTAGTTCTTCCGTTTGCGCTCGTGTTCCTTCAAATACACTTTACGCAAACGCATCGACTTTGGTGTTATTTCGATGTATTCGTCGTCTTGAATGTATTCCATGGCTTCCTCGAGTGAAAAAACCTTCTTGGGTGCAATACGCATGTTGTCGTCTTTGCCCGAAGCACGCATGTTGGTCAATTGCTTGCCTTTTACAATGTTCACAACAAGGTCGGCAGGACGATTATTTTCGCCAACAACCTGTCCTTCGTAAATATCCTCGTTCGGATCAACGAAGAAAATACCACGGTCTTGCAACTTATCGATGCTGTAACCGGTAGTTGTTCCGGTCTCCATCGACACCAAAGAACCGTTAATACGGCCAGGGATTGGTCCCTTGAATGGCTCATACGCCATAAACCTGTGCGACATGATGGCCTCTCCCTGTGTTGCTGTCAGCAAATTTGAGCGCAAGCCAATGAGTCCACGTGAGGGGATGTTGAATTCAAGATGAATCATATCGCCCTTGGGCTCCATCACCTGCATTTCGCCTTTGCGTTGGGTAACATGTTCGATTACTTTGCCAGAAAATTCTTCTGGAACATCCACCACAAGCAATTCAATCGGTTCATTTTTCACCCCATCAATTTCTTTGATGATAACTGCTGGTTGGCCAACTTGCAATTCATACCCCTCGCGACGCATGGTTTCAATCAAAATTGACAAATGCAGAATTCCGCGTCCATAAACCAAATAGCTATCTGCCGAATCGGTTTCTTCAACCTTCATGGCCAGATTTTTTTCCGTCTCTTTAAGCAAACGGTCGCGTAAGTGGCGAGAAGTAACAAATTTACCTTCCTTGCCAAAAAAGGGCGAGTTATTAATGGTAAACAACATGCTCATGGTTGGTTCATCCACCTTGATTGGTTCCAATCCTTCAGGATTTTCATAGTCGGCTATGGTATCACCGATTTGAAAATCTTCAAGTCCCACCACAGCACAAATGTCACCCGCTGCTACCTTATCAGTCTTCACACGTCCCAAACCCTGGAAAGTGTACAATTCTTTGATACGGGCACGTGCCGTACCCCCGCTGTTTTTCACAAGGGTAATGGGCATATTTTCGCTAAGTACGCCTCGGGCCACTTTGCCAATCGCAATACGACCAACAAAATTGCTGAAGTCAAGCGAAGTGATTTGCATTTGTGGTGTTCCTTCATATTTCTGTGGCGCAGGAACATGCGTCAATATAGCGTCAAGTAAGGCCGTAAAATCACTGGTGGGTGTTTTCCAATCGGTGCTCATCCATCCCTGCTTGGAAGAGCCATAAATGGTTGGAAAGTCGAGCTGTTCCTCCGTTGCATTCAAATTGAAAAATAGGTCGAACACAGCATCATGGACCTCATCGGGACGGCAATTCTCTTTATCCACCTTATTGATGACCACGATAGGATGAAGCCCCAAATTGAGGGCCTTTTGTAATACGAAGCGGGTTTGAGGCATAGGGCCTTCAAAGGCATCTACCAAAAGCAATACACCATCAGCCATCTTCAAAACGCGTTCTACTTCACCGCCAAAATCACTGTGACCAGGAGTATCAATGATATTGATTTTAACGTCTTTGTAGCTTACAGCCACGTTTTTCGAAAAAATAGTAATGCCTCGCTCGCGTTCGAGGTCGTTATTATCGAGAATCAGTTCACCAACTTCTTCGTGTTCTTTGAAAAGGTTTGTTTGATAAAGAATCTTATCTACCAAAGTGGTCTTGCCATGATCGACGTGTGCGATGATGGCGATATTGCGTAATGCCTGCATAAGTAAAAAACGGTGCAAAAATAGTCATTTGAACCGAGCTTACTGTTAAGCCTACAAAAAGACTTGCATTCTTACAGCATACGTTGCTTTAAATGCTCAATACGGCGCAGCATGGCCATAAAAAAAATATTCCGTTGTTTTTCCGAAACGCCACTAATCAATTGTGAACGTCGCATCATGTTTTCAAGCCAACTTGCAGTTTCAGCCGAAAAAGAAGCGTCGGTAGTAAGCATAAAGTTGAATGAATGATGACTCAAATAGCAAAAACGCGTTGTGCCCGCATTAATAAGTACACAGTTGTTGCCAATCATGATGTCGTTATGATAAAAATGAAAGGGGATCAACTGCTTGTTACCCACTTCGCAATAATGCCTGATACTTGCAATTTCTGCAGCCATGTCGTCGCAAACCTGATGGGCAACCTCTTTGCTCTCAAATAAGCCTGCATCCCAATAATAGGCAATCTGATCGAGCGTACTGCTAATAGTGCCATCGGTCCAAATTTCCGAAGAAGGAATGCCCATGTAGGTTTGGTGGATTTGCCGCCCCAATTCCAATACATCTTCAGCGATTAATCCAGGTTTAAAGCTTGTTCCCTCCAGGGCTTTTACGTTCATCACCGAACGCATCCAATAGTAAATCTTGAAGGCGGAAAGCAGCGGATAGGGAAAATGGTGAAAAACCGGAATGTCCTCTGCAGCATATATGATGCTGGCGTTTCCATAACTTTTGATTCGCTTCAGATCTTCCAACATCCCTTTTAGGTATTGCCTGAAACTATCTTCCTCTGGCATCAGCTGTTTAAAGTGAAAGGCAACAGCATTGGGATTCGAAAGGGATTCAAAGGTTATTTTGAAATGCTCGCAAATAATTAAGACCTCATCAAGCGTCAAAGCAGTTTCACATCTTATCCGCCTATACGCCGCATCTTTGCTGATGGAGAGCAATTCACTCAATTCATCCGCCAGCATATAATTTACCGGAAGGAGTGCTTTGACTTTCTCTATAAATAAGGCTTGGTAATTCGGTCTCATTACTTTTTGCAATTAATACCGCAATATACTCTGCGAGTTGCGAAAAATGCAAATCAATCTGCAAGCACAAGGAATAATTGAAAAATAGTTTCCAAAATCTCCTTCAATATCCACTGCGACGCATAAAGTACAATTGATACAAGCGCAACGGTGAAAGTCGATTTTACCAGCATGCACCACTGCCCTAACTTTGTAGCATCAAAACAAAACAACCATGAAAAAAGTCATCTTTTTCCTTGCAGCAGTCAGCAGTTTGCTCACGGCCAAGCCTGTCAACAGCCAAACTGTTAGTCCTTTGGCAGCGGTATTGCAAATCGATACCAAAGGTTTGAACTACGACCCTATTCAAATGGGCAATTTGGTAAGAGTTGAATTCGAAAAAATTGGCACCTACCGGGTCCTCGACCGTTACGATCTTGAGTACTTACTCGAAAAAAACGCATTGAAAGTAGAAAAATGCTATGGCGCCATTTGCCTTACCGAGGTGGGAAAAACTTTAGGGGTAGACAAAATATTAAGCGGAACGGTGGAGCTTGCTGGTGATATGATCCTTGTCCAGTTTCGGCTCATCGATGTGGAAATGGGAAAAATAGAAAGGTCTATCATCCGCCAATATCTCAACATTCCGAAAGAAACACCAGACATGGTGAGCCTAACACTTCGGGAGTTTTTTGGACAAACGGTCAATCAGGAATTGGTTCGTAAACTCACCAAGACCTATGATTTCGACAATCTCAAAAACAATCCTGATACCTATGTTCTCGAAAACGACGGTCCACGCATGGGTTTCACCGTATTCAGTGGCAATGCAGCCAGCCGCATTCGCGAAGGACGTGAAACAGGTGGGTATGATGCCTTCCCCATGATGTTTCAATTCGGCTATCAATTTGAAAAACAGTATCTCAACGAAGGACGTTGGCAAGCGCTTTTCGAATTCATCCCCATGATAACCGGTATTGACCAAGGCCTTTTTATTCCCAGCCTAACCATCATGAACGGTTTTCGCGACAACTATGGTGGATGGGAAATTGCCTTTGGCCCTACCCTCAACGTGGCCCGCTACTCTACATGGTACCGCGACATCAATACTGGCCAATGGCTCTCTCCATCTGCAGATCTTACCAACCGTCAAGTTGTAGAAGAACGGCGGGTAGATAGCCGCGGAACACCAGCCATTACCAGTGGATTTGTACTAGCTGCAGGCCGCACATTCAAATCAGGTCATTTAAACATTCCTGTGAACTTATATGTGATTCCCAACAAGCAAGGTGCCCGTTTCGGATTCTCCTTCGGCTTTAATGCCAAAAACAAAAGACCAGTACCAGCCTACTGATCAAAAAAAAGAATTCAGCCCAATCCTTTCGGATTGGGCTTTTTTCATGAAACGGCCTTCACTCTTCTGGCAATCCATATACTTACCAAGCACAATAAAATGCTGAGCATGCCAACATAAGGGTAGTTCGACAAAGTGCCATCTTCATTCCGCACCATGATCAATCCTGCAATGAACGCAGCTGCTGCGGTGGCCAATTGCTGAACAGAGCTGTTTAAGCTCATAAAGCTGCCGCGCATTTCAGGCTTTACGGCAGATGTAATGAGTGTTTGGGCAGGTATCATGCGGCCACCACTTACCACAAAATACGAAGAAGTAACCAGCAAAACCCAGGCGATGGGGGTAGCTTCAAGGTTGGTAATGATAACGATGGGTATGAGCGAAATGAGCACAAACACCGTAAATACTCGCTTTGATCCGTATTTATCTGCCAATTTCCCTATCCACGGAGAGCTAAACAAGGTAATAAAGCCTCCGGTGAGGTAGATATAGGTGAGCTGCTGTTCTGTGAATCCTACATTTGCCACCATGGTCGGACTGATGAAAGGAGTAACAGTAAAGTTACCAAGCATCATGATCATGGTTAAAAACAAAGCTGTACGCAGGTTGCGTTCGCGTACTACGGTTTGGATGATTTCCAAAGGCTTAAGTGCTACACCTTCTCTTCCGCCCGATTGTTGCAATACCGGTACAAAACGGATAATGCCCAACCAAATGAACACTCCCGCACCCGCCAGAAAATAAAATGGCGCATGCCAATTGGTAATGGATGCTAAGTATAAGCTAAAGGGGACACCCAATACCGATGCTGCACTGAAGGCCGCCATGATTTTTCCCATGGCCGATGCCCGACGCTCAATAGGTATGGCATCGCCTACAATGCTCATCACCAATGCGCCTAGCATACCTCCGAAAGCACCTGTGAACACCCTGCTGAACAACAGCCACCAATACCCTGGCGACATGGCACAAGCAAGGGTGCCAACGACAAAACCCGCATAAACTACTACAAGGATCTGCTTGCGGGCTACCCTATCAATAAAAAAAGCAGATCCAAAGCCTACAATACCTGCACTAAAAGTGTAGGCCGATACCAAGGAGCTAAACTGTGAAGGCGAAATATCGAAGATGCGCATCAGCTGTGGCCCAAGCGGCATCATGATCATAAAATCAAGTATGTTGGTAAATTGAATGGCTGCCAACAACAGCAACAAATTGCGTTCTTTCATGGTATTCACTATGCAACATAGCTGCTGGAAAAGGGTTCCGAAAACTACGGACTTCAGGCAAATTGGCTGCATCACAATTCAAACCCGACAAAAAGGCGTGAAAAAGAAACAAATGTCGGCCAAATTGGCCAACAAAAGGGGTTGGAGTGGCTTTTGAGCAGTTGAAAAAAACAAGAAAATGAATCTCGACAAATTCACAGTCAAAGCGCAGGAAGGTATTCAGCAGGCCGTCCAGCTTGCTCTGGGAATGGAACACCAAGCCATCACCCATGCACACCTTTTGCAAGGCTTGTATGAGGCCGACCCACAGCTACTCACCTACCTTTTTGAAAAGAATGGAGTAAATGTCAGTCGATTGATGGCAGCCAACAAACAGCAGTTGCAAACGCTTCCAAAAGTATCGGGCGGGCAACCCTACTTGTCGTCCGATGCTCAAAAAACACTGGCAGTAGCGCAGCAACAATTGCAAAAAAACGGAGATAGCTTTGTAACGGTGGAGCAGTTAGTATTCCACATGTTGGCTGGCAATGAAACAACTTCGCGCATGCTAAAAGACGCAGGACTCACCGAAAAAGGTCTGCAAACGGCCATTCAGGAGTTGCGAAAGGGCGAAAAAGTATCCGACCAACATGCCGAAAACAGCTATCAAGCCTTGGGCAAATACGCCAAAAACCTTAACGATTTGGCAGCTGCAGGCAAGCTCGATCCGGTAATCGGGCGCGACGAAGAAATTCGCCGGGTTATTCAGATTCTGAGTCGACGTACCAAAAACAACCCTATTCTCATTGGAGAGCCCGGTGTTGGCAAAACTGCCATCGCCGAGGGCATTGCTCACCGCATACTGAAAGGCGATGTACCCGAAAATCTCAAAAGCAAAGTTGTTTTTTCGCTTGACATGGGCGCCCTCATTGCAGGTGCAAAGTACAAGGGTGAGTTTGAAGAGCGTTTGAAAGCAGTGGTCAAAGAGGTTACCTCTAGCGACGGTGAAATTGTATTGTTCATCGACGAAATCCACACGCTTGTAGGAGCCGGTGGTGGTGGAGAAAGTGCCATGGACGCCGCCAACATACTCAAACCGGCTTTGGCACGTGGCGAATTGCGGGCCATAGGCGCAACAACCCTGAACGAATACCAAAAATATTTTGAGAAAGACAAGGCATTGGAGCGACGTTTCCAAAAAGTTCTTGTTGAAGAACCCGACGTTTCCGATGCCATTAGCATTTTGCGTGGATTGAAAGAGCGTTATGAAACGCATCACAAGGTTCAAATTCGCGACGAAGCCATCATCGCAGCCGTGGAGCTGAGTCAGCGCTACATCACCGATCGCTTTTTGCCCGACAAGGCCATTGACCTGATCGACGAATCTGCTTCTCGCCTACGTATCGAAATCGATTCCGTTCCTGAAGAGCTTGACGAATTGCAGCGTAAAATCATGCAAGTTGAAATCGAACGCGAAGCCATGTTGCGGGAAAAAGACAACGAGAAAGTTAAGCTGCTCGACTTAGAACTAGCAAACTTGCGTCAAGATGCTGATGCACTTCGGGCAAGATGGCGCCTGGAGAAAGATTTGGTAGAAGAAATTCAACGCATCAAAGAAAGAAGCGAACAACTCAAACTCGAAGCCGAACAAGCCGAACGCGCTGCTGATTTTGGTCGCGTGGCCGAAATTCGCTACGGTCTGTTGAAAGAAAGCGAGCAACAGCTTGTGCAGGCGCAGGAAAAGCTCGGCCAACTGCAATCCGATAGCAAAATGCTGAAGGAAGAAGTAACTGCGGAGGATGTGGCTGAGGTGGTAGCCAAATGGACTGGCATTCCAGTACAGCGCATGCTCGAAAGTGAACGGATGAAATTGCTCCGATTGGAACAAGAGCTACACAAACGGGTGGTGGGCCAAAATGAGGCCATCGAAGCCGTTGCCGATGCAGTACGCAGATCGCGTGCAGGCTTACAAGATGAAAAAAAGCCCATTGGCTCATTTATATTTTTGGGGACAACTGGGGTAGGCAAAACCGAATTGGCAAAGGCGCTTGCTGGCTTTTTGTTCAACGACGACCAAGCCATGGTACGCATCGATATGAGTGAGTATCAAGAACGCCACAGCGTTTCGCGTTTGGTTGGCGCACCTCCTGGTTATGTTGGTTACGACGAAGGCGGACAATTGACTGAAGCCGTACGTCGACATCCGTATTCGGTGCTACTGCTAGATGAAATAGAAAAAGCGCATCCCGATGTATTTAACGTGCTGCTGCAAGTGCTTGACGAAGGCCGCCTCACTGACAACAAAGGGCGTACGGTAAACTTCCGCAACACCATCATCATCATGACATCGAACCTGGGCGCTCCCATCATTCAGGCCAATTTTGAAGGAATCAATGATAAAAACCGCGAAGAAGTAATCGAGCGCACCAAAACCGAGTTGTTCGAACTGCTCAAGGGCAGCATGCGGCCAGAGTTTTTGAACCGTATCGACGAGGTAATCATGTTCAATCCACTCTCCAAAGCCGATATCCGTTCGATCGTGCATTTGCAACTCGAAGGACTACGCAAACTGTTAGAAAGCAAGAATATTCTCATTGGGGCCACCGAAGCAGCCATAGATTATCTGGCAGGAGTTGGTTTTGATCCACAATTTGGTGCACGCCCATTAAAACGCACCATGCAAAAAGAAATCCTCAACAAATTGTCAAAAGAACTCTTGGCAGGCAATATTAAACCGGAGCAGGCCATTCTAATTGATCATTTTGATGAGGTAGGATTGGTGTTTCGCAACCAAGAAGTAGAGGTATAATGCAATCCTCTTGTGGCACTAAACTTGACTTAAAAACAATCCACAGGTTTGCTGTCAGTTTGACAGCAAACCTTTACTTTTGAAAATATGCACGATAAATATCCCCAAGGCGATTTTTTGAACTTACAAGGCTACGACGACGATGCTGAATTCATCCCTATTATGACAGTAGGCGATGAAGGTGAAGATGACAAAGGCGACAATTTCCCGGAAGAACTGCCAATATTACCGCTTCGCAATACCGTTCTTTTTCCAGGCGTAGTCATACCTATCACAGTTGGTCGCGACAAGTCAATCAAACTCATCAGAGATGCAAATGGGGCTGATAAAACAATCGGTGTTGTTTCGCAACGCGATGTATCGGTAGAAGACCCTGGATTTGAAGACCTCCATTCTTTTGGCACGGTAGCACGCATCCTCAAAATGCTCCGCATGCCCGATGGAAATACTACTGTCATCATCCAAGGCCGTCAGCGTTTCCGCCTCGAGCAAATAACCACAGTAGACCCCTACCTCAAAGCAAGGATTTCGCATAGCAAAGATCTCAAACCCAAAAAAAGCGATAAAGAATTTGATGCTCTCATTGGGTCAACGAAAGATTTAGCCCAACAAATCATTCAATTATCACCCAATATTCCGAGCGAAGCAGGCATTGCGCTCAAGAATATCGAGAGTCCAGCATTCTTGGTGAATTTTATTGCCAGCAACCTCAACGTTGAAGTTGCCGAAAAGCAACGATTGCTGGAAATCGAAAACTTAAAAGAACGGGCCACAGAGGTATTGACCCTGCTAAGCAAAGAGTTTCAAATGTTGGAACTCAAAAACCAAATCCAAAGCAAGGTCAAGGTAGATCTGGACAAACAACAACGTGAATACTTTCTGCACCAACAGCTCAAAACAATCCAAGAAGAGTTGGGGGGTGCAACGCCCGATCTCGAGGTACAAAACCTGAGAGAACGTGGGAAGGGTAAAAAATGGTCGAAAACCGTTCAAGAACACTTCAATAAAGAGCTCGACAAACTTCAACGCATGAATCCGGCAGCAGCCGATTACAGTGTGGTATTGAATTACGTTGAATTGATGCTTGAGTTGCCTTGGGATGAATTTAGCAAGGCCCGCTTTGACCTCAAGCGGGCCAAAAAAATTCTCGATACTGACCATTACGGCTTGGAAAAGGTAAAGGACCGGATTCTCGAATATTTGGCAGTTTTGAAGCTCAAAGCAAATATGAAGGCGCCTATACTGTTGCTGGTTGGGCCTCCCGGTGTGGGCAAAACCTCTTTAGGAAAAAGCATTGCCAAAGCTGTTGGCCGCGAGTATGTGCGCATGAGTTTGGGCGGCGTACACGACGAAGCCACCATCCGAGGGCACCGCAAAACCTATATTGGCGCCATGCCTGGCCGCATCATCCAAAGTGTCAAAAAGGCGGGCAAAAGCAATCCGGTAATGGTGCTCGATGAAATTGATAAAGTAGGCAGTGATTTTAGAGGAGATGTGTCTTCTGCCTTGCTCGAGGTACTTGACCCTGAGCAAAACAGCACTTTCTTCGACCACTACCTTGAACTCGATTATGACTTGAGCAAAGTACTATTCATTGCCACAGCCAATAGCCTTGCTCCTATTCAACCGGCCCTACTCGACCGTATGGAGGTGATCGAAATCAACGGTTATACCATTGAAGAGAAACTCGAGATTGCCAAAAAATATCTCATTCCAAAGCAGCTCGAAGAACATGGCTTAGACAAAGCCGACGTGAAGCTAAGCCCAGCAAGTGTACGAAAAGTCATCGAAGGCTACACCCGTGAGTCGGGCGTAAGAACGCTCGACAAGCGCATTGCTTCATTGGTGCGAGGTTATGCTAAACTCAAAGCCTTGGAAGAGCCTTACGAAGTTGAGGTAACTGACGATTCCATCAAAAAAATCTTGGGACCGCGTATTTTCGACCAAGATTTATATGAAGGCAACGACAATGCAGGCGTGGTGACGGGTTTGGCTTGGACATCTGTAGGTGGCGACATCTTGTTCATCGAAACCGGTGTGAGTCGTGGTAAAGGCCGCTTGCAAATTACTGGCAATTTGGGAGAAGTAATGAAAGAGTCGGCCAGCATTGCTATGGCTTATGTACGGACCCATGCCGAAGCATTGGGTATTGATTATCGTTTGTTTGATGCAACCGACATTTACATCCATGTGCCTGAAGGAGCTACACCCAAAGATGGCCCATCTGCCGGTATAACCATGCTTACGAGTATTGTATCTGCCTACACGCAACGCAAAGTACGCAAGAACCTGGCGATGACGGGTGAAATCACGCTGCGCGGCAAAGTACTTCCTGTTGGCGGCATCAAGGAAAAGATATTAGCAGCCAAAAGGGCGGGCATAACCAATATCATCATGAGCGCCCAAAACCGTAAGGATGTGGAAGATATTCGTCCAGAATATATCAAAGAACTCACCTTCCATTATGTAAATCGAATGGAAGAAGTACTTGATCTGGCTTTGACAACCGAAAAAATCAAAAAGGCCATTGATTTCGGCAAATTCATTGAATCGGCTGAAATCAACAGTAAAAATTAAACGATTTGAGAGGACAGGTCCACAAATCAACCGGAAGTTGGTACACCGTAAAAGGCGAAGATGGGAAGCGCTATGATTGTCGCATCCGAGGGAAACTTCGCCTTTTAGAAAGCAAAAGTACCAATCCGGTTGCCGTGGGCGATTGGGTACTATTCGAGCATGACGAACGCGATGGAAGTGTAATTACGGGTATTGAGGACCGGCAAAATTACATCATTCGCAAATCGACCAATTTAAGCAAGCAAACGCACGTGCTTGCAGCGAATCTTGACCAAGCACTTTTGGTGGCTACACTATTTGAACCCCGGATATCCTTGGGATTTATAGATCGTTTTTTGGTAACGGCTGAAGCTTACGACATTCCAGTACGGATTCTCTTCAATAAAGCCGACTTGTGGGGTGCAGATGCACATGAGGTGTTCAATGACATTGTACAGATATACCAAAAGGCAGGATATGCAATCGGCTTTTGCTCAGTAAAAACCGGTGAAGGGATGGCCGCCATCCGACACTGGCTCAGTGACAACGTAACCTTGGTGAGTGGATTTTCGGGTGTAGGCAAAAGCTCTTTATTGAATAGCCTGTTTCCTGACTTATCGCTCAAAACAGGGGAAATTAGTGTATATTCCTCCAAAGGCACACACACCACTACCTTTGCTGAAATGTTCGAACCTGCGAAAGGCATTCAGATTATCGATACACCAGGCATCAAAGAATTGGGTGTAATTGATATTGCCGGCTATGAGTTAGGCCATTTTTTTCCCGAAATGCGGTCTTATCTCGAAAATTGCCGCTTTAACACGTGCACCCATACCCATGAACCTGGTTGCGCTGTGCGTGCCGCAGTAGAAACAGATGAAATTGCAGCAGAACGCTACAAAAGTTACCTCAGCATACTAAACAATGAAGACACTCACAATTAATCGATTCTTCCTTTTATTCTTCTGCTCCCTCTTCGTTTTTGTTGCAGCTTGTAGCACGGAAAACGACGACGAGATGGATCGTACCGAAATCTTGATTGAACAAGATTCGATTGCGGAAGTGTTAGATGAGGTGGAAGTACAACGTGATACCTTGACTGGCAACTGGCTAAACGCTTCTTTCTTAGAAGCCATCGAACAAAACAAAAGCATTTATTTCAGCCAAAACAAACTGCTTCCCATTGCCGAGGTCATCATTGATGAAACAAAAGGGGAAGTGCAACTTGTTTTTGGGTACAATGAGGGATGTACTACAACCTTCCAAAGAGAAGCAGACCGTCTCACGACTGCTATGTGCGACAATAACGCTGATTTGAAATTTGTATTTGACTACGATCCATTCAAAAAGGAGTTATTGCTCAATATCGAAGATATCTCCTACCGCTTTCTTCGTACGAGTAATAAAGTAGAACCAGCCGGTGCCGCTGTACAGCGGAAATTGGCTTCCGAAATTTTAACGGGCAATTGGCAATCGGCCAAGGCTGTTAAACCGTTTGGCGGCAAAATCAGCTTCGATTCCAAAGGCTTCATCCGGGGCTTGAGCAGCTACAACAAGTACAACTTCGTGCTGGCCTATGATAGCTATCCAGCTTTTATGGACGTCATCGAGTTATACAAGGGTGCTTTATCTTTCGATACTTGGTATTGGCAGCTGGAGGGTGACAGCTTGCGATTTTTCAGCTACAATGAAGCCGCACCTGATATTTTTGAGCCAAAAGCCGTTTACTATCGGGTGCCATGAGGCTTGTTATTCAGCGTGTTAGCAGTGCATCTGTCATTGCCAATGGGCACTTAAGTGGTTCAATTGAAAAAGGCTTGTTGGTGCTTGTAGGGTTTGAAGCAGCCGATGACGACACTGATATAGCATGGATGGCCTCTAAATTGGTGCAATTGCGGATATTTTCTGACGACGATGGGCTGATGAATTTATCAGTTCAAGATGTGAATGGCGACATTTTGCTGATCAGTCAATTCACCTTGCATGCATCCACCAAAAAAGGAAATCGTCCAAGTTTCATAGCTGCTGCACGGCCCGATCAAGCATTGGCCTCGTACGAGTCATTTGTGAAACATGTAGAAAAGCTATTGGCCAAAAAGGTATTCACTGGTGTGTTTGGCGCCGATATGCAAGTGCGTTTGGAAAATGATGGCCCTGTAACTATCTTCATTGACAGCAAAAACAAACAATAATGCTCCGGTGGATGATTTTGTCAGCGATGTTGATTGGTCGTTGCAGTGTATTTGCATCGAACCTTTCCACCCATCCTGACACTATCCCCTACCCAAATTATCAAAATATAACTTTAGGTATCAGGATAGAAAACACTGTTCTTGATTGCGACAGTATCGATACGGTAGGAAATGTGGTTTACTACTGGTTTTATGATCAAAACAGGTGGTTTGCCAAAGTATATCGTTATTACGATAAAAATCTGACCCAACTCCAGGCAAAATATTTGGCACACATGGCGGTTGGGCCCGACAAAGACCTCATCGCCATATATCTTGGCAATTTTTACGATTATAGCAAGTCGGGGCAGCTATTGGCGGTGATAAGATTTGACGAAGGCCAACGGCATGGCCCTGTATTTTATTTCGATAGACATGGGACCCTTCGGCAACAAGGACATTACCACAAAGAATTAAAAGGTGGCTTATGGAAATATTACAGCAAATCGGGGAAGCTCAAATATCAAGTAGAATATCAAATACCGCCCTCTACGAATGAATCAGAAGGCGACTCAAACGATAAAAGGAAAAATCATGATAGGCGAAGATTTATCTGAGTTCATCACACTTTTTGGTGGCTTGGCAACAGATGTAGAACCGCGTTGGGGCATCATGACGCCTCATCACGTTTTAGAGCATTTAAGCGCTTCCTTTCGCATGTCAAATGGTGGCATCTTATTGCAACAAGCCATTCCTGATGCACAAATACCTGAACGGCTGGCATTTTTATACAGCAATGACCCCTTTCCAAAAAACTTAAAAAATGCAGCTCTTCCACCTGGTGGTTTACGTCCTTTAAAAACCAGCTCCATGGCTGAGGCTCACCTACTATTGGTGGTAATGTGGGAAAAGTTCGAGGATTATTTCCGGAAACAGCCAGAGATATTGCCCATACATCCCTTGTTTGGGCCACTTACTTATGCGCAATGGAACCGATTTCACGCACGACATATGGAACATCATGCCATCCAATTCAAATTACTTCCAGAAAACTGAAATATGGAAAAGCAGCGAGTAAATGCCCTTAGCCTTGAAGAATTGCAGGCCCAGGTTGATCATTGGATCAAAACAACTGGTGTGCGCTATTTTAACGAACTCACCAATACAGCCATTCTCATGGAAGAGGTGGGTGAACTTGCGCGTCTCATGGCCCGCACATATGGCGAACAATCGTTCAAGGAAAGTGACAAAAATCGTGATCTCGGAGACGAGATGGCCGATGTACTTTGGGTACTTATTTGCTTGGCGAACCAAACAGGTGTTGATTTATCGACAGCATTTTCGAAAAACCTCGAAAAGAAAAATGTTCGGGATGCCAATCGGCACCATCAAAACGAAAAACTCAAATAGGCATTCCTCAAATATCGAGATCAGCCCGATTTCTTGACCACAACACAAGCATTGAGGCTGTAATGAACATGATAAGGCTGTAAATAGCAGCCGGAATAGCCATTTGGGTGTTGTTCAACATCACCGGACTAAGGGCTATGGCAATAGCCAAAGTTCCGTTTTGAATACCCGTTTCAATAGCTATTGATACCCGCTGTTTGAATTGAAGCGCCAGGAGCAAGCCCGATGCATAACCTGCAAACATTGCTGCCAAATTCAGCATCAATGCTGGTATGCCGGCTTCCATAAAGTAGGGAACGATGTTCGCCCTTTCTTTTACAATGGCCATAAGGAGGATAAGCACAAAAAATACCGCTGACATAATGTTCACGGCCTTTAGGCTTTTTGATGTGAAGTTGGGCAAATATTGCTTCACAAGCATGCCGAGTCCTACGGGAAGGATGGTTACGGCAAAAATCTGAACGATTGTCTTACCAATGGGCAGCTGAAGGGCTTCAGCCCCGCCCATGTAATGAAACAGGGCCAGGTTTAGTAAAAGTGGGATGGAAAAATTGGTAATGGTGGAGCTTAAAGCCGTAAGTGAAATGCTCAATGCCAAATCTGCTTTGGCCAAATGGGTGATAATGTTCGACGTAGCACCTCCTGGACAAACGGCCAAGAGCATCACCCCTACGGCCAATTCGGCTTGCAAATCAAATAGCGAAATAATGGCCAATCCAAGTAATGGAAGCAAAAGTAATTGGTTGCCTAAGCCCAACAATATGGCCTTTGGGTACAAAAAAACTCTTTTGAAATCACCAAGCGTAAGGGTCATGCCCATGCCCAGCATGATAATGCCCAATGCCAAAGGCAAAAAGAGCGCCGTGAGGTTACTCTGCTCCATACAATTAGGTTTAGGAATGGCAATATAGCAATTGCACTTGAAATGTGAAGGGCTCAGTGCGCGGCGATCAACAATCCGTCTTTTAAAACCGGCACTAGGTCAAATTGATTGGTTTGCATGCAAAAACGGATGTCATCCTCAATTCCGAGTCGAGCCAAACGTTTAAAATGTGATGAATGCGCTATGCACCCCATGAGATTAGACCCATGTTGCCTGTACAAATCCAGTGCTACCAGCGAAGCATCATCTGCATATTGAAAATCAGCGGACAATGCATGAACAACCGCTCCGGCAAAGAGGGTATCCTCTAAATTAAAGTTGTCCTTCCAGCCTGCACAGACCAAGACCACAGACCTATTTCCTTTGTTCAAGTATTTGACAATGGCCTCAAGATTTACGAAAGCACCCGCAATGATTTCCGCCGCAGCATTTGCCAAATGCATGGCTTTCGTGCCATTGGTGGTGGTCAGCGCTACATGCTGGTCGCGGTAACCAGCCTTGATAAATGCCAATGGAGAATTGCCTATTTCAAATCCAGCAACAACCTGACCTTCTCTTTCTGCTGCCCCGATATAACCTTTGGCCACCCATTCACGACATTCTTCTACCGTAGCAACGGGCCGAATGGCCGTAACTCCATTGGCCAATGCAGCTGCCATGGCCGAAGTGGCCCGGAGCACATCAATAACCACTGCCGTTTTGCCTTGAAGATTGTAGCAAGGCATCAAGGCGGGGCTCAAACAAACCTCAACTGTGCGCATTACGATGCGCTATAGAAAGGTAGTTTAACCACCTTCGCTGCCAATTTTTTCCCTCGGATGTCTACCCAAATCGAACTGCCCAGCGAAGCATAAGCACTTTCAACATAGCCCAAGCCTATCAATTTTCCAGTGGAAGGAGATTCACTGCCTGAAGTTACTTCACCAATAACCTCCCCTGCCTCATTGTGCAGCGCATAATGTTGCCTTGGAATACCTCGTTCCTGCATTTCAAAAGCAACCAACTTTTGCTTTAAGCCAACAGCCTTTTGGCTCAATAATCGTTCTGCATCAATAAACTCTTTCGTGAATTTTGTGATCCAGCCCAAACCTGCCTCCAGCGGCGATGTGGTATCGTTGATGTCATTACCATACAGACAAAACCCCATTTCCAAACGCAAAGTATCCCTACAACCGAGTCCGCAAGGCAAAATGCCATATGATTGACCCGCTTGCATGACCACATCCCATACCTTTTTCGCATCGGCATTGGGTACATACAACTCAAAACCTCCAGCTCCTGTGTAACCCGTAGCGGAAATAATCACGTCAGAAACACCTCCCAAATCACCCACGGTGAAAGCGTAATACGGAATTTCAGACAACTTTACCTGGGTCAACTGTTGGAGTGCTTCAACAGCCTTTGGCCCTTGTACAGCCAACAGTGACATATTGTTACTGATGTCCTCCAATTCTACACCCCATCGGTTGTGCTTGTTGATCCAATTCCAATCCTTCTCTATGTTAGAAGCATTTACCACCAATAAATATTTCTCTTCGTTGAATCTGTAAACCAACAAATCATCAACAATGCCTCCTTCACCATTTGGCAAACAAGAATACTGCACTTTTCCATCTGTAAGTTTTGAAACATCATTGGAAGTAACATACTGCAGCAAATCGACGGCGTTTTTACCTTTAACCAAAAATTCTCCCATGTGCGAAACGTCAAACATACCCAAGGCTTCACGAACAGCTTGGTGTTCTACCTTGATGCCGCTGTAACTCACAGGCATGTTATAACCGGCAAAAGGAACCATTTTTGCACCCAACTGTAGATGGGTATCGTAAAGCGCTGTATTTTTCATGGAGAATATTTTCGTGGCAAAAGTACGACAATTTCATACTTCCTTATCTTCGCTACAAATCTGATCTTATGAAACTGCAATCACCCATCACCCTGGGAGAAGTGGCATCCTTTCTCAAATGCAAAAGCATCGGCAACAACGATATGCTTATCACCGGCTTGAATGAAATCCACAAAGTGAAACCTGGTGATTTGACTTTCGTAGACTATCACAAGTATTACGATAAAGCACTTCAATCAGAAGCAACTTTCATTTTGATCAATGCCGAATTGGAATTTCCAGCTCACAAAGGAATTTTGATTAGCGATGATCCCTTTCGCGATTACAACAAACTCGTGAATCATTACTACGAAACCCAACCGGTTATGGGGCACGGCAGTGCAAAAGGAAGTGGTGTTGAAATTGGAGAAGACAGCATCATCATGCACAATGTATTTCTCGGCGATAGAGTGAAAATTGGAAAGAATTGTAAGATCTATCCCAACGTGGTCATTTATGCCGATACCCAAATAGGCGACAACGTTATCATTCACGCCAACACAGTAATTGGTGCGGATGCATTTTACTTTAAAAAACGTCCTGAAGGGTATGATAAATTGTACTCGTGCGGCAGGGTCATCATTCAAAACAACGTTGAAATTGGTGCTTCATGCACCATTGATAAAGGTGTGAGTGGCGACACTATCATAGGTGAAGGCACCAAATTCGACAACCAAGTGCATATTGGCCATGGTGTAGTGGTAGGCAAAAATTGTTTGTTCGCCGCGCAGGTGGGTGTTGGAGGCAAAACCATCATTGAAGATGATGTTACCTTGTGGGGACAAGTAGGTGTTCAGAAGGATATTCTAATTGAGAAAGGTGCGGTTGTATTGGGGCAATCCGGTGTAACGAAATCAATCAAAGGAAATAAAGTGTATTTCGGCACACCTGCCGGTGATGCCAAAGCAAGGTTCAAGGAGTTGGGCTCCCTAAAACGACTACCTGAACTACTGGAAAATCATTTTGGAATGAATGCGAATAGGTAATACTACCAAATCAAATAGAACAAACCCTCTTTTAGTCGAAGCCCACCATAATCTGGCGTTGTATAAAAGAGCCTGAAGGTATACATCCCTTCTGGAGCCCGCTGACCATCCATTTGGCCGTCCCATCCCCGCGTTGGGTCCTGTGAAAAATAATATGTTTTTCCCCAGCGGTCATAAACGCTCAAGCCAAACGAAAGGAATGAGCATGAGGATACTGGTAGAAAAACTTCATTTAAACCATCACCATTCGGAGAAAATGCAGTAGGTGCATACACTTTGCAGTTGCATTCAAGAGGATTTACCTTCACTTGAACTTCTGCGGTATCGCAAATGGTTGTTAACTGAACTGTGCCATCAAAATAATCTACAAATCTCCTTGGAAAGGAAGTTTGACCGTCTGACCAGCTTGCTTTCACCAAATTTGGTTTTATGCCTTCCAATGTAAATATGAAAGGTCTGCTTTCGCAAGCTGCGGTGTCATAAGCCAACTCAGTGATCCATTCCGTTTGGTGCACGTGAACGGTATCTGTAATACTTACGCACGCATTTGCAATGGTATAGAAGTAAGTACCGGGCCATCTGATTGTTTTTGAAAGTGAGCTATCGCCGTCCCACCACAAAAATTGTGCGCTGCCCGCATTTGCATTCAACACCAACTCAGTCACACCTTCACACAACAGTGTATCTCGCGGCAATCCGCTATTTGGATAATCGTATTCATGCACATAAAAGCTGTCTCTGTAGAGACCACAATGGTTCTGCCGTTCGAGCCAATACCAACCAGGCTGAGAGATGGAGATCGTAGGCCCCACAACACCGTTGCTCCATTGGATGACCTCCGATTGATCTTGGGGAGCTTGAACCAAAATTTCAGGAGCACCACATAAAGCTACATCATGCAATGAATCGCTGGGAATGTCTTGTATGATCAACGCTTTGGAGAAGGTAATGACACTATCACAATAAAAGCCGATGGCATGAAGTGTCAATTGTGAGGCTACTTCGAGTCTCAACCGGAGCACTTGATTGCTCACATAAATGGTTTGATGCGTCAGTGGATCATCATATTGCCACCAAACACTATCCAGTCGGTGGTTTTCACTCAGCTTAAATTCATGCACATCTCCTACACATAAGGTATCAACACCTTGAATGATAAACCTGTCTTTGCGATTAAAATCAGGAATGGTGTTTGCAAAATGAAACCTTTGTATGGCCGTTGGGTCGGGGGTATACAGCACATGATACGCCAGCTGCAATTGTGCTCCTAATCCAAAGGCCGAAGGTTCATTAAATCTGGTCATGCTAACCACGGTTGTGTTCAAATTTCTAGTTGAAATGTAGAGTCTGCCATCTCTTCCCAAATGGAAACTCTCGGGAAATTCAGATTGCACTTCAAATCCGGAAAGGCTTTGGTAGAAAAGTGCACTATCAGCTGCCATTCCATCGAACTGAACAATTTGACGTCGCATATTCGTTCTCCTAGCATCGAGGTAGTACAGATAAAACCTCTCACCTCCGGAGCTAAAGGCCCCCATTCGCAGTCCAAAAATGCCAAAGGGCCCCGGAAATCGCCTGTAGAAATCAAAGCCAAACGATTGAACCACTCGCCCGCTGTTGTTATCAAAATCAAAAACGGTAATGTAGTTTTCGGCTGCACTCACCACTATGCGATTGTTCATGGGGCTCACCACCATTTGTAAGGCATTGATGTTTAGCGTACTGGGATGATGATAGGTCATTTCAAAACTGGGCAGTAAGGCAACACCACTTGAACTAAGCGCATATACCTTGAGCACTGAATTGACAGGTGAAATACGAGCAGCAGTTACTAACCAATAATCGCGCATGTTGCGATGACGAACCACCCCAATCGCCCCAACCACCTGCGTATCTAGATCAATCCCACCCAAAAAGACGATGTTATTTGCATCCTTGCCGTAATAACCAACGCGAATGTTTTGTTTATGAAAGACTGCCGGAACAGAAAAATCCATGTACATATTAAAATAAACCAGTCGATCCCTGCGCCCAGGCTGTGGCACGAGAAAGGCCTGCCCTACATTCCAATCGCTCGCAATGCCATTGTCTTCGGCCGAATCCAATGGTAAAGCACTGATTCTTCCCACCTCGTGAGCATACACCGCATTTCCAAATCCATAATACAATCGGTTTTTCTCACAATCCTTCCAAACCGCGTCCACAGTATTTGAACCATTGATATTCCTCCCGAAGTGTTCCCATTGTTGCTGATATCTAAATGACATTTGGTGCAACACTTCTGGGACCACTAGACTTCTTCCCAAAGGCACAAAACGCGTCTCATGTTGCGCAAGCACTTGCACTTTTGTCAGGAGCAACCAAATGACAACCAAAAAAACATTCAACTTCTGCGAAGGATGCATTCGATAATTGGTTAATCCTAAAATATGGGAAACCTTAAATTAAACCGGCATTAAAAAAATTTAAGTTGCCGTGCCTTAATATTGAAGGACTTTCTGTGTAAAGGCGTTTCCCCGTGCATCTCTACAGCTAAACGATGATCAATAGTTGGATAACCTTTGTTCCTATCCCACCCATATTCCGGATATCTTTCATGGTATTGGAGCATCAGCTCATCCCGGTAGGTTTTTGCTAAAATACTAGCAGCTGCAATCGATGCATAGTTTGCATCGCCTTTCACCAAACAGGTATGAGGTATGGTTCTATACGGCTTAAATCTATTCCCATCAATCAGGAGCATATCAGGACCAATCCCCAACTGATCGAGCGCCTTGTGCATGGCTTCAAACGATGCGTTTAGGATATTGATATTGTCAATTACCTCGTTGCACGTACTGCTGACGGCCCAATCAACGGCGTTTTTTTCGATGTAAATGCGTAACCTAGCCCTTTTTTCTGCAGATAAGGCTTTTGAATCACGCAATGGCCGAATGTCAAAATCACTGCCTAAGATGACCGCTGCAGCTACAACAGGACCGGCCAAACAACCTCGGCCTGCTTCATCGCATCCTGCTTCTATTCTATTCGGTGCCAAATACGGGTGCAACATGCTCTAAATTCGGTGCCATGAATCTAAGCATTTGGTTGAAATGTATCAACCTACCAAGCCATGTTTTACAATTCGGGCGTCGATAAAGTAAATGATGCGCTCTGCAATATTGGCCAAATAGTCTCCTATTTTTTCGATTTTGCGCACGATGGTCAAAAGATTGAGTAAATCCGTAACCGCCACTTCATCGTTTGACTTCGTTGCTAATTTGGCAATCACTCCATTGGCTCTGATGTTGAGCTCATCGAGTAAATCTTCTTGCGCCAACACATGTCTGGCTTTTTCAACACTTTCCTCTTCCAACGCCTGCATCAAAAGATCGAGCATCCCCAACAGTTGATTGTGCATACGGGCAAATTCCAATTCAACCAATACGTGTTTTTCAAAGGCCGAAGATGTTTCCAAAAGATATTTGCCAATGGCGTGGGCATTATCACTGATCCCTTCCAAATCATCCACAATTTTATTCACTGCAAATACAAATCGCAGATCCCGCGCCACTGGAGAAAATAAGGCCAATATTTGCTCGCATTTGCGTTCAATGCGAATATCCATATTATCAACCTGGCGTTCATTCAATTCAATTTCATCAATGAGGCTCAGATCAAACATGGAAGTAGCCTGCATGATGCCAACCACTTGGGCCTTTACCAATTCAGCCATTTCTAAGGTGGCCGATTTCAATTGGTATAATTCTATAGATAACTGGTTCACAAAAAAACTCCTGTGCAAAAATACGGCCTTGGCTATAGCAAATGGTCGAGGTACTGACTTCTTAACAAAAAGGCAATACTGTTAATCAATGTCACCCGCTAATGGGCGCATTAATATTTCTTCAACAACCGCCGATGGTCCCATCGAATAACAGGCCCACAATGCGCTTGCAACATCTTTTGCTGTCATAAAACGGCTGTCGGGTAAGTCCGTTCCCTCCCAACTCGCTGTTTTTGTAGCGCCTGGCAAAATAGCAGTAACTTTTATCTGGAATGGTTTCAACTCTTCCCGTAAGACCTTGCTCATGCCCAATAATCCGAATTTTGTGATGGCATAAGAACCCCCATTTACATAAGCAGCAATAGAAGCCGTTGAGCACATATTGAAAATGTGCGGCGCTTTGCTCTTTTGCATCAAAGGGAAAGCCGCCCTTGTTGCATGGTAGGCAGAGTACAAATTGGTTTCAACTTGCAACTCAAGTGTGCCAGGCGCTTCGGTTATGATACCCCCTGGCAAAAATCTACCCGTATTGTTTACCAAAATGTCGATGTGCGGCAAATGTCCATGCAAACTTTTATGCATCTGTTCTCTTCCCTCTTGGGTTCCAAGGTCGCAGGCAACTCCCCAAAAAGTGCTCTTTTGATGTTGGTCTTCCAACCACTGCTGCATGGCCAAAACCTCCGTTTCATTTCGCGCGCAAAACCAAATTGAAAAGCCTTCATTCGCTAAAAGCTCAACTATGGCTTTTCCAATACCCTTGGTGGCCCCTGTAACCACTGCAATTTTATCCTGATGCATCATTCAACAATATAAGCGCTAAAAAATGTAATTTTGGTGAGCTTATTCACCTACATGCGATTTTTTTTTCATTTTGGCCGGTACTTGCTTCTGCTGAAGCAAATGTTTAAAAAACCCGAAAATACCCGGGTTTATTTCGATGAACTATTCAGGCAGATGGTCAGTATAGGCATCAATTCCATGGGCATCGTAGTGATCATATCTGTATTTATGGGTGCTGTAACCACGGTACAAACCGCTTATCAGTTGGTATCAGGCCTAGTATCCAAAACCATTATTGGTGCAATTGTGAGCGATTCAAGCATTTTGGAGTTGGGACCAACCATTACATCGCTCGTTTTGGCAGGCAAAGTTGGTTCAAGCATTGCTTCTGAAATAGGTACAATGAGAGTAAGCGAACAAATCGATGCCTTGGAAATCATGGGGGTGAATGCCGCAGGCTTTTTGATAAGTCCCAAAATATTGGCGGCTGTCATCACCATTCCAATGCTTATCATTTTGGCTATTTCACTGAGCATTGGAGGAGGGATTTTTGTGGGTGACCTCACTGGTATTTTATCAAGTCAGCAATTTATCGAAGGGGCGCGGTCCAGCTTTTTGCCTTTCAACTTGTTCTTTTCCTTGACAAAGGCATTCACTTTTGCATTTATCATTTCCAGCGTTTCGGCCTACCAGGGGTATTATACCGATGGAGGATCGTTGGAAGTGGGACAGGCAAGTACCCGAGCTGTTGTTTTTAGTTGCATCCTCATCTTATTGTCCGATTACCTCCTCGCTCAACTGCTCCTCTGAAAATGATTGAGATCAAAAACATCAGCAAATCATTCGGCGAAAGAGCCGTATTAAAAGATCTAAGCATCAGCCTGCTTCCTGGAAAAGTAAATATGATCATCGGTGCCAGCGGAAGTGGTAAATCGGTTTTGATGAAACTCATGGTTGGCTTGCAACAACCTGATAGTGGTGAAATTTTGTACGACGGGGCAGACTTTGTTAGCATGGACAGGCAGCAAAAATCTGAGATACGGCAACAAATCGGCATGTTGTTTCAAAATTCGGCTCTGTTCGATTCAATGACTGTGGAAGACAATGTCTTGTTTCCACTCAAAATGTTCAACCCAAAAAGTCCGGCTGAAAACTTGAAACGCGTAAATTTTTGCTTAGAACGCGTTGGCTTGAGCAATACAAACCACCTTTATCCTGCAGAAATCAGTGGAGGAATGAAAAAAAGGGTTGGCATTGCCCGGGCAATTGTGCTAAATCCGAAGTATTTGTTTTGCGATGAACCTAACTCCGGCTTGGATCCATTGACTTCCATCCTTATCGACGAGTTGATCAAGGAAATTACTACTGAATTCCACATCACCACAATCGTGAATAGTCATGACATGAATTCAGTGATGGAAATTGGCGACAAGATTGTTTACATATACAAAGGACAAAAAGAATGGGAAGGTGATAAAGCCAATATCCTGACAACAGACAACGAAAGGCTTAACCAATTTGTGTTTGCCACAAACTTTCTACAACAGTTCCGAGATAAAAGCAGAAGCATCAAAAATTGATTATTGAGGCGTATCTTGTGGCCGCTTTGAACCATCCCAATAAATAGCATTCGAGAAAATGAGCGTACTAGTAAACAAAAATTCCCGCATCATTGTACAAGGCTTTACCGGCAATGAAGGCACTTTTCATGCAACCCAAATGATTGAATACGGCACCAATGTTGTGGGCGGAGTTACTCCTGGAAAAGGAGGCACCAAACACCTCGATCGTCCTGTGTACAATACAGTTGCTGACGCCGTTCGTGAGACGGGTGCTGATGTTTCTATCATTTTTGTGCCACCTGCCTTCGCAGCAGATGCCATCATGGAAGCTGCTGATGCAGGCATTCAGGTAATGGTATGCATAACCGAAGGAATTCCTACACAGGACATGATCCATGCGAAAGAATATCTCCAAGGAAAAAATTGCCGTCTTATTGGGCCAAATTGCCCTGGCGTAATTACACCGGAGGGCGCGAAAGTGGGTATCATGCCTGGTTTTGTATTTAAACCGGGCCGTATTGGTATCGTATCGAAGTCAGGAACCTTGACTTATGAAGCTGCCGATCAAATTGTAAAAGCAGGCTTGGGCGTTACTACAGCCATTGGTATTGGTGGAGACCCTATTATTGGAACTTCTACCCGCGAGGCAGTAGAATTGTTCATGAATGATCCAGAAACCGATGCCATTGTTATGATTGGCGAAATTGGTGGCGGCATGGAAGCGGAGGCTGCGCGCTGGATTAAAAGTCAAGGCAATAAAAAGCCTGTGGTTGGATTCATTGCAGGTCAAACGGCGCCTCCTGGTCGTCGAATGGGCCATGCTGGTGCCATTGTAGGTGGTGCAGAAGATACAGCAGCAGCAAAAATGGCCATTATGCGCGAATGCGGTATCCATGTGGTAGCTTCGCCTGCGGAGATCGGAACAACAATGAAGAAAGTATTGAACTAATTGGCCTATCACAGGCAAATCACAAAAGGTGTTTCATTGGAAACACCTTTTTTTTCGTTCATAAATTCCTATCAATTGTTCATAAAATGAATGACTTGGGTTCACTTCTACTTATTAACTTGAGTGTATGAAAACTAAGCCATGAAACCTTTTGAACTTTCCGCACAAGATGATTTACTCCATTGGCTTAAAACGCTAACCAGGCCGGAAGATGGGCAGGACATCCTATTTCACGGATTTTTCCCCGTTGAGGATGTACAGGCATGTTTGGACATCAATCTCGACCCTATGTTGTACCGCAAAAAAGTGGCTTGCCCTTTGTGCCAAAGACCTTCTCATCAACTTCGGTGGATAAAATACAGCAGCCCTGCTTCTTCATGGTCACGAGGCGGCGGAGTACTTGGCGCATTGTCATTGTGCGAAAAATGCGGTATTCAAGTACAATTTATCCAACAAATAGAGGCTTAATCCTGGCATTTAACCAACTGGCACTCGAGAATTTTCCAGGTCTGAAATAAATTTATTGATCAATAACGGAGTTACGTGCTCCATGACTACAATTTTTACCCAAGCAGCCCTGTCATCGTGGCGGTCAGGTACCAACAAGTATTTTTCAACCAATGCTTCTGGGACATATTGCCGGGGGATTGTGAGCATATTCATCTCCGGATTTCTAAAGTAGGGTATTTCCATTCGGTCCAGGCTTCCGCAAATGCGATTGGTTCTTTCAATCAATTGGTTCATCTTTTCTTTCCAGCCTAGATATCCGTATGTTTTCATTATCATCCATGCCGCTATCAAATTAGCGCCAGAGCGACTACCAACAAGAGTTGCGTCGCCTCCAACCACATAACTTGCCTCATGTGTATGGCTATAATTGATGAGCCCTTTTCGCGTCAAAAAAATACCTGTACCATAGGGCGCCTGGAGCATTTTATGCGCATCAATGGCGATGCTGCTTACTTCTGGATTAGAAAAAGTGAGTTGATGATCTGTATTGGTAAATGGATAAATGAATCCACCAAATGCACCATCAATGTGAATTTTATAAGGCATGCCACATTTCTTGAGTAAAGGCAAATAATCCAAAATTCGGTCAACCGAGCCAAACATAGTTGTCCCCATATTGAAAACCGCAACAAGCGCACGTACCCCGTTGGCTTGTGCCAATCTGATACCATTTTCAAACGCTTCCAATGTCATTTGCCTGATTTTAACATCAACAGGAATTTTGATGGCTTGAATTTGAAGAACGTTTGCAGCTTTATAAAAAGAATAATGACTATCTGCGCTATACATCACACCTACGTGACGCGACTCATCTCCAAAAACCTCCATGAAGTAATTGCGATACATCCATATGGCCTGGATGTTGGCCTCTGTTCCGCCAGAAGCAACATAACCATCATAACCACCAGGTGTGGCTCCCATCATATCTTCGGCACACATCGCTAAAAGCTCTCTTTCTAAAGCATGCGTACCTTCAAATGCCGATTCTCCATCGATAAGTGTATGACACCCGATGTGATTCGGGTTTTCCATAAATGCTCTTGCAAACGGTGCCTCCTTCAAAAAGGGTGCGTCGGGTGAAAACACCATCGGATCTAAATAACTTGCTGGTAAACCAAGCACAGCAGAAGAGCGATAATTTTTATTTCGATTCAGTGCGGCAATGACCTGTTCTTGAATAGCTGATGCAGTAATAGCACTCCAATGCATGGTTGATTTTTTTTTTTGCAAATATATACATTATTTTTAGACCTTATTATCCATATAAAAGCCCTCCTTGGAGGGCTCGTATATTGCTAAGGTCAAGAAAATAATTACATGCTTACACTTTCAAGGACCTCATAACCCAGGTGCTTGCGGAGAATATTGTAGTACGCTTCAGTAGCAGCAAAACCAAAACCTCCTTCCATAAATTCATCCCAAGCCTTCTTCCAATCACTGCTCGGTGGTAAAAGCACCCCGAACTTTTGATTATCCAGCGTAACAGCTCGGTGAATTTTTACGTTTGCCGGAGCTTCTTTTAGCATAGCCCATTAGGTCAAAATGTCAACATAACCATTATATTGATTTTGCGTGCTAGCAATTTGTTTAACGATGTCTCGCGGGTGTTCTACATAAGAAACTCTCATCTTTTCGAAGTGCTTTTTCCTAATTTCAAGCATATGTGCTTCTAAAGTTGTACCTCGCATCACCAATGCCGTCATATTGTTAAACGACATAGGCATATCTGGGTAGGCCCTAAGGGTTGGCACGTCGATATTGCTAACCATAACAGAGGTATTTCGCAAATAAGGCGGTGAAAATTGAACCTCTTTCTGACGCTCCTTAGTGATTGCAGCTGAGGCCAAGCCGAAAACAGCACCCTGTCCACCCTTCACTTGGTCATAAACGTTAGCAAAGTTCGCATAGGGCACAAAAATCAATGTAGCCTTAACCCCTTTTACCCGCATAAGCCAATCGGCAAAGGATGCAATCAAATCAATCCCAATGCCTGTCAACTCACCTTGTTCACTTTCATATGCCAAAGGGAATTGCTGCAAATAATGTACTTGTAATTGAACACGCTTGGAGTTCAATGCGTCGGCATAGCTCGTTTGAGCAAAGGAAGAATTCCCTGTCAAAAGCAGGATCAAAAAGCATAAAATTTGTCTCATAATTCAGGTATTAGGATTTCCAAAATACCTGATTGATTTGAGTTTTCAAAGAGTTACAAGCATTCCCGCAATGGCACCGTTTAACAAACAGGTGATTGTACCCGCTATAAGTGCTTTAATACCCAATTGTGAAAGCAGGGTTCTGCGCTGAGGTGCTAAGGCTCCAATCCCTCCAATTTGAATGCCTATAGAAGCAAAGTTGGCAAAACCGCACAAAGCATATGTAGCAATGATGATACTTCGCTGATCCTGCAGCAAGCCGCCATCTTTAAAACCAGCTAAGCTTGTATAAGCAATAAACTCATTTAATATGGTTTTTTCTCCCAGCAATTGCCCTATGAGTACCACATCTTCTCCACGCACACCAATCAACCAGGCAACTGGCGCAAACATATTCCCTAAAATATATTGCAATGTAAATCCTTGATATCGGCCATCGCTGCTTTCCCGAACCCAACTGTTGAGCCCGGTGATTTCACCTATGCCGTCTTGGAAAATATAATTGAGCATGGCCATTATGGCTGTAAAAACCAACAACATGGCACCTACATTTACCGCAAGTTTAAGCCCGTCACTGGTGCCATTGGATATGGCCTCCAGCACATTGTCGCCAATGCTGTCTTTGTTGATTTTGAGTTCCTTTTCAAAGTGCTCTTGCTCTGGGATAAGCATCTTGGCTGCCAGCAAACTACCAGGAGCTGCCATGATCGAAGCCGACAAAAGATGCGTGGCGAACATTTCCTGTTGAACAGGATCGTTACCTCCTAAAAAACCAATATACGCCGCAAGTACACTTCCTGCAATCGTGGCCATACCGCCCGTCATGAGGGCCATGATTTCAGATCGCGTCATTTTATCGATATAAGGACGGATGAGCAACGGAGCTTCCGTTTGCCCCAGAAAAACATTCGCAGCAGCAGCCAAACTTTCAGATCCTGACAACCGCATCAATCGATTCATGATCCAAGCAAATACGAATACAATCCTTTGCAAAATGCCAAAGTAATAGAGCATGGCGGTTAGCGCCGCAAAGAAGACAATGTTTGGCAATACCTGGAAAACAAAAATGAATCCGAATGAATCCAAATCGTTGACCAATGAACCAAACAAAAAAGTAGATCCAACTTTGGTAAAGCCAAGTACCTGAACAAAGAACTTGCTCACGTAATCAAATCCTTGCCGCACCATTGAAACCCTCAATACGAGCAATGCAAAGGTTAATTGCAGGCCCAAAGCAACCAAAACAGTCCTCCAGTTAATCGATTTTCGGCTTTCCGACAACAAGTAAAGCATGCCTATCAAGAAAGCAATGCCCATGAGTCCGTTTAAAAGTTGCATGATTTAGGTATAGTTTAGCCGTTCTTTCTACGTTCTAATTCATCACGTATTTGCGCTGCCTTTTCATATTCTTCTTGTTGTAAAGCATCCGCCATCATTTTTTCCAGTTCCTCATCCGTCTTGGCATCAAAGCCCTTCTTTCGCTTGGGAAGGGGCATTTCTTTGGTTGCTTCTTCGCTGGGTTCAGGAGATTCGCCTTCGGGCTCAAAAACAATCCCGCCAGAATCTAAAATATGATCGTAAGTGTAAATGGGGCAATTGAATCGAACTGCCAATGCCAATGCATCAGAAGTTCGGGCATCTATGTCTTTGATGTCTTGCCCATTTCTGCAGTGCAATAGACTGTAGAATATGCCTTCGCGCAAATCAGAAATCACTACTTCTTCCAAGCGCAAGCCAAAAGAATCTGCAAAGTTTTTAAACAAATCGTGGGTCAGCGGCCTTGCAGGCTTCATTTTTTCCAATTCAATGGCAATGGCTTGGGCTTCAAACGCACCAATGATTACTGGTAACCGTCTGTTCCCTAATTTTTCACCCAGCACAATTGCATATGAGTTGGCAGACGAGTTGCTATCAGAGAGGGCAATGATCTCTAACTCGATTTTTTTCATCATCTACGGCAAAATAAGCGAAAAGATTCAAGGCCGCTTAATTTGCGGCCTTGAATTTAGAAACAGCTTCTGTAAGACGAGGAAGAACTTCAAACGCATCGCCCACAATGCCATAATCGGCAATTTTAAAGAAAGGGGCTTCTTTGTCTGTATTGATAGCAACAATTACCTTACTTCCGCTAACACCTGCGAGGTGCTGAATTGCTCCCGAAATACCGATGGCTATATACAAGTTTGGTTTAATGGTGATTCCGGTCTGGCCTACGTGCTCGTCATGGGGGCGCCAGTGCATGTCACTCACAGGTTTTGAACAGGCTGTTGCAGCTCCCAATTCACCAGCCAATTTCTCTACCAAGTGCCAGTTTTCCGCTGCTTTCATCCCACGACCCGCTGAAACGACCAATTCTGCTTCGGTGAGCGGAATCTTTCCAGTTACTTTTTTTACTTCCAATACCTTGGCCATAAAATCATCCGCATGGATACCTGCCGAACGGTTTTCAACCACAGCCGCGGTATTATTTTCTACCAATTTGTAGCTATTGGGCGTCAATGAAAGCACTTTAACATCGGTAGTCAGCTGAAGCGAGGCAAAGCCTTTGTTTGAAAATACTGTTCGTTTCACTTCAAATCCACCATCTACTTTAGGCAATTCAACCACTCCCGCTGCCAATGCAGCTGATAACTTCACAGCCAAACGCGGTGCCACGGCTTTACCCGTATAGGTATTGGCAAGGACAATAACCTTACTTCCCTCTGAAGCTGCAACTGATGCAATGGCTTTTGCAAATGCGTGGCCTTCAACCACATCTAGATGAGCATCGTTGAGTTTGATAATTTTGTTCGCACCGTATTTTCCGAGTTGACCAGCTGTATCATCGCTCATGGTGCCTAAAACCAAGGCCGTTGTGGTTGATTGCATGGTTGCTGCAATAGCAGCTGCATAACTAACCGATTCGAAAGCTGCCTTTTTAAATTGGCCGCCATTATTTTCTACGAATACTAAAACCGACATATTAAATCACTTTTGCTTCTGTGTGTAACAATTCAACTAGCTTTTCCACTTCGCTTATTTCCAAGAATTTACAACCTGCTTTTGCTGGTGGTAAAGCGTATGACGCCACTCTGGCAGGTATTTCGGCACCTTGACCCGGCAAAACCTGTAATGGCTTTGTACGAGCCATCATAATGCCACGCATGTTGGGAATACGTGGTTCCGTAATCTCTTTTTGACAACTCGCAACAAAAGGAAGTCGCATTTCCATGCTTTCACGGCCACCATCTATATCACGCTCCAGTTGAGCTGTATTTCCCGAAATACTGATTGAAGTGATCACATTGGCCTCAGGCCATCCAAGGAATTCAGCCAGCATGCCTGGCACGATGCCACTATTATAATCAATTGACTCTCGACCACACAAAATCAAATCAAATCCTTTGTCCTTCGCATATACAGCAATTTCAGCTGCAACCTGAAAACCATCGGCAGGTGCAACATCCACGCGAACAGCGTCATCGGCCCCAACTGCTAAGGCTTTCCGCAAATTAGGTTCAGCGTCAGCTAGGCCCACATGGATAACGGTTACAGTTCCTCCACCTGCAGCTTCATTGAGTTCCAAGGCTTTCGTTAAAGCCAACTCATCATATGGATTGATGATATACTGAACACCAGTACTATTGAATTGGGTGTTATCCGGACTAAACGAAATTTTTGTGGTGGTATCAGGCACATTGCTGACGCAGACCAAAATCTTCATATATAAATGGTTAGTATTTTTGACGAATCAAGACTGACAAAAATACTACATCGCCATGAAGAATGAAAGTGAAAATAAGCGCATAGAACAGCTTTTGGCCCTCTTACAAAGCCAACCGCATGATGTGTTTGTGCAGTATGCATTGGCGTTAGAATGGAAAAAGGAAGGTCAACTTGATAAAGCCATCCAAGCGATGGAGCAATTGCTTGAAACTAGGCCCGATTACCTCGCCGCTTATTACCAACTGGGGCATTTACTGCTCGACAATGGTCAACATGACAAGGCCATTTCAACCTTTGAAAATGGCATTCAATTGGCCATTGCTTCTCAGGACCTAAAAACGCTTTCGGAGCTTAAAAACGCGAAAATAAATGCACAAATAGAGGATTAATCCAGTCTAAATTGTGCGCCAACAACCACATTCCAACGGTTTTGGCTGAACAACACTCCATCCGCCGCAATACCATTTACTGCATAGGGGTAACGATAGTTTTTCCACCTCGCATTCACCAAGGCAAAGTCAAGGGTAGTAGATTTTAAACGTAACCCAATTCCAGCGGTTACATCACGTTGCACCCAGTCGCCACCGGCCGTTTCAACACCTTGGCGGAATGGACTACCCCAAACCGCATAACCTGCACGTAAGACCAAAGGTCCTGCTACATATTCTGCTCCCAATCTATAGTTTTCGGCCGTTTGGAATAACCGACCCACACCGTCGTTCAGCTCATTGGCCCATGGAACTGATGCCTGATCTGAACGAAGCGGAGTAACCCGCATCCTGTTGAAGTATACTTGTTCATAATCAAATGAAATGAGTCCCTTGGCTTCAAACAATATGGCTAAACTGTATATGGTTTTACCGGCAGAGCGGTGGGAAAAAGAAAAAGGACTAAATAAGGGAGAACGAGCACTTGCAAAAGTAGGAACTGAATCAAAATTGGCTTCGAGCGATGTACGAAAATCATCACTCATGGTAAATCTCGTTCCAGTTTCATGTCCTAATCCCAGCCGCAACCAGTTAACCGGCTGCATCACTACTCCCAGACGGCCTTTCAAACCATCCCCTTCAGTCAGAACATCGCGTGTATATGTTAAGTCTTTGAAATCAAATATGCTATCTGCATGATCGCGCTCCACAAAGACATCTCTCGATGAAAAGGAGGCTGACAATAAACTCACCCCTCCACCTACATACAGTTTGTTTTTGAAATTCCCGGCTACTGAAAATCCGTAATCGGTCAATTGTCCATTTTGATTGATGCGTTCCGATTGTGTAACCCCTCCATTGGGCACAATGCCGAAATACAAAGATTCTCGGTTTCCAGGAATGCTGGGATATATCAACCCCACACTTTCAGCCAAAGCCGCAGAGAAAGGATAATCCTCAGGAAAAAATGCATCTCCTGCATTGGCTTCAGATAAGAAATAATCTACCAAGGAAGAATTTGTGTTTACACCCTCATATTTGGCTGATTGAAAAAAATTGGAAGTACGATTCATGCTAAATCCGTAGTTGAGCTGCAACCAGCCATTTCCCGATTGGGGGGGTTGTGCATACACAAATCCTAGCGAACTAAACTGTAACCTACTATCCACATCATTTTGGGGGTTTCCGAGGTAAGTACCTTCCGATGTTTGATTTGCCCATTGCAAAGAAGTGGCCAATGTGTTTTTTCGAAAAGTTGCCAATCCTGCGGGATTGATTGTCAAACCACCAATATCTGCTCCTAATGCACCAAAAGCTCCGCCTATAGCAGCAACCCTCGCCGAACCGCTTTGTCTTTGCATGCTAAAGCGCATCAAATCGGTTTCTGATTGGGACAAACCAACTACTGCCCAAGCTAGTAGCAGGGTTGTAAAAAACCATTTGTTCATCTCTCCGAATTTTAACGTGGTCTACCTGGATTTCCTCCACCTGACGGACGACTTACACCTCCACCACTTCCCCCTCCGCTTCTTGAAGGTGGCGGATCTGCAGATCGACTTGGAGAAGGGCTCCAGCTCCCTCTATCGGTACCACCGCTACGTGAAGGGCTTGCATTATCCCTTCCTGAGCTGCGCTCAGGTGTCCAGCTCGGCGTTGGCCTGCTTGGCCGGTCGAATTCGCCTCTGCTTGGTGTGGTAGTCGGTCTTCTCTCGGTCACTACCCTTCTTGTTGTTCGATCACCTTGCTCACGTGTAGGTGTAGCATTTGGATTGTATGGTCTCGCTTGACGTGTCGCACGATCGCTTTCTGGATGATAAGCATTACGGTCAACGTTTGAAGGAACGGATTGTCCAGGTGCATTTCCTTGTCGGCGTCCACCCGTAGGATTAAACAAATCAGGTTGACTAGGTAAGGCTCCGCCCATTGCCCTTCCATTTCTCGGAGGCACCTGCTGCACACTTCCACTCAGATCACTTCCCCAATTGCCTCCCCAATTGTTGTTCCATCCATTCCCCCATTGGTTTCCGGGATACCAACCTCCTCCACCCCACCCCCAAGGTGAATTCCATCCCTGCATCATCCAAGGATTTCCCCAGCCAAAGCCCGAGGACATCATCCAGGGATAATACCACCCGCCCATGTGCCACGGATGCATCCCAAACCCAATACCAGGGTAAAATCCATTTCCCATACCAAAACCCAAAGACAACCCGGGTTGCATCGAGAAAAACGGCGGAAAAAACGGATTGTATAGCATATAAGACCTGCTTCCCCAAAATCCTCCTAAACCAAAACCCATAGAAGGGCTTGACCAGAATGGATCAGCATGTCGTTGCATGGTTCGGTCGTACTGAGTTGCCTCGTAATCGTAAGGAGAAACGCCAGAGTTCCGTCCTCTGCGCGCTTGCAAATACTCTTCGTACGGATCAACAGCTGCGTCGGGCTTCGTGGCTTTTACCGCAACAGTACGATCGGCCTCTCCGCTGGAAACGTAGTACAAATCATCGTCATAACTATTTTGAAACCAACTAGAGGTTTTATTGCTCGAACATGCCGTAATTGACAAAAGGAGCAATAAAAAAAGCATACGTACCATAACGACCAATTTAAGTTCCTGTAGGTGTAACAATCTGAATGGCTATCTTTGTTCACCAATTCCATAAATATACGTCAATATTCGCTCCAAAGTATAAAAACAAATGGCAAAAGAAATAACGTCGCGCGCTCAGGACTACTCACAATGGTACAATGATTTGGTCATTAAGGCCGGTTTGGCTGATTACTCCGCTGTTCGGGGATGTATGGTAATTAAGCCATATGGATTTGCCATTTGGGAACGTATGCGCGATGCCCTTGACCAAATGTTCAAAGATACTGGACACAGCAACGCTTATTTCCCTTTGTTCATTCCAAAATCATTTTTTAGCAAGGAAGCGAGCCATGTCGATGGATTTGCAAAAGAATGTGCTGTAGTGACACATTATCGTCTAAAAAATGGTGAAAACGGTGAAATCATTGTAGACCCTGAAGCGAAACTTGAAGAAGAACTCATCGTTCGTCCAACGTCCGAAACCATCATTTGGAATACCTATAAAGACTGGATCCAAAGCTACCGCGATCTCCCGTTGCTCATCAATCAATGGGCCAATGTGGTGCGTTGGGAAATGCGAACCCGGCTATTCTTGCGCACCACTGAGTTTTTGTGGCAAGAAGGACATACTGCACATGCAACATCGGAAGAAGCCATTGAAGAAACCCGTAAAATGTTGGATGTCTATGCAAAATTTGCGGAAGAATGGATGGGTGTTCCGGTAGTCAAAGGGGTGAAAACTGCCAATGAGCGATTTGCCGGTGCTGTTGATACTTATTGCATAGAAGCTTTGATGCAAGATGGAAAGGCACTCCAAGCAGGAACCTCTCACTTTTTAGGTCAAAATTTTGCCAAGGCCTTTGATGTCCAATTCGCAGGTCCCGATGGGCAACGGGAGTTTGTGTGGGCCACATCATGGGGGGTTTCAACCCGATTGATGGGCGCACTGGTAATGGCACATAGCGACGACGATGGTTTGATTTTACCTCCAAAATTGGCTCCAATTCAAGCCATCATTGTACCTATTTACAAAGGAGAGGAAAGCATCTCCATTTTGCGTGAGGCAGGTGAGAAAATCAAAAAAGAACTTGAGGCAGCAGGAATTAGGGCAAAATTTGATGGTGACGACAAATACCGCCCAGGTTACAAATTTGCAGATTCGGAACTCAAGGGCATACCTGTTCGTATTGCTTTGGGCATGCGCGATTTAGAACAAGGTACCGTGGAAGTTGCGCGACGTGACACCAAGGAAAAAGAGACGCTTCAAACAACCGATCTTCCTGTAAAAATCACACACTTGCTTGAGCAAATTCAAACCAACATTTATCAGAAGGCACTTGATTTTAGAACCAGTATGACGCACAAGGCCGATAGCTGGGATGAATTTGAAAAATTGCTTGACGAAAAAGGTGGATTTATTGCTGCACACTGGGATGGAAGCAGCGAAACGGAACAAGCAATCAAAGAAAAAACCAAAGCTACCATTCGTTGCATTCCATTAAACAACCAGCAAGAACCCGGAAAATGCATTCTTACAGGAAACCCCTCTGGCCAAAGAGTGCTTTTTGCAAGAGCTTATTAAGCTTTGCTTTTAACGGTTGCGAAATAAGTCGATAAACTGATATTCAAGCCCGCTTTCGGTTGCGAAACGCGGGCTGATTTTTTCTATCAGCCAAGTATCATCCAATGCTGGGAAAAAAGCATCTGCTTCAAATCGATCAAAAACCCTTGTAAGGTACAACCTTTTGCAAAGAGGCAACAACTGTCGATATATTTCGCTGCCTCCAATCACAAAGGCCTCTTCATCGGGCAAGGTTAGGGCCAATGCTTGTTCGATTGTAGAAACCACGGTGCATCCCGGCAGCAATAAATTGGCTTGCCGTGAAATAACGATATTCGCACGCCCGGGGAGAGGCCTGCCAATACTTTCATAGGTTTTTCGTCCCATGATGATTTTCCGACCCATTGTAAGTGCCTTAAACCGCTTCAAATCATCTGGTATATGCCAAATAAGCTGATTTTCCTTGCCAATGCCATTGGCCTCGTCGGCAGCGACTAATATTGACAGCATGATATAGATTAAATCGCCACTGGGGCTTTGATGTGGGGATGAGGATTATAGTTGAGCAATTCAAAATCCTCGTAGCGAAAGTTGAAAATGTCTTTTACTTGGGGATTGATTTTCATTTGCGGCAACGGCTTGAAATCTCGGCTGAGCTGCAGTTCGGCTTGTTCCAAGTGGTTGAGGTATAAGTGAGCATCCCCAAAAGTGTGCACAAAATCACCTGGTTCAAGGCCACAAACTTGTGCTACCATCATGGTAAGTAGTGCGTAGGAGGCAATGTTGAAAGGTACGCCCAAAAAGATATCTGCGGAGCGCTGGTACAACTGGCAACTCAGTTTGCCATTTGCTACATAAAATTGAAAGAAAGCATGACAAGGCGGAAGGGCCATGTTTTTGATTTCTCCGACATTCCATGCAGACACGATGATGCGGCGAGAATCAGGATTTTTTTTAATAGTTTCTATCACTTCCGATATCTGATCTATGTGCCTACCATCAGCAGTTGGCCAACTTCGCCATTGATAACCATACACAGGCCCAAGATTTCCCCGTTCATCGGCCCACTCATCCCAAATGCTCACGCCATTTTCTTTGAGATAAGCAATATTGGTTTCGCCTTTCAAAAACCATAGCAATTCGTGGATAATAGAGCGCAAATGGAGTTTTTTGGTCGTAATCAATGGAAAACCTTCTTGCAAATCAAAACGCATTTGGTAGCCAAATACGCTAATGGTACCGGTTCCGGTGCGGTCTTCCTTACGGGCACCATGCTCAAGCACATGCCTCATCAAATCGTGGTATTGTTGCATACTCCTCTCCTAATCTACAGAATACAAAAAAAGCAAGCAATGAAGAGAAAGTATACACGAGTTGTCCACCAAATAATATCAGCGGTTGGCCACGACTATTTTTTGTGTGCTTCGCCCGTACTGTCCTGTCACGGTTACTTGGTAAACCCCACTTTGTAGCTCTCGCACATCTAATAATTTGCGATTGCCTTGCTCGCTGAATACTACACGTCCAAATTGGTCGATAATTTCAATGTGCTCAATTCTATCGAGTGTATTTACAGCAAAAAAGAGCATTTCTGCGGTTGGATTGGGATAAATCACGATTTCACCCGGAGGTACCACTACACTCACCGGAGGGACTATTTGTGGCAAATTGTAACGATACTGCAAGGAAGTAGCTGTAAAAGCACCAAAAAAAGCATTCCCTCGGATTTTGAGCACAGGTACCTTTTCACCCTTCACCAGCCATCGATACTCTATTTCTGTTCGTTGGGGCAATGGCAAATTGATGCCATTAAAACTGATGCTATCTTCGATGCGCACAGTGCTTTTCACACGCAAGGCGTTGTAAGTACCAAAAGGGGTAATGAGCTCACCCCAACCGTCAACTTCCGTTAAGCGTCCACCTTTGCTGGCAAAACCTCCGGTTTGAGGAATGATAATGCCATAGGCAAATGTACTGGTGTCGCGTCTACCAAATTGTAGTGGAAAAAAATAGACTTCATCCGGATCGGTGTATTGGGCTGGCAATGGGAAACCTTGAACGGTCACTCCTCTTCCTACTGCAGCATAGCGTTGATTATTGACGTTATAAAAGTCATAAATACGCTCCAGATTTATCACCAACAAGTTAATCGAATCTGCAAATTTCACACCATGTGCGTTGGCCAAGGCAAAAAAGAAATAAGGTGTTTGTGCTGCACCTTGAAAAGTCACCAACTCATGTTCTTCTGGTTGCAGGTCAGAAAAGTCCCATTTGGCGTTGGGACCAGATACTTGCAGTCTTGTATTCAAATTGGCAGGCGTACCCGCATTCATCATTCTGGCGGTATCACCGGGCAATGGCATATCGGCTCGATTGAACACGGGTTGGGCCTCCGCCAAAAAAGGCAACAAACCAAAACAAAAAAGCCATGTTCTTTTCATCGTGCAATGCTAAACGAATCTACGAAAAGACTACATTTAATCAAATTTCAATTCAGATGCGCGCGGAAATAATCACCATTGGCGATGAGATACTTATAGGGCAAATTGTTGACACCAATTCGGCTTGGATAGGGGCTGAATTGAGTAAAATTGGCATTCAGGTGGTACAAATCAGCTCCGTTAGCGATGAAGCAGGGGCTATTGTGTCGGCGCTCGATTTGGCCAAAACCCGTGCGTCCTTGATTTTGATGACTGGCGGTTTGGGACCAACGAAAGACGACATCACCAAGCACACCTTGGCCCGATACTTCGGTAGCGAACTGGTGACAAATGAGGCAGTCTTAAGCCGTTTGCGTAATTGGTTTGAGCAAAGGGGAAGAACCATGAGCCTGATGAATGCACAACAAGCCGATTTACCTGACAATTGCGAGATTCTACTCAATGAACTAGGCACTGCGCAAGGAATGCTTTGGAGAAATACAAACTATTGGGTATTGAGTATGCCAGGCGTTCCCTATGAAATGAAAAATATCGTTTCAAATCAACTTCTGCCTTTGCTACAAAAGGAAATGCAATTGCCCGTAATTGTGCACCGCACGTTGATGACCTGTGGCATGGTAGAATCACATATTGCTGCAACAATCGCTGCTGTAGAAGAAGAAATGCCAGAATACATCAAACTTGCTTACTTGCCTCGTCCTGGTATCGTGCGGCTAAGACTATCAGGTCGCGGAATAAATCGAGAACATTTGGTTGGCGAAATAGCTGTGTACGAAGCAAAAATCAAAGATCTCTTGGGTCATCATGTATATGGTTATGATGAAGAATCACTCGAAGAGGCAATAGGCAAGCAGCTCAAGCAGAAAAATGCAACCGTGGGAACGGCTGAAAGCTGCACCGGAGGTACCATCGCAAGTCTTCTTACGCGTATACCGGGTGCAAGCAGCTACTTTCAAGGCAGTGTGGTTTGTTATGCCAATGACGTAAAAACGCAACAGCTTCAAGTGAGCCCTGCTGCGATTGAGCAACATGGTGCTGTGAGCGAAACAGTGGTGATAAGTATGGCGCATGGCCTCAAAAGGCTCATAAATGTAGACTATGCAATTGCCGTGAGCGGTATTGCCGGACCCGACGGAGGTACAGCATCAAAACCAGTTGGAACTGTTTGGATTGCCGTTTCGGGTCCAAATGAAACCATTGCGCGATCTTATAATTTCGGGAATGAACGCAGCTTAAACATTGAACGGGCCAGCATGACAGCCTTGTATCTCCTGTGGAAAATGCTCGTTGTGAATTGACCTTTCACAGCCAAAACCCTACCTTTGCACAACTTTTAAATCTAGTTCTATGGCAAAAGTTGATTTGCTCATGCCCAAAATGGGTGAAAGCATCATGGAGGCAACTATTCTGAAATGGCTAAAAAAGCCAGGCGACAGTATAGCTTTGGATGAAGCTGTGCTCGAAATCGCAACCGACAAGGTCGATTCAGAAGTTCCTTCTCCAGTAGCCGGCATATTAGGCGAACTTTTGTTCAAAGAAGGAGATGTCGTTCCGGTTGGGGGCATTTTAGCCGTCATAGAAACAGAAGCAGCAGGCCAATCGGCAGCTCCTGCATCAGCAGCCACAGCTGCTGGAACGGTTGTGGATGCCATGCCAGCACCCACTGCGGTCTTGACCCAAGCAGTTACCGCCAAAGTAGACCAGCCTGCCGGAGGTCGCTTTTATTCCCCGCTCGTATTGAATATCGCTTCACAAGAAGGCATCGGCATGCAAGAACTCGAAGCCATCGCTGGCACAGGCAGTGAAGGCAGGGTGACCAAAAAAGACATTCTCCAATACGTTGCTGATAAAAAAGCAGGTAAAACGGCTGCAATTGCTCAAGCACCCGCCATCGCAGCGCCTGCAGCAGTTGTTCCAGCAGTGGAACAGCCCCCGGTAGTTGCCAAAACCCCCGGAAGTGTGCCTTCAGGGAACGTGGAAATCATGGAAATGGACCGTATGCGTCGGATGATTGCAGAAAATATGGTTGCTTCGAAGCGTATTTCAGCACACGTAACTTCTTTTGTAGAAGCTGACATGACCAATGTGGTGATGTGGCGCGATAAAGTGAAGAAGGAATTTGAAAAGCGATACGGCGAAAAACTCACCTTCACTCCTATTTTCATCGAAGCCGCAGTAAAGGCCATTCAAGATTTCCCAATGATCAATGTGTCAGTGGATGGCAATAACCTCATCATCAAAAAAGACATAAACATAGGTATGGCCGCAGCATTACCCAGTGGCAACTTGATTGTGCCCGTCATTCACAATGCTGACCAATACAATTTAGCAGGCCTTGCCAAACGTGTAAATGACTTAGCCAATCGGGCTCGTAACAACAAATTGAAACCTGATGAAATCCAAGGTGGTACTTACACTATTTCAAACGTTGGTAGCTTTGGCAATGTAATGGGTACACCCATTATTCCTCAACCCCAAGTAGCTATCATGGCGGTTGGGGCTATTCGCAAGAAACCGGCCGTTATTGAAACAGAGGCCGGCGATTTGATTGGCATTCGTAGCATGATGTTTTTGTCGCACTCTTACGACCACCGTGTGGTAGACGGAGCCTTGGGCGGTATGTTTGTTCGCCGTATGGCCGACTATTTAGAGCAGTGGGACATCAATCGGCCTATTTAAAGAACCAGCTTTGAACAAAAAGCCCGTTGCGTTGCATCAGGCTTTTTTTTATTGCTAAAATCGTTGTAGGTCGTACCAATCGCGTCGACGGGTTAATTTCAACTCCTGCAACATACGGGCCTTGGCATTGATGGTAAAGGTATATGAACGAAAAGAACCAAAGGGAACCAGATTAAAACTCATTTCCCAACAATGCAAATCGCGGTACAAATTGATTACTGTAGGCGTAACCCGTTTGTTCGTAAAATCATAACCAGAACTATATCCTATTTTCCACTTGGGCGTTATGCTCACATCGCCATTTATCTGCAATCCTTGGGTGATAATTGCAGGTATGCTATCGATAAATGAACGAGTGTAATTCAATGTATAGTTAAAGGTAAGATTATAGGGGACCGTCCAATCGATAAATTGACTCCATTGCTGTCGCCTTAGGTAGGCTTGTTCCTTCGCTTCCTCTTCATCAGCAGGTGCGGGCATATTCACATTTCCTAGGGTGTTGGATGGCGCCCTTGCCCCTTTGCTTTGCGGCCGTATTGATCCACTAAAAGCAAGGTTAGCATTCGTTAAATTGGCCAGCTGTCCTTCAGTATTTACCAACCAGCTATTGATGCGTTGACCATTTGCTGCTCGTGTGTATGGATCGAGGGTTCCACCAAAGAGTAAACTGAAATTATTGGTAAAAGTAGTTCTACCACTAAATACGATTGGGGACAATCTGAGACTATCTGCTGCTAAGTTGTAAACTGTCCCAAAATTGAATGAATCGAAAATCTTTATTTTTTTCATCACGACTCCCGTGTCGGTTCGTTGTCTGATTTTTGCCTCCAAATTATTATCAACATTCAACGAAAATGAACCGCTCCGTCCTGGCGCTGGACCTCCATACCCCAAACCGTCAAACCTGCTGAAAAACTGGGTATTGCCTAAACTATCGGTTTGAACTTCCTGAAAAAATCCAAAGTTTGGTGCTGAAAAATCGGGCCTTAAACTGTACCCCAATCTTGGGTTCATCACATGTCGTATAGCCGCCAATTTGCCACGACCAAATTGCTTTAGCCCATACAGTCGGGTATTCATGCTTAAGCTGAAACTATAGTCGTTGTTTCTGAAAAAGCCTGTTAACGTATCTGTCAGTACCCTGCCTGAATCTGGTTCATATCTCCTGTTCAAGCTTTTGTAATTCCAGCGTTCAGTGTAGTTCAGAGAGGGTGTCAACTGAAAATATTTGCCGATGACAAAAGCGGAGGTGCTGATTGGAATCACATGCTGAAAACCCCCATCCATCTTGTCAAGCAAATTCCCATTGAACAATGAGCTATCGAAGTCCGAAATATTGTTTCTGAAGTTCGTTTGGTACGTAAAACCAATTTTTTCGTACCAACGCTCTGCCCCTACTGCCGATTTTCTCCGGAATGGTTCAATACGATTTACGTTGAAGGAACCTTCTGGAAGCGCAAATTTAATTTGTCGGGTTTGGGTGTTTTGCGTGTGTCGGGCTGCTATGGAGAAACGAAAAGGTTTTCCTGCAAAGTTTCTGTTGTAGCTAATCGACGAACTCAATTGATTTCGGAGAAATTGGTTGTTGGCAAAAGAATTATTGCTTAAAAAACTGCTGGTTCCAGCTTCTACACTTGCTGTGAAGCGGCCATAAGGATTTGCCTTTGGGTCTTGTTGATGCTGCCACGTAACAAAAAAATCGCGGTTACGCACAAAATCATCTGCAAGTCTGTCTCCACGTTGTTGGTTACTGTATGAAAAACTCAAACGCCCACTGTACTTGTACTTTTTAACGTACTGCGTAGCTGGATTTAATCGAAAACTACCCCAAGAATAAACGTCGGCCCGCAAGGCTAGGTCGATGTAGTCGTTAATGGCAAAATAGTATCCTCCATTTCGCAGGAAAAACCCGAGTTCTGGAGACCTACCGTATTCAGGGGGCAAAATCCCCGAACGCTGACCACGCTGTGTTGGGATTATGGCAAATGGCAATCCCAGAGGTACAGGTATTCCTTCTACCACCATGTTCGACGGTCCACTTACAACACTTTTATTCGGGATGATTTTGGCCATGTACAAATTCAAGTAGAAATGCGGATGATCGGTATTGCTACAGGTAGTGTAACGCGTGTTTTTGATATAAATCGTCTGATCGGGATTCAACTTAACCTCTTGGCCAATTAAGTAAGATTCACCTTCCTTGGTGACCATTGCGGAAATACGGGCTTTCTTAGTTTTGAAATTGTATACCATTCGCTGGCTTTCAAACTCTTGATCACCATCTTTAAAAATGGGCTTTCCAATCAATTTTCCAGTGCTGTCGGCACTTGGCGTAGCAATAACCTGATTGGTTGCCCAATTTTGCTCAATGGTAGCAGCCTTCAATTGGATGGTTTGATAATCTACTTGCGCTTGTCCATACAACCTTGCTCCTTTTTGCCTGAGGTCAAAAACAATGGAATCTTGTGCCTGATATTTTACTTCTGCTTCTAAACCACTGTTGTTTTTTTGCTTTTGGGTTGAATCAACAGTTAGCGTACTGTCGTTCTGGACAGTTGATAAAGAATCCTTGAAAACCGGATTAATTTGGTGAGAATCTTTTTGCTGAAGACTATCTGGTACGCTTTTTGAACCTTCCTGCGCCGTTGCCTGTCCACCAAAGTGGAAAATAAACAGCGCAATGAGGAAAATACGTAATGCTTTCAATGTAAAAAGCCCAATAGCTGATTTAAATTTGCTGATAATAAAGCCGGTCAAAAGTACGTAAACTGAATCAAAGTGAATAAACTGAAACCCATCCTCTTCCTCATTTCCTTGCTTTTGCTGATTTCAGTGAATCCAACAGGACTCCGTGCGTACAAAATCCGTACCGTAGTCATTGATTCGGGTCATGGTGGACATGATTCGGGTTGTTTGGGCAAAAAGGCAAAGGAAAAAGATGTTGCGCTCCAAATTGCCTTAGCCTTCGGCAAATTGATAGAGACCAACCACAAGGATGTGAAGGTAATCTATACGCGAAAGGACGATCGATTCTTGGAGCTCCATCAGCGGGCGTCTGTTGCCAACAAGCATAATGCAGATTTATTCATCTCCATTCACCTAAACAGTGCAAAACCTGGCGCATTCGGAACTGAAACTTATACGCAAGGTTTGCATGTAACGGGCGCCAATTTGGAAGTTTCTAAACGTGAAAATGCTTCTGTGCTACTCGAAAGTGACTATACGGCGAATTACGATGGTTTCGACCCAAAAGACCCCACAACCCACATTATCTTTGAACTGTTTCAATCGGCTTATCGAAACCAAAGTGTGAAATTCGCGGAAAAGGTTGAAACCAATTTTGAAAAAATTGCGGGTAGAAGCAGCAGAGGTGTTAAGCAGGCAGGATTTCTGGTGCTTTATCGTACCACCATGCCAGCCGTGTTAATTGAAGCAGGTTTTTTAACCAATCCTAACGAAGAAAATTACCTAACTTCGACCGACGGCCGAAGCAAGCTGGCCGAATCTATTTACAAGGCTTTTGCCAGCTACAAAGCAGAAATTGACAAAGAAGGATAAACCCCGCTGCAGTGAACAAATTTAAAGTATCAAACGAAACCTTGGTGGGTGCCTTTGCATCGATTACCATCGCTATATTGCTGTTGGGTTACAACTTTCTTAAAGGCGAAGAACTTTTCACCACTACTACCAACTATTACGTATCCTATCAGGATGCTATGGGCTTACAATCATCTGCAGCTGTTTTGCATAAAGGCATAAAGGTAGGTTCGGTACGTAAAATCATGTTCGACTCGGCCAAAGGTGAAATTGTTGTACAGTTTTATGTGAACGATAAAATCAAATTAGACAAGGGAAGTGAAGTGCATTTGGTGAGTACCGACTTGTTTAACACGCGTGCCCTGGAGATCAAATTAGGTAATGCAGCACCTGCTTACTATGTAAAAAACGACACCTTACCTGGTTATATCACAGGCGGATTGTTGGATAAAGTGGGTGAGCAATTTTCGCCTTTGGTGGAACGAATCAACGGGTTGGTTGATAGTCTGAATGCTGCTATTGAGCCTTCAAAAATGCGAGGTACTGTTAGCAACCTAGAACAAACAACAGCGGCTCTCAATGAAATGCTTTCTGACAAGAATAGCCAGCTGAATAAAATATTGAAAGATGTTGCTTCCATCAGCAACAATATCAAAAACAACAATGAAATCATCAATGCCGCCTTGGCCAATGTGAATGCTATAACGGATAGTTTGGCGAAGTCGCGACTGACCGAAACAATTGCACAAGCCCATTTGGCTTTGGCACAGACCACCGCGGTGATGCAAAAAGTGAATAACGGCGAGGGAAGCTTGGGGCAATTGGTCAACGATCAAAAATTATACGAGCATTTGAACAAGTCGGCTGCAGATCTTGATTCACTCTTAATTGACTTAAAAGCCAACCCTAAGCGGTACTTACACTTCTCAGTTTTTGGAAGAAAATAAAAAGGAGCCACGTGGCTCCTGGTCAAATTACGTTTGACAAGATAGTCTTCTCTGAACCTGATTTCAGAGAAGACTATTTTGTTTATAGTTTCACAATTCTCTGATGCATCTGCTTTCCTAAAGCAGCAATATGTACATGGTAAACTCCGGCAGGCAACTGGCTCAACGATATTGTTGATTCATATCCTTCGAGTTGTTTCTCCAACACAATCCGCCCTTGCACGTCGTAAATTACCACACCGGGGTTCACAACCTCACTTTGAACATGCAAGAGGTCGTGTACCGGATTAGGATAAATCTGTGCATTGAGTAATTGTTGCTCAAACAAACCTACTCCCAAGGTTGTAGCCCGGCTGATGGTAGAATTTGTACCCTTTAATAAGATAGATGTTGGGTCAAGTTGTGCAGAAGTAACTGTTCCAGAAACTGTAAATCTATTCAGTCCAGCGCTTGGGTCTACGCGCAAATTGACAAACTGACCTCCGATAGCCAACCTAACTGGCACCATTGTGCTGAATGAGGGAGTTGTTGGGCTGGTTGTGGTTTGGTTGACTTCAACATACACTGTGCTATCTACTTGGTTCCATCTTACTGTGTAGGTAGGGAACCCCTCTCCGTAAATCCATTCATTGAAAAATGCTGTCAAAGACGTACCCGTGTGTGCTTCTAAAATGGTTTTTAATTCATCTGTGGTGGCTACATCATTGGCCTTTCGGTTCAAATAATTTACGATTCCACCAAAAAAAAGTGAATCATTTCCGATTTGCCAACGGAGCATATGGAGCACTGCTGCTCCCTTTTTGTATGAAAGGCTGCCGCTAAAAATACGCGAAACCCCTGATCCAGCTGGAACATACACGGAACCTGTATTCTGTCTTGCAGAACCCTGTGCAGATTGCATCCAAGAGTCGGCACTGCTTTGACTCACGCCAAATTGGCGATATAGGTATTCACCATATGACGCAAATCCTTCGTTTAGCCATATATCGCTCCATGTGGCACATGTAACATAATCACCGAACCACTGGTGAATGAGCTCATGCGCGGTTAAATCTTGGCCGAAACCACCCATGGTGCTCATGGTTTGGTGCTCCATCCCCCCACCAAGTGGTGCTTGCATGTGGCCGTATTTTTCCTGCCAAAAGGGATAAAGGATGAACAAGTTACTGAACACCTCGAGCATATCATTGGTAGCGTCGAGCTGCTGCCTGTAAAAATTCACAGCCGACACATTGTTGCTATTATTTGCATTGTACACCCAATGCTGTACCATGATAGAGTCATTGGGCAATAAAGTGGGTTTTGCATAAGTAGTGTAGTCGGCATAATTGGTTACACTAAATGCAATGAGGTAAAAGGCCATTGGATAGCGAGTCTTCCATGCAAATCTGGACTTGTTATTGCCGATATTCGTAACGGCTGTCAAAAGTCCATTCGAAGCAACTTTATTTGGATTCGTTGCGATTCCATTGAAGTTTACAGAATCGATTTTATCCCATAAATCTTGCTTGCATGGAAGCCAGTCGGGAGCAGAAAATGGCTCTGAAAGGGTCCAGCTAACATTCACTCCCCAGGTAGAGGAGGCTGCTGTACTTAATCCGCTAAAAAAACCTGCCTGAACAGCCGTTCCCTTGTACCAGATCCTTGCTCGAACTTCCTCTCCCTGAGGTATGCTTTGGTTGAGAGGAATTCTAACCACGTGATTAAGCCGATTGATAACCGATTGTTTTGCCCCATTGATATAAACCGAGTCAATCGTTAAATTGTCCTTTAGTTCAAACCAAAACGTGTCCATAGAGGCAGAAGTGACCTGCGAAGCAATCAAGACATTGCCATCGACATAGGTAGTCGTATTAGAGACCTCGAGCTCGATGTCATAAAAATGGATATCATATAAATCCCCACCCCTCGCCGCATTGATTCTGAACTGGGGTAAGCCTGCATTTTGAAATGCAGTTGATTTCAGTTCAGAACAATTAAATTGATCGTGCAACTGGGCCAGCACGCCGAAGGGCACAAGTGCTAGCGCTACCAAAAAAATAAGACGTTTCATAAAAGCAAATGAACTAACAATATACTGAGGTTCATTTGTTTTTCCTATGCTTCAGAAAGCTTGCTCAATTGCATTTCGTACAACTTTTGGTATTGCCCTCCTTTTTGCATTAAAACCTCGTGCGTACCAGCTTCAGAGATTTGGCCCTCCTCAATTACCAAAATTTCATCTGCATCAGCAATGGTTGAAAGGCGATGTGCAATGATTATAGCCGTTCTTCCTTCCAGCAATTTGACCAAAGCTTGCTGCAATATTTCTTCAGTTTCGCTATCCACCGAAGCGGTTGCTTCATCCATGACGACCATGGCAGGATTGTAGGCCAAAATCCTCAAGAATGCAATGAGTTGTCGCTGTCCGGTTGAAAGCGCCCCACCTCTTTCCCCTACCTGGTAATCCAACCCACCGGGTAACTTTTGTATGAAGCGGTCGATACCAGATAGACTTGCCAGCTGCATGATGTGCTCTCTACTAATGGCATCATTGAATAACGATATGTTTTCTGCCACTGTACCCGAGAACAAAAAAACGTCCTGGAGGATTACACCAACATGCTTTTGTACCTCCGACAAACTTAGATCCCGAATGGATATGCCATCGATGCTGATTTCACCTTGCTGGAAGTCGTAATACCTACCCAAGACATTGATAACTGAACTTTTACCCGCACCTGTAGGGCCAACAAGTGCCAGTTTTTTGCCAGCTTCAAGTTGAAAACTTATTCCCTTTAAAACTGGGTTCAACTCGTCGTATGCGAACCAGACCTCTTTGAATTCCACCTTACCAGCTGGATTTTCCAAGGTCATATGGCCGGAATTGGGTATTTGTTCTTGGGTATCTAAAAGTTTAAATACCCGTTCTGATGCAACCAACCCCATTTGCAAACTGTTGAATTTATCGGCCAACAAGCGTATGGGCCGAAAAAACTGATTGACATAAAGAATAAATGCGATAATTGTTCCAACCGAAACCTCATCACGCAGCGCAGCGGATGCACCGTACCAAACGAGCAGACCCAACGAGGCGGCAGTGATGATTTCCACTACTGGGAAAAATACAGAATAGTACAGCACACTCTTCAAATGTGCTTGGTTCAATTCTGCATTCACTTTTTTAAACCGCGACATTTCCTCCGATTCACGACTGAATAATTGCACAATGTGCATGCCTGTGATCCGCTCTTGGAGAAATGCATTTAGTCTTGCAACCTGATTGCGTACATCTTGAAAGGAGGTGCGTACTTTTTCCTTGAATACATAGGTGCTGTAAAGCAATAATGGCAAAACGGATAAACTGACCAGGGTTAGCTTCCAATCGGTGTAGATCATCACAAACAGTACCGCAAGCAATTGCAAAACATCTCCAACTATGGTGAGTAAACCTTGGGAAAACACTTCCGCAATTGTTTCAATATCACTTACCGTTCTTGTTGTCAAGGTTCCTATGGGTGTTTTGTCAAAAAACCTCAGGCGTTTGCCCAACAAATGTTTGTATAAACGCAGCCTCAAATCATGGATGGCCTGTTGCCCCAACCACACACTTGCGTAGCTAAAGGCATATCTCAACACAGATTCAATACATAAGGCCAAAATCATCCATATGGTCATGGTGAGGAGTAAGGGCAAATCTCCGTCATGAATAGGTCCGTCTACGGTAAATTGGATGAGCCACGGCCTTAAAGGAGCCAATATCGCCAAACATATCACAAGCACTACCGTGGTCACGAAAACCGTTCTGTAAGGCCTTGTCAACTTTAGAATACGCATGAGTACCCTAAAAGTGCTGTATTTGTTTTCAGACATGGTTCCTCCTCTCAAACACCCAAGTCGGGTATTCAACATGCTCCAATATCAAGCCTTCTGCCGGAGCGGATTGGCCTGCTTTGGATCTGCTGCCTTCACCCATCAATTCCTGCAGCCATTCCGGTTCGTGTTTTCCATAGCCAATATCCAACAAAGTACCCACAATGGCCCGAACCATATTGCGTAAAAAGCGGTCAGCTGTAATGGTGAAAATTGCTTGTGAATTGTCAGATTGTATCCACTTAGCGGCCGTTACATGGCACCTATTCGTGGTATTCCCTCCTCCCGTCCTCGCAAAACATCCAAAATCACCCTCCTTTAATAAGTATGGGATTGCCTTTTCAATACGTGTGAAATCAGGTGCCAGCCATAAAGCTGTTGAAAACCTATGGCCAAAGGGATCTTTGACAAAATGCATGTGGTAAGCGTATGATCTGCTTACAGCGGAATACCTCGCGTGGGCCAATTCGGGCACCTCAAAGATGTCATGAATAGCAATATCCGGTGGTAAAACCTTGTTCAAACGTAGAGTTAAGTCGGCTGGAAACTCCTTGTCCGAGTCGAAATGAGCATAACACGACCGTGCATGCACACCTGTATCTGTCCGGCCCTGACCAGTTGTCGTCACTTCAACAGCCAATAACTGCGCTAAGCAGGCTTCCAATTCAGCTTGTACGGTATGCGCATTCTTCTGGCGTTGCCAACCATGATACTTGGTTCCGTCGTAGGCAAAATGAATAAAATAGCGCCTTTTCAACTCAACACCTTTCGTAAATCACGGCCGCTCCTTGTCCTACGCCAATGCACATGGTAGCCAAGCCGTATTGTACTTTTCTCTTTTGCATCTCATGCAATAAAGTGGTTGTGATACGCGCGCCTGAACAACCCAGTGGATGCCCCAAGGCAATGGCCCCTCCATTCACATTCACGAATTCAGGGTTCAGCCCCAGTTCTTGGATACATGCCAAACTTTGACTTGCAAAGGCTTCATTTAATTCTGCCAAACCGAGATCAGACACCTTTAGATTCGCTCTTTTGAGTGCTTTTTGGGTAGCCGGAACGGGGCCTACACCCATGATGGCTGGATCTAACCCGGCCACGGCTGTAGAGACTACGCGGGCTATAGGTGATAATTGATGTCTTTTGAGGTACTCTTCGGAGACCATCAACAAGCAGGAAGCACCATCGTTCAAACCTGAAGCATTTCCGGCAGTTACCGTACCGCCTTTTTTAAAGGCAGGCTTCAACGTGCCGAGCTGTTCCATACTGCTGAGTCGCGGATGCTCATCTTGTATGAACATTTTGGCTTGACCCTTCCCTGCTGGAATTTCAACAGCAATTATTTCTTCGGCAAAGCGGTTCGCTGCATGCGCCAACTGGTACTTTTCTTGTGAATGATGGGCAAATGCATCTTGGGCTTCACGCGAGATTTTCCATCTCTCAGCCACATTTTCAGCGGTTTCACCCATGCTGTATGGATGATACAACTCAGAAAGAGCTGGATTGGTAAATCGCCACCCAATAGAGGTGTCATATATTTCCATTTTCCGACTGAATGCCTGCTCCGCCTTGGCCATTACAAACGGTGCACGTGTCATGCTTTCTACACCACCCGCCAAATAAACCTCGCCATCACCTGATTGAATGCCGCGAGCAGCATCCATGATGGCTTGCAAGCCACTTGCGCATAATCTGTTTACCGTCACACCACCAATGGTTACGGGCAAACCAGCCAAAAGCAATGCCATGCGCGCTACATTTCTATTGTCTTCACCAGCCTGGTTTGCCGCACCAAAAACAACGTCTTCAATATCTTCAACATTGAACGCAGGATGCCTCGACAACAAGCCCTGAATAGCACGCGCAGCCAAGTCATCGGGGCGAATTGCTGCCAAGCTTCCACCCAATTTGCCAATGGGCGTGCGGACAGCATCAACAATATATGCAGCTTTCATGTAATCAATTTTAAGGAATGCAGGTACAAAAGTACGCATGTCATTTTGCCTATGCACATTAATCGTAGTTTTGTGACAAATTGCTCTGATGTTGACTGTACTTCACCTGACTTGTGCCGCTTTGCACGCCCTTGCCCTTTTTTTCCCGTTGGTAAAATGGACATTCATAGAATTGGGCGGGCCAACGATGACTTACAATTTGGGGGAAATCATCTACTCAGCAGGAGCTAATATTTTACCCAGCAATGTTGACAACAAGCCTTTACTTTATTTGAATATCGCCCTGCTCGTTTTACACATCTTGTTAGCAAATGCCAAATTACTTTTGGCAGTAAGGCCAAGGCTATACAATGCCTTGGCGCTTTTGGGACCAGCAATGCTCTTTTCGCTTTCGGTTACAGCATACAGGGCAGAAAAAAGTATCGCTTACGAAGTCGTTTCTCGCAACATCTCCTTGGGTGCATTTGCCGCTACGGGTGCTGTTGCGCTGGCGTTATTCCTGTATGTTAAGGTGCGGTTTGGTTCTTAGGAAAGTAAACGCTGACGCAGCAAAAACTCGAGTTGTTCATTGGCCCTCAGCAAACTTTTCACCAGCTCTCTGTTTTCGGCGCGCAAGGCAAAAACTTCGTATACTTTGTTGATGATGTTTCTCAATTGATCCTCATCCCACGGCTTTGTCACGTAATGGTATACCTGACCTTTATTGATTGCATCGATCACCGCTTGAATATCGGCATAACCAGTTAGCAAAATGCGAATCGGTTCCGGATAATGCGGAATGATGGATTCGAGGAACTCTACTCCTGTCATCTCTGGCATGCGCTGGTCGGTAATGATGATGTCTATATTTTCCTCTTCCAAAATCTTCAATCCATCTTTGGCCGATTCGGCAGTAAAAACCATAAAATCACGTCGAAATGCAGCTTTGAAAGAATGTAAGTTATTTACTTCATCATCCACATAAAGCACTTGAATCTTTTCGTCGGTCATGTCCGCAGTTTTGTTCAAAAATAGAATTTCTCTTTGATTTAACATCTCAAATTATTCCGTGATTGTATATCTTGTATCCTTTTCAAAACGAGACAAGAAAAGATCATCATGGATTATGTAGATTACCGTTCAGGTGCGGACGCCATGTTGTATTCACCTAGAATTTTCAGAATCAACCAAAAAGATGATGCAGAAATTTTCAATTTGCTGGTCAGTGATCCTGATTTGATGATTCATGATACCATGCAAATCCAGTTAGCAGAACTTATGCGCATTCGGCATTTGGGAAAACTGCACAGTTTGAAAGACATCAATGCGGCTATTTTTGCCCATCTGGGGCAAACTGGTTTACATGAATATGGCGTTTGGGTGTATTACCCTTGGTGCCGGCGCTTGGTTCACATATTAGATGAAACCGAATTTGTGGAATTGAGAACATCGCGCAATAAATACAAAATCCAACCTGCCGAACAAGTTGCTCTTGCCAAACGTAAAGTGGGCATTGTGGGACTCTCGGTCGGCAGTGCAGTTGCGTATACCATGGCCATGGAAAGAATATGCGGACATTTGGTTTTGGCTGATTTTGACAATATCGAATTGAGCAACCTCAATCGTATCAGGGCATCTTTGAAGGATTTAGGCTTGAACAAAGCGGTACTCATGGCACGCGAAATAGCGGAACTCGATCCTTTCTTAAAAATTGAAGTCTTCACTGATGGTTTAACAGATGCCAATATCGAAGCTTTTTTAGGGCAAGATACCCCTATTGACATTTTGGTTGATGAGTGTGACAGTTTGTCAATGAAGCTCAAAATGCGCTTGCAGGCGAAGCAGAAAAAAATACCAGTGGTGATGGAAACCAGTGATAAAGGAATGTTGGACATCGAACGATTCGATCTTGAAACTGACCGGCCGATCTTTCACGGCAGAATCGAGCATTTACCATGGCAATCTTTTGTGAATCAACCTGATCAGCAACTTGCAACACAATTGCTGATGTCGATTGTAGATGTGCAAAAAGTTTCTGATAGGATGAGGTATTCTTACAGTGAACTTGGGAAGAGCATACCTACTTGGCCACAATTGGCCTCGGCAGTGATGCTTGGCGGTGGTACTGTGACTGATACAGTGAGAAGGATATTATTGGGTGAGCCTGTAGCTTCAGGCAGGTTCTATGTAGATTTGGAGCAAATCCTTAATTTGAAACGAGAAGATGTCGGTTAGCACCATACGGATTAGGGCCTTTAGGGCAACCGATGACCCAGTTTCTTGTGACCGTTTCATTGAAGGGCATGCACATGTTTTGGAAGTTGCGGGAGTCAAAAAAGTCACTTCGGCCAATCACGATTGGAAATACAACCCTGCCAGCTTTGTAATCATCGTTGAAAATGAAACCGGGGAGCGTGTTTTAGGGGGTGCTCGTTTGCAATGTAGTGGTGGCACACAACCATTGCCCATTGAAGAAGCAACCGGTGAATTCGATGCACGCATCTTTGATGTTGTTCGGGATTACAGCCAACACGGAACAGCGGAGTTGTGTGGACTTTGGAATTCAAGGGAAGTTGCCGGCTTGGGTATTGGAGCCTTCTTTTCGACAAGAGTTGGTGTAGTGATTGCTGAGCAAGTTGGAATAGAGAGTATTTTTGCGCTTTGTGCTCCCTATACTGTCAAGTTCGCAGAAAAGGTAGGTTGTCGGGTGTTAAAATCTATTGGAAATAACGGCACCTTTTACTATCCCAAGCTTGATTTGCTGGCGACCATTGTGTTGCTGGAAAATGCGCTCACCATTACCCAAGCCGAAGCTTCTGAGCAAGAGCGCATCTTCAATATTCGGAAAAACTTAAAACAGGTGTATACAGAAGTTTCACCAATCCGGCAAATGCAAGTCAACATCCATTATGATCTTGAACTCAAGAACATAATGCCCAATGAATTTAAACTGGGCCTTACGCCATGATGCTACGATTTCTGAATGGTTTGGTTTTTTTGATACTCACGTCGGGCTATGCGCATGCCGATACCTTGCACATTGCCTCTGGCGGACCCCATATGATTCGGGGGGATCAAATCTCCATTTTGAACGATACCAGTGGGCAAATGACTATCCAGGATGCGAGCAATAGCCAAATGGAATTTCAAGCTTTTGATGGTGAAATCCCGAGTCTTCCATATGCAACTACACCCTACTGGTTACGATTTCACGTAAAAAACAATTCCGGTTCAGAGCTCCTGGCATTGGAAATCGGAAACCCGCAGCTCGACTCTATTGAGGCATTTTTCCTGTACAAAGACAGCATGCGGATTTTCCGTTTGGGCGATCAAATGCCCTTCCATACAAGACCGTTTGATCATCAACATTTCATCCTCCCAATAAGAGCTGGGCAAGGTGAAACGATTACCGTCTACCTAAGACTTAGAGGTCTGGAACAAATGAGCGTGCCTTTGTTGATCGGAGAACGCAAGGTAATTCTAACGAATAAATACCGCACCGACCTCTTCGCTGGATTGTATTTTGGAATAATGTTGGTGATGTTCTTCTACAACCTATTCTTGTATGCCAGCACACGCGACAAATCCTATCTATTTTACATCCTGTATATTGCTGGTATAGCCTTGGCCCAAGCTGGATTGTTGGGCTACATTTTCAAGTATATATTCCCAAATTCGCCATATTTGAATCATTTGTCGGTAGTATTCTTTAGTGCAGTAACTGGCATAGGCGCCATCCAATTTGCCCGACAATTTTTGCAAATACGCACCTTTTTACCGCTCATTGACAAAGGATTACGAGTATTTGAAATACTGTACCTTGCCGCACTCATCGTGTTTGTATTTGGGTGGCGACAGTTTAGTTATCACTTATTGGATTTAGGAGCTTTGGTGCTTTCCTTTTATGCCCTTTACTTCTCCATTAGACTTAGCCTTAAAGGGCAACGAACTGCTAAATTTTTTCTCTTTGCATGGTCATTTTTCATGTTTGGGATGTTTGTATTTGTAGCGCGCAACTTTGGCTGGGTACCTTATAACTTTTTTACCAAAAACGCACTTTTGATGGGCTCAGGGCTCGAAGCTATTTTACTGAGCGTTGCCCTTGCGGATCGTATCAATGTGTTAAAACGGGAAAAAGAAATTTCACAGGCCGATGCTTTGCGTGTATCCCTGGAGAACGAAAAACTTGTTAAAGAACAAAACCTGGTTTTGGAGGCCAAGGTAGATGAGCGAACACAGGCCTTGCAAGCAGCCAATCATGAGCTTGAGGCCACCCTCAATGACTTGAAAAACACCCAAACGCAATTAGTAAACGCCGAAAAAATGGCATCACTCGGTCAACTAACCGCTGGCATTGCGCATGAAATCAATAACCCCATCAATTTTGTAACCTCGAACATCATTCCCCTTAGAAGAGACCTGCAAGACCTTATGAGTCTGCTAAACAAATACGATAGTCTGCACGACAATGTTACAGAACGTGAGCAAACGCTTGTCGAGGTCAAAAAGCTGCAACGCTCATTGGATTATGATTTTTTGAAGGAGGAGATTGGTATTTTGCTCAATGGAATGGAAGAAGGTGCTAAAAGGACAGCGGAAATTGTAAAAGGACTGCGCATCTTTTCGCGATTGGACGAAAGTGACTTGAAAAAAGTAAACATCAACGAAGGAATCGATTCAACGCTTATTTTGCTCAACAGCAGTATGGGAGGTAAAATTGATTTGGTGAGAGATTTCGATGATGATGCGTTTTTGGAGTGCTATCCTGGCAAACTCAATCAGGTAATCATGAATATTACCAACAACGCCATCCAAGCTTTACAGGAAAATGCACAACACAAAAGGGGTGTGATTACCATAAAAACGCGTGCTTTAGTGGATTCTGTAATGATTACCATCAGTGATAACGGCCCAGGAATGCCCGAAGAAATAAGAAGTAAAATTTTTGAACCGTTTTTCACTACCAAGCCTGTAGGGCAAGGCACAGGTTTGGGTTTGTCGATTGTTTATAGCATCATTGAATCACACAAAGGCAAGATTGAAGTTTTATCCACCCCTGGCGAGGGCACCCAATTTCAAATTGAATTGCCAAAAATCCAAAACGGATGAACAAGTTGAAAATCCCGGTTCTATATGTTGACGATGAGCGTCACAATCTCTACGCATTTAGAGCAGCTTTTCGTAATGATTATGAGATATTTCTGGCGGAGGGAGCTGACGAAGCCAGGGAGATATTGGCGGAGAAACGTATACCTGTTATTGTTGCCGATCAGCGCATGCCAAAAGAAACCGGAATCGAGTTTTTTGAATCCATCAAAGACAGCCAACCTGACACGATGCGCATCTTGCATACCGGCTACACCGATATTCAAGCAGTCATTAGTGCAGTTAACCTCGGGAATATTTTCAGATATCTGCAAAAACCATGGCGAGAAGAAGAAATAAGGCAGGCCATCGAAAGCGCATATGAAATATATGACTCCAAAATTCAGCTGTTGGCCAAAAACATGGAACTGGAGAAAGCCTACCATGAACTTGATAAATTTGTTTACAGCGCATCGCATGACATGCGTTCACCGCTCATGAGTATCCTAGGCGTGGTGAAGTTGGCCAAAATGGAAGAGCCGGCTGGAGGCTATTTGCCCTATTTTGAGATGATCGAAGAAAGTGTGCTCCGACTCGATAAATACATCAAAAACATCATTGGCTATTACAAGAACAATCGCATCGAAATCAGTTTAGAGGCCATTCAAATACATACGTTGCTCAACGCATGCATAAGTTTGCAAAACCAGCATGACAAGGCGGTGTGGGACATTAACATTGAAGAAAAGGCAACGCTGATAAGCGACCGTCAGAAGTTGGAAATCATCCTCAACAATTTGTTAAGCAATGCCCTCAAGTACCACCATGAAAACGTACCCTTGCATATAAAAGTTAAGGTAAAAATTGATGCTCAGTGGGTTGATATTTGGGTGGAAGATAATGGCATCGGTATCTCCCCGGCCGAAGTAGACAAAATCTTCAAGATGTTCTACCGAGCTACCAATCTAAATCCGGGTTCAGGCATTGGGTTGTATATTGCGAGAGATGCAGCATTGCGTTTAAACGGCCGAATTGAAGTCACTTCAGAACCTCAAAATGGCAGTATTTTCCATGTCAGATTCCCAAACCGACAGTTGTAGCACGCGTCTGCATCAACTTTCACCCCTGTGAGCTCGCTGCCTTGGTTGAATGCGTGTCAAAATGACAGCTTTTTCGGGCTGGCACTTCCTTTGAATAGCTAAAGAAAAATGTACTATGAAAAGAACTGGTAATATTTCGGTAAACACCGAAAACATTTTCCCTATCATTAAAAAGTCGCTTTACTCGAATCATGAAATTTTCTTGCGCGAATTGGTGAGCAATGCGGTAGATGCAACTCAAAAAATAGCTGCGTTAAGCTCCATAGGCGAATTTAAAGGCGAATTGGGCGATCTTAAAGTACGGGTAGCTTTTGACAAAGATGCCAAAACCATTACCATCAGCGATTCGGGAATAGGGCTTTCAGCCGATGAAATGGAAAAATACATCAATCAGGTTGCTTTTTCTGGTGCTACCGAGTTCGTAGAAAAGTACAAGGATAAGGCCGACCTAAACAACATGATTGGTGCTTTTGGTTTGGGATTTTACTCTGCCTTCATGGTTTCCAGAACCGTAGAAATTCAATCGCTTTCCTACAAGCCCGACACTGATGCAGCACATTGGATTTGTGATGGCAGCACCAGCTTTGAAATTGGACCAGGCATTCGTACCGAAAGAGGCACCGATATTATCCTCAATGTAGCCGAAGATTCAGAAGAGTTTCTAAACAGTTGGAGGCTTAAAGAAATTCTTAAGCGCTATTGTAAGTTCTTGCCTATTCCGATAGAATTTGAAGGGGAGATCATCAACGAAACAAAACCCATTTGGACCAAAAAACCCGTTGATCTTACGGATGAAGATTACCAAAAATTTTACGAGGACCTCTACCCCATGGCCGAAAAGCCACTTTTTTGGATACATCTAAATGTTGACTACCCTTTTAATCTCACCGGCGTTCTCTTTTTCCCGAAGTTAAAGGCTGATTTTGAACCAAATAAAAACAAAATACAGCTGTATAGTCGCCAAGTGTTCATTACAGACGCTGTAGAAGACATTGTGCCAGATTATCTCAGACTTCTGCACGGGGTAATTGACTCTCCAGATATTCCGCTGAATGTTTCACGCTCATTTCTGCAAACAGACGCCAACGTAAAAAAAATCAATACCCATATCAGCAAAAAAGTGGCTGATAAGCTACTTGAACTGTTTAAAAACAGCAGGGAAGAATTTGAAAGCAAATGGGACAATTTAGATCTGTTTGTAAAATACGGCATGCTGAGCGATGAGAAATTTTACGAGAAAGCCCAGTCGTTCTGCCTGTATAAAAATACGGATGGTCAATTGCAAACATGGGAGTTGTTTGCGGAGCGAACAAGACCCATGCAAACCGACAAAAGTGATCAACTCATAGTACTGTACACCAGCGATCCTGAAGCCCAACATGCTTTTGTTAATGCCGCCAAAAAGCGGAATTATGATGTACTTCATTTAGGAAGCGTAATTGACAGTCATTTTGTTGGCTTTTTGGAAAGTAAACTTGATAAAGTTCAGTTCAAACGTGTGGATGCCGACACCATTGATAAACTAATTGAAAAAGATGAAACCCGTCATTCGCTCCTGACATCAGAACAAGAAAAACAAGTTGTTTCGGTTTTTGAAGAGCTCTCCAAGGACGCCAGCTTTACCGTTAGTGCAACTCCATTGTCACCCGATGATCAACCTGTGGTCATTACTCGTTCAGAATTTATCCGACGCATGAATGAAATGGCAGCAACAGGTGGTGGCAGTATGTTTGGCGGAACGATGCAAGAACCCAAGCAATTGGTGGTGAATACCTCCCATCCTTACTTGCAAAAAATGGCTGAGGCCGATGAGGCCAAAAAACTCCAATTGGGTCAGCAGGCATTTGATTTGGCCTTATTGTCGCAAGGCATGCTGAAGGGAGAAGCACTCACTGCTTTCATTGAACGAAGCATTCAACTAAGCTAAAAAGGGGCAAATGCCCCTTTTTTCATTAATAACCAAGTCGGACTTCCTTTTCTTGTAACTGATCTGCCAGGCTCTCCAATCCAAACATGCAAGACATCCCCTCTTTGCAAGCATTTTCGTGTAACAGCAGCAATCGCAACCTTGGCCATGCTCCAAAATCATCGGGGAATTGTTCAATATCGTTTTCAGATATATCTAACTCTTCAATCCAATGCATCCTGATCAGAGGTGCAGGATATATAAAAAATCGGTTCCCAAGTAAGCTTAGTCGTTCCAATTGATGTAATTCTGTGATAGAATTGGGAAGTGCAGATAATTCGTTTTTTTCGATGTATAAGTAACGTAGGTTTCTCAATTGTCCTATTTCAGGGGGCAAAGACAATAGGCAATTGTTGGCTGCATATAGTTCAGTGAGGTTGACAAGGTTACCGATTCCGCTATCTAAAACCAATACTTTGTTGTGGTGGATATCAATTTCAGTGAGTTGTTTCATTTCCCATACAAAGGGCGGTAAGGCGGTAAGCCTGTTTTTGTAAAACATCAAGCTTTCCAAACTACGCAAACGCTTTAGTTCCTCGGGTATTTCTTCAAAATCATTGTTGCCCAAGACCAACTTTTTCAATTTCCTGTTTCTTTTCACGCCATTTGGGAGCCTTTGAAGGGCGTTGCTATGCAAAACCAAAACTTCCAAGTGCGACTTGCGCCAAAATGTCTGTTGCAAGGCTTCAAGGCGATTTCCTGACAAATCTAACTTACTTGGCTGTTTTCCCTTGAAGTACACGCTCTTTAGTCCCATCCCATCTAACACTACTCTTTCCATTTTTCTTGCACATCTGATTGTAAGCTTTGGCCCCAATCGATTCAGCCCCGCATCAAAATATTTTAGCTCCTTCCACCTGCTGAGGTTCAGTACCGTTCCCCGCAGCACGTTTTGCCTGATCGTAAGCTTTCGCAGGTGTGCGAAAACACTTATTTCTACTGGGATTTCAACGAACAAATTTTTATCAAGGTATATCTCCTCTACCGCTGTATAGATGCAAAGTTCTTGGGGGAAATAGCTCAATTCCATGCCTGAAAGCTGCAAAACCTTTACTTCTTCAGGGACCTGCTTCCTCAGCCTGAGCAAATATTCTTCCAACGAGCTCTTTTGGGCTTGAGCACAGCAAGAAAAACAAAGTAACAGACTCGTAAACAGCGATAATTTTGTCATGGGCAATTGGATTACTCCACTCAATATAAGGACGATTTCCTACCTTTGCACCTTCGCACTTTGAACTTCTCATGAACGACATTCGCCCCATCAAATCGGCCCTCATTTCGGTTTATTACAAAGACGGCCTAGAACCCGTTATCAAGGCACTCCATGCGAATGGAGTGAGCATTTATTCAACGGGCGGTACCCAACAATTCATCGAGTCGCTTGGTATTCCAGTGCACACAGTTGAGGGCCTTACCGGTTATGCTTCCATTTTGGGAGGTCGGGTAAAAACCCTGCATCCGAAGGTTTTTGGAGGCATTTTGGCCAGGCGAGAGGAAATGAATGACATCAATGATTTAGCGACCTACGACATTCCAACCATTGACTTGGTTATTGTTCACCTGTATCCGTTCGAAGAGACAGTTGCTTCAGGTGCATCTAAAGCTGACATCATTGAAAAAATTGACATCGGCGGCATTTCGCTTATCAGAGCCGGGGCTAAAAATCACAAAGAGGTAGTAATTCTATCATCTAAAAACCAATATGCTCGTCTCATTGAACAATTAGCAGCAAACAAGGGTACTTCTCTTGAAGAGCGCATTACCTATGCCACCGAAGCTTTTGCTGTGAGCAGCTATTATGACAGCCAGATCTTCAATTACTTCAATGTTGACGAGAAGCTGCCTGCTTTGCGTTTGGTAAGCAACGATGCTAGTCCTTTGCGTTATGGCGAAAATCCTCACCAAAAAGGCTTTTTTTACGGAAAGCTTCATGACGTATTCGAGATTTTGAATGGCAAGCAACTGAGCTACAACAATCTTTTGGATGTTGAAGCCGCAGTAACCCTATTGGCCGACTTCGACGAACCTACTTTTGCCATCATCAAACACAATAATGCATGTGGTTTGGCCTCACGTCCGAGCGTCTTGGAAGCATGGCATGCTGCATTGGCAGGTGATCCTGTGTCAGCATTTGGTGGTATTCTGATGTGTAATGAACCCATAGATGTGGCCACCGCCCAAGAAATTGACCAAATTTTTTACGAGGTGCTCATCGCTCCAGATTACGCGGCCGACGCACTAGAGCTTTTGAAAAAGAAAAAAAATCGCATATTGGTTAAAATGAAAAAAGGGATTGAAAATGCTGTACATGCCCGATCAATCCTGAATGGCGTTTTGGTACAGGACAAAGACACCTTCGTTGACAGCAAGTCGAATATTACCGTAGTTACTGAAAAGCGGCCTACAGACCCAGAAATTGAAGACATGATTTTCGCTGCCAAAGTGGTGAAGCATACCAAGAGCAATGCGATTGTTTTGGCCAAAAACAAACAACTCATTGGAAGCGGAACAGGTCAAACTTCGAGAATTGATGCCATGAAGCAAGCGGTTCACAAGGCAAGAAGCTTTAACTTTGATGTGCATGGTGCAGTCTTGGCGAGTGATGCCTTCTTCCCTTTTGCTGATAGCGTTGAAATAGCATACAACGAAGGAATTCGTGCTGTAATACAGCCAGGCGGCAGCATTAAAGATCAAGACAGCATTGATTTTTGCAATTCACACGGAATGTCAATGGTCTTCACTGGCATACGTCATTTTAAACATTAAATTTGTCGGTATACCGATTTAATACATGGGATTATTCGATTTTTTCACACAAGAGATAGCCATAGACCTTGGAACGGCGAACACGCTGATCATTTTCAAGGACAAGATAGTGGTAGACGAGCCATCCATTGTTGCCATTGACCGTACCACGAGTAAGGTATTGGCCATTGGTAAACAAGCGCAGCAAATGCACGGCAAGACGCATGAAAACATCAAAACAATTCGCCCTTTGAAGGATGGCGTAATTGCCGATTTTCATGCAGCTGAAAATATGATTCGTGGGATGATTGACATGATCAATCCCAAAAAACGGCTCATTGCCCCTTCTCTTCGCATGGTGATTTGTATCCCTTCGGGCATAACGGAGGTTGAAAAAAGAGCCGTTCGCGACTCCGCTGAACATGCTGGTGCCAAAGAAGTGTACCTCATCCATGAGCCCATGGCAGCTGCCATCGGGATAGGTATAGACGTGGAAGAACCCAAGGGCAATATGATTATTGACATCGGAGGTGGAACATCGGAAATTGCGGTAATTGCTCTTGCTGGCATCGTGTGTGATCAATCTATCAGGGTTGCGGGAGACCAATTTACAGCTGATGTATTGGAGTACATTCGCCGACAGCACAACATGCTCATTGGTGAACGCACTGCCGAAAATATTAAAATTCAAGTGGGCTCTGCTTTACCAGAATTGGATGAGCCACCTGCCGATATTACAGTCAGTGGACGTGATTTGATGACAGGTATACCCAAACAAATTACCGTAAGTTACACGGAAATCGCCCATGCTTTGGATAAATCCATTTCAAAGGTAGAAGGCGCCATTCTAAAAGCACTTGAAATCACGCCTCCCGAATTGGCGTCGGATATCCACGAAACAGGCATTTACCTAACAGGTGGTGGTGCATTGATCAGGGGTTTGGACAAAAGAATTAGTCAAAAGACGAAGCTGAAAGTGCACATTGCCGAAGACCCCCTTCGGGCAGTGGTACGGGGTACTGGCATTGCGCTCAAAAATATCGACAGGTTTAACTTCTTGATGACCTGACCGCTCCGCTATGGGCACAATCATTCGCTTTTTATACAAGCTGCGTCTTGTTTTTTTGTTTGTGCTGCTCGAGGCCATTGCGGTAGGCTTAACTGTGTCAAACAACGCTTTTCACGAGGCGGCATTTTTCAACAGCAGCAATCGGATGAGTGGCGCTTTTTATGCTCAGCTGGCTGATATTCGCTATTTTTTCAAACTTAAATCGGTAAACGATAGTCTCGCAGCTGAAAACGCCCAATTGAAGCAGGCCCTGACGCTCGTCAGCAGCAATTCAAACACGGCAGTATGGAACGAGCATGATAGTACGTCAAGCCTTCCTTACTATACTTTCCAAGAAGCTCGAGTTATCAATTTGACAACCGCTTTTCGGAGCAATTATTTAACGCTGGGTAAAGGAAGTAACCAAGGAATCAAGCCACGGATGGCTGTTATCAGCAAACAAGGTGTGGTAGGTATCGTGAAGGATGTTTCGCCACACTATAGTACCGTGATCAGCGTACTCAACAAAAATGCACGCATCAGTGCAAAACACGCAAAGAGCAATACCACGGGCACAGTTATTTGGGAGGGCGGGAATTATCGAACTGCAAAACTGATTGAAATACCGGTTCACGTATCGTTGAAAAAAGGCGATTCTATCTTGACAAGTCAGTATTCCAATATTTTTCCAGAAAACATCTTCATCGGAAAAATTCAAAAAATCAGCAAACCCGAAGGAGCCAGCACCTATGACATCACCCTTCTCTTGGGTACAGATTTCAAGCGTTTAACATTCGTACAGGTTGTAGAAAACAGCCTGCAAACTGAACGAGACAGCATAGAAAGCAGGTTAAACTATGATGAGTGATTTGATTAAACATGTGCTCAGATGGATACTGATTGTCATACTTCAGTTGGCCATCTTCAATAACATACAATTTTTGGGTGTTTTGAACCCTTTTGTTTATGTATTTGTCATTCTCGTCATTCCAATTGGTGCTCCTCGTTCTTTTCTATTGATTTTTGCGTTTCTCACCGGCCTTACCATCGATATTTTTAGCAATACCGGAGGCTTGCATGCCGCTGCGGCTACCTTAATGGCCTTTATACGCCCTTGGTGGATCAAAGTGGCTATCCCCAGAAGTAACTATGACGATTTGCAAAACATTCGCTTGCGAGATATTGAATTCAGTCAATTCCTTACTTACGCAGCATTTCTGGTTGTGGTGCACCATTTTACACTCTACTTGTTCGAGTCTATGACTTGGTTCGAAACGGGCCTCATATTGGGAAAAACGTTGGTAAATGGCTTTTTCTCGTTAGGAATGATTTTATCGTTTCGTTATTTTGATTTCAGCTCGAGCCTAAAATCATGAGAAATACCGGCCAACAACGGGTTATTCTGCTGATCATGCTTGGCATTTTCATGCTTTACATTGCCCGTTTGTTCTACATTCAAGTCATCAATGATTCTTATACCCTTTGGGCCACTCAAAATGCCATCAGAAAGGTGACGGTGTATCCGGCAAGAGGTGTAATCATGGACCGAAATGGAGAGCGAATTGTGGTAAACAGGCCGATCTACGATTTGATGGTCATCCCAAAACAAGTTGTAGCAGAGATGGACACCTTGTCATTATGCCAAATGTTGGGCATTTCGCGCGAAACGTTTGAGGAAAGGCTAGAAAAAGCACGGAAGTACTCACGCTACAAGGCATCTCTATTTCAATCACAAATCAGCGTCGAGGAATTTGCTGCCATTCAGGAAAGACTGCATGAATTCCCAGGCTTTTACCCCGAATCGAGGACAGTACGCACCTACCCACTGGGCAGCGCGGCACATGTTTTAGGGTATATTGGCGAGGTAAACGACAAACACATTGAGCGTTCCAATGGCTACTACCAAACAGGCGACTACATTGGAATTGCCGGCATAGAGCTTTCGTATGAAGAAATTCTGCGAGGCAAGCGCGGGGTAAAATATCAGTATGTAGACGTACACAACAGGGTAGTAGGAAGCTATAAAGATGGACTTTTCGATAGCATGGCCATTTCAGGTGAAGTTTTACAACTCTCCCTCGATGCACAATTACAGCTATATGGCGAGCAACTCTTGGCGAATAAAAAAGGATCCGTTGTGGCCATTGAACCTGCGACGGGTGAAATTTTGGCCTTCGTCAGTTCACCTTATTACGACCCAAACCTGCTTGTTGGAAGCGTTCGCGGGAAGAACTATCGTAACCTGGTGAACGACCCCTTGAAGCCCTTGTTTAACCGCCCATTGCAAGCTCAATATCCGCCTGGTTCTATTTTCAAACCCGTGCAGGCCCTGATTGGACAGGAATTGGGCATTCTCAAACCTGAAACAAGGTATCCTTGTGGAGGCGGTTATCGCATGGGTTCTCATACCGTGAAATGTACCCACGTACACGTAGCCTTGAATCTGGAAGAATCGGTACAATTCTCCTGTAATCCATACTATTGTTGGGCTTTCAAAAATATGATTGACCACAATGGAGGCAATTCTCCTCGTGAAGGATATGAAATTTGGAAAGGCTTTATGAACCGTTTTGGTGTTGGCGTACTCACGGGTATCGACATTCCGAATGAGGTGAAAGGAATTCTTCCGAGTGTTGCTTACTACGACCGAATCCACGGACAAAATCGCTGGCGCGCCAATACCATCATCTCCTTATCGATTGGTCAGGGTGAAGTAGGTATGACTCCTTTGCAAATGGCCAATATCATGGCCATCATTGGCAATAAAGGGTGGTATTATCCTCCACATTTTGTGAAAGGCATAGGTGATTCCCTGCGCCCTTCAGCGGATTATACTGAAAAAAAACAAGTTGGAATCCAATCGCAATACTTCGATGTAGTGATAGAAGCGATGCAAAAAGTAGTTGATGCGGGCACCGCTCGAACCTATGGAAAACTCGACAGCGTTGTGATTTGCGGCAAAACAGGAACAGCCCAAAATCCCCATGGCCAAGACCATGCGGTTTTTGTGTGTTTCGCTCCGCGTGATAATCCGAAAATTGCCATGGCTGTAATTGTAGAAAATGCAGGCTTTGGAGGAGTATGGGCGGCTCCTATTGCCAGTTTGATGATTGAAAAATACCTTTTGGGCGGGACCAAAAGACCTGAATTGGAAAAACGTATTTTAGAAGCCAAAATCCCATGAAAACCACTTCGAGGGCTGAACGCAACATCTTTCAATACATCGACAAACCGTTGTTGATTGTATATGTAGTGCTCACATTGATTGGTTGGCTTGCTATTTATTCTGCTGTTTACAACGAAGAACATCGCAGTATTTTTGACCTAAGCCAAAATTACGGCAAACAATTGGTGTTCATTGGCAGTAGCTATTTGCTTTTGACCATCATTTTAGCGCTAGATTTCCGCATTTATGAAGGAGTAGCGCCATTCGCTTACATCATTACGCTTTTGTTGGGCATTGCTGTAATCTTTTTTGCAAGAGAAGTCAATGGTGCTCGGGCATGGTTTGAGATCGGCAGTTTCAGGCTTCAACCTGCTGAATTCATGAAACTAGCTACCGCAATGATGGTGGCTTATTATTTCAGCAATACAGATGTAACCCTTCAAAAAAACAAGGCCAAAATTATCTTGGCTGCCATCATTCTGGTGCCAATTGCCATCATCATGTTGCAACACGATACGGGTAGCGCGTTGGTGTATTTCTCATTCATCTTTGTAGCCTACCGTGAGGGGTTATCATTTATTTATTTGTTGGCAGTAGCACTTTCGGTGTTTTTAGTAGTCATGACCTTGCTTTTCAACGAGTGGGCCATGGCCATTACAGTGGTTTCTACTGCAACTTTGTACGTCGTACTCGCGAGAAAAACCCGTCCGGCGATTCAGCGAGCCTTATTGGTAGTCATTCCCGCTGTCATTCTTATTTTCTCTGTGAATTATGCTTTTGAAGAAATATTGGAAGAGCACCAGCGGCAAAGGATTAATGTGCTGTTGGGAAAGGTTGAAGACTTCAAAGGTGCTGGTTACAATGTTCACCAATCCCTGATTGCTATTGGCTCAGGCGGATTTTGGGGGAAAGGGTTTTTGCAAGGCACACAAACGAAATTTGACTTTGTACCTGAACAGAGTACTGATTTTATCTTCTGCACCATTGGAGAAGAATATGGCTTTTGGGGATCACTCCTGCTTTTGCTACTGTATGGCTTTTTGCTCTTTCGAATATTGGAAATAGCAGAGCGACAAACAACGCGTTTTGCGCGGGTGTATGCATATGGGGTTGCCTCCATACTTTTTTTTCATGTTTTCATCAATATAGGCATGACCATAGGACTGCTACCGGTGATTGGAATTCCGTTGCCCTTTATTAGCTATGGAGGATCATCGCTTTGGTCCTTCACAATTCTCATCGGTATATTGATTCGATTAGACAGCGGCAGAAAACTAAGTTTGCGCTAAATGGTTTAGCAATTATGAAACAGATTGTCAGCTACTTCATCCAGGTTTTCAAGCCCAATGGGCCACATAAAACCAATAACTTCAACTTAAAAGTCATGCATGGCATCAATAAGATAAGCATATTGATGTTCCTATTTTGTCTACTTGTGATGTTTTACAGAGCCCTGCGTTAAAGCTTGCCATTAACTAATACTACTCCAGTTTTTGTGCTTTCGCTGCATTTCCTGATAAGACAGCACCAACAAGCGTGCTTCGTGGCCCCGCAAGTCAGGGTCGTGCTGTAACAGATATTCCACGGCTTCACGGGCTTCTGCTAGCAGCTCTCCATCTTCGGTAAGACTTGCAATGGTAAAATCGATTGTTCCACTCTGTTGCGTTCCAGCCAAATCACCTGGGCCACGTAGCTGCAGGTCAACCTCTGATATGCGAAACCCATCATTTGTTTCTACCATGGTATTGATTCGGGTGGCACCATCTTGGCTCAAGGCCGATTTGGTCATTAAAACGCAGTAAGATTGATCTACCCCACGTCCAACCCTTCCTCTTAATTGATGGAGTTGAGAAAGTCCAAATCTTTCGGCATTTTCAATGATCATCACAGAGGCATTAGGCACATTTACCCCCACTTCAATTACCGTTGTTGCAACCATGATTTGTGCCCTTCCCGATACAAATTGTTGCATCTCTTTTTGCTTGTCCTCCGGCTTCATTTTTCCATGCACGATGCTTACCTGATAGTTCGGACGTGGAAATGCCCTGCAAATAGATTCATATCCATCGACCAGGTACTTTAAATCATTTTTATCCGATTCTTCTATCATTGGGTATACAATGTACACTTGTCGGCCCAAGGCAATTTGTTCGCGCATAAAATCAAATACGCGCACGCGTTGTGCATCTGTAGCGTGTATGGTTTTGATTGGCTTTCTACCTTGTGGCAGTTCATCAATCACCGATACATCCAAATCGCCATAAAGCGTCATTGCCAGGGTGCGTGGAATAGGCGTGGCGGTCATGACTAAAACATGTGGATGGATTTTGTTTTTGGACCAAAGAGCTGCTCTTTGTTCAACACCAAAGCGATGTTGTTCATCGATAATGGTTAAACCTAAATTTTTAAATACCACCTCAGGCTCTACCAACGCATGGGTTCCGACTAGAAAATGCAAATCACCTGATTGCAATTGCTGATGTAAAATCCTTCTTTCCTTGGTTTTGGTACTTCCTGTTAGCAAGCCAATACGCAGACCCGTACCTTGTAACAACTCAGCCAAAGACTGATAGTGCTGCATGGCCAAAATTTCAGTAGGCGCCATAAGACAAGCTTGATAGCCATTGTCGACCGCCAAAAGCATGCTTAGCAATGCCACAACCGTTTTACCACTGCCAACATCGCCTTGCAGCAATCTGTTCATTTGCCGTCCACTGCCTACGTCGGCCCTGATTTCCCGCAACACCCTCTTTTGGGCATTCGTGAGCGCAAATGGCAGTTGTTCGTTGTAAAATGTATGAAAATAGTCGCCCACCTTTCCAAATAAGAAACCCCTGCTTCCGGCTTGTCGGGCTCGCTTGTTCCAAATCATGCCGAATTGAAGAAAAAATAGCTCTTCAAACTTCAAACGCCGTCGTGCAGCCTCCAGGTTGGCAATTGAATCAGGAAAATGGACATGGCGAAAAGCCAGCTTTCTGTCCATCAAACGGTGTTTTTGACGTATTCCCAGGGGGATATTTTCATGAATATGGGCATATCCTTGCTCGAGCAAATGCCAAGTGAGTTTGGCAATACCTTTTGGGTCGAGAAATCGCTGTCGCAGTTTATCAGTGGTGGCATAAACCGGCTGAAGCAATAGAACGCCTTGTTGCTGACGAACATTTTCGGCCGCTTCAATTTCGGGATGCACCATTGAAAAGGCACCCCTAAAATTTACCGGTTTACCAAAAACAACATATGTGGTATTCAAATTTAAGCCTGACTGAATCCATTTGATACCCTGAAACCATATCAATTCCATTTGGCCGGTTCCATCGGCAAATAGAGCCACTAACCTCTTTTTGTTGCCTTCTCCTTGCAATTGCAAAGAAGTGATGCGACCTTTCAATTGAACCAAACTCAAAGATTCTTGCAATTCTACAATCTTGTAAAATCGCGTGCGGTCTATGTGTCGAAAAGGATAATACTGCAACAAATCTTCAAAAACACCAATGTTCAATTCCTTTTTAAGAAGTTCAGCACGAGATGGCCCCACTCCCTTCAAATATTCGATGGGTGTTTGAAAAAATGCAGCTTTATGGGAAGTCACACTGTAAAAATAGTTATCGGCTCCTGCTGTTCAAAGCCATTCAAAACTGTTGAGCAAGTGCTCAACATCTTTTTGAACGTATTCCACCAAAGGTGCCAAGCTATCAGCTCTTGGTGTGGCGTAAAAATAAATAGAACCCCGAACGAAATGATGGGTGGAGTCGGTCAGATAAAACTGCGAATTGCTCGCTGCGTTTCCTCCAACTTTGTAATAAAGCCCAAAAACGCGCTTTTCGGTATTAAAAATGGTGATTTCCTCAATCGAGCTTGCTTTAACAGCATGCTTGTAGGTGAGGCGTTGTGCTTCTGCGATATATTTTCCCAGTGGACGCAATTCGTCGATACTTCCGTAAGTCAGGTACAGTGTGGCTTGTATACTTGGATATTCGATATTTATCCAACACTTCTGCGCGCTATCCTTAGGTAGCACTATGCTCGCTGCTTTGGCTTTCTGAAAGGCAAACGGACAATTGCCTTGCCAAGCTTCATAAGCCGTACTGGGCAAATCAATGCGGTGAAATGCATAGGGCTTAGGACTATCTTCTGCATCCTTCACACAAGCTTGCAGCATTCCAACAACCATACAAATCAAAACAGCAGTCTTAGACATCTTGTACATTTTCATTGCCATTATTGACCAAGTCGGGTGTTGGAACTTCTAAACGGATGGTTTTGATCCGGCGGTCGTCTGCTTCGGTAACAAAAAATCTGTAGCCTGCATGTTGAATCTCTTCACCTATTTCAGGGAACTTACCAGCCAATTCGAGCACCAATCCTGCAAGGGTGTCAGCATCGGAAAGGTATTCCTCAAATAATCCAAGGTCGAGACCAGTTTGTCTGCTCAAATCATGCAACAACACCCTTGCTTCACATAAAAACACATGCTCATCGAGCTGCTTTATTTGGCTCTCTTCAATTTCGTCGTATTCGTCGTTGATTTCTCCAACAATTTCTTCAAGCACATCTTCTAAGGTAATCAAGCCTGAGCAACCGCCATATTCATCTACCACCACAGCAATGTGGGTGTGCTTTTTTTGGAAATCACGGAAAAGATCATCTATTTTCTTCTTTTCTGGCACAAAAAACGGCTTTCTCAAGAGCAACAACCAATTGTAGTCGGGTGACTCCCCTGCATGACGCAACAAATCTTTCAAGTAGAGAATTCCTTCCACTTGATCGAGCGATTCGCGATAGACCGGAACGCGTGAGTAACCCCAATCTGTTACCTGTACCAGCAATTCTTCGAATTTGCTTTCAATGCTCACAGCCTTTATTTCTTGTCGGGGCACCATGATTTGCTTGGTCGTTATTTCTCCAAAATTCACAATGCCCTTTAAGATATCCTTTTCATCGGGATATGCAGGCTCTTCATCATAGGTCATTTCAATGGCCTGGTTGAGTTCGTCTTTCGATACTTGTTGACTTTGATTTTTGATTCTACTGTCAATTATCTGTGTGCCCAAAACCAATATTTTGATAAATGGCATGGTAATCCAGAGCAAGGCCGAGACATAGGGTTGTAACCTTCTGGCGACCCTAAGATTGTTTTCGGTAGCGTAAACCTTGGGCACCACCTCACCAAACATGACGATGAAAAAAGTAACTACGACGGTTTGAATCAAATATCCCAACCACTCCATTTCACCAAACGAAAACCCTCTGAACGTAATGTAGTAGGATATAATGACAATGCTTACATTCACTGTGTTGTTGGCAATGAGTAAGCCTGCTAACAGGTCTTTCGGGCGGTTGATTAACTGAAGAACTCCTTTGTCGGCCTTGTTTTCACCTGCCTCAAGTATTTCAAGTTCATTGCGGCCCAAAGAAAAGTATGCAACTTCAGAGCCTGAAATGAGGGCAGAAAGCCAAAGTAAAAATGCAATGATTACGCAAGCCACCAGTAATTCGGGTACAGAAGCATGCATTTGAATTTGCAGCCAAAAAGCCAGGGCTTGCGGAACCTCGTCGGGGTTATCCAAAATCAATTATTTAAGTAAAACATCAGAAGGGCAAGTCATCAGCCGCATCTGTCATCAAGTCATCATTTCCGGAACGGCTGGCTGGGTAAGCATTGCCGAAACCTCCGGTGTTTGATTGCGCATTTTGTGGATTGGCTTCCCCGGCCCTATTCAGGAGTACCAAGTTATCGCCTATCACTTCTGTAGTATAACGCGTATGCCCTTCTTTGTCTTCCCACTTACGGGTTGACAGACGGCCTTCAACAAACACCTGTGAACCTTTGTGAAGGTAATTCTCAGCAATGTCCGCCAATCCTCGCCACAGCACAAGATTATGCCATTCGGTTCGCGTTTGCCTATTACCGTCTTTGTCTTTGTAATTTTCGGAAGTTGCCAGCGGGAAAGTGGCGATTTTTGCGCCGTTGTCCAAGGTTTTTACCTCTGGGTCTTTCCCCAAATTTCCAATGAGCATTACTTTGTTCAATCCAGCCATTGCCTGTACTTGTTTAAAAACTTTTCTATCAGTCGGGGTAGCGGTTTGTTGTCCAGAGAACTTACCGGTACAAATTTAAGCTCCTTATCGTGCAAGTTAGAAAAAATTTGAACCAGCCAAAACCTTGATGTAATCCGCTGATGCGTTAAAAGATGCGTAAATTCCTCACTGTAAGCCTTTAACTGAAAATCCTCCGGTAGAAATGAAAATTTTTGCTCCATATGCGCAACAATTTCCTGCTCTTGAAGTGCAGATTCCGACTCCTTTAATTCAAAATCCCACAGGTGCTGCCAAATATCTTTGGCAAGCCTTTCTTTCATGAACACCCCGTCATTTTGATGAAGGACGAGATAATTGAAATATCGTGATTTGACTTTAACCTTTCCCGCTTTTAGAGGTAGCAAAGAAACCTCTGCCTTGGCAAAAGCAACACAATCGGAGGCAAATATGCAGTTATCACAGTCCGGATTGGCAGGCACACATTGTGTAGCACCGAATTCCATGATGGCTTGGTTGAAATCGGCTGGCTGTTCAGGTGGTAACAATTTCTCCGCAACGGCAGCGTACAGTTTAAAGGCAGCAGGCTGATCAATGGCTTCGTGCATCCCGAAATAGCGCGACAAAACCCGATAAACATTGCCATCGACCACTGGATGTGGTAAATCGAAGGCAAAAGAAGCAATGGCAGCTGCCGTGTAAGGCCCTACCCCCTTTAACTTCAACAATTCAGCATGCGTTGCCGGAAACTTTCCCCCATGCATATGCACCACTTGATTGGCTGCCTGATGCAAGTTGCGCGCACGGCTGTAATAGCCCAACCCCTGCCACGCATGCATCACTTGCTCAAGAGAGGCTGAGGCCAAGTCATCAACCGTTGGGAAAAGTGTCATAAAGCGTTCAAAATAGGGGAGCCCTTGCTGCACACGGGTCTGTTGCAAGATGATTTCGGAAAGCCAGATCTGATAAGGGTCTTTTGTCAATCGCCAAGGCAAATCGCGCTTATGTTCTGAATACCAGGCTATCAATTTTTCACTCCATGCGTGCATCGGCTACAAATCTTTATATTTAAACAAGTTACAGCTTCGGAATTCGAGCTAATACTGTATTTTTGCATTCCGTTTCAAAAATAGACAGTCTTTAATAGTTATCAAGATGACAAAAGCAGAAGTGATTAGCCAGATTGCCGAAGAAACCGGCATTGAGAAGGTGGATGTTCAACAGGTAGTGGAAGCCTTTTTCACCGTAGTGAAAGATTCCATTAAAAATGGAGAGAACATCTATGTGCGTGGATTTGGCAGCTTCATCGTTAAAAAGCGAGCAAGAAAAATTGCCCGGAATATTTCGCGCAACACATCCATCGAAATTCCTGAGCACTTCATCCCACACTTTAAGCCTTCGAAACAGTTCATTGACGAGGTGAAAGATACCATTAAAAACGGAGCAATCGCCTGATGAACAAAACCCAGCTCGTTGTTGTAGCTGCCTGCATCGCCCTTGGCGTAAGCATTTTTGTGTTCGGCAAAAAAACTGTGCTTACCCAAGATACTATGGCGCCAGAAGCCATGGCAGCGACGCGCGGTATGGATGACAATGCTTTGCTGGATATTGCACAAAGCGGGTTGCAGGAAGAAGAAAAGAACAAACTTCAACCTGTTTTGGCCGCTTTGGACACAGTGAACACCCCTATGCAACGCGCTGGCATGCTGCGTAGTTTGGCCGCCTTTTGGGACACCAAAGGTCAGTACGCTGCAGCGGGGGTTTATCATTTGCAAGCAGCTGAGCTTGAAAAGCAGTCGGCAGCCTTCATGCTGGCCGGTAGTCGATTCCAAGCTGCTGCTGAAATGGCCACCGACACTTTGTTGCGCAACTTTCTGTTTGCCAAGGCAAAGTCGGCCATGGAAGAGGCTGTAGCCATTGCTCCAGAAGACCTTGACATTAAAGCTGATTTGGCAAACTTGGTAGTACTTAGTTCTCCTCAGCCCATGATGGGTATTCAGCAACTGCTCAATATTGTAAAGGAAGACCCTAAACATTTGAGAGCAAATGTGCACCTTGCCCGCTTGGCCATAACAAGTGGTCAGAACGACAAGGCCATTGAACGCTACCAGCAATTGGCGACCTGGTATCCGGCCTATGCCGATGCCTACCTTGGATTAGGCGAAGCTTACTACAACAACGGCCAATTGGAAGCGGCCGTCAAAAATTTAGAGCAATACAAAGGATTGGTTCGCGATGAGCAAATAATCGCTCAGGTGGACGAATTCATAGAAAAAATCAAAAGTTCAACCCCTTAAAACATTCATTATGCCTTGCGGTAAGAAAAGAAAGCGTCATAAGATTGCTACTCACAAGCGTAAAAAGCGCCTCAGAAAAAATCGTCACAAAAAGAAATAATTTTCTTTTCAGAATACTGATACCTGCTTGGGCAGGTATCAGTGTTTTTGTCGGTTTCGACATTTAATTTTTCCATAAGCTTTACAAAAGGAGGTTCCTTGAACAAGTCCTTATATGTAAGGAGTACGCCCACCGGCTTCGAAATTGCCATGTTCGAAGACAAAAGGCTTGTGGAGTTCAGCCAAGAAATCAACGACAAATCCTTTCAAGTAGGTGATATCTATTTAGGGAAAGTCAAAAAGGTGATTCCTGGCTTGAATGCCTGTTTTGTGGATATTGGGTATGAGAAAGATGCGTTTTTGCATTATCTCGACCTCGGTCCGCAGTACAACTCCTTAAAAAAATTCTCGGAAGACATTCTTTCGGGTAAAAAGAAAAGTGGCATTTTACAAAATTTCCGTCTTGAAGAAGAGATTCAAAAAGATGGAAAGATTGCAGACCTTGTAAGTAAGGGCGATTTGGTAGTTGTACAGGTGGTAAAAGAGCCTATCAGCACCAAAGGCCCAAGGCTCAGCAGTGAGTTATCGATAGCGGGAAGGTATTGTGTTTTGGTTCCTTTCGGCGATTCGGTGAATATTTCGAAAAAGGTAGCCGACAATGCCGAGAAAAAGCGGTTGAAGCAAATAGCTTTGGGGGTCAAGCCCAAGAATTTTGGTGTTATTGTTAGGACTGCGGCCATTGGTTGTGAAGCAGAAGAGCTGGAAAGAGACATCCAAGAACTTGTTCAGAAGTGGGAGGCAGCCATTGGTTTGTTGAAGCAGGCCAAGCCCGCCGATCGCCTTGTGCAAGAAGTTGCCCGCACCACCAGCATGCTTCGTGACTTGCTCAATGATTCTTTTCAATCTATTTACTTCGATGATCCCCGGATGCACGAAGAGGTGAAAGAGTACGTCAGCAGTATTGCTCCTGATAAAGCCGACATCGTGAAGCTTTACAAGAGCAAGCAAGACATGTTCGAGCATTTCGGCATCGATAAACAGGTGAAAAGTGCATTTGGCAAGAATGTCACCATGCCGGGAGGCGCCTATATCATCATTGAACATACGGAGGCATTGCATGTCATCGACGTGAACAGCGGCAACCGGATGAAGCAAGAGACCGATCAGGAGAACAATGCGCTTAATACCAATCTCGAAGCTGCAGATGAAATAGCACGCCAGTTGCGTTTACGCGATATGGGGGGTATTATCGTTATCGACTTCATTGATATGCGCAAGGCAGCCAATAAAAAATTGGTGTATGAGCGTATGAGCCAAGCCATGAAAACCGATCGGGCGAAGCATACCGTATTGCCCATATCGAAATTTGGTTTGTTGCAAATTACGCGTCAGCGTGTCCGTCCCGAAGTAAATGTGGTAACCCAAGAAGTATGCCCAACTTGCGAAGGAACAGGACACATCAGGCCGAGTATTCTGCTTTCTGATGAAGTTGAAGCCCACTTGCGTTACATCGTGCAGGAGCAAAACGAGAAAAAAATCGAATTGCACACCCATCCATACTTAGCAGCCTTTTTTACCAAAGGCCTCATGAGTAGGCAAATCCGTTGGTGGCTCAAGTACAGAAGTTGGGTAAAGGTAAAATCGGAAGCGAGTTACCAAATCAACGAGTACCATTTTTTCCACCCCAACGGTGAGCAAATCAATATCTGATCAACGTGCTACCAAAGAAGCCGGCTTTTGAACAAAGCCGGCTTTTTTTTATTGTAGGTACCTTGCTACGATAGGCATACGCCTTCCCATGCCAAAGGCTTTGCTGCTTACCCGTAAAATGGGTGGCGTTTGGTGACGCTTATATTCGTTCATATTGACCAAACGCATGACTTTATCAACCAATGCTTGATCAAAGCCCATTGCCCTCAAATCGGCAGGAGCCTTTCGTTCTTCAATGTATTGGAAAAGCAAATGATCGAGCAATTCATATGCGGGCAAAGAGTCCTGATCGGTTTGGTCGGGTCGTAATTCTGCACTTGGTGCTTTTGTGAGTATGTGCTGGGGAATTATTTCTTTTGAACGATTGATGTAGTTGCACAAACTGTAAACTTCCGTTTTATACAAGTCACCAATCACGGATAGTCCGCCGCACATATCGCCATAGAGTGTGCCATAGCCAACTGCCAATTCGCTTTTGTTGCTTGTATTGAGTAGAATATATCCGAATTTGTTTGTGAAGGCCATAAGTAGCATGCCTCTAATACGCGATTGTAAATTCTCTTCGGTGATATCGGCAGAATAGCCTTCAAAAAAAGGCCGCAAGGTATCTTCCATGGCGAAAAATGCTGCTTCAATGGGAAGGACATTGTGCTGAATCCCCAGGTTTTTTACCAATTGCAAGCTATCATCAATAGAATGCGTGCTTGAATACCGCGACGGCATGAGCAAAACATGTACGTTTTCAGCCCCCAAGGCTTCGGCGGCTATTACCGACACCAAGGCAGAATCAACACCTCCTGATAATCCAAGAATTGCTTTTTTGAAACCCAGTTTCCTAAAATAATCACGCACTCCGGTTACCAAAGCTTTGTAAATGGCCTCCTCTCCTTCGGGATTTGCCTGCGGCACGAACGGCTTTAATGGCTCCATTGATTTGCCATTCCAGCGAACGTAATCTACGGCGCTTTCAAAAGCCGGTAATTGCAAGGTGGTTTTACCACTTTCATCCAAAACCATACTCGCACCATCGAAGACAAGCTCCGTTTGTGCTCCCACGTGGTTTACATATATCAGCGGCTTATGCCATCTTTTAACTTGCTCTGTTAGCACAAAGTGCCGTTCGGCCTGTTGCTCGCGTGAGAAGGGGGAAGCCGCTATATTGATGATAAAATCGGCATTTTGCGCCCCAATTTCAGCTAAAGGATCCCTCACATACCTGGCATGATGCCCTACATTCCACAAATCCTCGCAAATCGACAAAGCAATGGTGGCTCCTTTGAATTTTACCAGTTGGTTGCCAAAAGCGGGCTCGAAGTAGCGGTATTCATCAAATACATCGTAAGTGGGCAAGAGGGTTTTGGCCACGGTGTGCTTAATTTCACCTTGATGAAGAAAATAAGCTGCATTGAAAAGTGGCTTTCCTTGTCCAGTCGTGTTTTTCAAGGGCGCACCAACAACAATCCCCATCTCCCCCCCTGCTAGCGCCAACTCGCCTATCAAAGCATCACTTTGGGCAATAAAATGCTCAAATTCAAGAAAATCACGTGGTGGATAACCCGTAATGGCCAATTCTGCAAAAATCAATAAATCAGCACCTGCCTCCTTTGCCTGGGCAATGGCATCCAACATCTGCTTTTTTTGACCTTCAAAATTACCTGTGTGGTAATTTAATTGGGCAAGTGCAATGTTCATCATCAAAAGATAATGCCAAGCTGAATCCCGGCCATATTGGTACGGCCATTTAACTTTTCACCCCTGTAGGCATCAGTAAATGGATTGTCGAGCCGCACACCAAAAACCAAATGCGTATCGCCACTCATCAGATATTCAACACCCGCACCAATCAAGACGCTGGCCCTAAACGCATTTACGCGGTCATCGGTTGCCAAGCTTTGTACGGGCTTATAATCTTCCACTTGATTGATGAAAAAATATTCCTCAGGGTCGAACACTGCAGGGATGTTTTGTACCCGTGCTTTGGCCTGAAAGGCAATACCAGTGACCAAACCAAATTGACCATAAATGCGCACAGAACCCATTTGGTTCGTTCTCATTTTCATGGTCAAGGGCAGCTCAAAATACTGCACCCTGTAATCGTAAATTGGTTTTGCGAAGTAAGTTGATGTACCATCGCGCAATTTGAAAACGGCTGAATCAATAGAGCTGCTGTATTGTAATTGCGAAACAGAAAGACCTGTGCTGAAAAAGTAGTTTTCTGATCCCACCGCCCGCTCAATAAGCAATCCATAGGCAAAACCAACGCCTCCCTGTTCCCTGTTTAACAATCGCGTTTCTGGGGAAACCCAACTGAAATTAGGGGTAATGTGCAATCCAAACCGGTAAGGCGACTGTTGTGCTATGAGGTCATGCGACCCCAATAGAACAAAAAACAGCACTATCAAAAAGCGAAAATGATTCATAGAGTTAAAGGATTAATGCACACAGCTTTTAGATTGTTTATTTTCGTGGGCTAATTTCGTGATAAAATGGTTAAGGCGGCTTTCGGGAACAAACGCATTTTATGGTTTTTCATTGTTCTTCTGCTATGCGCAAGCTTGTGGTGGTACTGGCGCGAGCAAAGCGGAAGACCCTTGGTAAAACTTCCGGCCGATGCCAAAGTACAAATCAAAATCGAAAGACTTGACCTTGCGCTAAAACAAACTGACACTTTGGACCAAAACAGGGTACAAGTCCTGAAGGCGAAGTACGGTGAAATTTTCAAGGTGTATGTTGAAAATGTGGTGGCTTTGACTGGCGTGAATGATCCAGAGTTGTATGTTGAGCTCAATGCCTTTTTAATCGACCCATACATTGACACTCTTTTCGGGGATGTGGCCAAACGTTTTGATCAGATAGACCATATTGAGGCTGAACTAAGCGAGGCATTGAGTTATTACCATTACTTTTTTCCTGATGCCCCCCGTATTAGAGCCGTTGGCATGGTGAGTGGCTTTCAGTACAAACATGCCCTTTCAGACAGTGGTTTGTTGTTTGGGCTTGATTTGCACTTGGGAAAAGACTATCCCTTTTATACAAAGGTTAGTTATTTGACCAACTATATGTTGCCACGCCTTGAAACTGCCTATATGATTTCGGATGGTATGAAGTTGCTGATCGATGATTTGATACCTCCTGTAGAAGGAAATGAATTGATAGATGAAGTAGTTCGTGCTGGTAAAATATTGTACATCGCCAAAAGTTGCATGCCCGCACTGCACGACAGTATCTTACTTGGCTTTACAGCCGATCAAACCAATTGGGCTTACGATAGCGAACGAAGCATGTGGGAGTATTTGGTAGAGCAAAATTTATTGTTCAGCAGTGATATGAAGGTCATCAGTCGTTTTATGAACGATGGTCCTTTTACCGCTGGTTTACCAGAAGGGAGTCCGGCCCGCATGGCTGCATTCACAGGGTGGCGCATGGTTCACCGGTACATGGATAAACACCCGGACCTACCGTTGGCGGATTTGCTCGGCATTTCGGCTGCCGAAATTTTGAAAAAATCAGGTTACAAAGGAAAGTCTTGATTATTTGTTGACTTCAACAAACTTCTCTATATCGTCGCTTTTACCCAGTAAAATGATGTAATCGGTATCATACAGGACTGTATCGGCCTTTGGAACACCTAAAATATGGTATTCAAATCCAATGCCTCCATCCTCTGTTTTTACCTCGTATGCCCTTCGGAGGGTAATGAGGTTGAGGTTGTATTTATTTCTTAAGCCAATATCGATGACTGTTTTATCAGCAACACCTGCAGGCGTTTTTAATTCTACAATTTGGTAATCATCGGGCAACTGGAAAAAGCTCACCAAGTCGGGGTTCAACAGCCTTCCAGCAACCGAAATCCCCACCTCATCTTCTGGAGAAAGCAATTCATGCACGCCCAGCTTCTCTAAAATCCTGCGTTGTTGATCGGTAGAGGCCCTGGCAATGATGCGCTTTACTTTGAGTTCCATCAAAGTTACCGTGGTCAGCAGCAAGGACTCGAAATCCTGGCCAATGGCAACAACCACGGCATCCAATTCGTGTACGTTCTGGGAACGCAAAGCTTTTACATCCGTGGCGTCAAGTTGCACAGCATAGGCCACTTCATCTCGCAAATTGTCGACTTTTTCCGCCGAAGAGTCGATTGCAACTACTTCTGCACCGCGTTGCGACAAGGTACGTGCAATGGTCGTTCCGAAACGCCCCAATCCTATAACACCGAATCTGTTTTCCATGCCATTTTGGCTTTAAGGTGATGTATCAACACTTCTAATCCTTTTGAAAAGGAGGTATTATTGGTTACGATAATATCGCTTTCCGCTTTGAAGGGTTCCAGGAACTCCTTGTAAGCAGGCATTACATGATTGTGCCATTGGTAAAGCACTTCATGCTCAGGATAGCCCCTTTCTGCGGCATCTCGTCTGATGCGCCTTGCCAGTTTGATGTGTTCATCGGCATCGAGGTACACCTTCAGATCCAAAATTTTCCGAATTTCTTCATAGTAAAACACGAAGAGGCCTTCCATGATGATAACCGGGGCCGGCTTATAACAAATGATCTCAGGCTGGTGGCTCGGATTATTAAAGGTATATTCCTTTACATACACTTCGTGCCCCGAAACCAACCGCAGTACATCGTCGTGAAATCTTTTGCGGTCGATGGAACCTGGCAAATCAAAATTCACAATCCCATTGACATCGCTGAGTTGATGCTCAATTGGCATGTAATAATGATCTTGAGAAATGACTGTAATTTGATCGGCATTGAAGTGTTGGGCCAATGCTTTGATAAAGGAAGTTTTACCTGAAGCACTTCCTCCTACAATGCCTACCAGGTAGGGCTGCTCATCGCCGATTGTCATGGTGACAAATATACCGAACGATTCAAAACCTTTCACAATTGAAAAGGTATATGAAACATCGTTGCAGCTTTTTTCCGATTTTTACCCTTCAAATCATGGCTAAAAAGAAAACCTCCGTCCATTTTGAAGCGAAGCTGCAGCAGATCAGGCAGATTGCTGACCGCATGCAATCTAAAAACCTAAACCTGGATGATAGCATGGCATTGTTTCGTGAAGCAGATGGTCTTATCCAGGAGTGCCGAGCTTATTTGCAACAAGCAACGGTAGAAGTTGAAATGCTCATTCATCCAGGAAGTGATGATACCAAGCCATTTGCATGAACGAAATCACACACTGGCATGATCCTGAGCTGGTATTGAACCAACAGCATGCGCTGCTATACGATACGGTTGTCCAAATTAAAAAAGACTTTTTACAAAATGGCTTGACACTTGAATTGAACCCTGATGCAATTCGAAATACGGAAGAATTACTTGCCATATTGGAAGAAAGTCTGGGTTGGCTATTAGAAAGAGATGCCCAGCGATTGATGCAATTGCTTTACCGCATTGATTTGGGCGAGGACAAACTCAAAGCGAGTATGCTGCAAAATGAACACGACCAATTATCCACCCTCCTGGCGAAACTTATTCTGCGGCGTGAAGCACAAAAAGTACTGATGAGGTATCATTTCAAAAGCAAGTCATCAGATGAAACCAACCTATAACACCCAACGTTTTCGTTGGATTGCCCGCATAGAAGGCATTTCTTTTCTTGTTTTGCTTTTTGTAGCCATGCCTTTGAAATATGGCTTTGGATACTCGCAAGCCGTTCAATACACCGGTTGGATACATGGTGTTTTGTTTGTGGCATTCGGCTTAGAACTGTTGCTCGTTTGGGTCAAGCTTCGTTGGCCATTCACCAAAGTATTGATCGCAGGTATTTCGAGCCTGGTGCCTTTTGGGACCTTTTGGTTCGAAAAAAAGCACCTTTGATTATCCCATGAGGTTATGTCGCAAGCGGCTTAACATTTCGTTCAGCTGTTCGCGTTCCTCACTCATGAATCCTTCCCACATTTTCAAGAGAATTTCGTTGGCACATACCTCTGCGGCCGATTGCAATTCCCAGCCCTTTGGCGTTAAAGCAACTTTTTTTGCACGTTGATCGCCCTGGTCAGCCATTCTCGTCAAGTATCCTTCTTGTTCCAGCAATTGAATCATGCGGGTGATGGCCGAACGATCGCGACCCAGTTTACGAGCGTAGTATTCTTGATGCCCTCCATCTCTGGTCCACAACAAATTCATCAAACGGTACTGATCGGCAGTGAGCGGCACGCCCGCCTTGCGGAAAGCCTGATCGAGTTCGAGGGCGTGAAGTACCCAAATCCTTCCAAGCATAGCAGTAAGTTGTCCCCTGTCGAGCATGCTGCAAAATACGCAGCACGCGACAATTCAACTACCGGAACCGAAAATAATGTAGTTGGCATGGTTAGATGTACAAAATCCACGCGGGACCCACACCCGCCGGGTGTTTGCGGAGGTATTTTAATTTATCACAAAAGCGCTGCTTTTTACGCCAGAGATAAACCAAGGGTGGTTCGTTTACGTTATTTTTGAACTTTAATATTCTGATAGTAGCGATGACGGTTTTAATCATGATTGCCCAGATGCTTCTGGGCCTTTCCATTTTGGTACTCTTGCATGAATGGGGGCACTTTGCAGCCGCAAGGGCATTCAAAATTCGTGTAGAAAAGTTCTACGTCTTTTTTGATGCCTGGGGCAAAAAACTGTTTTCCTTCAAAAAAGGCGATACAGAATACGGCATTGGCTGGCTGCCATTAGGGGGATATGTGAAAATAACTGGCATGGTTGACGAGTCGTTGGATACCGCTCAACTGCAACAGGATGTTCAACCTTATGAATTTCGCTCAAAACCAGCCTGGCAACGGCTGATTGTCATGCTTGGTGGAGTAACTGTAAATGCTGTTTTGGGCATCATCATCTTCTCAGGCATTTTGATGTACTGGGGTGAAAAATATATTCCTGCCGAAGCCCTAAAACATGGGGTTGTGGCTTCAACACTTGCCCAAGAGATTGGCATTCAAACTGGCGACCAAATTGTGGCGATCAATGGCAAGCCATTTGAACGGCTCGATGAACTTGTGAGTAGCGAAGTCCTGCTTGGCGACGATGTCACCCTTGGCTTGACACGTAATGGAGAAAAGCTGACAATTGCTTTGCCGGCAGATTTCACCAAAAGGTTGTTGGAAACAGACAAAACAGCCTTCCTTACCCCGCGCATTACTTTTACCGTGGGTGAGGTAATGAAAGGCATGCCTGCTTACGAAGCTGGCTTGCAAATGGGTGACGTGATTACAGGCATCGACAACCAGCCTATCCGCTATTTTGATGAGCTTCAATCGGCTTTGCTGGCTAAAAAAGGTCAAAAAGTACGTTTGGATGTTGATAGAAAAGGGAGGCCCGAAGTGCTCGAGGTAGCTGTAAGTGATGCGGGAACTGTAGGGTTTTATCCCGAGGTAGAAGCCTTGGCTACTGCAAGCAAATCATATGGGCTGCTGGCAGCAATTCCGGCAGGTGCAAAAATGGCTTGGAAAGTCATCGCTGACAATGTAAAAGGTTTTGGAAAAGTATTTTCGGGCGATATTCCTGTAGAAAAATCAATCGGAGGCCCCATTGCCATTGCCAAAAAAATGTACGGAGGAGTATGGGATTGGTACCGGTTTTGGATGACCACCGGCTTGCTGAGCATGGTATTGGCCTTTATGAATTTACTCCCCATTCCCGCCCTTGATGGAGGTCATGTGATGTTTTTGCTGATTGAAATGATTATCGGTCGGCCAGTTGGAGAAAAAGTAATGCTCGCAGCTCAGTACGTAGGCATGGTGCTCGTGATTTCCCTCATGGTGTTCGCTTTCGGCAACGACATTTGGCAGCACTTGCTGAAATAAGCGTTAGCATTTAAGCATGGGGCTAAGGAGATAGCTTTTGATTATCTCAACTCAACCCCATGCTGACTTGCCTTTAATGCTGCGACAGTTTTGCTAAACAGGTCACCCAATTCCAAAGGTTTTGTAATAAAGTCGTTCATGCCAATTTCGAGCACTCTCAACTTGGTTTCATGCAAAGCATCGGCCGTCATCGCCAATATGGGGATTTTTGTATTTTGTTCACCAGCGTCGCCTGCCCTTATTTTGGTTGTTGCATCATACCCGTTCATCACAGGCATCTGCAAATCCATAAAAACCAAATCATAATGGTTCTTTTTTAGCATTTGAAGGGCAACCTCTCCGTTTTCGGCGGCTTCTACCCTCGCCTTTCAGCGCTTCAAGATTTGAATTGCCACAAACTGATTCATGAGGTTATCTTCTACCAAAAGGAATTTATACATCGACAAATCAGCTTTGTTCGGACTTTCGGGTAGCGATTGATCTACACTTGTTACGAGGTCATCGGCAGCACGTTCAAAAGGCAGCTCCAAGGTAAAAACAGACCCCTTTCCTACTTTGGATATAACAGTAATATCGCCACCCAGGATTCTTGCCAAATTCCTGCTGATGGCCAATCCCAATTCCGAACCGCCAAAGAGCCGTGTGGTGTCGGTATAAGCTTGTGTAAAGCTCTCAAACACTTTGTCGAGCTTGTTTTCGGGAATGCCAATGCCTGTATCGCGGATGGTAATCTTTAGCTTACAATTTTTAGCAGATAACTGGGAAACTCCTGCATCAATGTAAATACCGTCGTCTGTTGTAAACTTCAAAGTATTTCCAGTAAGGTTGATCAAAATTTGGTTCAACCGATACGGGTCACCCATGAGACTATCTGGAACATCCTTTTAAACGGTGAGTTGAAATTTTAATCCTTTCTCGTTGGCTTTGAAAAACATGGTTTTCATGACCTGTTCGAGCGCCTTGTGCAGACTAAATTGGATGTTCTCTATTGCAACCTTGCCCGATTCAATTTTCGAAAAGTCAAGGATATCGTTCACAATCATCAACAAGTTATCGGCTGAATACTTGATAGACTCGATGTAGCGCGGATGCATTTCGGGTTCATCGCCCTTGATCAGTAAATCAGTTAGTCCTATAACGGCGTTCAGTGGCGTACTGATTTCATGGCTCATGTTCGACAGAAATTCAGCCTTTGTCTTTGCGGCTGATTCGGCAATCTTTTTGGCCTCTACCAAGGCAGTTTCTGCCTTTTTCTTTTCGGTAATCTCGGATATTACCGTAACGATGGAGGGTTGGCTCCTTTCGTTTTGTAAAGTGAAATATTGGCCGAGAGGTGAATGGGCCTGCCGTCCTTCCGCTTCAGCACCCATTCTTCTGGGGGGATTTCCTCACCCGACAAAAAGCGATTGTGCCTTTCAATGGTTTGCTCGCGAAATTCAGGGATAAATATTTTCGCAAATGAATCACCCAATAACTCATCCAATTCCCAACCCAATATTTCTCCGAAAGCTTTGTTCAGACGCACAAAATTGCCATCCGCATTGGTCAGAGAAATTCCTACAGAAGCTGCATTGAATATAATATCGAACAATCGGTTTGTTTCTAGCTGTTGCTCGTCTACTTCCTTGTTAAGCTATAAATCTTTGGCCAGCACCAAGATGATTTTACCAGCATTGGTATCGTATGATTGAAAACTGATGTGGAACCGGGCTACGTTTTCTGCAATTTCAAATGCTTTTTGCACACTGAATGATTCACCATTTTTCGCCCGCGAGTACCAATTGTAACAATCCTGGCGCATCTCTTCAGGAAACACCTCTTTCATGTTTATGCCTATCGCCAATTCAGCACCATTAAAATGTGCAAAATACTGAATAGCCAAATCATTGAAAATCAAGAGTTAAAAATCTTCGTCTACAGCCCAACAAGGATCTGTTAGGTTCAAAAAAGCTTGATGAAAGAGGTTGTGTTCCAATTTTTTTTTGTTGTGCATCAAAAATGCTGAAAATGTAAGAGAAGCACAAACAAAAAACCCGGTCATTTCTGACCGGGTTTGTGCCCAGGACCGGAGTCGAACCGGTACGAGTGTAACCTCACAGGTGTTTGAGACCAGCGCGTCTACCAATTCCGCCACCTGGGCAATCTTTTCTTCCACCGAGTGGATGAGGTCGGAAGCGGATTCGAACCGCTGTAGGAGCTTTTGCAGAGCTCTGCCTAGCCACTCGGCCATCCGACCCGGATGGGAGTGCAAATATAGCGACAAAATTATTTGTGCAAACTATTCGTAACGCAAAGCTTCAATTGGATCGAGTCCGGCCGCCTTTGCAGCAGGATAATAGCCTGAAATCAAGCCTACTAACAAACATAAAATTACACCAGAAAAAATCCACAGCCATGGAATGATGAAGCCTACGCCTACCACAAACGACACTATATTGCCTACAACCAAGCCCATAACAATTCCTCCCAGTCCTCCAAGTTGACCAATAGCAAGTGCCTCGAATAAGAACTGTTGCCTAATGGCTTGTTGCGTTGCCCCCAAAGCTTTACGTGTACCAATCTCGCGGGTACGTTCAGTTACCGATACCAACATGATATTCATCAGGCCGATGGCAGCCCCAAACAAGGTAATAAAGCCAATGGCGGTAGCAGCTATTCCCACAAAACTGAGGTTACTGATAAGGCTGCTTGCAAAACTGTCTGATTTGAGGATGTCAAAATTGTCGTCCTGATCAGGCCGCAATCTTCTGGTGACCCTGAACAAACCATTGGCTTCTTCTACAGCAGCTTGCAGCAGTGTAGGATCATTGATAAGCACAGAAACCACATAAGAACGATTGGGGTCCGGAAAAAAGCTGCGGGCATTGGAAATGGGTATCACCACAGAACGGTCGCCATTCTGTCCGAAACTTGAACCCTTTGATGCCATAACTCCAATGACCCGGTATTTGCCATTGCCTATTTTAACCAACTTATTCTCGGGATTTTCTTCCTTGAACAGATTTGATGCTACCTCTGAGCCCAACAACACCACATTGCTCCCCGACCTGATTTCGGTGGGGGTGAAATTTCTGCCTTTGTCCAAATCAATCGCCCCTGTTGCTAGGTAATTTTCGTCGCTCGCAAAAACGGTTACGTTGGGATTGGTTTTTTTGTGTTCAAATTTGATAGTGGAGGCTCCAGATACCACTCCAGAAATTGCGATTTGGGAGGGAAACTCAAAACGATCTCGAAAAGCTTCTGCCTCTTTAAAAGAAATTATTTTCTTGGCTACCCTCCTCCTTGGTCCGCCAAAGCTGATGTTTAATCCACGGTTCCGGATGCTGAACGTATTGGCTCCCATGCTAGTGAAAGTATCGGTAAGCGACTTCTCTAAAGCATCAATTGATGTAAGAATTCCGACGAGTGCTGTGATGCCGATGGCTATGATGAGCGCAGTTAAGCCCGTTCGGAGTTTATTGGCCAAAATCGCCCCCATGGCGATGCGAAGGTTGTCGATTGCACGCAGTTGCATGGCACGAATTTAAGTCGAGCAACGGCAGTTCGCTATGTATTTCTAAAATCTTGATGTTTTTTAATAGTTCACCTCCATTTCAGGTGCTGTTTTCGTATTTTCGCATGCAAATTTCAAGAAGTTCAACCTGCATAAAATCATTGATTCCCATGGTATTTGATTTGGATATGATCAAACAGGTTTACAGCCGTATTCCGGCCCGAGTGGCCGCTGCGCGCAGTGCTGTAAACCGTCCCCTTACCCTCACCGAAAAAATTCTGTATGCCCATTTGTGGCAGGGAGAAGCCACCGAGGATTTCGCACGAGGTGTGTCATACGTAGACTTTGCACCCGACCGTGTGGCGATGCAAGATGCCACTGCACAAATGGCTTTGTTGCAGTTTATGCAGGCAGGTCGCGACCAAGTAGCAGTACCCTCTACTGTTCACTGTGATCACCTCATCCAAGCCAAAGTAGGCGCGGTAGAAGATTTGCAAACAGCGGTTGACAAAAACAAAGAAGTATACGACTTCCTTGCATCCGTATCGAACAAGTATGGCATTGGCTTTTGGAAAGCCGGTGCGGGTATCATTCACCAGGTTGTGCTTGAAAACTATGCGTTCCCTGGAGGCATGATGATTGGTACCGACTCACACACCCCCAATGCGGGTGGTTTGGGCATGATTGCCATTGGTGTAGGTGGCGCCGATGCTTGCGACGTAATGGCTGGATTGGCTTGGGAACTCAAGTTTCCGAAGCTCATCGGCGTGAAGCTCACGGGTAAGCTTAGTGGCTGGACCTCTGCCAAGGACGTGATTTTGAAAGTAGCCGGTATTCTTACCGTAAAAGGTGGTACCGACCATATTGTTGAGTATTTCGGCGAAGGTGCTCGTTCACTTTCGGCTACCGGCAAAGGAACCATTTGTAATATGGGAGCCGAAATTGGGGCTACCACATCCATCTTCGGTTACGATGCCAACAGCGCCAGCTACTTGCGCGGTACAGGTCGTGCAGAAGTAGCTGCCTTGGCAGATGGCATTGCTGAGCACCTCACCGGTGATGCAGAGGTATATGCCAACCCAGAGAAATATTTCGACCAAGTAATTGAAATCAACTTGAGCGAGTTGGAGCCGCACATCAACGGTCCATTCACGCCTGACTTGGCTTGGCCTTTGAGCAAATTCGCCCAAGCAGTACGTGAAAACGGCTGGCCTGCCAAATTGGATGTGGGTTTGATTGGCTCATGTACCAACTCTTCGTATGAAGACATCAGTCGTGCCGCTTCATTGGCACAACAGGCTGTTGACAAAAACCTCAAAGCAAAGGCGGAATACACCATCACACCTGGTTCTGAAATGGTTCGTTACACTGTGGAGCGCGACGGTTTCTTGGCCACTTTCGACCAAATGGGTGGCGTGGTTTTGGCCAACGCTTGCGGACCATGTATTGGTCAGTGGGCACGTCACGGTGCCGAGAAGCAGGAGAAGAACTCGATCATCACTTCTTTCAACCGCAACTTTGCCAAGCGTGCCGACGGTAATCCCAATACCCACGCTTTCGTGGCCTCGCCTGAAATAGTGACCGCTTTGGCCATAGCCGGTGACCTCACCTTCAATCCGGTAACCGACACCCTTACCAACGAAAAAGGAGAGCAAGTAAAGCTTGAAGAACCAAAGGGTTTAGACCTGCCAACCAAGGGCTTTGCCGTTGAAGATGCAGGCTACCAAGCCCCTGCAGAAGACGGCAGCAAGGTACAAGTGGCTGTCTCGCCCACTTCGGAGCGCTTGCAGTTGCTCGATCCATTCAAGGCATGGGAAGGAACCGATTTACACGGTCTCAAGCTCCTTATCAAGGCCAAGGGCAAGTGTACCACCGACCACATTTCGATGGCTGGTCCATGGTTGCGCTTCCGCGGTCACCTCGACAACATTTCGAACAACCTGCTCATTGGGGGCATCAACTACTTCAACGAAACCGCCAACAAGGTGAAAAACCAGATCAATGGCGAATACGGTGAAGTGCCCGCAGTGCAGCGTGCCTACAAGGCAGCTGGCATCGGCTCGGTTGTGGTAGGTGACGAAAACTATGGTGAAGGTTCATCGCGCGAGCATGCGGCCATGGAGCCACGTCACTTGGGTGTTCGTGCGATCTTGGTGAAGTCGTTTGCCCGTATCCACGAAACCAATCTCAAGAAGCAGGGTATGTTGGCCTTGACATTTGCGAACAAGGCCGATTACGAGAAGGTGCAGGAAAACGACAGCATCGACATTCTTGGCCTCACCAGCTTTGTTCCCGGCAAGCCGTTGACCATTGTGCTCAACCATGCCGATGGCAGCAAGGATGAAATTGTGGCCAACCACAGCTACAATGAACAGCAAATTGAGTGGTTCAAAGCCGGTGCGGCCTTGAACATCATACGTGCGCAGTTTGCTGGCTAAAACCAGCCATCAAATAGAAAAGCGGGCCAAATGGCCCGCTTTTTTTATGTCAGCTGCTCTTGCAACGCTTCCAATTGTTCAATCAACCGATTGGTGGCCGCCTCTCGCTTTTTCAAAATGCGGGGTCGAAAAACCAGCCAATTCACACCAAACCATCCAATGGCCATGGCATAGGCCAGCCAGCCGTACCAACCCGGCATGCGCTGTGCAAACTCCCACATGTAGAGCAGAATGCCTGTGCTGAGCATCAAAAAGTAGGTCGTCATGAGTTGGCGGCCCAAATACAGTTCTCGCTGCCGATCTTGGCGCAACCATGCCAAATACTGGCGGGCGTTGGTTGTTGAAAGCGCCTCGGGCCATGTTTTGCTGTTGCGGTTGAATTGCCAGAGATAAATGAGCATACTTGCTACGGTGAGGACGATTCCCAGCAAAGTATGCCATTTCATGGGCCAATAAGCGAATGCAATAAAGGCCACAAAAGCAATGGTTCCTCCAAGTAAGAAATTGACCCTATTGCGTTCATTGCGTTTTTTTACTTCACGTTCGGTTGCCATTTGGGCAAATGCTTCCCAATTGGGTGGAGCAATTGGCGTCTGCTGCCAAAGCTGTTCTAAGGTCGGTTTGTCCATGTTATTGTTCGCTTAATCGTTGATGGAGTTGTTCTTTGATGCGGTGAATGCGCACGCGCACATTGGCGTGCGATAAGTCGAGAAGCTCAGCAATTTGCTGTTGGGGCATTTGCTCGAGGTGCAATGAAATGAGCAATCGGTCGATTTCGGGCAATTGTCCAATGGCTTCGTACAAGCGCATCTCCAAATCGGTGCGTCGTTCTTGCTGCAATTGTTGGCGCTCGTGGTGCTCAGCTTCCCAGCCCGATTGCTTTTCTGCCCTTTTGAGCTGGCGCAAGCACAAATTCACCGCAATTCGGAATATCCAGCTGCTCATTTGAGCTTCTTCCCTGAATTGATTGCGTTGTCGCCAGGCAATTTCGAAACACTCTTGGCATACATCTTTTGCCCATTCCTGATCGCCCACATAAGCCAGGCACAATCGGTAAATACGTGGCCAATAGGCTTCATACACTTGTTGGAACGAACTCATGGCTTCAAAAATGCGGTAAGGCTTTCGAAATACCAATCGGCGGCGTCAATCATCACGAAATGTAGTCCTTTGGGCGCGTATGCCAGCTGAACCCCAGGTAAATTGGCGTATTGCGCAGCAATGGCATTTTGGTAGCCGGTAAAGGGAGCTTCGAGCTGTACCAGTACTTTTGCCTTGATGCGGGCCAATTGGGGGCGCATATCGGTTTGAAGAAAACTGCAATACACCGCTGCCAAAGTAAATCGGTCGCTTTGCATGCTCCAATCAACCAATTTTTGCTGCCAAGCTGCATCATTCACCAACCATGGGGCTCCTTGTTGCTGCATGGCCCTGAATGCCGAATCGCTCAAAGACGACATCTGTTTGATGCTGGCTTCACACGAAAAGGAGGGATCGGCTTTGAAGTTTGGGTTGTTCAGCGCGCTCAAGCAAGGGAGGGCATCTACCACCACTACCTTTTTCACCTTTTCGGGCAATTCGGCGGCCAGCTGCAAAGCCATCACCCCGCCCATGCTGTGGCCAATCACCGTTAGCTCAGATTCGGGCAATTTATCCAGCCACGCAACAACCGCTTCGGCCCACTTGTCAAATCCCGGTGCCGGTGCCGCAGGCCTGCCAGCAAAACCCGCAAAGTGCAAAACATACAGGCGGTACGACTTTTCCAAATGGGCGATGGTTGAAGACCATACTTCGGGCGAGGAAGCATAACCAGGAATCAAAACAACGGCATCTCCATTTGTGCCATATTCCTGAACAACAAATGGTTGATTTGCTTTTAATGAGGTAATGCTCAAAGCAAAGAACATGAAGAGTAGTGCTTTCATTCTTTCGTTTTTGGATTTAGAGCAAGTCGCTGCATAGATGTTACAGCAACAGCAAAGTTTTTCACACTGCCCCAGCAATTGCAGCGAGTTGGTATGTTTGTAGCATGGCCTCCCTACTCCCAACCCTGCTTGAAGCCCTGCTCGCTATACCACAAAAGGAATGGCCACGTACGGCCTTGGTATTCCCCAGTCGGCGAGCAGGAGTAGCTTTCCGCAAGCTTTTGGCCCAACGACTCGAACAGGCGGTATTCGCCCCCGCCATATTCACTTTGCCTGATTGGCTGGCAGTGGAAACTGGTTGGCGCCAGGCCGAACCGCTTGAATTGCAATTTGCCTTGTACGAAGCTTACCTGGAAATGGTGCCCGATGAGCCACTTGAGTCGTTTTTACATTGGGCACCTGAAGTTTTGGCCGATTTTAGTGAAGTAGATGCCTACCTGCTCGATGCCAATCAGGTATTTGGTTATTTGAGCCAGGAAAAAGCCATCGATTTATGGTCGCCGGAGAGCGGACAACTCGGACAAGCAGCAACCCAATTCCTCAATTTTTACCGACGCCTCGGCAGCTTGTATCACCGTTTACGCGAGAAACAATTGGAAAAGGGGATTGCATGGCAAAGCATGATGGCCCGCGCCTTGGCCGAACAACTCGTTAAAAAAGCACATACCCCAACCTTCGATCATTACTTTTTTGCCGGATTTAACGCGCTCAATCCCGCTGAAGAACAAATCATGGCACAGTGCATCAAGCAATTTGAGGCCAGGGCCTTCTTTGAAGCCGATACATATTATCTGCAAGAGGAACATGAAGCAGGTTTGTTTTTGAGGCCTTACCTGGACCATGCCGTCATGCGGCGCGATTTGCTTATCAATGGCCGATTGGCGGCTGGTACAAGCAATATCGAGGTGGTTGAATGCTTGGGCTGGTCGGCTCAATTGCAGCAAGCTTCAGCGCAAATCAGCGAATGGCTGGCAGCTGGCGTGCCTGCCGAAGCATGTGTGGTGGTGTTGGCCGATGAGCAGATGCTGGTTCCGCTCCTTTCGGCATTGCCTGCTGATTTACCTGCCTGCAATGTGACCTTGGGTTATCCCTTTACCGAAAGTCACGCCTACAGCTGGTTGATTGTTTGGCTAGACTTGCTCGACAAGCTCCCACAAGGCAAATTGCACCTACGTCAGTTGCTGCCCATTTTACGCCATCCGCTCCTGCGTGGCAAAAAGCAGGTACGGGCGATTGAAAACCAGTTGCTGTGTAGCGGACAGATGTGGTTGAGCTTGTCGCATGCCAATAGTATATTCAATCAACTATTTCAGAAATGGGATGAAAATTGGTTAGATGTGGCGGCGACACCAAACGGATGGCTGTTGGCTTGGGAGCAACTCTTCAGGGAGCTGGTGAGCGAAGACGATCATTTGCAGCATGCCATGGGCTTGCAAGCCATCACCTTGTTGCGGCGTCTGGGTGTCCATCTCCGTCGTTTTGCAGCATTAAACCAGTGGTCGCTTTTCAGACAGCTCTTTTTGCAAACAGCCAAACGTGAACAAGTGGCCTTTTTGGGCGAACCATTGGCCGGCTTGCAAGTCATGGGACTGCTTGAAACACGTGCTTTGGCTTTTTCGCATGTGGTGGTCGTGGGTTTAAACGAAGGCAAATTGCCACTCAGCAGTCGGCAAGATGGTTACATCACCTACAGCCTGCGGCGCGAATTCGGATTGCCCGGTCCACGTGAAAAAGAGGCTGTATTTGCCTACCATTTTTACCGCTTGCTGCAACATGCCGACGCCACTTTGCTCTTGTGCAGCAATCATCTTGACGATATGGGCAAAGGTGAACCTTCGCGCTACATTGCCCAAATTGCACTTGAGTGGCCGGGCGTTGCCCGCGGAAACTTCAGCCGGAAACAACTGGTGCCCCAGCAAAACGAACCCGGCAGCACCACCGCCGATATCCGCATTCGCAAAACAAATGAGCTGTTAACGCAGCTTAAGGCCAGCATCCAACGAAAAATATCACCATCAGCTTTACAAGACCTTATTTCTTGTGAATTAAAGTTTTACTTTAAAAGAGTACTCGGACTCAAGCCCATGCAAAATCTGGCCGATGCACTCGAAGTGAATGAATTAGGCAGTTTGTTGCATGGCACATTGGAGCAATTGTATGCTCCCTATGTTGGAGAAGTACTCAACGCGCCAATTTTGGAGCGGATGCAACAGGAGGCGCCTGCCACCTTGCGTGCCTGGGTGGAACAACATTTTGGTAGCCGCGATTTTAAACAAGGACTCAATGTGCTGTTGTTGGCCGTTTGCGACGACTATTTGCACCGTTTTTTTGATGCTGAAATCGCCAGTATCGCTGAGGGTGAATTGGCAGTGTTGGCCCAAGAAACCCGTTGGGAGGCCGAGCTGAAGTGGGCTGAGCGGGCAATCACCATCAGCGGTATAGTTGACCGGGTTGACCAATTTGCCGGCACCACCCGCATCATCGATTACAAAACAGGAAACTTTGAGGACAAGGAAATCATCCTAAATGCTCCCGAGGACTTGCTTTTGCCCGAAAAAGCCAAGGCTTTGCAGTTATTGGCCTATGTATGGCTGTACAAGCATCAGGCACATGCGCCCACCGATTGGCCCGAAGCCGGCATTTGGAGCTTTCGCAAGCTCAACAGCGGCATCAGCAGCCTCCAACTCAGTGGCATCGACATGGAAAAGGCGCTCGTATGGTTTGAAGCAGCCGTAAAACAGCTGATCAACCAGTGGCTGGATGCAGAGCGCGACATCACCCAAACCGACGACCTGAAGCAGTGCGCCAAATGCGATTTCAGCAGCATCTGCAACCGTTGATCAAGCGGCTGCTGTATGGCAACCTGTGGATTGCCTGCATGGCTGCCGTGCAACCGCATTTTGCGGCGCTGTTGCTTCACACAGCGCCTGTTCCCAGGCTCGACCTCTTCCTCTTTGCAGCCACCCTCACCTACTACAACCTCGACCGTTGGGTAGATCTGTGGTTTGACCGGCCCCAAAATGAACGGCTTCTCTGGTTGAGCGCACACGCAGGCGAATGGCTCCTTTTTACAGTTTTGCCGGGCATTTTGAGCGCTTTCATATTTATACTTTTGACCCAAAGCACGCAATGGGCACTTCTTGCGGGTACTGGCATTGCCTTGTTGTACTCTATTCCCGCGCGTTTCGCCTTTGGCCCCAAACGCATTGGCTGGCTGAAGCCGCTGCTGGTGGCCGGCGTTTGGACTTGGGTGGGACCGGGAATGTTGTTAGCCGAAACAGGCCACCGGACGCATGCCCCACTGCTGCTGACTTTGGGCTATTTCGTATGGATTGTTTGCCTGAGTTTGGTTTTTGAATGGCGCGATCGAAAGCATGATGGTTGGGTGTACACCGCCAATGTGTGGCGCGCTAGATCAATCAATCAGCTCGTTGGATTACTTATACTTTTACATGCACTAACTGCTTATTTAGTCTTGTCATTCAGTGATTTGAATGTTTACTTCATCTTGTTTTCTTTTGGCCTCAGCTTGGGCATTTCGGCTTGGACTGCAAGGCGCGAGCGTGCATGGATGTATTTGTTTTGGGTAGATGGACTGCTGGGGTTGGTACCCGGCTTGCTGTGGCTGGGACAAAGATTTGGGTAAATTCCCTTACTTTTAGCTTGTAAACACACTGCCATGGCCATACGCGCACCCTTCAACCTGCAAAAGTGGATCGATGAAAACCGGCACCTGCTGAAGCCGCCGGTGAACAATAAAAATTTGTATCCTGAAGGTACCGACTACATTGTGATGATTGTAGGCGGTCCGAATGCCCGCAAAGACTACCACTACAACGAAACCGAGGAGTTGTTTTACCAGCTCGAGGGCGAGATTACCGTGCGCATTCAAGATGAAGGCAAGGCCGTTGACATTCAGTTAGGACCCGGCGATATGTTTTTATGTCCACCCAAAACCCCCCATTCGCCCATCCGCTCGGCCGGTTCGATTGGTTTGGTGATTGAGCGGGTGCGTTTGGGCAAGGGCTACAACGACGGCCTCTTGTGGTTTTGCGAAAAGTGCAACCACAAGCTGCACGAAACCTATTTTGAGCTCAGCAACATTGAAACCGACTTCCAGCCGCGTTTCCGCCATTTTTACGGTAGCGAAGACCTCCGCAGCTGCAAAAACTGCGGGCATGTGATGGAAACCGATCCCCGTTTTGTTTAATCTATAATCCTCAAGCATGTCTTTTTTGCAGCCCTACGGCAGCTCCAAACTCACCATCGACATCCACACCCACCTCATGCCCGAACACCTGCCCCGCTGGGCCGAGAAGTTTGGGTATGGCACCTTTGTTCACTTGGAACACCATGCCGACAGCTGTCCACGCTGTGCCAGCATGATGCAAGGCGATAAGTTTTTTCGCAAGGTGGAAGAAAACTGCTGGGAGGCCGACGCCCGCCTGAACGACTGCGACCAACATGGGGTGCACGTGCAGGTGTTGTCGACCATTCCGGTGCTGTTTCACTATTGGGCCAAAGGCCAAGATGCGCTCGAAACCTCGCGTTACCTCAACGACCACCTGGCCGAAACCGTAGCCAAAAATCCGAAGCGTTTTGTGGGGCTGGGTACCGTGCCCTTGCAAGACCCGCAGCTGGCCATTCAGGAAATGGAAAGATGCATGTTGGAGCTTGGTTTCGCAGGGATAGAAATTGGCTCACACGTAAACGACTGGAATTTGAGTGCGGCCGAGCTCTTCCCCTTCTTTGAGGCGGCCGAGCGTTTGGGGGCAGCACTTTTTGTGCATCCGTGGGACATGATGGGCAAGGACAAGATGCAGCGTTATTGGCTACCCTGGTTGGTAGGCATGCCCGCCGAATCGTCGCTGGCCATTTGTTCGATGATTTTTGGCGGGGTGTTCGAGCGCCTGCCCCAGTTGCGGGTGGCCTTTGCGCACGGCGGTGGCTCGTTTCCGGCAACCATAGGCCGCATTGAGCATGGTTTTAACGTACGCCCCGATTTGGTGGCCATCGACAATGCCGTGAACCCGCGTGACTACTTGGGCCGCTTTTGGCTCGATTCGTTGGTACACGACCCCGCCATGCTGCAATACATCACCGAGTTGGTGGGCTTCAATCGAGTTGCTCTGGGCACCGATTATCCCTTCCCCTTGGGCGAATTGGAGCCAGGCCAGCTCATCCACAGCATGCCTTTTAGCGCCGAGCAAAAAGACTGGCTGCTGCATGGCTCGGCTTTGGAGTGGCTGAATTTGCCGATTCAGAAGTTTCTGTAGGACAAGTTGTTGATTTACAACTCCACCATCACCTGGTTCCTTGTAATGTCCTCCAGCGTTTCGCGTTTGCGGATGAGGTGCGGCTTGCCGTCGAGCAGCAGCACTTCGGCGGGACGGAAACGGGCGTTGTAGTTGTTGCTCATGGTAAAACCGTAGGCCCCGGCGTTTTTGATGGCCAACACATCGCCTTCACGTACTTCGCTGAGTTTGCGGTCGTAGCCAAAGGTGTCGGTTTCACAAATATTGCCCACGATGGTGTAAATGCGGGGCGTGCCTTCGGGGTTCGATACGTTTACAATGTCGTGGTGGGCGTTGTAAAACATGGGACGAATGAGGTGGTTTTGGCCTGAATCAACGCCAGCAAAGACCGTGGCAGTGGTTTGTTTCACCACGCTCACTTTCACCAGCAACACCCCCGCCTCGCTCACCAAAAACTTGCCTGGCTCAAACATGAGGGTAAGCTCGCGACCGTAATCCTTGCAAAATTGCGCAAAACGTTGGCTGATGGCTGCACCCAAAGCTTCAATGTCGGTGGTAACGTCGCCTTCTTTGTAAGCCACTTTGAAGCCCGAACCAAAGTCGAGGTACTCCAAATCGGGGAAATGCTCAGCGGCTTCGAACAACAGCTCAGCGCCGCGTAAAAAACACCTCGGCATCGAGAATGTCTGAGCCGGTGTGCATGTGCAGCCCATTGATTTTGATGTTGTGCGACTTTACCACGCGCGTTAAGTGCCGCAGCTGGTGGATGCTGATGCCGAATTTGCTGTCGATGTGACCCGTGCTAATGTTCACATTGCCGCCCGCCATGATGTGCGGATTGAGGCGCACACAAACCGGAACGGTATTGCCATAACGATCGCCAAATTGTTCGAGGATGCTGATGTTGTCGATGTTGATGCGCACGCCCAGCTCCACCGCCCGCTCGTACTCCTGCATCGAAACGCAGTTGGGGGTAAAGAGGATGTCGTTCGGTTGAAAACCTGCCAGCAAGCCCAATTCTACCTCATTGATGGAAACGGCATCGAGTCCGGCCGCTTCTTTCAGCAGCAAGCGCATGATGTTGATGTTGTTCAAGGCCTTGCACGCATACAAAAAGCGGGTTTCAATGCCTTGGAAAGCCGATGACAAGCGTTTGTACTGGCGTTTGATTTGGTCACCATCGTACACATACAAAGGTGTTCCATATTCATTTGCCAGCTCGGTGAGTACTGCCCCACCAAAAACGATTTTGCCTCTTCGGGTCTCCATGTTGGTTGATTGTGTTTAAAGGGCGTAAAGATACGTGGGGGGTGTCGATTTACCTAAGTAGACTCCAGAACGGCAGGTTTCAAAATCTTTGTACTTTTGTGCCTTCGAAATAGTTAGATGTGTAAACCCCAATTTATCAGCAACTTAATTTAATTCGACCTGGCAGTCCACTACTTTGTTTAACTTTTAACACCTAAAAGTTGAACAAAACCAAAAAGCTGCTGTTGATAAGTCACAATGAAAGTAACTGTATCGCGCAAAGCGCATTTTAACGCGGCCCACCGCCTGCACAATCCCCAGTGGGATGCCGCCACCAACCAGCAAGTTTTTGGCAAGTGCAACAATGCCAACTTTCACGGACACAATTACCAGCTCATTGTGCATGTAACAGGTCCCATCGACCCGCAAACAGGTTATGTGATGGACATGAAGGTGCTTGCCGACCTCATCGACGAAGAGGTGTGTGAGCGTTTCGACCACAAAAACCTGAACCTCGACACGGAAGAGTTTCGCGAGCTCAACCCCACTGCCGAGAACATTTGTGTGGTGATTTGGCAGCTGTTGCGTGCAAAAATCAACAACCCATTCGAATTAAAAGTAACTTTATATGAAACTGAACGGAATTATGTCGAATACGCCGGTGAATAAGGCCGAAGCCGATGAAATGGGCGATGCGCACGTAGGCACATCACTCGATACCCCTTTGCGTGAAGATGCGTTTGCACTTGACAATGAGCTGAAAATTGAGCTCATTGAGAAGCATTTCCGCGAAATCATGAACATCATGGGGCTCGACCTCACCGACGACAGCCTCAAAGGCACCCCGCACCGGGTGGCCAAAATGTATGTGGAAGAAATTTTCAGCGGTCTCGATCCAGCCAACAAGCCCAAAATCGCCCTGTTCGAAAACAAATACAAATACAACCAAATGCTGGTGGAGCGCGACATCACGCTTTACAGCAATTGTGAGCACCACTTTGTACCCATCGTGGGCAAGGCGCATGTGGCCTACATCAGCGGCGGGCATGTGATTGGTTTGAGCAAAATCAACCGCATTGTAGAGTATTACGCCAAGCGTCCACAAGTGCAGGAGCGTTTGACCAAGCAAATTTCGGCCGAACTCAAGCGCGTACTGCAAACCGACGACGTAGCCGTTGTGATTGATGCGCATCACATGTGTGTGAGCATGCGTGGCGTTGAAGACCACAGCAGCAGCACCATAACTGCCGATTACAGTGGCAAGTTTTTGGACGAAGCCACCCGCAACGAATTTTTGAAATACCTTGAATTAAGCGGTAAATAATGGATTTCGCTGGAAAAAACGTGCTGGTAGTAGGTGCCAGTAGCGGGATTGGTGCGGCCATTGCCGACCAGTTGTTGGTGGCCGGTGCACAGGTGTACAGCCTCAGTCGCACCGAACCCAATAGGCCCGGCATCAGCTGGGAAATGTGGGATGCAGCCAGTCAAAACCCCGTGCCTACCCAACATTTGCCCGAGGATTTACATGGCTTGGTGTATTGTCCGGGTACCATTTTGCTGAAGCCCTTCAACCGCTTCACCGATGCCGATTTTCAAAACGACTTACAGGTGAACCTGTTGGGAGCCATCCGCGTGATTCGCGAGGTATTGCCTCGCCTGAAAAAGGCTGCTGGCGCCAGCATTGTGCTTTACAGCACGGTAGCCAGCCGGGTGGGCATGCCCTACCACGCTTCGATTGCAGCCGCCAAAGGTGCTGTAGAAGGACTAACCAAGTCGCTGGCTGCTGAATTTGCCGCCAACCAAATACGGGTGAACTGCCTGGCACCTTCGCTCACGAGTACCCCTTTGGCAGCAGGCTTGCTGGCAACACCCGAAAAGCTGGAAGCCGGTAACAAACGTCATCCGCTGGGCCGTGTGGGTCAGCCCGAAGATTTGGCTTCGCTCAGCACCTTCCTCTTGTCTAATCAAGCTGGCTGGATTACCGGTCAGGTGATTGCGGTGGATGGCGGGATGAGTGGGGTAAAACTAGTCTGAGCCGAGCGCTTAGAGTTCTAGATAATAGACGTTGAGAGAATAGATGTTCAGGCCAAATCTTAGTCTTGATCACTATTCTCTTTTTTTTCGATTTTCGCCAAACACCCCTAACCTCAGCGAAGCGTTCCCAGCGCGAATGCGCATCAACAGAAGTCCAGCTTCATCCACAGCGCGAAAGGCACCCACAGAAGCGTAGCTTCGCCAACCCAAAAGCCTCTCTTTCAACTCTCTATACTCCGGCTTCCGATCTATTCTTTTAAATGTGCTTTCCATCAATTGGAAGTAGGTTTGCAGGGCTTTGAGGCGTACCGCAGCATCGGAAAGCAAGGCCAATTGTTTGGCGAAAGCCCAGTTGCGTTCGTAGCAGCACTGGAAAAATTTAGCAACAAAAAATTCGGTTTTGGCCGGTTCCAAGGCAATGAGTTTGCTCAGCAAACGGCTCCAGGTGCGGTCGTTTAGGCGGCTGTAGCGTTCGTTGAAACGGTTGTACAAGGCGCGGGGAAAGCCATCGAGCCCCAAATTCATTTCGAGCAATTGCTGGTAGTCGTCGTTGATAACGTAGCGCTGCGGGTAGGCATCGAGGAAGGTCAGGAGGAAGTCGTGCTTCTCGCGGTCGAAATCAGCGATGTGGTAATCGGTACGCTTTTCAAGCGCGGTGTAACCAGCCTTCAGCACCCTTGAAAAGGGAAAAAGCCTGTGGTGGTGTTTGTCGACCTGGTTGACGAGCAGCTTTTGTACAGCCAAGCAGATGTCGATCATGTTTTGGGCAGCTGCCGGATCTTTTTGTTTCGATAAAATACTTATGCGCTGTTTCCATTCATCGGCCATGTTTTTGAAAGGTTTGGCCGTTTTGGTGCTGCGAAGCTTGGCGGTTACGGCCTCGTGCAAATCGGCATAGTAACTGGCCTTGGTGGTTGTAGTATGCCCCAGCCGCAATGCCATGAGGGTACGCATGGCGGTATCTTGCTTGCCCATTTCGAGCAGCAGGGCTTCAAGCTTTTCGCGGGGCGCTTGTTGAATCAATTCAAGCAGTGGATCAACCGCTTTGGTTTTCGACTTTTTGACTGGTATTTGCTCCTGCGCTTCGCCCAGCGTAAGGTGCAATAGCAGGGTAGCCAGGTGTTCGCAGGGTTCTGGTGATTTGTCGCAGCTGCAGCTGAAAGCACCCACCCTCTCTCCTGCCAAGCTCAATTGAAGCTGTATTTGTCGACGACCTTGTTTGAAAGTCACGAGCCAGCTTTCGGCGTCAAGTTGGTTGCGTTCGTATTTGCCTGCTTTCCAAAGGCGTTCGCCCGATTGTAAAACCGCTGTAGGCATAGCATCTTCAAAGTGCGACAAGTGTAAGGCTGCGGGCATGTTGGTAAAGATAGCTTTGCTTTTGTGCTTAATTACCTTTGCCAACAAAACCGCAGCCCCTATCCGATTGTTTTGCCTTTATGTCTACTCCTCTAGCCATCCACTGGTTCCGCCGCGATTTGCGGATTGACGACAATACCGCCCTTCATCAGGCCCTACAATCGGGACAACCGGTGCTGGGATTGTTCATTTTCGACAGCACCATCCTCCACAAAATCGAAGACCGCGACGATGCCCGTGTGAGTTTTATTCACCTGCATGTGAGCAGGTTGAAACAAGCATTTGAAAGTTTAGGTGGAAGTATGTTGGTGCTCCACGGCGATCCACTGGAACTGTGGCCCCAGCTGTTGAACGACTACCCCATTTCGGCCGTTTACACCAACCGTGATTACGAACCATACGCCCGTCAGCGCGATGGAGCCCTCAACAAGCTTTTCGAAAGCAAAGGGGTAGCTTTTCAGCATTTCAAAGACCAAGTGCTGCTTGAGGCCAAAGAAGTGCTCAAAGACGACGGCAAGCCTTACACCGTATTCACGCCTTACAGCCGCAAATGGAAAGTCCGTTTGCAGCCGGCTGATTTGGAGGCACGCAACAGTGGGGCCGCCTTTACCCCCCAAAACCTCTACGCCACCCAGCCCCTGCCCTTGCCTACTTTGGCCGATATGGGTTTTGAACCCAGCAAAATCGCTTTTCCCCAGGAAGAAGTAGGCGATGCCTTGATCAAGGTGTACGACGAGCAGCGCAATTTTCCGGGCATACGCGGCACTTCGCGTTTGGGCGTGCACCTGCGTTTTGGTACCATCAGCATACGCGCTTTGGCAAGGAGAGCACAGGCACTCAATGAAACTTTTTTGAACGAGCTTATCTGGCGCGACTTTTACCACATGATTTTGTGGCATTTTCCACATGCGGCCTCTGGCTCTTTCAAACCCGCTTACGACAACATCCCTTGGCGGAACAACGAAGCCGAGTTCCAAAAGTGGTGTGCCGGACAAACCGGTTATCCCATTGTAGATGCCGGCATGCGCGAACTCAATGCCACCGGTTTTATGCACAACCGGGTACGGATGATTGTAGCCAGTTTCCTTACGAAACATTTGCTCATTGATTGGCGTTGGGGCGAAGCTTACTTTGCCCGCAAGCTACTCGACTTTGATTTGGCTGCCAACAATGGCGGCTGGCAGTGGGCTGCTGGATCGGGTTGCGATGCAGCGCCGTACTTCCGCGTGTTTAATCCCGAGGAGCAAACCAAAAAATTCGATCCCAAAGGCAGCTACATCCGGCAGTGGGTACCTGAGTTTCAAAGTTTGAACTACCGGCCCATGGTTGACCACAAAATGGCACGGCAGCGGGCGCTCGATACGTATGGAAAAGCGTTGAAGGGGGAGCTGGCTTGAGCCGACGGGTTTAAACCGCTGAGGCGCAGAGAACCAGTTGCCTCCAGAAGAGCTTTAGTTCAGTTCTAATGCTTGGTAGCTATGAAAAACCATTTCTGGTGCAGAAAAAGGCTGCACGCTGACCGCGAGAGATCGGAGGCTTTTGGCCAAGTTTGCTTCGCAAATTGGCCGGAGCTCGCAGAGATGAAAGCTTGAACTACCGCCCCATGGTTGACCACAAACTGGCACGGCAGCGGGCGCTCGACACGTATGGCAAGGCGTTGAAGGGCGAGCTGGCTTGAGCCGACGGGTTTAAACAGCAGCGTTTCGTTGATCGGCTTACTTGGAGCTTCTACAAAGACACGGTCCAGTCTTCAATGACTATACCGCTCAAGCGATCAAAATCACTGATATTCTTGGTCACCAACACCATGTTGTGAAAAATAGCCGTTGCGCCAATAAGCAGGTCAAAATCATCAATGATGCTTCCTTTGATCTTCAGTCGTGCCTTTTCGGCAGCATAAACATCCAGTACAGGAAAAATGGGTAAAATTTCAATGCTAGATTGAAAAGATTCAAGGGCGATGGCATTTGCTTCCTTTCTGGTGCTTTTTGCAATCCCATACTTTAGCTCTGCTATGGTAATTTCTGAAATAGCACAATGTTCAAAGCCTCGGCTGCGTATCTTTTCCTTGAGATTGAACATTCCATTTAGGAAGTAAATGCAAACATTTGTATCTAGCAGATACTTATTCACAAATCCAAAGTTTTGCGCTTGAAGTTTCTATCTTGCTTCAGTCCAGCTATAAAATCTTCGGCTGGTTCATCAAGTTTTAAAGAACCAAAAAGGTCTTCCCAATCAACACCCTTTTCTTCATTTTTAGCATGCATGGAGTGTGTTAGTTTGGCAATCAAGGCTGTTTTTTCTCGCTTATTCAAATGCTTGAGCATAGCAAAATAATTGTTTACCAAGTCTACATTTAGGTCTGCAGTATTCATGAGCGCCTCCTCTTTGCTATCAAAAATAATAAAAACAATCCTTATCCAACGTCTATACCTGTTCTATTCGCATGCTATTTAATGTAAATCAAAACAATTGCCTTTGGGTGGATTTTAGCATTTGATGGTGCAAGTGCAAGCGATTAAAAACGTATACGCACCAAAGTGCATTGCACGGCAGCGGGCGCTCGATACGTATGGAAAGGCGTCGAAGGGCGAGCTGGCTTGAGCCGACGGGTTTAAACCGCTGATCCTTAGACCCCGACCCTGGCGTCGGGGGGCGCAGAGAGCTGGTTGCTCGAAGAAAGACTTAAACCTAGTTTTACAACTTTGCGCCTATGTAAATCTTCATTGAGTGCAACCAAAAGGCTGCACGCTGGCCGCAAGAGAACGGAGGCTTTTGGCCAAGTTTGCTTCGCAAATTGGCCGGAGCCCGCAGAGATTAAAGATTGAACTACCGGCCAATGTTTGACCACAAAATGGCACGGCAGCGAGCGCTCGATACGTATGGGAAGGCGTTGAAGGGAGAAATTGTGGAGTAGTCGTTGCTGGAGTAAACCGCTGAACTTAGCAAAACACCTTGACAGCTACATCTTCCAACTCAGTCCTCCCTTGTGCAGACCTGTCATTTTGAATGGGACCTGAGCAGCAATGACCCCTACACGTTGTGTGCGTGAAATAAGCCATCAAAACCTTCCTCCCCTTCGTTTGTCGTTTGTGTATTCAAGTCTATGCAAAACTTTAGCCTTTCTGATATACTGAGCGCCGAAAAACAGTTCCGCACCAACCTCATCAACTGCCTGAGTGGGGTACGAACGGCGCAATTGTTGGGTACACAAAACGCCGCTGGATTGACCAATTTGGCCATTTTTAATTCGGCCATGCACATTGGGGCGCATCCGCCGCTGATGGGACTCATTTTCCGTCCACTCGATGCCAAGCAGCACAGTTTGGCCAACATCCTCGAAACGGGGGTTTACACCCTCAACAGCGTGCCCACCGACCGCTTGGCCTCGGCCCACCAGTGCAGTGCGCGTTATGCCGACGACCAATCGGAATTTGAGGCCAACGGCTTCACACCTTGGTACAGCGAAACGCATGCGGCGCCCTATGTGGCCGAATCGGCCTTGCGTATTGGTTTGAAGTTGGTGCAAAAAACCGACATCCCCCTCAACGGCACCATGCTCGTTATTGGCGAGGTGCAGGAAGTGTGGGTAGCCGAGGCGGCACTCGATACCGATGGCAATATTCGCTTCGATGAACTGTGCGCGGCCGGGGTGGGCGGACTAGATACCTACTACCGCTTTGAAGCGGCGGCTCGTTTTCCTTATGCCAAGCCCGGCGTACCGCCCGTTTCGCTAATTTAGGGCATGCAAAATCACCTGGCCAAACGCCTGCTGCTCATGCAACCGGCTGCCTTTGGCTTCAATACCGAAACGGCAGCGAGCAACAGCTTTCAGCAAAGCCAAATGCCCGACCATGTGCACACCTTGGCGCTGGCCGAATTTGAAGCCCTTACCCAAGCTTTGCAAGCCGCTGCCATTGACTTTGAGGTGCTGCGTGATTCGCCCGAACCGCCCAAGCCCGATGCCGTTTTTTTGAACAATTGGTTCAGCACCCATGCCGGTGGCAAACTCTTCCTCTACCCCATGGCCACGCCCAACCGCCGGGCTGAGGTAACAGCCGAGCACCTTAGCTGGTTGCAAGCCCAGGGCTACACCCCATGCACCGATTTGCGAAATAAGTCGGAAAGCGAAATGTATCTCGAAGGTACTGGCAGTTTGGTGTTCGACCATGCCCACCGTTTGGTGTATGCCAACCGTTCGTTGCGCACCAATGCCCATTTGGTACATGAGGTAGCCGCTGCACTGGGCTACAAGGCCGTGCTTTTTGAGGCCGTTGACCGTGCAGCTGCGCCCATTTACCACACCAATGTGGTGCTGAGTGTTTCTCCGAGCCTGGCCATTGCTTGTTTTAAAGCCTTGCCCGATGCCGATGAAGCGGCCTTGCTGGCGGCTTTGTTAGAGCGCAACGGCAGGCGTGTGGTAGCTGTGAGCCGCGAACAAATGGAGTCCTTTTGCTGCAATGCCCTGGTGGTGGCCAACCGGCACGGCCAAGCCATGATTTTGTTGTCGGAAACCGCTTGGCAAGCCTTTACACCTTATCAGCAATTGTGGATCGCCGAGCGGGCCGAGCCGGTGGTGGTGGCAATACCGACGATTGAGGCGGTGGGCGGCGGCAGTGTGCGCTGCATGTTGGCCGAATTGTACTGAGCTCAAGCGGGCTGTAAACCGCAGAGGCGCGGTGGGAATTTCCAAGGGAAATAAGCTTAAATGCAGCTGTTGAAGGCTTTAAGCGCATTGAATTGCAGCATTTTCAGTGCAGGCACAGGCTTTTTGCAGGCCGCGAGGAAGCAGAGGCTTTTGGCCGGCACTGCTGGCGCAGCTTGGCCGGAAATCGCCGAGACATTGGCGGTGAAGTTGAGGCGGCGGCAGTGTGCGGTGTATGCTGGCCGAATTGTACTGAGCTCAAGCGGGCTGTAAACCGCAGAGGCGCGGTGGGAATTTCCAAGGGAAATAAGCTTAAATGCAGCTGTTGAAGGCTTTAAGCGCATTGAATTGCAGCATTTTCAGTGCAGGCACAGGCTTTTTGCAGGCCGCGAGGAAGCAGAGGCTTTTGGCCGGCACTGCTGGCGCAGCTTGGCCGGAAATCGCCGAGACATTGGCGGTGAAGTTGAGGCGGCGGCAGTGTGCGGTGTATGCTGGCCGAATTGTACTGAGCTCAAACTTTCAGCGCCTCAGAGGGGTTACATTGCGGTATGTCGACCCTGATTTGGTACAAGCGCGATTTGCGGCTGCGCGATCATGCCCCGCTCGAAGCAGCCATCGGGCTAGGGGAGCCTTGCCTGCTGCTTTACTTGCTCGAGCCTTCGTTGGTGGCTGCGCCGCAGTACGACCAGCGGCATTGGGATTTTGTAGCCGCCTCGCTGCGCGATATGCAAAGCCAATTGGCCGAATACGGACACAAACTCTGGGTGATTCGGGCCGAAGCCCTGCCCTTTTTCGAGGCCTTGCATGCTGTTTGGCCCATGGAAAATGTACTGAGCTACGAAGAAACGGGTTTGCAGCTGACCTTTGAGCGCGACAAAGCCGCAGCACGCTTCTTCAGAAAAAATGGTATCTTCTGGAAAGAATTTGCGACCAATGGCGTAGTGAGGCCTTGTCAAGTGCGCGACGATTGGAACAAAAACTGGTTCAAACGCATGCTCGAGCCACAGGCGCAGGGAAATATCGCCCAGCTTGTGCCTGCTGCACTGTCGCAAGAGCTGGCACAATGGCTCGAAAAGCAGGCCTGGGAATATGCGAGCCTCCAGCAAGCCAAAGGCATGCAGCCCGGGGGTGAGTGCATGGCTTGGAAATACCTGCATAGTTTTTTCAACGACAGGCATACCTCTTACCATTTCCACATCAGCAAGCCCGAACCCAGCCGCAAGAGCTGTTCGCGTTTGAGTACGTACCTTGCCTGGGGCAATTTGAGCATGAAGCAGGTTTACCAGGCTTTGCAGCAAACCAAAAAGCAACCCACGGCCAATCAAAGGGCCTTGAGTGGTTTTGCCTCGCGTTTGGTGTGGCATTGCCATTTCATCCAAAAATTTGAAACCGAGTGCCGCATGGAGTTTGAGAACCTCAACCGCGGATTCGACCACATTCGCACCGACTGGAACGAAGCACATTACGAAGCCTGGGCCCAAGGCCAAACCGGCTACCCGCTGATAGATGCCTGCATGCGCTGTGTGTTGGCCACAGGCTACCTCAATTTCAGGATGCGGGCCATGTTGGTGAGTTTTTTGACCCACCACTTGTGGCTCGATTGGAAACGGGGTGCCGAACACCTCGCCCGGGCATTTCTCGATTTCGAACCTGGCATACATTATCCCCAGTTTCAAATGCAGGCTGGTGTGATGGGTGTGAACACCATTCGCACCTACAATCCGGTGAAACAATCGCAAGAACACGACCCCGAAGGCAGTTTCATCAAGCAATGGGTGCCTGAGTTGGCTGCAGTTCCCCTGCCCTTGCTGCATACGCCTTGGGAAATGACGGCATTGGAGCAGCAAAGTTATGGCTGTGTATTGGGCACAAACTACCCCTGGCCCGTGGTTAACCTAAAAACGGCAGCAGCAAGGGCACGCGCCGAGCTGTGGGCCACCAAAGGCAGTATGGCCGCTAAAAGCGAAAGCAAACGCATCCTCAAAACCCATGTAAAATCGCGGATGCGAAAATTCGCGGAGAAAACAACCGGCTTGTTCGACGAAAAAAACGATACCTGATGGCCAAAGGAAAAATGGTTCGCAAAGGCGATTTACCTCAAAAAATCTGCAGCAATTGTGGAAGGCCTTTTACCTGGCGCAAAAAGTGGGAAAAGGTGTGGGACGATGTGAAATACTGTAGTGACCGATGCAAACAAAAGCGCTAACCTGCTCCATCGTACGGAATGGCTATTCGTAGCCAAGCCTTTATTTTCATATACAATTCGTCGGCCTTGAGCGGCTTGCTCACAAAATCATTGAAGCCGGCTTCAAATGCCTTGCCTTTGGTTTGATCAAAGGCATCGGCGGTGAGGGCGATTACAGGCATGGCAGTTTGCTCACCAGCTTCGCCACTACGAATTTTGCCAATCAACTCAAATCCATCCATTACTGGCATTTGTAAATCAAGCAGCACCAAATCGTATTTTGCGACGCTTGCAATTTTTGCATTCCTTCTAAACCATGCTCTTCCACTTCATAGGCAGCTTTCCAATTGGCCAGCAATTTGGTTGCCAGCATTACGTTGATTTTGTTGTCTTCAACCACCAAAATACGTACTTGATGCAAGTCCTTGTCCTGCAAACTGGCGAGATCTTGTTGCGGCATGCCAGTTTGAACTTCTTTTTCTAAGGAAAATTCTACTGTACATGTAGACCCAACGCCTGGTTCGCTTTGCAACCTGATAACGCCACCCATCATTTCAACCAATTTGCGGGTAATAGTAAGTCCAAGTCCTGTCCCACCATATTTGCGGCTAATTTGTTTGTCGGCTTGTTCGAAGCTTTCAAAAATACTGTCTAGTTTTTCGGCTGGAATACCAATGCCAGTATCCCTGAAGGTGAAACGCAGCATGATTTTGTCTTCATCTTCTGACAAGACTTTTGTGCGGACCGAAATCTCTCCTTTTTCTGTGAATTTCGCTGCATTACTTCCCAGATTCATCAAAATCCAGTTCAGTCGTACTTGGTCGCCTTTTACCCATTGAGGCACTTGCTCATCTATCACCATATGAATCTGCACCTCTCGGTCGCGTGTGAGGTAACGCATTACCTTTCGAATTGCACGAGCATTTCGCGAATGGCGAATGCTGAGTGATCGAGCGACATTTTGTTTGCCTCCATTTTTGTTCAAATCGAGCAAGTCGTTGATCAAACGCAATAGGTTGTCCGACCGATATTGGATGGCGTGCAGATACTCGAGTTTTTCGGGAGCTGTTTCCTGTGGCAACAACAATTCAGTTAGACCCATGATAGCGTTCATGGGTGTTCGGATTTCATGCGAAATGTTGGAAAGGAAATTGGTTTTGGTTTGTGTCGCAAGCTCTGCAATCTCCTTGGCTTCTTGCAGGCTCCGCTGGTAATCTTGCATGCGTATAACTGCCCCAATGGAATTGCAAAACCCACGTAGTATGTTTTCGTCGTTATTCGTCCATGTGCGGTAAGGGGCTACGCCATCGAAGCCCACAAATCCCCAAAACTTTTGTTGCACAAAAATGGGCAATACCACAAATCGCTGCAGGTTAAAATCGGCTGGCAATCCTGTGATGACTTCCTTGTCTGCGTCGCCTACAATTACCTGTCCGGCACGCAACTTGGCGTACCACATATCGAGCCCCATGGCTTGGTATCCGAAGCCTTTGGTAAGCAATGTCTTTTGATTGGCTGTCACCTATGGCCCCAACAAATCGGGCGTCAGCAATTTTGTACAATCCACACCATCCATCTCGAAATGCGCAAACAGCCATGCATGTCCGGCGTCCACGGCTTTCGCCACACTGCGTAAGGCGTCTGCTACATTTTGATCAGGACGCTCTGCTGCCAGCAGCATTTCGGTAGCATCTTTCACCGCCTCAAGTAGCCTGCGTGTTTGTTCGTTCAACACGGCTTCCGACCTCAACTCGGTAAGATCCTGCGTATAGCCTTGTAATGCAATGACGTTGTTATCCGAATCTAATACCGGCTTGGCACGTTCAAAAATATATTTCACCCGGCCATCAGGCGTGATAATCCGGTATTCTAACTGTTGCGCATCTCTGGTATTGTCGAGCTTTCCAACCACTTCCATCACTTTGGGCACGTCGGCGGGATGCACCAATTGAGCATAAAAATCGAATGCAACTGTTGTTGCTTCTTCACCAACGCCCATGATTTGGGCCGTTCTGGCGTCCCAATTCAACTGATTGGCAGCGGGGATTTTGTACCACGAGCCAATATGTGCCAGCTCCATGGTTTCTTCCCTGTCCTTGGTCTTTTTCTCAAGTTCGTGCTGCAGCTTTTTTGATTCGGTGATGTTGTTGGAATAACACGATACCCATCTGATTTCGTTTTGTTGGTTGTATACGTGATAAAGTGTAACTTCAGCTGTACGTTCGATACCGTTTTCTGGATAGGAATATTCAAATTGCACCGACTGCCCATTAAAACCTGCATCGTAATGTTCTTTCCAAAAACTGGCACCTGCCGTATTGAGTGCATCTAAAATATTGTCGCCGGTTTGCAACTCAATGCCGGTGAATGTTTTGAACGAAGCATAAAAGTTATGATTGGCATGCACCAGGTTATACTGCGCATCTACCGACCAAATAATATAACTCGTTTGTTCCAAAATGGCTTCTAGCCGACTTGCGCCTTCGGTTAAATTCTTCACCAAACGCCTGTTGGCAAATGCCATGGAATAAATGAATGCGAACGTCAGAAGGGCAAAATAAGCGACATTCACCCTGTGGCCATTCCACATTTGCAGCTCTGTTAAAGGTTCCCAAGGGTCAAATGGAAAAACAAATACAAAAACAAGCGCCAGGATGGGAATCAAGGCCATGACCTCGAAATGGCACTTTTTGTTGAGGTCGGCAATGAATGGTACTACGGCAACGAGGGCAATGAGGTAGAGATATGCCGCTTGTGAAAGGTCCATGCGCAAGATTTCAGCCAGCAGTATACACACTACGCTAATGATGAGGGTAAAGGCTGCGGTGACGGTGCGTTTTTTGAAATTGAAATACAAAACCCACACTCATGGTGAACATGCCAATACCATTGCCTATCCAGTTCATTGGATAACCCATGAGCCATTCACTCAAATTGGTTACGACCATTGTTAGAAGGGTCGTAATCAAGAAGAAACCCACCACTTTGTTGCGCCTTTGCGCTTCAAAAAGGTGAAAATCCTTGCTCCAAAAAAAATGCCTTTGCAAGTATCGGTAAATCAAAAGCTGCTTATTTGAGACGAATAAAATTGATTATTTCGAGCAAGGCTTGTGTTGGTTAAGGAAAAGTTAAACTTCAAAACGCTTACCAAATGGCGAGTACTTTTGTTCTATGAAGCAAAGAAACCAGCTGTTTATGCTCACCATCGGCATGATCCTGAGCCTATTGGCCTTGGTTGCCATGCAATGGTACTGGTTGAGGGAGGTTGGCATTACTCGGCAGGCACAGTTTGACCAAGCTGTTGCAGAGGCCTTGCGACAAACAAATTATAGTTTGGAGGGCATGGAAGCATCACGCTTGTTGCAACAAGCCATGGATGGCAAAAAATGGGTGAAGCAGTTTGACTCGCTTGCAGGTGCCTCGCTCCTATACGCTTACGATACGGTGGAGGTACCGCCCCCCCCTAAAAAACGCAACAATACGGGCACAGCTACCGTGTTTATTTACAGCGATAGCTTGGTGAAAGGCATGCCTTTGCCGGTTCCGTCTAAAGTGGACATACAGCATATGCAAGATGTGGTAGTGCTCCAGAAAGCTGATAGCTTACTTCAAAAAGCCTCCGCACTTGGGCATTCCCAATTGAGTTACAGCTATCGCATTGAACACAAGGCTGATAGTATGTTACGCGCCCTTTCATTAAGAGATAGTGTTGTTTTGAAACAAATAGAAAAGGCCCCCATCCAAAGGGTAATTATTCGTTCAGATTATAATTCAAGTTTTGCAAATACCGAAGGGCATGCACCGGCTACAGCAGTCGTGCCCATGAACCGTTTGAAGGTAGAGAAAGATAAGGCAAAGACCATCGTGCAGCGTAATGTACCTATCGACAGTCTATTGGCAAAAGTTTTGGGCGATTTTATTGCCCCCAAACAACCCATCGAAAAGCGGATTAGTCAGGTGCAATTTGATTCAATTTTGGCTGCCAATTTGCGACAGAGCGGCATTCAATTGTCCTACCAATATTGGGTAAGCAGAGAAGAAGGTGATGAAAACAAGCTCGTGTTCGGCAACAATCGTCAGCTCCCTTCAGGAGTACACTTGTACCAAACCCGTTTGTTTCCAAATGACCTTTTTCATCAAAACGAGCAATTGATGCTCTTTTTTATTGAAGAATCTTCGTTTTTAGGCGAGGGTATGCGCGCCATGTACTTTTTGGCAGGCATGCTTTTCCTATTGGTGGCAGGGATTTTTTATGCTGCATTTCGTTACCTGATGCATCACAAGCGCCTTTCGGAGGTAAAAAGTGATTTCATCAACAATATGTCGCACGAGTTCAAGACGCCACTGGCCACCATCAATTTGGCTACCGATGCCCTCGCAAATGATAAAGTAAAAAGCGAACCTGCAGCCATCGATAAATACATCAGTATAATCAAAAGTGAGAATAGACGCATGAATCAGCATGTTGAGCTCATTTTACAAACTGCACGTCTTGAACGCAAGGAGCTGCAACTGCATTTTGCCGAAATCGACAGCCAGCACTTGTTGGAGCATGCCATTGCGCTCATGGAAATGCAGTTCACCGAAAAAGAAGGCAGCATTACCCTGGAAAAAGGATGCGAGCTGACCTTTCGGGCCGATGAAACCCACCTCATCCACGTCATCACCAATTTGTTGGATAATGCCCTTAAATACTGCAGCCAAAAACCGCATGTTGTGGTACAAACGGCTTATAAAGCAGACTGGATCAGTATTTCCTTTCGCGACAACGGCATAGGCATGTCGAAAGAACAAATCGACCACATTTTCGATCAATTCTATCGCGTATCTTCAGGAAATATACACAATGTGAAAGGATTTGGACTTGGATTGAGTTATGCCAAAGCCATTGTACAAGCACATGGTGGCCGACTTGAAGTGAAAAGTCAAATAGGTAAAGGAAGCACTTTTGTATTGCAATTACCGCTAAACCCTCAAGCAAATGACTAAAATACTCTTGGTTGAAGACGACCCCAATTTTGGGGCAGTATTGAAAGACTACCTGCAGTTACACGATTACAGCGTACGACTGTGTCAGAACGGCTCAAAAGGCTTGTCAGCATTCCGCGAAGAGGCGTTCGATTTGTGCATCTTGGATGTCATGATGCCCGAAATGGATGGTTTTAGTCTCGCCCGCCATATCAGGCAACAAAACCAAAGCATTCCCCTCTTTTTCCTCACCGCCAAGAGCATGAAGGAAGATGTGGTACAAGGATTTGAACTGGGAGCCGACGACTACATCACCAAGCCTTTCGACAGTGAGGTACTCCTTTACAAAATCAAGGCATTGTTGCATCGAGTGCAACAGCAACACAATCCTTTGCAGGAAGAAATTAGCCTTGGCAATTTCCATTTCCATGTCGCACTGCGCCAATTGACCATTCAAGGAGAGGTCATTCGCTTGTCACCGAAAGAAGCTGAGCTCTTGCAATTGCTGGCCAGCAATGCCAACAAAGTCGTGAGCAGAAGCGAGGCTTTGCAACGCATTTGGAAAGACGACAACTATTTCACCGGCCGGAGCATGGATGTGTATGTGACCAAACTGCGCAAGTATTTATCGGCCGACCCCCATGTTGAAATCGTTAATCTACATGGCAACGGCTTTCGGCTAGTGGTAGCTAGTTAGGACTACGCTTTACTTTGGACCAATGCACAGGGCCTTTGGTTGGCTTTAAACCCCACAGCGCCATGAGGTGCTGGTATACATCGGTATTTTCCTGAATGCCTGTAAACATTTCTGCACCGGGACCAAAAGCAAAAATGGGCACCATCACCGCAGTATGTTTGCCTGTGGTAAAGGCTCCTTTTACTTCACCGGTCGTGCTATTTCCACCATTGATGGCAAAACCCCCTGTTTCGTGGTCGGCAGTTACAATGACCAAGGTTTGGCCATCCTTTTCGGCAAAATCGAGGGCTGCCGCAATGGCCTGATCGAAATCAATCATTTCTTGTACAATGTAATCGGTTTCATTGGCATGGCCACCCCAATCGATTTGTGAGCCTTCCACCATCAAAAAGAAGCCTTGCTCGTGGGTTGCCAAGCGTTGAATGGCAAAATTGGTAGCGCGGGGCAAGATGTTATCGCGTCCCTTGTGTTTGGGTGTGGCGGCATCTTCCCACAACAAAGCGGCCATTTTATAGGCGGCATCGAGTTGCTCCATGTCAGCCTCGGATGTGATGGTATGGAATCCTCTCATCCGCAATTCGGCCATTAAGTCGCGGCCATCTATGCGCTGATCGAAATACTTGCGTCCGCCCCCAATGAACAGCTGCAGTGGACTGTGCACAAATTCCCAAGCAATGTCCTCGTGCATTTCGCGGTGCGGCACATGCGCCACAAAAGAAGCGGGCGTGGCATGCGTAATGGCACAAGTGGCCACCAATCCGGTGTGTTTTCCGGCAGCTGCGGCTGATTCCAAAATGGTTTCGTAAGCCAAGGTATCGGGACCTACGCCTATGGCATTGTTGTAGGCTTTTTTTCCGATGCTGAAGGCAGTGGCTCCGGCACCTGAATCGGTAATGAGGTTGTCGTATGAATAGGTCTTGATGAATCCCAGCTGCTTGAACCGCTCGAGCTCCAGAAAATTCTTATTGCCAATCATGCCTGCGTAAATCTGACTGGTGCCCATGCCATCACCAATCAAAAAAATGATGTTTTTGGGGGCTTGAGGTGGTGCTACGGGTTTTAAAGCTTGCGCAGCTGGCGCCGTTTGAGTGGGTAGCTGCTTTTGCGCTTTGCATGACAACACACTGCTAAGTGCCACCAAAAGAAAAAAACAATTGCGATTCATGGCCACAAAGCTACACTTTTTCGGTGCGGCTGATGTAATGCAGATGTGAAGGATGTACCGGACACGACTTACCTTTGCTTCATGCAGACACGACCAAGCCGTTTTACCATTCGCGTGTACGGACTATTGCTGGCCGATGGTCAGGTGCTGGTAGCCGAAGAAATGTACCAAGGAAGGCGGATGTGCAAATTTCCGGGTGGTGGTTTGGAACCGGGCGAAAGCACCTTAGCAGCCGTGGTGCGCGAATTCAAAGAGGAAACCGGCCTTGACATCGAGGTCAAAGAACATTTTTATACCACCGACTTTTTTGTGGCGTCGGCTTTTGACCCTCAGGTGCAGGTAATAAGTATTTATTACCTCGTACAATCAGCACACAAATTTGTGCCGAACCGCCGCGAACTGGACGAAAATTCGGTGAGAGATGCCGTTTTCATATGGAAAGAGGTGCAATCTTTGAACGCCAGGGAATATTTCACCTTTCCCATCGACCAGCATGTGGGTACCTTGCTCCAGCAAAAGCTTGCCGAGCGGGTTTAGGTTTGTGCTTTTCGAATCATCAAATGCTGAATAGCTGCCACCGTCATGGCATCGGTGATGCGGCCTTCACAAATTTCACGGTAGGCAGCTTCTAAGCTGAGCGAACGGTGGGCCAATTCTTCGGTATCTTCAGGCTCGGCGGCATGTTGTTCCAAATCGGTGGCCAGGTACAAAATGGCCAATTCGTCGCTCACCGAATTCGATAGGTGCAATTCCAAAAGCTTCTCCCATTGTTTGGCCACCAAACCGGTTTCTTCGAGCAGTTCGCGCTTGGCCGATTCGAGCGGATCGATACCAATTTTACCACCTCCTTCGGGGATTTCCCACGAATAGGCATTCAACGGAAAACGGTATTGTCCTACCAATACCAATTCGCCATTCGCGTTCAGCGGCACGATGCCAATGGCCAGGTTTTTAAAATGCACCTTGCCATAAATGCCGGGATTGCCCCCGGGATTGATCACCTTGTACTCGGTGACTTCGATCCAAGGATTGTCGTATACCTGCTGTTGCGCAACAACTTTCCAGGGATTGTAAGATTCTTCGATCATTCGTCACCGCCCATTTGGAACATGGCCGGATTGAAGTCGCTTACGGTGAATCCTTTGGGTATTTCAAACAGACTCGATTCCAGTTTTTCAGCCTTTACCTCCTTGGCTTCCATCACGATTTGCATGCCTTGCTGCATCATGAGTACCCGCAACGGAAATCCTTCAATGCCATAAGCACCTCCCTGGGTGAGCATATTACCACCTGCTTTTGATTTTGGCACCTTGACTTGCAACTCCTTGGTTACCCAATATTCGGCAATTGTGGCCCCTTCCTTGGTTTTGACGAGGAAGTGGTTGCATGCCATTCCTGCGATGACCCGGTTGTCGGCACCTGTTTCTACCACAAAATCAGCGGCAGATGAGGCGTTTTTGTTTTCCTCTTTGGGCATCAGCATGGCTGATTTACTGGCTTCATTCAACATGAACGTCTGTTCTTTCCCTGCATTTACCACAATATCGCCCATCATGGCTGCCATCATGCCACCTTGCATGCTCATGCGCACATTTTCTCCTTTGATGCGAAAAAAATAACCTGTTGGCATAAACGCCTTGGCCATTTCCATTTCTTCACCTCCGCCGCTGACCTCAAAGCTGAATTGGACTGTGCCTTCAAAATTTTTCTTGGCTTGTGCCTGTGCGGCGATGGTTGTTGCTACGAAAAGCAGCAACAATAACATTTTTTTCATGACGCTCGTTTTGCTCAAAACTACTGCATTCTGTGCCTGCAGTCAATACATTCAAAAAAATATGGATTGTGCCAGTCGATAGGTATTGCAATGTGCTTCGAGAATGGTTTTGATATCAGGCGAGTAGCCTCCTCCCATGCAAACAACCATGGGTATGCCGGCTTTTTTGCAAAGCTCCATCACATACCTGTCACGTTGTTTACAACCTTCGAGGCTTAAGGCCAATTTGCCTAGTTTATCGCTTGCCAAAACATCTACCCCGGCTTGGTAAAACACAAAATCGGGACGGTGCCTGCGCATGATTTCGGGCAAGTGTTCGTGCAACAAGGCCAGATATGCACCATCGGTGGTGCCAGCGGGCAAGGGAATGTCGAGGTCTGATTTTTCTTTGTGGTAAGGATAGTTGTCCTTGCCGTGCATGCTAAAGGTAAATACCCGTGCTTCGTTTGCAAAAATGGCGGCCGTTCCATTTCCCTGATGTACATCCAGGTCGACAATCAGTATCCGTTCAGCTTCGCCTTTAGCGAGCAGGGCTGCTGCTGCCAGGGCCTGATCGTTCAGCAAGCAAAAGCCCTCCCCCCGATCGGCATATGCATGATGCGTTCCACCGGCCACATTCATGGCAATTCCGTATGCTTTGGCATAATAGGCCGCATCGAGTGTGCCTTGCGCAATGGTAATTTCGCGTGCAACCAGCGCTGCACTGAGTGGAAAACCAACTGGCCGCATTTCTCGGTGACTCAATTGCAAATCACGCATGCGTGTCCAGTAATCGGCCGTATGTACCCGTAGAATATCGTTCTCTGCCATGGGCATTGGCGAAAAAAGATGCGCAGGTGTAATGCTGCCTTCGTGCAATAGTTGCGCTGGAATTAATTCGTATTTCTCCATGGGAAAACGATGACCTGCGGGCAGTGGATGGCAATAAAGCGGATGGTATGCAATACGTAGCACGACGCAAAAATAACAGCAAGACCTTCGAATGGTTCGGATGCTTGTTATCTTAGCGGCCATGCATCAGCTCCACCGTATCATTTTGTATGTGTTTGCCGGTCTTGTGCTCATACAATGCAGCCGAAAAACACCTGTACCACCCAAATCAGATACACGTGCCGCTGTAACTGCTTTGGCGCCCTTTCTCCGGCAGATACTGCACAGCCAACCGGAACTTCCAGTGTATTACTACGCTCCTGACAGCCTGTATCTGCTCGCAGCTTTGACCAATAGCGGTTACCGTGTACAGCTTATGGCCACCGAAGAAAACATCAACCGCCTGGGCAATATGCCCGAATTCGAAGGTACAGTTTCCAATACAGTCGTTTTGGCCCCTACCGGCTTAAAAGCGGGCACACAATTGCCGGGCACCATTTTGTTCGACCGTCCGCTCAACCATTTCCAACCCGATTATTTAGACTTGTTGCTGTCACAAAGCATGGCCATACTGCCATCCGGCGGACGTATCATCCTTCTGCAAACCAAAAAACAAAGTCAGGCCGCCCAAAAGCAAACTGCCACATTGCGCGAAAAAACGGGCTTTAGCAGGTCAATCACCGACTCAACCCATTCAACCGTCTTCGATTTACTCATTCTTGAAAAATAGCATATGAAAAAAAGTGCAGTCGATCGCTTCTTAAGCGTCATTGAAAAAGTTGGCAATGCATTGCCACATCCAGCCACGCTTTTTGCCGGCTTTGCCTTGTTGGTGGTCATACTGTCGTGGGTGGTAGCCCAATTCGACATGAGTGTGGTGCATCCTGGCACGGGCGAAACCGTACAGCCCTTCAACCTTTTGTCGGCCAAGGGCCTGCACATGATTTTGGAAAAAATGGTGGTCAATTTCACGGGGTTTGCACCTTTGGGGACTGTTTTGGTGGCCTTATTGGGTATTGGCATTGCTGAGGGAAGCGGACTGATTGGCACAGTGCTGCGCCTGGTGGTATTGAGTTCGCCCCAACGCTTGCTCACATTTGTCATTGTATTTGCCGGGGTTATCTCCAATACCGCCAGCGAAGTAGGCTATGTGTTATTGGTTCCTTTGGCGGCGGTTATCTTTCTGGCAGCTGGCAGGCACCCTTTGGCGGGTTTGGCAGCCGCTTTCGCAGGGGTTTCGGGCGGATACAGCGCCAATTTGTTGCTGGGAACCATTGATCCTTTGCTGGCTGGTTTATCAGAAGAAGCTGCACGCATCATCCAGCCCGGCTATACCGTAAACCCTGCGGCGAATTATTATTTCATGTTTGTGTCTACTTTTTTGATATCCATCTTGGGCACATGGGTTACCGAAAAGGTGGTTGTGCCCCGTTTGGGAGTGTATGAAGGAGATGAAAAACCTGAAGAAATCAGGGGCTTGAATGCTCCTGAAAAAAGAGGGCTGCTGTTCGCCTCCATCGGCTTGGTACTTTTTACAGCTTTTATTTTGGGAGGCTTGTTGCCTGCAGACGGCTATTTGCGCAATCCTGAAACGGGTGAAATTCTCAAATCGCCTTTTATGTCGGGCATTGTGGCCTTTATCTTTTTGTCGGCGGCGATTTGTGGCATTGCCTATGGCGTGGGTGCTGGCACCTTTAAATCAGACAGTGATGTGATGAAAGGCATGGCCAAAAGCATGGAAACCTTGGGCTCGTACATTGTATTGGTCTTTTTTGCCGCCCAATTTGTGGCTTATTTCAACTGGACCAATCTGGGCCTGATTGTGGCCATCAAAGGAGCCGATGTGCTCAAGGCATCGGGACTCAGCGACTTTGCACTCATGGGCAGTTTTATTGTGGTAGCTGCTGTCATCAATTTGGTAATGGGCAGTGCCTCTGCCAAATGGGCTATCATGGCACCGGTATTTATCCCCATGTTCATGTTGCTGGGCTATTCTCCAGAATTCACCCAAGTAGCTTATCGCATTGGCGATAGCGTTACCAATATCATTTCACCCATGATGAGCTATTTTGCCCTCATTGTGGCTTTTATTCAGCGGTACGACAAAAAAGCAGGCATTGGAACCGTTATCAGCACCATGTTGCCGTATACCATTGTATTTATGTTGGGCTGGGTGTTGCTTTTCGGTATTTGGATCAGTTTGGAGCTACCCATTGGTCCTGGCGCACCTTTGTATTACCAGCCCTGAACATTTTAGGTCGTCAAATGGTTATAAGCCCATAAAACATATTCTGATGAAAAAAATCACGCTTCTATTCGCCTTGGCCGCAATCACGATGGCCTGTTCGAACGACAATGCTTCTCAAGAAACGGCTGCCACTACTGAAGTGGCTGAAGCCAGTGGCAATGGCGATGCCGGACTCGCCATTGCAAGCAGCAAGCTCAAATGGACAGGAAAAAAATTAACCGGCGAACATTTTGGAACCATTCAAATCAGCAAAGGAAATTTAATCCTCGAGGGAAATACATTAACCGGTGGCTCTTTTACCATCGATATGAAAACCATTGTAGTGGAAGATTTGACCGATCCCGGTAAGAACAAGGATTTGACGGATCATTTGTTCTCTGACGACTTTTTCAGTGTAGCCAACCACCCCGAAGCCACATTCACCATTACAGGTGTAGAGGCATTGGCGACTCCCGATGCAGCAGGCAATACCCACACGATTGCAGGCAATTTGACCATCAAAGGCATTACACAGGGCATTCGTTTTCCGGCCAATGTGTTGATTGATGATTTAGGTGTTACTGCCAAAGCCAATTTTAACATCGATCGTACGCTGTGGGACATCAAGTTTAAATCAGGCAAATTTTTCCCTGAACTTGGCGACAAAGCCATTTCCGACGAGATTGGCATCGCCCTCGAATTGAGTACAGCCAAAAGTTGATATCGCTCCATTCATTATAACAGCCGGCAATTTGCCGGCTTTTTTCATTTTTTGAGCTTGCATTTCAACGGGAAGCAGTACCTTAATGTCGTGTTTGGTTTGGTCGGGAAACAAGTATTCTTTTTCCTTTTGTGTTTAGCGCCCGCAGCGTTTGGACAAAGGGCAGTATCTCCTTTTCTGGGGAGTGCAATTCATTCGCCATACGAATACAGCAAAAAGCAAACGGAAAATCTGGCGCATTTATGCGACTCCCTTGCGCGAGCAGGCATCACCGACAGCAGTTATTTGATGCCGCTGCTGGAACTCGTCACCAAAAACACTTCTCTTAACCCAGTGGCGGCCATGCAGGACGCTGCCAAGGGCATTAAAATCACGGAAAGTCGTGAATGGTCGCAGCTTGCCTCCATGTTTCACACGGCCAGAGGCAACATACTACGGATCAGGGGCTACAGCGATTTAGCCCTTGCATCCTTCCAAAAAAGTTATTCATTTCGCGAAAAGCAGGAAAATCCCGATTTGTTTGTCTTTGGGCTCATTGACATTGGGAACATTTATTACGATCAGCGAAACTTCCCCAAGGCCTTTGAGCATTACAGTCCGCGCTCGACACTGCGCTTAAAAAGGACTATGCCTTTGGCGCGGCAATGGTACTCAATAATTTTGGCATTTTATTCATAGAATTAGGCATTTTTTCTCTTGCCGAACGTATGTTCAACAGGAGTGCACAAATGCGTTTAGCAGCTGGACTTTACGGATTAACCGCGCATTCCAAAAACTACATTGCCGGTTTACGTTATCGCGAGGGCCGCTTTGAAGAGGGATTGGCCATTGTGGCCGACGTCATTGACACCATGCAGAAATACCAAATGTATTCTGAACTGGCTGACATTTACTGTGGTGAGGCGCGTCTTTTACAGGCATTGGGCAGAGAAAAGCTCGCTGATAGCTCTATACAAAAGTCTTTGGACATCCTGATGCGCTTTAATATGCTCGACCGCCTTGATTTTCATTACATGGTGCAGGCCGAAATTGCTTCAGCGCGCAAACAATACGACAAAGCCGAAGCCATTTACCAAAAACTCCTTGAACTGGCCGTGAGCATCGACAATGTACAAGGCATCATGCGTACCCATGAATTGCGGTACCAGACTTTCAAAAAAGCAGGAAAATGGCAACAAGCTTTGGAAGCCTTCGAAAGTTACCATGCTACTGCCAAAAGCGTTGAGCAGCAGGAAGTGGATCGCAAGCTGCTGGAGATGGAAAATCAGCGCAAACTCAAAAAAGAAAAGGCCGAAATTGAATTTGAACGTGCCTCACTTGCGCAACGCGAACAACTGCTCGAAGCACGTCAGCTGCGCAATCGGCTTTTGCTATTGCTCGTGCTTGTCAGTCTCTCAGGCATTGTACTAACTACCTTGCTACTGCTTCGCCAAAGAAAAACCAATGCTGAACTGAGAGCGTCGCAAGCCGTAATTGAACAACAAAACGAGCAAATGCTCGAACAAAACCTGGCTCTGAAAAAAGCCAAAGAACTTGCCGAAAAACACTTAAGGGCCAAAACCGACTTCATGTCGCATATGAGCCATGAAATCAGAACGCCAATGAACTCCATCATGAGCTTAACGGAGCTATTAGAAAGTGAGATCAAAGGCAGTGAGGCCCTCGATAAGCTGCAGTCGATCAGGTATTCGGCCGAAATTCTCTTGGTCATTATCAATGATATACTCGATTTGGCAAGTATCGAAGAAGGCAAAATCAACCTCGAAAAGAGCCCTGCCTCTTTGTCGAAAATCGCCAAAGAAATAAGCAATCTACTGAAGCCAAAAGCCATTCAAAAAGGCATCGAACTCAAGGTTGAAGTAGGACATGACGTTCCCAAATACGTTTTCACCGATGCCACGCGGATATACCAAATCATCCTGAATTTGGTTGGGAATGCCGTCAAATTCACCCACGAAGGCCATGTAAAGCTCGATATTTCTGCATTGGAAGTGGATGCCACAAGCTGTAAGCTGCGGTTCGAAGTGCAGGATACTGGTGTGGGGATTGCCCCGGAAATATTGCCCAGCATTTTCGATAGCTTCGCCCAAGGTGGATCACACATTCAAAAAAAATACGGTGGCACCGGACTGGGACTTGCCATTACCAAGCGGCTTATTGCATTGCTTGGCGGCAATATTGAAGTAAAGTCAATTCCCAATACAGGTAGTACATTTTACTTTGAGCTGGGCTTCCAAGTTGCGAAAGTTGCAGATATTCAAACCACCCAAGTAATCTCTCCTTCTATGTTCGATTTGTCGTCGGTAAAAGTGCTTTATGTAGAAGACAACCTCATGAACCAAAAGGTAATGCATTTGTTGCTGCGACCCTATCAGCTCCACCCCGTCATCGCCAACAACGGTCTTGAAGCATTAGAACTGCTGAAAAACAGGGCTTTTGACCTGGTGTTAATGGATTTGCGTATGCCTGTGATGGATGGTTTTGCGGCAACGCGCTTATTACGCGATCCGTCCTCTGAGCATTATGCCCCTAAGCTCCCCATCATTGGCGTAACAGCCGATGTTTTTGACGATAGCACCCAATTGGCCCTTGATTTGGGCATGAATGACATCTTGGTGAAACCACTGGTAAAAGAAAAGCTCGTTGCTGCCATTTTGCAATATGCACCTGGCCCGAAGCAACATCACAATGATTCCGCGTCGGAAGCCTGATTGAGGAAATAGACAAATGACTTCAGCTCAGCGATGCGGGTCTCAAAAGATTTGCGTAGCTCAAGCGAATTGCTTTCCATGACAAAAGGAGCTGTAAGCACGAAACTTTTGTATTTCAATATTTCAATGGCAGGATTTTCTGCTTCATATCCCTTTGGCGGGCGCGCTAATTTCTCACCTTCCATGCTCAGACCATTTTTTTCGGCTTGACGCAATAGCGTGGCAAAGTTTTCCCATCCATAGTCAATTTCCTGCCGGATAGCCTTCAATAAATTTGGTTCAGGCATCCAAATGCCAGCAGCCAAAAAAGAAGCTTGGGGTTCGAAATGAAAATAATAGCCGGCGCCCGGGTATTTTTTGCCTCCTTTGCTCAGGTAAGCCGAAAAATTGGTTTTATAAGGGTTTTTATTGGCCGAAAAGCGCACATCACGGTTAATGCGGAACAAACAATCTTTTGCTTGCAGGCCAGCCAATTGCGGGTCAATGCTGGCAGCACCTTCGATCAAGGCGTTGACAAAATCAACAAAATCAGCCCGCAAGTGCTGGTAGGTAGGTTTATGGGCGTCAAACCATTCCTTGTGATTGTTCTGCCTTAATTCAGCAAGAAAGCCAGCTAGTGCGTTGAAATCCATGCGCCTTGTTGTTTTAGCATGCGTTGTATGTATTTGCCAACAATATCGAATTCAAGATTGACCACAGACCCAGGTTGCAACGCATGAAAATTGGTATGTTCATAGGTGTAGGGGATGATGGCTACGCTGAAGGCTGCATCAGCTGCATCCACCACCGTTAAAGAAACACCATTGATGCAAATTGACCCCTTTTCAACAACCATGTTGCCGGTGCTCTGATCAAACTCAAAACGATAGCGCCAGCTGCCATTTTCTTCCAGTATATCTACACATTGCGCAGTTTGATCCACATGGCCTTGTACGATGTGCCCATCGAAACGGCCATTGGCTGGCATACAACGTTCAAGATTGATGGCTTGTCCAACCGTCCATGTACCGAGATTTGTTTTCTGTAAAGTTTCTCTGATAGCCGTAACCGTGTGGGTATGCTCCAATAGCTTTACAACCGTTAAACATACCCCATTGTGCGAAACACTTTGGTCGATTTTCAGCGCTGCACTGATGTTGGATGACAAGGTAAAGTGTACGTTGCCACCTTCTGTTTCAATGGCCTCAATCTTGGCCAGGGATTCTATGATTCCTGTAAACATGTTTTCGTTATCTCCGCAAAGCTACAACACCGCTGCGGTCAACAGGTTTGATGCCCTCTAAAGTTCGGAAATTGATTTTGATCCGGTAGTAATACGTTGCTTCCTCCAAATCTTCCCCCAAAGCATTTTTACCGTCCCAATTGATTTGAGGATCAAGCGTCCTGAAAACTTGCTGACCCCACCTGTTCAGGATGATCAGATCAATGCTTTCCACAAAACGCCATCCGGCCAAGGGCTTGAACAAATCATTGAAATTGTCGGCATTTGGGGTAAATACATTGGGCAATTCATACAAATTGCAATTTTCTACACAAACCTCATTGCTAAATCCCGATTCATTCAAACTCGAGTCTATGGACGTAATTACGTAACAACCTGCCACCGATGCTTGTAAATTCAGGTGCATATACGCTGCCGGCTGATCGGCCTTTACGGAGTCTAAAAGCACATAGGGCGCTAAAAGTGTTGGACGGTAATAAATCTTCCACTTCAACAAATCAGGAGCGCACTCAATGGATTGGATCCAGGACAGGCTGTTGGTAAAGGCATCGCAGCTTGATTGTACTGCCAAAACAGGCGGACAAGGAGGCACCGTATCGGTCGGCATACCGCAAGCAATTTGGGAATCATTGAGCAACGAATCGGGTAAGATGGCATTGGCAAATCGCCCGAAAGACGTTACATAATAACAATACAACACCCCGTTCGTGAGGCCAGTATCAACAAATGCGTTGGAGGTTGAAGCACCAATCCACTGAAAATCACCATTGATGTCTCTTTTGTACACATAAAAAGAGTCGTTCAACCAATTGGTTTCATATTCCCATGAAATGAGCAGCCGACTGTCGAAGCTTGTAATGCGCGTGAACAATGATGAAGAAGGGGTTGATTTGCCCACTTCTGTATTGCCCAATGCATCAAAATCCATTTGGTAATGCCATGGCCCTACTTCTGTATTGAAGAGGGTATCTACCAAGGTAGAATCTGCTTGCAAGGCTGCAAAATTAGCGTACGAACGGGTTTGGATGGGCGTTCGGTTGACCATATTGGCATTGTCGGCCCTGAAAAAACGGTAACGGTATGGTCCCGGGAACTGAATAGTATCTAATTCAACTGGAGGCAACCAGCCCAAGGCAATGCTGCCATTGGCCGCATCGGTATTGCGCACGCTAACTTGTTGCAACAAGGGCAAATCGCGCAAGACCACTTCACAAACCTCATCGCTGCTGATGCTTTCTGAGCCACCGAGCGGATTAAATGCCAAATCGCTGAAAAAGGCTGTAACGCGGTAGCAAAACTCCTCGCCCGACGGGAGTCCCAATCCGCCATTGTCGTCTACATAGGACGTATTGGCCCGCCCCATGAGCGTATCAATGAGCACATAGCCAGTGCTGGCAGGCACACCGGTTTCACAGGTATCGGGGGTAAATGGACCGCTCCCCTGCTTGCGGTAAATTTTGTAGCCCAAGGCATTCGCACAAGGATGCTGGTCGAACGTAACCGTGATTTTTCCGCCTCTCGAAGCAGCTTGAATGTTTTGAACGGGCGGTGCAATGATCCGGATGTTCCATACCTCATAGGCCGTTAAACGCGGATTGCCGTTGTCCTCGGCCTTGAATACCATGCGGTAAGGATCGCGGCGGATGTGGCTGCAATCGGTTTGCCAAACAAAGGTGGAGCTCACCGTAGATTGTCCTGTTTGGTTGTTGAAAATGGCCGGACCATTCGTAATAATGCCACGAGGTGGCGCCAAGGGTGCGCCCACGCCTTGCAAGTTGATCACGTGGTTATCGCTATCGAGGGCCGAAATACTGGCTTGCAAGATTGTACCCGCTAAAATGCAGGTATCGCGTGGCACCGTAATAATGGGTGGTCGGTTGCTGCAAGCGGCTATTGTTACTTGAAAATCGCGTAAAATGGTGCCAATATTCGCGCCGTTGCGCCATTCCCTGATGATCATGGCAAAATTATAATCGCCTGCGGTATCGGGTGTATTCCAAATAAAATCGCCAGTTTGGCCATCGACATACAATACTGGAAATACCGATGGAAAATAAAAGGTAGGCAGGGGCAAACCGAATTCTCCTCTGCTGGTGGTGATTTCGAAAGAAAGGGAGTCACCATCGGGATCTACCGCACCTGGATTGTGCACAAAAAGCCTTCTCACACATCCAAAATCAATGGGCGGGAAATTCAAGGTTGGCGAACTGTTTGGCCCCAAAAACGGATTGATGGTCAAACGCGTTTCGATGTAAAATGGTGAATTGATGGAGCTCGGAATATTGCGGACGCCTCCTACCCTGTTGGGATCGGTCACCGAAATGGTGTAAGTACCTGGCCCCGGAAAAGTATGGGTGGTAATGTAAATGTTTCTTACGATGTCATTTCCAACGAAGGTGCGCGATTGTCGTACCACCGTATCCATGCGAACCGGATTGCCATAATTGTACGAAACTGGCAATGTTGGCCTGTCGGCGGCATTTTGGTCTTTGGTATAGGTAACTACGGTGATTTCGTAGGTCAGGTTGTTCAAATGCCTGAACGTGATTTCACCGCCCCGGTTGTGGGTAGCCCAGGCCGCTGTTCCTGAGAACACGGCAGCAAGCACAAAAAACAAACCGAGTAATGGTTTCCGCATGTCAATAGAAATGCAAAACAATAGGCTTTTGTTGCATTTTCACGGAAATTTAATCATAAAAAAATCCGGCTGCAAGTGCAGCCGGATTTCTTAACCTTGGCGTGACAATTCTTAGTTGCCAGGTGCCAAAACAGCACCCACATATTCGCGGTTCATGCGCGCGATGTTGGAGATGCTAATGCCTTTCGGACACTCGGCCTCGCATGCACCTGTATTGGTGCAATTGCCAAAGCCCAGTTCGTCCATCTTCGCCACCATTTTTTGTACACGCTCTTTGCGCTCAGGCTGACCTTGCGGCAACAAGGCAAATTGCGATACCTTGGCAGATACGAACAGCATGGCCGAAGCATTTTTACAAGCGGCTACACAAGCACCGCAACCGATACAAGCTGCTGCGTTGAAAGCCTCGTCTGCATCTGTTTTGGGGATGGGAATCGCGTTGCCGTCGGGTGCGTTACCGGTATTCACCGATACATAACCTCCCGCCTGCTGTATTTTGTCGAAGGCCGAACGGTCGACCACCAAGTCTTTGATTACCGGGAAAGGTGCTGCCCTCCAAGGCTCAATGGTGATGGTTTCGCCGTCTTCGAAGTGGCGCATGTGCAACTGGCAAGTGGTGGTTCCACGCTGCGGACCGTGGGCACGGCCGTTGATGTACATGCTGCACATGCCGCAAATGCCTTCGCGACAGTCGTGGTCGAATGCCACCGGCTCTTTGTTTTCGTTGATGAGCTGTTCGTTGAGCACGTCCATCATTTCGAGGAAAGAGGCGTGGGTTGATACGCCCTTGAGCTTGTAGGTTTCGAACCCACCTTTATCTTTTTTTCCTTTCTGACGCCAAACTTTCAGCGTGAGATTGAGATTTTCCTTACTCATCTTATTTGTAACTTCTTTGGGTGAGTTTTACAACTTCAAATTCGAGGCTTTCTTTGTGCAATACGGGCTCAGCATCTACACCTGTGAATTCCCAAGCCGAAACGAAGGCATAGTTTTCATCGTCGCGCATGGCTTCACCTTCTTCGGTTTGGCTTTCTTCGCGGAAGTGACCGCCGCATGATTCATTGCGGGTGAGTGCATCGCGCACCATCAATTCGCCCAATTCGATGAAGTCGGCCACGCGCATGGCTTTGTCGAGCTCGGGGTTGAAGGCGTTGATTTCGCCGGTAACACGCACATCGCTCCAAAATTCTTTGCGGAGGTCTTGGATCATGGCAATGGCCTTGGTCAAACCTTCGGCATTGCGCGCCATACCGCAATATTCCCACATGATTTTGCCCAAACGGCGGTGGAAACTTTCGGGCGACTGCTTGCCGTTGATGCTGGTAAACAGCTTATAACGCTCGGCAACATCTTTTTCGGCCTGTTCAAAGGCAGCGTGTTTGGTATCGATGGCGTTGGTGCGGATTTCATCGGCCAAATAATCACCAATGGTGTATGGCAATACGAAATAACCGTCGGCCAGGCCTTGCATGAGGGCCGAAGCACCCAAGCGGTTGGCACCGTGGTCAGAGAAGTTGGCTTCACCGATGGCATATAGGCCAGGCACGGTGGTCATGAGGTTGTAGTCGACCCACAAACCGCCCATGGTGTAGTGCACTGCTGGATAGATCTTCATCGGCGTGCTGTACGGATCGTCGCCGGTGATTTTTTCGTACATCTCGAAGAGGTTGCCATAACGGGCGCTGATCACGTCTTTGCCCAAGCGGTTGATGGCATCGCGGAAATCGAGGAATACAGCCAAACCAGTAGGGTTCACGCCACGTCCTTCGTCGCACACTTCTTTGGCGGCACGCGAAGCCACGTCGCGGGGAACGAGGTTACCAAAAGCCGGGTATTTGCGCTCGAGGTAGTAGTCGCGGGCATCTTCGGGAATATCGGCAGCTACCTTGGTGCCTTTTTGGATGGCTTCGGCATCGGCCTTGGTTTTGGGCACCCATACGCGGCCGTCGTTGCGCAACGACTCCGACATGAGGGTGAGTTTCGACTGGTATTCGCCCGACTGCGGCAAGCAAGTAGGGTGAATTTGGGTGAAGCAAGGATTGCCAAAGAACGCACCTTTTTTGTGGGCCTTCCAGGCAGCGGTTACATTCGAACCCATGGCGTTGGTCGACAGGTAGAATACGTTGCCGTATCCACCACTGGCCAATACCACGGCATGCGCTCCATGGCGCTCCAATTCGCCGGTAACCAAGTTACGGGCAATGATACCGCGGGCTTTGCCATCGATTACCACCACTTCCACCATTTCGTGGCGGGCAAACATTTCTACTTGTCCTTTTTCAATTTGGCGGTTGAGGGCTGAATAGGCACCTAGCAGGAGTTGCTGTCCGGTTTGACCGCGGGCATAAAACGTACGCGATACCTGGGTGCCACCAAACGAACGGTTGTCGAGCAACCCACCGTAATCGCGGGCAAAAGGTACACCTTGGGCCACGCACTGGTCGATGATGTTGGCGCTCACTTCGGCCAATCGGTAAACGTTGGCTTCGCGGGCACGGTAGTCGCCCCCTTTTACCGTATCGTAGAACAAGCGGTAGGTGCTGTCGCCATCGTTCTGGTAGTTTTTGGCGGCATTGATACCCCCTTGGGCGGCAATGGAGTGGGCGCGGCGGGGACTGTCCTGAAAGCAGAAAGCCTTCACTTTATAGCCCAATTCGGCCAGTGAGGCAGCTGCAGAGGCACCGGCCAGTCCGGTTCCCACTACAATGATGTCGAGTTTCCGCTTGTTGGCCGGACTCACCAGGCGAACAGTAGAGCGGTATTTGGTCCATTTTTCACTGATAGGACCCGAAGGTATTTTGGCGTCGAGCTTCATGCGATCGGTATTTTTAGTGTTGTTGCAAGTGCATCACCACCGGAATGATTGCGAACAATACGGGGATGAGGATGGAATAAATAACACCTACGGTCTGAATGAGTTTTTTGTATTTGCTAAATCCGAGACCTAAAGTTTGAAAAGCGCTTTGAAAACCGTGGAAAAGGTGGAAAGCCAATACGGCCATACCCAAGAGGTAGATGGCTACGTAAACCGGACTGGCGTAAGCCGAAGCCACCACGGTGTAAGCGTCGAGAATATCGAGGTTGAGTCCTTCGTAGGTACCCGCCATGATCATGGGCAAACCTTCGCCGAACTTAAACTCGTACCAAAAGCTCTTGAGGTGCACAATGAGGAACAACAGGATGAGGGTACCCAAGATGCCCATATTGCGTGAGCTCCATTGCGACTGTACCTCTTTGGCTTTGCCTGCATAGGCAACAGGACGGGCCGCTGCATTGGTGCGGGTAAGCCAGATGCTGTAAATCACGTGCAGGATGATGAACAGGAAGTTCAACTTCGAAACCGTTTGGATGAGTGCGTTGTTGGCCATGAAGTAGCTGTAGCGGTTGAATGCTTCACCCCCATCGCCAGCGAGCAACTGCAGGTTACCGGCTAAATGGACTACCAAGAAGAGAATGAGGAACAAGCCGGTGAGGGCCATCATGAGCTTGCGACCGATTGACGAACGCAAGAACGTTGCGATATTATTCATGGAAAAAACCTAAATATTTAGTGCAACGCAAAAATAGTTTTGCAAGGGGCAATCCACAAGCAAGAAACCGTATAATCAGCGGTTTCTGGCTTGTTTAAAATGAATCTAAACTACTACCCTTCCACATGGGAAAAAGATGTCATGGGCATCGCCTGCGGCTCCGGGGTTTAACCGCAGATTTCACAGCAAACGCAGAAAATTCACTTTTACACTTCATCTCCTCTGTGCCCTCCGGCAAAGCTACCATGGTAGCGCAGGCCAAATGGCTCCGATCACTCGGCGCCGCAGAAAGCAGTTCCTTGCACTGAAAATTGCCAATCATGAGGTACAGGCTTGCCGCTATGCTGCTGCCTTTCAAGCGAAATGCATACCTCTGCGCCTCAGCGGTTAAAAACACGACCCTATTTGCAGCCTGCCGTCTGCTCACCGCCGCATTTCAATCTTCACCCCGCCGTTCTGTCCGCCATCGAATTTGTTCAAGCGGTACTTGAAGCCCAGCAACACATAACGACCGATGCGGTTGCTGCGGGTTTCGAGCAAGAAATTGGCGTCGCCCACCCGGTTGATGCCGAGGTTGCGGTTGAGCAAATCGAACACCTCGAGCGAAAGCATGCCGCGTTTGTTGGGCAGCACAAAACGCTGCAGTTCGGCACGCACCAAAGGCACCCATCGCACTTGGGCAAAGGCCCGGTCGTCGAAACGGGCCACATCGGCATGGGTGCTGATGTTCCACAGGGGATTGGGTTGGTAGCTCAAATCGGCGAAAAAGCCGGTTTGTACAAATACCTGGTTGAGGTTTTGCTGCAGGCTGAAAAAGGCATCGGTGCGCTGCCAGTTGATACCGGTCGACCAATCGAGCTTCTCTTTTTTGCGGTTTTCGATGCTGAAAGTGAGGTTGTGGGTGAAATTATCGGTGCGGTTTACATCGCCATTGATGAGGTTGAAGCCCCGGTTCCAGCTTTCAGCGGCTCGCAAACGCAACATCAAACCTGCTTTGCGCCAGGGCGTACTGAAATCGGCATTGGCACTCAGGCGGTAATCGTTGGGCATGTTCACCGGCCGCATTTGCTGGAACAGGTTGGGGGCCACCTGCCGTTCCCAGTTCACCTTGTCGCGGGTGTGGGTAAACTGCAAGCCCGCAAACAAACTGGTAAAACTGAATTGGTCGAAAAGCATCCAGTTCATGTTCACGCTTTGTATGAATTCGGGCCGCAAGTGGGGGTTGCCCAAAACCAGCTGCAGCGGATTGAGCACATTGGGTACGGGCAGCAATTGCACGGCTGCCGCTTCTTGCAGGCGCGTATCGTAACGCACACTCCAGCGGCGGCCTTTCTGGTACTCCTTTTCGGCCAACAAACTGGCCATGGGGTACCAAGCCGAGGCATTTACCAAGGGCTGCTGCCACAAAGCGTTTTGCCATTGGGCCAAGGCAGCACCAGCTTGAAGCTGAAATTGGTATTTGCCTCCCAGTTTGCGCAGGCGCAGGCGGGGACTCCACTCGGTGTACTGGCGGTTGAAATCGGGACTCAAACTGTCGATGCCGGCTTCGTTGCCCAAAATGCCCTGTTTGCGGTTGAGGCTTTCGTTGCGGTATTGCCAACGCAGCTCGGGTTCGAGGGCCCAGTTGGGTTGCAGGCGATAGCTGCCCGAAGCACTGGCATCGTATCGCTGCAACTGGCTTTGGTTGCCCTGGAAAAACGATTCTGCCAAGGGCAGCGGATTGCCGGTGAGCAAGGTAAGGTTGCGGCGGTCGGTTTCGCTCAAATCGCCCCGAAAACCGGCTTCGGCCCTCCAACGCAGGATGGTAAACCTGCCGCGCAGCCGTTGCAAATAGCTGAGCTGCCCGCCACTCTCCCACTGATCGCCCAGGGTATTGCTCAAGGCATCCTGACTGTTCAACAGCAGCTTTTCTTGGAACTGACGCGAGAAACTTTCGGTGGTGCGGCGCGACAAACTCCAGCCTGCATAGGCCGAGCTTTGCAGGTTGCGCATGCTGTCGATGCGGTTGCGGTACCCCAGGTTCAAGCGGTGGCCGGTATTGCGGTCGCGCTGCTGCATATCGCTTTCGCGCTCAAAACTGCCGTTGGGCAAAAAATTTTGCGAAAAGCTGCTTTCCTCGAGCCATTTGTTGCTGTGGTTGCTCAGCAAACTGCTGTGGAAACGGTGGAATTTGCGGGGCTCGTAGTTGTAGTTGAGTCCACCCGCCGCCGACCGAATGATGCCCGTTTGCGGCTGGCCAAAATCGACCGGCAAATTGCCCGAGCCGCCCAGTTGGATGCCGCCACCTTGCATTACCGAACCCAAACCCCCATTAAACGAGAGGTAGTCTTGCATGTTAAAGCCCACCTGGTTGGTGTTGTTGCCCATGCCCAGGGCTGCAAACTGGTGCTTTTGGCTGAAGCGGAAAGCCTTGGCCTCGCTTTTAAAGCGCTGGTTGGTGCCTCCAGCCAGGCGCGCTTCGCCCATCCAGGCCGATTTTTTATCGTCTTTGAGCATGAGGTTGATGGTTTTTTCGCGGCTGCCATCGTCCATGCCTGTGAGTTCGGCCTCTTCCGATTTTTGGTTGTATAACTGCACCTTTTTGATGGCATCGGCGGGCAGGTTGCGCGTGGCCATTTGGGGATTTTCGCCAAAAAACTCCTTGCCATCTACCAGCACCCGCTTCACGTTTTCGCCCATGGCTTTTACGTTGCCGGCCCGGTCGACTTCCACGCCAGGCAGTTTTTTCAGCAGCTCTTCTACCGGCGCATCTTCGCGGGTTTTAAAGGCACCGGCATCGTATTCTACCGTATCGCGGTTGAGGCGGATGGGGATGCGCTCATCGCTTACCTCCACCCCACCGAGCTGATTGGCTTTGGGTTGGAGCAGCAGCAGCAAAGGCGCCTGGGCATCGGCAGGCAATTGGATGCTGCGGTACAGGGTTTCGTAGCCCAAAAACGAAGCCTGCAGCAAGTACGGGCCTGGCTTGGTGTCTTTGATGAGGAAAGCGCCTGCCCCATCGGTGATGGCGAAAAAACGGAGGGTACTGTCGGCCACATCGAGCAGGGCCACCGTGCCAAAGGGCAAGGTTTTGCCTTCGGCATTACGCATTTCTCCTTGTAAAGGCATTTGAGCCCAGCTGTTGAGGCTGCTGCACAGCAAGCCCAACAAACAAATGAAGGTGCGCATTTTAGCGTTGCATGCGAATGATGACCCTATTACCTCCTCCACCGGCCGGCGCGCCAAACTGTTCCATCATCTCCTTCATCTTTTCTTCCTGGATCTTTTTGAACTCTTCGGCCGTTACCTTTTTGCCCTCCTTGGGTTTGACAATTTTGCCATCTGGAACGGCCATGGGCTCAATGCCTACTGCTTCCACCAGCCTGTCGCCCGTGCCGTATTCGATGCGCAAAATGCAGCCGGGTAAATTGCTCATGCCATCGGGACCGGTATTGGCCGGCAGTGCAGGTGCAAACCAAACCACCAAATCCGACGTATCGACCTTGCGCGAGGCCCGCAGGCAGTTATAGCCCAAAATTTCTTTGGTATCGCCGTGGAGCTTCCAAGCTTGGCTGTCGACCTTGGCTTCGATGAGAAAAGTGCGGTCCATGAATTCTTGCAAACGCAGCTGTTCTTTTTTCTCGAGCTGGGTGTAGATGGCCATTTTGGGTTCTTGCATGTTGAACTTGATGCGCATGCCGCCTTCGGCCTGCAGTTCATCGTCGGCCACCTCCTTTTTTTCAACGGGCAGGTAGATGCTTTCGTTGCCTTTGATCCATAGCTCGCGTTGCGAGGCCCGTTCTTTGGGCATATTGTCGAGGATGGCCGGGTCGAGGCCCTCTGCCTGTATGCTAAACCGAATGGTTTCGCGGTATTGGATGCGCCCTTCGAAAGGCTTTTGGGCCAGGGCAAGCTTGGCGAAGAGGACAAAAAAGAGGATGTAAACTGGTTTTTTCATGCGTTGGGATTTTGTTGGCTCAAAACTAGCTCGCCCAAGCATGCAGGGATGTTAAAGAAAACTTAAAGCTGGTTAAAGGGGTGTTAATGGGGATTTAAAATTCAAGATTCAAGATTGCCATTGGGGATACAGCTACGTTGCGTTCTGTATTGTATGCCAAATCGGCCCTATAGGGTATTTTTGGTTCGTTAGGTCGCTGAGCGGAGCCGAAGCGCCAGATCGCATTGGTACCAGCTGAGCAGGTTGAGGTCGCCGTAGGCTTGGTAGCCTTGGCCGTTGTTCCACATCTGATGGGCATTTCGTTTTTGCACAGCTTCGCCGGGTATGTCACAAGCAAGATAGTGCAAAAAACAACGGCTGATTCAATTATTAAAAAAATGACCGTGGTCTGATGGAAGGCAGTAAATTGCCCCAAACCACCCTCAGCGCCTTCCATGAAAAAACCCCGCCTGCAATGCAAGCGGGGTTCGTGTTTAAAGCAGTGGCGCCGATTTACATCATGCCGCCCATGCCGCCGCCGGGCATGGCAGGTGCTGCTTCCTTCTCGGGATCTTCAGAGATCACACAGTCGGTAGTAAGCAACATGCCAGCAATAGAGGCTGCATTTTCGAGGGCCACACGCGATACCTTGGTAGGATCGATGACACCGGCCACCAACATGTTCTGGAATTTATCGAGACGGGCGTTGTAACCGTAGTTGCCGTTGCCTTCTTTCACCTTTTGAACGATGATAGAACCATCAACACCACCGTTTTCGGCAATCTGACGCAAAGGCTCCTCGAGGGCGCGCTTCACGATGGCCACACCGGTTTTTTCGTCGGCATTGTCGGTGCTGATGCGGTCGAGCGCTTTGATGGCACGGATAAAGGCCACGCCACCGCCAGGAACCACGCCTTCTTCAACAGCCGCACGGGTGGCGTGCAAGGCGTCGTCGATGCGGTCTTTTTTCTCCTTCATTTCCACTTCGGTAGCGGCACCTACATACAATACAGCCACACCGCCAGCCAATTTGGCCAAACGCTCCTGCAACTTCTCACGGTCGTAGTCGCTGGTGGTGCTTTCGATTTGGGCTTTGATTTGGTTCACACGGGCTTTGATGTCGTCGCTGTTACCCGCACCGTTTACGATGGTGGTATTGTCTTTGTCGATGCTCACTTTCTCGGCACGACCGAGGTAGGTCAAATCGGCAGCTTCGAGTTTGTAACCACGCTCTTCGCTGATCACAGTACCGCCGGTAAGGATGGCGATGTCTTCCAACATGGCCTTGCGGCGATCGCCAAAACCAGGGGCTTTTACGGCAGCGATTTTGAGCGAACCGCGGATTTTGTTTACCACCAGGGTAGCAAGGGCTTCACCATCTACATCTTCGGCGATGATGAGGAGCGGACGACCGGTTTGAACCGCTTTCTCCAACACAGGGAGGAGTTCTTTCATGGCCGAAATCTTTTTGTCGTAGATGAGGATGTACGGATTTTCGAGTTCCGCCTCCATCTTGTCGGCATTGGTTACGAAATAAGGCGATACGTAACCGCGGTCGAACTGCATGCCTTCCACCACATCCACATAGGTTTCGGTTGATTTGGCTTCTTCTACGGTGATTACACCTTCTTTGGTCACGCGCTTCATGGCGTCGGCAATGAGTTTGCCAATCACCGCATCGCTGTTGGCCGAAATGGTGGCAATTTGCTCAATTTTGCTGAAATCATCGCCTACTTCCATGCTCAGGCTGCGGAGCGACTTCACGGCCGAAATCACGGCTTTGTCGATACCGCGCTTGAGGTCCATGGGATTGGCACCGGCGGCAACGTTCTTCAAACCAGCCTTTACAATGGCTTGTGCCAAAACGGTAGCGGTGGTGGTACCATCACCCGCCTGGTCGGCTGTTTTAGAAGCTACTTCTTTCACGAGCTGTGCGCCCATATTCTCTACCGGATCTTTCAATTCAATTTCACGGGCAACCGAAACACCGTCTTTGGTAACGGTAGGTGCGCCGAATTTTTTGTCGATTACCACGTTGCGGCCTTTGGGACCGAGGGTAACTTTTACTGCATTGGCCAAAGCGTCAACGCCACGTTTGAGGGCTTCGCGGGCTTCGGTGTCGAAATGGATATTTTTACTTGCCATGTTTAGGTGTTTTTTAGGGGTTAGTCAATGATTGCCAGAATGTCCGACTCGCGCATGATGAGGTAGTCGTTGCCGTCGATGTTGATTTCGGTACCTGAGTACTTGCCATACAATACGGTTTGACCTGCTTTAACGGTCATGGGCTCGTCTTTTTTACCGGCGCCCACGGCTACTACCTTACCACGTTGTGGTTTTTCCTTGGCGGTGTCGGGGATGATAATGCCACCAGCGGTTTTTTCTTCGGCAGGCGCTGCTTCAACGAGCACGCGGTCTGCGATGGGTTGGATTTTAACTGACATATAATTGGAATAAGTTTAAAATTTGACAGAACCTCGACATCAGCTTTTGTGCCAATGCCCGTTTTGATGTAAATTATGTCAGTTTTGGCCGAATTGCCGGCGGTGTACTGACAAAGCTGGCAGTAACGGTCTGACAAAAATTGCAGGAGGACCCCATGAAACAGCTGCATGCGAACTGGATTTTCGAAGGTTGGCTCGACCGAGGGTACAAACATTACCTGTTGCTCGACTATTTGCAGCATGCCAAAGCCCAATTTGGGCGCAACCGCCTCTACCCTGTTTTGGGTGAAATGGCTGCGCGCCATGCCGAATTGCTGGCACTGCAGCAGGGTAAGGCAGAGCTAACTGCCCATTTCCCCAGTCGGATCACCGGAATTGACTGACAGAACCGCCAATTTGAGTACAAGATGAACATCCAACCCCTTGAATCACTGGAAGATTTGGAAGCCATCATGGCCTTGGGCCTCGAGCTTTTGGGTGAAGGATTGGAAGCCGGCAAGGAACGTTACGAATCGGTGGCCAAACAATTGGAATGGCTGCCGGTTGGTGTATTGCCTTTGCGCAAAGAAGAAGGCTATTTGTTGTTGAGCACCCAAACAAGTTGGGACACCCTTTGCTACCGTTACGAACTGAGCTTGTTTGAAAACAACCACACCCCCTACCGCAGCTTAAAAACACGCTACATCGGCACTTTCCGCCGCAGTTTGGCAGAGAGCTGGGAAAGCTTGAAGGCCCAAATCATCAGGCGGTTCAATGACTTGCCCAATCCGGCCACCTTTGCTGCCATTTTCCCGCAGTGGCTGCCTGTTCAGCCTACCCTTTTGCCGGTGGCGAAGCGGGAGTTTATGAAAATCGTGTCGACGTCTTGAACCTTAACCATAGACACGCATGAAAGCCGGATACAAGGAATTTTTTGTGGAAAAAATATATTTTTCTACACATTGAATTAATGGCGCAATATTTAAAATTGCACCAATTCCCATTAGAGGAATGCAAAGTCTGAAGGCTTTCCTAAATCCAAAGCAACACCAAAACCGTAGCTATTGGACCGATGTACACAAGCCTGAAGTCGACTTATGCCGCCTTTTTGATGGCCCTATGGGCTGGCTTGCTGCTTTTTACATCTTTTGAGGTTTCGGCGCAAACGGATACGCGTTTCTGGTTTGTAGCGCCCGAAGTCTCGAACGATCATGGAGATCGGCCCATTGCTTTTAGAATCACTTCAGAAGGACAGGCCACACAAGTACGTGTGTACACGCCTGCCAATACCGGCATTTTTGATACCACCTTTTTATTGCCTGCCAATAACACCACCACCATTCCCCTCACCCATCGCATCAGCCAAATCGAAAACGATCCACCCAATACGGTGCACAACAGGGGCTTCCTGATTGAATCTACAGAACTCATTACTGCATACTACGAAGTAATTACAGCTGGCAACAATCCCGATATTTTTGCGCTCAAAGGAAGAAATGCCCTCGGAACAAGCTTCTATCTCCCTGGACAAAACCTCATCCGCAATGTGCACGGCCACGAACGCATTGACATTGTGGCCACCCAAGTGCAGGTGGTTCCTCAGCCCAATGCACAGCTGCAATCACCGGCCACTCCGGTCCTTTGCGCCAACGATAGCCTGCTTTTGCGAGCCAATGCCGATACTTTGGCCAGTTACCAATGGCTGAGGAACGATTCCATCCTGCCCAATGCCACCGACAGCACCTTGCGCATTGGCCGCGGAGGTACTTACCGTGTGGTTTTGCAATACCCCTCGGGCTGCACCGATACGTCGGCCACACAAATCATCACCGCACTGCCACCACTGCAACCCCAAATACAAACCGCCGTACCACCACTTGCTTGCCAGGGAGATACGGTGCTGTTGGGTGTAAACAATGCCGGCAACAACCGATAATGGCTGTTGAATAACCAACCCCTTGCCGGCCAAACCGATACCCTCCTCAGGGCAACGCAGAGCGGCTCGTACCGGGTTCGTGTCACCGATAGTCAGGGATGCTTTGATACCCGTGCCAGCATCAGCTTGCAGTTTCTTCCCTTGCCCACTCCTGTCATTCAAATGGTAGGCAACGACAGCCTTTGCCCCGGACAAAACAGCACCTTGCGCTGCTCGGGCATGTCCAGCTATCAATGGCTGCGAAACAACCAACCCATCGCGGGTGCCACCGATTCGACACTTCAAGTGAGCCAGCCGGGTGCTTACCGGGTCATTGGCACCCTGGTAAGCGGATGTGCCGATACTTCAGCGCCTATCCAACTTTTTCCAGGCATTGAACCGCAACCCCTTATCAGTGTACAAGGAAACACGGTGCTTTGTGCAGGCACGCAAACCACCCTGCAATTGCAACTGGCTGCCGGAAGCACCTTTGCCTGGTACCGCAACGACACCTTGCTTGCAACCGCCACCGGCAATAGCCTGCAAACAAGCAGCCCAGGCACCTACTACGTGCTGGCACAATCGCCTACCCAATGCATCAATACCTCCAATGTGGTGAACATCCAGGTAAATCCGCTCCCAACGGTAAACCTGCAGCCAGCTGGCGCTCAACCTTCGTTTTGTACCAACGACAGCTTACTCCTTAGGGCGTTGGGACAACCCGGCGCATACAGCTATGTGCTCACCTATGAGGGCTGCCGGGGCAGCCAAGAAGTGGTGTACGGGACAGTATTCCTGCTTCGCTAACCCGCTAAAACAAAACTACCGGGTGCTTTACCTTGCATCCGGTAGTTGAAAAGCAGCTCAATGGCTGTTCATTTGGCCCCTTTCGTAGGGAGGGCAACCCCTGTTCACAGGTTCTGCTGGTTGCTGAAGTAAATTTCGGACATTTTTATCTATTTAACAAACAAGGATGAAAAAAACCACCCGGAGGTGGTTGTGATAGGAATTTATTTTAGTTGGCTGGACTGGCAGGCTCCTCAGGAGTACCTTCAGGCGCTACCATTTGGGTTCCGGCAGGTTGCTCAGCAGCAGGATCGCCAGCGGCTGGCACATTGTTGATAGGCGCTTGTTCAGCCTTTTCCTTCAAGCTGCTGCCAGGAATGTTGGCGGTGTCTTCACGTGGAATCCAAATGTTGATGGCCATGGCCAAAACGAAAAGCGAAATGCTCAAAATCCAGGTAGCCTTTTCAACCACATCGGTGGTACGTTTTACGCCCATCACCTGGTTGGTAGAAGAGAAATTTGAGGCCAATCCACCACCTTTGGGTTTCTGTACCAAAACGATTAAGATCATCAACACACACACCAAGATGATCAACAGGGTAATTGCGGTATACATTTTTTGTTTTTAAAGCTATTTGTGTTCGCCAGGCCTTTACTTCTGCCTTAGCGCTTCAATAAGACCAGCAAAGTAAGTCATTTTATCGGGAAATTTCAAAATCAACTTCTGGTAAATTTTAATCGCCCGTTTGTACTCCTGTTGTTGCTCGTAAATGCGCGCCAAGGTTTCGCTGGCCGGCAGTTCATCGTCTGAAATGCTGTCGTATGCCAATCGTTTGATTTCTTCTTCCATTTCACGAGAAGATGCTACTTCCTCAGCTTTGTTGATTTGCGCTTTGAGCGATGGTATGCCTGCCGTATTGGCCGGAGCTTGCAACAAATCTTGCTGCATATGCTCCAAATACAATTGCTCCAAAACCTCATCAGGTTGCTCACGCAAAGGTTTGCCTGCAAAAAAGCGGAACCAGCTCAAACGGTCGTGCGGCTGCCTGATAAATTCGGCATCATCTGTTGATATCTCCCTGGCGACTGGACCTTCACTTACCAAAACCGCAGCTTCCTGGTGTTCGTCGACAGCTGGGACAATCGGAGCGTCCTGATTGTAAGCCCAAACTACCAACTCTTCCAGGGAAGCAGCATCGCTTTCGGCATTTTCGGCAGTGATCGATGCAGATGCATCTTCCATCTCAACCATGGGTTCCGCTTCAGTCTCCTCTGGCATTTCGGTTGCTGGCACTGCACTGCTCGGCTCATCTGCTTCAAAGGTTGGTTCCGCCGTTACTTCCAGCGCTTCATCATCGGCCAGGGCATCGGCTTCACCGGCTGCCTCGGCATGAGGAAGCACGGCTGATGGGGCTGTTTCTACTTGGGTCTCCGCAGGGCGGTTCGACTGCTCAACCAAAACATCTTCCTCACCTTCGGTTTCCGTTGTTTCAGCAGCTGCCTCAGGCGCCTCCGCTCCTTCGGTCACTATTTCCGCCATCGCAACTTCCTGTGTGGGAAGTGCATCTTCAGCGGCGGCTTTTTCGGCCTGTGGCTCCGTAGCTTCCGCCGCTTCGGCCAGGGCTGTAGCTGTTTCGGTATTTTGGGCAGATGGGGCTACCTTTTCGCCCATTTCTGTTACCTCAAGCGACTCCACTTCAGGCCATTCTTCGGTGAGCACATACACTTGCGAACGGTCGGGCGCCATGGCTGCCACCTTGCGCAACTGCTTTTTGAAATGAATGCTGTTCTGCAGCTTGTAGGCCTTCAGCAAAAGATATTGCCCTGCCGTAAAATAGGGGTATTCTTTGACCAAGGCCTCCAAATCAGCCGTATGCCGCGCATCCAGCGTATCAGGTCGGCGTACCAACGACAAAAGATGGTCTAGATTCATTACCAGTTTACAAATGCCTTGTTAAAAATATCGTCAATCAGCTGGCGCACAATATCGTTAATCAATTGCTCTTCTACCGACTGCAAATCGCGCGAAGCGTCAAAATCTGCAAAACGACGGAAGGTTTGCTCCCAATCGTCATCCGGATTGATTTTGCTGGTAAACGTAATTTTCACCCCGATGCTCAAACGGCTCAAAGAGGTGGTTTCATTGCCGGCAGCGGCTGCTGGCGTTACCGTATACTCCAAAATGGTGCCTTCGAACTGCAAATCTCCTTCGGTATCGGCCAATTGCAAACCCGTTTCAGCCAAAAATTTGTCGCGCATGCGGTCGCTCAGCACCTGCGACAAATAAGGCACCACAATGGGTGCATTGTTCTCTATCTGCCGAATGGTAATGGTTTTGGCATCGGGTGGAATACTGGCCCCACTGAAGGTATAAATACCGCAGCCGCCCAACGGAAGTACCGCAAGCCACAACAAGAAAATCTTACACCTCAATGTCATATTCCTTGATTTTGCGGTACAAGGTACGTTCCGAAATACCCAATTCCACCGCGGCGTTTTTACGTCGACCTTGGTGCTTTTTCAGGGCACGGGTAATCATGCGGCGCTCTACTTCTTCGAGCGAGAGGTTTTCTTCAATATCCTCTACGTCGGGCTGGTTGTCGAAGCGCGAGCGAAAATCGGTGGCCATGCCGGGGGTTTGTACCACGGCCGGACTGATGCGAATGCTTTCGGTAGCGGGTTCTTCATCGGCCAAATGGCGCAAATACACCTCTTGCTGCTCCACCGGCAAGGCATCTATATTGTTGTGTTCTACCAAATGGGCAACCACTTTTTTGAGGTCATTCAGGTCTTTTTTCATGTCAAAAAGCACCTTGTACAGGATGTCGCGCTCGTTCAAGTGCTCCTCTCCTCCCGTTGCCGACTGGTTGGGCAATACCATGAGCTGTTGTTGAGCCGGGATGGGCGGCAGGTAGCGCAACACCTCCTGCCCTTCTACCAGGCGGAAGTGTGCCAACACCGACATCTGCTCTGCCACATTTTTCAGCTGGCGGATGTTGCCCGGCCATGGATATTGTTGCATGTATTGCATGGCGGCCTCATCGAGTTGGATGGGTTGTGAGGCATATTTTTCGGCAAAATCGATGGCGAATTTGCGGAACAACAAAGGGATGTCGGTAGCCCGCTCTCGCAAGGCAGGGATGTGGATGGCTACCGTATTGAGGCGGTAGTACAAATCTTCGCGGAACTTGCCTTTTTGGATCAAAGTAGGCAGCTCTACATTGCTGGCGGCAATCACCCGCACGTTGGTTTTGAGCACCTTGCTCGCTCCTACCTTGATGAATTCACCGGTTTCGAGCACACGAAGCAAACGTGCCTGGGTGCCCAAGGGCATTTCGGCAACCTCATCGAGGAAGATGGTGCCGCCATTGACCGTTTCAAAATAACCTTGACGTGCTTCGAATGCCCCCGTGAACGATCCCTTTTCGTGGCCGAACAATTCCGAATCGATGGTACCTTCGGGAATGGCTCCGCAGTTCACAGCGATGAATTTGCCGTGTTTGCGGTTGCTGAGTTGGTGCAGGATTTTCGAAAAAATCTCCTTTCCCACCCCACTTTCGCCCGAAATGAGTACCGACACATCGGTGGGTGCCACTTGCACCGCAATGTTGAGGGCATGGTTGAGCGCCGGACTGTTACCGATGATGCCAAAGCGCTGTTTTACCTGCTGCAAATCCATGGTTTGCTCCTTATTTAGTCTACCAACTCGCCCAAAAGGGTAGCCTGGGTGCAACGATCGACCTTCACCTTCACGTAATCGCCAGCTTTGGTATTGCCTCTGGGGAATACGATCATTTTGTTCTGGCTGTTGCGTCCGCAGAAATGCGCATCGCTTTTGCGGCTTGGCCCTTCAACCAATACCTCAAAGGTTTTGCCCACGTCTTGCTCGTTGCTCAGCAGCGAAAGCTTACTCTGCAAGTCGATGATTTCTTGCAAACGGCGGCTTTTCACCTCTTCGGGCACATCGTCTTCAAATTTGCGCGCGGCCAAAGTTCCCGGACGCTCCGAATATTTGAACATAAAGCTCATGGTATAGCCCGAAAGCTCCATGATGCTGAGGGTGTCTTGGTGTTGCTCCTCGGTTTCGCCGCAAAAACCAGCAATTACGTCGCTGGTAATGGCGCAATCAGGCAAAATCTGCCGGATAGCGGCAACACGATTGAGGTACCAGGCGCGGTCGTAGGTGCGGTTCATGCGCTTGAGCACTTCGCTGTTGCCCGACTGCACCGGCAAATGGATGTTTTTGCAAATATTATTATAGGCGGCCATGGTGTGAAGCACCTCGTCGGTGATGTCTTTGGGGTGCGAAGTGCTGAATCGCACGCGCAATTGCGGGTCGATTTGGGCCACCAAGGCAAGCAATTGGGCAAAATTCACCGACTCAGAGCCGTCTTCTGCCGTCCAATGGTATGAATCTACGTTTTGGCCCAGCAGGGTTACCTCTTTGTAGCCATTTTCCCACAAATCGCGGCACTCTTGCACAATGCTGTGGGCATCGCGGCTGCGCTCACGTCCACGGGTAAATGGCACCACACAGAAAGAACACATATTGTCGCAACCCCGCATGATGGTTACAAAGGCCAAAATGCCATTGCCACCCAGGCGTACTGGCGTGATGTCGGCATAGGTTTCTTCGCGTGAGAGCAGCACGTTAACGGCAGGTTGGCCCGATTCTACCTGGCTCAATAAATTGGGAAGGTCTTTGTAGGCATCGGGACCTACCACCAAATCGACCAATTTTTCTTGTTCGAGCAATTTCGATTTCAGCCGTTCGGCCATGCAACCCAACACCCCGATGGTCATATCGGGTTTGTGCTTTTTGTGCTGGCGGAAAACCTGCAAACGGCCACGCACCTTTTGTTCGGCATTTTCGCGGATGGAGCAGGTATTGATAAATACCACATCGGCATCTTCGAGGGCGGTGGTGGGAATGTAATTGTTCTCGGCCATGATGGAGGCCACAATCTCACTGTCGCTGAAATTCATCTGGCAACCGTAGCTCTCGAGGTACATTTTCTTCTTCCCTGCAACCTCAGCGGTAGCGGCATACACCTCACCCTGACGCTGTTCGTCCTGCACCTTGTCGAATACGTTGCCCGAAAACTGTTTGGCCATGTTGCTTTCAAATTTGTGCAAAGATAGCAGGAAACAGCGAAGTATGACAGAATGTCAGTTGCAATGAAGCTGTTAAAATGTTGTAAAGCCGGAAGAAATTCGGTAATATCGTATTTCCATTCATTCCATTCGCATGCAAAAACGCCTCCTCCTTTGCCTTTTCCTGATTGCCTCAAGCGCACAAGCACAAACCAACAGCTTGGTGGAAGATATCCTCATTTTCGAACACTTTACCAATGCCTCATGCGGACCATGTGCGCAACAAAACCCCGCCATGGAAGCAGTCATGAACAGCTTGCCAACCAAAGCCACCTCCCTCAAATACCATGTGAGCTGGCCTGGAATTGACCCCATGTACAGCTTCAACACCTCCGACCCCATGGACCGGAGAGCCTTTTACGGTGTAAATGGCGTGCCGGCAGTGCACCTGAGCAACCAGCCCGGCATGTCGCCTTCTCAGATTACGCCCACCATGATCAACAACTATTACCAAAGCATGTCGCCTGCATTCAAATACAACATTCAGTCGCAAATTGTGGGCGATAGTTTGTTCATAGCAGGATATGCTGTACGCTTCCGCCCCATTAACACCACCGATTTAAAATTGCATCTTGTTTTGGCTGAAAATCCAGTGGTTTATACCAATCCACCCGGCAGCAACGGTGAAACCAACTTTCCAATGGTGGTGCGCAAGATGTTCCCCAACGCACAAGGCACTGCTTTGGGCAATGGCTCTACTGTCACAACTTTTTCATTCGGGTACCTCATTCCTGCCGAATTGGTGCGCGACAACCTGCAGCTCGTCCTATTTGTACAGAGCGAAGGCACCAAAGTAGCTTACAAAGGCATCAAAATCGGGTTGAATCAAGGCTTTTCAAGCCAAGTAGTGCCAGTTGAACGGCCAGAAATCAACATCTGGCCGATGCCAAGCCAAGGTGTACTGAACATTGGCCTGGAAGCTATTACAGGCAAATTTAACCTGCGTTTGATTGACCAATTGGGGAGATTGGTTGAGCAAAGTGTGTACATGGCCGACGAGACCGATGGGAAGGTGTTGCAAAAAGACTTTAGTCACCTGCCGAAAGGCCTGTACCTAATGCAGTTAGAAGATGCGAGCGGTATAACACAAAAGCATGTATTGTTTCAATGAGAAGTCCTGTTAAAAAAACAAGGCGCCTTTGAAATAATCGAAAAAGTCTTTAACATCGTTGATTGAAAACCTCGTTGAGTATGAACAAAAAATTACTTTCTCTTTGTATTGCCATGTCCATCGGCTTATCCGCTTGGGCACAGTCGGGCTACCACATGTTGGCCCATACCTATGCTCCGGGCAATCCTGGTGGCTTAAATACCGATTCTGAATTCCCTGTTGGCGGTGGAATTGCACCAGGCTGGACAACCATTCTAGCGGCCCCACAAGCTACAGCCGCTTATTCAACAGCGCAAACCATTCCGTTTACTTTCAATTTTGACGGGAATGCAGTTACCCAATACAAAGTAAGCTCTTCAGGAGTACTGACTTTCGATGTTGCCGCAACATCTTTGCCCGCCAATAGCGCTACCAATGTGGCCGATGTGCCGGCTCAGTCGGTATATGTTCTTGGCATGCAAGCCACGGGCAGTAACGACAACGTGGTGGTAAAAACCTTTGGAACAGCCCCTAACCGCCAGCACTGGATCCAATGGAATTCTTATTCGTTGGCACCAAACACTTCTTGCTGGACATACTGGTCGGTGGTACTGGAGGAAGGCACCAACAAAATCTACTTGGTTGACCAGCGCTATGCCAACTGTACTACTACCTTCACCATTGGCGTGAAAGTAAATAGCACAACAAACGTAGGACCTGCTGCCCCAGTTCAGCCTTTGGGAGGTACTGATGCGGGTCATGCAACCAATCATTATTACGAATTTATCCCAGGCACCCAAGCCCCTATAGCTGGTGTAATGGCCAGCCTTGGTTTGCAGTCGTTCGTATTTTTGAACTCCAACAACACCGTAAGCGGCCGCATTTTCAACACAGGTGCGCAGGCCATAACCTCTGGCGATTTGCATTACAGCGTTAACAATGGCACGGCCAATACCAATAGTCTTAGCGGCTTGAACGTAGCCAGCGGTACCATGTACAACTTCAGCCACACTACTCCCATGGTCGTAACCAGTGGCGGCACCTATACCGTACGCGTATGGATGACCAATATCAATGGCAGCGGCATCAACACCGACACCATTGTAAAAAATGTGGATGCCCTGGCATCTGTGCTCGAAAACTTGGTGGTATTTGAACACTTCACCAATGCTTCATGCGGACCATGCGCTGCACAAAACCCTGGCCTGGAGGCCGTGATGAACCAAAACAAGCTGAAAGCCACTTCATTGAAATACCATGTAAGCTGGCCAGGTGTTGACCCCATGTATTCGTTCAACACCGTTGATCCTACCGCGCGTGTGAACTACTACAATGTAACCGGCGTTCCAGCAGTACGCTTGGGCAACCAAGCCAGCAGATCACCCAGCCAAGTTACACAGGCGGTGATTGACGATAATTTCAACAGCCTACTACAGCCATTTGCATACAACGTAACTACCCGCATCGAAAACAACACTTTATTGATTGATGGCAGCATCAGTGCAGGTGGCGGCCAGGCAAATAGTGATTTGGTGTTGCATACGGTATTGGTCGAAGACCCCATCAATTATACTTCACCTCCTGGCACCAATGGTGAAAAAGACTTCCCCATGGTTGTTCGCAAAATGTTCCCTTCTGCCCAAGGCACGCCAATGGGCAATGGAAGCAACGCTACCACTTTCAATTTCAGCTACCCCATTCCTGCTACCTTTATTCAAGATCGCTTGCATGTAGTGGTATTCGTACAATCGGCTGGCACCAAAATGGTGTACAAAGGCGCCAAAATCAAGGCTGGTTCAAATTTGGTAGCTACCTCAGTTGCTGAAAAGCGCATGACCCATGCAGAATTGAATTTGTATCCCAACCCTGCTGCCAACATTAGCAATCTTTCGATCGAATTGAAAAAAGATGCCAATGTTGAAGTATCTATTTTCAATGCTACTGGACAAGAAGTGTTGCGTACCAATTTAGGTCAGCTTTTGGCTGGCACCCATGTGCACAGCCTCGAGCTGAGCGGCTTGGCCAAAGGTATGTACCACGTTCAGACCCGCGTAAACGACGAAATGGGCTGGCAGCGTTTGGTTATCCAATAATTGCTATCCTCAGCAAGAAAAACCGGCTTCGTGCCGGTTTTTTTTATGTTTTTACGGCAAAACCTTCTTCAAACACTTGCAAAAATCAAGCATGTTATTTATCATCGCAATTCCAACCCATTGATTTAATATGAAAAAAACGTTACTCAGCTTACTTTCTTTGACCTTGGCAGCAGCCAGCTTCGCTCAAGCACCCCGCGTGCAGTTGTACGAAGTTTTTTCGGGCGAAAACTGCGGGCCTTGCGCTTCTGCCAACCCAGCTACCCATGCGCTCCTCACGGCCAACCCTACCAGCATCATTGGGTTGAAGTACCAGGTACCCATCCCTTCTGCAGGCCCTATTCACTTGCAAAACCCAACCGACCCCAACGCTCGCCGCACCTATTATGGTGTTAATTCAGCACCCAATGCCCGCCACGATGGCACCACCATTGGCAATGGCCACAGCATCAACCTTACCCAGGCGCTCATCACCCAGCGTCAGTCGGTAACTTCGCCCTTCACCATTCAGTTGGAGCATGACTTCAATGCGGCTTGGGATTCGGTATACATCACCATGACCATCACAGCCGCACAAGCGGTGAGCAGTGGTACCTGGTTCGCCCGCATTGCGCTTATTGAAAAGCACATGAGCTATCCTACCCCTCCCGGCAGCAATGGTGAAACCGATTTTTACAGCGTAGCGCGCAAGTTACTGCCCACGCCAGCAGGAACGGCTTTGCCATCAACCTGGACCAACGGACAGGTGCAAACCGTTTCTATCGCCGCACCGGTACCCAGCTTTATCCGCGATTTGGCCGAAGTTGCCGTGGTGGCCTTCGTGCAAAACGATGTCACCAAAGAAGTGGCCCAGGCTGCCAAAACAGAGCCCAAGCCCATTCCCTTGAATTCGAAAATCGAATACCAGGCTGGTGCCTTTTATGTGTGTGACGCCAACCTCACCCCTTCGGTGAACATCATCAACCAAGGCACCACCCCTATTACCAGCCTCGAAATTCGCCAAACGGTTGGTACGCAAGTGCAAACCATTAACTGGACCGGTAACCTGGCACCTACTGCCTCCACCAATGTGAACTTGAACGCAACCACGTTGGGTGCTGGCAGAAGCAATTACGAATTTAAAATTTTGACCATGAACGGACAACCACACCTCAGCGCAGTGCGCTCAACGGTGACTGGCAGTTTGTTTTTGGGCGGCGCACCGGTTAACAATGTCACCAACAGTTTTGCGGGCAGTTTCCCACCTGCCGGATTTGCCATCAACAACGGCACCAGTGCCAATGGATGGGCTTTGGGCACACTGGGAGCCAATGGTACCACCCGCAGTGCCCGCATCAATTTTTACGACATTGGTGCCGGCGAAACCGATGATATGTACCTCCCACGGATGGATTTCAGTCAGGCTGCTGCCAATACCGAACTTACTTTCTATGTTGCGCACGCCCAATACACCGCTTCTACCGCAGACAAACTGATGGTACAGGCCTCCACCGATTGCGGAGCTACTTGGACGACCTTGTTCGATAAGTCAGGTGCTCCACTGTCAACCCGTGCCCCTATGTCGAGTGCCTATACCAGTCCTGCTGCAGCCGAATGGCGCATGGAGACGGTACAAGTAGGCAGCTTGGCCGGACAAAGTTCGGTAGTACTGCGATTCCGCGGGGTGAGTGACTACGGCAACAACTTGTTTATCGACGAAATCAACTTGCCAGCCACCGTAAGCGTGCTCGAAACAAGTGCACTTCCACTCAAAGTCTACCCCAATCCGGTGAACAACCAATTGATGGTGGTACTACCCGAGGGTCAGCAAAAAGGACAATTCCAGCTGCGCAACCAACTCGGACAAGTGGTTTTGAACCTCGATTTGCAGGGAGAAGCTGAACAAACCCATGCCATTGAAGTAGGCACGCTGGCCACTGGCATCTACATGGCCGAACTCATCAGCGCAGGCAAATTGTACAGCCAAAAAGTGGTGAAGCAATAAGCCAACACAACCCTTAAAAAACCCCGCCGAAGCGGGGTTTTTTAATGCTTTGCTAATTCGCACTTTCTTCCCGAAATTGAGCCACCTAAAGCCGTTCATCATGACCATCGAGAGACTTTTCGACATTCCTTACTACCAGAAACAGCACCATCCCCTGCAAACCGCCTTGGCGGCCAAAGAAAACGGGAAATGGGTTTCTTACAGTACCGATGATTTAATCGCCGAAGCCAATGCCATCAGTTTGGGATTGTTGGCTATGGGCGTAGAGCCGGGCGATAAAATTGCCAACATTGCCAACAACCGTCCCGAGTGGAATTTCCTCGACTACGGCATGCTGCAAATTGGCGCCGTTCACGTGCCCATTTATCCTACCATTACCGACGAAGACTACAACTACATCCTCAACCATGCCGAGGTAAAGTACATTTTTGTATCCAGCAAGGAGTTGTACGATCGCATTTCTAAAATTGCCGCTGACGTTCCTACTGTGAAGGGCGTTTTTACCTTCGACAAAGTAGCCGGTGCCCAACACTGGACCGAGGTAAAGGAAGCTGGTAAAGGTGGCGACTTGAAAAAAGTGGAGACCATCAAAAAAAGCATCCAACCCGATGACCTGTTCACCATCATTTACACTTCGGGCACCACGGGTTTCCCCAAAGGCGTAATGCTGAGCCACCGCAATGTGGCTTCAAACGTGGTTGCTTCCGACAAACGGGTGCCCATTCAGCCAGGCGACAAAAGCCTCAGCTTTTTACCGCTTTGCCACATCTACGAGCGTATGCTCACTTATATGATGATGTACCGTTCTATCAGCATCCACTATGCTGAAAGCATGGAAACCATTGGCGACAACCTTAAGGAAATCAAACCTGAAGTATTCTCTGCCGTGCCACGCTTGTTGGAAAAAGTGTACGACAAAATTGTTTCAAAAGGGCACGACCTTACTGGCGTAAAAAAAGGATTGTTCTTTTGGGCACTCAACCTGGGCTTGCGCTACGAGCTCCGTGGAAAAAACGGCTGGTGGTACGAAACCCAACTCAAACTGGCCAACAAAATCATCTTCAGCAAATGGCGCGAAGCCTTGGGGGGTAATGTAAAGGCTATTGTGAGCGGTGCCGCCGCCTTGCAACCGCGTTTGGCACGCGTTTTTTGGTCGGCCAACATTCCAGTGCTCGAAGGCTATGGTCTCACCGAAACCTCACCTGTCATTTCGGTAAACTACCTCGAAACCTTACAGGTTGAATTCGGCTCTGTAGGCCCGGTATTAGAGGGCGTGGAAGTAAAAATTGCCGACGACGGAGAAATTTTGTGCAAAGGCACGAATGTGATGATGGGCTACTACAAGCGTCCCGAGCTCACCGCCGAAGTGATTGATGCCGATGGCTGGTTCCATACGGGCGACATAGGTACCTTCACCGCAGAAGGCAATCTGAAAATCACCGACCGCAAAAAGGAAATTTTCAAAACTTCGGGAGGCAAATACATTGCGCCCCAGGTAATGGAAAACAAGTTCAAAGAATCGTTGCTCATCGAACAACTGATGGTGTGCGGTGAAGGCCGAAACTTCCCCTCCGCCCTCATTTCGCCGGCTTGGGACAATGTGAAGTACTGGTGCGAGCACCACGGCATCACCTTTACGACACCAGCCGAAATCATTAAAAATCCGCAGGTAATCGAAAAATTCCAGCACGAAATCGACCATTACAATGCCGGTTTCGGACAGTGGGAAAAAATCAAAAAGTTCAAATTGTTGCCTGTGACCTGGGGCGTCGATACCGGCGAACTTACCGCTACCATGAAATTGCGCCGCAAGGTAATCATGGAAAAATACAAGCAGGAATACGAAAGCATGTACGCCGAATAAACGAGGCTTTTTGAATGGTCCCCATGTCTGCCAAGGCATGGGGATTTTTTGTTGACTTCACTTTATTTTTCTTTTCATCCACATGATGGCCAGTGAAGCCGAAGGCTAGGCTCTGCGTACTCCGGTCAAGCTGCGTAGCGGCGCAGACCAAAAGCCTCCGCTGCCTGGCGCTTTGCGTTCGACTTTATGCTGCACCGAATGAAAAAGTCTTTCTATGCTTGAAATTGTTAAAAATCGCACCTAGACAATTGCCAAATTATTGCTTCCTCTGCGCCTCCGCGGTTCAAAAATCACGCCATTGAGTTATGCCGAATAAAACAGGCGTTTTGAATGGTTCCCATGTCTGCCCAAGCAAGGGGATTTTTTGCGTTGTTCAATTTATTTTTTAGGTTGCTTAAACTTCCCGCTGTTCGATGCATCTGAACGGGGAAATACCTACCTATGAAAAAGTCGTACTTCTTCCCCTTCGCTTTTGCCTTGCTGGTATTGGCAACCGCCAGCACCATCGATTTAGCCAACCTCTACCCTTACAGCACCCAGGCCATTCCGGCTTACATTACCAAAAACAACACTCCTGGCAACAATGCCATCACCGATAGAGGTGCCACCTTGGGGAGGGTGCTTTTTTACGACAAGCAGCTTTCGTTGAACAACCAAACCGCTTGTGCCAGTTGCCATTTGCAAGCCTTCGGCTTTTCAGATACCGCCGTTCAAAGCCGTGGGTTCGACAACGGTCTCACCGGCAGGCATTCGATGCGTTTGGTAAACGCCCGCTTTGGCACAAGTCCTCGCTTTTTCTGGGACGAACGTGCCCTTACCCTCGAAGCCCAAACCACCCAACCCATCCAAGACCACTTGGAGATGGGCTTCAGTGGCAGCAACGGTCAGCCCGGCATCGATTCACTTTTGCGCAGGCTGGCGGCTTTGCCACGCTACCAAACCCTTTTTCCTTTGGTGTTTGGCGATGCGCAAATCACCGAAGCCCGTTTGCAATTGGCCCTGGCACAATTTGTACGCAGCATTCAATCGTTCGATAGTAAATACGACATAGGGAGGGCACAAGTGAACAACGATGCGGCCCCATTCCCCAACTTTACGGCCGACGAAAATGCGGGCAAAGCCTTGTACCTGGCTCCACCACCCGCAGGCGGAGCTGGCTGCCAAGGCTGCCACCGCGCGCCCGAATTCGATATCGACCCCAATACCCTCAACAACGGCATCATCATGCGGGCGGGAGGCGTCATGGGGCCCGACCTCACCAATACCCGTGCCCCCAGCTTGCGGAATTTGTTCAATCCGGCCGGACAACTCAACGGCCCCATGATGCACAATGGCCAATTCACCACCATCGAACAGGTCATCAACCATTACAACCAGGTGATGGTGCCGCCCATGAATACCAACATCGACCCACGCTTAACCGGTCCGGGCGGCAACCTTCAACTTACCACCACCGAACGTGCCCAATTGGCGGCCTTTTTACGCACCCTTACGGGCAATGATGTGTTCACCAATCCCCGTTGGTCCGATCCTTTCGATGCCAACGGCAACATCACCATCGTTGGAGCCAGCAGCAGTTTGTTTAGCCCAGCTCCCGAAAAAATGAAGGTATACCCCAATCCCGCCAGCACCTTCGTCAAACTCGACCTGCCTGCAGGCAGTTACAACGTACAGATGCACGATTTGCAGGGCCGTTTGGTGTTCAGTCAAGCTGCCGAAGCACATGAAAGTTTGTTGCTGCCCTCCTTTGCCCAAGGCATGTTGCTGGTAAAAGCCGTGTCGCAAACCAACGGAAAGGTGTTTCAGGCCCGGTTGGTGGTAGCAGATTGAACATTCACGTCATTCTACCTTTCAATTCCTTGCGGCACGTATTTAAGATTATTTGCTGTCAAAAATGGTGTATCTTTGTGGCCGTTTTCATGGTCCCGTAGCTCAATGGATAGAGCAACTGCCTTCTAAGCAGTAGGTTACTGGTTCGACCCCAGTCGGGATCGCAAGGCAAGCGAAAAGGACGCCCAAAAGAATCCCCGAAAATTCTTTCGGTTTTTTTTAGGCAGGCATACAAGCATGGTTTGAAATGCTATATTTGCAGTCCCAATTGGCCAAGCCAACCGGTGAGATGGGTGAGTGGCTGAAACCAACAGTTTGCTAAACTGTCGTACGGGCAACCGTACCCCGGGTTCGAATCCCGGTCTCACCGCAAAACAGATAACCACCTCGGGGTGTAGCGTAGCCCGGTTATCGCGCCTGCTTTGGGAGCAGGAGGTCGCAGGTTCGAATCCTGCCACC
>CAZNWC010000004.1:105072-244628 GCA_964577055.1 uncultured Chitinophaga sp. | reverse complement strand
TTCTTCAAATAAGCAAAAGCACGGATGATTTCTTTGGGCATGCTGGCCTCGGGACCAATCTTAAAATTGTTGCGCGAGCGCTCGGTTTGTGCGCCCCAGTACTTGTCGGCAGGTACCTGTACCTCGCCCATGGTGTCTTTTTCTATGCGGTAACTCATCTCAGGGGGTTCAAAGTTTAAAGTTCAAGGTTCAAAAAAAAGAAACGCAGAGGAGACGGAGAGCACGGAGAAAGTTAAAGCTTGAGCAAAAAAAATCTCCGTGACCCCTGTGTTTTAACGGAATTTCGGCGCCCGCTTCTCCAAAAACGCCTGGGTTCCTTCTTTGAATTCAGGGGTTTGGAAAAGCGATCCGAAGGTTTCGATTTCGTTTTCGAAGCCGTTCTCTTCCATGTCGTAGTAGTCGTTCACCAAAGCAATACAGTGGGCAACGGCAACCGGACCTTTGGTGGCAATTTTGTTCAAGATTTCGAGGCCCTTGGCACGCAAGTCGGCTACATTTTCTACCACGTGGTTCACCAAACCCAAACGATGTGCTTCGTCGGCCTTGATGGCATCGCCTGTGAGCAACAACTCCAACGCCTTGGCCTTGCCTACCAATTGCACCAAACGCTGGGTGCCCGCATAACCGGGAATGAGACCCAAATTCACTTCTGGCTGCCCAAATCGAGCATTACCCGAAGCAATGCGCATGTGGCAAGCCATGGCCAATTCGCAGCCACCACCCAAAGCAAATCCGTTCACCAAGGCAATCACCGGCTTTTCGCAATTTTCGATGCCGTTGAAAATGGCATGACCCGCTGCCGACAATTCGGTACCTTGCTCTTCGTCAAAATCAGCAAACTCGCTGATGTCGGCCCCGGCAGCAAAGGCCTTTTCGCCCGAACCTGTAAGCAAAATGCCGGTCACAACATCGTCGGCACTGGCCTCAGCCATGGCACTATCAATTTCGGCCAAGGTCAGGCGGTTGAGGGCATTGAGTTTGTCAGGACGGTTGATGGTAATGGTGGCAATGCCGCCTTCTACCGCGTAAAGAATGTTTTCGTAGGCCATGGGCTTATTTTTTCTTTTGCTGTTCTTCCTTTTTGGCGTCGTACTCGTCTTTGAGCGTCTTGTTCACGTGGTCGTCGCGGTCAACCAACTTTTTATCGGCCACTGTTTCGTCTAAAAAGGCATTGATTTCACGGATGTCCATGGTGCTTTTGATTTCACCAAAAGCATTGATGGTGATGTTAAAACCATCGAGGCGTGGATCGAGCTGGGGTTTATTTTTGTCTTTCTTAGCCATGACCTAAAGTGTTGAGGGCGGCTGCCAGGCGCGCCAATATTTGATCGCGGCCCAACAAAGCGGTGAGTTCAAAAATGGCTGGTCCAGCACCCTGTCCGCTAATGGCCAGGCGATAGGCCTGCATCAACTGTCCGGGTTTGAGTTCCATGGCCGCAGCGGTTTCGTTAAACGAAGCTTCGCAGCTGGCAGCATCCCAGCTAGATAAACCCGCAAAAGCGGCCTGCAGTTTTTCAACAAAGGCAGGAACCGGCGCTTTCCAGCGTTTGGCTACCACTTCCTCTTCGTAGCTGCTGGGTGCTTCAAAGAAATATTGGCTGATTTTGTAAAAATCGCCCACCAAGGTCATGCGCTCGTTCATGAGGCGAATGGCTTCGGTGAGGAAATCCATATCCACCGCATGACCAGCGGCAGCTACTTGCGGGGCCACCATTTCAGCCAGTTCGGCATGAGGACGGCTGCGGAGATACTGCTGGTTGAACCAGTTGAGCTTGTTGAAATCGTAACGGGCACCGTGTTTGTTCACGCGCTCGAGGCTGAAGGCTTGCACCAGCTCGTCGAGACTGAACATTTCGCGGTTATCGCCGGGGTTCCAGCCCAACAAGGCCAAAAAGTTCACATAAGCCTCGGGGAAATAACCCGATTCGCGGTAACCCAAGGTGGTTTCGCCGGTTTCGGGGCTTGTCCAGTTGATGGCATAAAAGGGCAGTCCCAAACGATCGCCATCGCGCTTGCTCAGCTTGCCGTCGCCATCGGGCTTGAGCAACAAAGGCAGATGCGCAAACTGCGGCATCACTGCTTCCCAGCCAAAGGCTTGATACAGCAAAACATGCAAGGGCGTGCTGGGCAGCCACTCTTCACCACGGATAACGTGGGTAATTTTCATCAAATAATCGTCTACCACATTGGCGAGGTGATAGGTAGGCATGCCGTCGCTTTTGAAAAGCACCTTGTCATCGAGCTGCGAGGTGTTTACTACCACCCAACCGCGGATGATGTCTTTCACGCGCACTTCCTCGTTGCGGGGCATTTTAAAGCGGATCACATAGGCATCGCCTGCATCCAAACGGCGCTGCACCTCATCGGCGGGCAAGCTGAGTGAGTTTTTCATGTTCACCCGGGTAATGCTGTTGTATTGAGGCGAGGCCACATTGGCCTTTTTGAGGCGCTCGCGCATTTCTTCGAGCTCTTCCTCGGTATCAAAAGCGTAGTAGGCATGTCCGGCTGCAATCAACTGATCGGCATACTGGCGGTACATGGCCTTACGCTCGCTTTGGCGGTAAGGGCCGTACGGACCACCTACATGCACCCCTTCGTCGAATTGCATGCCGCACCATTCCAACGATTCGATGATGAACTGTTCGGCACCGGGCACAAAACGGGTTTGGTCGGTGTCTTCGATGCGGAGTATAAAAGTGCCGCCAGTTTGACGGGCGAGCAAGTAGTTAAAAAGGGCAGTACGAACACCACCGGGGTGCAAAGGGCCGGTAGGACTGGGCGCAAAACGAACGCGAACGGGAGTACTCATCTCAAAAATTTGTGCAAAGATAAGGAAACCAACGGCAAGGAGTGGGGATGATTCGGTCTAGGTCTAACGCAAAATTGTTGCACAAAGCAATACCGAAGGCACCTGGATACAACACCAATTCTTTACATCGACTTAACCAGTTGGTCTTGACAAAGCATACCATAAGCTACAAATTTGCGTTTTCAATACTTATGTCGCGGAAACCAGGTCAATACTTGTGCTATTTATGGATGTTACTGGTGCTCAACACCATGTTCCAACGGGTATTTGGCACCGGCATGCAGCCCCTCGAAGACCCCGTAAATTCACTCAGCGAATTGGTATTGGAAGAGGTACTGCATATAGAAGATGGCATGTCTACCGACGAGCAGAGCGAAGAACAAAGACGCATGAAAACAACAAGTCTGTTGGCTTGGCATATTGCTGTTTTAGAAACGCTGTCGCTGAATATTCCAGCACGCATTGTTTCTACCAAGGCCTTGCATCCCGCGGCTTTTTTACCCGAAAACCACACAGAGGTATTGCTTCCTCCCCCCGATGTGCAGGCCTGTTTCGCCTGATTTTGTAACCACATCAACTTAAAAAGCAATTCATGATTCATTGTCACAAATGGAGCTGCCTGCTGTTGGCAGTCGTCTTCTGTCTGCATACCCATGGGCAAGATTATGCCCCCGAAGATTCTTTACACTTCTCCATCGAAAAAAGCCTGCCAGCCAAAGTCTTGCATGCCGAACCCTTGTATATCGACCTTATTCGCGACCTCGGTGCCCGCAAAGGCGAACGCGAATGGAATGTTGGTGCCGCCACCATCGACCGGCTGCGCTACGACCGCTACGAGGCCCTTATTGAGTACGAATGGGCCCCGCGCGACCGGCTGGGACTCGAGGTGGAGCTACCGCTTACCTTTTACGGTCCGGTTACTGCCCGGCTTGACTCTTTGAAGCCCTCCAACCGCATCGAATCGTTCAAGACTGCTGCACAATGGAGCTTTTGGGTCTCGCCCCATTACAAAACCACCCTGGCCTTGGGTTACATCAACGAACTCGAAATCACCGATTTGAACCGCATGGGTAGCAGTCCATTTTTTACAGGCAATACCTTCAACCCCTTTTTGGTGGCGGCCAAACGTTTGAGTCAAAACTGGCACAGCTTGGTGTATACAGGCCCGCAATTTACCTTGCATTTTAAAGATGGTCATTGGGACCGGCGCTATGAACTGCACGCCAACCTGCATTACATGCTTTCGGGCAGCCGCAATTTTGTAGGCCTGGAAGTGAACCAGTATTTTGGTCCGGCGGGCCACGACATCCGTCTGCGGCCCCAAATGCGTCTCGAAATCAACGACCATTTTTTGGTAGGCATCGTAGCAGGCATTCCGGTTAGCACACGAGAGGAAGGCTTGAGCAGTTTTATCCGCTTCATTTACGAGCCTCCGCACAAAAAGAAAAAGGCTTAGGCTTTGCGTTTGCGGTTTACGAGCCAAATACCCAGCAGAATACAGCCCATGCCTGCGAGGTGGGTCCAACCCAAGGTTTCGCCATCCAAAAAGCCCCAAAAAAGCGCCACAATGGGCATGAGGTAGGTAGTGGTGGAGGCAAAAACAGGGCCGCTGGTTTGAATGAGTCGGTTAAAGGCAATCAAACTGGCGGCCGAACCTACCAAGCCCAAGATGGAAAGGTAGCCAACGGCCTCCCAAGCGCCAGGCAAGGCCAATCGACTGGTAAAATCGCTGCTGAAAAGCAATACTGAGGCTGGAATGCCAGCTAACACCAGGGGCACAGCAGCGGTAACCACTGGCTTCATATCATTGAGAAAACGACCTACCGTATTCACGCTGGTGCCGTACATGAGGGTTGCTAAAACCACGAGGAGTCCCCATGCCCAATTGGGGTCATACATACCATTTCCTTTGAGCAAGATGAGAAATAGTGCTCCAGCAAATCCTACAACCACACCGAACGCTTTGTTACGTTGGAAAGGGTAACCGAAAATAAGCACGCCTAAAATCAATGTGAATAAGGGTGTAAGCGCATTCAAGGCGCCCGCCGTAGAACTACTGAGGTGTGTTTGCGCCGTGGAGAAAAGAAAAGCCGGAATGCCATTGCCAACCAGGCCCACAATGGCAAAATACTTCAGTCGGCCCCAGAGCGGCCTGCGAAAATGCCGCAATACCACCGGCAACAAGGCAGTAGCGGCTATAGTAAGCCTGAATGCCCCCACTTGCAGCGGCGAAAACACCTCTAAACCGCGCTTCATGAGGATAAATGAGCTGCCCCAAATAAACGAGAGCACCAATAAAATGATGATTGGCAAAAAAGGATGGTGCTTGTTTTCCATGGCAAAAGGCAGCGCAAAGATGGCGAAATGATGGCAATCAATCGCAGGCTTTTGTTGCCCTTAATCTTTGAGATACACACGCTTCACCCGCTGTGAAACGCTGGTCAGTATTTCATAGGGAATGGTACCGATGGCTTCGGCCAAACGCGTGAGTGGTAATTCCGGACCAAAAATGATGACCGGATCGCCCTCCCTACAGTCAATGCCGGTTACATCGATCATACACATGTCCATGCAAATGCTTCCTATGGTTGGTGCCAGCCTGCCGTTGACCATAAATTGCACTTTGCCATTGCCACAAGCTCGCACAATGCCATCGGCATAACCTACAGGCAAAGTTGCAATTTTTGCTTCCTGGGTCACCTTGCCCCGGCGACTGTAACCAACAGTTTCGCCCGCTTCGAGTTGGTGTAATTGTGAAATCACCGTTCGGAGGGTGCCTACGGGCTGCAGCGGAACTGTCGACTTGGCTTGGGTGGCATCAATTTCCGACGGATCGAAACCATACAAACCGATGCCCAATCGTACCATGTCAAATTGTGCATCGGGAAAATGCAACATACCTGCCGTATTCAGGATGTGTTGGAGTGGGCGATATCCCAATCCGGCGGCCAATTGCTGGTACGCTTCATCAAAACGCTTGATTTGTTGACGCGTAAATCCCAAGTGCTCATGCGAATCACTTGCCACAAGGTGCGAGTACACCGAAGCTACCCGAATACGTGGACTGGCTTGCAAGCGTTTGAGCAAGGCAGACACTTCTCGGGTTTCAAAACCCAAGCGTTTCATGCCAGTGTCGATATTCAAATGAATTTGCAAGTCGTCATCGGCTGATGTTGCCTTGAGATAGGCCTCCAATTCATCGAGCAAGCGAAAGCTGTAAACCTCAGGCTCGAGCTGGTACTGCAGTAATTTTTCCAGTCCGCTGGGTTCTACGTTCATCACCATAATGGGCAAGCGAATACCGGCCTCGCGCAAGGCAACTCCTTCATCTGCAAAGGCAACTGCTAAATAATCGGCCCTTTGGTGCTGTAACAATGAAGCCACTTCAACGCTACCACTCCCATATGAAAAAGCTTTCACCATGACCATGATTTTGGTCTGAGGTCGAACCAAGCCACGGAAATAGCGGTAGTTGTGCAGCATGGCATCGAGGTCAATTTCCAATACCGTTTGATGTAGCTTGAGCGACAACAAGCGTTCTACCCTTTCAAAACCAAATTTTCGGGCGCCTTTCAGCAAAATACCGGTATTCACCAGCTCTTTGACCGGTAGTTGCGACAATAACTGCTCCGTATGGTCGTAAAAACGTGCCTCAATCCCTGCAAAATACCGCTTGTATTGCTTCAGTTCGGGGCCAACAGCCAGCAATTGTTGCACCCCAAATTCGGTCAACAGGCGGGCTGCTTCGCGGTAATGTCCTTCGCCCAAGCCTTGTTGCCGGTCAAAATCCGACAAAATCACCAGTCGCTTGGCATGCTGATCTAAACTGCTCAATTGCTGCAATGCCAAGCGCAGGGAATCCAAATCGAGACTGTAACTATCATTGATGAGTGTACTCCCCTGCAATGCCGCCTTCATCTCCATGCGCATGTGCAAGCGAGGCAAGCGGGCAAAACGGGTCAACAAATCATCGGCTTCATAGCCTAACTCACGCATCATGACCCAGCAGTGGATGGCATTTTCGATGCTGGCAGCATCGTTGAACGGAATCACAAAAGACTCTTGCTCACTGCCGTGCTGCAATTGAATGGTCGTTTGGTCGTTTTCGCGTTGCGCAACCAGCAGCTGCCACATCGCTTGCGGGTGAGCACCCCAACTGAGCAAACGATCACCGGGGTGTGCTTGTTGCCATTGTTGCGCAGCTTCCGCCAGCAAAGGATGATCGATTCGGATGACCAAACTACCCACTTGGTCAAACAGCTTCATTTTTTCAGCTACTTTGGCAGATGGATCAGGGAAATTCTCCGCATGTGCATCGCCCAGGTGCGTGAAAATACCATAGGTGGGGGCAACTATTTGGGCCAAACGTGCCATTTCACCCGGCTGACTGATACCTGCTTCAAAAATGCCTATTTCATCCTGGGCATCCAGCTGCCATACCGATATGGGCACGCCTATCTGCGAATTGTAACTTTTCGGCGAACGACAAACCTGCCGATCAAGTTCCAACAACCAGCTCAACCAGTCCTTCACCACGGTTTTGCCATTACTGCCCGTGATGCCCACCACAGGCAACCGAAATTTTTTACGGTGCCATGCAGCTACAGCCTGCAGGGCCAGCAAGGGATCTTCTACCGAAACAAAACTCCCTTCGTACCAGCGTTTGTCGGGAAAAAAATCGGGGCCTACCACGAAGGTGCGCACGCCCGACCGGTAGGCTGCATCAATATAATCATTGCCATCGCCTGTACTGGTTTTGAAAGCAAAAAAAACCGATCGATCAGGCACCGCCAAGCGGCGACTATCGTAAGCCAATTCGGTAATATCGTTGCTCAAGCCCTCCCGCAAAAGGCGACCTCCGCTTATCTGAACCAATTCAGCGAGTTTCATCGACATGGGCTTCTTTCATTTTTTGCGTGAGTGGGCGAATGGTAGGAACAATGGCCAGTCCAAACAAGAGGATAAAAATACCAAAGACAAGGTACGCATAACGAATATTCGTTCCATCATGAAAAAACGACATGCCAAACAATCCAATAAAAGCGGCCCGCATGGCGGTATCTGCCACTTTAAAAAAGCTCAACAACCTGCCAATAACGTGATTGGGCACCGTATGAAACAAATAAGTGACGCGTAAAATACGCACGCCCGTATTTACGTAGCCGTAAATAAAGCTGAACACAAAGAGATAGCGCAAGCTTTGGTTGAACGCCATACTCATATACAACACCGAAAGGCCAATCATCAAAATGCTTACACCAGCAATCGGACTCATACGTCCGAACAACCTGCGGGTAATTACCCCCGATACCAAAGCACCGAAAGCAAAGAGCATATCGCTACTGGCAAACACATCGGCTGCCGCATTCAGTTGAACGCGCACATATTCGGGCAAAATGATGCGATCTTGCACCAAAACACTCACAAATACCCCATAACTGAAAACACCGAACCACAATAGGCGTGGCTGTGCTCGCAAATAGGCAAATCCCTCACGAATTCGCAGCATGGCCGAACCAGCTTCGGGCTTGTAATGCGATTGCGGAACGTAGCGAATGGCGCCTATCAGCAAAAAAGCAGCGAGATAGGTCAGGCCATCAAGCAAAAAAATGTCTTGGATCTCCCAAGCAGGAATATCAAATGGCATGGCGACCCGAAAACCCATGAGGTAAAATGACCGATTGGCCTCAATGCCCCCCAACAAAAGCGCCGCCAGTCCACCTGCCAAAACGTTGGTGGCTTGTCCCTGAATTTCCAAAAAGCTTACAATGCGCGCATATCTGCTTTTGTCAGCCAATTCTTGGGCAAAGGCATACAAACTTGGGTAATGCAAATTAAAATTGAGCAAGGTTACGGCCATCACCAGCAATATGGCGGCTTTGGGTAGTCCATCCTGCCACTGTCCCCAAAAAGCGACTGCCAAAATTACAGCCCCACAAATAGCAGTCAATGCCATAAAAATGCGTTTTCGGTGAAACCGATCAATCAAAGCTCCAGCATAAATCACCCAAAACATGCTCACCACTGTGATAATGCCATAAAAACGGGTGAGCAATACAGGTTCTTTTAATTGGTCAATAAAATACCAGGGGATGGCAATCAGACTAATGCCTTGTGCTGCTCCTGAAATGGTATTTGCTAAAAATAGCAGCCACAGCGCACGTGCATTGGGAAAAGGAGCCGGATTCACAGGGCGAAAATAGGATGAAAAATGCCAAACGAAAGGCGTTGCATGCTGTGTTTGTTAAAAAGACCAGCACTCAATTTTTTTCAATCGCCAATTGCAAAGCTTGGCGGTAGGTAACTCCTATTGGAATTTGTTTGTCTGCAATCGAAACGGTATCGTTGTTGCAAGCGCTAATGTTGGCTGCATTAAAACTGCGATGCACACGCACAAATGAGGCGCCTTCTAACTTTTTTTCTACCCCCTTCATGGTGCTGTGTATCACCAACCGCTTCAATTCTGAACCCTGCTGTAGGTAAATGTTCACGTAATCGGCCATGGCTTGGATGTATTGAATTTCTGTTACCTTCAACTTTACCCATTCTCCGTCAACCTTCAAATACAAGTAGTCAAGTCCGGTTGGAGCGGCCGGCGTATTTGCGTTAACTTGTTGTTTCTCTTGCCAAAGGTCGTATGCCTTTTGTGCAGCCTTTAAAAAGCGCGGATAGGTAACTGGTTTTACAAGATAATCAATAGCATCGTTGTCAAAAGCCTCCACGGCATATTCGCGTTTGCCCGAAACCAATACGATGGCCGGCTTGTTTCGCAAAATGCCAATCAATTCCAAACCCGTCATGCCAGGCATTTCCACATCGAGAAACAACAAATCTGTTTGTCGCTCTCTCAAATAGCGATTCGCTTCCATGGCATTGCCACATTCAACCACTTCCGTGATAAAATCGGTCTGCTCTACAAACCGTTTTAGAACTTTTCGCGAAAGGATATCATCGTCAACAATGAGGCATTGCATATAGGCATTTAAACCAGTACAAATTAGTCATTTTTTCATTTCCGATTCGAATTTAGGCGCATTCCGCAAAATGATTTTTGAGTGAATAATTTTTCATTTACATTCGAAACGTGAGACCACGCGATGAACAAAAAATTGAAAAGGCATTTGCTTCGGCCTTGTCTATTATTGGCCAAAAAGGTATTGCTGGACTCAAAATGCAGGACCTGGCCAAAGCGGCAGGCATGGCCACTGGAACTTTGTACATCTATTTCAAAGACAAAAACGACCTCTTGAATCAAATGTACCTGCATTACACCAAGCAAATGCATCGGATCTTTTGGAGCGAGCAGGCTTCTCTTGCTTCCTATCCCGAACGATTTCGGCAAAAATGGTACAACTATTTGCGTTTCGTAGAAATGTTCCCAGCCGAAATGGTCTTCCTTGAGCAATACCACCGTTCACCTTTCGCCAACGAAAACACCTTGGCAGAAAGTGATAATTTGTTGCAGCCGCTGGTAGACATCATCGAAGAAGGCCAGCAACAAGGTTACCTCCAGCAAATGCCCCCCAATCTCATACTCGCCTTTGTTTGTGGTTCGGTGCAGGAATTGGTAGCCAAGTCGGCTGATGGTAGCCTACCCCCTGTGACCAATATGACCCACTTTGCATGGGAAATGACCTGGAAGGCCATCAGCAAGTAAAAAATTGCTTTTTAGCCGAATATTTATTCAAGATGCAAATTCCTCAAACTGTACACATCACGGGAGCCACCTAAGGCATTGACTTGGCCACAGCCCTGCATTTTGCCAAAAAGCTTGGCAAGTAGCCGCTGCCATGCCACAACCAGCAAACGCAGCAAAAGCAACCAGCAACCGGATTCCATTTGTTTCAGTTCGATGTCACTTTAACCGACTATGTAGCATAGCCATTCCGATGATTGCCATAAAATTGGAGGCCATTGGAATGTTGGTGTTCAACGCCGGCCATGGTGTCGACGGTGTTTTAGAAACCTTTGTCGACGAAGTCATCGAAATGCAATTCGACTCGAATGTATTTGGACTCATGCGCAAGCGTGGCGCATTTCACTGTGAAAGTGGCCCAATCGCCACAAAAACGCATGCGTTATGCCATTGGGTAAACTGCCACACTGGTACTCCCGATGCGCTGGTTGTTGCCATTGCAATAGTTCATGGGCTTTGTTAAACTCAACTGCCGTTAGGCCAAGCATTTATTCTTCATTGCTCTTTCGAAGCCTGCACAATTTCTTTATATTTGCGGCTCGTTTTCAAGCACAAGCAGGCTCGGCATGACAGACAACAACCAGATTTCAGCGTACAAACACCACGACACAAAACTGTTCGCAGGTGATGCTACCCATGCATTGGGAGTAAAAATTGCCGACGCATATGGCAAACCGCTGGGAAACATGGAGGTCATGCGCTTCAGCGATGGTGAATTTCAACCATGTATCAACGAGTCGGTACGCGGTTGTGATGTATTTCTCATCCAAAGCACATTCGCTCCTGCAGACAACCTGCTTGAACTCATGTTGTTGATTGACGCTTGCAAACGTGCCTCTGCGCACTACATCACCGCGGTGATTCCGTATTTTGGCTTGGCCCGACAAGACCGTAAAGACAAGCCACGAGTTCCCATAGGATCGCGCATGGTAGCCGATATGCTCACAGGGGCAGGTGTTACGCGCATCATGACCATGGATTTGCACGCTCCACAAATACAAGGCTTCTTCAATGTGCCAGTAGATCATCTCGACAGCACGACGGTTTTTGTACCATACATCAAACAATTGAACCTGCCTAACTTGACCATTGCAGCACCCGACATGGGAGCGGCTGCACGGGCCAAAGTATTTACCAAGCACCTCAATTGCGACATGATTGTGTGCGATAAAACGCGTGCACGGGCCAACGTAGTTGAAAAAATCACCATCATCGGTGATGTTGAAGGCCGCGATGTAGTGATTGTCGACGATATCGTTGACACCGCGGGCACCATTTGCAAAGTAGCCGACGAAATCATGGCCAAAGGGGCCAGCAGCGTGAGGGCTTTTTGTACACACCCGGTGCTCTCGGGCAAAGCCTACGAGAACATCGAAAACTCACAACTTACTGAATTGGTCGTAACCGATACTTTGCCGTTGCGTCGTGAGTCACCTAAAATTAAAGTGCTGAGCGTTGCCGATTTATTCGCCAAATCCATCCACAGTGTGAAAGAGTTCAGCTCTATCAGCCACCTATTTGAAATAGCAGTTAAACAATAATTCTTTTAATCACCTTAACATGAAGTCAATCAATTTGAGCGGTTCCCTGCGCGGGAACGTAGGGAAGTCGGACGCTAATCAGTTGAGGGCAGAGGGTAAAATTCCCTGTGTACTTTACGGCAACGAAACCCAAACCCATTTCTGGGCATATGCCTATGATTTGAAATCGGTGCTGTACACGCCCGAAACCTTTAAAGTGCAGATCGACATTGATGGCACCAAGCACGAAGCCATTGTGCAGGAAGCCCAGTTCCATCCTTTGAACGAAGCCATCCTCCACGTAGACTTTTTGGCTTTGTCGCCTAACAAAGAAGTACGTGTAGAACTTCCTTTGGAGTTTGTGGGTTCTTCACCCGGGGTACGCGCCGGTGGTAAATTCACTGCACGTGTGCGCAAAATCAAAGTAAAAGGATTGCCAGCTAATCTTCCTGCTTCAGTTCAGGTAGACATCAGCAACCTTGAATTGGGCAAAGTGGTACGTGTGAAAGACATCGCCACGGCCAATTACAAAATCCTCGACGCGCCGAACAATCCGGTAGCTGCAGTAACCATTCCACGCGCCCTCAAAGGCCAAATGGCTGGTAACTAATCTACCAAAGGATGAAGTACCTGGTGATTGGTCTGGGTAATATCGGTGCAGAATATGCCGCTACCCGACACAACATCGGATTTATGATATTGGATGCTCTCGCAATGGGGGCATCCAATATTTTTTTTGAGCAAGACCGCTACGCCTTTCGGGCAGAAATGAAGCATGCCGGACGGCACTTGATCCTGATAAAACCCACTACCTACATGAATCTCAGTGGGAAAGCCGTGCGCTACTGGATGGAGCAAGAAAAGGTACCGCTCGATCGCATTTTGGTTATTACCGATGATTTGAGTTTGCCAACGGGCAAAATCCGTATTCGTGCCAAAGGAAGTGCCGGCGGACACAATGGCTTGCGCCACATAGAAGAAGTATTGGGAACCCAAGAATATGCCCGTTTACGCTTCGGCGTAGGTGATGATTTCGCCAAAGGACGACAGGTAGAATATGTACTGGGAAAATTCCACGACAAAGAAATTACCGAGGTAGAACTGGGCATTCACAAATCGATGGATGCCATCAAGAGTTTCGTTACCCGTGGCATTGGTCTTACCATGACCGAATTCAATCGCTAATTCAAAGCAAAAAAAAAGCACAGCCCTTGAGGACCGTGCTTTTGTAAACAGCATCTGGATTTATTCCACCGTCACTGACTTCGCCAAGTTTCTTGGCTGATCGACATTGCAGCCACGCAGCACAGCGATGTGATACGACAACAACTGCAAGGGGATAGTACTTACCAAGGGCATAAATGGCTCAAGTGTATCGGGCACTTCTACTACGTAATCCGACAGTTTCCGTACTTCTGTATCGCCTTCGGTAACTACGCTGATGATGATGCCTTTGCGGGCTTTTACCTCTTGTACGTTGCTCAATACCTTATCATACTGTGAATTTTGCGTTGCAATGATTACCACCGGCATTTCTTCATCAATAAGTGCAATGGGACCGTGCTTCATTTCAGCGGCCGGATATCCTTCGGCATGGATGTAAGAAATTTCTTTCAACTTCAATGCGCCCTCTAAAGCCACGGGGAAATTATATCCTCGACCAAGGTAAAGGAAGTTACGCGCGTCTTTAAACTTGGCCGCAATCTCTTTCACCAATTCATTTGACTCGAGCGCGCGTTCGATTTTGGCAGGAATTGACTCCAGCTCAAACAAATATGTGTTGAGTTGGCTTTGAGAAATGGCTCCCTTTTTATAGCCTACCCACAAGGCCATTTCTGCCAATACGGTCACTTGCGCCGTAAATGCTTTGGTTGACGCCACACCAATTTCGGGTCCTGCGTGCGTATAAGCACCTGAATGCGTAGCACGAGGAATCGATGACCCCACCACATTACATACGCCCAATACAGTTGCACCTTTGCTCTTGGCCAGTTCAATGGCGGCCAGTGTATCGGCTGTTTCTCCGCTTTGGCTGATAGCAATGACAATGTCGTCGTAAAAAATCACAGGGTCACGGTATCGGAATTCCGAAGCATATTCCACCTCAACGGGTATGCGCGCGAAATCTTCAAAGAGATATTCTGCCACCAAACCAGCATGCCAACTCGTACCACAAGCAACAATGATAATGCGTTTGGCATTCATCAACTTGTGTTGGTGTTCATGCAAGCCGCCCATGTGGATGTGGCTGGTTTTTGAATCAATGCGGCCGCGCATAGAATCAAAAATAGAACGGGGCTGTTCATAAATTTCTTTCAGCATGAAGTGCTCAAAGCCCCCTTTTTCAATCATTTCCAACTGCAGATTGAGCTCCTGAATGAGTGCTTTTTTATCCTCGTTGGCGATGGTTTTGATGCTCAAAGTCCGGTTGCTAATGATGGCCATTTCGCTGTCGTTCAAATACACCACGCTTTTGGTGTATTCAATGATGGGCGAAGCATCAGAAGCCAACAAAAATTCATTGGTACCTATGCCCACCACCAAAGGCGAACCCTTACGTGCGGCAACAATCATTTCCGGATCTTTCTTTGAAATCACCACAATGGCATAAGCTCCGTGCACTTGATTGAGCGCCAAACGAACGGCCTCATCAAAGGTCACTTGTTCAGTTTCATAAATTTCTTCAATCAAGTGCGTGAGCACTTCTGTATCGGTTTGGCTTTCAAAATGGTGTCCTTTGGCCTGTAACTGCGCCTTGATAGCGGCGTAGTTTTCAATGATACCATTATGCACCAAAGCCAATGTTTTGTTTTGGCCAAAATGTGGGTGCGCATTTACATCATTGGGTTCACCATGGGTGGCCCAACGGGTATGTCCAATGCCAATATTTCCCTCTGTATCACTGTTGGCAATTAATGCTTCTAGGGATGCAACCTTGCCAGCCTTTTTGTAGGCCTTGATATTCTTTTGTTTGTCGAGAATAGCGATGCCAGCGCTGTCATATCCCCGGTACTCAAGGCGCTTCAGGCCTTTGATGAGAATGGGTGCTGCTTGCTTGTCGCCCACGTATGCTACGATGCCACACATAATATCTGTTTCACTTTAGTTTGGTAAAAGTAACGACCAATTTTGGCTTGTACAACGGATGATTCGAAGAACCCAAAACCACCCGGTTTAGCGAAGATATGGTATTGTTGGGTAACAAAACCAACCCGAAATCGGTTTGATCGGTTTGCAAAACACGCTGAATATGGCGTGTAATGCCAAAAGTATATTTGCCATCTATCAAAGCACCACCATAATAGGGTTCACTCCAATCGAGAATAAGGCTGGGAGAGTTTTTGCCCAAAGAGTCGGCACGCAAAATGAACAAACGCGTTGGTGCCGCATAGGGCAAATCACCGCTTCCCACCACTTGCGTGAATTGAATTTCTGCTTTATTGATGGCAACATCGTTATTCTTCACCAATTCCCTTAAATAAGGTATTTCTATGATGGTTTTTACGCCTCCCCCCGCTTGCACATATGTTTCTTGCACATTGCTGCTGGTATCGCCAAGCAATCCAGCAACCATTGAACCTGCATAGTCAAAGTCAAAATAATTGCGGGTAGCCGAAGCATTGGTCACCAACATTTCAAATCTCCGCCTTTGTCCGTCAGATTTGTAGTACAAAAACAACCCATTCCGGTTCGAGGCCGTGGTCAAATGCAATACGCTGCCCATGCCCGATCCGGTGCGTGACGCACGAATATACAGGCCCTTGAAAAAATTGAGGAAATTGGTATTGTTTTGCAAATCAGCCGTACCACTCGCTGCAATCAAACGATTGATCAAAGCTTGGTCTAATGGAATCCTGACAATAGGTGCATAGTTAAAAGTTGTGTCGGTATTGTCCACACGCGGCTCGTTCACTGGCACCGGTGTTGTAGGCCGGGGAAGGTATTGAAAACTGGCCAAAGGTGTTGGCTTCAAATCCGGGCTGCCATTTGTGAATGCAGGTGAGTCGGGATGAATGCTTTCATCTAATTCAAATACTTCTAACAACAAAGCTTCGGTTGTATCTCCGTAGTAGCCTTCTAAATTCAGCGATAAAATCAATGAATCAACACTCAAATTGGTGCCGAGATTATTGTTCTCGTTGGTTAACAGCACTTGAAAAGCGATGTTGGCAGAAGATTTGCCAAAAACGGGATCTTGCACATCTCCTAACGCAAAACGCGGCGGTCTTTGGCTTTGCAAAGAGTCCTCACGGATGGTGTAGGTTTTGATGGTGAAGGTATCTACCTTAAATACACCGATGCCATCGTTGTTTGGCAGCAAGTCTAAACCCACCGCGCCTTCGTCGTTACATGATGCAAAAAGCCCTGCGATGGGCAGGGCTATCGCCAATAGTTTTTGTCTGAATGTCATACCAAAGCTGGCTGAGAAGCGAGCACTTTCTGATAAAATTCGAAATGTGTATCTGCCAAGGCCTCCTGGTTTTGACCATTTAGCAAGGGCTTATCAGCCTTGTGCGCAGCTTCACGTACAGCAGCATCCACTTGTTCGTTGGCTAAAACCACCGCATCGGCATAAGCAATAGCGCCTAAATTCAATGCTTGATCATTTAAACCTGCAAATGGTTGCAAATCGTCGAGCTCCACGTCTTCCATCAAAGCTTTTTCCATGAAGTCAGTAGGAAACTGTTCGCTGAATTGCGGCTCATAGCATGAATACACCACTTTCGATTCCTTGAAAACGGCAGTATGCTTGTAATATTTTTTGAGGTACAAAGGAATCAAGCTGGTCATCCAACCACTGCAGTGAATGATGTCTGGCGCCCAACCCAATTTCTGCACCGTTTCAAGAACACCTTTGTTGAAGAAAATCATGCGCTCATGGTTGTCGTCAAAAAACTTGTCCTTCTCATCCCGCAATGCACATTTCCGCTGAAAATAATCTTCATTGTCAAGAAAGTATACCTGCATCTTGGCCTGTGGCAAGGAAGCAACCTTGATGATCAAAGGATTGTCGGAGTCACCCAACACAATGTTGATACCCGACAAACGCACTACTTCATGTAACCGGTGCCTGCGCTCATTGATACAGCCATATCGTGGCATCAACACCCGTATTTCCATGCCTTTTTCTTGCATGGATTTGGGAAGCTCAAGGGCGGCATTGGCAATTTCAGACAGGTGTAGATAAGGTTGCATCTCGTGTGCAACAAAGAGAATCCTTGTCTTTCTACTCATAAATCTTCTTCCGTGAATTCAAAACGAAGTACAAAAATATAGAAAAAATACGGAATAAACCACAAATCTATTTGTGAATGAGGGAAAAAGGCGATTTTTGAAGCCCATTTCATACTACGTGTTCCTATTTACACATGCGCGCGAATTGCAAAGCTGGCTTGAAAAAAAACGGGCAGCTACCCTTACAGTAGGCTTTGTGCCAACCATGGGGGCTTTGCACGAAGGGCATATCTCCCTCATTCGTGAAGCCAAAGCGCATTACGATTTGGTGGTTTGCAGCATCTTCGTGAATCCCACACAGTTCAACGATCCCAACGACCTCGCTAAATACCCGCGTACGCCCGAAAACGATGTCGATTTGCTGCTGCAAGCCGAAGCAGACGCGGTATACCTTCCTGCCGTGATCGACATTTACCCGCCCGGAGCAGCACAGGAAACTTTCGCCTTTGGGCGATTAGAAGCATTGTTGGAAGGCGCACACCGCCCTGGTCATTTTGCAGGCGTAGGCATGGTGGTTGCTCGTTTGCTGCGCATTGTAGCCCCCAATGGCATGTTCCTGGGCGAAAAAGACTATCAGCAATGCCTGGTGATTGCTGCACTTATTGAACAAATGGGCTGGACCAACAAGGTAAAGCTGCACCGATGCCCTACCCAACGCGAAAGCAGCGGATTGGCCATGAGCTCACGCAATACCCGCTTGTCGGCACAAGGCCGCAGCACAGCCGCGCATATTTTTGGGGTCATGGAAAGCTGCAGAGAACGGTTCCAACTCTATACACCCGATGCACTGGCGAATTGGGCGTCGATGACCTTGGATGCTTTGCCCAATACCCATACGGAATACGTGAGTTTTGCAGATGCCGATACTTTAGAACCCGTACAGAATTGGAACGATAGCCAGGAAGTGCGTGTTTTGGTAGCCGTGCAAGTAGAAGGAATACGGCTCATAGACAATGCCGCACTCTTTTAGTATTTTTGCGCCGAAATCAACGCCGGATGTTTATACACGTAGTTAAATCTAAAATCCACCGGGTGAGGGTAACCCAAGCCGAATTGCATTATGTTGGCAGCATTACCATCGATGAAAACTTGATGGAAGCAGCCAATATCCTCGAAAATGAAAAAGTGCAGGTGGTAAATATCAACAACGGCGAACGACTCGAAACGTACGTTATCAAAGGCGAAAGGGGCTCAGGCACCATTTGTCTCAATGGCCCCGCAGCACGAAAAGCGGCAGTAGGCGATATTTTGATTGTGATTTCTTATGCCATGATGGATTTCGAAGCAGCCAAAAGCTTCAAACCTACCTTGGTGTTTCCCGACGCCGACAATAAACCCGTGGTTTAAGTGCCTGCCTGGTTAAAAACCGCCCTGCAATTTGGTCTGTCGCTGTTGGCGGGACTCTTGTTGCTGTGGTGGGTTTTTCAGGGACAAGACATGCAGGCCATTGGCAACACCTTGCGCGCTGCACGTTACGAATGGATCATCGCCTCGGGTATCGCTGCACTTTGGTCGCATTGGTTACGTGCGTTGCGTTGGCGCATGTTAATGGAGCCGTTGGGAAACCAACCTACCAAGGCGCAGGCCTACCATGCCGTCATGTTTGGTTATTTGGCCAATTTGGCTTTGCCCCGCATGGGCGAAATCACGCGTTGTGGTGCCATTGCGCGCAAAACCAAATTGCCCATCAATAGCTTGTTGGGCACTGTCATTATAGAACGTGCGATTGACATGCTACTGTTGTTGCTTTTTACTGCATTGACCGTACTGCTCAACTTCAACCTTTTGCAGGCCCCAATGGCCCGCGTTTTTGAAAAAATTGTAGGGCTACAAATATTGGGCATTCCCCTGTGGCTGATAGGCATAAGTGGCGTTTTAGGGTGCACCGCATCGTTGTGGGCTTACCGCAAGCGGCTTTCGGGTAAACTCAAACATCCGTTTGTAATCAAAGTCAAGGGCTTTATCAGGGGGCTGTGGGCAGGCGTAAAATCGGTACGTGAACTCAAACACCCTATGCTGTTTACCCTCTACTCCTTTGGCATTTGGATTGGTTACTACCTGATGACCTATTTTTGTGTTTTCGCCTTTGACAGCACCAGCATGCTCAACCCCAATGAAGGATTGCTGATTCTCATTGCAGGCAGTTTTGGCTTTGTTGCTCCTGTGCAAGGTGGCATCGGCGCCTACCATGCCGTCATCAGCCGCTTGCTGGTCATGCTCCCAGGCAGAAACATTGGGTTGTCCGATGCCCTCAGCTTTGCCACCCTCACCCATGCCGCCCAAACCTTATTGGTGATGCTGGCAGGTTTTGTATCGATGGTGATATTGTTCAGCACCAAAAGCAAATCACATGGCCACAAGAGCTGAAATTGACGCGAAAATCGTCGACCGCGCAGCATTGCTGGCGCTGGTTCAAAGTTGGAAAAAAAGAGGGGAAACAGTGGTTTTTACCAATGGCTGCTTCGATATTTTACATTATGGCCACGTCGATTATTTGTACAGGGCGGCCGAATTGGGCACCAAGTTGGTGGTTGCGCTCAATACCGATGCATCGGTGCGCGCATTGAAGGGGCCCCACCGGCCGTTGCAGGACGAAAAATCCCGGGCATTGGTCATGTCAGGATTGGGTTGTGTGTCGGCAGTCACCTTTTTCGATGAGTCCACGCCCGAAGCCCTCATCAACTTGCTGGAACCTGATGTGTTGGTGAAAGGCGCCGATTACAGTCTCGAGCAGATTGCAGGCGCAAAAGCAGTAATAGCGGCAGGTGGTCGGGTCACAACCATTGCGCTCAGTCCTGGATACTCCACCTCAGCCATCGAGGCAAGAGCTCGGCAGCAAACATCCTGATTTTCAATTTTTCCTTATCTTGTGGGTTCGATATGCAAAGCAAGATGTCTAAAACCTGCTTGTTACGGCCCCTGCTGATGGTGGCTTTGTGCTCAGCCCAATTGATTTTAAGTAGTGAAGCACGGGCGCAATTTGCACAGGATTGGCGATTCGGCTACTCAGCTAGAATATTGTTCAACAGCAATCCCCCCGTAGGAGCTCCGAATAGTCAACTTTTTTCAGACGATGGCTGTATCTCTATCACCGATGCTACCGGGCAGACGCTTTTTTACACCTCTGGCGAAAATCTCTACAACCGCAACAATGTGGTGATGAGCAATGGCAATAACCTGCGTGGGAGCCAGGCGGCAACACAATCGGTTTTGGCCATTCCTTATCCCGGACAAGCCAGCCAACATTTATTGTTCACATTGGGCCGTACTTCTGATACCATGGGATTGAATTACAGCCTCATCGACATGACCCTTGCTGGTGGATTAGGGGGCATTGTTACCGGCCAAAAGAACATTCAGCTACTTGTAGGAGCACCAACGAACCTGTTGACCGAAAAAATGGCGGCTACACGGCATTGCAACAACCAAGACTTTTGGGTAGTAGTGCACCGCTACAACAGCAACGAATTCATTGTATACCCTGTAACATCTACGGGGGTAGGCACTCCCATTCTACAACAAGTAGGTACTGCACATACACCTGCCCTGGCCACAAGCCCGCTGCGTGCGCAAAAGGGCTACATGGTTTTTTCGCCCGATGGACGCAAATTGGCCCTTACCCTCAATGGCCCCAATAGCAACAATCTCATCGAGGTTTACGATTTCGATAAAAATACTGGCACTATCAGCAATCCCCTGCGCTTGCCTGCCATGGGTGGTGAATACGGCCTTGCCTTTTCTCCCGACAATGGCAAATTATTCGTTTCGGGCGGTGTAGATACCACCATTGGCAGCAATATTGGCTCAAAAAACCATCTGCGCGTTTTCAATATGGTTGCCCGCAATCCCGAAACCACTGGAGAAATAGTACAGCAGCAGGTGCTTTCTGATTCTCGTCGTTTTGCCGCTCTCCAGAACGGCCCCGATGGCCGCATTTATGCCGTGCTCACCTTGACCGATGCGTTGAATAGCATCAATTCTCCCAATACCCCGCCTTACCAGTTTACCGACAGTACAGTATATCCCATCAACGGCACTACCCGCCGTGGCTTGCCCAATTTTGTAAACGACGAGTTCAGCTTGCCTTTTGTGGCCAATTTCAGTTATGAATTCACCTGTATTGGGCAGCCCATGCAATTTTACGATTCGAGTTTGGCCAATGCACGTACGTGGTTTTGGGAATTTGGCGATGGGAGCACTACCAATGACACTAGCACTGCCAAATTTCCAACATGGACCTACGGCGCCCCGGGAACCTATACTGTCACCTTGATTGCCGGTGATGGTTGTGGAAACCGCGATACCATTGTAAAAAATGTAGAAGTAGGCCTGAACCTTCCCGTTGCCTTTGGTGCCGACACCTTGTATGCTTGTATAGGCGATACAGTAAGGCTCACCAGCAATATTCAATCAGGCAGTTTCGATTGGTACACAGGCCAACCCGGTGGACCGTGGACATTGCTGCCAGCCGATACTTTCCCCCTGCTGTCGACCACCAACAGCGGGTGGTACCGGCTTGAAGCCGACAACGGCAATTGTGCGGGTACCGACAGCGTGTACGTTTTCATCAACAACAATCCCATTTCGGTTGATTTGGGGGATGATTTTGCGCTTTGTATTGGTTCAACGGAAGTGCTCGATGCCGGAAATCCTGGCGCAACAAGCTATTTGTGGAGTACAGGAGATCAAACACGTACCATTAGCATCACTTCTCCCGACACTTTTTGGGTAAGTGTTTTCGACCGGGGTTGCTTGGCCACCGACACTATTATCGTTACCCTCGATACCACCACCACCTTAGAAGTGATGCCCGATACAACCACTTGTCCGGGTGACCGCATCAGTCTGTCGGCCGCTGGATTTGGCACCAGCTATTTGTGGAATACAGGCGAAACCACTGAAAGCATCAGTGTCGAAGATACCGGCAGCTATATTGTACAAGTGACAACTGCAAACGGCTGTATTTTGTACGACACCATACAAGTAGGCTACCGATGCGACACAAGGGTGTATTTCCCTTCGGCCTTTACGCCGAATGGCGATAGATTAAACGACATATTCAAACCAGCATTGCGTTCAGCAGATTTGGGGGAATATGAATTGCTCATTTACGACCGTTGGGGACAGCTGGTATTCAGCACAAACCGCATCGATCAGGGCTGGGACGGCCGCGTAAATGGTGCCGATGCACCCCAAGGGGCTTACCAATTCATTTGTCGCTTTTACACGAATGTGCAACGTGTGAACACCTTTGAAACGGGCACATTTTTCTTGATCCGATGAGTTTATTGGTGTATTTGCTTGCCGGTTTGGCTTGCGGCTTGATTGCTGGCTGGTTCATTGGGCAGGGCAAGGCAAAAGCTGCTGTCGCAGCTGCGCAAGACAAAGAAATTGAGATGCGTGTTTTGCTGCAAAAACATGAAGCTGCACGAGAGGCTTTAATCCAATTAGAACAGCAAAAAAAAGAGGCCGAAACCCGCATCTTACAGCTTAGCACCGATTTGAGTGCTGCGCAAACCGTTCAAACGCAATTGCGGCAGCAGCTGGGAGCCCAGGATCAACAGTTGCGTGAGATGCTTGAAAAAATGCAATTGCAGTTTCAACGCATGGCCAGCACCATATTGGACGATAAATCGAAGCAATTTACCGAGCACAACAAAACACAGCTCGATCAATTGCTGCAGCCTTTGCGCGACCGTTTGCGCGACTTTGAACAAACTGTTCAAAACACCCACAAGGAGAGTCTTGAAAAACAAGCTGGTTTGTTCCATGAATTGCGGAACATCAAAGAGCTGAACCGCCAAATGAGCGAAGAAGCCCGCAATTTGACCCGAGCCTTAAAAGGTGAATCCAAAACCCAGGGCAATTGGGGCGAAATGGTATTGCAACGGATTCTTGAACGCAGTGGATTGGGATTAAACCAGGAGTACCGCTTGCAAGAAGCGGTAGTGGCTGAAGATGGAAGGCGTCTTCAGCCCGACGTAACCATCTTGTTACCCGATAACAAATACATGGTAATCGACAGCAAGGTATCTTTGGCAGATTACGAGCGTATGGCAAATGCCGAAGACCCTACCGAGCAGGCTGCAGCACTCAAACGCCACTTGCAATCGATCAGGAACCACGTTCGCGACTTGAGCAGCAAGAATTACCAGCAATTGTATGGACCAGGATCACCTGATTTTGTATTGTTGTTTGTGCCCATTGAGCCGGCCTTCATGGCTGCTGTTCAGAACGATGCCGATTTATTTAGCGATGCTTTCGACCGCAACATTGTGATAGTTAGCACCAGCACCTTGCTAGCCACTTTGCGTACCATTGCTAGCCTGTGGCGGCAAGAGAACCAAAACAAAAACGCGCAGGAAATTGCGCGTCAAGCTGGCAGTTTGTACGATAAATTCACCGCCTTTGCCGAAGATTTGGTCAAAGTGGGGCAGCAACTCGATGCCACCGATAAAACCTACAAATTGGCCATGAATAAGCTGGTTGACGGCAAAGACAATTTGGTTAGGAAGGCGGAACGATTGAGAGAATTGGGAGCTAAAAATGCGCGCAACCTCGACCCCCGTTTGCTTGATCGTGCCGACGAGCCATGACGCAATTGTCGATTTCGGGCATTTATTTGTCGCGTTCGTCGTGAAAAGTCGACTATTCGTCCAATTTTGTTCGTTAAATTCAGATGAACTTTATAATTTTGAATTGTTGCAAGTGGATTTAGGGTTTTCCCTTGTAACATACTTTTCCTGAACGTGGCTACAAGGTTTTCAGGGTTTACACCTGTAGCCAATTAAGCGTTTCATGGTTTAGTTAAGTTGGGTTGAGAGCCGTCGTTCAGACGGCTCTTTTTTTATGCATGCATACAATCAGGCTTCTTTGAGTTTGGTTGTGATCCACATGAATTTGAGTTGCGGCACTATATTGGGACTACTACTGGTCAATAAGGAACAGTAATTTATGAAAAGAGTAAATCAACTTGGAAATAGCATTGCCAAAGTTTGGTCTATCATTTTGGTGTTGGCCATAACTTTTCTTGGCTTGAGCTATTGGGGCATAAAGAGCTACCGCAATTCTGCCGCCGCTTTGCAAAGCATTGTTCTGCCCGACAAAAACTCGTCGAACATTGGCCTGATATACAATGAAGTTGTTCAATCTGACCTTTTTTTAAACAATTTTTTCCTGACTGGCGACAGCACCCATTGGAACAGGTCGCAGCTCAACAATTATCGGGTTGACAGCCTGGTATCAGCTTTGGAAACTGATCAACCTTACATTCAACCAAGCATCGATACTTTAAAAAACATCATCAAAGAGCGAAATCGAATTGGCTTGGTGCTCTTTAGTCTAAAAAAGCGACAGGGTGGTCAATTTTTCACCGAACAGGCACTGGAGCGCATCAACAAGCAATTGTCTGATTCGGCTAGCATAGATTGGTCATTCATTCGCAAGCAAGAACTGGTTGCAAAACGAGATACGATAGAGCGCATGTCGATCAGGCAAGTACCCCGCGAAGGCAAAGGAATCAACAAATACATATGGCGCATTTTAGGCATTGAAAAGCTCAATATTGACACTGTGCGTTACCTGGACGAAAGTTTGGAATATAGCCTTGCATCAACAGTTGACAGTAGCTTGGTGAGAGATTATTTCGTTGACACCACCATAGCAAATGTTAAAGGCATCCTAGGAGAATTGCTGGGCGATGAATTGCGTCTACAAAAACGCATGCGTTCAGCCGAACTTCAACTCATCGCTTATGATGAACTGCTGGTTGCGAATATCAAATCGATACTCGACGGTATGGCGAGTGCATACCAACTGAAACTTGAAAAAGAACAACAATCCGCATCGGCTACCCTTCAACGTTCGCATATTCAAGCCTTTGCGGTTGCTGGTATGGGCCTCCTCATTGGATCCTTGCTTTTATTTATCTTAATTAAGGACCTTACAAAAAGCAACACCTACCGCAGAGAGTTGGAAGAAGAGCGAGACAAGGCCCGCGAATTAGCGCAAGCCAAGGAGATATTTCTTTCGCGTATGAGCCACGAAATAAGAACCCCTTTGCATACCATCTCAGGATACACGCAATTACTCAGTACGGAGTCGCTCAACAGCAAACAAGCAGGTTATGTATCGGGGATGCGCAATGCCAACAATTATCTTAATTTACTGCTCGACAACATATTGGAACAGGCCAAGATCAATGCAGGCACTTTTAGAATCGCCAAATCGGAGCTACACATGCCAACTGTAGGGCAAGAATTGGAACAACTCTTCAGCCTGAAGCGGCAAGAGCATGGCAATGCATTTAAGGTAACTTGCGACCCAGCCCTTACCGGTGTGCAAGTTGAAACCGACGGCATCAAGGTGCGGCAAATTTTAATTAACCTGCTTTCTAATGCTTTCAAATTCACTGAAAAAGGTAATGTGTCGTTGCAAATAAAATTGAATAAAAATGACCAAGGAGAAACTCTGATTATTCAGGTAAGCGACACCGGTATAGGCATTTCGGCCGATGCGCTGAAATCTATTTTCTTGCCTTTTAGTAGAGCCAACCAAGCCGGAAAGATCGCCGCTGAGGGAACGGGGCTTGGATTGTTTATAAGTAAATATATCGCAGAACATTTGGGTGGAACCCTTGACGTGTCATCATCACATGGTCAGGGCAGTACTTTTACCCTTAGTTTGCCTGTAAACCTGCTGCCTTACACAGCTGAAATTGCAATGGCAGCTACCGAGGAAATGCCATTTTTCCCTATTCGGGTACTTGCTGTTGAAGACGATGCATGGAACCGGCACTTGTTAGAGCACTTCTTAAGCAGCCAAGTAGTTAGCCTCCACATTTTTGCTACCGCCGAAGACGCCGTGAACTATCTCTTTGATGAAAATCACGAGGTTGATTTACTGCTCACCGACTTGAATTTACCAGGGATGAGCGGTGAGGCCTTGGTTCAGCACATCCTGGGTAAAAAGAAGATTCCAAGCATCGCCATGTCTGCGGGCTTGCAGCACGATGTGCACCAAAAATTGCTCGATTTAGGCTTTACCGATAGCCTTGGTAAGCCATTCGATGCGGTTGCGCTGTTAAAAACCATTGGGCGCCATTTTGAGAGTGTCATGGGCCCAATGAGGGCAGATGAAGCCAACATTCAACCTGATTTTTCGTTTTTATCGGCCATGTTCAACCACCCCAAGGCCATTGAGGAAAATAAAAGGCATTTTGGTGTAGCACTGCGTGAAAAAATAGCCGCTTTTGTGCAGGCCTGTAGGGTGTCGGATGGGCCCGAGGTTAAACGCTTAGCGCATCAATTGAAATCGGGGCTAGAACAGGTGAATATTCACAGTTTAAGTGAAAATCTTCAGACCATTGAGCTAAAGGTTGAACTGCAACGGATTGACGAGGCCGTTCATTTGGCAAATACCATCTTGCCCACTTTAAAACTGATTGAATCACGGTTGTAGCAAATGCCGTTGCAGTTACAGAAAAGTGTGGGGCTATGCTACACTGCTTCCAACAAATTGTAGGATTTTCCCACAGCCATTTGTAATCAGAGGCCAATTGAATTGATTGGCACAGCATTTTTTTTTTTGGAATGGTGATTGGAAATCATGGTAAAGGTTTCGGTGAGTTTTTGTGCAGCACCAACCCTTTCTAAAAATGAACGCCATGATAAAAATCTTTAATCGCCCGATTGCTGACGCCGCTCGCGATGCCGCGCATGCCTCGGAGAACACTACCCCAATGGGTTTCGTTAAACAACTCATTCGCTACACCCTATCGCCCATGGATGTGCTGGTGTTGTGTAGCACTTTTTTACTCTTGTTTGGTGCTGCCTTTTTGGTTTACGAGCTGCAACCTGCTTATGAATTGTTGCACTTAGAGCGTTTACAGAATAGGTGGGGTCAAATTTTTATTGCAATCAGTCTTGGTTTACTCGCTTTTCGCCTGTCGTTTTACATCATCATGTTTAACCTTTACAAGCGCTATAAGCCAATTGAAAGTGTTGCTGATCATGATTTGCCTAGCTGTACTGTAATTGTTCCAGCTTACAACGAAGGTAAATTGGTATGGCAAACTTTGCACAGTTTGGCGGCCAGTGATTATCCAGCTGGCAAATTGGAGCTTTTGGCCATAGATGATGGCAGCAAAGACGACACTTGGGAGTGGATGCAACGCGCTAAGCGTGAATTGGGCGAGCGTGTGAGCATTTACCAACAGCCTAACAATCAGGGAAAGCGACATGCACTTTACCGGGGCTTCAGACTGGGCATAGGGCAGGTGTTCGTAACTGTTGACAGCGATTCTATTGTGAAAGCAGATACGCTGCGGAATTTAGTGAGCCCCTTTGCAGTGAATAACAACTGCGGTGCAGTTGCCGGAAATGTTCGGGTTTTAAACACCCACAAAGCCATTATTCCGAAAATGTTGAATGTGAGTTTTGCATTTAGTTTTGAGTTCATTCGTTCGGCACAAAGCAAGCTGGGTACGGTTCTCTGTACACCAGGAGCACTTGCAGCCTATCGCCGCGATGCTGTATTTAACTGCATTGAAGATTGGATGAATCAAACCTTTATGGGCCAAGTTTCGGATATTGGTGAAGACCGCGCCATGACCAATATGATTTTGAAGCAGGGGCTCGATGTGCAATTCCAAAGCAATGCCCATGTGCTTACCGATACGCCCGAAAACTATAAGCAGCTGTATAAGATGTTCATTCGTTGGGAGCGAAGCAATGTGCGTGAAAACATTGCGATGAGTCGCTTTGCATTCACGAATTTCAGAAGCAAAAACAAGTGGGGGCCCCGCTTTCTATTGGTAAACCAGTGGTTAAGCATACTAACAGCATATCCTTCAACCGCATTAATGCTATTGTTCGTGGCTTTGCACCCAGTTTTATTCACCAGCTCGGTACTCCTAAGCATCTTGGTTTTTTCAACCATTCCAGCAATATTCTTTGCCCGCAAACATGGATCTGTGTATGCAATTTGGGCCTACACTTATGGTATTTTTTATGCTTTCGGCTTGTTTTGGATTACTCCATACGCCATTGCAACAGCAAACCGCCGGGGTTGGCTAACCCGGGGCTAATAATTCATCAACAGGTTTGGCTAGCTGTCAGCATGCGCATACTGACAGCTTTTTTCATGCCTCAATTTGATATGCCTTCATTTTTGCATAAAGGGTCGAGCGATCGATGTTAAGCGCTTTAGCTGCTTTCGATTTATTGTATCGGAATGTTTGAAGTGCTTCTACAATAAGCTGCCGTTCTTTTTCTTGGGCAGTAAGTTTCAAATCGAAGGCAAATGCCGCATTTTGTGCATTGCCAGGAATGTTTTCGTGGCTAAAATCTGCAGGCAAAATACCTTCGTCGAGCATGTCTGACGGGCTTAATAAAACAGCACGGCGCATGAGATTGCGGAGTTCTCTTAAATTGCCGGGCCAACTGTAATGCCTAAGTTTTTGTAACAGCCCTTCCGTTAGCAAAGGGGCGGTTTTTCCCAGCTCACTCGCTGCCTCTGCTATAAAATAGTTGCAGTATGTTGATAGATCTTCAAGGCGTTCGCGCAATGGGGGCACATGCAAGCTGAACTCATTCAGCCGGTGAAACAAATCAATTCGAAAACCCAGATCAGATTGATTACCCCTCAAATTCTCGTTGGTAGCGGCAATGATTCGTAAATCGACGCTGATTTCTTTTGTACTACCAACGCTACTTATAGTCCCCTCCTGCACCGCCCGTAGTAACATGGCCTGCACATCGTTGGGCAGGTTGCCTAGCTCATCTAAAAACAGGGTGCCCCCGCTCGAAGCCTGTAAAACGCCCTGTTTGTCGTGCAAGGCCCCAGTAAATGCTCCTTTTACATGACCAAAAAGGGTACTCGCGGCCAATTCGGGCGATAATGCCCCACAATCGACAGCTACAAATGGTGCGCTTTTTCGGTGGCTAAGTGCATGAATCTGCCGGGCAAGGTGTTCCTTCCCAGTGCCACTTTCGCCCAATATAAGTACATGCATGCGGGTTGGTGCTACTAGCTGCAAGTGTTCCCATAACTTTTTCATTATAGGGCTTTCGCCTACTACATAGCTTGAAGTATGTACTGGGGCCTGTGATTTCGGTGAAACCTTGTCTGGTTGAAGCGCTGCCTGCACCACTTTGAGGAGTTCATCAGGAATAACAGGTTTGGTAACGAACTCCAAGGCCCCCAACTTCATGGAATTCACCGCAAGCCTCACATCGGCATAACTGGTAATGAGTATCACAGGAAGTTTGGGATAAAGCGTTTTAAGCTGGCCGAGTAAAAAAAGACCATCTTGATCGGGCAGTTGATAATCGGAAATCACCAATTGAGGCTCTGCCAATGCAACTTCTTGCAGGGCTTTGCCAGTAGAATATGCTGACAAGGTTTCAAATCCTTGCCGCTTTAAAAAATTACAAATCAAGTTGTTAAAAGCCGGATCATCGTCTACTACCAAAATTGCCATTCTCAAATTTAAGCAATTGTTCGTTACTAGTGCATTGCGTTTTCATCCGACAAACGCGTTAAATGGTCATCTCGCTGAGCGTCATAGCACAACCAAACTAAACCAACCTCCATGCACTTCTGTTATGTATTTTTGCAGTATGAACAAAAACGTTATCGGCCTCCTTGCGGGCCTTTTGCTGTTACAAGCCTGTAAATGGGGCGTTGACATTGAAGCCAAATACCGCTTGCAAGAAGGCGAATGGCGTGGTGCTTTGGCTACCGATGGTGGTGATTTGCCCTTTTTATTCAGCTTGACGCGTTTGGGCGACAGTACATTTAGTTTGGTACTGCAAGACGGCGACCAATTGGTTGAAACCAGCGAAGTGGAAGTGATTGGCGACAGCATGATTGCGCGTTTTCCAGTTTTTGAAAGCACCCTCATTGCTGGTGTGAGTGAGCTTGGAGACAGCCTGGTGGGCCGACTCATCCGGGTGAAATACGACGAGGAGAGCAGTCTGCTATTTTCGGCAACGCGCGGAGGCAAGTACAAATTTGCCGCACAAGTAACCCGTTTGCCAGAGGATATCAGTGGTGAATGGCAGACCACCTTTTACAAGCCGAATGGCGACACTACGCCTGCTTTGGGTGTTTTCAGCCAGCGAGGCAATGAGTTGAATGGCACTTTCAGAACACCTACCGGGGATTACCGGTATCTGACAGGCATTTTAGACGGCGACAGCATTTTGTTAAGTGGCTTTGATGGCTCAGGCGCTTATTTGGTAAAAGCCAATCTAAATGAAGACGGCACCATTTCTGGCGATTTGTATGCCGGAGCCAGCAAAATCAGAACCTTTCGTTCGCTGCGCAATCCCAACTTCAGCTTGCCCGATCCAAACAGCTTGACCAGTCTGCGCAACCGCGATGAGCAAGTAACTTTTTCGTTCACCAACAGCGAAGGCAAGGCCATTGGGCCCCAAATGCCAGCATATGCAGGCAAAGTAGTGGTTTTGCAGGTTTTAGGCACATGGTGCCCGAACTGTTTGGATGAAACCGCCTTTTTGGCCGAATTCCACAAGAAAAACCGCAGTCGCGGCTTCGAGGTCATAGGCATGGGCTTTGAGCGCACCGCCATGCCCGCCAAAGCATACGACAACCTCCGCCGTTTGAAGCAGCGTTTTGGGGCCGAATACGAAATGGTTTTTGCAGGCAAACCCGATGAAGCGGATGTGCGTGCAGCCCTGCCTGTAATGGAAAAATTGGTGGCTTTCCCAACCACCTTGATCCTCGACAAAACCGGCAGGGTGCGCAAAGTACACACCGGATTTGACGGTCCGGCTACCGGCGCCGCTTACACCCGCTACGTAGAAGAATTCACCGCTACCATCGATAGCCTCTTGGCCGAATAATGGGAGCACTGCAGCCGCTTACCAGCACCCAATCACAAACGGCCGATAGGCCCGAAAGTACCGTTGGGCAGCTTTTGGGCTTGTATGGAGCGCATCCTTTGCACCAACGCTTGCGCAAAGAGCTACAGGCTCAGCGGGCCAGGGTGCAGTTGCGCAATTTAAGCGGCTCCTTACCGGCGGTATTGGCTGCAGCCTGCTGGCAACTAAACCACGGCACCCTGTTACTGGTGCTCAATGAGCGGGAGGAAGCAGCTTATTTTTACAACGACTTGAGCAATTTGCTGCCCGACAAAGACATCCTGTTTTTTCCGGCCAGTTACCGCAAACATTACGACCCCGAGGGGCTCGACTCGGGGAATGTGCTGCAACGCGCAGAGGTGCTCAATCAGTTGAACCACGCCAAAACGCGGGGAGAGCTCATTGTTACTTATCCCGAAGCCCTGGCCGAAAAGGTGGTGAACAAATTCACCATCACCAAAAACACCATCGATATACGGGTGAAAGACGTGCTCAAGCTCGATTTCCTTACCGAAATGCTGGTAGAGTACGGCTTTGAGCGCGAGGATTTTGTATACGAACCCGGACAGTTTAGTATCCGCGGCGGCATCATCGATGTTTTCAGCTTTGCGCACGACTTGCCTTACCGCATCGAATTGTTTGGCGATGAGGTAGAGAGCATCCGTACGTTCAATACCGAAAGTCAGCTGAGCGTGAAGAACATCCACCACCTGAGCCTCATTCCCAATGTGCAAACCCATTTGCTCAAGGAGAGCCGGCAAAGCATGCTCGATTTTGTGCCTGCCGATACCGTGGTATGGATGAAGGAACCCGGCTTGGTTGCCGACCGCATTGGCAACAGCTTTGAAAAGGCCGCTGACAACTGGAAAGCAGCCGAGGGTTTGGAAGAATTGACCCCCACCGAAGCCTTTGAAACACCCGAAAGCTTTCTAAACCTGTTGCTCGAAAAACGTTTGGTGAGTTGGGGAAGCGATCCGCTCAAAGGCAAGGATGTGGTTACCATTGACTGGGATGCTACCCCGCAGCCTCCTGTGCGCAAAAACTTCAATCTGCTCATCGAAGGCATGCAAGCCAACGAAAAGACAGGTTACCGCAATTTACTGTTCAGCGAAACGCCCAAGCAGATTGAACGCCTGTACCATATTTTCGAAGATCTAAAGGCTGGGCTGCTATTTTATCCGATCTACACCTCATTGCATGAAGGCTTTGTTGACAAGCAGCTTAAACTGAGTGTATACACCGATCACCAAATTTTTGAACGTTACCACAAATACCGGCTGAGGGAATACAAAGGCAAGAGCCAGGCACTCACCCTCAAAGAAATCAAAGAATTGCGGCCCGGTGATTACGTGGTGCACATCGACCATGGGGTTGGCACTTTCGATGGACTCGAAAAACTTGATGTAAACGGACAGCAACAAGAGGCAGTTCGCATCATTTACCGCGATGGCGATTTGTTGTATGTAGGCATCAACAGTCTGCACAAAATTGCCAAGTACAGCGGCAAAGAAGGTGTTCCACCACGCATGAACAAACTCGGCAGCGATGCCTGGGAAAAGCTCAAAACCAAGACCAAAAGCAAGGTCAAGGATATTGCCAAGGACCTCATTGCCCTTTATGCCAAGCGCAAGGGCACGCCAGGCTTTGCTTTTTCACCCGATAGCTATTTGCAAAACGAGCTCGAGGCCAGCTTTATGTATGAAGACACGCCCGACCAGTACAAGGCCACCGAAGCTACCAAAGCCGATATGCAAAAAGTGTATCCGATGGATCGTTTGGTTTGCGGAGACGTAGGCTTTGGCAAAACCGAGGTGGCCATCCGTGCAGCCTTCAAGGCCGCCACCGATGGCAAACAAGTCGCCGTGCTGGTACCTACCACCATCTTGGCCTTACAACACTTCAAGACCTTTAGCAAACGCTTGGCTGAGTTTCCGGTAACAGTCGACTACCTCAACCGATTTCGCTCGGCAAAAGAGCAAAAGGAAGTTTTGGGAAAGCTGGAGCAAGGCAAAATCGACATTTTAATAGGCACCCATAAACTAGTAGGCAAGAGTGTAAAATTCAAAGACCTTGGGTTGTTGGTGATCGACGAAGAGCAAAAATTCGGGGTTGGGGTAAAAGAAAAGCTCCGCCAATTGCGGGTAAATGTAGATACCTTGACGCTTACGGCCACACCCATTCCGCGAACGCTGCAGTTTTCGCTCATGGGAGCACGTGATTTGAGTGTCATCAGCACGCCCCCACCGAACAGGCAGCCTGTACATACCGAGTTGATTGTGCTCGACGAAGAAAAAATCCAAGACGCTATCAATTATGAAGTTGACCGTGGCGGACAGGTGTTCTTTGTCCACAACCGCGTTGGAAACATCCAAGATGTGGCGCAAATGATTCGTAAATTATGTCCACGGGTGAGTATTTGTGTAGGTCATGGGCAAATGGACGGTGAAGAGCTGGAAGACATCCTCCTCGACTTCATCGACGGGCGATACGACGTGCTGGTGGCTACCAACATCATTGAATCGGGTCTCGATATCCCGAATGCCAACACCATCATCATCAACCAAGCTCAGAATTTTGGCTTGAGCGATTTGCACCAAATGCGTGGGCGTGTAGGCCGTTCAAACATCAAGGCCTTCTGTTACCTCGTAACCCCGCCTTTGAGTACACTAACCACAGAAGCACGCAAGCGTCTCAAAGCTTTGGAAGAATACAGCGATTTGGGCAGTGGCTTCCAAATAGCCATGCGCGACCTTGACATTCGCGGCGCGGGCAATATGCTGGGGGCCGAACAGAGTGGCTTCATCACCGAAATTGGTTTCGACATGTACCAGAAAATTTTAGACGAGGCCTTGCGTGAATTACGCGATACTGAGTTTGCCGGTCTGTTTGATGAGCCCCAACAGCAAGAATTTGTGCGCGATGTACAGCTCGATACCGATTTGGCTGCCTTGCTGCCCGACAGCTATGTTCGCAGCACAAGCGAGCGCTTGAGCCTTTACATGCAACTCGACAATACTGAAACCGAAGAGGGGCTTGAACGCTTCAAAAATGAGCTTATCGACCGTTTTGGGCCCCTCCCAACGCAAGCCGAAACCTTGATGAGCCTTATTAGGTTGCGTTGGGAGGCCAAAGCCCTTGGCATGGAAAAGGTGTTGCTCAAAAATGGGAAGATGAAGTGCTATTTCGTGCCGGGAAACAACGAACGGTTCTACCAAAGTGATGTATTTGGGATCATTCTGACGTATGTGCAACAAAATCCTCGCTTGGTGAGCATGAAGCAAGTAAAAGCAACGGTGCTGCTCGAATTTGAAGGGGTGCGCGAAGCTGAGGTTGCCTTGATGCGTTTGCAAGCCTTGCATGGACTTCACTAATAAACCGCTGTTGGCATGGGTTGCCAACTGCGGTTCTGCAAGCTGAAAGCGGTTTTTATCGGGAAATGGGGAACACCAATACCGGAATTTCTGCTTTGTACACTAGGTCATCAATCACATCAGAGCCAAACAATGCATCGAGAAAAGAGCGGTGCTCGCGCGAAAGAATGATCAATCCGGCATGCATGGATTTAATGGCAGATTCAATTCCCTCATCCACATCACTGTCGACAAATTGATGAAAGGCGATGTCGCGGTACGCGATTTTTTGTGCTGCCAAGCTCGCAAATCCGGCGAGTTTCAATTCTTCTTCGAAGCTCCTTTTCTTGCACACATGCACCACATCTATGTGGCTCTTGAGTTCACGTGCAAGTCGAGCCAATCGAAATAAAATCTGCAAATCACCTTCACGAAAATCGGTACCAAATACCATGCTCTTGAGGTTTACCTCCTTCACCTTGTCGGTTGTAGCCAACACCGGACAGGGTGCCAAATCGATGACGCCATTGGTGATATTGTCGAAAACAAAACGCCGCAAGCCCGAGCTGATGCGGTTGCCAATGCAGATGAGGTCGTAGTTTCCTTCGGCAGCCTCCCGTACAATTGCTTGAATAGGATTACCGAAAACCAATTTCGCTTCAACTTTGACCTTTAATCGGGCCAATTGCGACTTGGCTTTTTTGAGCTGTTCCTTGAGCGCAGGTTTGGCCGACTTTTCCAATTCAATTCTCAGCTTTTCTTTCCGCAATCCTGTGCTGTAAGGCAATTCCAATGCATGCAACAGAACAATTTCGGCTCTGGTTGTACGTGCCAAATCGCAAGCAATTTTTAATGCTTGGTCTGCTTTGGTACTAAAGTCGGTTGGGACCAGGATTTTTTGGACTACGGAAGGATTTTTGGCCATTTCAATGTGTAATATAGGTTAACAAGGTGCCTGTGCGTAAAATATGATCGGCGGTACTGCCACTGAAGAAACGTGCAATTCCACTGCCCCCGTATGCACCCATGACCACCAATAAATTTCCCTTTTGCGCAGCGAAATAAGGGATTTCATCCTTGGGCTTGCCAACAAGGTCAATAATCTGCAGATTTTTAAAACGGAGATTGAGGATTTCAAGAAGTGAGTCTTCTACTGCTTCCACCAAATCGGACTTTTCAAACACGCGCAGGAAATAAATCGGCCATTCCTGGCAGTTGGGACGGAAATTGTGATAAAAAGCTTCAATAGCGCGTAAGCTGCTATCGGATCCATCGTAGCAAAGGGCCACTCCATCGGGGTTATAGCCCTTTTCAGGCAACAATAGCATGGGGCAGCGCGATTTGCTGAGCATGTTTTTTACCAGCTGCTGGTCACCTTCCATGCTCAAGGTATTGTAAGCATGGTATCCCATGAGCATGAGGTCGGCATAGCGGCTTTCATTCACCAATTCCGATACAGGGTCACCCTTTTGGAAATGTACCCTGAAGCGAATGCCGGCCTTCTTGCACTCCTCTACAAAATAATTGATGTTTTGCACCGTCTTCCTCTCACTTTCGTTCATGCTTTCCTTGATGACTTCGAAAGTATGTTCGTAGTATACGGGCTCACCCCCCAAGACCGTGTAATAATCCACCAAGGTGAGGTCTTGCACAAAAACACCAGTGAGAACTGCATGGTGCTCGCGCGCCAGGCGAAAGGCCTGTTCAAGTTGGTCGCCGGCATTGATGCTCTGGTCGACCACAAGCAAAATCTTGTCCATAGGCTTGCTTTTTGGTACTACCCTAAAGTTACGGCCTTTTGAAACAGGATAAAAGGATAAAGAAAGATATCATCTATCCTTAACAAGCAGTTCGAAACTGCTGTGCGCAATAGGGCCCTTACATGAGGGCAATACTCGCCACACCCGATAAAATCAGCAATTTGAGCAAAGTGTTTACCCTGCTGTAATCATTGGGTTGTTTGGCACGATAAATCAACCAACCGCAACCCAGCAATGCCATGCCACAAGCGGCAAAATAATACAGCAACTGATTCAATGGCACCATCATATAGAGGCCTGCAAACGGCACAATGGCACTGAGCATGAGTGCATACAGCCACATTTTGGTATGCATAACTCCCTTTACCACCGGCAATGTCTGATAGCCAAAAACCAAATCACCTTTCATGCCTTCCAGGTCTTTCACCAGTTCACGGATGAGTGTTATCAGCACAATAAATGCCGCATAAATCAGTATCACACGGTTTACAAAGCCGTAATAAACACATACGGCAAAAAAGGCCGCCACGGTTAATACTGCAGCTGCCACATCGCCCAAAAGAGGCTTTTTGCTCAGTTTATGCGAATAAAACCACAAAGCACCTGCAAATAGAAAATTGAACAGCAAAAGCTCCTTTTTCAATACCGCACTCACCAATAAACCAACTGTATTCACCAGTACCCAGGCCCGTAAGGCTTGGGCTTTAGAAATGACCCTGCCCATGATCACTTCGCCTGGTCGATTGGCAAGATCCTTTTCAATATCGTAAAAGGCATTGATGATGTACCCGCCAGCAATAAACAAAGCTGTAGAACATGCCACACCCAACAACTTCCAGTCGAAAACGACGGCTTGCCAAGGCGGATCATTGTGCAGGATAAAATAGGCAGCTAAGTATTGTGCCACAGCTACCACCAGCAGATTATACCAGCGGATGAGCGATAAAAAAGCCAGGAAGCGAATCAAGGTGATTCTCTGTTCATGGCTAAGTATTTGTATGCGGCGGGCCATCTCAGAAGCGATAAATCACCTCGAGCTGATAGTCCTTGAGCATTTTGCTGGCCTTTTCGTAATCTTGGGTGAAGCCTAAAATGTAGCCTCCACCACCCGATCCACACAATTTGAGGTAGTAGGCGCGTGAATCGATGCCTTGCTTCCACAAGCCATGAAACAAATCGGGAATCATGGGCTTGAAATTGTCGAAGGCCAATTGCGAAAGCTTGCGCAAATTGCTGAACAACGGCTTTACATCGCCCTTCAAAAAGGCATGGATGCACTCGTCGTTGTATTTTTTGAATTCGGTGCGAATCATGTTGCGGAAACCCTCCTGCTTCAATCGCTCTAAAAAGAGGTTGACCAAAGGTTGGGTTTCGCCGGGTTCGCCGGTATTGAGTAAGAAAATTGCCCCGTTGCCGGCTTTTTCAGCAGGTAAACTAACGGTACCCAATTCAGTTTTGCTGTTGATGAGTATCGGAATCTTGAGGTAACAAATCAGCGGGTCCATACCCGAAGAACGGCCGTGGAAATAACTTTCGAGCTGACCAAGCACCTGCTTCAAACCAGCAATCTGCTCGCCCGTGAGCTGTTCACTGGGTTCAATCTTGTGAATGGCATAACGATCGTAAACTGCTGCCACCAACGCACCCGAACTGCCTACTCCAAAGCCTTGCGGAATGCTTGAGTCGAAATACATACCTGCTGCAATGTCCTTTTCAAAGGCATCGAGTTGAAGTGCTACTGGCAAAGTGCCTGCTGTTTCGAGGCCGCGAAGGTATTGTAAGTAATTGCGCAAATGCCCGTTGCTGTTGCGTGCAGCCTCACGGTCGCTATCTTCAAATGAAAATTGCGCCTGGTATTGGCTGTAAGGAATGCTCAAGCCTTTGGCATCTTCAATGATCCCATATTCCCCAAAAAGAAGGATTTTGGCGTAATAAAGCGATTCTTTTATCATAATCCGGTTTCTAACAACACGGGGCCTTTGCCTACTGCGTCGCAAATATACGCATTCTGTTCGCAATGTTGGGCTAACTCGTTGTCAATGAAAGCCTTGACCGTTGCAGCGTACATTTGGGGGTACAGCAGGTGCACATTAGCACCAGCATCAAGTGTAAAATGCACAGGGACAGCGTTTTGTTTTCTAAAATCCCAGATTTTCTCAATAATCGCCACAGTACCTGGTTTCATGAGCAAGAAGTAGGGTTCAGAAGCCATCATCAAAGCATGCAACATCAGTGCTTCGGCTTCAGCCAAGGCACCAAATGCGTCCAAATCGCCGCTGACCAAAATGCTTCCCAAGCGTGTGATGCGCTTTTGGGCCTCTTCGAATCGCTGACTGGCGAATGGATGGCCATGCATGAGTCCGTGCCCAACGCTGCTGCTTACCGATTTTTGTCCGGCATGCACCAGCAAAATGGTGTCTTGGTAAGTGTTGAACACTTCGTTTACCTGGCCGGGCCACGCCACCCCGTAATCCTGACTGCCAGCTGCCACTTCGGGATGGGCACCCCAAATCACCAGGCCGCCATAAACCGACCGGCATGCCGACCCAGACCCAATGCGTGCGAAATAGCTGGCGGCCTGCATGAAGTCCTCGTCGGGCTGCACCCGCACCCCGTTGCCCAACAGCTGGTCGATGCCCATGAGGTTCAACGCCAAGGCACTCATGCCCGAAGCCGAAGAGGCGATGCCGCTGCTGTGTGGAAAGGTGTTGCTGGTTTCAATGGTCAGTTGAAAATGCTTGATCCAAGGGAAAAAAGCATCAATCTTGTCGAAAAAGGCCTGTACTTTGGGTTCAAAGGCTTGGTTGCGCTGTCCGTCGAGCCATACTTCCATGCCACCACCGGCTTTGGGCTCAAAGCGCACACGGGTATCGGTTTTGCAAGCATCGAGGGTGAAGCTTACAGAAGCATTGGCCGGCTGCTGTAGCCCAGTTTTGCCCCAGTATTTCACCAAAGCGATGTTGGAGGGACTGGTCCAGCGTACGGCGCCGCTCATGGGCTCCCATTGTTCAAGAGGCGTAAAAAAAGGCAGGTTCATACCAGGGTATCGTAAGAAAGTACTGTTTCAAAATGGTTGTTGGCCAGCCAATTTAGGCAGGCTTCGGGTTCGGGCAGGGTGAGCAACACAAAATCCCCTCCCCAGGCTCCGAGTGATTTCGCTTGCCCAGGATAACCGGCAAATTGGGTTTCGCCAACCGTTTTTCGGCCAAGCGCTTGACCGATGATTGATTCGTGCTCGGCCAGCAAGTGATTAAAACCTTCCAAGTCCGAGGCACCCAAAATTGAGCGCGTGATGTCGCTCACTTCGCGCAATATGCCCTCATCAGGTTTGCCGGAGCGCAAATATGATTTCACCTCACGCAAAGAATTCTGTTTTTGTCCCAAATACACCCAGCGCAATTGCTTGGCAAATGGCGGATGAAATGGTGTCGATTGCACTACCGGTTGAGCTGCTTGGCGTGTATACAAGATCGGACCTTTTGCGGTGGCACAGGCCAAGTCGTAACCGCTACCGGTTTGGGTATCGAAATAAAATGTAAATGCATCGAGCTGCAGCCATTGCACGAGGAGCGACACCAGGCTGCTGCTGCTGCCTAATCCCCAATGCGGGTTGAACTCTAGGCGGGTTTGCACCAGCCAGCCGCTGGCATTTCGCACACAACCCGGGCGGTACCTTTCGGCGGCCTGAAGCAATTGCTGCAAGCGCAGGGCGGCTTCGGCATCGGTGCTTTGGAGGATGTGCAAGTCGGGAAGGCGCAAACGAGCCTCGAACCAACGTTGGTCTTGCTCGTCGAACGCCTGCCACCAAAGCTCCCCATTTTCGGTGCTGCGCGCTTCGAGCCACTGACCTTGTCGTGTGGGCAATGCCAAGGCTGTGGCACCGTGCAGCACCAAATATTCGGCGGTTAACAGCAGTTTGCCGTGGGCGTAAAAGCGTTCAGCCTGCAACTTATGCCTGCTTTTTACCGGGCAGGATTTGCACGGCCGGTTCGCCCCGCAGTTTTTTGAGGAATTCGGCAACCGCCTGAAAGCTCACCACCTTATCGCTGAAATAGGTCTTGGTGCGCTCTTTTTCCATGTCGGTGGCCTCCAACTGGTTGAGGATGTTGAGCAGGTGCATTTTCATGTGCCCCTTTTGGATGCCCGTAGTTACCAGCGATTTTACGGCTGCAAAATTCTGGGCCAAGCCTACTGCCGCGGTAATCATCATCAGCTCTTCGGCGTTGGGATGGCCCAGCAACTCGTGGCTGAATTTCACCATCGGATGCAGGGTGGTGAGTCCACCTACCGTCCCCATGGCCAGGGGAATATCAATCCAGAAACGGAAAATGCCGTTTTCAACCGATACTTTGGTGAGACTGCGGTATTGTCCATCGCGGGCAGCATAGGTATGCGCGCAGGCTTCTACGGCACGGAAGTCGTTGCCGGTGGCCAGTACCACCGAATCGATGCCATTCATGATGCCCTTGTTGTGCGTGGTAGCGCGGTAAGGCTCAATGGTGGCAATGCGGATGGCGCGGGTAAATTTTTCAATGAACTCCTCGTTGGTGTAGTCGTCGCCATCGGCCAATTGGTCAACCGCACAGCTCACTTCGCAACGTACCAAACACTCAGGGGTGTAGTTGCTGAGGATGCACATCACGATGGTTACTTCCTTTTCGGCTTCGGTAAAGCGGTCGTCTGTAGCCAGGGCGCGGCGCAAGATGCGGGCAAACTCCTCGAGGTTCGAGTTGATGAAGTTGGCTCCCATGGCATCTTTGGTTTCAAAAGTGGCATGGAGTTGGAAATAGCCGGGCTCCAAATCGCTTTTGTTCACCAATTCGATGCTGCTGATGCCGCCGCCGCGGGCACGCATGTTCGCCGTGATGTCGGCGGTACCTTCGAGCAACTGCGTACGCAATTCCGGCATGAATGCAGCCAATTTTTCGGCATCGCCATTCCAAATGAAGTGCACCTGACCGATTTTTTTGGTGGAGAGTACTTCGGCCTTAAAGCCACCTCGGCTAAGCCAAAAAGCTGCACTTTTGGAGGCAGCAGCTACCACCGAACTTTCTTCAATCACCATGGGAATGGTGTACAACTTGCCGTTGAGCAGGAAGTTGGGCGCCACGCCGTAGGGCATGTAGAAATTGGTGAGGGTATTTTCGATGAATTCGTCGTGCAGTTTTTGCACTTGTTCGTCGGTATGCCAATAATGGCTCAGCAGTTCATAGGCCGCTTCGGGGTCTTTGAAATACTGGTTGCTGATCCACTCTATTTTGGCTGCTTTAGAAAGCTTCGAAAAACCTTTGATGGGCTGCATGGCTAAAAAATTGACGCAAAGTTAGTTAATAGGGTGCGCTTTCACACCAAAAGCACCCATCCATAACCGAACACATTAATAAATGTTTTAATGTGTGGTTTTTTTAACAATATGAGGAGGATTTATGCGCATGTGGCATGGCCACCTAGGAAGTCTTAATTTTCCGAACTTTGAACGCTATTTATCTAGATGAGCAGCCACCACATCGTACGCGACAAACAGGAACCCGCCCTCATGGTGGCCAATGGTGCAGCCTGCTCGGAGGAGTTGCTCGGACAACTGCTCGAATGGAGTCCATTTGTTTTGGCCCTCGATGGCGCCTTGCCGCGTTTACACGCCCTGGGCATCAAAGTAGACGCTGTTTTGGGCGATTTCGACAGCATGCCCGATCATGCCAAACATGTGGAGGCACAGCAGCCCATCCAAGTAATTCACGCCCCCGATCAAAACAAAACCGATTTGGAGAAGGGACTTGATTATCTACTGGCCGAAGGACACCAAGCCGTTAATGTGGTGTGGGCTACGGGCCGGCGTGCCGACCACAATTTGGCCAACCTCAGCAATGTGGTAAAGTATGCGGGTCGGCTTCAAATCAATCTGCTCGACGACTATTCGCGCATCTATCAGCTTCCTCCTTATTTCAAGAAGTGGTACCCGGCAGGCAGCATATTGTCGTTGGTGCCCATTGGCAAGGTAGAAGGCATTACGACGCGCAATCTCCGCTATCCCCTACAAGCTGAAAGTTTGGAATTGGGTGTGCGCATAGGCACAAGCAACGAGGCCGCCAATGAAGGTTGGGTGGAAATCACCCATGAAAAAGGCCATTTGTTGCTCATGGAATGCTTCGACCGGGACCAGTCTTGAGTTAGGGCAGCTTGTACCCTTGAATGGTTACGCGATTGCCTTGATCGAAAAATTGTTCCAATTGCAATGACAGGGCCAGTATCATTTCTTCTCGGCTTGTATCACGTCCATATAAATCTTCCACGCTCTTTTCGAGCTGCTGCAGCTTATCTAGTACTTCGCGGTGACTCAGGTAGGTAGCGCGCATGCGTTGAAAAGCCCGCATGATGTAAATGTGTATGTCGATGGCCACATCGCTGTTCAGCACCCCCGAAAGCATACCAATGCCCAATTCGGTAAAAACCAAGGGCGCCTTGCGCCAACCCATGAGGTCCGAATTGGAAATCACAAATTGTGATTTCCAATTGGCAAACTCTTCTGGGGTCAATTGAAACATAAAGTCGTCGGGGAAACGGCGTATTTGCCTTCGTACTGCTTGGTTAAGCACCCTGGTTTCTACGCCATAAAGCTTCGCCAAATCACGGTCGAACATGACGTGACGCCCTCTGATGAGGTGAATTTGCTTGGCAATTTCGCCCTCGCTGTAAATGCCTGGTAACATCTCGGTATTTTGTAGCAAGGTAGTGGGTAGTTTTTTTTCATTTGGCGCATCTTTTTTCACAAATGGCGCATGTTTGGGCAGGTTAAGCATCAAATGCTGCATCATTGACGCGTTTTATCATCCCTTTTTAACATTTAGGCAAGACATGAATGGTTATTTTTGCAGGCTATGAAAAACTGGATCGCCCTTTTCCGAGAAGCCCTGAAGGGTGAAGACCAAGACTATACAACCGGGAGTATCCGCAGGGCCATTGTGCTTTTGTCGATACCCATGATTTTGGAAATGATCATGGAATCGCTTTTTGCGGTAATTGACATATTTTTCGTAGGCAAGTTGGGGGTTGCGGCTGTGGCCACAGTAGGATTAACCGAATCGGTCATTACCATTGTATACAGCATTTCGATTGGTTTAAGCATGGCCGCAACGGCATTGGTGGCACGTCGTATTGGAGAAAAAAACCCCAATGCTGCTGCCGATACCGCTTTTCAGGCCATTGCCCTGAGTAGCATATTGGCAATAGCTTTAGGCATAGCAGGCTACTTACAGGCCGAAAATTTGTTGCGTTTGATGGGTGCCGATGAAGAAGTAATAGCCCAAGGTGTGGGCTATACCAAAATCATCTTTCTGGGCAATTTGCCCATCATGCTCCTCTTTTTAATCAATGGCATATTTAGGGGTGCTGGCAAGCCTGCCATTGCCATGCGGTCGTTGTGGTTGGCCAACGGCATCAACATCGTCCTCGACCCACTGCTTATTTTCGGATTGGGGGAATTCGTTCCCGCCTTGGGCATAGAAGGAGCGGCATGGGCTACCACCGGCGGGCGTACCATTGGGGTGCTTTACCAGCTTTCCCATCTGTTTGGCAAAGACAGTCAGATGCGCTTGACTGCTGCCAACTTGGTGCTGGAGGCTAAAACCGTGCTTACGATTTTAAAAGTTGGTGCGGGGGGAATGGGACAATTTCTCATCGAATCGGCATCGTGGATTGCCCTCACCCGCATTGTGGCTGGCTCTGGCAGCATTGCCGTTGCGGGTTGGACGGTGGCCATTCGCATCGTGATATTCGCTTTGTTGCCGGCAATGGGATTGGCCAATGCGGCAACTACCTTGGTAGGTCAAAACCTGGGGGCTGGTCATCCCGAAAGGGCCGAAGCCTCGGTTTGGAAGGCGGCCTTGTACAACGCCATTTACCTCGGTACTGCCTCCATTTTCTTCATCGTATTGGGGAACCCCATCATTGGCCTGTTTAACAACGACCCTGGCGTGCTGAGCATTGGCCGTGAAGCTTTGTTTGTTCTTTGCCTTGGCTACGTGTTTTTTGCTTACGGCATGGTCATAGCCCAAAGTTTTAATGGAGCCGGCGATACTTTCACCCCTACGCTCATCAATGTGGTGATGTTTTGGTTGTTCGAAATTCCCCTGGCTTGGTTCCTGGCTGTGAAACTGCAGTGGGGCGCTTCGGGCGTATTTTGGTCAGTTGCCTTTGCCCACAGTTTGCATGCGCTTGTGAGCATCTATATTTTCCGCATGGGCCGCTGGAAAAAGGTGCAGGTATAGCGCTTTTTGCGGTAATTAGCAGCATGCAATTGAACCTTTGGTTGGTAGTTAGCTTGGTCGGCGTTTTGGCACTGCTGGGTTATGCCGTGCATGCCCGCACTGCCGACAGTGGGCTGGTGGTTGTGACATACAACATCCGCTATTTCACAGAAAAAGATGGCAACAATGCCTGGCCCAAGCGAAAAGAACGTTTGGCAAAAGAGCTCATGAGCCACCAACCTGCCATCATTGGCATGCAAGAAGTGCTGCATAGTCAGCTAACCGATTTACAACAATTATTGCCAGCACGCTTTGCCTATGTAGGTGTTGGCAGAAATGACGGCGAAACCCAAGGCGAATATGCTCCCATTTGGTACGATACTACCTTGTTTGGGTTGGTGAATAAAGGCCATTTTTGGCTCAATGAAGAGCCCGGCATGGCGGTTCCCGGTTGGGATGCGCACTTACCGCGCATATGTACCTGGGCCATTTTAACTGACCGCAAGCACAACAAAAAACTGTTGGTCATGAATACCCATTTTGACCATGCAGGCAGTATGGCACGGACTTACAGCGCCGATTTGGTGGTGCAAGTGGCGAAACAATTGCAACAGCAGATGCCCTTGTTGTTCATGGGCGATTTGAACTGTACTCCAACGGAATATCCCCATCAAATCTTGACCAATGCCGGTTGGCTCGATGCACGCAATACGGCCCTTTCGCTTTCAGGGCCTGTCGGTACTTTTCCGGATTTTGATGGCAATCGACCCGAAAAACGCATCGATTATGTGTATTATCAGGGCCTTGAAGCGCCATTGGCGTATCATGTTGAGGGACCGCCTGTCAGGAGAGCCCCTTTCGCCTCCGATCACTTGCCGGTGATTGTACGATTCAAATGGTAAATGCTTGCAAACGTTTACAAGCGTTTACAAACGCTTAACTACCAACTACAGACCTAAGATGCAAAGAACTTGTGGGCATGAAAGCGCTCACTCCCGAACAACAGCATATTCTTGAAGCCCGTGGCGATTTAAAAATCAATGCCGTAGCGGGTTCGGGCAAAACAACGACCCTGGTAGCCTTGGCCGGCAGTTTGCCTCCTTCCAACAAAATACTATACCTGGCCTTCAATCGAACGGTACGTGACGAAGCCCGGATCCGTTTCAATAAAGCTGGCCTCGAGCGTGTTCAGGTAGAAACGGCACATTCACTTGCATACCGTACAGTGGTTCGGCGCCAGAAGCTCACGCTCACCAACAACTACAAGCCATATGAATTGGCACGGCAGCTCGACATCAAAACCAAGGATCCGGAAGTGCGCTATTTGCTCGCCACCCATACGCTCAAATACTTGCAGCTATATCTCAATTGCGAGGCAGACAACCTCCGGTCAATCAATTATGCAGGTAGTCTTACCGACCCCAAAGCCCGCAACTTTGCTGATCGGTTTGCAGGTGATTTGGTTGGCTATGCCGAAAAATTGATAGGGTTTATAGAAAGCTGCCAAATCCCTTGTTTGCACGACTATTATCTCAAAAAATACCAACTCAGCAAGCCAAAACTACCATTCGACCATGTGCTGTTCGATGAAGGACAAGATGCAAGTGGCGTTATGCTCGATGTGCTCTTGTTGCAAAAAGCGCGAAAAGTCATTGTGGGGGATGTGCATCAGCAAATATATGCATGGCGACAGGCGGTGAATTCACTCGAAAAAGTACCGTTTCCGACCTATGAATTAAGCACCAGTTTTCGATTTGGCGATGAGATTGCCGAAATGGCCCGTCGTGTTTTGGCTTGGAAGCAGTTGCTACCCACGCCTGGTATGTTGACCAATTTACGGGGATGCGGGGGTCAAGGAGCAACTACGCACAGCAAGGCCATTTTGGCGCGTTCGAATTTATTCCTGCTCGACCGTGCCATTCAGAGCCTCCAGGCCGATGAATCAGTCAAAATGTGGTTCGAAGGCAATCTAACGGCCTACACTTTTGCTGCAGACGGCACCAGCATATTCGATGTGCTATCGCTGCAGCAAGACCGGCCAGATAAAGTTCGAGATCCTTTGCTTAAATCGCTCGGCAGCTTTTCAAAACTGGAGGAATACCTCGAAAAAGCAGAAGACCCCGAGTTGGCCATGATTACAGAAATGGTGCGAAAATATGGCGATGAATTACCTGTCTTTATTCGCCAACTGAAAGATCGCCAAGTAGCTCCCGAAAAGCGATTTGAGGCCGCTTTGATCTTTAGCACCGTGCATCGTAGCAAAGGCTTGGAATATGAATCGGTTGAACTAACCGAAGACTTCATTACACACGACAAACTCTTGCGCACACTTGCCGAGGCTGAAGATTTCAAGGTTGCTCGCTTGAATGAAGAAATAAATCTCTTGTATGTTGCCATGACCCGTGCCAAAAAGCAACTTTGGTTGCCCGCCAGTTTATGGCCCCAAAGTGCGGTGATGCCGGTAGCTACCTTACCACCCACTGATACGGGGTACCGACGTCGGCGACCGCAGCCCTATCAACGTCTCGACAAACATGCATGGGAATGGGGTCAAAACGTAGCCCATAAGATTTCCGACACCGAAGTTTCCCACCTGTACCAGCTGCTTATCAACGAGCAGGACGAGTGGTTGGCCGCCACCAACGACTCGGGTGCAGGGGGCGACTCGCCCGATGAAGAAGATGGCTAGGCAAACAAGCTGTGTACTTGGCAGTTATTTTTGCAGGCTCAAACGCAAAACATGACTGCTAAACTCAGTGTAAACGTGAATAAAATAGCCACTCTGCGCAATGCGCGGGGTGGAAATGTGCCCAACTTATTGCAAGTGGCACTCGATTGTGAGCGTTTTGGTGCCGATGGTATTACCGTACATCCGCGACCCGATGAGCGCCACATCCGTTATGCCGATGTGTATACCTTGCGTGAACACCTGACTACCGAGTTCAACATCGAAGGCAATCCGAAAGAAGCCAAATTTGTTGAGTTGGTACTTGCCGTAAAGCCGGCGCAAGTAACCTTGGTACCCGATGCCGGCAACCAACTCACCAGCGACCATGGCTGGGATACCCTGGGCGAAAGAGCCTACCTCACCGATATAATAGCGCGTTTCAAAGAGGCGGGTATACGCACCTCCATTTTTGTTGACCCCAACGAAGCCATGGTAGAAGGGGCAGCCCAAACAGGTACCGACCGCATTGAATTGTATACCGAAGCCTATGTACACCACTACCCTACCGACCGGGTAAGTGCCCTGGCACCCTTCGTTGCCGCAGCTCAAAAGGCGCAAGCAGTAGGATTGGGCTTAAATGCCGGTCATGACCTATCGCTGCACAATGTGGCTTACTTCGCAGCACGCATACCTGGCTTGTTGGAAGTATCAATTGGTCACGCTTTGGTGGCCGATGCCCTGTACCTGGGCCTTGAAAACACCATTCAGCTGTATAAACGGGCCTTAGCACAACACGAATAATGCAATAAGACACATTTTTTCTAAAAAAGCTATTGTCACATCAAGATATAGGTATATTTTTGTCCAATACTCGATCCAATGTTCTCCAAATCCTGTGAATACGGCCTCCAGGCAATCCTGTACATCGCGTTGCATGCGCGACCCGATCGCAAAGTCGGTTTGAAAGAAATCGCCGACAACCAAGACATTCCTGCCCATTTTTTAAGCAAGATTCTCCAGATTTTGGTGAAGTATAAATTGCTGGTTTCGGTTAAAGGCCCCAATGGTGGCTTTGGTTTGTACCGCAAGCCCGAAGACATCACCTTGTTAGAGGTAGTATCGGCCATCGACGGACTCGATATTTTCGACCGTTGCGGCATTGGCCTCAAGCAGTGTGATGATGCGCATCCTTGCCCCATTCACAACAAATTCAAGTTTTTGCGCGAAAGCATCCGCAATACCTTGATGAAAGAAACGCTGGCCGACCTCATTTTCACCGTGGAAGAAGGCAAGTCGTACGTTACCCTCAAAAACCTCATCGAAGAATAAGTTTTGGCGCGCCGTAAACTCCAGCATTTCGCCGAGATGGACGAAATGCGGCATGTATTGCAGCATCCCGAAAACATGGCGGGACAATGGGCCCATCATTTTGGCAACAACCACCCCCTTGTGCTTGAAGTGGGTTGCGGCACAGGGCGTTATACGGTAGGTTTGGCCAAAATGTTCCCCGAACAAAACTTCATAGGCACCGACATCAAAGGGGCCCGCATGTGGCACGGTGCCACCCAAGTGCGCGATGAAGCCATTTCGAATGCCGCCTTTTTGCGCACCCGCATCGAACAAATTGATAGCTACTTTGCCCCGGGCGAAGTGCAAGAAATTTGGATCACCTTCCCCGATCCGCAACCCCGCGAAAGCCGCGAGCGCAAACGTTTGCCCGGCACCCGTTTCCTGAATATTTACAACAAATTTTTAGCTCCTGGTGGGTTACTACACCTCAAAACCGACAACCGGGTGCTGTTCGATTATGCGGTGGAGTGCTGGCAGGCACACCCGCAATTGGAAATGGAAACCGTGATGTACGATTTGTACAGCCATGGCGACCAAGGTACTGCCACCGCCATTCAAACCACCTATGAAGAAAGGTACCGGGCGCAGGGCATTCCGATCAATTATATGCGTGCCCGGTTGGTTGAAGGCTAATCACGCAGATTGAGGCGGATAAAAGCAATCTATTCAACCGCATGATTGCTTGTAAAGCCGAAGGCTTTGTCTCTGCGGCCTCCGGTCAAGCTGTGAAACAGCGCGGACCAAAAGCCTCCGCTGGTCATTGAGCCCGTCGAAATGCGTGGTTTGCGTTGGACTTTATCCTGCACCAACTGAAAAAGTCATGCTAGGCCGCTAAAGCTCTAAAAATCGCACTTAGGCCATTGCCACGATATTGCTTCCTCCGCGTCTCTGCAGTTAGGTTTGAAACCGAGTTTAGTCTTTCGAATAAACCGTAAAAGCTATAGTAAATGTGGCTTTTTTATGCTTAAGGCCCGATTTCCAGCTTCTAACTTCAATCCTCCAGCGCTTCCAGCTTCTCTTGCATATCGGCAAACTCGCGGATGCCGGGGCGTTGTTCTTGTCCGCCATACAAACAAATGGCATAAGGGTCAAGCGCTGCTACCATTTCGCGCAGCTGCGTTGTTTCGGCCGGAATATCGATGATGCAGCGGGTTTGGGCACAGGCATCTTGCAGCAATTGAAATAGCTGGCGGTTAGCTTTGGTGAGCGTCCAATTGGGGAAAAGCGCATCGGCGTGCAGCAACAGGTAGTCGCCGTCGAAGTGGCGGATGCCTGCTTGGTCGAGTGCCGACAATTTCAGCCGCATGAAGGTAGGCGCATGCACCGAACGGGCATACCCGGCATATATCTCAAACGGCACCTCTACCGCTTCGAGGCTGTATTCAGCTATTTCGCGGTTCAATTCATCGGGCGCAATGAGGTTAAAATTACCAACGATCTGCGGACCGCTCAGCCAGCCACGCATTTCCATCATGTGCGAAGGCTCTATATAATTCGATGAAGCAGGGTCGAACGAAAAGCCAATAAAATCGGCATCTGCTGCTGCCGCAAAACGGGCGTCGCTCAGGTTGGTGATGTCTTTGAAGTATAAACGGGTGATGCTTGCCATGTGTGTAAAGTTAGCATCTATTCCTTATTAGGTGTTGTCTCCCTTGGCTTTTCCATATTGACTCGTAACTAACTAAATTTGGCCTATGTCAACTGTACAAGGGAGCGATTTTTATAGCATGGTGTATGACGTTGTACGCCTTATTCCTGCTGGCAGAGTGACGAGTTATGGCGCCATTGCGCGTTATTTGGGCACCGGGCGGTCGAGCCGTTTGGTGGGCTGGGCCATGAATGCTTCGCACGGACTCGAAGAACCTGTACCTGCCCACCGGGTGGTGAACCGACTGGGCTTGCTGAGCGGCAAACATTTTTTTGGTGGCCCCAACCGCATGCAAGAACTTTTGGAGGCTGAGGGTGTCGTTATTCGTGACGATCAGGTTCAAGATTTCGACCGCATTTTCTGGGACCCCGCGAATGAACTGGCATTATGAGCAACGCCCGGCAATTGTATGCATGGATAGAAGAAGGCGAACACGACCGGCAAGATTTTAAGGAAACCATCAGCAGTTCCAAAAAAATTGCCAAAACCATTGGTTCGTTTGCCAATACCCGCGGTGGCCGCATTTTGGTGGGGGTGCGCGATAACAAGGCGATTCGCGGCATCAATGTCGACGAAGAGCAACACATGCTCGATGCGGCTGCCGGGTTCTTCTGCAAGCCAGCCGTGACCCTGCGGTACGAACGCATTGAAATAGGCATGAAACAAGTGCTGGTGGCGCATGTGCCCGAAGTGCCGCAAAAGCCCATTTACAGCCTTGGCGACGATGAGCAGTGGTGGGCCTACATACGTGTGGCCGATAAAAGCTTGCTGGCAAGTAAAACCGTGCTCGACGTGATCAGGCGTGAGCAAAAGGGCAGCAACAGCCTCATTGAAATGGGCTCAAAAGAAACCGGACTGCTCAAATACCTGGGCGAAAACGAGCGCATCACCCTCAAGCAGTTTTGCAAACTCATGAATATTTCGCCTTGGCGGGCCCGCAAAATACTGGTGAACCTCATCACCGCAGGCGTTATCAGGGTGCATACCACCGAAAAAGCCGAGTTTTACACGCTTTCTTGAGCGCTTTTGGGCCTAACCAATTTATTCACAAGGCCCTGTTGGAAACTCAAAATGCTTCCTCTATATTTGCAGTCCTTTTTGGAAACAATCTAATCAATTCAATTTAAGCAGTGAATACGTTAAGTTACAAAACTGTCTCTGCCAACCGCAACACGGTTGACAAAAAGTGGTATCTGGTAGATGCCGAAGCAGAGATTGTGGGTCGCCTTGCTAGCAAGGTTGCCGGTGTGCTTCGTGGCAAGCACAAGCCGTCCTACACCCCACACGTAGACTGCGGCGATAATGTGATCATTATCAATGCAGACAAGGTGAAGTTCACAGGTGACAAAATGCGCGAAAAAGAGTACTTTTTCTACTCGGGCCATCCCGGTGGAAAGCGTCTCGTAGCGGCCAAAGACCTGATGCAGCGTCGTCCTACCTACGTGGTGGAGAAAGCCATCAAAGGCATGTTGCCCAAAAATCGTTTGGGTCGCGAAATGTTCCGCAATTTGTATGTGTACGCTGGCAACGAGCATCCGCACGCTGCCCAGCAACCCGAAAAATTAACCATCTGATCTCACCATGTCTGTTACCAATACCATCGGTAGAAGAAAAAATGCCATTGCCCGCGTGTACGTTACCGCCGGCACAGGCAACATTGAGGTGAACGGTCGTCCGTACACCGAGTATTTCCCCCTCGAGACCCTCCAGCAATTGGTTCTGAAGGCTTTCGCTGCCACCAACACCATTGGTCAGTTCGACGTGAAAGCTACCCTCAATGGAGGTGGTGTTAGCGGTCAGGCCGAAGCATTGCAGTTGGCTTTGGCACGTGCGCTCGACGAAATCAATCCCGAGCACCACAGCGCCCTCAAAGGCGAGAAGCTGTTGACCCGCGACCCCCGCATGGTGGAGCGCAAGAAGTTCGGTCAGCGCAAGGCCCGTCGTCGTTTCCAATTCAGCAAACGTTAATCTCAGGAGGAATCAAATCATGTCAAGAGTTACATACCAGGAATTGCTGGATGCAGGTGTACATTTTGGTCACCTCAAGCGTAAGTGGCACCCCAAGATGGCCCCTTACATTTTCATGGAGAAAAATGACATCCACATTATCGACCTGAACAAAACCCAGGTGAAATTGGATGAGGCTGCCAACGCCATCAAACAAATCGTGAAGTCGGGCCGCAAGGTGCTTTTCGTAGCCACCAAGAAGCAGGCAAAAGAAATCATCGAAACCGAAGCCAAGCGTTTGAACATGCCGTTCGTAACCGAGCGTTGGTTGGGTGGTATGCTTACCAACTTTGCTACGGTGCGCAAGAGCATCAAGAAGATGAGCAACATCGACAAGATGGAGCAGAACGGCACCATGCAAACCCTTTCTAAGAAAGAGCGTTTGATGATTGCCCGTGAGCGCGAGAAGCTTGGCCGTGTATTGGGTGGTATCGAAGATCTTACCCGTTTGCCAGCTGCTTTGTTCATCATCGACATCAAAAACGAGCACATTGCCGTAAAAGAGGCCCAGAAGTTGAACATCCCTACCATTGCCATGGTAGATACCAATTCTGATCCTACCTTGGTTGACTTCCCTATTCCAGCCAATGACGACGCCACTAAGTCGATCACCCTCATCTCGAAGGTAATCATGAAGGCCGTTGAAGAAGGTTTGCAAGAGCGCAAGCACGACAAAGAGGCGGAAGCCGCTGAAAGTGCTGAACCAGCACAAGAAGTTGTTGCCGAAACGACGGTGGTTGCGGAAGCAACCGACGCCGGGGCAGAAACCCCCGAGGCATGATATCGGATGGGTTGACGCAAGTCAGCCCATCTTTTTTTAACGCAAAAATCAAAAACTCATAACATGAACATTACAGCAGCTGATGTAAACAAGTTGCGCCAATTGACAGGCGCCGGTATGATGGACTGCAAAAAGGCACTTACCGAGGCCAATGGTGACTTCGAAGAGGCCGTGGTAATCCTCCGCAAAAAAGGCCAGAAAGTATCGGCCAGCCGTGCCGACCGCGAAGCCAACGAAGGTGTAATCATCGCCCTCACTTCGGCCGACAAAACTTTCGGTTTGATTGCAGAGGTAACTTGTGAAACCGACTTCGTTGCTAAAAACGAAGATTTTGGCTCACTTGCACAAGAGATTGCAAGCATTGCCATGGGCAAAAAAATCACCGACAAAGAGGCCCTCTTGCAGGAGCACATTGGTGGTATCACTATCGCTGAAAAGTTGATTGAGTACACAGGCAAAATCGGCGAAAAAATCTCTTTGCAGAGCCTTGCTACCATCAGTGGCGAAGGAGTGGTATCGTATGTACACAGCAACAACAAGCTGGGCGTATTGGTAGCTCTCAACCAAGGCGTAAATGCTGAGGTAGAAGCTGCCGGTAAAGACGTAGCCATGCAAATTGCTGCCATGAATCCGGTTGCTGTTGACAAAGACGACGTGGATCCTTCGGTTGTAGAGCGTGAAATTGAAATTGGCAAGGACCAAGCCCGTCAAGAAGGCAAGCCAGAGGCCATCGTTGAAAAAATTGCTTTGGGCAAACTCAACAAGTTCTACCAAGACAACACCCTGTTGAACCAAGCTTTTGTAAAAGACAACAGCGTAAACATTGCGCAGATGTTAGACAAAGTAAGCAAAGGTTTGACTGTAAAGGCCTTCCGTCGCGTTGCGATTGGTGCCTAATACCAGCATCTTTTAAAACGAAGCCACCTCAGGGTGGCTTTTTTTATGGCCTGGGCTACGCACATAAATTTTGGGGGCGGTCACGGCTAAAATTATTTAACTTCGCAGCCGGCATGAAATACAAGAGGATACTGCTCAAACTCAGTGGCGAATCGCTGATGGGCGACAAACAGTTTGGCATCGACCAGGCCATACTCGACCAATACGGCAAAGAAATCAAGCAGGTGGTTGACCAAGGCATTCAGGTAGCCATTGTGGTGGGAGGTGGCAACATCTTCCGCGGGGTACAAGCCGAATCGGGCGGCATGGAGCGTGCCCAAGGCGATTATATGGGCATGTTGGCCACCATGATCAACAGCATGGCCTTGCAGGCAACCCTCGAAAAAATGGGCATCAGCACCCGTTTACAGAGCGCCATTAAAATGGAGCAAATTGCAGAGCCGTTTATTCGTCGTCGGGCCATTCGCCATTTAGAAAAGGGCCGCGTGGTTATTTTTGGTGCCGGTACAGGCAATCCTTATTTCACCACCGATACCGCTGCCTCTTTGCGTGCCATCGAAATCAATGCCGACGTTATTTTAAAAGGCACCCGGGTTGACGGCATTTACACTGCCGACCCCGAAAAGGACAAAACGGCTACCCGCTACGAAACCATCAGTTTTGCTGAGGCCATGAGCAAAAATTTGAAGGTGATGGACATGACTGCCTTTGCTTTGTGCCAAGAAAACCAATTACCCATCATTGTGTTCGACATGAACAAGGGCGGCAATCTCGGCCAGGTAGTAGCCGGAAACAAAGTAGGAACCTTAGTATCGTAATACGCAAACGCACATTGTCATGAACGAAGAAGTTCAGTTTTATATCGAAGAAGCGCAGGAAGGCATGGAGAAAGCCATTGGCCACCTGCAGTCGGAATTAGGTAAAATTCGTGCCGGTAAAGCCAGTACCGCCATGCTCGATGGGGTAAGGGTTGATTACTACGGCGCACCCACCCCGCTCAACCAATTGGCCAGCGTAAACACCAGCGATGCCCGCACCTTGGTGATTACCCCTTGGGAAAAAAGTGCACTGTCGGCCATCGAACGTGCTATCATCAATGCCAATTTGGGATTGAACCCCAGCAACGATGGCACCCTCATCCGCATCAACGTACCGCCTTTGACCGAGGAGCGACGCCGCGAATTGGTGAAACGCACCAAGGCAGAAGGTGAAAATGCCAAAGTAGCGGTGCGCAACATCCGCCGCGATGCCAACGAAGCCATCAAAAAACTTCAGAAAGACGGCGTGCCCGAAGACATGGTAAAAGATGGAGAAGGCAAGGTGCAGCAAATCACCGATAAAATGATTGCCAAGGTAGACGAGCTACTGGTAGTAAAAGAAAAAGAAATCATGACCGTTTGAGGTCGATTTGAATGAAGAAGGAGCTTTCAGGCTCCTTTTTTTATGCCCTGTAGCCAATGGGCTTGCGTTCGGGTAGCTCGGGCCGCATGAGTTGGCGAATGGCTTCGAACACGGTGGCGAATTGTTGGTCGTAATGGTTTTCGAGCTGTTCAATTTTTTGCCATAAATCGGCCTGGCCCGCCAGCAAATGCCGCATCTGTACAAAAACCCGCATGATGGCGATGTTTACCTCAATGGCCCTTTCGTTTGAAATGACACTCGATAGCATGGCCACCCCCTGTTCGGTAAAGGCAAAAGGCGCGTAACGGATGCCACCCCAACTTGAGGTGCCATTCTGGCACCTCAAGTTTTCCCACTCTTCGGGCGTGAGCTCAAACATAAAATCGGCCGGAAAACGGGCCATATTTCGTTTCACTTGGCGTTTGAGCATCTTAGTTTCTATACCGTACAAATTGGCAATGTCGAAATCGAGCAATACCTTTTGCCCGCGCAACCAGCAAATGCGGCTGCTTATTTCCAATTCGGGGAGCGAGAGCGTTTCCATGCAGCAATTTAGCCACAAGCAGGCATTCCATTGTTTCGTGTTTTGCGCAAAAAATAGCTTGAATTGCGCAAATTTTAACTCAGAACAGCTCTTTGAAAAAGGCTTTGGCAAATTTGCGGCGGGGAACCGAATTCATGATGGCCAACTCTTGTAAGAAATGACTTTGGTCATCGAGAAAATCGAACATACGAGGTGCTGGATTTTTCGAAAAAAGTGTTTCAAACAAATCGGCGCCGCGCATTTGCTGATGCACCAGCACATGCAACAGGGTGTTGTCGTAAAGCGAAAAACGCCGCTCCCAAGCCGAGCGCGACACAATGGGACTTTGGCCATTGATCAAGCGGTCAACAATGGCATCGCTGTGGCGCTGTATGTTCATGAAAGTATAGCCGGTAGAGGCTTTGGTTTGTCCGCCTGCGGTACCGATAAACACCACCCGCCCCTCACTTACCGGAAATTTGTAACTGCTCATGGGAATACGACCTTGCTCGGTGTGCAGTATGTCGAAGTCAGTAAGATTATAAAACATGCGCAGGTACTCCCACGTGGCGTGTTCGTACACCTCTTTGTCCCACACCTCGGGAGAAAACACCGTGTATTCAACCAAGGCTTCGAATTTGCTCAAGGGCAAAACGTACACAAAACAACTGCCATCGATTTGGGGTACGCGAAAGTCCATCATCACCGGTTGGTTGGGATCGAATATCGGTTCTTTGCTCCGTATGTTCCAGCCCAAAAAATGCTGCCATAAAAACAGCCGCTTTTTGGCATCATGAATTTCTTCATTTCCCAACAGGCTCGAAAACACCCATGGTGCCGTAAAACTGCCTTCTGAGGTATTTACTTCAGCCTCGGTTCCACTGAGTCCGATATCGTAGATCTCGGCTTTTTTCACCACCACATTGGGTGAGTCGTTCAATTTGTTGAGGGCATAATCGTAAAAATCGAGCCCACGCAACATCTTGTAACGGTATGGGGCCATGCGGAGGTCGAGGGCGGCATTGGGACCGTAAAAATTCACAACGTCCCAACTGCGGTATACGACTTCGTCGTACATGCCCGGACCTTTTTCCCAGAAACACCAAGTGCGGTCGTTTTCACGCTTGGCCGAGCGGTCGACCAACAACACCTGCTTATTGGCAAAGGGCTTACTGGCCAGGCGCAGGGCCAAACTTAATCCGGCAGCTCCAGCCCCGGCAATGATGTAGTCGTAATGGTTATCGCTCACCGCTATTTGGTCAGGTATTTCCGGAACAAGGCTTTGGTAACGATTTCGTAAATGGTAGTGGTGGTAAGCACCATCGTAATGGTACTAAATATCACCACTGCCGCAATAAAACCAGGGCCGCCCGTTCCAGCGATGCTGCCCACCATGTCTAACACAGCCGAAGAAGGTTTGTTCAAGAACAAGCATGCGGCCAAAGCTGCCAATTCCAACAAAGCAAACTTCCACCATTTGGCTTGGCGAATAGGCAGCAAGCCCACAATGATGGAGCCTCCCACAAAAAAGGCAAATTGGTGGAGGTTCATTTGCACATGCACGAGCAAAAACAAGCTCACGGCGTATAAAAAGAGTTCGGGTTTGATGCGCATGGCTTAGCGGTTAAAACGAACGGTGGTACGGTACAAATCGGGACGGAATGTGCGCTCCAAGCGCGCAACATGGTAGGTGCCACCCAACCAATGCAACACCTGGTCGCTGTAATTGGGACTGTTGAAGCGACCGCTTTGGCCGCCTGTGAGCATCAAGAGGGCGTTGGGCCCTTGGGGCGTTAATTCAATGATGGTGCGCATGCTGGCCGCATGGGTGCTGGGCAATTTGCTGGCTACATTCACGGTGCGGTTGTTGCCATTGCTTGCAAAAAGCGGCATGGCCAGTTGGGGCAAGCGCAATAAGTGCTGTATGTTGGTTTGGTGGAATTTACCATACACCCAATCTTGCCTGTTGACACCGAACCGATCGTTGAGTTGCAGCAAACTGCTGTCCCAGGCTTCCTTTGCCAGGGTTTGAGCGGATAACCAGCCTGCCTTGAGTGGCAAAGAGTCGTCCATCGACATGGTGTTAAAAATATGCTGTTCCGATGGGGGCAATCGCAGTTCACCGCCCAAATGCCGCACCAAGGCTTGCACCAAGTTGATTTTGAAATTGAAAAACAAGGTGGGCGCAACCAATGCAGTGTCCATTTGGCCTTCCCAGCCGCTGAAGAAACTGGTATCAGCACCGGCTACTGCCAGAAGGTGTTTGCCCAACAAACGCCATTCTACATCTACAACATCCATGTGCAAGGCACGGAGCTCGGCAACGCCCAGGCTGTCGCGGGCTTCGAGCAATTCGGTGATGCGCTTGCCGCGTGCTGCCGGCTCGTAGCGGGTGCTAATGTGTGCCGACAGTGGGTGGTTGATGTGCTCCTGATTGGCACTGTACACATAGGCACGTGTGGTATTGAAATGATTCAGGTAGTTCTGCATGGGCGTATAACCAATGCGTTGCTCCTTCTTTACCCCTTGGCGGATGCCTTTCTCGGGCGAAGGATGCAAGCAGGCCATACCCGAGGTCATGAGCCCGATATTGCCGCGGTGATCGGCCAAAATCATGTTCTGCGGCGGCTGCATGAAATGCTGCAGGGCAGCTTTGGCATCGTCGATGTGGTTGGCACGCTCCAAACCATCAAAGGCAATGGCTTCGTTGGTGGGCTGCATGGCAATCCAGTTTACGGCCAAGTAGCGGCCGGCAGCGGTGTCAACCGGACCAAAATACGAGCGGTAGTAGGTTTTTACCACATCGGGCTTGCCTTTAACGGCAATGCGTACTTCAAAGGGCTCTAGCTGCTCCCATGCACCATCGAGTTTGTATTCAGTAGCGTCTTTGTTGACCTCGAGTTGGTAAAAATCTACCAGGTCCCAAGTGGCATTGGTCATGCCCCAGGCAATGCTGTCGTTGAAGCCGGTTATGACGAAAGGCGAGCCGGCAATGCTGAAACCACGGGTGATGCGTCCCCCAACGGCCTTGTGCACCTCATACCAAGTGGAGGGGAATGCCAATTGCAAATGGGTATCGTTGCACAAAAAAGGATTTCCAGTAGCCGATTTGCGGCCCTGTACTGCCCAGTTGTTGGAGCCCAAGCTCAGCTCGTCGTTGTTTTTGATGTAGGCCTGAGGATAATTGTGTCCCGGACCGTCAATCAACACCTCTTCTACATCGGGCAAGAGGGCTTGCATAATACTGTCGGGCATGCTGAAATCGGGATAAATGGCATGTGGGGCACGGCTATAATGTGGGTACCAGAAGTTGTAAAGCGGCAAGCCCAACTGACTGCGAATTTCGGTGGCCTTGAGGTCATCTTCCGAATAGGTGAGTACATGGGTCATGTACTTGAGAAGGTAAAAGATGTTTTCGGCCTTCCACTCCATGGGGTCAATGCCCAAGAGATGGTACTCGAGCGGCATCGAACCGTAAGCCATCAAACGGCGGTAATCGTTTACGCCGGCAGCATAAGCCTCGAGGCGTTTGGCCAAATCGGGCAAGCTATCTGCCATGGCTGCGTACCAACCAGGCACCAAGCGCTCGAATTCAAATTTGCGCCAAAATAAATCGCTGTTGAGGGCGGCTTCACCCGCCACCTCGCTGACCCTACCTGTCACCACCCGTACAATCATTTCCATTTGGAAAAGGCGATCTCGGGCATGCACATAGCCGGTGGCATAATCGGCAGCCAATTGCTGTTCACTGAAGATGTGCGGTACACCCAGACTGTCGTAACCCAACTCCACGGTACCAAAAGGACTTTGCCGCAAGTCGAGGCTATTTTCAAATCGATTGTCGATTTGCAAGGGTGAAGTGGCGTAGGTGAAAAAGCGAGAGAGCAGCGGCAGGTCGCCCCAGCGTTGCTGCACAGCCCATAACCAGCCCACGGTAACCAACAGGAGTAGGGTTTTCTTGAACATACCAATAGATTCTGTACGAATTAAGGGATTATTTGCCATACCCCGAAACTGATATATTTTCAAATTTTTACGAATTCCTTAAAATATCGCTCAAACAGGCGGTTCGATGCTGTTGATTGCTTAATATTGACCTTCCTTAAACCGGTATGAAAACTTCACGCTGCCTTTTTTCAGGTTGGAGCTTGCTGCTTCTGCTGCTTTTTACACAACTTTCCTGGGCACAATCGAGCCTCACGGGTGTGGTTAAAGACCAACAATCGGGAGAAACCCTTATTGGCGCTTCGGTCATCATCAAAGGCACTACCATTGGCACCACCACCGATGTAAACGGCAAATTTGTGCTGCAGCACAATCGGCCTTATCCGATTACCCTACAAATTTCATACATCGGGTATCAGAATACCGATTATGTGGTGAACAACGCCGATAAACCCCTCACCATCAAAGTGGCTCAAAATAATGTGCTACTGCAAAGTGTAGAGGTGGTCGACAGCCGGATCACTGAAAAACAGCGCGAGTCGGCCCTCACCGTAGAAGCTATGGACGTACTGGCCATCAAGGAAACGCCAGCACCAAGTTTCTATCAGGGACTGGGCAACCTAAAAGGGGTGGACATGACCACTGCCAGCTTGGGCTTTGTGGTGATCAATACACGTGGTTTTAACAGCACTTCGCCTGTACGTTCACTGCAGTTGATTGACGGGGTAGATAACCAATCGCCAGGCCTCAACTTCTCATTGGGCAATTTCCTTGGTGCCTCTGAACTCGACGTACTAAAAGTAGACCTCATCGTAGGTGCCAGTTCGGCCTTTTACGGCCCCAATGCGTTCAACGGCGTCATCAACATGACCACCAAAAGTCCGTTCACCCACCAAGGCCTCTCTGCCAGCATGAAAGCAGGTGAACGCGCCATGTTTGAAACGGCAGTGCGGTATGCGCAAGCTTACAAAGACAAAGCGGGCAACGACAAATATGCCTGGAAGTTTAATATGTTTTATTTGAGGGCCAACGATTGGGAAGCTACAAGCTTGGATCCTTCGTCGGACTCGCAAGTCAGCACAGACAATCCAGGTGGTTACGATGCCGTGAATCGCTACGGCGATGAGGATGTTTCGGGCGGCAACGATTTCAGCAACCCATTCAGCTTTAGAAATTACCCAGGCTTGGGAATATTCCACCGTACGGGCTATGAAGAGCGCGATTTGGTTGACTACGACACCCGCAACCTGAAAATGAGTGGTGCTTTTCACTACTTAATCAAGCCCAAAGTTGAATTCATTGCTGCCTCCAATTTTGGAACAGGAACCACCGTCTACCAAGGTGAAAACCGATTCAGCTTGCGCGATATCTTGTTTTTCCAGCACCGATTGGAGCTGCGAAAGCAGGACGATTGGTTTGTGAGGGCCTATGCTACGCACGAAGATGCGGGCAATTCCTACGACGCGGTTTTTACAGCTTTCCGCTTGCAAGAAGCTGCCAAAAGCAACAATGATTGGAACCGCCAGTATTCAACGTATTGGAACCAAATTATTCGTCCGAGGGTGTATCAATTGCCAGGTATGCCTCCTCAATTTTCACCAGTTTACGACTTTGCCAGGGCCGACTCGGTTTTGGCCGCTAATATGGATTTGTTACGCCTCTGGCACGACGAAACCCGGCGCTCGGTTGATGCCAATGTAAGCGGCATACAACAGCCTTTCTTTGAACCAGGCACAGCACGTTTCGATTCGGCTTTCAACGCCATTACCTCGCGACTGCCTACGGAAGGTGGTACCATGTTTTTCGACCGCTCAGCTCTGATACATTTTCAAGCAGAGAAAAAATTCACATTTGAAAAGCAAAAACTGAATTGGATCATAGGAGGCAACTTTCGTCAGTTCAGGCCCAATAGTGCGGGTAGTATCTTCAGTGATACGCTCCAAGCCGACAGCACCTACCGTGTGATTCGCAACAGTGAAGTTGGCTTATACACGGGTGCTGAAAAAAAATGGGGTGACTTCAAGGTGAATGCCACCTTGCGCATGGATAAAAACCAAAACTTCCCGGTGGTATTTTCGCCTGCCGCTTCAGTGGTGTATTCGCCCTCGGAAAAGCATGTATACCGTGTTTCACTTTCCTCCGCTGTACGAAATCCTACACTGGCCGATCAGTATTTGTACTACAATGTAGGTCGTGCCATTTTGCTGGGCAATTTGAGTGGGTTCGATTCATTGGTAACAGTTCCTTCCTTTGTAAACTATCTCGACTCTCTAAATACCAACCGGTTACAGTACTTTAATGTAGCGCCTATTCGTCCCGAACAAGTGCGCACCATTGAGTTTGGCTACCGTACAATGTTGAAGAAATTATATCTCGACATGGGCTATTACTACAGCTGGTACCAATATTTTATTGGTTTTAATTTGGGATTAGATGTCAACATTACATCGTTCGGATTGCCCAGTAGTGTACAAGCTTACCGTGTTGCAGCCAATGCATCAAGTATTGTTACTACCCAAGGTTTTTCATTGGGTGGAAACTACTACTTCAATAACCGATATGCCCTTAATTTCAATTATTCATGGAATAGGTTGAATGTAACGGGCGAAGATGACCCCATTATTCCTGCCTTTAATACCCCTGAGCACAAGTTTAACCTGGGATTGAGCGGAAAAGAGCTGGTTTTGACTATTGGCGACTTCAGCCTGGTTGATTGGGGTTTCAACGTAAATTACAAATGGATTCAGGGTTTCTTGTTCGAGGGTTCTCCGCAATTCACCGGGTTCATTCCGACCTACGACCTCGTAGATGCACAAGTCAACAAAAACATCCCAGAATGGAAAATGAATGTTAAAATAGGTGCATCTAACTTGTTGAACAATAAAGTTTTTCAGGTATACGGGGGTCCACGTGTAGGCAGGTTGGCTTACATTTCACTAAATTTGAATCTTTAATTTCCTAAACCGAGTTGTATGAAAACAAAACTACTCTCCCTGGCGCTGGCCTTTGGTCTTGCCGGAACTGCGGCACACGCCCAGCAGCGCTATCTCAGTGAAGTATTCACTGATGCGCAAATCACGGTAACGAGCAATGTGGTATATGCGCGAAACCACCAGTTTTTCCCTCCTACCACTACCTTTCCAATCGACAGTTTGCGGATGCGGGTTTACCGTCCATCTACGGCAGCTGACCAAAACACCTCTCGTCCGGTAATTGTGTACATCCACACTGGAAACTTCTTACCCCCTATTATCAATGGTGGCATTGGCGGTTCGATCAATGACTCGGCTGCGGTAAACCTTTGCATGCAATGGGCGAAGCGCGGATATGTGGTGTTGGCTCCTTCGTATCGTTTGGGCTGGAATCCACTGGCAACTTCTGAATTGGAGCGCCGTGTGCAGTTGTTGAATGCGGTTTATCGCGCGATCAACGACATCAAAGCATCGGTTCGTTTCGCACGCAAGACCGTTGCAGTTGATGGCAACCCTTACGGCATTGACCCTAACAAATTTGTATTGTACGGTCAAGGTTCAGGCGGTTATGTGGCTTTGGCCTATGCTACTTTGGACAAGTTCGCTGAAATGGCCATCCCCGGAAAATTCACCTTACCAAACGGAAACTCGATGATTGATACCAATGTGGTAGGCAATATTGATGGCTTTGGCGGTCAGTTAAATGTTAGCAACTGGCCTGGCTATAGCTCCAGTGTAAACATGGTGATCAATGCCGGTGGTGCGTTGGCCGATACCAGCTGGTTAGAAGCCGGCGACGCGCCCATGGTTTCTTTCCATGCTGTGCGCGATCCTTTTGCTCCTTATGGCAATGGAACTGTAATTGTGCCTACTACCAATGAAAACGTAGTTGACGTAAGCGGTGCCGGTGTATTTATCGCCCGTGCCAATGGATTCGGCAACAATGCCGCTTTCTCTAACCCTGGTCAATTTACCGACCCAGTTTCAACTGCCGCACGCAGCTGGTACAACCAAACCATCGATTACATCTATCCTGCGCCTTTCAATACCATTAACGTAGGTTCAGGTGAGGGTTTATTCCCCATCGTTCGCCCTATCCGTAACCAAATCAGTGTATTTGCGAACGAAGGCGACCCTTGGACTTGGTGGGATTCAACCACCCTTACGCTTGTAGTTGCAGGTGTAAATGCGCAAACCGGTGGCAGCTACAATGCCCAGGTATTGCACGCTCAAGGTTTGGCTGGTAACCCCGGCATGGGCCGCACCAAAAGTTTGACCTTCATTGATACCATTCAGCGTTACATTCACCCACGTATTGTGAATGTACTTGGCTTGCCAGGTAACAACGTATCAGTGAAAGAAATAGCACGTGAGCAAGTTCGCTTGAATGTTTATCCTAACCCTGCCACTGATTACCTCACCATACGTGCTTTGGGCGAAAACGACCGTATCCGCAGCATTGAAGTGATCGACGTAATCGGTAAACGCGTGCGTGTGGAAAACAACATCCTCGAAAGCAGCTATACCTTCTCGCGTGAAGGCCTGCCTGCCGGATTGTACTTTGTGCGCGTAACCACCGACAAAGGTGAAGCTACGCATAAGGTGAATTTCAAATAAGCATATATCTGCTGATAGCAAGCCCGGGAAGCAATTTCCGGGCTTTTTTTTGAACTTTGCCCCACCAACCTTTATCCTGTGAAAACCCTTTTCTTGTGTCTGCTATGGTTCCCCCTGCTGGGAGCGGCGCAAACATTTTTGCCCGGACAAACCTATTGGTCGTCCGATGGCTACATCGAATACCGTTGCGGGAGCCTGCCATTGATCATCACTGCCCCGCATGGTGGCTACCTTTCACCCGATAGCTTGCCCACGCGTGCATGTCCCGGCGCAACTACCGTGCAAGATGGCTTCACCTTGGAACTTGCCCAGGCCATCGACTCGCTGTATGCCTTGAACCATGCTTGTCGGCCCCATGTAATCATCTCACATTTGCACCGCCGCAAATTAGACCCCAACCGCGATTCGAGTGAAGCCAGTTGCAGCGACCCCCGCAGCATGGCCATTTGGCGGGCCTTCCACGGCTTTGAGCAAGCCGCCCGCGATACAGTTCAGCAAAAGCATGGCAAAGGACTGCTGCTCGATTTACACGGACATGCCCACACCCTGCAGCGCATTGAATTGGGCTATCAGCTCACCGGCGACCATTTGCGCAGCAGCGATTCTGCCATTAACAGCGCCTTCGGGTACAACGCAGCGGCATCCGCAGCTTGGTGGCTTTGAATTTGGGTGCACAAACACACAGCCAGCTCCTGCGTGGCCCACAGGCCTTGGGTAGCTGGTTGCATGCTTCAGGCTACCCATCGGTGCCATCGCAACAAGATACAGCGCCCCAATTGGGTGAGCCCTTTTTCAGCGGGGGATACATCACCGAACGGCATGGCAGTATGTTGGGGGGAAGTGTTGATGCCGTGCAATTAGAGCACTTTATGACCGGCATTCGCAATACGGCTGCCAACCGTGCGCGTTATGCCGATACCCTGCGCCTGGTAACCAATCGTTTTTTGGCAACGCACTACTTTGGAGATACGGCTTTTTTGGCTGCTTGTGAAGCGACGCCCAATGCAGTGCGATTCCAAGAGCAGCAAACTTCATGGTTCAAGGTGTATCCCAATCCCGGAAACTCTTTTTTTCTTGATACCAATGTGCAAACTGAGCTACAAGTGTTTGATGTGTACGGAAAGCGCGTCTTGAAGCAGTTTGTAGAAGCAGGAAAACAACAAGTTTCGCCTACCCTGCCAGTAGGGGTTTACTTGCTTTTGCTTGAGTCGCCCGGACAGGCTTCGGGCTGGATACGCTGGATAAAGACACAATAGACGTCCTTAAAAGAAGGCCAATAGTTCTAAATATGTCCTTATCAAAAGGATATATTTTCATTTAATGGAATTATGAAAAGGACAATATTGCTATATTTGTATGGTGATACGCAAAGAAGTCATACAGCAACTCATCAAGAACTTCCAAGACCGGCATCAACCAACTTTGGTGGCACGCGAAGAGGTTTTGCCTTTGCATACCCGCAAGGTGGTAGTAGCCAAGGGAGTGCGGCGCTCGGGTAAATCGAGTGCCATGCTTTTGGCCGTAGATGCTTTGTTGGCCGAGGGCGCTTCTATAGAGCAGGTGCTGTACCTGAACTTCGACGATGAACGTTTGCCTTTCACCGCCGAAAGCTTCGACCTCATATTACAGGCCTACCGCGAGCTCTATCCACTCCAGCCCATGCAACAGGTGTATGTATTTTTAGATGAGGTGCAGCAATGCGTGGGCTGGGAGCAGTTTGTGCGCAGGCTTTACGACCAGGAAACGCAAAATGTTTTTGTGACAGGTTCTAATGCACGGCTGCTTTCGTCGGAGATAGCCACCTCGCTGCGTGGCCGAACCCTGCAATTCGAATATTTCCCCCTGTCGTTTGGCGAATACTGTCAATTCAAAAAAATTGACCCGCAGCATTACGGCAGTTCGCGCCAAAACGCCGTGCTGGAGGCAACGTTCAAAAGCTATTACCAGCATGGGGGCTTTCCGGAGCTGGTGCTCGACGAAACACCCTATCGCGACAAAATACTGCAAGAGTACTATCACCTCATGTTGTACCGCGATATGGTAGAGCGTTACGACATACGCAACCTGCCTGCCCTGCGCTACTTTATTCGCCGCCTCATTGTCAATATCAGCAAGCCTACTTCAATCCAAAAGATATTTCATGAGCTCAAATCGGCTGGATTAGCCGTGAGCAAAAACTCACTGTACGAATGGGTAGAGCAGCTCGAGGCCATCTACCTTTTTTTGCCCTTGCCCAAATTTGAGCCGTCGATGGTAAAAGAACAGAGCAGTGAGAAGAAGTACTACCTCATCGACAATGGGCTCCTGCGCGCGTTGAGTCCGGTTTTGAGCGAAGGTCGGGGGGTGATGCTTGAAAACGTGGTCTATTTGCAGCTGCGCCGTTTGGCTGATTTGTCGAGCCAGTTTTTCTTTTACAAAGGCAAGAAGGAATGTGATTTTGTGGTGGCCCGCCATCAGCAAGTAGTGCAATTGGTGCAAGTTTGTTGGGAAGTTTACGAGGCCGACACCCTCAAGCGCGAAATCGCTGGCTTGCTCGAGGCGGCACAAGCTACGGGCTGCAGCAACTTATGGCTGGTAACCGATCACCAAGCGAACGAAATACAGCAAGATGGATATACTATACGTATGGTTCCTGCGTGGCAATTTTGTCTGATGCAAGAAGGCAAGAATCAAAACACCTAAATACAAAAAGCCGCTCTGAGATAATCAGAGCGGCTTTTTTCTTATTCAGGACTACTCTTACAAGCCAAACGCCTTTTTCACTGGCTCTACCATGTCGAGCTTCTCCCAAGTGAAGAGCTCTACTTCCACGGTCTTGCTGTCGGTAGCGCGGCTGCCCCAGCTAATGGTCTTTTTGATTTTCTGTGAATCGCGACCCATGTGGCCATAAGCAGCTGTTTCGCTGTAAATGGGGTTCAACAGGCCCAAACGTTTGATGAGCATGCCCGGACGCATATCGAACAAACCAGCAATTTTTTCAGCAATCACGCTGTCACTCAATTTACGGCCTTCGGCATCTTTCACTTTGGCAGTGCCATAGGTGTTCACGTACAAACCTACTGGCTCAGCTACACCGATGGCATAAGCTACTTGCACCAATACCTGCTCAGCTACTCCAGCAGCCACCAGGTTTTTGGCGATGTGGCGGGTAGCATAAGCTGCAGATCGGTCAACCTTTGAAGGGTCTTTGCCCGAAAAAGCACCACCGCCGTGAGCACCCTTGCCGCCGTAAGTATCTACGATGATTTTGCGACCGGTTAAACCGGTGTCGCCATGTGGACCACCGATTACGAAATTACCGGTAGGGTTGATGTGGAACTTGATGTCGGCCGTAAACAGCTTGCGTACACGGGCAGGCACCAACTTTTTAATGCGTGGCAAGAGGAATTTGTGGATGTCGGCCGTAATGCGGTCTTGCATGGCCTTTTGGTCGGCCTTGGCATTGCCCGTATTCACAAAATCGTCGTGTTGGGTGGAAATAACGATGGCGTCGATGGCTTCGGGCTTGTGCTTTTCGCTGTAGCGGATGGTCACCTGGCTTTTGGCATCGGGGCGTAGGTACTTCATCACCTTGCCTTCTTTGCGGATGGCAGCCAATTCGCGGAGCAATAAATGGCTCAACTCGAGGGCCAAAGGCATGTAGGTATCGGTTTCGTTGGTAGCGTAACCGAACATCATGCCCTGGTCGCCGGCACCTTGTTCTTCTGGCTTGGCTTTTTCTACCCCTTGGTTGATGTCGGGCGACTGCTCATGGATGGCTGAAATCACCCCGCAGCTGTCGGCGTCGAACATGTATTCCGACTTGGTATAACCAATGCGACGAATGGTTTCGCGGGCTACTTTTTGAACATCTACGTAACCTTCGGTTTTTACCTCACCGCTCAAAACGGTCAGTCCGGTAGTTACCAAGGTTTCACAAGCCACTTTCGAATTGGGGTCTTGCGCTAAAAATGCATCGAGGAGGGCATCGGAAATTTGGTCGGCAACTTTATCAGGATGCCCTTCCGAAACCGACTCAGAAGTGAAAAAATACGACATGCGTTTTGGTTGATTAAGGGTGAATGCGGTGAGATTGAACCGAAAGCGCTACACCCTAAAAAAGGAGGTCTTTAGCACTTTTTTTAACGTGGTTGCAATCGATACAAATCAATCCACAGCGGCACAAAGAAAGCAATTCCCCAGCATTTTACAAAGTGCTGGCGCATCTCTAAGCTGCTATTTAGCAGGATTTTTCTTGGATGAGGCAGGTATTTTTGTGTATACCTCACCTCAAGGCGTATCTGCTCGCTAAAATCGTTCGCGAATCCTACGAAATCAGCCGTGCAGCAAGGCATCCAAACGCGCCTGCACCTTTTCAGCCGTGGGCAACATCACCTGTTCGAGCCGGTCGTTGAGCGGAATGGCTGGCAAGTTTTCTGCCCCCATGGTGTCTACCGGCGCATCGAGGTAGCGGAAGCAAGCTTTGGTGAGGCGGTGAGCCAAGGCTTCGGCAAAGCTGTTTTGCAGCTGCTCTTCGGTAAGTACCAAGGCTTTGCCATGGCGTTCAACGGCGGCACGACAAAGCTCCTCATCCACCGGATTAAGGGTGCGCAAATCGATGATTTCTACCGAGCCTGGGAAGTGTTTGGCGGCGTTCAAAGCCCAATAAACCCCCATGCCGTAAGTAATCACCACGCAACTTTCTCCATTTTCGATTTTGTGCGGCATGGCTTCTTGCACCACACGGCCTTTGCCCAGTGGTACCACGTAATCTTCATCAGGCTCCACGGTTTTGGCGCCTTCGGTACCTGGCACTTTGCTCCAATACAAGCCTTTGTGCTCAAACATCACCACAGGATTGGGATCGTAAAAGGCTGCTTTCATCAAGCCTTTCATATCAGCTGCGTTGCTGGGGTACACGACCTTGATGCCGCGTACACTCAAAATGGCCGATTCAATGCAACCGCTGTGATAGGGTCCGCCCCCGCCGTAAGCCCCGCAAGGCACGCGGATGAGGCTTTGCACAGGAAATTGGCCATTGCTGAGGTAGCAGCTTTTGCTGAGCTCTACCACCAACTGATTCACGCCGGTCCAGATATAATCGGCAAACTGAATTTCTACAATAGGCTTGGTGCCCACGGCCGACATACCCGCCGTGCTGCCTACCAGGTAAGCTTCTTGAATAGGCGTATTGAAAACGCGTTCATCCCCAAATTTATCGGCCAGGGTGGCTGCTTCGCGGAAAACCCCACCGAGGGTGCGGCCCACATCCTGTCCGTAAAACAAGGCTTCGGGATGCTTGCGGAGGATCTCTTCCACGGCATGGAGGGCAGCATCTACCATCACTACTTTTTCGCGGCCGGAAGGTTGGCGTTCGCCTTGTTCGGCGGTAATGGGAGTAGGCGCAAATTCGTGTAAAAAGAGCGTTTCGTCGGCAGGAATGGGTGCAGCAACCGCTGCTTCAAAATCGGCAGCTACTTTGGCGTGCATTTCAGCTTCTATTTTGTCGAGTTCTTCCTCCCAAAAACCTTCATCGAGCAAGGTTTTGCGCAGTTTGTTGTATGGATCTTTGCGTCCGTGTTTGTCGAGATCGTCGGCCGAGCGGTACCACTCGCGGCGTACGCCCGACGTATGGTGCCCCAACAGGGGTACGGTGGCATGTACCAAAATGGGCGCCCGCTTTTCGCGTACATAAGCAAAAGCTTCGTCGAGGGCTTTGTACGATTTCACGAAGTCGGTGCCATCTACCTGCTTGCGCTTCAAGCCCTTAAAACCAGCAGCATATTCATAGGCATCCATGGCACGCATTTCTTTGCCAGTGGCACTGATGCCCCATTCATTGTCTTGCACCAAGTACACAATGGGCATTTGGTGCAGCACAGCCATCTGAAAAGCTTCAGCCACTTCGCCTTCGGTTACCGAGCCATCGCCCAATGAACATAGCACCAGCGGTTTCTCTTCGCCTGATAGCAATCCTTGCTTTTCTAAATAAGCAACCCCTTGGGCCATGCCCGTAGCCGGAATGGCCTGCATGCCGGTGGCGCTGCTCTGGTGTGGAATGATAGGCATGCCTGCGCGCTTCACCGAGGGGTGGGCGTAATACGTGCGTCCACCCGAAAAAGGGTCGTCGGCCTTGGCCAGCAACTGCAGCATAAGTTCGTACGGCCGAAAGCCCATGGCCAGCAGCACCGACTCATCGCGGTAGTACAAACTCGCGTAATCGTAGGGCTGCAATAATAGTCCCGCAGCCATTTGGATAGCCTCGTGCCCCTTGCTGGTAGAGTGCACATACTTGGTGATGGGGCGATTTTCGTCGTAAATATCGGCCATGGCCCGTGCGGTGCACAGAAGTTCCCAGGCCTGCTGCAGAAGGACTTTTTGCATGATGCTGCAAAAATAGGCATTTGGGGGGCGTGGAGGTAATCCCTGTCGGAGAAAGGACGCGCGCTTGCGAAATTGTCGCTAAAGGGATGGCAAATTGCTTGGCGACTCGCATGAATCGGTAGCGAAAATGGTCTTTGCCCCGTTCAGAAACCTATATTTGCAGTTTGGAGAAAAAAATCCGTATTTGAACCACACTTTCAGCCCATGTCACAAGCTAACATTCCATCCATCGACCTGCATCATTTTACCCAGGGTACAGCAACGCAGCGTGCTGCCTTTGTGAAAGACTTGGGCGAAGCCTATGAAAATGTAGGCTTTGTGGCCGTAAAAAACCATGGCCTCAGTGATGCCTTGAGTGCAGACCTTTATGCGCAGGTGAAAGCCTTTTTTGCATTGCCTCAAGCCACCAAAGACCAATATGAAATTGCAGGTTTGGCCGGACAGCGCGGTTACACCGGCTTTGGCAAGGAACACGCCAAGGGCCGCAGTACGGGCGACCTCAAAGAGTTCTTCCAATTTGGCCAAACCGTTACCGACGGAGATCCGGTTAAAAGCGAATATCCCGACAATGTTCAGGTAAATGAGCTTACTGATTTTAATCCGAAAGCCCTTGAGGCGTATCGTACCCTCGAAAATGCGGGGAGGCACATGCTGCGCGCCATCGCTTTGTTTTTAGAGATTGGCGAAAACTACTTCGACGAAAACATCCACAACGGCAACAGCATTTTGCGGGCCATTCATTACGGCCCCATCACCCATGAGCCCAAGGATGCTGTTCGCGCAGCGGAGCACGAAGACATCAACCTCATCACCCTGTTAATGGGCGCCTCTGCTGATGGACTGCAGATTTTGAACAAAAACAATGAGTGGGTAGCCGTAACCGCATTGCCCGAACAAGTGGTGGTAAACGTGGGCGATATGTTGCAGCGTTTGACCAACAACAGGCTCAAATCGACTACCCATCGGGTGGTGAATCCGCCCCGCGAGCAGTGGGGAAATTCGCGCTATTCAATCCCCTTCTTCTTGCACCCACGTTCGGCCATGCGTCTCGATTGTTTGCCACAATGCGTTACCGCCGAAAACCCCTTGCAGTACGGTCCCATCAGTGCCGGTGAATACCTCGATGAGCGTTTGCGTGAAATTGGTTTGAAAAAATAGCCGTCATGACCCGCATCGATCAAACACGCGAGCGGGTATTTCTCCGCGATGTGATGGGCCTGGCCTTGTCGGCTTTCGGGGGGCCCCAGGGTCACATTGCGGTATTTCATGATTTATTGGTAGACAGGCGACAATATTTGACCGAAAAAGAATTGGTAGAGCTCAATGCATTGTGCCAATTTTTGCCTGGACCCACCAGTACACAAACCATCACCGCAGTGGGCATGAAATTGGGTGGGCCCCGTTTGGCTTGGCTCACCTTATTGATTTGGGCGTTGCCCGCCTGTTTGCTCATGACCATGATTGCCTTGCTCATCACCTATTTCGCCCGCGAAGGCTTTGAGCTTGAATTGCTTCGTTTCGTACGACCCATTGCCATCGGCTTTATCAGCGTTGCGGCATTTCGGTTGACCAAAAAGCTGGTGCATACACCCCTCGAATGGTTTATTTTGGTGCTTTCGGTTGGGGCCGTTGTAGGGCTCACCAGTGCCTTCACCTTTCCGGCTGTGCTCATTGCCGGCGCTTTGCTTTCGAATTTCTTCGACCGAAAGCCGCTTGAAAAAGAAGCATACGACCTCAAAAAAATCCGTTGGGGCAATTTGTACCTCTACGCAGCTATTTTGGTAGGAGCAGCTTTGGTAGGTAACCTGCTGCAAAACAAACCCGTATTGCTTTTCGAGAATATGTACCGCTTTGGCAGCTTGGTTTTTGGTGGCGGGCAGGTACTCATTCCCATGATGTTTGACCAATTCGTGCGGGTAAAGGCATTTATGACGGCTGATCAATTCTTATCGGGCTATGGACTGGCCCAAGCCATACCGGGACCGGTTTTTTCGTTCGCTTCTTTTTTGGGGGCCATGTCGTTTCAGCAGGCGGGTTATGCCAGTATGCTCATGGGGGCCACCATTGGCGCAATTGGCATTTTTTTACCAGGTACTTTTCTCATTTTCTTTATTTATCCGGCCTGGGAAGAAATGAAAAAAATGCGCGGAGTGAAACGGGCATTGTCGGGCATCAATGCTGCCGCATGCGGATTGGTGATTGCCGCAGCCATATTGTTAACCAAACCGGTTGGTTTTGATATGATCAACCTCAGTGTGGTGGGTGCCACCTTTATTGCCCTGCATCATTTCCGCATTCCACCGCTGTTGCTGGTGACCTTGGGCATCATGGCCGGTGTGGTACTTTAAACAAAAACGGCCTTTTCAAGCCGTTCATTTGTTTTTATCATGGGAATCAATTCGTAACTCTCAAGGTATTGGTGGTTGGCGAGTACAAACTTCTGTACGAACGGAGGTTGAGTGAGGCTGGCCCGCGTGCCGGAAATCCATCGAGCGAAAAACGCGATTCGCAACAACCACACTGCAACAAATTGGTGGCGGTATCGAGGGCAATTACATGACAAGAAATGGAGGGCTGATAGGTGCAAGCCATGTCAAATACCCTGAACTCATCGAGGGTGAGGCGATGAATCACAATGCCCCTGTATCCCAAATCGCGTACAAAAACCAATCCTCCCACCACATTCAAGGGTTGATAGGCGGGTAAATTGAGGCTGATATTGGCATCCACCAGTACATTGGGCACAAAATCACCTGTATCGCTCCGGCAACCACTGAGCAACACCAGCGTGAACACAAAAGCACTAAGCAGGGTACGCATAAAATCCTTTTCCGGTTTTTCGGCCATGGAAGCCGGCATTTACTTTTTGTTCTTGAATGCGGCTGGGCCTGAATTTAGAATCTTGGTGGAAGCTGGCGTACATGCTCGAGGTTACCGAAAAATTGGTATCTACCCCAATCAAATCCATTAAACGGAAGGGCCCCATTTTAAATCCGCGGGCCTCCAGCAATTTGTCGATGTCTTCAAATGAAGCCACCTGCTCTTCCAAGGCCAACAAGCTTTCGACGTAGTAATGACGTGCCACCCGGTTTACAATAAAGCCAGGGGCATCTTTGGCATGTACGGGCTTTTTGCCAAGCTGCAGGCTGAGTTCGTAAATGGCCTCACTTACTTCGGGCTGGGTGGCCTCACCGCTGATGACTTCTACCAGCTTCATGATGTGGGCCGGATTAAAAAAGTGCATACCTACCACCCGCTCGGGTCGGCGAACCCCTGCCGCAATGCTGGTCACCGGAATACTCGAGGTATTGGTGGCCATGATGGTATGCTCGCTGTTGATCACCTCCAACTGTCGGAACAGATCAATTTTCACTTCCTTGCGTTCCACTACAGCTTCTACGACCAGGTCGGCCACCAAATCATCGAAACGATCGGTAATGTGTAACCTCTCCCAAACCGCCTGCTCCTTTTCGGCACCCATCAAGCCTTTTTCAACGGCTTTTTGCAAATTGCTCGAAATGTGCTTGCGGGCTTTGTCGAGCATGGTAGGCTGCAAATCGTACAAAAGGGTACGAAATCCGGCTTGGGCACATACCTGTGCAATGCCTGCCCCCATGGTGCCCGCGCCTATTACGGCAATGGTTTGGATGTTGTAGCTCATAGTTCCGATTTGAACTGCTTCAAAAAGCGTAGGTCGTTTTCATAGAACAAACGAATATCGCGCATCTGATATTTCAACATGGTCATGCGTTCGATGCCCATGCCAAAGGCGTAACCCGTGTATTTTTTGCTGTCGATGCCGCAGTTTTCGAGCACATTGGGGTCGACCATGCCGCAGCCCAAAATTTCTACCCAGCCCGTTTGTTTGCACACGCTGCAACCTTCCTGGTTGCAAATGAAGCAGCTTACATCCATTTCGGCCGAGGGCTCGGTGAAGGGGAAGTAGCTGGCGCGGAAACGGACCTTTAAATCGCGACCGAAAAACTCGGTGGCGAACAAATACAAGGTTTGCTTGAGGTCGGCGAAACTTACATTTTCATCGATGTACAAACCTTCTACCTGGTGAAACTGCATGTGCGAACGGGCCGAAACGGTTTCGTTGCGGTACACCCTACCTGGCGAAATGGTACGGATGGGCAGGTTGCCCAGTTGCATTTCTTTCACCTGCACGGTGGAGGTGTGGGTGCGGAGCAGGATGTCGGGATTGGTTTGCACAAAAAAGGTGTCCTGCATATCGCGCGACGGGTGGTCGTCGTCGAAATTCAAGGCCCCGAAGTTGTGCCAATCGTCTACAATCTCATGTCCTTCGCTGATATTGAAGCCCAATCCTTCGAAAAAGCGGATGATTTCCTGGCGCACCAAGGAGAGCGGGTGGCGGCTGCCGAGTTCACGGGGTTGGGGCGGACGGCTCAAGTCGATGCCGCTGGTTTCGGTCACGGCTGTGCTTTCGAGCGCTTCTTTTTGGGCTTGCCAACGGCCCTCTACTTCCTGTTTGAGGAGGTTGAGTTCTTTGCCGTACAGCTTTTTTTCTTCGCCCGAAACCGAACGAAAAGCTTCAAAAAGCTCGCTTACCAAGCCTTTTTTGCTTAAAAAACGCAGGCGGTATTGCTCCAGCTTGTCGGCCGAGGAAATATCGAAGCCTGCAGCTTCCGTCCGTATTTGCTCTATTTGTTCTTTCATGCCTTATCGGGTATAATTCGGCGCTTCTTTGGTAATGGTTACGCCGTGGGGGTGACTCTCGCGCAGACCCGAATTGGTAATGCGCACAAATTTGGCTTGCTGCAAATCGGCCACGGTGCGGGCACCTACGTAACCCATGCCGGCGCGCAAACCGCCGATGCACTGGTACATCACTTCTTCGAGCTTGCCTTTGTAAGGCACCCGGCCCACGATGCCTTCGGGAACCAATTTCTTGATTTCGTCTTCGGCATCTTGGAAATAACGGTCTTTCGAACCCTCCTTCATGGCCTCAATAGAGCCCATGCCGCGGTAGGTTTTGAATTTCCGACCTTCGAAAATAATGGTTTCTCCCGGCGATTCTTCCACCCCGGCGAAAATCGATCCGCCCATGATGGTGTCGGCTCCTGCCGCCAAGGCCTTCACAATGTCGCCAGTATAGCGGATGCCGCCATCGGCAATCACTGGAACGCCCGTGCCTTGCAAAGCGTGGGCAGCTTCCATCACGGCCGAAAGTTGGGGAACACCCACACCGGCTACCACGCGGGTGGTGCAAATGGAGCCCGGACCCACACCTACTTTCACGGCATCGGCCCCGGCATCGGCCAGGGCACGGGCAGCAGCACCAGTGGCCACATTGCCCACAATGATCTGCAGTTTGGGAAAGGCTTCCTTGGCGCGTTTGAGGGCGGCAATAACTCCGGCAGAGTGGCCGTGGGCCGTGTCAATGGTGATAACGTCGACCCCTGCATTTACCAAGGCTTGTAAGCGCTCCAGCATGTCGGCAGTTACGCCAACCGCCGCACCCACCCGCAAGCGGCCCAGCTCGTCTTTGCACGCCATGGGGTGGTCTTTGAGTTTGAGGATGTCTTTGTAGGTAATGAGCCCGATGAGCTTGTAATTGGCGTCGACCACGGGTAGTTTTTCAATTTTGTGCTGTTGCAAAATGCCTTCGGCCTGGTGAAAAGAAGTGCCTTCGGCGGCAGTCACCAAATGGTCTTTGGTCATGACTTCGGCAATGGGGCGCGCTGGATTTTTCTCGAAACGCAAATCGCGGTTGGTAAGAATGCCCACCAACTTTTGGGTATCATCCACAATGGGGATGCCCCCGATGCGGTTTTCCTCCATCAGCGCCAAAGCCTCACCAATGGTAGCGTTTTGGTGCAAGGTAATAGGGTCTACTATCAAGCCGCTTTCGGAGCGCTTTACCTTGCGTACTTCAGCCGCTTGTTGCGCAATGCCCATGTTTTTGTGCAACATGCCGATGCCACCATTTTGGGCGATGGCAATGGCCATAGCCGATTCGGTTACCGTATCCATGGCTGCCGAAACAATGGGCACATTGATACGGATGTTGCGGGTAAGTCGGGTGGAAATATCTACTTCGCGCGGAAGTACTTCGGAATAGGCCGGTAAGAGGAGAACATCGTCATAGGTAAGTCCTTCACCTACAACCTTTTGTGAAAAATCGAGCATGGCAAATAAGTTTGCTTATTTGCAGCACAAAAATAGGAAAATAGCTGAGCTTTTCAATTTTATGTTGCACAAATGGAAATGCTGCTTTCGCGGCCCATCCTGCTGCCCTGAACGCCTACAAATTCATTACACCGCACCGGGTGCAGTGCTCTTGGCGTATTGATTCCGGGCCTTCAGACGCTTTTTTATGAAGAATGGAATCTGACTGAGCAACAAAGCTACCAACAAGGCGAAAAGCAAATATTCACGCGGCCGAAAAACCGACTCCAACAAGCTGGCCAAGGCAATGAAAAATAAGTTTACGCCGTACAACACCAAAGCGGCTCCACGGTGACTCAAACCAATGTCGATAAGGGTGTGATGGATGTGGTTGCGGTCGGCCGTAAAGGGAGAGCGTTTTTTCAACAAACGCACCGTGAATACCCGCATGGTATCGAAGAGCGGAATAATGAGCAGGTTGAAGGCATAAACAGCAGCAGCAATTGAAAAAAAGATGTTGGGCTCATGTACCCTGCTTTCCTGGATGAAGCGAATGGTGATGATGCTGATGAGGTAACCAATGACCAAACTACCTGAGTCGCCCATGAAAATGCTGGCAGTTGAAAAATTGTAGCGTAAAAAAGCCAATAACGAGCCAATGAGCGTCAAACACAAAATCAAAAACACCACGTCTTCCATTTGGTAAAACCAATAGGCATAGGTGCTCAAAACGATTACCGCAATGCCTGCAGCCAAACCGTTGATGCCGTCGATGAGGTTAAACCCGTTCATGATGGCCAAAATGGCAAAAGTGGTGATGACCACGGTAACCCAATAAGGCAAGTCGTGGATCGACAACAAGCCATACAAATTGGTGATGCGCAAATCGCCCTGGATTACCACAATCAAAGCAGCCAGCACCTGCGCCAACAGCTTTTTGCGCGCTGGCATGGGATACAAATCATCTTTGATGCCAACGATGAACAAAATAATAAGCGAGGCCAAAATGCTGTTGAAGCCAAACATGCGGTAATCGCCACTCCAAAAAACAAACGAAAAGAAAAAGCCTACAAACAATGCAAGTCCCCCCAAGGTAGGAATCCTGTTCACGTGCTCCTTGCGGTGATTGGGCTCGTCGTATAGCTTTTTGAGCTTGGCCAACTGTATGATGCTGGGCACACTGAGGTAGGTGATGACAAAAGCCATCAAAAAACTCAAAGGAAGCGTCAGCGATAGGGATTGTAGATCAATCAAGGCAAGCGGGTTTGAGGCAAAAATACCAAAAATACCGAAAGGTAGTGGAAAGCGCCTGTAACGGGCATGGCCACTGCCATATCGGCTTAATAATTCCATTTCGGCCTACACAACGCTACGCTCCATCTTTCAAACGCTTGAGGGATTCTTCCAAATGTTTGGCATAATCGCTTTTTTCGTAGTTTGGTGGGATGAATTACAGACCTTACCTGCTGGGCTTGCTGGTTTTGGCGGCTTGCGGCAAAAAGCAACCTCATTTGAACACAGGCGACGGCATTTTGGGACTCGCAAGTCCGGTGCAGCTGGCCGATGATAGCACCCAAATCATTCTGGAAGACTATTTTTTGAGTCCCGACAGCATCACCGCCCTGAGCCCGCCTGAAGGCATGCAAATCAGGGCAAGTGCCGACAACAAAACTGCCTGGCTCATCCATACTGCAGCACATCCGGTACTCAGCACGCTGGGCATTGAGCATGCCGGCAAAAAATACGATTTGCTATTGCGCCGCTCCCGCAAGCAAACGGTGGTTTTCGGCTACCAAAGCGAAGACCAAGGCACCCAACAGGTGCAATTGGTGGGAGACATGAACAATTGGAACCCCGGCAACACCCCGTTGGAGAACAAAAACGGCCGTTGGGAAGTCAGCCTACGCCTCGAACCAGGCTTTTACCCTTATCAGTTGGTGGTAGATGGCAACTGGATGCTCGATCCGGCAAATCCCACCACCCGCGACAACGGCATTGGTGGCCGAAATTCGCTGCTCGAAGTGGCTCCAACCCCGGCCGACAGCCTGCCTCGTCTGCACACTCTTAGCTTTACCAACAAGGAAGTGGTCATTGGCAACAGCGGCAATGCAGGTGGGTTGGTAGCCTTCTGGCAAAATGTGCGCTTGCCCAATGATTTGATCCAAGCTACCGACAGCGGCTATACCGTACAGCTGCCTGCCGAAGCCAAAGAGCTGGAACGTTCATACCTGCGACTCATGGCCCACAATCAGCTGGGTGAAAGCAACGATTTGCTTATTCCGCTGCAAAAAGGCGGTGTGGTTACCGAAACCAGTCAATTACAATCCGATGATTTCCACGCCCAACGCATGTATTTTGTGATGGTGGATCGCTTTCACAACGGCAATGCTGCCAACGACAAACCCCTCAACCATCCCGAGGTGCACCCCAAGGCCAATTATTGGGGGGGCGATATCCGTGGCATCACCGAAAAAATCAAAAGTGGCTTTTTCAAAGATTTGGGCATCAATACCTTGTGGATTTCGCCCATTACGCAAAATCCAGAAGGTCCTTACCGCGAATGGCCTGCCCCACACCGCATGTACTCGGGTTACCACGGCTATTGGCCCATTTCATCAAGTATGGTCGACCACCGTTTTGGCACCTCCGAAGAACTGAAAGAACTGTTGCGCATTGCCAACGACAATGGCATCCGCATTTTGCTCGATTATGTGGCCAACCACGTGCATCAGGAGCACCCGCTCATGCAGCAAAAGCCCGAGTGGAAAACCCAGCTCGACTTGCCCGATGGCCGCAAAAACATCCGCATCTGGGACGAGCAACGCCTCACTACTTGGTTCGACACCTTCATGCCTTCACTCGACTTGGAAAATCCAGAGGTAATTGAAGCCATGACCGACAGTGCCCTATTTTGGATGGAGCAATACGGGTTTGCTGGCTTCAGGCACGATGCTACCAAACACATTCCAGAAGCCTTTTGGCGCCGCCTCACCCAAAAAATCAAGGAACGTGTGGTGCGGGGCCAGGGCCGTTCGGTGTACCAAATCGGCGAAACCTTTGGCTCACGTCAGCTCATCGGCAGCTACATTGGCAGCGGAATGATTGATGGGCAGTTCGACTTCAACCTTTATTTCGATGCCCGTTCGGCCTTTGCCGACAGTACCACCTCATTCAATAGCCTCAGTCAGTCGCTCGAAGAAAGCTTCCGTTACTACGGTTACCACCACCTCATGGGCAACATCAGTGGCAACCACGACCTGCCCCGCTTCATCAGCTTTGCATCGGGTGCCTTGCGTTTCGATGAAGACGACCGGGCTGCGGGCTGGAACCGCCAGGTAGAAATCAAAGACCCCGTTGGATACGCCAAGCTGCAGCAATTGCTCACCTTCATCAGCACCATTCCCGGTGTTCCGGTGGTGTATGCCGGCGACGACATCGGCATGGTGGGTGCTGGCGACCCCGACAACCGCCGCCCCATGAAATTCGACAATTGGACCGATGAAGAGGCCAGCACCCGCTACCGCCTCACCCAAGTGCTCGACATGCGCAAAAGCAGCATGGCGCTGAACTACGGCGAAACCGACATACTGCTTTCAACCCCTACCCACTTGGCCTATTTGCGCAGTTATTTTGGCGAAGCCGTATTGGTGTGCTTCAACAAAGGCAACAGTGAAGTCACCCTCAACATCCCCATTCCAGCACACTTGCGCAAAGGGGAAGTGATGGGCCAAATGGGTCACCCTGTGGCCATGGACCGCGACCGCATGATTATCACTACCCTGCCTGCAAATAGCTACGAAATCATCACCTTCCGTTAATGAAAAAACTCCTGCTCCTGCTTGCATTGTGCGGCCTGTTGGCTTGTCAATCGCGCGAAAAAGCCGATCTATTGGTTTACAACGGCACCATTTACACCGTTGATTCGGCATTTAGCACTGCCGAAGCCATGGTGGTGCGCAATGGTGAAGTTTTGGCTACGGGTAGCCTCGATGCCCTCAAAAAACAGTACAATTGCCAGGAGGAATACGATTTACAAGGGGCATATGTGTACCCCGGCTTTATCGATGCCCATTGCCATTTTGTGTATTACGGTCTCAATTTACAGCAGGTGAATTTGCAGGGCACCGCCAGCTGGGACGAGGTGATGTACCGCCTTTTGGCTTTTGCCCAAAACGATACCAGTGGGTGGCTGGTGGGCCGCGGTTGGGACCAGAACGACTGGCCCATACAGGCATACCCCGACCGCGCTGCCCTTGACAGCCTCTTTCCCGACCGCCCGGTGATTTTGAGCAGGGTAGATGGCCACGCAGTGATTGCCAATGCGCGGGCGCTGGAGGCAGCTGGCATCACCGAAAAAAGCCAAATTGCCGGAGGTGAAGTCCTGCTTCGCAAAGATGGCAGCATGACCGGCGTACTCATCGACAATGCGGCCGATCGTGCCTTGGCAGCCATTCCAGCCACAAGCAATGAAAGCTGGCGCGAAGCTGTTTTAGATGCCCAAGCTGCCTGTCACAGTGTGGGCCTTACATCGGTACACGATGCGGGCCTCAGCAGGCAGCAGCTCGAAGTACTGCAAGGCATGGAAAAAGCCGGTGAGCTGAGCATGAGTGTGTATGGCATGATCAGCGCCACGCCAGCAGAACTGCAATACTACCTCGCCCGCCCAACTTACCGCGGCGATTATGTGCACATCCGCTCCTTTAAGTTTTATGCCGATGGTGCCTTGGGTTCGCGCGGGGCACGGCTAAAGGAACATTACCACGACCGTCATGGCCACTTTGGGCTGTGGGTCACCACCCCCGATACCATGGCCTATTATGCGCCATTGCTTGCGGCAGCGGGTTACCAAATGAATACCCACTGCATTGGCGATGCCGCCAACCAGCAGGTACCCAATATCTACCTCAACACCGTGGGCCAGCAGCCCGACCACCGTTGGCGCATTGAACATGCTCAGGTAGTGAGTCCACCCGACCTCGAGATTTTCAAACAAGGCCACATTGTGCCCTCGGTACAGCCTACTCACGCCACCAGTGATATGTACTGGGCTGGCGAGCGTTTGGGCCCCGAGCGCATCACCCACGCCTATGCTTACCAGCAACTGCTGCAACTCAACGGCTGGCTGCCTTTGGGAACCGATTTTCCGGTGGAAGACCTTTCGCCTCTGAAGACCTTTTATGCGGCGGTATTCCGCATCGACAGCAGCGGTTATCCGGCGGGAGGTTTTCAGGCGCAAGATGCCCTTACCCGCGAACAAGCCTTGCGCGGCATGACCATATGGGCCGCCAAGGCAGGCTTTGAGGAAGACGTGCGGGGGAGCCTCGAAAAAGGTAAGCGTGCCGATTTTGTTGTGCTCAATACCGATTTGCTGCAAGCCGAACCCCAAAAGGTGCTGCAAAGCCAAGTAGTAGCCACATACGTGAAAGGGAAGGCGGTTTTTAAATAGGAAATTTCACCCCCATTTCCTATATTCGCAACCCCATGCGATACGGCTTGCTTCTGTTTCTGTTGTTTTTGGGAGTTCAGGCTTTTGCCAATAACCCCGATACCACCGTAGCACGTGGGCTCGACAGCCTCTGCACCGATCATTACGTATTGTCGCGTGCCGCGCAATACGGCCTGTATCCTGGCGAAATCAACCGCCCCGAAATACTGTATGTGTACGAGCAATGGCGCCATACGCCTTACCGTTACGGCGGCAGAAACGAAAAAGGCCTCGATTGTTCAGGATTTGTGAATGTGATTCTGCGCGAGGTGTACAACCAGCAAATGCCCGGCGGATCGGCCAGCATGTACACCAAGGTGCAGCACATCAAAAAAGAAGAATTGCAAGAAGGCGATTTGGTGTTTTTCCGCATTTACCGCGGTCGCATTTCGCATGTGGGCATGTATTTGTCGAACAACAAATTTGTGCATGCTACCACCCGTGGTGGCATCATGATCAGCGACCTAAATGAGCCGTATTACCGTCGTTATTGGGCCGGTGCGGGCAGATTGCCAACAGGACACACACCTCCCACGCCCGATGTTGACAGTACCCTCACTGATCTCACGCCTGCAGAAGCGCAATAATCACCGCTCACACACCACACACACCGCTTCGCCTTGCTGGTTTTTGGTAAAAAAAAGGCGGGCATCCTCACCCATGTGCAATTTCAGCGCCTTGCGGATGGCATCGGTTTCGAGAAAGAAGTCGCGCTTGCTCACATGCGCTTTCTGAATGCCGCATTCCTTCAACCAAGCCATGAGCTGCTTGGGTTTGTAAGGCAAGAAGGCACGGATGCGGAATTGTCGGCCGGGGAAATGTTCAATGGCTTTTTTGCCCAAGTAAAAATCAGCTGCACCAATGGCCAAAAGCCCGTGTTGCATGGCCAAATGACGCCCCAACCGCAGTTTGATTATGCCGGCATGCGGTTCAAACAGATAGTCGCCCGGCTGTATGCTCGCTGCTGCCAACGGAACCGCATCAGCTGATATTCCATCCGTGCACAAGACCTTGCCATCAGGTTTTAATTGAACAGCTTCTAAGCGGATTGCCGCACTGTTGGCTTGGGGTTGCAATTCAAAAAGCAATTCCTTGAGCTCATCGCCCAGGCACAGGGTATATACCGCCAAACAGTGGGGCGCCAATTGCTTCAAGCATGCCGTTACATCTAACATGGGTGAAGCTTTCAGCCAAACTTTATCGAATTTATCGATGAGCTGGGGCAGCAAGGCCAACACATCTGGTGTGGCATCGCTGAAATCGTATACGCGGCGACCAGCAGGACGACGGTCAGGGTCGAGGTAGGCCACCCCACCTGCCTCGAGCTGGGGCAACACCTCTTCAGCCGTACCTACCCACAAGCGGTGTGAGCGGCCAGCAAAATTGGCCGACAAATAAGCGGCATGCAGTGGGTCGGCTTCTACCAATTGCACGCGGTTGGCTTCAGCCCCAATGAACCAGGCATCTACCCCGGCGCCAGCAGTGAGGTCTGTAAAAGCTTGGCCCTTCAGCTGCATGAGGCTGGCTTTATGACGTGCGATGGTCTCCGAAGTGGATTGTTCATAGCTTTTGGTACTAAAAAGCCAATGGCGGGCTGCCAGACTTGGCGCTTTTTCCCTGGCCCTTTCGGTAAGGTGCAGTTGTTCGAGTACCCTTGCAGCATCGCTACCAAAAGCCTTTCGGGCCGCATTCATCAGCTGCGATGCGGACTTTCCGGCATTTGCTTCCCTGAAGTCTCGCATTTTCGTACCCAACAATACCGATAGCCCAAAATCACCCATGAATACTTAACAAAAATTTTCTCGTTATTTGTAGGATGCGATTGGCCCAAAAACGATTTTTGTGCTTCGCTTTACTTTGTTTCTTTTTGGCAGGGGCATGTAAGAGTCCCACGGCCTGTCCCGCTTTCGAACAACAAACCGAAAAACGGAAGCCTAAAAAAGCGAAAAAGAAGAAACATTTGTATGCGAAAGATCGCGACCTATTTGGAAATAAACGATAAGGATATGAAAAAGCTGATGATTCTTGCAGTGGTTTTGGCCGGATTGGCATTGAGCTCTTGCCACCGCAATGCCTGCCCTGCATTCAGTGCTGCTCCTGCACCTGCCAGTCAGAACGCCTAAGTGATGGGCTGGTTGGCCCTCGACAGCGATGCCCGGCTCGATGAGCTGATGGCAGCTTCACATCATCATCCCATCCTCTTTTTCAAACACAGTACCCGTTGCAGCATTAGCGCTGCGGCAGAGGGTCGTTTACGGCGTGCCGAAGCACAATTGGCCCCCAAATTCACCTTGGTATACCTCGATTTGCTGCGCTACCGCTCACTCAGCACCCGTTTGGCCGATGAACTGAAAGTAGAACATGCCTCGCCCCAGGTATTGGTGGTGCAAAACGGCCAATGCACCTACCACGAAAGCCACTTTGGCATACAACCCACTGAATTGCTGCAACTCGCTTAGCACCTACCGGCCTTCAAGCCGGTTTTTTTGTTACCTTTGCACTTTAATTCTTAACGCATGCTAAACCTCGTTCTTTTTGGTCCTCCCGGCGCTGGCAAAGGCACCCAATCTGCAAAACTCATCGAAAAATACGGCCTGGTGCACCTTTCTACGGGTGACCTCCTCCGGTCGGAAATTGCAGCCGGTACCGCACTCGGACGCGAAGCCAAAAAGCTGATGGACCAAGGCATGCTGGTTCCCGATGCAGTGGTGATTGGCATGATCGATAGCAAGCTGAACGCCAACAAAAATGCAGGTGGCTTCATATTCGACGGCTTTCCCCGCACCATCGCCCAAGCCGAAGCTCTCGATCAATTGTTGGCTGGTCACAACGAAGGCATTCACTGCATGCTGTCGTTGCGTGTAACCGAAGAAGAACTGACCCGTCGTTTGTTGCAGCGTGGCAAAGACTCGGGCCGTGCCGACGACCAGGACGAAAGTATCATCCGCAAGCGCATCCAGGAATACGAAAACAAAACCGCCCAAGTGGCTGGCTACTACGCCGCACAAGGCAAACTCCGCGAAATTGAAGGCATTGGCGAAATAGAAGTGATTTTCAACGCCCTTTGCACCGAAATTGAAGCATAAACACCCCCATTTTGGCCGAAAGTAATTTTGTTGACTATGTAAAAATCTGCTGTCGCTCAGGTGCGGGCGGAGCAGGTTCGGTGCATTTTCACCGCGACAAACACACGGCCAAAGGTGGTCCTGATGGTGGCGATGGCGGTCGTGGCGGCCATATCATTTTGCGCGGCAACGCCCAGCTGTGGACGCTCCTGCACCTCAAATTTCGTAAACACGTAATTGCCGCTGCAGGTATTGCCGGCAGCAGTGGCCTTAAAACCGGCGCCAACGGTCCCGACGAATATTTGGAAGTCCCCATTGGCACCGTGGCCCGCGATGCCGAAACCGGCGAGCAGATCTGCGAAATCACCGAAGATGGCCAGGAGATCATCCTCTTACCCGGTGGCAGGGGCGGACAAGGCAACCATCACTACAAAAGCGCCACCAACCAAACCCCACGCTACGCCCAGCCCGGCGAACCTGGTCAGGAGGTTTGGAACATCCTTGAGCTCAAATTGCTCGCCGATGTGGGTCTGGTAGGCTTCCCCAATGCCGGTAAAAGTACCTTGCTGGCCAGCATCACGGCTGCCAAGCCCGAAATAGCCGATTATCCCTTCACCACCTTGGTGCCCAATTTAGGCATAGTCCCTTATCGCGATTTCCGTTCGTTTGTAATGGCCGACATCCCGGGGATCATTGAAGGAGCGCATGAAGGCAAAGGTTTGGGTCACCGTTTTTTAAGGCACATTGAGCGCAACAGTTTGTTGCTGTTCATGATTCCGGCTGATGCGCGCGATTTGCGGGCCGAATACAAAATCCTCGAAAACGAGTTGGCCCAGTACAATCCCGAATTGATGCACAAAAAGCGAGTACTCGCCATCACCAAAAGTGATTTACTCGATGAAGAGCTCATGGCTGAAATGCGGCTGGAGTTGCCTGCCGATGTGCCGGCCATTTTCATCAGCAGCGTTACCAACTACAACCTTCAGCAACTCAAAGATTTGCTGTGGATGGAGCTAAACCGTGATTGAATGCTTGCCGCAGGGGCACGTCAAAAATAATCCCTACCTTTCTTTTCTATTTTCCAGCAAGATGAAGAAGTTGCTATTCCTGCCGCTGTGCCTGCTCTTTGGCATGGCCTCTGCCCAATTGATGATCGAGGAAGAAGTTACAAAGGGTTTCGAACGCCCTGAACTTTTAACCGAGGGTTATCTCCCGGTAGGCCTGTTGTTTTACGAGCAGTTTCCTTTCGACAGTTTGGCCATGGCCTTTGAAAGCAGGCAAGCAGGCAAGCACGAAAGGGTAACCACCGTTTTGGCTTTGGGTCAAGCACATGCCGAAAGATGTTTGGCGCCATGGAAAGGCCAATTGGCCCAGTGGGAAGCAGCAGGTTTGTTGCGCAATCGCCACGAAAGTTGGTTGGCCAATGGTTGGTTTTTTGAAATGAAGGCTGAGCTGTTGCCCTTGCTGCAGCAACTCAATCCACCGGCGCACCTCATGTGGGACGCACCCCAGCCGACCATTCGACCTGGCGAATTTGTGGCACCTGCCGCCCCCGAATCGGTGGCCACATCCGAACCCGGTTTGCGCACCATCAAAGCCAATGCCCTTTGGGCCATGGGCTACAGCGGACATGGCCAAATGGCCTATGTATACGATTCAGGCACCCGAAACGAACATCCTGCCCTGCGTGAACAATTTATCGGCAACCGTTTTGGGTTGAGTCAGGGATGGCGTTCGTTCCACGGCAATACCCTGCCAACCGACCGCGACCAAGAGCATGGTACCCACGTAGCCGGCACCATTGTAGGACTTGAAAAAGCAACCAACGATACCGTTGGAGTAGCCCCAGCCGCCTATTTCATGAGCAACGATATCATTCCGAGCGGCGGCAATGCCAATGCTTTGGTGGATGCTTACCAATTTGCTTTAAATCCCGACGGGAATGCCAGTACAACTTTCGATGTGCCCGATGTGATTAACAACTCATGGGGATCGCAACCCAGCCAAAGCTTATGCAGTTTTATGGCGGGTACCTTTGCTGCCCTCGAAGCAGCAGGCATTGGTAACATTTATGCTGCCGGAAACAACGGTCCTAATCCGTTTACCGTAGGCTTGTACGGGGCCGTTTCCACCGATAGTCTGCGGAATTTTGCGGTGGGCAACATCAATGCTTCTACACCTGCATGGTTGATCAACAGCACGTCGAGCCGTGGCCCAACCGTTTGTGCTAACAACGCTCCGCTCAACATCAAACCCGAAGTATCAGCACCAGGCACCAACATCCGCTCTTCAGTGGGTGAAAGTGGCTACAGCCAATATACTGGCACGAGCATGGCATCTCCGCATGTAACTGGCGGCTATTTGTTGCTCAAAGAGGCCTATCCAACGGCATCTCCACGCCAAATTCTCAACGCCCTCTACCAAACAGCCATTGATTTGGGCGACCCGGGCGAAGACAACACCTACGGACGGGGCATGATCGATTTGCTGGCCGCCTTCAATTTCCTCGACCAAACCCTCACGCCAGTGGCACCCGATAGCCGTCGTCGCGACCTGGCCATACAAGGCATCCAAAACCGCCGCGATGGCAATCGTTTCTGCGAATCAGGCGCAGCCATTACCGAAAACCTGGTGGTGAAAAATGTTGGCAAGGATACCGTAAGTGCATTCACCGTCTACTTTGGTTACAACAACTACAACCAGTCGGTGAATTGGAACGGTCAATTGCGCCCGGGACAAGAAACCACTCTCGCGCTAAACCTCAACGGCCCATTGCCCGCGGCAATTACTGAATTTAAAGCAAGGATAGTAGCAGATGGCCCTCCTGAAAAGGACACTGTCAACAACCTTTTTGCAGTGCGCATGCGCCGCCAAGATGGCACTACCCTTTTTGGCAATGTAAACGGAGGCGTGCACCAGAATTTTGCCAATGCGTCGGTTTTGGGCAGCAGCTGGTTCATTGAAAATCTTAACCACGACTTCATTACTTGGGAAACGCATGATGTAAGTGGATTGCCCGGTACCACACAAGCGATGAAAGTGCGGATGGGCAATTATTCTCCGGCACAAGGCCAGCGCGATGAGCTGGTGAGTCCGTTTTTCACCCCCCAAGGAAATGGCGCGATTGATTTGCATTTCCGTATGGCCTATCGCACCCGGGCTGGATTCAACAACGACAGTCTGATTGTGTACAGGAGCACCGATTGCAGCAATTGGACCGAAATTTACCGCGATGGTGGAAGCACCATGGCCACCTATGGCGCAGGTACCGAACCCACCCAGCCTGCACACTGGCGTACCATCAGCATTTCTCAGGCCCTGCAAGCGGGCACGCGGGTATCGCTGAAATTTGTAACCCGCAATGGATTTGGTGGCAATTTGTACCTGACCAATATTTCTTATGGCGGCGTTCCACTGGGCGAAATCGTAACTGAGGCGCCTGCTTTTAATCTCTATCCAAACCCAACGTCAGGGATGGTAAAAGTAGCGCTCGATGGCAACAGTCTTGCAAATCGCTTGCTGCTTACCGATATCGCAGGCCGAATATTGCTTGAAAGAGCATTGGACGCCGCAGCGCTATCGCTGGAACTCGACCTCAACGGCATGGCCCCCGGACTGTATTTGGTGCAGCTCGAAGGACAGGGTGGTTCGAGTATTAAAAAGCTTGTAAAACAATAAGTGACTAAAAAACCGGCTTCAAACTTTCGGTCTTCAGCAAGGGACAAAGTTTGTAGCGCGGGTCATGGGTATCGGCATACATGGCTTCGAGCAGGCGGCGCACTTCGCCGATGCCAATACGTTCGGCCCAGGCAAAAGGCCCATGCGGATAATTGGTGCCCAGCTGCATGCCTAAATCTATATCGGCCTTGCTGGCGGTACCTTCTTGCAGGGTGAAGTAGGCCTCGTTGATGATCATACAGATCACCCGAGGGGTAATCATGCCTATGCGGTCAGCAACGCGTACAAACGGGATTTGGAGCGCAGCAAGTTTCTCAGACAGCACTGGAATTGCCTGTTCGGTTGCCACACACACTTCCCAAGGGCTTGCAGCCAGGCAATCGGGCCAGGCATTGATACCAGCTACATGGAATAGCGGTAAGCGTACGCCCAAATCAGCCGCAACGGCAGCCAATTGCACCACATTGCTGTGTAAAAAGAAAAAGCACTGGGTTTGGGTGGCATACAAACCCAAACGCTCGGGATGCGCATCAAACTCAAGGTCGAATACCAGTTCTATGCCTTGCAAATCAGCAGCGGTGGGTGCCGAACCTGTCGGCAAATAGCGGGCAGGCAGTGCTGCCAAGGTAGCAGGCAACGATTGGCGACGGTTTTCAGGACCGATGAAAAGTATGGACATGACGGCTTATCTTCACGCAAAGATAAACGTAGCCCCATGCAAATCATACAAACTTCCGCTGCCCCTGCGCCCATAGGTCCATACAACCAAGCCATCATTCACAACGGCTTGCTGTATATGTCGGGACAAATTGCCCTCGACCCGGAATCAGGCGAATTGGTGCAAGAAAGTCTCGCCGCCGAAACCCATCAGGTAATGCAGAACTTAAAAGCGGTGCTGGATGCGGCGGGCACCAACTTCAACAAAGCGATCAAAACCACGATTTTTTTGAGCGATATGAGTCTTTTTGCCGAGGTGAACGCCATCTACGGCGAGTATTTCGATGGTCATTTTCCGGCGCGTGAAACAGTGGCCGTAAAGGGATTGCCCAAAGGCGTAAACGTTGAAATTTCGATGCTGGTGGCTGTATAGTCAACCACGCGATTGCTTCAATCCTCTAAGATCTCACCGTCAATATCGATGCGAATCCGCCGGCCATTCAGCCGCGCTGGGGCTTCTCCATTTTTAAATTCGCCCAAAAAGTCGAAGCGGGGTTCAATTTGCATGCGCGCTGCTTGGTGGTAAAGTCCCCACTTGCCTTTGCGTTGTACCCTTGCCAATCCATCCACGAAGGGATAAATACTGTCGTATTCGGCCTTTAAATACACATGTCCGTTTTCATCAAGCAAACCAAAACGTTTGCCTTGACCAAAAATGTAGTAGCCAAAACCAGCGTCTTGCAAGGAAGTGTATTTGGCCGATACAATCCATTTGAGTTCATTGTTCATCAAGCCCCATTGGCCCTTGTATTTCACCACTGCACGCCCATTTTCAAAAGGGCCCAACCATTCTGTTTCTATTTTCTTCTTCCAACGGCCACTCTCGTCGATCATGCCAATGGTTTTGCCCTGAATGGCCAGTGCGCGCCCATCCATCATGGCATCGATAAAGTCGAATTTGACTGGAATTACTTCGAGACCAGCCAAATTGAGATAACCCGTTTTTTCTTCGCGGTAGGCCCGGGCGCGACCGTTTTCAAAAGGTTCTATCTCATCGTAAATAGCAGGAACGAGGGTTTTCCCCTCTTTGGTCTTGATGCCCTTGAGTCCGTTTTCGTAAAAAAAACTAAGCCCCTTTGGCAACGATTGTCCATGACCCGTTAGAGTTAGAAGGCTGAAAAACAGAATGAACAGCTGCCGCATAAAAAAAGGCCGGGAAAATTCCCGACCCTCTAAAATACAATTTATCACGCTATCAACGCATGGCCCATTGGGCATCATGCTGCTGCAATGCACGAAGACTGCTGTTTACTTCACCGGCAGCCATTTCCATTTGTTCGTTGCCAAAGTGGAAAATTACTTGGTCGCCTTCATAGCTGAACATCTTGATCTTTTGATCGCCCTGCTGCATGTACCAGGTATTTTCGGGCAAACTGTAGCTCATTACCAATTCCTGTACCACGGTTTCGCCCTTCATTTCTTGCATCACCACGCGATCGGCTGTGCGGGTTACCTTAAAATCGCGGCCTTCGAAAGCGAAGCGGTCTTCACCTGGCTCCATGGGAGCATAGGCAATGGGATTGCTGCCGGACCAAAATTCAATAAGGTTGAAGAAAAAAAGATCAATTACGGAAGTAAAGCCATAAACAGGGCCACCCACAAGCCAGAATAGGAGGTTGTTGATGAATTTGTTGTCGGTGATTTCGTTGTTGAACTCATACACCTTCACAGTGAGGGCAAAAGAACCCAAACATGCCGTTTGGCTGAGAAGAACTCCCGACAACAAAGTAGCCAGGATGGTTTTTTTGATGGTTTTCAGAGTGATTGGTTTTAGTGGAAATCTAATCTAGGATTTCCAAAACCAATAGCCAAATCAGTCGAGGTATACTTTTACACCCTCGCTGTCGAAAACAATTTGTACCCGGTCTTGCAGGGTGGTGGCGAGTTGCAAACCTTTAAAATCGGCATGCACCGGATAGGTTTTGTGCGCCCGGTCTACCAGCACCGCAATTTGCAGGCGCTTGTACATATGTCCCATAAAGGGTTTGAGGGCAAACAAAAGGGTGCGGCCGGTATGGGCAACATCGTCTACCACCACCACAGTACCGTCTTGCCACTCAGCCGTATTCACCCCGGTGGTGATCTCGTCGTGCACCGGATTGTCTTTGTTGAGGCGGATGTACGTGACCTCCACCTGCAAGGGCGAAATGCGGCGCAGCTCGGCAGCCAGCAGTTCGGCCAGCTCGAGCCCGCGGTTCTTGACGCCTGCCAACAAAATGCGCGGCTCGTCATAGTTCGACTCCCATATTTGGTAGGCCAAACGGCGGATTTTTTGGCTCACCTGCTCCGGTCCGAGGATCTGATTCATGACTGCAAATTAAGCCCTGCCGCTCAAATCGCGGTATTTATTTTTGCGGATGGCGCCATCGCCTTTGCGTTTGCGCAGGTTTTCTTCGTACTCGCTGTAGTTGCCGTCGAAGAAATAGAATTCGCCATTGCCCTCGTAGGCCAGCATGTGGGTACAAACGCGGTCGAGGAACCAGCGGTCGTGCGAAATGATGACCGCACAACCCGCAAAGTTTTCGATGGCTTCTTCCAATGCACGGAGGGTGTTTACGTCGATGTCGTTGGTAGGTTCGTCGAGCAGCAATACGTTGGCGCCCTGCTTGAGGGTCATGGCCAGGTGCACGCGGTTGCGCTCGCCGCCCGACAATTCCTTGAGTTTCTTGCTCTGGTCGTTGCCCGTAAAGTTGAATTTGCCAATGTAAGCACGCGAATTCACCGAACGGCCGGCCAGCATCATGTTTTCGGTACCGCCCGAAATCACTTCGAAGACCGATTTTTCGGGCTCCAAGCCATCGTGGCTCTGGTCTACATAGGCAATCTCTACGGTTTCTCCTACTTTGAAATCGCCGGTATCAGGTTGTTCGAGGCCCATGATCATTTTGAACAGGGTGGTTTTACCCACGCCGTTCGGACCGATGATGCCCACCACGCCGGCAGGTGGCAGCGAAAAGCTGAGGTTGTTGATGAGCTGGCGGTCGCCAAACGACTTGCTCACGCCAGTAGCTTCAATGACCACATTGCCTAGGCGGGGTCCGGGCGGGATGAAGAGCTCGAGCTTCATTTCTTTTTCTTTCACATCCTCGTTCAGCAAGCTGTTGTAGGCACTGATACGGGCTTTCGACTTGGCGTGACGGGCCTTGGGTGCCATGCGCACCCATTCCAATTCGCGTTGTAAGGTTTTTTGGCGCTTGCTTTCGCTTTTTTCTTCCTGGGCCAGGCGCTTGCTCTTTTGGTCGAGCCAGCTGCTGTAGTTGCCTTCGAAAGGAATGCCTTCGCCGCGGTCGAGTTCGAGGATCCAGCCAGCCACATTGTCGAGGAAGTAACGGTCGTGCGTTACGGCAATCACGGTGCCTTTGTAACGCTGCAGGTGCTGCTCGAGCCAGTCGATGCTTTCGGCATCGAGGTGGTTGGTAGGTTCGTCAAGCAACAGCACATCGGGTTCTTGCAGCAGCAGGCGGCAAAGGGCCACGCGGCGGCGCTCACCCCCCGAGAGCACGCCAATTTTGGTATCGGCAGGCGGACACATCAGGGCTTCCATGGCCAGCTCCAAGCGGTGGTCGATGGTCCACGCATTGGCTGCATCGAGTTTTTCTTGCACTTCAGCCTGGCGGGCGAGCAGTTTGTCGTAATCGGCATCCGGATCGCCAAAGGCCTCGTTGATTTGGTCGAATTCTTTCAGCAGGTCCATCACCTCCTGCACCCCTTCCTGCACAATTTCTTTCACGGTTTTGTCGGGATCGAGTTGCGGCTCTTGCGACAAATAACCCACCGTATAGCCTGGCGAAAACACCACTTCGCCTTGGTACGATTTGTCGAGCCCGGCGATGATTTTCAGCAAGGTAGACTTACCCGCACCGTTCAAACCCAAAACGCCAATTTTAGCGCCATAGAAGAAGGAGAGGTAGATGTCTTTGAGGATGGTTTTGCCGCTGGGGATGGTTTTACTCAACCCCGCCATGGAGAATATGATTTTGTGATCTGACATGCTGCTTGTTTTGCGCAAAGATAACTCGCTGCGCTCGCTTTTTAGAACGCTCGTTTACTCGCTTAGAGACCGCTCGCTGCGCTTGCTTAGAGACCGCTCACTGCGTTCGCTGCTAAGACCATTCGCTGCGCTCATTGGGAGACCGCTCGCTGCGCTCGCTGTTTAGACCATTCGCTTCGCTCATTGATAGACCGCTCGCTGCGCTCGCTGTTTAGAGCGTTCGCTGCGCTCACTCATAGAGCGCTTGTTTCACTCGCTTTTAAGCAGGCACACCTTGTTCAACGAGAAGTTCAGCACCGATGAAAAAGGCTGGGACGAAGGAAGTATATTCCCCCACAAGCCAAGCAGTTTATTTGAAGCGCGCATAGGGTAAATGCCGCCCCAGCCGTAAGGCACTATACAGAAACGAAGCTTCATAACCAGCCGCAGGCGTTAACAGGCCTTCAGGCCATCAACAGCCGCAGGCATTTACAATCCCGAATTTTAATTAACATTGCGGTAGCTAACCCTGTTATGTCTCTTCGCGTTTACAGCACCCAAAGCATGCGCTCCGATGTGGCCGAAGTGCTGCGTCAAACCATTTATGGTTTGCCCGGCAATTTGCGTTACCGCCAACTCGACGCAGCCGAAAAGTGTGCAAAATTGCCCCATACGCGCTGGTTACTGCTCGAAAAAAACGGCAAATTGCTGGGCAATGCAGCGATGTTGGAACGTACCTGTGGGGTAGGGGGACAAAGGGTAAGCACAGCATATGTACGCTACTTGAGTGTGCCGGCCGGACCTCAAAACAGCAAAACACGACCAGCAGAACAAAAGCACAATCAATTGCGGCATTTGTTGGCAGCTGAATTGGCTACCGCACCCAAACCGCATCACACCCTCCCGCGGGTGCTATTTGCTTATGTAGAAGCCGAAAACACCCCATCACAACAACTTTGTGCATCCTTTGGCTTGCAGGCCTATCGGCAATTGGGCACCCACATCAGCTCGCGTTTATCGCCTGCCTTGCACCCCCGTTTCAGGGCCTTACAACTCAGTGAAAGGCGCGATTTGCAAGTAAAATTAGAGGTGTTTTATGCCGGCTATCATTTCTTCTTCAGCGACGAGCTTTTTGGCCATGGTACCTATTACGTTATTACCAATGAGCAGGACGAACCCGTGGTGGGAGGTTTGGTATTTCAATGCGATTGGGAAATCGTGGAGATTCCGGGCATTGAGGGCTGGTTCGTCAAAAACATGTTTCCTTATTTGCCTTTCCTCAAAAAATTATTTCCCAAAAACAAACTGAGTTATGCAGCCATGGAGGGCGTTTGGTTTACACCGGGCTATGAACACCTGCTCGAGGATTTATTCGCGAGTTGCGCGGCCCGTTTGGGACTTCATGTAAGCATTTTTTGGGACGATGCCGACTCGCGTGTACTTGATGCGGTGCAAAAACATGTAAAACCAGGCATCATTGGCCGCTTGAACAAGGTGGTGAAAGCCGATATTTTGATGCGTACTTGGAATTTTAGTCCGGCCATGGAAGCGGCCCTGCGCAGCAAGCCAGCCTACGTATCGGCGCACGATTTGACGTAGGGAGCGGGGCTGGGAAGGAGGCGGAAGGATGAAAACAGATGCGGTTTTGGACATGACGCAGGTTCTGTGGGGCAAAACGGCCGTGAGGACTTGCAATTAAAGGAGTGATCTGTCGCTGCCGAACAAACGCTGTCATTGCCAATCTTTGAACATGCTGGTGGCGATATACGCTGATGATGCCCACCTATTGACCTGCTGGGCCAGGTGAATTGCTGGTTTTTTCCATTCGATTTATCGGTTGACCGAAAACCATTGATTTACCCCAATCCACCTGTTGAACTTTGAACCTTGAACTTAGCGGGCCCGGTCTCAGCCCCTTTTTTCATACGCCCGCAACAGCGCATCGGCATGGCGAACCGATTTGGTCAGCCAGTCGGCATACAAGGTTGTTTGATCGGCATCTGACAACTGCCAATCTTCCACTTCCTTTTCAAGACGTTGCCGCAATTGGGCGAGCAAAATGCCCGCACTTACACTGATGTTGAAGCTTTCGGTAAAGCCCACCATGGGGATGTGAATGCGTGCATCGGCCAGTGCAAGGGTTTCGGGGGCCACACCGGTGCTTTCGGTCCCAAAAATGAGGGCCACAGGCTGGCGAATGTCGAGGTTGTTGGCTGTAAAACTACCCGGTTGTGGGTCGGTAGCTACCAACTGGTATCCGCGCTCACGCAATTGCTGATAGCAGGCAGCAGCACCGCCATTTTCCTTGCCAAAAGCGTGCACATCGGTCCACTGCGCGGCTCCTCTGGCAATCTTAAGGCTGTATTTCCAGTCGTATTTTTCCTGTACCACATGCATCTCCTGCAGCCCAAAACATTCAACCGAACGCATCACGGCATTGCCGTTTTCGGGGTGATACAGGTTCTCGAGCACCACGGTGAGGTGGCGGGTACGCTGGGCGAGTACGTTTTTGATTTTTTGTAGCCGATGGGCCGAAATATGCTGCTCTAAGAAGGCAATGCGCTGCAGCAACTCCTGCTGTTCACTCATGGTTTGCGCAGCAATAAGGTGTCTTGAAAGCCTTCCGAGGCTTTTTTATCGCGCCCCGGCCAATAACCCGGCCAACTGCCCGCAATCTCCAGCCCCGCTTGCCGGATGCTTTTCTCCAACCACGCCTGCTCGAAAGCAATGTTGGCTTCTTTTACTTCGGGATCGATGAGGGCATAATGGCCATGATCGTGTACGAATTGGAGTCCGTTGTAGCGCATCATTCCGGCCTTGCTTTCGGGGTTCAGGATGAAAAAAGTGGCCAAGCAGCGACCGCCGGGCTTCAATACCCGGGCAATTTGGCGGAGGTATTGGGCCACATCTTCGGGCATCATGTGGGTGAAAACCGAAAAAAGGAAAACGAGGTCGAAGCGTTCGTCGTCGTAAGGAAAAATAAATCCTTTGGCCTCCTGTTCGGTGCGCAGGTTGTAGAGATCGTTTTTGAGGTCGATGTGCAGAAACCTGAAGTTGGGATATCGCGCCGCGATGTGTTTGTTGCACCATTGCACCCCTGTTTTTACAATGTCGAAGCCTTCGTAGCTGCCGTCCAGCCCAAGGTAGCCCGTGAGTGGTGCAGCCACGCGACCAATTCCTGAGCCTACATCTAATACATGATCGTGTGGTTGCAGCTGTCCGAGCCGCACCAGCTGATCGAGCAAAAGGCGCCCTTGCTGGGCAAAATCGCCCGAACCGACGAAAATCATGCCCCTGGGCGGACTCAAAGCCGGGCGTTTGCCGGTGGCCTTTTCCCACACATCCACGGGCAGGTAAAACAAGCGACGGGCACGGAGGCGGTTTTCGGGACTGAGTTTGTAGTACAGTTGGCGGGCAAAACGCATGGGGCAAAGATAGTGGAAACGGGAGAACCGACGACGGGGATCGGTTGACTGTCGATCGAAAACGCCGAGCGCGCTTTGTCAATGCCTATCTTTGCAGCTTATGGACCACCTCCACCTTACCTTGCCCAACGGCATGCAATTGGTTTTTAAGCAGGTTCCTGCTACCGAAATTGCACATGCCGGCTTGGTGATCAACGCCGGGTGTCGCGACGAGGCGGCCCACGAATGGGGTTTGGCGCACTTTTTTGAGCATATGCTCTTCAAAGGCACGCGCAAGCGCAAGGCCTACCATGTGATTTCGCGGCTCGATGCGGTGGGGGGTGAGCTGAATGCCTATACCACCCGCGAGCGCACCTGTTTGCACGCCAGCTTCAGGCAGCTGCACGCCACAAGGGCCCTCGAGCTGCTGGCCGACATTTACTTCGAAGCCAGCTTTCCGGAGCGCGAACTCAACCGCGAGCGTGAGGTGGTGCTGGAAGAAATTCGCATGTATGCCGACGAACACGACGAAAGCATCCTCGATGATTTTGAGGAGGCCCTGTTTGCCGGCCATCCCCTTGGTAGGCCGATTTTGGGTACTGAAGCTAGTTTGCAAAGTTTTACGCGTCAAAGTCTGCTCGATTTCAAGGCCAAACACTACCACGCCAACAATACCGTTTTGAGCTATGTTGGCCCCATGAGCTGGAAGCAATTCGAACGTCGATTGTTACCTATGTTCAACCGTCCAGTTGACGGAAAAATACAAGGACGCAGTCCGGTTCCAGCATACGTTCCTTTTCGCAAAAAACTCGAAAAGCCCAGCAATACCGCTTACATGGTGTTGGGCAACCGTGCCTTTGCCGCTACCGACGAACGCCGCTTGGGCATGCTCGTGCTCAACAATTTATTGGGGGGTGAAAGCATGAATTCGCGCTTGAATATGAGCATCCGCGAGCGCAACGGCTTGGTATATGGCATCGAGTCGAATTACGCACCCTATTCCGATACCGGCATTTTTTACATCTACTTCAGCACCGATGCGCGCAAGTTGCCGCGGGTGCGGCAGTTGGTCGATGCCGAGCTGCAAAAATTGCAAAAAGGTATCGGCGGTATGCAGCTGCACCTTGCCAAGCAGCAGTTCATCAGTCGCTTGCTCATGGCCGAAGAAAACCGATCGGGACTCATGCTCGCTCTCGGCCACAGCCTGCACGACCATGGGCGCGTTGAGCCCCTTGCCGACATCATTGCGCGTGTAGAAGCCCTCAGCGGCAACGACCTCGTTGATTTGGCCCGCCAGGTATTCGCGCCCGACCAACTCAGTTCATTTGTGTATTTACCCCGTTGATATGGATTTTTTCCCTGCCCACCTCACCCAGTACATCGAACAGCACAGCACGTCAGAAGATCCTATTTTGGCAGCGCTGAACCGCGAAACCCACCTCAAGCACTTGTTGCCGCAAATGGTATCGGGGCACCAGCAAGGCCTGTTGTTGGAACTGCTTAGCAGCCTGTTGCGTCCCAAACAAATCCTCGAAATCGGCACTTTCACCGGTTATTCGGCCATTTGTTTGGCGAAAGGGTTGGCCGAAGGAGGTACCTTGCACACCATCGACATCAACCGGGAGCTCGAAGACATCACCACAAAATATTATGCCCTCAGCGGCATGGAAAGCCGCATCCGACAATATTTTGGTGCTGCCGCCGATATTATTCCAAGCCTGAGCGGTATTTTTGACATGGTGTTCATCGATGCCGACAAGATCAATTACGCATTGTACTACGACCTGGTATTCGACCGGGTACCGCAAGGCGGGTTCATCTTGGTCGACAATGTGCTGTGGAGCGGCAAAGTAGCCGAAGCCGGTACAGGCGACAAAGACACCGAGGCCCTCAAGGCCTTTAACCAAAAAATTGCCGCTGATCCGCGGGTGACGCAACTCATCCTCTCGGTTCGCGACGGCATCACCCTCATCCGCAAAAACTGACAAGCAAAATGCGCATTTTAACCACCCTCCTTTTGTTCCTTTTGATGAAAACCAGCTTGTTTGCCCAAGGCAGTGAGCTCAAAAAGGCGTATGTAGAACAATACAAATGGCTGGCCGTTGAAAATATGCACCGCACCGGTGTGCCCGCAAGCATTACCTTGGCACAAGGACTCCTGGAATCGGGCGTGGGTCAAAGTCCGTTGGCCATCGAAGCCAACAACCATTTCGGCATCAAATGCCACAAGGAGTGGACGGGCCCAACCTACACCATGGACGATGACGAAAAAGACGAGTGTTTCCGCAAGTATGCCACAGTGCTTGAGAGTTACCTCGACCATGCCGCTTTTTTGAAGTCGCGCCCACGGTATGCCGACCTTTTCAAACTCGACATCACCGACTACAAGGGCTGGGCAACGGGTTTAAAAGCAGCAGGATATGCCACCAACCCCAATTACGCCCCTTTGCTCATCAAGCAGATCGAAGAGTTATCGCTGGCGCAATTCGACCTCATCAATCCTACACAGCTCGCGGCCATGCGGGGACAGGAGGCAAAACCTGAGCCCAAGAAAGAAGTAGCTGCAGCACCAGCGACCAGCACGGTTCCGTGTCAAGAAGGCGTTTTCAAAATCAACAAAGTGAAAGTGGTATGTGCCAAAGCCGGTGATTCACCCATGAGCATTGCTGAGGAGTATGGCCTTTATCCTTACCAAATTTTGAAGTACAACGATTTGCCCGAGGAGGGTCGTTTTGCGCCGGGAGAATTGGTTTACCTCGAAGCGAAGCGCAAACGTGCCCAAGTAGCAGAACATGTGGTGGGTGAATACGAAAGCATCCGCGATTTGAGCCAGCGATATGGCATCAGCACCTCGGCCATTCGCCGCAAGAACCAATTGCGTCCTTCAGAAGAATTGGCAGCCGGTGAAACCGCCTACCTCATCAACAAACGATCCGACAAGCCCAAGGTACGTACCTTAGCCGAAATTGAAACCCTCCGTTCGGAACGTGATCGCCGCGAGGCTGCCATGAAAAAGCCTGAAAAGCCGGTTACTGTACCCACAAAAAGCAGTCCGGCCTACGCAGCGCCGATTGAAAAAACCAAGCCCATTGCGGCTGAGGTGAACGAAAGCAAGCCGGCACTCGACATCAAACTGCCTGATACGGAACCGGTGCGCGATACGGCAGCTGCAACACCAAAACCCGATGCCGCGAAACCCGAAGTAAAGCCCACGCCCGAAACCAAACCTACGCTTGCCCCTGCCAAACCCAAGGAAACACCTGGCGAAAAAGTCGCAACCGATGAACAGCCTGCGCCTGCTGCTACGGGCCCTAAAAAGCACTTGGTGGTGAAAGGCGATACGCTCTTCAACATTTCGCGCCGTTACGGACTTACCGTGGCCGAGTTGCGCAGCCTCAATAATTTGAGCGAGGCCGATGCTATCAAGCTGGGCATGGAACTCATCGTTTCGAAATGAGTGCGGTAGAAGTCAACGGCAAACGTTTTGTGCCCTACCTGCCCGAAGCCGAATTGCAGGCCCGGGTAGCACAGCTCGCTGACCGCCTCAACCGCGAGTTGGCCGACAAAGACCCGGTTTTTTTGGCTGTGCTTAACGGGTCCTTTATGTTTGCCGCCGATATTTTCCGGCGCATGACCATTCCCTGTGAAATCAGCTTTGTAAAGCTAGCCTCATACAGCGGCATGCGTTCGAGTGGCAGCATCCGCGAATTGATTGGCTTAAACGAAGGTTTGCGTGGTCGTCATGTGGTGGTGATTGAAGACATTGTAGATACCGGCAATACCTTGGCGGCCCTTTTGGCAGCGCTCGAAGCCCGTGAACCTGCCGCCATTGAAATTTGCACCTTGCTCAGCAAGCCCACCGCCCACCAGCACCCCATGCACCTACACTATGTGGCCATGGAAGTGCCCGAGCATTTTTTCCTCGGTTACGGCCTCGATTACGATGGCCATGGCCGCAATTTGCCTACGCTGTATCATTTGGCGGAGGGGTAAGAAACAAACTTACCCCTTTGACAGCTACACCTTTTCTGTAAACCCCCGCACCAACCCATACTGCGCAGCGCCATACGTCAGCATGATCCAAAAGCCAGCGAGCGGAATGGGTGCTGCAAATTTGTTAATGGCCAAAAGGGCATCGCTCAGCATGAAGCAGGAGGCGCCCAACACGAGCCAAAATCGGCCAGGCTGCTGGTTGCCAAAGTGCAAGGCCGAAAGTACCATCAGGCTGATGGCGCCCACATAAATAGTTACTGGCAACTTTAAATCGCCCAAGACGGGGAACAACCACCACAACATGCCCACTGCCACCGCCAATACAGGCAAGGCCCAAAACGGATTTTGGCGCAGCAAGCCGGGTTGATTACCTGGCATTTTTGCAAAACCCTGTGCATAACTGAGCTGGGCGAGCAAAAAAGAACCAAGACCCGTCATGAAAAACAGTGGCTCATTTCCTTTGATGAGTAGCACATCGCCTATCCAAGAAAGTACCAGTCCGGCCGCCATCCAACGCTCCCCAGCCTGCCAGGGACGCTGTGCGAGCAGGTAAAACCAAACAGCCAACAAGGGCATCAACAAGCTTTTGGTGGGGGCGTGCAAGCCTGCCCAGCCAAACAAATGGGTGCCGAGGTGTAACACCAGCACCGCCAAGAATGCATATTCAAAGGCTTTTTTCATGCAGCGATGAATATAGCTGCAATTTAACGGCTAATTTTTCAATCTGTGCGAAATACCGTTTACTGGACCTTTATACCAGCGCTCTGCGGCCTCCGGCCGAGCTGCGTCAGCAGTGATGGCCAATAGGCTCCGTTAGCTCGCGGCACCATCAAAGTTGGCGTCTGCACTGAACGAAAAGCCGGCGCCCGCTGCCAAGTCTTGCATTTAGAGGCTGCCTGAGCAAGCCGCAACTCTCCTCTATCCCGCTGCGGTTAAATCTGCCGCTAATCGGTCAGCTTCACCCGCAATACCGCCCAAGCCGAGCCTGCAAGTTTTGGAAAATGACCTCTGCGGCCTCCGGCAAAGCAGCTGCGCTGATTTGCCAAACGCCTCCGCTCACTCGCGCTAAGCGTTCAGCTGGCGTCTGCACTGATCAAAAAGCCAGTGCTGGATGCCAACGCCAGAATATGGATGTTTTCGGTGCAAGGCACTGCCATCCTCCCTTCCTCTGCGGTTAAATCTGCCGCTAATCGGTCAGCTTCACCCGCAATACCGCCCAAGCCGAGCCCCAGGCCACCACCGCCACCACGAGCACCCAAGGCATGCTGCGCATGGCCGGGAAAAGCAACAACAAGCCCCCGGCACACAGCGCCAAGCGCAACAATTCGTAGCTGCGGACTTTGGGCTGCAGCTCCATGAGTTGCCCTAAAGTAGCCGAGGTGTAAAAAATCAACACCGCCATCAAGGCTTTTTCCCAGCCGTTGAAGGCATCGAGGTTAAACAAAAAGTAGCTGGTTCCAGCCAGCAACAAGGCATATTGCACCAACACATATACGTTAAGCGGCGTACTTACCGTGCGGTCGAATTTGTGGTAATCGGGGGCCACTTCGCGGGGGGCACGGTAGCCGCCCAGCTCCTCGGGCAGCCAGCCGGGTTTGCCAAAAAGCACCATCCACTTGTTGCGAAACCCTTTCACGCGGCGGAAGTCCTCCCAAATATTGCCCACATGTTGTACCTGGGCATACACAGGATTCCAGCTGTTGAGGGGCGAGGTGATGCCGTAATGCGGGGCCTCTTCTTCTTGCTGGAAAGTACCGAACAGGCGGTCCCAAATAATGAGTGAACCCGCGTGGTTTTTGTCAATGTACTTGGGATCGCGGCCGTGGTGCACCCGGTGGTGCGAGGGTGTGTTGAACACATACTCGAGCCAGCCCATGCGGCCAATGTATTGGGTATGTATCCAAAACTGGTAGAGTGTATTGTAGGCGGTCAGCACCAAAAACCAGTGTGGATCAAAACCCACCAAAGCCAGTGGCAGGTAAATAATGGAAGTAACAAACTTTTGCAGGGCGCCTTGCCGCAGGGCCACCGAGAGGTTGTACTCCTCGCTTTGGTGGTGCACCACATGTCCGGCCCAAAACAAATTCACCTCGTGGCTCCAGCGGTGGGCCCAGTAGTAGCTAAAATCGACCAGCAAAAACAGCAGCACAAGCCAATACCATGCGGTAGGCACGGTAAACAATCGGAAATATTCGTACACCCCGTAGTACAATCCCACCGTAAACACCTTGGCAAACACCCCGCTCACCTGCTCGGTAATGCCGCAGCTGATGTTGGTAAGGGCGTCGTTGAGGCGGTAAACGCCTTTTTTGGCAAATCGATCGTAAAAAACCTCTATGCCAATGAGGATGAAAAAGATGGGTATAGAAAGAACAATCGGGTTCAGTGCCATGTTGATTTGTGTAACGGAAGGTGTAAAATTTACTTTTGCCGTGCTTTTGCGTAAATTTGCAGCTTAAATTTCAAAATCGAATGGCAAATTCACTGCTTTTCATTGGCAACATCGGCGGAGGTGAGCTGATTGCAATTCTTTTCCTCATCATCCTGTTCTTTGGTGCCAAGCGCATTCCTGAGCTCGCCCGTGGTTTGGGCAAGGGCATCCGCGAATTCAAAGACGCTTCTGCCGGCATCCGCCGTGAAATTGAAGAGGGTGCCACCACCCCCGCTCCCAAAGAAGAGAAAAAAGACTGATCACCTTGAAGGCATACACCCAATTGGCCGGCATTCAGGCCGACCTGCGTGCGGGCCACCTCAGCTGTGCGCAGCTGGTGGAGGGCTATTTGCAGCGCATTGCAGCCCGTCCTGAAATCAACGCTTTTCTCGAAGTTTTTGAAGCCGACATCCGTGCACAAGCTGCCGCTACCGACGCTGCTATTGCGCGGGGCGAGTGGCAGCCTTTGACCGGACTGGTTTTGGGCATCAAAGACAACATCGCGTACAAAGGTCACAAGTTCAGTGCCTCCTCCAAAATACTCGAAGGCTTTGAGTCGCTCTACTCGGCAACGGCCGTTGAACGCCTCCAAGCTGCCGGCGCCATGATCATTGGGCGCCTCAACTGCGACGAATTTGCCATGGGTTCTTCGAATGAGAATTCGGCATTCGGACCGGTACTCAATCCCCTTAACACCGACTACGTTCCCGGCGGTTCGTCGGGCGGATCGGCTGCCGCTGTGGCTGCTGGCTTCTGCCACGCCAGCCTGGGCACCGACACGGGTGGTTCTATCCGCCAGCCAGCTGCTTATTGTGGCCTGGTAGGCTTTAAACCCACTTATGGCCGCATATCACGCCATGGCCTCATTGCTTTTGGCTCGTCGTTCGACCAGGTAGGTGCTTTCACCCATTCGGTAGAAGACAATGCCCTGCTTACCCAAATCATGGCCGGAGCCGATGCACACGACACTACCTGTGCTCGTCGCGAAGTGGGTGCCTACCTGCCCTTGGCTGAAGGGAAAAAATACAGTTTTGCGGTGCTGAAGGAAATCATGGGCGGCGAAGGCATCGACCCCGAAATGTACGCCGCCTTCCAGCAAAAAATTGCCGCTTTAAAAGCTGCCGGTCACGAGGTGATGGAAGTTTCTTTCCCTTACCTGCCGTACACCATTCCGGCCTACTACATTTTGGCCACGGCCGAAGCCAGCAGCAACCTCTCGCGTTACAGCGGGGTACATTACGGCTACCGCAGTGCCAATGCCACCGATTTGGAGAGTACCTACAAAAAATCGCGCACCGAAGGATTTGGTGCCGAGGTCAAGCGCCGCATCATGTTGGGCACCTTCGTATTGAGCGAAGGCTATTACGATGCCTATTACGGTAGGGGCCAGAAAGTGCGCCGCATCCTGCGCGACAAAACCCTCGAGATTTTGCAACAAGCAGATGGCATTATCTTGCCTACCACCACGGGAACTGCCTTCCGTTTTGGTGAGAAGAGCAGCGACCCCATCCAAATGTACCTCGAAGACATTTTCACCGTTTTGGCCAACCTCACAGGAATGCCCGCCATTTCGGTGCCTTTTGCCACCCACAGCAATGGTTTGCCCTTGGGCTTGCAGCTCTTGGCAGCGCCTTTTGAAGAAGCAGCCATGTTTGCCATGGCTGCCGAAGCCCAAAAAGCCTAAGCATGTCGGGTGCGCAACCCCTGCTGAGCATCATTACCGTTACCTACAATGCCGGGGTGGTGCTGCAGCGTACCCTCGATTCGGTAGCAGCCCAGGATTATCCCAACGTAGAGCATGTGCTCATCGACGGGGCCTCGAAAGACAATACCTTGGCATTGTTGCAGGCACATGCGGCCCAGTTGCCCCGTACGCTGCTGCTATCGGAGCCCGACCAAGGCTTGTACGATGCCATGAACAAGGGTTTGGCACATGCCACCGGCGATTACGTACTTTTTTTGAATGCAGGAGACGAGCTGGCCGACAGCCACATCCTCACCGAAATTTTTGCTTCGGCACCCCAAGCTGACGTGTATTATGGCCATGCTTTGCAGGTCGACCTTGACGGCCGTCCACACGGCCTGCGCCTGCCCCATCCACCCGAAACACTAAACTGGAAAAGCTTGCAATGGGGCATGAGCGTGTGCCACCAGGCCTTCATTGTAAAGCGCAGTCTTGCCGTAAACTACGCCCTGAACTACCGCATTTGCGCCGACATCGATTGGATGATTCGCACCCTTCAGCAGGTGAAAACAACCCATTTTACGGGTGGCGTGGTTTGCCGCTTTTTGTTGGATGGTTTGTCGAGCCAGCGCCGAAAACTGGCATGGAAGGAGCGGTATAAGGTACTGGCAAAACACTACGGGTGGTGGACCAATCTTTTGAACCATGGTTGGATTATCGTGCGCTTTTTGGTGCGCAAAAATCACTCATCCTGAAGGCTATCCTCCGCGTAAAAGTTTAGTGTAGGAAATGTGAACCCATGGGGCTATTTTTGTGATTAGTGTTGTATCCAACAAAAAACACCCATCTCCCAAAAGAACTAAACTATGTCAGTTTGTAAAACAGCTCATTGGCAAAAATTCAGCAAGAAGTTCGGCATGCTTTTCGGATTCGTCATACTGATCTGGTCTGATGCAATGCAGGCGCAGATTCCAGCGGTGATACCAACCAATAACCTCATTGGGTATTGGCCTTTGGACAGCAACTTTCAAAATGCATATTCCAGTTCACATCATGGCACCAATTCTGGCGCTGTTCCTGCTATTGGTAGGGGCGGATTAGGAACTGTAGGCATGCGTTTTAATGGCGTCAATCATTTTGCCACCCTTCCTTCAAGTGTCATGAGCCAAGTTACTGGCTCATTCACGGTAAGCTTTTGGTTGCGTGCCGACTCGCTGGTCCCTAATAATCTGGGTTATGATCCCATTAACGACCGATCAAGTTCTATTTGGAATTTCAGATTCCGCTTGATGTTTGGCCAAACAAACTTTGCCACCTACAGCCCCGATAGTTCTTACATGGATCACATCAATGCCAATGCACAATTACCGCGTGCTGCTGGTCCTTATCCGAATCCGGATGGCTGGGTACATTACGTAATGGTATATGCTGGCACTGCTTCTTCGGGTGTAATGCAACTTTACTACAATGGTCAACTCACCGGTGTTTCGGCAACAACAAGTTTGATGTCGGGAGCTAGGCCTATCAACATAGGCAGAGGCATATCGCCTACCATGCCAATGGGCTATGGCTTTTTTGGGGGAACTTTAGATGAAATTGCCATTTGGAATAGAGCGCTTACGGCGATTGAAATCCAAAACATTTACAATAGCTGCATATTGGCAATCAGCAACCAGCCAACCAATCAAAGTGTGGTTGTCGGCAATACAGCCACTTTCACCGTAAACCCTGCAAATGCCAATGCAACCATTCAATGGCAAATAGACACGAGCGGTCAATGGATTAACTTGGTGAATGGCGCTAACATTGCTGGGGCCAATAGCACCACCCTCACCATAGCAAATGTTGGCAGGATGCTCAATGGCGCACGATTCAGAGCCTTTATTTCGGATGCTTCCTGCACGGGCTCATCACAAGTTGTTTTGCTTAATGTAAGCTGTACGGCCCTGGTCTTTCAAAGTCCGGCTTCGAGCACACAGCCCATAGGAGCTACCGCGTCATTCGTGGCGGCATCGTTTATACCAGGAGCACAGTTTCAATGGCAAGCTGATGTGGGTGCTGGCTTTCAAAACTTGTTGAACTTTGGACAATACACAGGCGTAACCACTTCTACGCTCAGCGTAAGCAACCTAACAAGGCAAAACAATGGACATCGCTATCGTTGTTTGATCAGCTACCAGGGATGCACTGATACCACCGTGGCAGCTACAATAAATGTATCATGTCCATCCCTCCTCATCGCGCAACCAACCGACTTTAACGGTGTAGTTGGAGGAACTGCTAATTTCAATGTTAACTCCGTTGCAGGAGCCACTTATGCATGGTATATGAATACTGGGTTTTCGTTCAACCTGATCAACGATGGAGGTCAATTCAGCGGCGCCAACACTGCCAACTTGTCGATTAGTAACTTAAATTTGACCAATAACAACGCGGGATTCATCTGCATTGTGAACAGTGAAGGCTGCAGTGATACGTCGCTGCTCGCCATGTTGCGTGTAACCACTTCAACCAGCACAGTGGAAGTTGACAAGGCAGCTTGGAAAGTCTACCCAAATCCGGCTACAAATCAATTTGTCCTTGATTTATCGAATCAAAACAAACCCGTTTTGGTCCGTATCAGCGATTTGGCTGGGAAAGTCCATTTTGAGAAAGTTCTTCATCCGGGCAAGCATGCTTGTTCGGTGGGTCACTGGTCAGCGGGTTTATACTTCATCGCAGTTGGCGATACCTACCAACGCTTGGTGTTGCAAAACCAATAAGGTCCGGTTTTCTTAATTACCCTGTACTTCTAAGGGTTTTTGAAGCCTTCGAATTTGAAAACACGAGCAGAGGCTGGCTTTTCTTCGTCAAATCATGCTGCAGTCGCCATTCATGGCATCAAACAAGGTAATCCAATCGCAATCGGTCAAAAACACAGCACTTTTATAGGCTTTTTATACATTTGCACCGATGAAAGAAAAAGCGAGGAAGCAAGAAATCCTGGACTACCACAGTCAGGGTCGCCCCGGAAAAATTGAAGTCATTCCCAGCAAGCCTACCAACACCCAGCGTGATTTGGCCATCGCCTATTCGCCCGGGGTGGCTGAGCCTTGTTTGGAGATCGAAAAAGACGTCGACAACGTTTATAGATACACCGCCAAAGGCAATTTGGTAGCCGTTATTTCCAATGGAACGGCCGTGCTGGGCTTGGGCGATATTGGTCCCGAAGCCTCCAAGCCCGTCATGGAAGGCAAGGGTTTGTTATTCAAAATATTTGCCGACATCGATGTATTCGACATTGAGTTGAATGTAACCGATGTAGATGAGTTTGTGCGAACGGTGAAGGCCATGGAGCCTACATTTGGCGGCGTGAACCTCGAGGACATCAAAGCCCCCGAATGTTTCGAAATTGAGCAGCGCTTGAAGGAGGAGATGAACATCCCCATCATGCACGACGACCAGCACGGCACGGCCATCATTTCGGGTGCCGCATTGCTCAATGCCTGCGAATTGGCGGGCAAGCAATTGGGCAACATCCGCATGGTCATCAACGGTGCTGGGGCTTCGGCCATCAGTTGCGGCCGTTTGTTTGTATCGCTGGGTGTGAAACGCGAGAACATCCTCATGCTCGACTCAAAAGGCACCTTGCGCACTAGCCGCACCGACCTGGATGCCAATAAGCTCTTTTTTGCTGTTGACACCCAACTTGAAACGCTCGAAGAAGCCATGCGTGGTGCCGATGTGTTTGTGGGCTTGAGCAAGGGCAACATCGTATCGCAAGACATGATTCGTTCGATGGCGCCCAATCCCATTGTGTTTGCCTTGGCCAACCCAAATCCGGAGATTCCGTACGAGGAGGCCATGGCCGCCCGCCAAGACATCATCATGGCTACCGGCCGGAGCGACCATCCCAACCAGGTAAACAACGTGCTCGGTTTCCCTTACATCTTCCGCGGGGCACTCGACGTACGTGCCACCCGCATCAACGAAGAGATGAAACTGGCAGCGGTACGTGCCTTGGCAGAACTCACCAAAAAACCGGTTCCCGAGGTGGTGAACCTGGTTTATGGCGAAAAAAACATCCAGTTTGGCCGCAACTACATCATCCCCAAGCCGTTTGATCCCCGTTTGATTTACACAGTTTCTCCCGCAGTGGCCAAAGCAGCCATGGAATCGGGCGTGGCCAAACATCCTATCACCAATTGGGAAGCCTATTACCTCGAACTCAAAAAGCGTTTGGGGCTCGACGAGAAGTTCATGAACATGCTCACGCAAAGAGCCAAACGCGAACCCAAAAAGGTGGTATTTGCCAATGCCGACAGCTTCAAAGTGCTGAAAGCTGCCCAAATCACTTGTGAGGAAGGCATAGCCAAACCCATTTTGTTGGGCGAAGAAAAGCTCATCCGCAAAATTGCCGAAGAAAACGGACTCGACATCAGCAATATGCCCATCATCGATCCGTTTGTGCCTACGCCTCGCTTTGAGGAATATGCCGAAGCACTTTTCGAAAAACGGCAGCGCAAGGGCGTAACCTTGTACGATGCCCGTAAATTACTCATGAACCGCAGCTATTATGGCTGCATGATGGTAGAGGCTGGCGAAGCCGACGCTTTTGTGTCGGGCATCACCCGCAAATACGCCCATGCCATGAAACCTGCCTTGCAAGTCATTGGTGCAGAGCCGGGTGTAGGTCGCGTTTCAGGCATGTACATCATGCTCACCAAACAAGGCCAATATTTCTTCAGCGACACTTCGGTAACGCCCAATCCTACGGTTGAAGACATCGTAGAAATCACCATCAGCACCGCCAATGCGGTAAAGCGCTTGGGCATTAAGCCCGTTGTAGCCATGCTGAGCTATTCGAATTTTGGCTCGGTAGAAGGCGAAGTGCCCCGCAAAATGGCCCAGGCCACTGCCATTCTCAAGCAGCGCTACCCTGGCTTGCTGGTAGATGGCGAAATGCAGGCCAACTTTGCCCTCAACAACGAATTGCTCAATGAAAACTTTCCTTTCAGTGAATTGGTGGGGCACGAAGCCAATACCTTCATCTTCCCCGACCTGGCCTCGGCCAATATGTCGTACAAAATGCTCCAAAGTTTTGGTGCTGCCGAAGCCATTGGGCCGGTGTTGATTGGTCTCAAAAAACCCGTGCACATTTTGCAATTGGGTTCGACGGTGCGTGAAATTGTAAACATGGTCACCATTGCAGTGGTTGATGCCCAAACCCGCGGAAAATAAATGATTGCTTACCTCAGCGGCCGCATCCTTTTCAAAAAACCCACCTCCCTCATCATTGATGTGAATGGGGTAGGCTATGAAGTACACATTTCACTCAACACCTATGGCAAATTGGGCGATGGGGAAGCGGTTCGCCTGCATACCTATTTGAGCGTACGCGAAGATGCCCAGGTGCTCTACGGTTTTGCCGATAGTCACGAAAAGGAGCTTTTCCTGCTGCTCATTGGGGTGCAGGGCATTGGCCCGAATACGGCGCGTACCATCCTCAGCTATGCAACGCCCGACGAACTGCAACGCGCCATTGCCAGTGGCAGCGAAGTAGAAATCAGGCGGATCAAGGGGGTAGGTCCCAAAACTGCTCAGCGCCTCATCATTGAGCTGCGCGACAAGGTGGCACGACTAGCAGGATTGCCCGCAGGAACAGTTGCAAATGCTGGCAATAATATCCGCGAGGAGGCGTTAATGGCCTTGGTAACGTTGGGATTCCCCAAACCACAGATGGAAAAAATACTAAACCAGTTAATGCAAGATGCAGCTCAAGCCTATACGGTAGAAGAGCTCATCAAGAAGGCGTTAAGAAGTGTGTAAGTGATCAAATTGAGGGGATATGATTTGAGAAGGAGGCCACACGGTCGGAAAACTCCCGGGCTGCTGTTCGTTTTAACAGCAGCTTTGTGTGTTTTTGGGGGTGTAGCTGCCCGGGGGCAGTCGCCAGGCGACAGCACGGGCTTGCCTTATCCCATGCAGGACAGCCGTTCGCCCCTGAACCGCCCGCGTAACCCCTTGAATTTGAACCGTCCCGTGCGCCAAGTGGTAGAGTACGATCCGCTCACTGGCCGTTACATCTTGCGTGAAAAAATTGGCGACGAAGTCATTGGCGAAGGAACGCCCATGACCTACGATGAATACATCCGCTGGGAGCGCGAAAAGACCAAGCGCGAGAACTGGCGCGAACGTACTGGCGGGCAAGCCTCGGGAAGCATTGAACGCGAAGGCATCATCCCCAAAATTTATGTGGGCCCCAAGGTGTTCGACAAAATTTTCGGCGGCAGCTTTGTAGACATCAGGCCCCAGGGTTCTGCCGAATTGCGCTTTGCCGGCAATATGAACTATATCGATAATCCAAATTTGACCGTGCAGCAACGCCGCATTGGCAATTTCGATTTCGACATGAACATCCAAATGACGGTGGTGGGCGCCATTGGCGAAAAACTCAAATTCACCGCCAGTCAGAACACCCAGGCCGTTTTCAACTTCGAAAACCAAATGAAGCTCGAATACACGGGCTTTGAAGACGAAATCATCAAAAAAATCGAGGTCGGAAATGTCAACTTGCCCTTGCGGTCGGCCCTCATCCAAGGCAGCCAAAGCCTTTTTGGTATCAAAAGCGAAATGCAGTTCGGCCGATTGCGTGTTACCACGGTCTTGTCGCAACAGCGGGGACAAACCCAGCAAGTGGCAGTACAAGGAGGCGCACAGTCGACCCGGTTCGATATTCCCGTTGACCAGTACGATGCCAACCGGCACTTTTTCCTGGCGCAACATTTCCGCAACAATTACAACCAGGCGATGAGCACCCTGCCGGTCATCCGATCGAATGTGGTGGTTACGCGGGTAGAAGTGTGGGTAACGAACCGCAACCAAATCAGTGCCGACGTGCGCGATGTGGTGGGTTTCATGGACCTGGCCGAAACCAATCCCTACAATTCGGCCATCCAATCAAATGGTGGTGCCATTTTTCCGCGCAACGACGCCAACAACTTGTACAGCCAGTTGGTTAATCCGGCGAATGCCGATGCCCGCTTCACCAACAAAGTACTTGATGTGCTCGAGAACATTGCGCCTTTTTCGAATCTCCGCAATGCGGCCGATTATGAAATCACCTTTGCCCGCAAGCTCGATCCCAGTCAGTACTCCTTCCATCCGCTGCTGGGCTATATTTCACTCAACGCGGCCCTCAACAACGACGAAGTACTGGCCGTGGCCTACGAATACACCATCAATGGCGAATTGTTCAGGGTAGGTGAATTCAGCCAGGAAGTGCCTTCGCAACAGGAAAATCCCAGTGTGCTTTTCCTCAAATTGCTCAAAGGCACCACGCTCCGCACCGATTTGCCCATTTGGGACCTCATGATGAAGAACATTTATTCGCTCAATGCCTTTCAGCTGAGCCAGAAGGACTTCATCCTGAATGTGGTGTACAACGACGTGCTGACAGGCAACAAAAACTTTATCCCCGAAGGCAGTTTGGCCGGCGACCAGCTCATACAAGTGCTGGGGCTCGACCGCTTGAATACCCAATTGGAGCCGCAACCCGACGGTATTTTCGACTTCGTGCCAGGGGTGACCATCGACATGCAACGTGGACGTGTGATTTTTCCGCGCATCGAGCCCTTTGGTTCCGACCTCAATGCGGCTTTCGATGCGCGTGGTCCAACGCCCGACGCCATCAAACGCAAGTACATCTTTCAGCCCCTTTATGACAGTACGCGGGCCTGGGCACAGCAGTTTCCTGAGCTCAACCGTTTCAGGCTCATCGGGCAATACCAATCGGCTTCAGGATCAGAAATCAGCCTGGGTGCCATGAACATCCCGCCCAATTCGGTACGTGTAACGGCAGGCACCCGCCAGCTAACCGAAGGGCAAGATTTTACAGTAGATTACACCTTGGGGCGCGTCAAAATCATCAACCCCAGTTTGCTGAGTTCGGGCGAACAAATCAATGTGGCTTTCGAAAACAACCCCATGTTTCAGCAAATGGCCCGTACCCTATCGGCCACCCGCTTCGACTACCGCCTCAACCGCGATGTAAACCTTGGAGGCACCTTGCTGCACCTCAATGAGCGCCCCATCACCCCCAAGGTCAACCAAGGCGAAGAACCCATCCGCAATACCATGGTAGGCCTCGATGTGAGCGCGCAAACCGAAAGCAAGTTCATCACCCGCATGGTTGATAAATTGCCCTTGCTCAGTACCAAAGAAATTTCGTCGGTGCAGTTCAATGCCGAATACGCCCGTTTGTTGCCAGGCAATGCTGCAGCCATTGCCAACGGGGGAGGTATTTCGTATATCGACGATTTTGAAGCTGCCGAAAGCAATTTCGACCTCAAAAGTTTTTCGCAGTGGAACATCTCCAGTACGCCGAGTAATTTTCCGGAAGGTGCCTTGCGCAACAACCTGGCCTATGGTTTCAATCGGGCCAAGCTGAACTGGTACAACATCGACCCCTTGTTCTTCCGCAATGCGCCGATTACACCCGAGCACTTGCGCAACGATTTGGAAGCCAAGTCGAACCACTACACCCGCGAAGTACTGGAGCAGGAGGTGTTCCCCAACAAACAATTGGCCAACAACCAGCCGTTGACCATCCCCACCTTTGATTTGGCCTATTATCCCAACCAAAAAGGCCCGTACAACTTCGATGTTTTGCCCGGGCCATATGCAGCAGGTACCGATAACCAGGGCAATTTGCTTGACCCGCGTTCACGCTGGGGCGGGGTGATGCGGAAAATCGAGACAAATGATTTTGAAGCTGCCAACATTGAATTTCTGGAGTTTTGGATGCTCGATCCGTTCATTTACAAGCCCAATCATACGGGTGGTGATTTGTTCATCAACCTGGGCAATGTGTCGGAAGACGTACTCAAAGACGGCCGACGTGCTTTCGAAAATGGCTTTCCGCGTGCCGATGGAACTGGCCAGGTAGATACCACGGCCTGGGGCTTGGTACCCCGTTTGATTCCGTTGGTGAATGCCTTCGACAACGACCCCACCTCGCGCGAAACCCAGGATGTGGGATTGGATGGCTTGGGTGATGAAGCCGAACGGGCTTTTTATGCCAGCTACCTGCAGCAATTAGAGCAGCAATTTGGGGTAGCATCTCCGGCCTATCAGCGGGCATTTACCGACCCGGCAAACGACAATTACCACCATTACCGTGGCAGCGATTACGACGCCCAGCAATTGAGTGTATTGGGACGCTACAAGGCCTTCAACGGCTTACAAGGCAATTCGCCAACCGACCAACAGAGTCCGGAGCCCTACCCTACGTCGGCCACCAACTTACCCAATACCGAGGACATCAATTTCGACAATACGCTCACCCAGGCCGAGGATTATTTTGAGTACCGCATCAGTTTGCGTCCGGGCGACATGGTGTTGGGCCGTAACTACATTGCCGACATTTACGAAGCCACCGTGCAGCTGCGCAATCGCACCAGCGCCACGGTGAAGTGGTACCAGTTTAGGGTACCGGTGCAGGCGCCCGACCGTCGGGTTGGCAATGTGCTCGACTACAAATCGATCCGTTTTGTGCGTTTGTTCATGACTGGCTGGGAAGACAGCGTGGTTTGTAGATTTGCCACCATGCAGTTGGTGCGTACCGATTGGCGCCGCTATTTGGCCGATTTACAGGCACCCGGCGAATATGTACCGGTAGACCCCAATCAGGGCACCTTGTTTTTACTTTCTACGGTAAACATCGAAGAAAACGGCAACCGTCAACCAGTTCCCTATGTGGTTCCGCCGGGCATTGAGAGGGTGCAAAACGTATTCACCACCAACTTCCAGCAGCTCAATGAGCAGGCTTTGCAGCTGCGCTTTTGCAATTTGCGCGATGGTGATGCGCGGGCTGCCTTCAAAAATACCCGCTTCGACATCAGGGCCTACAAGCGCATCGAAATGTTCATACACGCAGAGGGGGCTGAACTGCGCGATGGCGAGGTAAATGCCTTCGTGCGTTTTGGCAACGACTACGTGCAAAACTACTACGAATACGAGCAGCCCTTGATCATGACGCCCGCCGGCATATCGGATCCATTGGCCATTTGGCCCGTTGAAAACAACTTCAGCGTGACTTTTGCCGATTTGAACAGGGCCAAACAAATGCGAAACGAGGCCAAATGGCCATTCAACCTTCCCTATACGGCTATTTTGCCCAATGGCCACCGCATCACCGTATTGGGCAACCCCAACCTCAGCAACATCCAAACCATCATGCTGGGGGTGCGTAACCCCAAGCAAGGCACCGGAGGAGAAGACGATGGGCTTGACAAATGCGGTGAAATTTGGTTCAACGAATTGCGCTTGACCGAATTCGACAACCGCGATGGCTGGGCAGCCACCGGCATGATGAATGTGCGTTTGGCCGATTTTGGTACGGTAAACGTCACTGGTTTGCGCAAAACCATCGGCTTTGGTGGGGTAGAAAGCAAAGTGAGCGACCGTTCGCGTGAAGACCTAACCCAATACGATATTGCCTCAACCTTTGAGCTGGGCAAATTTTTCCCAGAGCGTTTCGGCATACGCATTCCCATGTACGTGGGTTATGGCGAAGGATTTAGCAGACCTGAATTCAACCCCATCGACGGAGACATTTTGCTTACCACCCTCCTCGACGGTGTAGAAAGTCCGCGCCAGCGCGACTCCATTGTGCGTGCGGCTGAAACCTATACCCTACGGCGCGCGATCAATTTTACCAATGTGCAAAAAATGCGGGTAGGCCGTAAAAAGCCCAAACCTTGGGACATTGAAAACTGGAATGTCACCCTTTCGTACAACGAGAACTACAACCGAAACCCCTTTGTGGCCTATAATTCGGTGAAGAATTACCGGGGAAGTTTGGGCTATAATTTCAGTCACCAACCCAAAAACATCCGACCCTTTGCCAATGTGGGCATGTTCAAAAGCAAGAGCATGACCTGGATCCGCGACTTCAACTTCTTTTACCTGCCCCAAAGTTTGAGCATCCGCGGTGATATCGACCGCTTGTACCAAACCACCCAGTTGCGCAACAATGCAGAGGGAGGATTGGGCATTCCGGCTACCTTCAATAAAAACTTCACTTTCAACCGCTTTTACAATATGCGGTTCGACCTCACGCGCTCATTGAAGCTTGAGTTCGATGCTACCATGAATACCCGGGTAGATGAGCCATTTGGCGCCCTCGATACCGAAGCCAAACGCGATACGGTACTCGATAATTTGCGCAATTTGGGGCGCCCTACCCGCTACAACCAAAGCGCCAACCTCAACTACCAACTGCCGTTCAACAAGTTCAGGATGCTCGACTGGATCAACAGTTCGTACCAATACCAAACCACCTACGAATGGACCGCTGCTCCCCTTGCGGCCGACAGTTTGGGCAATATCATCCAGAATTCACAAACCCAGCGTGCCAATGCCAACCTCAATTTCACCAATTTGTACTACAAATGGCCGGCATTGAAGAAGATTGCGAACGACCAACCCCTGCGCGATACACCGAAAAAGAAAAAAGAAGAACCCAAAACCAAAACGGAGAAGAAAAAAGACCAGTTTGGCGATGATACCGAGCAAACCGAAATTGTAAAAGGCAAAGAAAAAACCGAGGAAGACGAAAAACCCGATTACACCTGGCACATTCCCCGTCACCTGGTGAAGATGTTGATGATGGTGAAAAATGCATCGGCAAACTACAGCGTTACCCAAGGAACCATTTTGCCCGGTTTCAACCAGCGTCCACAGTACTTAGGCAACAATTTCGACCTCGATGCGCCGGGACTGCCCTTTGTTTTTGGCAGCCAGGCCGATATTCGGTCCACCGTTATCCAGCGGGGCTGGTTGGTTACCGATACCAACCTCAACGCCATGTACATGAACACCCAAAATATCAGTTTGCAAGGGCAAACGACCATTGAGCCCTTCAAAGATTTCAGGGTGGTATTGAGCATCAATCAAACACGGAACTTCCGTTTTCAGCAAAATTTCAGGGCCGATGCCTTTGGCGATATCCAGCAATTCAACTCGCTCGAATCGGGCGATTACAGCGTATCGGTGATCAGTTGGAGAAGTGCTTTTGAGCGCATCGAAACCGACCCAACCAAGGGTGGCTACCTCGAATCAGCGGTCTTCCGCGAATTTGAAAGCTCTCGATTGGTGATTGCCGAGCGACTGGCTGGCTTAAATCCCAACAGTGCGGGCCGTGGCGAGGTAGACAGCTTTTTCCCCGATGGCTACAGCCGCAGTTCGCTCAATGTATTGGTGCCATCGTTCCTGGCTGCATACACCGGTCAAGACCCAAACACTGCCGATTTGGGTATTTTCCCGCGTTTGCCCATGCCAAACTGGCGCATTACCTACAATGGCATCACACGCATGGCCTGGGCCAAGAACATTTTTCAATCGTTGACGCTTAATCACAGTTACCGTTCGGTATACACGGTAGGCAATTTTACCACCAACCTCATCTACCGCGAAACCAATGGCGGTGTTTCAAGTCGTGACACGGTAATCACCCGCGATTTCCATCCCAAGTATCAGATTACGCAGGTAACCATTTCGGAGCAATTGGCCCCACTCATAGGGGTAGATGCCACCTTGAAAAACAACGTGACTTTGCGTGTAGAATACAAGCAAATGCGTACGCTCACCCTCACTTTGTTGAACAACCGCCTCAACGAAATGCGCACGAACGAATTCACCATCGGCGCCGGATACCGCATTACCCAACCGAAATTGCCCTTTTTGTTCAATGGCAAGCAGTCGAACACCCAAAACGACCTCAATGTGCGCTTCGACTTTAACATCCGCGACAACACCAACATCCTGCGCGATTTGGATGGTGCCGAAGCACAACCATCGGGGGGTGGCCGCAACGTATCTATCAAGCCGAGCATTGACTATGTGCTCAACGACCGGGTGAACATCCGTTTCTTCTACGATTATTTGCTCAATACCCCTTTCATCAGCACCACCTTCCCCAACCGCCAAACCAGCGGTGGTTTGATCATTCGTTTTACCATCGCGAATTAAGGCGGAGCTACCAGCTTCCTTGCAAGCGGCCCGAAATACTCACGATAAAGCTGAGATTTTGGCTTTGCTGCCTGGCATGGGGGTTCAAAGCCGCGCTGGGACTTTGCAAGTAGCGCGTTTCTAACCGAAACAGCCAGTGTTCACGCATATAGTCTACATTGCCCGAAAAACCCCAGGTCCGAAATCCGCTTGTTGCCGCAACCGGAACAATCCCTCCCTCAGGATCGGCATAATATTCGGTGCGCGCAGCCAAAAACCAATGTTTGCCGAGGGCATAACGCCCTATCGCCACGGGGCTGAACCACATGGCCCTTTGGCTTGATTGGTTTTGCCAGCCAATATCGAAACCAAAGATGGCCGAAAAGCGATTGGTAGGCTTCCAAATAGCAAAGGTATTGTGAAAGCTGCGCCAGCGGTTTAGGCTATCGGGCGCCATGCGTCCGGTAAAGCTGCTCCAATTGAACACCCAATGCCCAAAAGTTCTGTTGATTTGTGTGCCGAGGGCAGGCAGTCGTTGGTCGGATTGCCGTTGAATGCGCTGCCAACCGTTGAGCAAGAGCAAGGCGGCCTGCCAATCGTTTTTGGCATACTTGATTTGGGCTCCCGACAAAAAATAAGGACTGTTTTCGGCCAAAATAGACCTGCTCAAGGTGAAATTGTCGAAAGAAAAGGCGCTCTCAAAGCCAATATGAGAAGGAAAAACACCGGCTTCTAACCACCAGTCCTCGGTTCGATGCAACCGATAGCCCACATTGGCCTCCAGCAAATGACGTAATGCCGCGGGCTCGGCAGCATAGTTGTCGGCGCTGTAGGTCCCGCCGAGCACGGCCACATTGCCTTTCCACCGGTTGTATTTGTAGCTTATTTTGGCAGCCGCCAGGTTAATGGCCAATTGTGCGTGGCGGTTATGGTTGAAAAAGAAATCTTGCCGATTCTCCTTGGCCGGAAATCCGTTGTCGTAGACATAATAGCCTTCGGCATACAGCTGATAGGACCATGGCGCTGGCGCTTTTTGCGTACTATCGGTACCCGTAGCGGCATATGGTGCCACCAGGGCGACGCATAAAGCGGCGAATAGGCGCAACCTGCATGCATTGTGCTTCCAAGAAATCGGGGCATCCACTCCACCAAAGGTAAGGAGTAGTCTTGGCTTGTCCATGGAAGCCCCATGCACCCCAAAACTACAACAGCCGGAAAGCGGCCTCCTTCGGGCAGACAAGGGTGATCATCGCAGGCAAAGCCGAGGTTTTGTACATGGACTATCGGCGTCCGAAGTTGCTCCAAGCAGCCGATGTGCAGCACTTCCACCACCTGCTTATGTCATGGTAACTGATGACGACTTGTTTTTCCCCGGCAGAGAAGCCATTGCCCGCGCAAAAACCATTTTCCCCAACCTGGCTGACTCCCACATTTTGCAAGGTGCGCGACACATGCCCGGCAAGGAACACTATCCCGAAATTGAGCAGAAATTGCGTGAATGGTTGGCTTGATAAAAAGTCGTACTTGACATTTTGCATTTGCCACTTACCTTTGCGACATCTTTAGGGGTGCTGCATTTCGGTGCGGCTGAGATCATACCCATTGAACCTGCACAGGGTAATTCCTGCGAAGGGAAGATGTTTTTTAAGTCAGTTCCTGCTTACTTGCCCCTGGTGAGCATTTGTAAAACCTTCAACTGTTTCGCAAATGCGTACAATCACCCTCCTCGCGCTCCTGCTCCTGCAACTGGTAGCCGGCGCACAAACTACCCAACACAGCATTTCGGGTAAAATTACCGATGCCGTAACCGGACAACCATTGGCCGGCGCATCCATCTTGCTCGAAAACACCTTCCGCGGTACCGCCAGTGGTGCCGATGGCAGCTTCCGCCTGGCGCAATTGCCTGCGGGCACCTACCAGCTCAGGGTACAATACCTGGGATATGAAACAGAAAACCAGCGCATTGAGCTGCGTGCCGACCGCAGCCTCAACATCGCCCTGCAAGCCAAGCGCATGCTCAGCGACGAGGTGGTGGTAGAAGCCACCCGCGCCAGCGACATCACACCCATGGCCGTGACCAATGTGACCAAGGAGGAGCTGGCCAAGCAAAACCTCGGGCAAGACCTGCCCTTCTTGCTGCAATTCACTCCATCGGTGGTGGTAACCAGCGATGCCGGCGCAGGCGTGGGCTATACCGGCATCCGCATCCGTGGCAGCGATGCTACCCGCATCAACGTTACCATGAACGGTATTCCCGTGAACGATGCCGAGTCGCACGGGGTGTTTTGGGTGAACATGCCCGACTTTGCCAGCTCGGTCGACAATATCCAAATACAACGCGGCGTGGGCACCAGCACCAACGGCGCCGCGGCTTTTGGCGCCAGCCTCAACATCCAAACCAATCAGCTCATCGATACGGCCTACGCCAACCTCGGTCTCAGTGTGGGTTCATTCAACACCTGGCGCCAAAACGCCACTTTCGGTACCGGTTTGCTCAAAAGTGGCTGGGCGTTCGACGGCCGTTTGAGCCGCATTACGAGCGATGGCTACATCGATCGGGCCAGCAGCGACCTCAGCAGCTATGCCCTCAGCGGTGGGCGCTACGGCAAAAAGAGCATCCTGCGCTTCAACATTTTCAGTGGTCGCGAAAAAACTTACCAAGCCTGGTACGGCGTGCCGCAAGATTCGCTGGCGACGAACCGCAGGTTTAATCCGGCCGGACAATACACCGACCCACAAGGCAACACCCGTTTTTACGAAAACGAAACCGACAATTACCAGCAAGACCACTACCAGCTCTTTTACACCTATACCCCCAACAGCCGCTGGACCTTGAACAGCACCTGGTTTTACACCTATGGCCGCGGATATTACGAGCAGTTCCGCAACAACGAGCGCTATTCGCGCTATGGACTGCCCAATGTGGTGATTGGCAGTGACACCGTAACCCGCACGGACTTTATCCGCCAGCGCTGGCTCGACAACCATTTTTACGGCACCTTGCTCACCGCCAACTATAAAGTCGGCAAGCTGAATACTACGATTGGCGGCGGCTGGTACCAGTACAATGGCGACCATTTTGGGGATGTGGTTTGGGCGCGCCTGCTCGGTCCTACGAGCGAATTGCGTCCGCGTTACTACGAAAATAACGCCCTGAAAACCGACTACAACATCTACATACGGGGAGAGTATACCCTGCTCGACAACTTGTTTTTGTATGGCGACTTGCAATACCGAGGTATCAACTACCGCTTTGAGGGCTTCAACAACCAGCTGGTGAATGTGGATCAAAATGTACGTTTCGACTTTTTCAACCCCAAAGCCGGTGCTTTGTACCGCATCGATGCCGCGAGCCAGGTGTTTGCCTCGGTGGCCGTGGGTAACCGCGAACCCGTGAGGGCCGATTTGGTAGAATCAAGCCCGGTGAGCCGTCCCCAAGCCGAGCGCATGATCGATTATGAATTGGGTTACAAGCGACAAGGAAAACGCAGTCTCTTTCAGGCCAATGTGTACTACATGGATTACTACAACCAATTGGTGTTGAACGGCCAAATCAACGATGTGGGTGGCTACATCCGCACCAACGTTGACCGAAGCTACCGTGCGGGCATTGAGTTGGAATATGGGGTAAATGTTACCCAATGGTTTCAGTGGGGCGCCAACCTCACCCTCAGCCGCAACCGCATTCTCAACTACGACGAATACGTTGACTTGTACGACGCCAATTTCGATTTTATTGGCAATGCCCGCAGCCGCAGCTTCAACAATACGCCCATTGCCTTTTCACCCGACCTAATTGCCACGAGCATTCTTGGCTTCCGTCCGGCCAAAGGCTTGCAGTTGGATGTGCTCAGTAAATACGTTGGCAAACAGTATCTCGACAACAGCGGCGACAATGCCCGTTCATTGCCCGCCTACCTGGTACACGACCTGCGTGTGAATTACCAAATGCCGGGTTACGGTTTCGCCAAGCAGTTTGTTTTTGGCTTGTTGGTGAACAACTTCACCAATTTGATGTACAGCGCCAATGGCTACACCTACCCCTATATTTTTGATGGTTCGTTGGTAGCTTCCAACTTCTTCTATCCACAGGCCGGCACCAATTTCCTGGCCAATGTGCAGTTGCGGTTTTAAATGGAGAGGGCGGGATGCAAATCCCGCCCTTCGTATTCTTAGGCTATCCCTGAAAAAGCATTTAAAATGTTTTTCTTAACCCGTATCCAGGTTTCGTCTTGAAGCATTTCTGGCATAGCATCTTCCTCGGCATCTTGAAAATACATCAAACGTTTTAAGGCCATTAACCGAGAAGAATCATGATACTTTTCCGCATAAAAGCCCAAAAGCTGCTTAGGTTCAAAATGCTTGAGCAGCTCATTCATATCCACAAAATCTTTTTTAGTACCTCGGTTGGTGATGGCAGCAATTTTCATAGCGGCAATATCCTTTAGAGAGGCTATTCTGAGGCCGTCCGGATCAACTATGGGCTCCAACCAAGGATAGATGTAATTCACAAAGTCAACCTTTACCTCGTTGATATTATAAACCTTTATTTTCTTGGTGTCGTGAAGTGCCATTTTATTTTGAAATGGAGCAAGAGCATCCTTGATTTCCTCAAATTTTTGGTTGTTCAAAGTGAAAAAATCAAGGTCAATAGATAATCTGTGACCAAGGTGAAGAGCGAGGGCTGTACCTCCTACGAGAATGAAATCATCAAAAAATGGCTGCTTCCTGATTTCTTGAAGGAGCGCTAAAGTGTCTGTTCGAACGCTTTGAAGTAATAGCATCTGAAACTTTTTGGATCACGCCCGCTTATGGAAGTGATAAAGTTAAATGTCAACGGATTCAAGGTTCTAAGCTTGGCCGCCTCGTCGGCAATTTCATCGATGGTAAAGTACTTTCGTAGCAATTCCCAATCTTCCATTACCCCGTATTCCATTATCCGGCCTACCAAGAAGGGTGTATGCTTCTCCCAGCTCAATTGCTTGAGGTCAACGTCCCAAAACAAATGGGGCGAAAATGCTGAAAAGGCCGGGCGTTCCATGTCAATCTTCGCTGGGCAGTAATAATTCGTAGCGGTAGGAATAAAAAGCCACGTCGTTGGCTTCCACTTTCACTTCGTATTCGAGTTGGGTAACTTCCTGCTTGGTTTTGTCTTTCAAATCGAAAAACTGGTTGGCAAACCAATAGTTGCGGCGTGCATCGGGTACGCAATGTTTGATGATGCGTACGCGACCGGCTTCACGGCTCGTATTGCGTATTTCAATGCGACCGATGTACAGGTAGCTGTCGTACTTCATGCCGTTGAGGTCGATGGCTTTCTTTTTGATTTTCACCAGGCGTGCATTGTCGGTGAGCACATAAGGCGATGGGCCATACTCCATGCGGGCCGTTGCTTTTTTGGGGATTTCGGGCAAAACACCCGGAATTCGGCCCAAACTCAGTCCTTTGCGCTCGTAGATGCCCGATGCAAACCAGTCCATTTGGCTGTTATTGGTCAAACTCAAATAGCGTTTACCGGTGGTTTTGCTGGTCAATGCCTGGTCGCCAGGTTCCCATGCCGGCACCACCACTTCATCGGTAAGGGCCAGGGGCACCTCACTTGCCAATACCTGATAATGGGTGCGTGTGGCGGCTTGCATTTTGGCTCCGGCCAAGCGGAAAGCGGCCTGACTGGTAAAAGAGGAAACTTCGCGCTCAAAAAAGGCGTGGTTGTAGTACAAGATATCTACCTCATCGAGGGTAAGGGGGCTGAACAGGCTCAAGTCGAGGCTCATTTCCGGTTTTTCCTTGTCAAAATCGAGCAAGTAGCGTGCTTCGCTGGCAAAGCCGTTGGCAGGCACCAAAACCGTGAGCGGCAGTTCATTAAAATCGCTTACCAAATACACGCTGAGCGCCAAGCTCTTGCGCTTGACCACCTTGGTGGTGTGCAAACTTCTGCCGCCCGTTACATGGGTGATGGTTTTGATGGGTATCGTTTCTATGGCATTGGGTGTCCGCAGCAATACTACCTCGGCTTCGGGATGCATGGGCAATAATTCACCACTATACCCTACGCTTTCGCTGCCTTCGAAGGACTCTACCGTTAGGTTTTGACCAACGTTTGCCCGCAAAAGGTCAACCATTTCGCCATAAATCTGGCTGGCCTCGGTTTCTACTTCATGCACCAAATAGTTCACCAGTTTTTCACGGTCGTCTATGCGTACCTGAATGCCTTCGGGACGGGCGATCGCCGGCAAATCCATCATGAATCGGGCCTGACGGGTAGCCATAAAGCCACTGTATTCGAGCATGGCGGCACCATCGCGGTATACATGCACACGGCGGAGTTTGAACTCGCCCTGCGCCATGGCCGATTCCAACAAACCCAATCCTAACCAAATCAAAAGCAGTCTTTTCATCATCCTTACAAATATTTATCGCCGAGTTGACGCTTGGTTTCAAACAGCATGTTCTTTATTTCATTCTCCTGATCACGCGGACAAATGAGCAATCCTTTGGGTGAGTCGGCCACAATATAATCTTCGAGCCCACTGATGATGACCAGCTTGTCGCCTGACACTTCTACCAAGCAATTGCTGGCGTCGTACACCACTACATTGGCGCCTGTTACAGCATTTCCGAGGTAGTCTTTGTCGTGCGAAGCGTACACCTCTCCCCAAAGGGTTAAATCGGTCCAACCAAAATCACCCAAGAGCACCTTCACCTTGTCGACCGCCTTGTACATGACGGCCTGGCGGAAGGCCATGGTTTCGCACTGGGGGTATATTTTATCGATGCAGCGGACTTCTTCCTCTGTATTCAAGTAAGGGCGCACCTCTTCAAAAAGCTGGGCAGTATCGGGCAAGTAGTTGGCAAACAAATCGAGGAGTGTGGCCACGCTCACCACCTTTATACCCGAGTACCACAAAAAATCACCCGACCGGTGAAAGGCGTTTGCGATTTCTTTGGTAGGCTTTTCGGTGAAAGTTTTGATGTTGTGCACCTGATCGTCAACAGCTTCGGGCAGGTACTGAATGTAGCCGTAATTGGTTTCGGGACGGCTGACTTTAACGCCTACGGTAAGCAGTTCGGCATGTTTGCGGACATATTTTAAGCCGGTTTTGATGACACGTTCAAAGCGATGGGTATCAGTGATGACGTGATCGCAAGGCATGATCACCAATTCGGCCTGCATGTCGCGGTTGGCAACTTTGTTAACAGCATACAATGTAGCCGTAGCAGTGTTTTTGCGGATGGGTTCGGCCACCAATTGGGCCGCTTCCATTTCGGGCAATTGCTCCATCACCACATCGCTCCATTGCCGGTTGGTCACCACCAAAATCTGAGCAGCTGGTGCCAGCAGCAAGGCCCTTTTGTAGGTGGCTTGCAATAGGGTTTCGCCAGTGCCCAACAAATCGAGGAATTGTTTGGGCTTGTGCTGGGTACTGATGGGCCACAATCGGCTTCCAACCCCGCCTGCCATGATAACTACATATAGCTTGTTCATGCTATTGTTTGAGCCACCAAGATACACAATTGACGTGAAGGCTAGATGATGCCTTCCTTTAACAAATCGTGTATGTGCACTACTCCTTTGTATGTACCGGCCTCATCTACCACCAGCAACTGGGTGATGTTGCCCGCCTTGATGGTTTGCAGGGCATCAGCGGCATAACTACCCATGGCAATGGTGCGCGGATGCGCCGTCATGATATCAACGGCGCGCAATTCTGAAAGATCTGCATGTTTGTCGAGCATGCGGCGTACATCACCGTCGGTAATGATGCCCGCCAATTGCGCGCCATCAAGCACAGCCGTTACCCCCAAGCGCCCCGAGCTTATCGCCAACAAGGCCTCTTTTACAGGTGCATGCAACTGCACTGCCGGTGCTTGGTTATTCACCAGCAAATCGTCGACACGCAGGTACAATCGTTTACCCAAAGCGCCACCAGGATGGTAGCGGGCAAAGTCCCTTTCGGTAAAACCCCGCTGCTCGAGCAAGCAAACAGCCAGTGCATCACCCAATGCCAATTGCACGGCGGTAGAGGTGGTTGGGGCGAGTTTGAGCGGACAAGCTTCTTCGGTTATGGCAGCATGCAAAAGCACATCGCTTTGTTTGGCCAAAAAACTTCCCGCATCACCTGTCATGCCAATGAGGGCATTGCCCCCGTGTTTGATCATGGGTACCAGCAATTTGATTTCGGGGGTATTACCGCTTTGCGAAATGCACAAAACCACATCGCCCCGTTGTACCATGCCCAAATCGCCATGTACCGCATCTGCCGCATGCATGAATAAACTGGGGGTACCCGTGCTGTTGAGGGTAGCGACCACCTTCTGTCCAATCAAGGCACTTTTACCAATGCCGGTAACTACCAGCCGTCCTTGGGCGTTCAAAATGAGGTTTACCGCTGCCACAAAAGCATCGTCAATACTTTCAGCCAAGGCCAGAATGGCATTTCCTTCGATTTTTAACGACCTTTGCGCAGCTTTTTTTATTTCAAGTTTGTTAGGCAAGTCGGGATTTTTATTTATCTTGACATACAAAAGTATTGAATTTCGGTGCACGAGGCGATTATTGGTATGGATTCCAAGGAGAAACTACGCGAAGCGTTAAAATCGTTTTTCGGTTTTGACACTTTTAAGGGTCAGCAGGAAGACATCGTACAGAACATTTATGAAGGCAAAAACACATTTGTCGTCATGCCCACTGGAGCGGGAAAGTCGCTCTGCTATCAGTTACCAGCCATAGCGCAAGAAGGAACGGCGATCGTTATTTCGCCCCTCATTGCCTTGATGAAAAACCAGGTAGATGCCATCCGGGCCTTTTCGGGGGCAGAGGGCATTGCCGAGTTTTTAAACTCGTCGCTCAACAAAGCAGATATCAAACGGGTGAAAGACAATGTCACCAACGGTACCACCAAATTGCTGTATGTAGCCCCCGAATCATTGGGCAAGCTCGAAAACATCGCTTTTTTGCAAAGCGTTAAAATCAGTTTTGTAGCTGTTGACGAGGCGCACTGTATTTCGGAATGGGGCCACGATTTCCGTCCCGAATACCGCAAAATCCGCCAAATGGTGCAGCTGATTGGCGATGTGCCCATCATTGCCCTCACGGCAACGGCCACGCCCAAGGTGCAGCTCGACATCATGAAAAACCTGCAGATGGCAGAAGCCACGGTTTTCAAATCGAGCTTCAACCGCCCGAATCTGTATTATGAGGTGCGTCCAAAGATCAATGCCCTCAAGAGCATCATCAAATACATCAAAGACCATCCCGGCAAATCAGGAATCATCTACACCCTTAGCCGCAAAAAAGCCGAAGAAATAGCCGAAACCCTCGTGGCCAACGGTATCAAGGCAGCGCCTTACCATGCCGGACTCGATTCGGCCGTGCGCATGAAAAACCAAGATGCCTTCTTGATGGAAGAAGTAGATGTGATTGTGGCCACCATTGCCTTTGGCATGGGCATCGACAAACCCGATGTGCGTTTCGTGATCCATTACGACATCCCTAAATCCATCGAAAGCTATTACCAGGAAACCGGACGTGCCGGAAGAGACGGTTTGGAAGGGGTTTGTATTGCGTATTACAGCGATAAAGACATCCTGAAACTGCAGAAATTCATGAAAGACAAGCCTGTTTCGGAAAAAGAAATAGGCCATTTATTGCTACACGAAGTGGTGTCGTATGCCGAATCGGCCGTATGTCGCCGCCGCCAAATACTCCATTATTTCGGAGAAGTTTATGCCGAAAGCAATTGCAACCAAATGTGTGACGCCTGCCGCCATCCGCAACCGCGTGAAACGGTACAGGCCGATATGTTGCTATTGCTCAACACGGTCAAAGAGTTGGTGAAAAAGTTCGACTTCTTCCATGTGCTTGCCTACCTCATGGGCGAGGTGAGTCCGTCGATTGAAGCTTACGGGCACCACCGCATGACCGGTTTCGGCAAAGGCAAAGAAAAGGGTGAACGATTCTGGAAATCGGCCATCAAAGTGGCCCTGTTCAACAATTTTTTGTTGAAAGACATCGAAAACTATGGACTGCTGAAATTGGGGCCTGCCGGTGAAAAATACCTGGCCGATCCATACCCCATTGATGTGCCCTTGGACCACGACTATGAGGAGGCTGGTCGCGACGAAGAAATTGAAAGCCAACAAACCGACACCCTCGACAGCAAGTTATTTGACATGCTGCGCGACCTGCGGAAAAAACTCGCCAAAGAGCGCAATTTGCCTCCCTATGTGATTTTCCAGGATCCTTCGCTTGAAGAAATGGCCACCAATTACCCTACCTCACTGAGCGAATTACAGCAGATCAGCGGGGTAGGTCCGGGCAAAGCCATGAAGTTTGGCAAGGCCTTCATCGAGCTCATTGCCAAGTACGTTGAAGAAAACGAAATTGACCGTCCGGCCGATTTTGTGGTCAAAAGCACCGTCAACAAATCGGGCGTAAAGGTCTTCATCATAGGCGGCATCGATCGCAAAATTCCGTTGCAAGAACTCGCACGCAGCAAGGGCTTGAGCTACGACGATATTTTGGAAGAAATCAAAACGATTGTCGATTCGGGCACCAAGGTCAACATCGATTACCATTTGAATGAGGTAATGGATGAAGACCTGCAAGCAGAAGTTTACGACTATTTCCGAAGTGCCGAAACCGACGATTTAACGGCTGCGCAGCGCCATTTTGGGGAGGATTTTTCGGAAGAAGAGATAAAGTTGGTGCGCATCAAATTTTTGAGCGAACAGGCAAACTAATTTGAAAATTTGGGGTTTTTAGGGTATGGAAAACTTCCTGAATAGCCTTCGTACTCACATTGCTCCCGAGCGTCATGCCATCATCAACCATCCGCTGTATCAGCACATGCATCAACTGGAGGCATTACAAACCTTCAGCGAATTCCATGTTTATGCTGTTTGGGACTTTATGTCGCTTCTGAAAGCCCTGCAAAGAAATCTTACTTGCGTATCGTTGCCCTGGCTACCCGTTGGCTCAGCAGATAGCCGCTTCCTGATCAATGAAATTGTGGTAGGAGAAGAATCTGATGTAGACCGCCATGGTGTACGCATGAGCCATTTTGAGATGTACCTCCAAGCCATGGAAAAAATGGGTGCCGATACCCTGGGAATCCAGGCCTTTATAGGTTCTTTGCGCGCAGGCGATTCGCTTGAAATGGCGTTTGAAAAGGCCAATACGCCCGCAGCGGCACGACAATTTGTGCGCTTTACTTTTGAATTGCTCGCCGAAAATAAAGTTAGTAACCTTGCTTCCGTTTTCACCTTCGGTCGCGAAGACCTTATCCCGGATATGTTCCACGCCATGGTGCAAGAACTCAGCCAGCAACATCCCGAAACCTTGGCAGATTTTCAATATTATCTCGAACGGCACATAGAAGTTGACGGAGGCCACCACAGCCAGCTGGCGCTGGAGATGACCATCGGCTGCTGCGGCAACGACCCCCTTTTGTGGGAAGAAGCCTCTCGCATGGTTGCCCGTGCTTTGGGATGCAGAAAAGCACTATGGGATGGCGTTTTGCAGGCTTTAGAAACAGAAAAATTGGTGATGCAATAACCATAGCGGGCAGCATTAATTCCTATCTTTACCGCCCAAACCTCTCCTATGCCACGTGTATTGATTACCGGCGCCGCCGGCTTTTTGGGTTCGCACCTTTGCGATCGCTTCATCAAAGAAGGTTATCAGGTGGTGGGCATGGACAACCTCATTACTGGCGATATGCGCAATATCGAACACTTGATGAAGTTGCCCAACTTTGAGTTTTACCACCACGATGTGAGCAAATACGTGCATGTATCTGGTCCAATCGACGAGATCTTACATTTTGCATCACCCGCCAGTCCCATCGACTACTTGAAAATTCCCATCCAAACCCTCAAGGTAGGTTCATTGGGCACCCACAATCTATTGGGCTTGGCCAAAGAAAAAAAGGCACGCATTCTGGTGGCCAGCACATCGGAAGTGTATGGCGACCCGATGGTACACCCACAAACAGAGGAATACTGGGGAAATGTAAATCCAGTTGGCCCACGTGGGGTTTACGACGAAGCCAAACGTTTCCAAGAAGCCATTACGATGGCCTATCATACCTATCACGGTGTAGAAACACGCATTGTACGCATTTTTAACACCTATGGTCCACGCATGCGCCTCAACGACGGCCGTGCTTTGCCAGCATTCATCGGCCAGGCTTTGCGCGGTGAAGACCTCACCGTATTCGGCGACGGTTCACAAACCCGTTCGTTTTGTTATGTCGATGATTTGGTGGAAGGCATCTACCGCTTGTTAAAAAGTGATTATGCCGGACCGGTAAACATTGGCAATCCAGTTGAAATTACCATCAAGCAGTTTGCCGAAGAAATCATCAAATTGACCGGTACCAACCAAAAAATTGTGTACAAGGACTTGCCCAAAGACGACCCCAAACAGCGCCAACCCGACATTACGCTGGCGAAAAAACTTTTGGGTTGGGAGCCTCGGGTAAGCCGCGAAGAGGGCCTGCGTATTACCTACGCATATTTCAAGTCACTTCCCGAAGAAGATTTGTACCGCGAAGCACACGGACGCAGTTTTCCACGTAAATAAGCCATCCTTGAGCGAATACCATTGGTACGCTGCCTATACCTTGCCGCGCTTTGAAAAAAGAGCGAAGGCACAGCTCGACAAACAGGGCGTCGAAAATTGGTTGCCTATGCAACGATTGAGGCGTCGTTGGAGCGACCGTTGGAAATGGGTGGAAGAGCCTGTGTTCAGGTCGTATCTGTTTGTGCACATCAGCGAGCGAGAGTATTTTCAAACACTGAACTCCTATGGCATCATCCGTTTTGTAGCCTTTAACGGACAAGCCGTACGCATACCCGACAGCCAAATGGACTTCTTGCGCCGCATGCTCGACACAGGATATGCCCTCGAAACAGCGGAGTTGGATTTGCAACCAGGCGACCAAGTAGAAGTTCTCACAGGCCCACTTGCTGGCAGGCAGGGCGTTTTGGTGAGCCGTGCAGGCGATAAAAAATTCCGTGTCGACCTCGACTTTTTGGGTCAATCGGTATACATCACGGTTCCTGCAGAAAATTTGAGCAAAGCGCTAAGCGTTTAAAACAAGCCTGCCAGCTGTAATGTGGGCAATAGCGGCTGATTTTGCGGGTGCAACTGTGTTTGAATGCCCAGTTTTTGGGCGCCAGCCAGGTGAGCAGGCGAATCGTCGATGAATAGGGTAGCCGTAGGGTCAAATCCGCTATCGTGTGCTACAAAACCAAATACCTCCTCATCGGGTTTGCGCAAGCCTATTTCTTGAGAGTAGTATATGCGGTCGAAATAATCATGCAGTTTGGCACCGGGATGACGAGCTTCAAAGTCAGCCTCTAAGGCTTCAACGTGCAAGCTGTTGGTGTTGCTCAGCAGTACTACATCACAATGATTGCGTAGTGGCTGTATCAATTCTAGCTGCTCTAATTGCACCCGGCCTAAAATGGCATTCCAGCAGTTGACATATTGCTCAAAACCAAAATGACATCCGAATGCTGAAGAAAGTGTATCTAAAAATTGAGCGGTATGAATGTGACCTGTTTCGTAGGCATCGAAAAACTTTTCGTTCTGAAGCTTTTCAAGTGTAGGCATCACCTCTTTGCCCACCAATTGCTGCAAACTGCTGGCAAAGCGGTCCATGTAAACATCAATGAACAAACCTCCAAGGTCAAAAATCAAATGGCGGATGGGTGGCTGCATGTGGAAATATTCAAAAGGCCGCACTTGCGCGCGGCCTTTGTTGGTGGGCCCTGCTGGGCTCGAACCAGCGACCCTCTGATTATGAGTCAGATGCTCTAACCTGCTGAGCTAAGAGCCCCATTGGGGACGACAAAAGTAGCCAAAAGGCTTTAATTATGTACATGTTGTATCGAAATCAACTGCCTTTACGCATTTAAAAGGCGCCTCACCTTTATTTTTTCAATCCTCATCGCGCTCATGCCTACCACTTCAAGCTCAAGCCCATGCCAAACAATCGATTCCCCCTCCACTGGAAAACGCTCCATTTCCTCAAGTAACAAGCCGGCAAGTGTATTGAATAGAAGGTCTTTTTCAATAGGACCATCCAAATCGAAATAATTGATGAATTCAAAAAAAGGATAAGCCCCATCGACTAACCATTCGTTCTCACCCAATTCAATGATCCGATATTCTTCTTCATCCAGCTCGTTGATTTCACCCACCAAAGCCTCCAAAATATCGTTGATGGTAACCATCCCTTGCAGACCGCCGTATTCGTCAATCACCAATCCGTAATGGATGCGATCGGCTTTGAACTTTTCTAACGCATTGTATACCGTGAGGTATTCGGGGAAATAATGTGGTTTTCGCAGTATGCCCAGCAAAGCGTCACGTGTCCACGGAAGTGACAGCTTGAATAGATCTTTCAAACCAATCACCCCCAGGGTTTCATAATCAGGCCCTTTAAAAACAGGATAAAAACTATGCAATTCCGCTTCAACTACTTGCCTGATTTGATCAACCGGCTTGTCGATGTAAATGCCCACCAAGTCACGCCGATGGGTCATGAGGGAGCTCACCCGTAAATCGCCAAGTCCAAAAGCACGCTCCACGATATCCTGCTCAATTTCTTGAACTTCTCCGGTCAGCACGCTTTCTTGGATGATGGATTTGATTTCTTCTTCGGTCACATGCTGTTGTGTCATGTTTTGAGCACCGAACAACCGTAAAATTGCCTCGGTCGAGGTGGTTAACAACCAGATGAATGGTTTGCTGCAAAGTGAAACGACTTGCATCGGGCGTGCCACTGCCATGGCTACGGCTTCAGGCCGGCTCATACCCAAACGTTTGGGAACCAACTCACCCAGTACCAATGAAGCAAAAGTAACCAAAAACACAACCGTGATCAGGGCCGCCTCGTGACTGTAGGGCCGCAGCCAAGTTATCTCTCGTAAGATCAGCTCAAAGTCATCAGTGATGTTTTCGCCACTGTAAATGCCCGTGATCAGCCCGATGACCGTAATGCCGATTTGCACCGTGCTAAGAAATGTGTTGGGCGCTTTGGCCAGTTCGAGCGCTGCTTGGGCTTTGCGGTTGCCTTGGGCAGCCAAAGCATCTAGTCTCGCCTTACGTGCCGAAACCAAGGCGATTTCCGACATCGAAAAAAGGCCGTTCAACAGAACGAGGACTAAAATGATGAATATTTCCATGGATAATTACTTAACCGCAAAGATGCTGCATTCTTAACAATGGCAAATGGCAACATTTCGGACAGTAAGCCCTTACTCCACCACCGAAAACTTCATAAAATTAGCCCTGTGCTTGCTTTTGATGGGCATGGCGCCGGTGTTGACCACCACATCTCCCTTTTCAAGCAATTTTTTGCCTTTGAGCATGCTAAGCACGTCACTAATGGTTTCGTCGGTGGTCGTCAACTTATCGTAATAAAACGCCCTCACTCCCCACAACAAGCTGATGCGCGTAAGCAGTGCTGGGTCGGGGGTGAATACAAAAATGCTGGCCTTGGGACGGTAGCTGGCCACCTGGTATGCGGTGTATCCCGACTTGGTCATGCCAATGATGGCCTTCGCCTGCACATACTTGGCGGCTCTGCCAGCAATGTAGCACAAACTGTCTGACAAGAAGGTAGGGCTGTCTTGCGGCGTTTCATTGTCGCGGTGATAGATCTGTTCGGCCTCTTCTTCCACATTGCGGATGATGCGCACCATGTATTCGATCACTTGTACCGGATGCTGTCCGACCGAAGTTTCACCCGAAAGCATCAACGCATCGGCCCCATCGATGACGGCATTGGCCACGTCGTTGGCTTCGGCGCGTGTAGGCATAAAGCTCGTGATCATGCTTTCCATCATCTGGGTGGCAATGATGACCGGCTTGCTCAAACGCAAGCACTTCTGCACAATGAGTTTTTGGATGAGGGGCAATTTTTCGATGGGGTATTCAACGCCCAAGTCGCCTCTCGCCACCATTACACCGTCGGTTTCGGCCACAATGGCATCGATATTGGCAACAGCCTGGGGCTTTTCAATTTTGGCAATGATGTGGATGTTCTTGCCTTGTTTGTTGATGCGCTCGCGCAAATCGACGATGTCGGCTGCTTCACGCACAAACGACAGGGCCACCCAATCGAGGTCGTGCTCTAAGATGAAATCAAGGTCCTGCAAATCCTTTTCGGTGAGCGAAGGCAGCGAAACCTTGGTATTGGGCAAGTTCACGCCCTTTTTCGAAGACAACAATCCGCCATGGATAACCACCACTTCCACCTCGTCGAGTCGGTTGGTACTCACCACTTCAAACTTGATTTTGCCATCGTCGAGCAATACTTGGTCGCCCTCTTCCACATCTATCGGGAATTCGAGGTAGTTGAGGTAAATCCGTTCCTTGGTTCCGATGCATTTTTCGGTAACCAACTTCAAACGATCACCTGTTTTTAAAGTTATTCCATTGTTCTGAACTTCGCCGATCCTGATTTTGGGGCCTTGCAAATCGCCCAAAATGGCCACGTTGCTTCCCAATTCCTGGTTGATTTGGCGAATACTGGCAATTACTTGGCGTAAATCGTCGTAGTTGGCATGTGAAAAATTGAGGCGAAATACGTTAACGCCTGCTTTTACCATGCGTGTGAGCACGTCCTTTTGTGAACAAGCCGGGCCTACTGTGGCCACAATCTTGGTTTTTTTTTCGTTCGAATACATCTTAAAAAACTAAATGTTGCTTTGAGCGCAACTTCTCATTTACTTCCACCGGGAGGGCAATGGTGAATACCTGTGCTGCTCTTAAGGTTTGCAGCAGCTCAGGAGTGGTACTTATTCCTGGTATTTCGTCGTACAGCAGAAAGTAATCAAAGGTACTTCCCAACTCAGGAATAAGTTTGCCCTCACTTCCGGCATTGGCCACCAAATATATAACGCTTTCAGGTTCCGACAAGAGGAAAGCGAATTTTTGAAACGAACAAAGTGCTTTTTGTTTGCCCAAGTAGAGTTCAAGGTCGTCGACACGGCGCAAATCATAACCAAATAAGCGGTTGAAGTGCCAGGCTACCTGGAAAGGGCGCAAGGGAGTACTGATGCCCAAGACCGATTGCTCGAGCTCTAATTCAAAGTGCAGTACCTTTTTAGCCACAGCGGAAGGGATTCCTACAAAGTTATACAATTCCACCCTTTGTGCCGCAATGCTTCGGCAAGCCTCCTCCGCACATTCTTTTGTAAAACTGCATTGCTTTTTTTTCGGAATGCACTAATATTGCACGGAATTTATCATTCAAACACTTACAAAATGTCAGAAATTGCAGCAAGAATTCGTGCCATCGTGGTTGATAAACTGGGTGTGGACGAGAGCGAAGTAACCCCAGAAGCCAGCTTCACCAACGATTTGGGCGCCGATTCACTCGACACCGTGGAACTCATCATGGAGTTTGAAAAGGAGTTTAACATCTCTATTCCAGACGATCAGGCTGAAAACATCCAGACCGTAGGTCAGGCCATCAGCTACCTCGAGGCGAACGCTAAGTAAGCGACCATTCCATAAATTTGTATATGCAACTACGCAGAGTAGTCGTAACTGGTATAGGTGCACTCACCCCAATCGGAAACAATGTAGCTGACTACTGGCATGCGTTGTCGAATGGGGTGAGTGGCGCCGACTACATCACCCATTTCGACGCCTCCAAATTCAGAACCCAGTTTGCTGCCGAACTTAAAAACTTCGACATTTTGCAACACATGGACCGGAAGGAAGCGCGGAAGATGGACCCTTACACCCACTATGCCCTTGTCACGGCTGAAGAAGCCATGAAAGATTCGGGCCTCGATTTGGAAAAAATCGATACCGATCGTGCAGGAGTTATTTGGGGGTCGGGCATTGGTGGTATCCTTACCTTTTTCGAAGAAGTATCTGCATATACCAAGGGTGATGGAACACCCCGCTTCAATCCTTTCTTTATTCCCAAGATGATTGGGGATATTGCTGCGGGCTATTTGTCGATCAAATACGGTTTCCGCGGCCCCAATTTTACCACGGTTTCGGCTTGTGCCTCAGCCAACAATGCCATCATCGACGCTTTCAATTACATCCGCTTGGGCCACGCCGATATTTTTATCACCGGTGGTTCGGAAGCGGCTGTAAACGAAGCCGGCTTGGGTGGTTTTAATGCCATGAAAGCACTTTCGGAGCGCAACGACGATCCCAAAACAGCCAGTAGGCCCTTTGATCTCGACCGCGACGGCTTTTTGTTGGGCGAAGGTGGAGGAGCATTGATTCTCGAAGACCTCGAGCACGCTTTGGCCCGTGGCGCCAAAATTTACGCCGAAATTGCCGGTGGCGGCATGTCGGCCGATGCATACCACATCACTGCCCCACATCCCGATGGGTTGGGTGCTACCAATGTCATGAAGGCCGCCCTCCGCGATGCCGGCATGAAACCCGAAGACGTTGACTACGTAAACGTACACGGTACTTCTACGCCCCTTGGCGATATCAGCGAAATCAAGGCGATTCAGGCTGTTTTTGGCGAACACGCCTACAGCATGAACATCAGCTCTACCAAATCTATGACCGGCCACCTTTTGGGTGCTGCAGGTGCGGTAGAAGCTGTGGCTACCATTTTGGCCATGAACAACAGTCTGGTACCGCCTACCATCAACCACTTCACCGATGATCCGCAATTTGATCCGCGCATCAACTTGACCTTCAATACGGCTCAAAAGCGTGAGATTCGTGCTGCTTTGAGCAATACCTTCGGGTTTGGAGGCCACAATACTTCGGTGATTTTCCGCAAGTACGAAAAATAAGCCCGTGACCAGGCTGCTTGCCAACTTACCTGGAAATTTTTTCAAGTCGAAAGACCCGCTGTACCGGGCCATCCTCAACCTCACTGGTTTTCGTCCTAAAAACTTAACCCTGTACCGGCTGGCATTTACGCATTCGAGCGCCAGAGTTGAAACCGAAATTGGGTACAAAAAGAACAACGAACGCCTTGAATACCTGGGCGATGCCGTTTTGGACCTCATTGTTGCGGAGCAGCTCTTTAAAAAATTTCCTTTTCGCGACGAAGGCTTCTTGACCGAGATGCGTTCGAAAGTGGTGAATGCCAATTTCCTCGATCAAATGGCCCGCAAGCTCGGACTCGACACCTTGCTGCAGGAAACTTCGGGCTACCAAAAAAACCAGAAACCGAGCAAAAACATGAATGCCGATGTGTTTGAGGCGTTCATCGGGGCCTTTTACCTCGACCACGGCTACAACAAAACCAACCAGTTTGTACAACGCCGCGTGCTCAAGGTCTTTGTTGATTTTGAAACCTTGGTACACACCGAATCCAATTTCAAAAGCCGGTTGGTAGAGTGGAGCCACCGCAACAACAAAAAAATTGCCTTTGAAGTAGCCGACACCCGGCAGCAAGGGCGTCACAAGCAATTTGTGGTTGAGCTGCTGGTCGACGACCAGGTGGTGGCCAAAGGCATCGACATCAACAAAAAACAGGCGGAGCAAAAGGCCGCCGAAGCGTTCTTGAGCAAGAACGATCTGGCATAAGCGCCCCTTTTGCCCCGCCGCACTTATTTATTTCTACAATCGAGGTTGTAGGTTACCGCCAACTGCAAGGTGTTGTTCAACTCCTCCTGCCAGGCATTGCCCTTCACAATCAATTGTTGCATATAACCAAGTTGCACATTCCCCTTAGGACTGAACTGATAGCCCACGGCACCATACAGCCGGTTTTGGTCGAAGCGGTTCAAACGCAAGTTTTGGCCAAAATTGATGAACATTTCGTTGTAGGCCGCTGCAAACCAAGTTCCTTGTTCAAATTTGGCCTTGTTGAGTGGAACTTCCAGCCAAAAACGATACCGAAAACGATCGCTGTATTGGCGACCGTCGTAACGCAAGCTGCCGTCGGCAAGGGGGGTAAAGTGTTCTATCCAGCGTTGTTCCATGCGCAATCGGTGATTCATCCGCACCCTGCCCGACGCTTGTTTGAGCAAAGCTTGTTGCCAAATCCTGTTTTCGTTCAGCGCTGTCACCAAAGGTTGTGCGCCATAGGGGAAGGTCACAATCCAGCCATAACCTGCGGTGAGTTGTACGTTGGGGTCAACATGATAATCGACCCCTACGCGCAACAGCGACTGCTGCCATTCGGCAATGAGCCCATGACGGCGAAACTGGTATTCGGTATGCAAACCCCATTTATCAGTTAAACTGTGATTGCCGTAGTACATGTACCAACCATGCTGCTGCACTGCTTGTTGGCGTTGTTGGGCTCGTACCACCTGTGGCGTTAACGCATAGCCTAAACACCATGCCCAAAGAAGAATTAGCCTTAACCCGGTTTTATCCATCGTGCTTGTAAGTCCCCATGAATACGGAGTGTTTGTTGCAAAAATCCCCGATGTAACTGAAGTTACCAAGCCCTTGTTGTTCACCGACTAGTTTTGTTTTCAGAAAATCAAAAAAACTACCCATGACCGTAGAACAAATTTATACCGGATGTTTGGCACAAGGTGCCTACTACATCGAGTCGAAAGGCGAAGCTGTGGTGATTGACCCCCTCCGCGAAATTGGTGCTTACCTCGAGCGGGCCGAAAAAAGCGGCGCGAAAATCAAGTATGTGCTCGAAACACATTTCCATGCCGATTTTGTATCGGGTCACCTCGACTTGGCCAAAGCCACCGGAGCAGAAATCGTTTTTGGTCCGAACGCCAAGCCCAACTTCAACGCCCACAATGCTACCGATGGCGAGGTGTTGAAAGTAGGCGAACTCGAACTGGTGGTATTGCACACCCCCGGCCACACCATGGAAAGCACCACTTACCTTTTGCGTACACCCGAAGGCAAAGACTACGCCTTGTTCACTGGCGATACCTTGTTCATTGGCGATGTGGGTCGCCCCGACCTGGCCGTGAAGTCAGACCTCACCGAGGCAGACCTGGCGCGCCACCTCTTCTATTCGTTGCGTAACAAAATCATGCCTTTGGCCGATGATGTGCTGGTTTATCCTGCCCACGGCGCTGGCTCTGCTTGCGGCAAAAACCTCAGCAAAGAGACTTTTGATACGTTGGGTCACCAAAAGCAAACCAATTATGCCTTGCGTGCCGATATGAGCGAAGCCGACTTCATTGCCGAAGTCACCAACGGCCTCATGCCACCTCCTGCCTATTTTCCGCTCAACGTAATGATGAACAAGCAGGGTTACGACAGCATTGACGACGTGATGGAGCGCGGAACCCGTGCCCTATCACCGGCCGCTTTTGAAGCTGCTGCCAACGAAACCAGCGCACTGATCCTCGATACCCGCCATGCCGAAACCTTTGCCAAGGGCTTCATCCCCAACAGCA
>CAZNWC010000004.1:0-104972 GCA_964577055.1 uncultured Chitinophaga sp. | reverse complement strand
ATCCTCGATACCCGCCATGCCGAAACCTTTGCCAAGGGCTTCATCCCCAACAGCATCAACATTGGCATTGATGGTGGATTTGCCCCCTGGGTGGGTGCTTTGATTCCCGACATCAAGCAGGAGATCCTGATTGTGGCCGATGCCGGTCGCGAGCAGGAAGTGGTGACCCGATTGGCACGTGTGGGTTACGACCATGCCATTGGCTTCCTATCGGGTGGCTTTGCTGCCTGGGAAGCTGCCGGATTGGAAGTAGATACCATTCCAAGTGTTTCGGTTGATGCCTTTGCCGCCGCTGAGGCTGCCAACCCGGATATCGACATCCTTGATGTGCGCAAAAAGAGCGAGTACTACAGCGAGCACATCCTCAACGCCGTAAACGCTCCCCTCGATTACATCAACGACAGCATGTTGCTCGTCGACAAAAAGAAAACCTACTACGTGCATTGTGCGGGCGGCTATCGCTCCATGATTTTCGCATCTATTTTGAAGGCACGCGGTTACGATAACCTCATCAATGTAGCAGGCGGTTTTGGGGCCATCAAGGCCTCTGGCAAGTTCAACGTAAGCGATTACGTTTGCCCTTCCACCATGCTTTGAGAGAGCGTTAGGTTGGTTGGCGCCGCCGGAGGGGTCCGGCGGCGCTTTTTTAGCAGACCCCATTAACCTGATTGTCATGAAAAAAATATTGATTCCGGTCGATTTCAGCGACCTCGCCCGTCACGCTTTCGAGCTGGGGCGCCAATTGCAGTCGGTACTCGCTGCCGAGCTGCATTTCATTCACGTGTTACCTTTGCCCAGCCACATTTTGCTTACCCCCGAGGGCGAGCTGTTCGACGATGAGGAGATGGACGTGCAAAAGCTCAAGCTCGAGCAGGCTGCTGCTGAACGGCGCTTGGCAGCATGGGTTGCTGGTCCCGACAAAGTGGTGTTCAAAGTGGTCTATGGCCATGTGAACGAAACCTTGCTCGACTACACCCGCAAGCATCAGATTGATCTGGTGGTCATGGGCACCCACGGGGCCTTTGGCATGCGCGAGCTGTTTACCGGTTCACATGCCGAGTACTTGGCCATGCATGCCGATATGCCCATATTGTCGCTCAAAGGCGAAGCAGGCAAGCGCATCGAGCGCATGGTGCTGGCAGCTGATTTTACTGGCAAATTGCCCCACAACATCGACCTGTTGGTGGCCCTCCGCAAAGCCTTGGCAGCTCGCCTATACTTGTTGCAAATTCAACTTCCGGGCAAAAAGAAATCGGAAGTGGCTATTCAAGAGCGCATGTCGGCTTTTGCCCACGAGCATGGCCTCGACGATGTGTCTTACGCCATTTTCCCTGCTGACGATTTGGAAGAAGGCATGGTGCGCTTTGCGGCCGACAACAACATCGGCCTCATAGCCATTGGCAGCATGCAACGCACGGGCTTGAATAAGCTCATCAATGGCTGTATTTCAGCCGATTTGGTGAACCACGTGCAAAAACCCATTTTCACCTTTAAACTCCGCGACTAACATGAACACTTTCATTGAATGGCTCTCGCAGCCCTGGCCGTGGTATGTAAGCGGTCCGCTCATTGGCATTACCGTGCCGCTTTTGCTCATTACGGGCAATAAAATGTTGGGCATTTCTTCGAGTTTGCGCCATACCTGCGCAGCCGTTTACCCCAAAAACATTCCGTTTTTGAAATACAACTGGAAGGCCGAAAGCTGGAACCTGTTTTTTGCCGGCGGCATTTTCCTCGGTGGCTTGCTGGGCGGCACGCTCCTGGCCAATCCCGATCCCGTGGCCCTCACCGCCGAGGCTCAAGCGTCGATTGAGGCATTGGGTGTTCAGACGCAAGACGGACTACTGCCCGAATCGTTGTTTGGTTGGGAAGCCTTTGGCAGCCTGCGCGCTTGGATTATCTTGGTTCTCGGCGGCTTTATGATTGGCTTTGGTGCCAGGTATGCAGGCGGCTGTACGTCGGGTCACGCCATCATGGGCCTCAGCAGTTTGCAGTGGCCTTCGCTGGTAACCGTGATTTTCTTTTTCATTGGTGGCTTGCTCATGACCCATGTACTTGCTCCCTTCTTTTATGCACTTCCTTAAAAAACTTGGCGATATGAAAAACATCAAATTTTTACTCATTGGCGCCTTGTTTGGCCTCATCCTTACCAAAACCGAAGCCGTTTCATGGTACCGCATCCAGGAAATGTTCCGCTTCCAGAGCTTCCACATGTACGGCATTATTGGGTCGGGCGTGGTGGTAGGACTCATCTCGGTGCTGCTCATCCGCATATTCAAAATCAAATCACTGGGGGGTGAAGACATCGTGATTCCCGACAAAACCTTTAACAAAGGCAGCGTCATTGGTGGTACCATTTTCGGTATGGGTTGGGCATTGGCTGGGGCTTGCCCTGGTCCGCTTTACGCCCTCGCAGGCGCTGGCTACCCCGCCATTTGGCTGGCCATTGGTTCGGCCTTGTTTGGCACCTGGTTGTACAGTTATTTACGTCCGAAACTTCCTCATTAAGACATGAAAAAGCCTGTTTTATGGATATTGGGCTTGCTCCTCGGTGTAGGATGGGCCTGCAACAACGAAAAAACCACTGATGAAACGGCCAACAATTTGCCTGAAACGGCAATTTGGTCGGCACCCGATACGGCTGATTGGGCTACCCGTGCCGATGGTGATTTGCTGCGCTACGGCCGACAGTTGGTGAGCAACACCACCGCCTTTTTTGGCGAAAAGGGAAGCATTGCCAGCCTCACCAATGGTTTGAATTGCCAAAACTGTCACCTCGATGCGGGTACTCGGCCCTTCACCAACAACTACGCCCTGGTGGCCAGTACCTATCCCCGTTTCAGGGCGCGCAGTGGCACGGTAGAAACGGTGCACAAGCGCATTGCCGACTGTTTCGAACGCAGCTTGAACGGCATCGCTCCCGACAGCCTGAGCCGCGAAGGGCAAGCCATTGCCGCTTACGTTTTATGGGTAGGCAGCAATGTCAAGAAGGGCGAGACCCCCGAAGGTGCCGGTCTTTTTGAGGTAGAAGGGCTTGATAGGGCCGCCAATCCCGATTCGGGCAAACTCGTTTACGCCGCCAAGTGTCAGTCGTGCCACCAAGCCGACGGCCAAGGCATCGCCAATGGACAGGGCGGGTATACCTTTCCGCCGCTTTGGGGCGATAAAAGCTACAACCACGCAGCCGGTTTGTACCGCCTGTCCCGCTTTGCTTCGTATGTGAAACAGGGCATGCCGCTGGGCACTACCCACGACAGCCCACAGCTTAGCGATACCGAGGCATGGGATGTGGCGGCTTACGTGAACTCGCAGCTCCGCCCGGGTTTCGACCTGAGTGCCGATTGGCCCGATATCAGTGGCAAACCTGCCGATCACCCCTTTGGCCCCTGGGCCGATAGTTTTCCGGCCGAACAGCACAAATACGGTCCGTTTAAACCCATCAAAGCCTTTTACAAAGCCAAAAAAGCCTGATCATGAAAAAGTTACTTACGCTCTTATTTGTCGCGCTTTTCGCCTTGAAGGGGCTACATTCCCAAGCACAAACCACCCGGCAGCCCGAGCACCGCATTGTGATGCAACTCACTTCGGGCGACACCACGGCCTACAACGGCCTCATGAAGCAGTTGCGCAACCTCACTACGGGTTGGGGCGACAGCGTGCAAATTGAAGTGGTATGCCATGGTCCGGGCATGAACCTGCTGCTCACCGCCCAAACCCAGCATGCCGACAAAATTTACGCCTTCCAAAAAAAGGGTATCCGCTTTGTGGCCTGTGAAAACACCCTGCGTGAGCGCAATATCCGCAAAGAGGAAGTGCTGCCAGGCATGGATTATGTGCCCATGGGCATAGCCGAAATTGTGATGAAACAAGAGCAAGGCTGGAGCTACATCAAAGCCGGAAATTGAGCTAAAACATGCTAAAAAAGATTTTTTGGGTGGTTCTTTGGCTGCTCCCAGCCATGGGTATGGCCCAAGGCGTGCATCCTTACGTGCACCCCATTGAGCAGGAGCGCGACAGCTTGGAGGCCAAATCGCTGCAGCAATTTTTCAGGAAGGGCACCCTTTTTGGCCATGCCCGAACTTTTTTCATGGCTACCGACAATGCCCCTGGATTTCAGGATTACCACGCCCTGGCAGCAGGAATGGGCATTGCTTACGAATCAGCCCCCATGTTTGGGCTTCAAATCGGACTGAGTGGCTTTTTCAACTACAATTTGTGGTCTTCGCATTTAGACAAAGTGGATGTGTTGACTGGACAGCCCAACCGCTACGAGGTGGGTTTGTTTGATGTAGAGCGCCCCGACGAGCGTGAAGACATGGATCGGTTGGAGGACCTCTACCTAAAATACACCAGGAAAGGACTGGAGGTAGTTTGGGGCAAGCAACACATCAAAACACCTTTCATCAACCCCCAAGACGGACGCATGCGCCCAACGCTGGTTGATGGGCTGCAGTTTCATTGGCAGCTGAACCCCAAATGGCATGTAGAAGCCGGTTATTTGTATCGCATATCACCACGCAGCACGGTGCGTTGGTTTGATGTAGGACAGTCGATTGGGGTTTTTCCGGCTGGACTAAATATAAACGGACAGCCCAGCGGCTATGCAGGAAAAATTTCTGCTAAATATGTGGCTTTTGTAGGTGCTAACTACAAGCCCGTGGCTGGACTCGAATTGCAAGCCTGGAATATGTATGTTGACCAGCTCATGAACAACCTTTTGCTGCAGGCCGATTACCGCTTGCCGGTAGGAACTGGCGCTTTGCGTTTTGGTGCACAGTTCATTGCCCAAAATGGTATGGTAGAAGCGGGCGCTGCCCACGACTACCTGCAGCCTAGCCACCAGGCGCGGGTGTATGGCGCGCGGGTAGGTGCCGATTTGCCCCGCAAATTTCAAATGACCCTCAATTACAGTCACATTGCCGATGCCGACCGCTACCTCATGCCGCGCGAGTGGGGCCGCGATCCGATGTTCACCTTTTTGCCCCGCGAACGCAACGAAGGCTACGCCAATGTAGATGCCATCAACCTGGTACTTCGCAAGCCCGTGAACGGCAAGCTTATTTTAAGCAGCGGCACCGGTGCCTACCGTTTGCCTGCCCCTGACGATGTGGTGCGCAACAAATACGCCATGCCTTCCTATTATCAAATAAACCTCGATGCCTTTTACACCTTTGGTGGTTGGTTCGAAGGTTTTACTGGTCAGCTATTGTATGTGTACAAACGGCCCATGTCAACCGGACCACTCAGCGACCGCTGGGTGGTAAACAAGGTAAATATGTCGTTGTGGAATGTGGTGGTGAATTACCATTTTTGAATGGCTTTTGAGTGAAAAAAGCCCTGTGTAACCCAAGTTACAGCTACTGCCGCCAAAAAGCAGTATGTTGTTCATTCGTTTTTCTTAAAACCTGTTTATGAGCACATCGTCTTCTGATAACCGCCGCGATTTTATCAAAAAAATGACCACCCTTGGCCTTGCCGCTCCGGTGGTGTTGCCGGCTATGTCGTTGGCCAATGGCACCAATCATCCCACCACGGATTCGGAAGCCAAAACTGCCGGCGACAATGCAGATGGAATTTGGCTCAACATCCTCCAAAGCACCGATGTGCACTGCCAAATTCACGCGCACGACGAGCTGTTTTGGGAAAACAACCAAGCCGTTTTCCGCAAAACAGGCGGTTATGCCCACATGGCCAGCTTGTTTAAGGCCGAGCGCAAGAAAAATCCGCACACCTTCATTGTCGACACAGGCGATATGTTTCAGGGCAGCGAATTATCGGTAAAAACCACCGGCAAAGCCATGCAGCCCATCCTCAATGGCCTGGGTTACGACCTCTACCTGCCTGGCAACTGGGAGGTGGTGTATTACAAAAAAGCCATGCAGCAGCTGTTGGGCGGCCTCAATGCCCCCAAGGTGTGCGCCAATATGTACCACGATTTGGGCGAAGGCCGAAAGGGCGAGCTCATTTTCCATCCTTACCACATTTGGCAAGTTGCCGGGGTGAAGATTGGCTTTTTGGGCTATACCGACCACCTGGTGCCCATGCGCCAATCGCCCAATTACAGCAAGGGCATTGTATACACCAAGCCCGAAGAAAACCTGGCGCATTACGTACAAGTGCTGCGGGAAGACGAAGGATGTGCCTATGTGATCATGCTGGCACACCTGGGTTTGTCGCAACAAATTGCCTTGGCCAACCTGCCCGAATGTGCGGGAATCGACATCATTTTGGGCGGCGACACCCACGAACGCGTGCGCGAACCCATTGTTTGTGCTTACAGTAAGGTGGTAGAGCCCGGGGCCTTTGGCTCGTTTGTGGGCCAGTTGCAATTGAAAGTGCAAAACGGCAAGGTGACTGAAGAAAAATACGATTTGCTGGAAGTGAACGCCACCAAAATCAAGCCCGATGCCGGCATGCAAAAACTGGTTTCGGAGCTCGAAAAGCCCTTCCTCAACAGCATCGACGAGGTGATTGGCTACAGCACCGTGCCCCTTTACCGCTATTTTGTAATCGAAAACACCATCGACACCCTGGTGCTCGATGCGCTCAAATGGCAGCTACCACAGATAGAAGTGGTGCTGTCGAACGGCTTCCGTTTTTGTCCACCACGCGCCACGCCCGACCATACCGGCAACATCCCCATCACCAACGGCTTTTTGTACGATATGCTGCCGGTTGACAGCACCGTGCGCTCTGGAACCGTTACCGGCGCCCAGCTCAAAGCCTGGTTGGAGAAAGAGCTGAACAACGTTTTCGCCAAAAATGCCGCCGAACGTTTTGGCGGCTGGGTCATCAAATTCAAAGGCATGACGGTTACGTTCAACGCCTTCGGTCCCAAAGGCCAACGCGTACAAGAAGTGAAGGTGGGCGGCGAACCCCTCGACGAACAGCGCACCTACAGCATTGCAGCCTGCGAACGCGACGGCGATCCGGCCGACATGCTTTGCCGCATCAAAGGCGTTAAAAATGCCAAAAACGAGCCCCACACCCTGCATGGGGTACTAAAGGCTTACCTGAAAGCAAATTCGCCTGTGAGCCCCAAACCCGCAGGCAACGCCCGCGCCCTCGACGCCCCCCAGGAACTGCTGAGCCAAGTGAGCGGGGTGCCGTATACATTTCGTTAATCCACCGGTACCAAACTCACCGCAGCACCGCCGCCGGCCGCCAACGACAAGGGGAGGCGGTCGCCACGCTTCAGCCGGAGGGTACGGATGGCGTAGGCCTCGGGTTGGGTGCGCCAATGGGCGCTGGGACCATCCTGATACACCGTAACGGCATAGGTTTTTCCAGCAGCTAAAAAGTCGAGCGGCAACTGTATTTTGCGTGCCTCGTAGCCGGTGATAGCTCCCAAAAACCAGCGGTCACCCCCGCGTTCTTGCCGGGCAACCACGGCATATTCGCCTACTTCGCCAGCCAGCACACGGCTTTGCTCCCAATCAACCGCTACGTCTTTGATGAACTGAAAAGCCGGATGGCCACGGTAATGCTCGGGTAGGTCGGGCACCATTTGGATGGGACTGTAAATCACCACATACAAGGCCAACTGGTGTGCCAGGGTGGTGTTTACTTGGTTGTTGGGCTTGTGGGGTTTGAGTGAGAGGTTAAAAATGCCAGGGGTGTAGTCAATCGGACCGTCGAGCAGGCGGGTGAAGGCCACGGTAGGCAGGTGGTTGGGCGGATTGCCCCCATCACTGCTCCAGGCGTTGAACTCTTGGCCACGCAAACCCTCCCGCGAAATCACGTTGGGCCAGGTACGCCTGATACCCGCCCCTTTGATGGGCTCGTGCGCATTCACCGCCACCTGGTATTGGGCCGCCTTTTCAATCACGCGGTGGTGGTGCCGCACCATGTATTGGCCGTGGTGGTATTCGCCTTTGGGAATGATTTTGCCTACATAACCCGTCTTCACAGCACGAATGCCCAGGCGGTCCATGAGGCGGTAAGCCGTGTCGAGCTGCTGGTCGTAGGTGGTAACGGCCGAGGAAGTTTCGTGGTGCATGATCAGCTCCACGCCTTTGGCCCTGCCGTAAGAAACAATGCCTTCCAAATCATAATCGGCATAGGGTGTTACAAAGTCGAACACCCCTTCGCGGTCTTCAAAGCCAATCCAATGCTCCCAACCGGTGTTCCAGCCTTCCACCAAAATGGCCCCAATGCCGTTTTCGGCCGCAAAGTCGATGAGTGCTTTCACCCTGGCGGTGGTAGCTCCGTGTCTGCCACTGGCCATGTCCCAACTGTTGATGCCCAGGTGCATTTGCCACCACATGCCCACGTATTTGGTGGGCTTGAACCAGCTCACATCGGCCAGTTTTGCCGGTTCGTTCAGGTTGTCGATGAGGCGCGATGCCAGCAAACCGGGGGCATCATCGGCCACCATCACCACGCGCCAGGGCGTTTTGAAGGGCAAGCGCAATTCGGCTTTGTAGGGCGTATTGTCGCTGCCCACCAAAATGCTGTTAAGACGGAGGTTGTTGGTATCAACCCCCAAGGTCATTTCGGGATAGTCTACCAAGCTAGCTTCGTGGAAGGCCAGGTGGATGCCATCGGCGCGCCGCACGGTAAAAGGCGTGAGCACGGCATTGTGGGGGATGTAGGTTTGCGCCAGGTTCGGATGGTTGCGCTTGGGGAGGGCGTTGATTTGGCTCACCGCCGAGCGGGTGTAGAGGTGCTCGTTGATATCCCAATCGCCTGGCAGCCACCAGGCCGTGGCATCGGCGGGTAGTTGAAACTGACTGTGCTCTTCGTGCAGGTAAAGCACTGAATCTTTGCCCTGAGCAGGCAATTCGTAGCGGAAGGCCAGGCCATCGTTGCTCAGGCGGAAGTGCAGCAGCATTTGGCGCTCGCTGCCTTGCGCCTGCAGGGTTACGCGAAGCGTTTGGGCTTGGTAATGCACCTCACGTTGTTCGCCCCAAGGCATTTCCCAACGGTTGTCGATGGCGTCTTTTTCGGCATCTTCCCACGTCCAGCTGCCCGTTTGAGCATCGTCAAAAGCCAATCCCAAGGTGCTGGTCTCAATCAAAACCGTATCGCCCCGCAACAAACGATAAGCAGGTTGCCCATCTGGCAGCATCAATACTTCAGCCGTCAACCGGCCGTCGGGCGATTGGAGGGTTGCATCAGGCTGCCCTACGGGTGAACAAGCCACTGCTCCCAGCAGCAGTACAAAAAGCAAACGCATACGATTTTTTGTACGCAACCTACGTAAAAAGCGGGAAATGACCAGTGGGAGGGCTCCCTCTATGCGGAAGAAGGGCTGATGCTGGTTTTTAATGACCAGTTCTCGTGCGGTCGCTTCGACGCAACGCAACGGAATACAAGTTCATTCGCAAACACATTTTGAATCTTGCATTTTCAATTTTGAACTGCTTGTGTTACCTCGGTAACAACAGCCAATTCAACCCCAATTGCAACGACAAGGCACCCGCCTCCAAGCGGTTCAGGCCAAGCGGCCGCAAGGGGTGGTAGTAGTTCAAAATGGCATGCAACTCGAGGTTTTGGCGCCACTGATAGCTCGTGCCAATGCCGGCATTCAGGTGCGACAATTGCAGGCCACCCCTGCCTCCAATTGTGCGCTCCCAGCGGTCACGGTCTACATTCTCTTTGTCGTACACAAAGGTTTCGCCCAATACCGCATTGCCCAAGGCACCTCCTGCCACGTGCAATCGCCACGCACGGTAGTCGTACACGGTAAAACGGGCTTGCACGGGAATCAACAAATGCTCTGAAATCACGCCTACTTCCTCAGGCTCGCTGGTCAAGGTACTGTAGCCTGGAAATTGCTGGCGGCGGTCGATAGGAACCAACGCCAATTCATCAAGTTCGTTGAGCTGAAATCCGTATTGCATGCCTACTTCTAACTGCCATTTTTGCCAGTCGACCTGCACGGCTCCGCCGACAAATGTGCCGAAACGGGTATCGAAATTGCCGTAATTGAGCGGCGATAAACTGGTCAAGCGTGGACCTGCAGACAAAAAGATGCCCGCATCCTGCATTTTGCTTTCCGGCTCGGTGGGTATGTCGGCTATGGCGGCCTGTTCCGCGCTGTCCATTTGGGCTGCCACTTCTTCGGGCGTGAGCGTTTGGCTGTCGGCGTTCTGCGGTTGGCTATCAGCATTCAGCGGTTGGCCATTGGCGTTCAGCGGTTGGCCATAGGCGTTCAGCGTCTGGTGCTCGGCAGCATGCTGTAGGCTATCAGTTGTCAACTGCTGTTTATCAACGGTCTTCTGCTGAAACTTAGCGCTCACACTCCCGCCTTCCACGGAACGCAGTTTGTTTCCAGCTTGCTGCCGCGGTCTATCATCTATTATCTGCTGCTGCCCGCTGGCTGCACCATCACCTTCCTTTGCACCTAGCTTGTTTTCAGCATGCTGCTGTTGTCTATTATCTGACCTCCACACCAACACTATCGTATCTCGCACCACCAAGGTATCGCGTGTAACCACCAGCTCTTTCACCACCACGGTATCTCGTGTAGAAGTGGCATCAGGCAAGCGTTGCGCATCTCTGCCCAGCCAAAACCAAGCGCCTCCAAAAAGCAGGCTGCTGAACAGGTACGGCATCCACCAAAGCTTCCACCATGCCAAGCGCGGGGCAGGATAAGTACGGGCGTACTTTTTCCAGTACGACTTTTCGTAAGGTGCCTCGTAGCCTTCGAGCTGCTGGCGGATCTTGTCTTCAAACGATTCCTTGCCCATTACGCCCATTTTTTTGGTGCCAGATGCTGTTCGAGGATGGCCTGCTGCAGCTTCAAGCGCGCTTTGTGATAGTTCGATTTGGATGCCCCCTCAGTGATGCCCAGCTGTGCGGCAATTTCTTTGTGCGAATAGCCGTCGATGGCAAACAGCGAGAATACCAGGCGGTATGCCGGACTCAATTGCTGGATCAAACGCAACAGTTCCTCGGCGTGCAGCCTATCCAGTGTGTCGTTAATGTCCAACTCCAAGGCATGTTCATCGTCCAGAAAATCGGTATCGGCAATCACCCTCTGCCGTAAGTTGAAGTGGTCGATGGCCGTATTCACCACAATGCGCCGCAGCCAGGTGGTAAAAGCAAACGACGGATCATAGCTTTTCAGGTAGTTGAACATCTTGAAAAAGGCCTCGTTCACAATCTCCAGGCTGTCGTCACGGTCGGCACCGTAGCGCATGGCCACCGACATGGCATAGGGAAAAGCCATCTCATACAGTCGGTTTTGTGCACGTCGATTGCCAGCGATGCATTTCTGAATAAGCGGAAGTAAATCTTTGCTTTCGTGCAGCTTCATGCGTGCGGCTGGCCTTTTGCTGAGGAGGTCCATCAGCCTATACCCCAAAAAACCAGAAAGGTTTCCTCGGTGGTGAAATTTATTTTTCGGCAGAAGCTGGTGTCGGGTAATGGGCAACGGTGTCTCGTTCGTGTGACGCCTTCTGGATGAAGGTTATTGCTTTGACCCAAAGTTGATGAACATTTTACCATGCAGGGCAGCTAATACAGCAATTTTTTGCTTTGCGCATGATTAACACGGCCTTTTAGGTCAAGCCCAAAATTCCTATAAATCCATCATCTCCCTTTTGAACTTTGAACCTTGAACCTTGAACGCACTTAGGTTGCCCGGTCGCTGCCCAAATATTTTTTACCTGCCAGGCAACCTTCACCCCACCGAATTTGTATAGGCAATCAATCAACCATACATCATGTCACGTAACTTGCTTTTCGTTTTCCTTGGAGCTGCAGTATTGCTGCAGTCGTGCCACAAAGGCGATCATCATTTCCACAACCACGACAACTATCGCTTCCAACCCATTGGCGTACCAGAGCTGCCCCAACAAGTAAGCAGCCACGCCAAAGCAACTTTTCCATCGGCCACTTTGCTGAGCGCAGGTAAAAACGACCAGTTAGGTTATGAGGTAAAACTCACCAACCAATGGGACATGTACTACACTCCCCAAGGCACTTTCGTCTTCAAAAACAACGATAACGATTTTGACCAACCCATTCCCGTGAGCAGCTTGCCAAACGAGATTACCAACTATATCAGTGCAAATTTCCCGGGGCTTACCATTGTTTGGGCCGAAATTGATGAAGATGAATACGAGGTTTATCTCAGTGATGGCACCGAAGTCTATTTCGACCGCCGTGGACGTTTTCTGGAAGTGGACCGCGACCGCGATGCGATCAATCTGGCCAACCTGCCACAGAACATCCTCAGCTACATCAATACCAATTATCCCAACGATTCGATTGTGGAAGCCGAGCTCGACGACAACTTTTACGAAGTCGAACTGAGCAGTGGCACCGAACTCTATTTCGATGCCCAAGGCAATTTCCTTGGCTCAGAAGTCGATGACCGCCCGGTTGCCATTGGCGACTTGCCCACGGCCATCACCCAATATGTAAGCCAAAACTACCCCAATCAGACAATCGTTTCTGCCGAAATCGACGACAATATGTACGAGTTGGAGTTGTCGAACGGCGTGGAGTTGTATTTCGACCTGAGCGGTAATTTCCTCTACGCCGACTAAACAGCATCCGAACCTCCCCCCCACGCAGCGAAACCACAACCCCTTTTGAATTTTGAATCTTGAATTTTGAACCCGAGCGTACCCCTGTTCAACCCCAAAATCATCGTTTCATTACCCTCATTCACTTGAACCTTGAACTTTGAACCTTGAACCCAAAGGCACACTCGGCGAACCCCAAAATCCAATTCCCCCCGCAATTATCCTCTTGAATTTTGAATCTTAAATTTTGAATAAACACATGCAACGCATCCTTTTTTTCCTCCTCCTTTCTATCGCCACTTTTTCGGCGCAGGCCCAATCCGAAACCCAGACCCTGCTTGGCAAGGGCAAGATCAACAGCTGGGGCGTGATGATCAGCCCTTCGCTCCAAACCGCCAGCATTTACGGCGAAACGGCCCTCTTCAGCCAAATGAAAGTAGGGGCCGTGCTCAACGGCAACTGGACCATTGGTGCCTTCAGCGGCGTGACCCCGCTTGAAATTTATCCTGCAGGCCTGCAGAACCAATTTGCCCTGCCTACCGACTTTCGCTTGTATACCGGGGGTGGTTTTGTCGAATACCGCGTACAGCCAACCAAACTCTTGCATCTGGCCTTTCCATTGGCCGTGGGAGGAATCCTGAACGACATGGATGACCGCGACTGGAACGGTGGCTTTGAGCGCGACGACGATGGCGAAGATTACCGCATTTTTGTCGAGCCCGGACTCAACCTCGAGCTCAACCTCCACAAATTTGCGCGTCTTTATGCTGGCTTGAGCTACCGCTTCCATGGCAACAGTCTGTACAGTGCAGGTCCTGTTGTTCCCGCCACGGGCGACTACTTGTTGGTAAATGCCGGCTTGAAACTCGGCATCTTCGACTTCAAAGATGTTAAAAGAAAGAAGAAGGACTAAGTCGTTCATTCCAAACGAAAAACCCCGCTGGTCGGGGTTTTTTTGTTTTCCGAATTTTTAGGCGGCTGGGGCCGCAGACGCGAGGGGGATTAGCTGCGCTGATCCCGAAGAGGGAGCCCTACAACCAAACCTCGCACCGCTTGGGGCGGTGCTGGTTTTTTTTTATGCCTGCCTCTCGCTTGCGGCTGGGGCCGCAGACTCGATGCAGGCATAAAAAAAAACCCCTACCGCTAACGCTGCAGGGGTTTGGTTGCGGAGAGGGAGGGATTCGAACCCCCGGTACCTTGCGGTACACCTGATTTCGAATCAAGCACATTCGACCACTCTGACACCTCTCCGGGAATGGGCTGCAAATATATTAAGTTGGATTTTCACTCAGGCAAATCGCTATCGAAAAATTCAACGGTTTTGCATTCTGGTCAGTAATGTAACCCATGATACAAAGCTCAAGCAGGATTTAGGTTACCTTTCGTCTATGAAAAACCGCTTGCTTTTGTTTTTGGTGATGCTTGGAGGGTTAACTGCTGCCACCGCCCAGCCCGATTTCCCCTACCACATTCAACTCAGCCCTCGCACCATCCAAGGCTTGCCAGGCTTGCACTCCTTTGCCATAGCGCAAACAAGCAATTATTGGCTGCTGCTGGGTGGCCGGCGCGATGGCATCCACGCCCGCCAGCCTTTTACCGCTTTTCCGGTGGCACAGGCCAATACACAAGGATTTATTGTTGACCCGCAAACCGACACGGCTTACGCTTTTTCCCTGGCCTCCTTGCCTACTGATGTACAAGAGCAACTCAGCAGTACCAATCCGCTTTTCCTGCATGATGGCAATTACCTGCTTTTTGTGGGGGGTTACGGCTTTTCAGCCAGCGCCAACCAATATGTTACTCATGGCAGCTTGCTGCGTATTCACGTGCCTAATTTCATCCAAGCCGTGCAGCAGCAACAACCCTTGGCACCTCATGTAGAGCGACTGGTGGATACGGCTTTTGCACTTACGGGTGGTCAAATGGGCAAGCTAAACAATGATTATTTGCTGGTAGGCGGACATTTTTTTGCAGGCCGCTACAACCCCATGGGACCCACCCATGGCCCTGGCTTTACCCAGCGCTACAGCAACCAAATACGCAAATTCCAGCTTTCAGGGACAGGCCAATCCTTGCAAATAAGCGCCTACAGCACCATTACAGATGCTACGCACTTGCACCGGCGCGATTACAATTTGCTGCCGCAAACTTTCACTGGCAACCAGCCGGGATACATGATTTCGTCGGGCGTATTCCAGTACACCGCCGATTTACCCTACCTCTACCCAGTTGACATTGCCGCAGAAGGCATTACACCGCGTCAAACCTTTGAACAAAAGCTCAGTCATTACCACAGCGCCAGGGTAGCTCTTTATGACCAAAGTACTGGAACCAACCACAACCTGTTTTTAGGGGGCTTGAGCCAGTATTTTTACGACAGCGCCGGGCAGTTGGTGCAAGACAACAACGTGCCATTTGTGCGTACCATCAGCCGTGTGAGTCGCGATGCGCAAAACAACCTTCACGAATTTGTGCAACCCGAACAAATGCCCGTGATGGTAGGTGCCAGTGCCGAGTTTATAATCAACAAAAACTTGCCGCAACTTCCTGCCGAACAGCTCCTCCTAACTGCTGGCCATGCCGATACCTTGTTGTTGGGACATGTGGTGGGTGGATTGGTAAGTCCCGTTCCCAACGCTTTTACCCAAAACAATACCGGAGTTACCGCAGCTTCGGCTCAGGTGTATGCGGTGCGACTCATTCGTTCCGGACAAACCACTGGCACTTCCTTGCAACAAATGCCCAAGCCCTACCGCATGCGGGTACAGCCCAACCCAAGTAAAGGAAAATTCAGCGTTCTTTTTGACATAGAACGAGAACTAAGCGTTCATTACCTCGTTACCTCACCCGACGGTCGGGTCCTCGAAAAAGGCAAACTCAACGATTTGCTAATAGGTGAAAACCAGGTGTCGTTCGATTACCGGGGCCAAAAGCTACCTTGGGTGCAGGTCACGCTCATATTCAACGGCAATCAAAGTTTGACCGAGAAGGTGATCCTTCGATAATTCCATGGCTCACTTTTACCCAGTTCGTGCGTGAACCGGTTTAACCCATGGATGCAGGTCTCAAGGTGGTTCCCCCCAAAAATGGCAACTGCACATTTCTACCACTGGTAGGCAGCTGGTGTTTTTAATCTTCACAATTCCGCTGCATCTTCGTAGCCGGTATGCATGTGCGGCTACTTTTCATTTTCTGTTTTCTTTATGTGACGGCAGCCGCCCAAAATGTGGCTTTTCGTGGCAGGGTAACCGATGATAAGGGCCAGGGATTGCCCTATGCTTCACTCGCCTTATCGCCAGGCAGTCACAGCACCATCACCAACGAAAACGGTCGTTTCGAAATTTACCTGCCTGCCGGCACTTACCTCCTCCAACTGCATTACCTGGGCTTTAATGCCCAAAAAGTGGCCATCGAGTTGGGTTCGGGTGGTTTAACACGCGACTTTTCACTTACACGACAGGTTTTTGAGCTGGGTGAAATTAAAATCAATGCCCGGGCCGAAGATCCAGCCTATGCCATCATGCGCCGGGCCATCCGCAATGCGCCGCTACATTTGGCGGCGGTGAACAGCTACGAAGCCAAAACCTATGTAAAGGGCAGTCTCACCGTTACCAAGGCCCCTTGGGCGGTCCGCAAACTGATGGAAAAGCAAAACATCAAGATGGGCACCACCTATTTGCTCGAATCGGTGAGCGAAGTGAGGTACCGTTTTCCATCTACTTTCAGCGAAAAAGTGGTGAGCATCCGCTCAAACCTTCCCCCGGGAAGCACACCCACCATCAATTTCGCCAACTTCAATTTCTACCGCCCCAATGTAGGAGAAATCATCTCGCCCCTCTCAGGAAAGGCCTTTGCCAATTACCGATTTGCATACCGCGGCGAAAAAAGCGAAGGCTCCCTCAAACTGGTCCGCATTGGCATTGAAGCCCGCACCAAAGGCCCTTATTTGCTTAGTGGAGACCTGTACCTGCTCGAACCCAGTTTGGCCATCCATGCAATTGATGTGCGCTATCGCGATGACAATGGGGTGGAATACCATCTCCAGCAAGAATATCAAGCTTTTGAGGAGGTTTGGTTGCCCGTAAAACAAGATGTAAAGCTCAAAGCCAATTACCTGGGCGCCACCGCCGATGTGCGGTATGTAACTTCGGTGCGCAATTATAAAGTACGCACCAATGCAGAAGCATTGGCTGCGTTGCGCCCGGAGCAAAGGCTACGTTTCGAAGAAGGCAATAGGGGCAACCGCGCTGCGCGTGATGAAGCCAAAAGAATCAAAAAGGAAACACAAAACTTACCCGACTCTCTCGAAGTAATTCGTTACGATTATGTGGTTGATACCCTGGCACGGGTCACCCCTGATTCACTGTGGAACGAAATCCGACAAATGCCCCTGGAGGAAAACGAAATCATGGGTTACCGTGAAGCCGATTCCATTTATGTGGCTAAAAACTTGAAAGCTGATACCACCGGCGAAAACAACCGCTTCCGTTGGTACCATCCCATCACCGGTCATACCTATCGCTTGGGGCCTTTCATCGAAAGGGTAGGTTACAGCCGACAATTACAATACCGTGGATTGATTTTCGACGCTGTGCAAAGGGTTGATTTTTACAATACAGTCGAAGGTTTTGTGCTCGGCTCACGCTTGCGGTATACCACCCGGGCTTCGCGCACCAACAACCAATCGGTTGGCCTCAATTTGCGCTATTCTTTTGCGCGCGATCGCCTCTTGGGCCATGCGTATTGGGAGCGCAATAGCGCCAGTTACAGTTGGAAAATAACAGGTGGATCAGCCATTTCACAGTTTAACAGTGCCAATCCCATTGGGCCATCGGTGAACCTGGTACAAACGCTTTTGTACAACGACAATATTTTGAAATTGTACGAAAAAACGTTTTTGGAGCTTGATGCCAGTCGATTCCTTTCGCCCAAGTGGCGCTTGAAAGGCCAGTTGGAATATGCCTACCGCTCGCCCCTGCAAAATGAGGCGCGTTTCGCTTTTTTTACAAAGCGTGCAGGGTGGACTGACAATGCTCCCTCCAACCTCTCTGTTCCATCAACCTCTTTTGAAGCACATCATTTTTGGGGTTGGGATGGTGAAATTGAATGGCGGCCATGGGCACAAAAAGCCATTATCAACGGAGAAGATCGCATCTCAAATCGCGATATGCCTGTTTTTACATTTCAACTTCGAGGGGGCTATACCGGAAGTGCATTTTGGCTCACCGATTTGGGTGTAAGCCAATTCAAGAGCCTGCAAAAAGGCAATAGTTTCACTTTTGCGGCCAACGTTGGAACCTTCTTAGCAGCGCCGCAATATTTCCTCGATTTTAAACATTTCAATGCCTTTCAGTCGCTCCTCCAAAGCAGCGAATCGCCCTATTTCCGCAACTTGCCCTATTACCAGTTCAGCACCTATACCAGTTATGCCAAGGCTTTTGCTGTCTTTCGATTCGGTAGGCTGGCACTTACCCAATGGCAGTATTTCCGCACTTTAGGCATCGATGAGGCATTTTTCGCTTCGGCACTCTTAACCCCCTTGGTGCGCCACGCCGAATTGGGCTACAACATCAGTGGTCCATTCCGCCTGGTTGGCGTCGATTTTTTCATCTCGGCCAACAACATCCTACCGGTACAGGGAGGCGTTCGTTTCGGTGTGAGATTCTAACAAAAAAAGCCGGACGATGCCGGCTTTTTTGAGAAAAAGTATTCCAATTTAAGGTGCAGGACTAAATTGGGCACGCAAATCAGAACTGTCGGCCGTAGCTGAAATTCGGAGCAAGCTACTTGTAAGCGTTTGAATGGTCCACACTTCTTGGTCGGGACCTGGATCCAAAATGATTTGTGTTTCATTGCTGCCAAAAGTCCATGCGCCGCTATCTGTTTCTGTCGGACTTGACGACACATAACTGTTGTCAGCCCTAAAAGTAAGACGGAGGCCTGTGAAAAAAGACGTTACATTTACGTTGTCAATGAGGACAGAATCCGCTTTCCAAGTTCTTGACAGTAGTTCTTTGTTGGTAGGTTGAGGAGCTGGCGTTTCTTCCTTTTTCATGCTGACAATGCCATGCCGGCAACGAACAGCAGTCCTAGAATTTTTTTGAACATTTTTTATTTTTTGACCCACCAAGATTAAGCATTGTCATAAAAAAATCCAAATTTGTTCATTTGGGCGACCATCGCACCGACTTTTAGGGGCAATTGCCCTATATTTCCGAGAAATTCTTACCTATGAAGCAACTTTTGACCTGCCTTTTGGCAATCGGATTTTTGCATGCATCTGCCCAAAATTTGCGTTCGGGCGTAGACAGCAGCAACCTCGACCTTACCGCCAACGGTTGCGACAATTTCTACGCCTTTGCAGCTGGCGGATGGATGAAAAACAACCCCATGCCCGAAACTGAAAGCCGCTGGGGCACCTTCGGCAAATTGGCGAAACAAAACGACGAAAAAATCCGCGCCATTCTCGACCGTCTCTTGCGCGATAAAAATGGATTCCCGGCAGGAAGTCCTGAACAAATGGTGGGCGATTTTTACAAGTCGGCCATGAACGAAGCAGTGCTGAACAAGCGCGGCATTGCACCCATTCAGCCTTATTTGGCCAAAATTGACGGCTTGAAAGACAAAAAGCAGCTCATGAGCTTCCTGGGTGAAATGCGTAGCCAGGGCTTCGGAGGCTTCTTCAGCTTTTACGTGGGCATCGATGCCAAAAACAGCGAGGCCAACATCGTTTACCTCGGTCAAGGCGGCATTGGTTTACCCGATCGTGATTACTACACCAAAACCGACGAGGCTTCGGTAGCCATTCAAAAAGCGTATGTAGCCTATATGACCGATTTGTTCAAAATGGGCGGCATTGCCAATCCCGACAAAGCCGCTCAGCGCGTATACAATCTCGAAAAGGCCTTGGCTGAAATCAGCATGACGCGAGTAGAACGCCGCGATCCCGACAAGACCTACAATAAATTCACTTACCAAGCCTTTGTTGATCATCCGCAATTTGGCGCTACGCCATGGGGCGACTTTTTCAAAGCTGCAGGCGTTCCCCAATTCAACGATTTGGTGGTTTCGCAACCCGATTTTCTCAAAGGCATGCAGGCCCTTGTGGCCAACACCCCGCTGGCCGATTTGCGCAATTACCTCAAATGGTCGGTACTCAATGGTTCAGCCGGCATCCTCGACAGCCGTTTTGAAAAGGCACAGTTCGGGTTCTACTCTACCACCCTCAGCGGTACCACAGTAATGAAGCCACGCTGGGAGCGTGCCGTTAACCTCACCAACGGTAGTTTGGGCGAAGTAGTAGGTCAATTGTTCGTAAAGGAGCATTTCAGTCCCGAAGCCAAGAAAAAGGTGGGCGAGATGGTTGAGCATTTGCGCCATGCCTTCAAGGCCCGCATCGAAGCCCTTCCCTGGATGAGCGGAGAAACCAAGGCCCAAGCTTTGGTGAAACTGGCAGCTTTTGAATACAAGATCGGCTATCCCGACAAGTGGAAGGACTACAGCAGCGTTCAAATCGGTGCCGAAACCCTGTTCGAAAACGTGATGCAGGTGCGCCAGTTCGGTTACCGCGAAATGATTGCCAAAATTGGCCAGCCCATCGACAAAACCGAGTGGGGCATGACACCACAAACCGTAAACGCCTATTATTCACCCAGCCGCAATGAAATTGTATTTCCTGCCGGCATCTTACAGCCACCGTTCTACGACCCCAATGCTGAAGATGCCGTCAATTACGGTGGCATTGGCGCCGTGATTGGCCATGAGTTTTCACATGGCTTCGACGACAAAGGAAGCAAGTACGACGCCAAAGGCAACCTCAGCAACTGGTGGACCGAACAAGACCGCAAACTTTTCGAAGAGCGTACAGGCCGCATCGTGGCCCAATTCAATGGATATGAGGTGCTCGATGGCATTTTTATCAATGGAAGCCTCACCCAGGGTGAAAACATCGCCGATTTGGCGGGCCTCACCATGGCGTATTACGCCTATCTCCACGCCAACGAAGGCAAAGACCTCAGCGGCAACATCGATGGGTTTACCTGGCAACAGCGCTTTTTCTTGGGATGGGCCACTGTTTGGTCACAGAATATTTCTGAAAAAGAACTCCGCAAGCGCATCATCACCGATTCACATTCACCTGGCGAATACCGCGTACGTGGGCCATTGGCCAACATGCCCGAATTCCGCGAAGCCTGGGGTTGTCAACCCGGCCAAGGCATGGTTGCCGACGAAAGCAAGCAAGTAATTATTTGGTAAGCAAGCTGCCTACAAGAAAACCCCCGTTGGCTGGTGCTGGCGGGGGTTTTTTATAACCCAAAATCAGAGCTTGCTTCGAAAACCTAAAGTTTCAGTATAATTTCAGACAAGCCCAATACGTGCGGAACCGGCTTGTTATGGTTGTTACAAACAAAAAACCCCGGCAATGCCGGGGTTCCATTTGATGTTGATTACCTCAAGGCAAATTATAAAACACGTTCTGTACGTCTTCGTCTTCTTCGAGGAAATCGATGAGTTTCATCACCTCTTCTTCTTGTTGCTCGTTGATTTCAGCATAGCTGGCCGGAATGCGCTGCAGTTGTGAGCTAATGACATTTACACCGAGTTTTTCGAGCGCTTTTTGCATCGAACCAAAATCGGCAAAGGCAGCGGTTACAATGATTTCACCTTCATCCTCCTGAATGTCTTCGGCACCGGCATCGATGAGTTCGAGCTCCAATTCTTCCATGTTCACCCCCTCGGCTTGCAAGCGGAAAATGCCCTTGCGTTCAAACATGAAGCTTAACGAACCTGAAGTGCCCAAAGAACCGCCGTATTTGTTGAATAAGTGACGTACATTGGCTACGGTACGCGTAGGGTTATCCGTTGCGGTTTCCACCACAATGGCCACGCCATGCGGACCATAACCTTCATACACTACTTCCTCATAGTCTTTTTCATCCTTGTTGGTGGCACGTTTGATGGCTGCTTCCACGCGGTCCTTGGGCATATTGGCACCCTTGGCATTTTGCATGGCCACCCGCAAACGCGGATTGGTTTCAGGATCAGGTCCTGCGGCCTTTACGGCCATGGTGATTTCTTTGCCGATGCGCGGAAAAATGCGCGACATCTTGTCCCAACGGGCAAATTTTCTGGCTTTGCGGTATTCGAATGCGCGTCCCATAGTTATGCTGTTTGCTTGGCTAATGCTTCTTCTACGAATTGAAAGGTTGACAGGATTTCGGGTTTCCCGTCAACGATGGCCACGTCGTGCTCGAAGTGGGCCGAGGGTTTGCGGTCGGCGGTGACGATGGTCCAGCCATCCGACAACTGTTTGATGTCTTTCACACCCATGTTGATCATGGGTTCAATGGCAATCACGAGGCCTTCTTGGATCAACGGTCCGGATCCTCGTTTGCCGAAATTGGGCACTTCTGGTTTTTCGTGCAGTTTGCGCCCGAGGCCGTGGCCCACTAAATCGCGCACTACGCCGTAACCGTTTTTTTGGGCATGCTGTTGAACAGCAAAACCTATGTCACCAATGCGGTTACCAGCTACGGCTTGTTCGATACCCAGATACAAACATTCGAGGGTTACATCCAACAAGCGACGGGTTGCCGGATGTATTTTGCCAATGGCAAAGGTATAAGCGTGGTCTCCGTAAAAACCGTGCAACTTGGCGCCGCAATCTACACTGATGATGTCGCCTTCACGCAAAGGTTTATTGTCGGGAATGCCGTGCACCACCTGTTCGTTGCGCGACATGCACAGGGTATTCGGAAAACCGTAAAGCCCTTTGAATGCTGGTTCGGCTCCCTGGTCACGGATGTAGGTTTCGGCCAGCTTGTCGAGTTCAAGCGGCGTTACGCCAGGCCGAATGGCCTCAGCCACCACACCCAATGTGCGGCTAACCACTTGAGCTGCCGCCCGCATGATTTCTATTTCTTCGCGTGTTTTGTAAACAATCACCCGCCCAACAGTTTCTGGAAGAAGCTTTTATTCTTCCGTTTTTTCCCTTTGTAATTAGCATGCGCCGCTTTATCGATGACATCATGTTTGAAATTGCCATCGTTTGGGTGCAACATTTGGTATATTTCTCCCCAGCCCCTGAACCCACCTACATTGCGGTCGTCGATAAAAATATCAGCATTCAGTTTGCGTGGGGTAACTCCAAATTCAAATTCCTCTTCGGGATAGTTCTTGTTAACTGCATAAAACTCCACGCCATGTGCGCGACAAAAATCAACGGCCTCGCGCAACAAATCGCCTTCGCGAATGGTCCACAGCAGCAATTTATGTCCCTTTTCTTGCAAACGACGCAAAGTAGCAAAGGCGAACATCATCTCCTCCCCAATGGCAGGGTAGGCGTGCTCCACGATGGTTCCATCGAAGTCGACCGCAATAACTTTGGAGTTTTCATTGATCATCATGCCCTTTTATGCTTAGGTGGGGCAAAAGTAAGGAAAATTTAGGCGTGTGTTGATGTTGGCTTCGGTGCAAAATGACAGTCAAAGGTGCATGCATTTGCACGGCAGCGGATACAACCCAAGGGAGAGCGTAATTCCGTGGGACAGATGTCAGAAAAAATGTATTTTTGGAACAACCCTGAAATCATGCAAACCAACCGCGTTTTCGCCATAGTGGTCATCGTTATCGGCAGCTTGATGTTGCTGAACAACTTCTTTGACCTCCACATCAATTTCTTCAAATTGGTTTTTGCCCTCTCACTGCTAACGGCCGGCGTATTGCTGCTTTCTGGTCGGGCCCGCTTCGATGGTTTTGGCGAAGTGCAGCAAAGCGCCAATGTGCTGTTTGGCAAAGGACGGTCAGTGGCCCGCCCCGACCTGAGCAAACAACGCTTTTCCACCGTTTTTGGCGAGCAGGAGGTAAGCTTGGAGCAAATGGCCGAAGGCGACAGACAGGTTTTGGTGGATACAGTTTTCGGACAAACCTACGTTGGCATTCCGCGCGATTTACCGGTGCGCATTCAGGCGCAAGCCTATTTTGGCGAAGTGAAAATGCCAGATGGCAAGGAGACCAATTTTGGCGAAGGGCGATTTGAATCGCTACAAGGGCTATCGGCCCCGGCGGTTACCTTGCACTTGCACGTGGTATTTGGCAGCATCAGGGTCCAATGGCTGTAAACCTTCAACTCAAAAGCACTCCCCACGGCTCGGTAGAGTACGCACTTACCATTGCCTTGCGCGATCGGGTACTGCGTTATCCTTTGGGCTTGTATTTTACACCTGAACAATTGGAAGCAGAAAGCGAAGAGTTTCACCTGACTGCTTGGGACGATAACCAATTGCTGGCCTGCTTGGTATTAAAGCCGGTCGACGCATTCACCGTAAAAATGCGCCAAGTAGCCGTACAAGAAAATCTGCAAGGCCAGGGGATTGGTAAAAAGCTGGTGGCATTTGCCGAAACCTTTGCCCGCGAGCATTTGTTCAAAACCATGGTGCTGCATGCCCGTGATACAGCCATCCCGTTTTACCTCGCACAGGGATACGAGCTGTATGGAGAGCCATTTACCGAAGTCAGCATCCCGCACCGGTCGATGCGGAAAAAAATCGACTGAGCCATTCGCATGTTTCAACTTGTTTCAGAATATATCCCCACGGGTGACCAACCCGAAGCCATTCGCCAATTGGTAGAAGGCATCAACAACAACGAGCCCGCGCAAGTGCTCCTTGGCGTAACTGGCTCGGGCAAAACATTTACCATGGCCAATGTGGTGGCACAAGTGCAGCGCCCAACCCTGGTGCTCACCCACAACAAAACCCTGGTAGCACAACTGTATGGCGAGTTCAAGCAGTTTTTTCCAAACAATGCGGTAGAATATTTCGTGAGCTATTACGATTACTACCAGCCCGAGGCCTTTATCCCTACCACCAACACCTACATCGAAAAAGACCTGGCCATCAACGAGGAAATTGAAAAATTGCGTTTGCGCACCACCTCCTCGCTCATGAGCGGTCGACGCGACGTGTTGGTTGTGGCCTCAGTGAGCTGCATTTACGGCATGGGCAATCCACGCGATTATACCGAAAAGGTGATCCGCCTTTCGGTGGGCAACAAAGTACCCCGCAGTTCGCTCCTGTATGCCCTGGTTGATAACCTCTACAGCCGTACCACTGCCGAATTCAAGCGCGGTACCTTCAGGGTGAAAGGCGATACCGTTGATATTTTTCTCGCTTATGCCGATTTCGCCTGCCGCATCGAGTTTTTTGGCGATGAAATCGACCATATGTCGGCCATCGACCCGGTAAGTGGCGCCACCATCGACAAGTTGAACGACATCGCCATCTTTCCAGCCAACAACTACGTTACGCCACGCGACCGGCTTACCGATACCTTGTTCACCATACAGGACGACATGGTAAAACAAGTCGAATATTTCAAAAGCCAAGGGCGCTTTTTGGAAGCCAAACGTTTGGAAGAACGGGTCACCTTTGATTTGGAGATGATCCGCGAGCTCGGCTATTGCTCAGGTATCGAAAACTATTCGCGCTACCTCGACCAACGGAATCCAGGAGAGCGCCCCTTCTGCCTGCTCGATTATTTCCCGCAAGATTACCTGCTCATCCTCGACGAAAGCCACCAAACCATCCCCCAATTGCGGGCCATGTATGGCGGCGACCGTAGCCGAAAGGTAAACCTGGTAGAGCACGGCTTCCGTTTGCCTGCTGCCCTCGATAACCGGCCCTTGAAATTCGATGAGTTCGAGGGACTCATGCACCAGGTGGTATACGTAAGTGCCACACCCGGCGATTATGAATTGATGAAGAGTGAGGGCGTGGTTGTTGAACAACTCATCCGCCCTACTGGCTTGCTCGACCCTCCTATCGAAGTACGTCCGGTAGCCACCCAAGTAGACGATTTGCTGGACGAAACACAAAGACGCATCACGCAGGGCGATCGGGTCTTGGTGACCACGCTTACCAAGCGCATGGCCGAAGAGTTGGCCAAGTACATGGCCAATTTGGGCATCAAATGCCGCTACATCCACAGCGAAGTAGATACCCTTGACAGGGTGGAAATCCTGCGCGACCTGCGTTTGGGAAAATTCGATGTGCTCATTGGTGTAAACTTGCTGCGCGAAGGGCTCGATTTGCCTGAGGTGTCGCTTGTGGCAGTATTAGATGCCGACAAAGAAGGCTTCCTGCGCAGCGACCGCTCGCTGACCCAAACCGCAGGCAGGGCCGCACGGAATGTCAATGGCAAGGTGATATTTTATGCCGATAAAATCACCGAGTCGATGCGGATGACCATGGACGAAACGGCTCGTCGACGCGAAAAACAGATGGCTTACAACACAGCCAATGGCATTACACCACGCGGCATCATCAAAAGCAAAGAAGAAATCATAGGCCAAACCGCTGTGCTCGACATCAGGGGCAAAAAAGAAAGCAAGCAGAAATATTATGTGGAGCCCGAAGACATCAACTTGGTTGCCGACCCAGTGGTTGAATACCTTTCGGCCGACAAGCTTGACAAACTGATACAGGAAACCCGGAAAAAGATGGAAAAGGCAGCCCGTGAGCTCGACTTCATGGAAGCCGCCCGCCTCCGCGACGAAATGTTTTTGTACGAAGAGCGCAAAAAAGACCTCACCAACTGACCACAGACACGATTGGTGCACTTTGCTAAACAGCATCAGCCCGAGGCGACTATCTTTGCCCCATGATTGCGCGCACTTCCTTTGCCTTGCTCCTTTTGGGGGCTGGACTTTTCAGTTGTAAAAACCAAAAAACCGCCAGCGATATGGCACAACCGTATATCACCGATCCCCATAGTTATGCGCGGCCGGCCGAAAGCAGGGTCGATGCCCTGGACCTCGAACTAAATGTTGATTTCGAAAAACAACAACTCTCCGGCACAGCCAGTTGGACCCTGGCTCCAGAGCACGGGGATTCATTGGTGCTCGACACCTATGACCTCAACATTTCAAAAGTGGAGGTTGATGGCAAAGAAGTGCAGTGGCATTTGGGCGCGAAAGATGCCATACTGGGCCAGGCCCTGAGCTTACCCTTGCTACACAACAGCAAAGTGGTGCGCATCAGCTACAGCACGCAACCCGGTGCCCGCGCCTTACAATGGCTATCGCCCGAGCAAACTGCTGGCAAGAAGCACCCATTTTTATTCACCCAAAGCCAAGCCATCCTGGCTCGTACCTGGTTGCCTTGTCAAGACAGTCCGGGCCTCCGCTACCGTTACCGTGCCACCATTCAAGCACCTGCAGGCATGATGGCACTCATGAGTGCTTCCAATCCGCAAAAACGATCCGCCGACGGCCGCTACACTTTTGAAATGGAAATTCCCGTGCCTGCCTACCTCATGGCCTTGGCCGTGGGCGACATCGACTTCAAGGCCGTTGGAAACCGTACTGGCGTATATGCTGAGCCCACAATGCTCGACAAATCGGTGTATGAATTTGCCGAAATGGAAAAGATGCTTGAGGCTGCCGAAAAGCTGTATGGGCCTTACGCCTGGGGCAGATACGACGTGTTGGTATTGCCACCAAGTTTCCCTTTTGGCGGCATGGAAAATCCGCGACTTACTTTTGCCACGCCTACCATCATCACGGGCGATCGCTCGCTGGTTTCGCTCATCGCCCATGAGCTGGCACACAGTTGGAGTGGTAATTTGGTAACCAATGCCACCTGGAACGACTTTTGGCTGAACGAAGGCTTTACCGTGTATTTCGAAAACCGCATCATGGAAGCCGTTTACGGCGCCGATTACGCCGAAATGCTTGCGGGCATCAGCCATGCCGATGTCATGGCCGAAATTGAAGACCTGACCACACAAGGCCAAGCATCCAAAACCAAGCTCAAAGCCGATATGGAAGGCGAGGACCCCGATGATGGCGTAGGACCCATCGCCTACGATAAGGGATATTACTTTCTAAGAACCATCGAACAAACCATTGGTCGCCCCCGCTGGGATGCATTTTTAAGAAGTTATTTCAGCGACAATGCCTTCAGCAGCATGCATACAGAGCGCTTTATTGAAATTTTGCGCGACTCTTTGACGCCAGCTGAAATCAATACCATAGCGCCTGAACGCTGGATTTATGGTGAAGGCATGCCTGCCAATTGCCCAAAACCCGACAGCCGCCGTTTTGATGCCGTTTTACAAGCACTTGAAAGCAGCCGCAGCGGGCAGCCCCTGTCGCCAGCACTTACCAGTACATGGAGCACCCACGAATGGGTATTTTTCATCCGCAACCTCAACGAAACTGATGCCGCACGCAGCCAAGCCCTCGACAAGGCTTATGGCTTCACTGCAGCAACCAATGCCGAAATCCTGAGCGTTTGGTTTGTGCACATATTGCGCCATGCCCCTGCTTACGCACAAGAAACTGCTTTTCAGTCGGCACTTGAACGTTTTCTTACCGGCGTTGGCCGGCGCAAATTCCTGATGCCCGCATACAAGGCGCTCAAAGAAACCAATCAATTGGAAAGGGCACGTGCCATTTATGCCAAAGCACGACCCAATTACCATGCGGTGGCCCGTCAAAGTCTCGACGCACTGTTGGGAAGCTAAGCAACTTGTGTGCACCGTTCTAAGTTGTAGATTTGCCAAAAAAGTACGCCTTTGTTCCGCACGCCTGATTTCATTCGCCGCATGACGCCCTCGGTCGATTGGGGCGATTACAAGCAGCAAGACAGGCGGGTATATCTCACCTTCGACGATGGGCCCATTCCCGAGGTAACACCTTGGGTGCTCGACACACTTCAGGCATATGGCGCAAGGGCCACCTTTTTCTGCCTTGGCAAACATGTTGCCCGCTATCCCGACTTGTTTCAACGGATACAAGCCGAAGGTCACCGTGTAGGTAACCACACATGGGACCATGCCGACGCCTGGAAAACCGACAACCTTTCCTATTACAAAAGCGTATTGCGCACCCACGATTTGGTGCAAAGTGATTTGTTCCGACCACCCTATGGCCGTATTACACCGCGTCAGGTACGTGCCCTCCGACAACGTTACAAAATCGTATTGTGGTCGGTGCTCAGCGAAGATTACGACCGGCGCCAGCAACCCGAACAATGTGTGGCAAACGTAACAGGAAAGGTCCGCGCCGGTGATATTTTAGTTTTTCATGACAGCATCAAAGCTGAACCCAATCTCCGCGGCTGTCTTGAGCCCACCTTGGAATACCTGGTGAGCAACGGCTTCCGTTTTGAAATCATAGAATGAGCCTGATAGATACCCATACCCATTTATACAGCGAACAATTCAACAACGACCGGCATGCCATGATACAGCGTGCTTTGGCCGGAGGTGTTGATTTGATGCTCATGCCCAACATCGATCTTGAAAGTGTAGGCCCCATGCATGCGCTCGAAGATGCATTCCCCGAGCAGCTACGGAGCATGATGGGACTCCATCCCGGATCGGTGGAAGCCGATTGGCAAGAAGTCCTCGATGCATTGCGCCCTTGGTTCGAAAAAAGGAACTACATCGCAGTAGGAGAAATAGGCATCGACCTCTATTGGCGGCAAGACAATTTGCCAGAACAAGAGCAAGCCTTTTTACAGCAAGTGCAGTGGGCCCTTGAGCTCGATTTACCTGTGGTCATCCATTCGCGGGAGAGCTGTTCGCTCATCCTCGACTTATTGGCCGATTTACCTGTACAAGGGGTTTTCCATTGTTTCACAGGCACGGCCGAAGAAGCCAGGCGCATCATTGACAGGGGCATGTATGTGGGCATAGGTGGTGTGTTGAGCTACAAAGCCAATCAGGCCCTCCGCGATCTGTTTGCCACCATCGACCGAAGCAGGGTATTGCTCGAAACCGACGCTCCTTATCTGGCACCAGTGCCATACCGGGGAAAACGCAACGAAAGCGCTTACCTCAACCCCATTGCCGAAACACTCGCAGATTGCTGGCAGCTTTCCGTTTCGGAAGTGGCACGCATCACATCGGCCAATGCCCGTAAATTGTTTCGCTTATGAGCAAACGTTTACTCATCATTTACACTGGCGGTACCATTGGCATGATTCAGGACCCTGTAACCGGAATACTGAAGCCTTTTGACCTCGACAAAATCTTGAATCAGGTACCTGAAATCAGGAGTTTTGGATACCAACTCGATGCGGTAGCTTTTGAGCAACCCATCGACTCTTCGAACATGCGTCCTGAAATTTGGGTAAAGTTGGCCCAAATTGTGGCTGCGCACGAAGACACCCACCAGGGTTTTGTCATCCTCCATGGAAGCGATACCATGGCATATACCGCCAGTGCCCTGAGTTTCTTACTCGAAGGCCTTAATAAATGCGTGGTCCTCACCGGATCGCAATTGCCCGTGGGCCATATACGCACCGATGCCAAAGAAAATTTGATTACCAGCATTGAAATTGCCGCTGCCACGCACCCTGCCGGTCACAGCCGTGTACCCGAAGTTTGCCTGTATTTCGACTATCAACTTTACAGGGGCAACCGGGTAATCAAGTACAATGCAGAAAAATTTGAGGCCTTCCACTCGCCCAATTACCCCCCTTTGGCCGAGGCTGGAATACGCATCAAATACCACGACTACAACATCCTGCCGTTTCGCTCAGGCCCTTTGCAAGTACAAACGCAATTGGGCCAAGGCGTAGGTAGCCTAAAGCTCTTTCCTGGCTTATCCGAAAGCCTTTTACACCAAATACTGCAGGCTCCCGGACTCGAAGTGCTTATTTTAGAAGGATTTGGCGCTGGCAATGCACCCACTGCTGCTTGGTTTATTGAAGCTTTGGCCGGTTTTGTAGCGCAAAACAAAGTGATTGTCGACATCACACAATGCCATGGAGGGTCGGTTGAGTTGGGCAAATATGAAACCAGTGCCGCACTCAAAAAGATGGGGGTGGTAAGTGGATATGACATGACTTTTGAAGCTGCCATTACCAAAGCGATGTACCTTTTGGGCAAAGGTTTTCACGGTGCCCAACTGGCGGCGGCCTTCGAAAATCCGATATGCGGAGAATTGTCAAAATTTTGATAAAATAGCCTTAACCCTGTGCGTGAAGAGAATTTTCGTATATTGGCACCGTTAAAAAAGCGTTTTGTAGGAGAGGTGTCCGAGTGGTTGAAGGAGCACGCCTGGAAAGTGTGTATACCCGAAAGGGTATCGCGGGTTCGAATCCCGCTCTCTCCGCAGTGTTCCAGCAGCCAAGGCCATTACTTGACACGCTGAAAATGAAGAGATAACCTGATGAAACAATTTAAACAACAACAATCTATTATGAAAAAAGTGTTCATGGTCATGCTTGCCATCGTGATGGGCGTGACTTCTGCGGTGACCCTGCAAGCCCAGGAGGCACCAGCTGCTGAAGCTCAGGAAGAAGTAGTTGATTCTGCTGCAGCCGGTGAAGCTGCTGCCGAAGAAACGGTAACCGAAGAAGATGCAGCCCCAGCTCCTGCCCAAGAAGGCATTCACTATGTGATCAAGCAAAAGTTCATCGAAGGTGGATGGGAGTGGATGAGCCCCGTACTCATTTGTTTGATCATCGGTTTGGCCATTGTGGTAGAGCGCATCATTTTCTTGAACTTGTCGAGCACCAACACCAACAAGCTCCTCAACAAAATTGAAGATGCGATGAAGTCTGGTGGTGTTGACGCTGCCAAAGAAGTATGCCGCAACACCCGCGGTCCGGTAGCCAGCATTTTCTACCAAGGCCTCGACCGTGCGCATGAAGGCATCGAAATCGTTGAGAAGTCGATTGTTTCTTACGGTTCGGTACAAATGGCACAAATGGAGCGTGGTTTGATTTGGATTTCGCTCTTCATCGCCTTGGCTCCAATGCTCGGATTTATGGGTACAGTAGTAGGTATGATCGCGGCCTTCGACGCCATTGAAGCAGCAGGTGACATCAGCCCATCACTCGTAGCGGGTGGTATCAAAGTGGCCCTCTTGACCACAGTAGCTGGTCTGATCGTAGCCGTAATCCTCCAGATTTTCTACAACTACCTCGTATCTAAGGTTGACAGCCTGGTAAACAGCATGGAAGATGCCAGCATCTCGCTGATCGACATCCTGGTGAAATACGAGAAAAAATAATTCGACCATGAGCGACGTAACCGTAAACATATTGCTCATCGTAACCTATGTGCTTTTAGGCATAGGTGCGTTGGGAGCTATCATCTTCCCCATCATCAACATGCTGGGCGACCTGCAAAAGGCCAAGCGTACCCTCGTAAGTGCTGGTAGTGTAGGGGTAGTCTTCTTATTGAGCTACATGCTTTCGGGCAATGAAGTGCTTGAGTCGTACGTTAAGTATAATGTGACAGAGACCTCTTCGCAGATGATTGGTGCCGTATTGATCATGATGTACATCATGGGTGCCGGAGCCATTTTGCTCGCCGTTCTGGGAGAGATCTACAAAGCTTTCAAATAATGCCCAAGAAAAAAGACAGAGGAACGCCCGAAGTGAACGCAGGGTCGATGGCCGACATCGCCTTCCTGTTGTTGATCTTCTTCCTGGTAACAACTACCATTGATACCGACAAGGGGATTGCCATCCGTCTCCCACCTATGCCCGAGCCCAATCAGCCTGAAACCAACATCAAGCTGAAAGAGCGCAACGTATTGAAGGTTTTGGTAAATGCTGCCGACCAATTGCTGGTTGATGGCCAACCCATGAGCATCAAGGAGTTGAAGAAAACCACCAAGGAATTCATTGACAACCCCATGGATGATCCTACCAAAGCTGAATCGCCTCAAAAGGCTGTGATTTCGTTGAAAAATGACCGCGGCACATCGTATAACCTGTACATTCAGGTGCACAATGAGTTGAAGGCGGCCTACAATGAATTGCGCGAAGCAAAGGCACAGAACGACTACGGCAAACCCCTTGAAAAGTTGCCCGAATCGCAACAAAACGAAATCCGCGACTATTACCGCCAGGTAATTTCGGAAGCCGAACCTGAAGACTTAGGAGGAGGAAATTGATATGAAACTCGAAAAGAAAAAGAAGCCATCACCGGCCATCTCTACATCGGCCTTGCCCGATATCGTGTTCATGTTGCTGTTCTTCTTCATGGTTACCACGGTGTTGCGTCAAACCGACCTCAAGGTAAAGGTGGTAGTACCTCAGGCTACTGAAATCCAGAAGCTCGAGAAAAAATCTCTGGTGAGCTATATCTACATTGGTGCTCCTAGCGATAACTACAAAGCCAAATTTGGTACAGCGCCACGCGTTCAATTAAACGATGCCTTCGCAACCCCTAAACAGGTACCCGAATTCATCGAAAAAGAACGCGCAGCACGCTCTGAAGCCGAAGTGCCTTTCCTCACAACTTCTATCAAAGCCGACCGCGATGCCAAAATGGGTATCGTAACCGACGTAAAACAAGAGTTGCGCAAGGTAAACGCCCTCAAGCTGAATTACTCATCGAGCAAACGTAGCGAAGTGTATTAAAAAAAGCTGCCAAGCTTAACAAACCCCGCCTTGTGCGGGGTTTTGTATTTATGGCAACTGCAAATCGGTTATCTTAGCACACGCATGTCAAGCCCTCTATCACTCGATCAAATTCGCCAACCAGTGGCCCGCGATATGGAACTGTTCGAAGACAAGTTTCGCGCAGCCATGCGCAGCCGCGTGCCCTTGCTCGACCGCATTACCCACTACATTGTAAAGCGCAAAGGCAAGCAAATACGCCCACTCTTTGTGTTTCTTTCAGCAGGCATGATGAAAGAGGTTACCGAATCAACCCACCGTGGCGCAGCCTTAGTGGAGTTGTTGCATACGGCAACACTGGTGCACGATGATGTAGTAGACGACGCCTATGAGCGGCGTGGATTCTTCAGCATCAATGCCCTTTGGAAAAACAAAATCGCCGTTTTGGTAGGCGATTATTTGCTGAGCAAAGGGCTTCTGCTTTCGTTGGAAAACAAAGAATTCCACCTGCTCGAAATCACTTCCGATGCCGTTAGACGCATGAGTGAGGGCGAATTACTGCAAATTGAAAAAGCCCGACGGCTCGACATCACCGAAGAAGTATATTTTGAAATCATCTCCAATAAAACAGCGAGTCTCATTGCCAGTTGCTGTGCCGTTGGGGTGGCCTCTATTTACAACGACCCTGCATTGGTAGAAAAAGCCCGTCGTTTTGGCGAAAAGGTGGGCCTGGCCTTCCAAATCAAGGACGATTTGCTTGATTTGGGCAACGACCCAACTGGCAAAACGAAAGGCGTTGACATACAAGAGAAAAAAATGACGCTGCCCTTGATCCATGCGCTTGAAAAATCCGCAAAGCATGAAAAGAAGCATATCATTGGCCTAATCAAAAACCACAGCCAAAAACGCGAAAAAGTAGCGGAAGTCGTTCGGTTTATCCACGAAAAAGGCGGCATTGCCTATGCGGAGTCTACCATGCGCAAACTACAACAAGAAGCAGAAGACTTGCTAAATGAATTTCCTGAAAACAAATACCGCGAGAGCCTGCGGCAATTGGTGGCATTTACAGTTAACCGAAACAAATAACCTATAACTGCTGCATGTAGGCAGCAATTTCATCTAAAAACTTACGATCGTTGGATAGTCGAGGCACTTTGTTCTGCCCTCCCAGCTTACCACGCTGCTTCATCCAGGCATAAAAGGTGCCTTCGGGCACCACGCGCACCATTGGTGCCCGCAAGGCCAAATCCTGCTCCCGCTTGGCATCGTAATCGGAATTTACTTCACGCATTTTGCGGTCAAACACTTCCACAAATCGATCCATTTCATCTGGCATCCGCTCAAACTCAATGAACCATTCGTGCGCTCCCCGCTCACCAGCAGTCAAAAATACCGGGCCAGCCGTATAATCACGAATCAAAGCGCCCGTAGCCGCACAGGCCGCCTGTAGCCCCTGCTCAGCATTCTCCACCATCAATTCCTCACCCAAAGCATTGATGTATTGTTTGGTGCGGCCACTGATTTTGAATCGAAACGGATTTAAACACGTAAAGCGAATGGTATCGCCAATCAAGTAACGCCACAAGCCTGCATTTGTGCTGATAATAACGGCATACACCCTGCCAACCTCCACCTCCTCCAATGTATAGGTGCGGGCATCGGGATTGCCTGCGTCGGAAGGATTGATGAATTCAAAATAAATCCCATAATCCAACATCAGCAGCATTTCATCCGTATCCAAGCGGTCGGCCAATCCAAAAAACCCTTCCGATGCGTTGTAGGTTTCCAAATAACGCATATGGCTGCCAGGTAACAAGCTCTTGAATTGCTCGCGGTAAGGATTGAAGCTAACACCTCCATGAAAATACACCTCCAAATTGGGCCATATTTCATGCATATGGCTTTTGCCGGTCTGTTCCAACATCCAACGGAAAAGCACAATGATCCAGGTAGGCACACCCGAAATAGAGGTAACATCTTGCTTCATGGTTTCGGTGCCCATGCGGACTACCTTTTCTTCCCATTTTTCAAGCAAAGCCACCGATAAGTCTGGTGTACGGATAAACTCAGCCCAAAATGGCAGGTTTTGCATGAGCACCGCACTTAAATCACCATACTTCGCATAGGCATTCAGCTGACTGATTTGGTGACTCCCGCCTATGGTGAGGCCCTTTCCACTGAACATTTTGGTTTCGGGATTCAAATTGCAATACATCGAAAGCAAATCTTTGCCCGCCTTGTAGTGACAGTCCTCCAAAGCCTCTTCACTCACCGGAATAAATTTTGACCGATCATTGGTCGTGCCCGATGATTTGGCAAACCACCGAATATCACTGGGCCACAATACCTGCTGCTCTCCCCGCATCACCCGATCGATGTAGGGCTGAAGCTGTTCATATGTACTTACTGGTACACGCTCACGGAAATCATCCGCAGATTGGAGGCTGGAATAACCATATCGCTTGCCCCATTCGGTATTGCGTGCACTTTCTACCAGTCGCTTTCGTACGTCCTCCTGTACTTCAACAGGATATTTCATGAAAAGCTCCATTTGGTGCATGCGCTTTTTCATGAACCAACTGATGACTGTATTGAGTACCGACATTATTCGAGGATTTTACGCTTGAGTTCGAAATGCTTACCCAAATATAAGCGCCTAACCTCAGGGTCGGATGCCAATTCTTCAGCTACTCCCGAACGCAAAATCTTTCCTTCAAATAATAAGTATGCTTTGTCAGTGATTGAGAGGGTTTCGTTTACGTTGTGATCGGTAATCAAAATACCGATATTCTTTTTCTTCAGCCTGAAGATGATGGTCTGAATATCTTCTACCGCAATGGGGTCAACCCCTGCAAATGGCTCATCCAACAAAATAAACTTGGGATTTACAGCCAGCGCTCGCGCAATTTCTGTTCGACGTCTTTCGCCACCCGACAATACTTCGCCCTTGTTTTGACGTACATGGTGTAAATTAAACTCGTCGAGCAATTCTTCCAATTTGCGGTCCTGTTCGGCTTTGCTCATCTTGGTCATCTGCATGACCGACCGGATGTTCTCTTCAACGCTCAGCTTCCTAAAAACCGATGCTTCTTGGGGAAGATACCCAATGCCATTTTGCGCCCTTTTGTACATCGGCAGCTCAGTGATTTTCTTATCATCCAAATAAACCTCCCCTTCATCACACTTCACCAGGCCCACAATCATGTAAAAACTTGTGGTTTTACCAGCCCCATTGGGGCCTAAAAGCCCAACGATCTCGCCTTGCGATACACTCACCGATACGTGGTTCACCACCGTGCGCTTCTTGTAGCGCTTCACCAGGTTTTCCGACCGCAATATCATCTTCAGTCGAATTTAATGTCTTTGATGTTGAGTTTGATAGAGGTAACCCCTCGCCAGGTATTTTCTTCAATGGTATAGGCCACATTAAAAGGCAAGCCCTTGCTGATGAGCGGAAAATACTCGGCGTGGCCAAAAGCAATAGCACTGAAAGCGATACTGTCGTCTTGCTGTATGCTGATTTGCAAGTGGTTTTCGCCCACTACCCGCACAAATCCATTGCTATACACCCCTTTTGAGCTGAAAACCGGTTGCATATTGCCTGGCCCAAAAGGCGCGAACTGCTTCAATACCCTGAAAAAGCGCGGCGTGATGTCTTTGAGCCGAATGTGCTGGTCAATTTCCAACAAAGGAATTAACTGCTCGTCACGAATGGAGTTGCGCACCACCTCCTCGAATTTGCGTGAAAATTTTTCAATGTTTTCTTCCCGCAGCGTCAAACCGGCTGCATATTTATGGCCGCCAAATTGGTCTACATACTCTGCACATTGCGAAATAGCATGGTGGATATCAAAGCCATTCACCGAGCGGGCCGAGCCAGTGAGGAAGCCGTCGGCATGACTAAAAACGATGGTAGGTCGGTAATACTGTTCTACCAACCGCGAGGCAACAATGCCGATTACCCCTTTGTGCCAGTTCTGGCCATACACCACAGTGGTGCGCCGGCTGTTAAAATCGGAAGTGGCTTCAGCCACCAACATGGCTTCACGGGTAATATTCGCATCTACATCTCGCCGGTCGGTATTGGTTTCATTGATGACTTGGGCACGCGATTCTGCCTCCTGCATGCTATTGCTCAAAAGCAATTCCACAGCGTTTTTGGCATCGCCCATGCGCCCTGCAGCATTGATGCGCGGAGCGATGGTAAAAACAATATCGGTGATGTTCAATTCTTTTTTGTCGCAACACAATTGAATAATTGCGCGTAAACCCATGGTAGGGTTTTCATTCAGCTTTTTCAACCCAAAATGAGTAAGCAATCGGTTTTCACCCAAGATGGGCACAATGTCGGCTGCAATGCTCACCGCCAACAAATCGAGCGATTGAAACACGTATTGCTCATCAATTTCGTTGCGCTGCGCAAAGGCTTGTGCCAGTTTAAAACCAATGCCACAACCGCTCAATTCTTTGAAAGGGTAGGGACAATCGGCCTGTTTGGGATTCAAAATTGCTGCAGCATTGGGCAAAGTTGCCGGTAAATGGTGGTCGGTGATGATCACCGTTAAGCCTTGCGCATTCGCATAATCCACCTGCTCATTGGCGGTAATGCCACAATCAAGCGTAATGATGAGCCCGTAGCCATTTTCCACCGCCCAATCAATGGCCTGCATCGACAAGCCATATCCTTCTGAATGCCGGTCGGGAATGTAATACCCCACCTGGTCATACAAATGCTTAAAGAAACGATACAGCAATGCCACGGCAGTGGTGCCGTCTACATCGTAATCACCGTAAATGAGAATGCGGTCCTGCCGGCGAATGGCTGTTTCAATGATACCAACAGCCTTTTCCATGTCTTTCATGAGAAAAGGGTCGTGCAATTGCGATAAGTCGGGACGGAAAAACTCCTTCGCCTCCTCAAAAGTGTGTATGCCCCTGCTTAATAAAAGCCGGGCTATCAACAGATCAACATGTATTGATTCTGCCAACTGAGCAGCTGTTTCTTCCTGATACTTTGGTTTATATACCCACTTTTTTTCCATAACTCCTCTTCGTCAGCTCATTAGCCGCACAGCAGCCACACCTCGTTCGAACCCTAAAGATAATCACCGAATCGTGAAAAAAGTGCCGCATTTTCCGCATCGATTTGCAATTTTAGGGCAATGTATTTTCAGACAATCATGTCTGTTTTGTGTGTAATTTTGTGCTATTTAAATACGCCTAAACATGTTGTTGAAAGTTGAACACCTCGGTATTGCTGTAAAATCGCTCGAAGAAGCAGAAAAACGATACGAACAGCTCCTCGGAATTGCTGCATATAAACGCGAAGAAGTGGCATCAGAACATGTAACCACTTCTTTTTTTAAAAGCGGCGAAACCAAAATCGAACTCCTCGAAACTACCGACCCGCAAGGAGCCATCGGAAAGTTCATTGAAAAGAAAGGAGAAGGTCTACACCATGTGGCTTTTGAAGTAGCCGATATCCATGCCGAAATGGCCCGGTTGAAGGAAGCCGGGTTTGTATTGTTAAACGAACAGCCCAAAAAAGGGGCCGATAACAAATGGGTATGCTTCATCCATCCCAAATCGGCCCATGGCGTTTTGGTGGAACTTTGCCAGGAAATAAAGGATTAGCGATCACTCATTTGCGGTACCTCAAACAGTTGCGGATCTTGTTTACCACTTTGATACGACTGTAATTCACCGGATACTGCCACGCGGCCTTTGGCATCGGTCAGGCTCCAACGCAGCAAGACTCCTTGAGAAGGCAATTTTCCCCATTCATGCCCCAACAAGCGGTGCACAAACGTGTTGTGGTCGAATGCTAATTCAGCAGTGTACCAGCCTTCGAAAACACCGCCATCGGCCAATTGGTATTTTAATGGCTGTGCTTTAAAGCCAGCAATGATTTGGGTCTCTTCTTTAACCTCCAGGTTTTTCGCAGATTTCGCCCATACATTCAGCTTTCCTTCATCGGCTTTGAAACTGCCCGATTGCCAAGCATAAAACTGATTGCTTTTCGCTGATATCAGGTAAAAAAGCGCTTTATCGCTGCCTCTTTTGACCAAAGCTTTTTCAGGCGACGTATAAATCGTCACCGTCCGATCGCTGCCTCCTACTTGTTCCCTGTAGGTAAAACGTCCCTCGAACGACTGCGCCATGCCCAAATGAGCAACGCACAATAAAATAACAGTAGAAAAAAACGACTTCATACGGGCATGTGGTTAATGTTCGAAATTTCAGCTTTTTCTGCTAAACAACAAACCTAAAATTCTATTAAAAAAGCCGGTTGAAGATCAACCGGCTTTTTTTAAGAGATAACGCCCAATCGCTTCCCCACTTTGGTGAAGGCGGCAATGGCATGGTCGAGCTGTTCGCGGCTATGTGCTGCCGATAACTGCACCCTGATGCGCGCCTGGCCCTTGGGCACAACCGGAAAGAAAAACCCTATCACATAAATGCCTTCCTTCAGCAATTCATCGGCCATCACCTGGCTGAGCTTGGCATCGTAGAGCATAATGGGCACAATGGCTGACTCACCATCCTTGATGTCGAAACCAGCGTCGAGTATGCCTTTTTTAAAGTATTTCACGTTCGCCTCAAGCTTGTCGCGCAGCTCGGTGCTTTCCTCCAGCATTTTGAATACCTCCAAGGATGCCCCTACAATGGCTGGTGCTAAACTGTTGCTAAACAAGTAAGGGCGCGAGCGCTGACGCAACATATCAATGATTGCTTTACGACCGGTGGTATAGCCCCCCATGGCGCCCCCCAAAGCTTTACCCAAGGTGCCGGTAATGATATCGATTTTGCCCATTACCCCGCACAATTCAGGTGTTCCCTTGCCAGTAGCCCCCAAAAACCCTGCAGCATGACATTCGTCAATCATGGTCATGGCCTCATATTTTTCAGCGAGGGCCACAATTTTATCGAGTTGGGCAACGTAACCGTCCATGCTGAAAACACCATCGGTAACAATCAAGATATTACGCGCACCTTCTGCCCGTGTTTGCTGCAACTGCACTTCTAAATCAGCCATGTCGTTGTTCTGGTACCGATAACGACGCGCTTTGCACAAGCGGACCCCATCAATGATGGACGCATGGTTGAGACTGTCGCTGATGATAGCATCTAATTCGCCTAAAAGCGGTTCAAAAACGCCTCCATTGGCATCAAATGCTGCCGCATATAAAATGGTATCATCGGTTTGATAAAAGCGGGCAATCGTAGCTTCCAACTCCTTGTGGATGTCTTGTGTACCACATATGAACCGCACACTGCTCATGCCAAATCCATGGGTGTCGAGCGTACGTTTGGCTGCCTCAATGATCCTGGGATGATTGCTCAAGCCCAAATAATTGTTGGCACAAAAGTTCAACACTTGCTCACCCGTATTCAGGGAAATAGCTGCATCTTGCGAAGAGGTGATGATGCGTTCTTTTTTGTAAAGTCCGGCCGCTTCAATCTCCCGCAGCTCCTGCTCCAATTGTGGTTGTAGTGTTTTGCTGTACATACAAGGTGTTTAAAGCACAAAAGTACAGCTTTCGGTGGGTGATGCACCCGCGAAAAACCATACTTGTTTAGCTGCTATCGGCATGAAATTCATCAAATAAGGGTGCAGGCTGTTACCTTTGTGTTTTCAAACCAGCATACATGAAAATAGCCGTTGTAGGAACCGGATACGTAGGACTCGTTACCGGAACCTGTTTTGCCGAAGTAGGCATCGATGTGACCTGTGTCGACATTGACCAAAGAAAAATAGACAACCTGCACCAAGGCATTATGCCCATATATGAGCCCGGACTCGAGGAAATGGTACTCCGCAACGTCGACAAAGGGCGTCTCCACTTCACCACCTCGCTCAAAGAAGCCATCCAAGGGGCTGAAGTGGCGTTTATCGCCGTGGGTACCCCTCCCGGCGAAGATGGAAGTGCTGATCTGAAGTATGTTTTGGGCGTTGCCAAAGAAATTGGCACCCACATGACCGATTATTTGGTAGTGGTTACAAAATCAACCGTACCCGTAGGTACGAGTGAAAAAGTGCGCAAAGCCCTGGCCGAAGCACAGGCAGCCCGGGGAACCAACATTGCGTATGATGTTGCTTCAAACCCCGAGTTTTTGAAAGAAGGTGCGGCCATTGAAGACTTCTTGAAGCCCGACCGCATTGTGGTAGGTACCTCAAGCAAGCAAGCCGAAGAAACTATTGGCAAGCTGTACAAGCCCTTTACCCTCAACGGACATCCGGTTATCTACATGGACATTCCTTCTGCAGAAATGACCAAATATGCCGCCAATGCCATGCTCGCCACCAAAATCAGCTTCATGAACGATATCGCCAATCTATGCGAAATCATGGGTGCTGATGTGAATTGGGTGCGCAAAGGCATCGGCAGCGATCCCCGGATTGGCAGCAAATTTATCTACCCTGGCGTGGGCTATGGCGGCAGCTGTTTCCCCAAAGACGTTAAAGCACTCATCCGCACCGCCCGTGAAAATGGCCATGAAATGCGCATTCTCGAAGCGGTTGAAGATGTAAACGACGACCAAAAAATGGTGATGTCGAACAAGGTGATACGCCATTTTGGCGAGGACCTCAAAGGTAAAACATTTGCTGTTTGGGGCTTGAGCTTCAAACCCAAAACCGACGATATGCGCGAAGCACCATCGGTGGTTATCATCAACGCATTGCTCAAGCGTGGCGCCAAGGTTCGTGCCTACGATCCCGTAGCCATGGAAGAAGCGAAACACCAACTGCACGACACCATCGCCTATGCCAAAGACCAATATGACGCCCTACTCGATGCAGATGCTTTATTGCTGATAACCGAGTGGCCCGAGTTCCGCATGCCCAACTTTGATGTGGTAAAAAAACTGCTCAAAGGGCATGTCATCTTCGACGGTCGCAACCAGTACGATCGGCACGAATTGCGCGAAATGGGCTTTACCTACTACGGTATCGGCTTGCACTGATCCTGCACCACCAGAACAGAAGCCGGCAATTGCCGGCTTTTCTTTTTCAGTACTTTGTCAAATTCCTGGTCCACGGCTTTTCGGGCAGTTGTTTCGCTATTTTTGCAGTTCTATTCCCTTCAAAACATGAAATCTGCACTCAAAATAGCCTTTGTGCTGTTGCTCATTGCCGCTGCCTGCAAGCAAAAACCAGCAGCCGATCCACAAACCCTCGCCTTGCAACAAATCGATAGCCTCGAATCAGCATTGCTCGATGACAGCTTGGGTTTGAGCGATCAAACTGCCTCGGCGATTGTGAAAGCTTATTTACAGTACGCCGACGCCTATCCCAAAGACAGCAATGCTGTCGATTTTTTATTCAAGGCTTCTGATGTAATGCGCGGGATGTTCCGCTACCAGGACGCGGTTAAAACGCTCGATCTGGTAGTAAAACGCTATCCGAACAGCGAAAAGGCCCCTACAGCCTTGTTCTATGCCGGTTTCATATTGCACAACGATGTTGACCAAAACAGTTTGGCCATACCGTATTTCCAAAAACTGATCGAAGAATTCCCAAACCATCCATTGTCTGACGACGCTCGCAACCTCTTGCCCATGCTCAACATGAACGACGAACAGATTTTGGAATTCCTCATGCGCGACCAGCAGTCGTAAATCAGGCCATTAACTGACCGAGTTTGCTGATCAATTTTTTACGGTCGGTATAAGCGTGTAAACGACCATTGATAGCGAGCGATACCTTGCCTGTTTCTTCCGATACTACCAAAACAACTGCATCACTGTGTTCCGAAATACCTAAGGCCGAACGGTGACGCAGCCCCAAATCTTCGGGAATGTCGGGATTTTCGGAAATGGGCAGCACACAGCCGGCTGCTTTGCATCTCCCATTGGCTACAATCACCGCGCCGTCGTGGAGGGGACTGTATTTATTAAAAATGCTTTCAAACAAACGGCTGCTGATACGGGCATCCAGCATTTCGCCGGTATTGGCAAAAAACTGCAGTTCGCTTGTACGTGCAAACACCACCAACATGCCTGTTTTTTGCACCGATAATTGCCAGGCAGCATCAACGGCTTCTTGCACATAATTGTAATCTTCTTCGGCGGTAGCCACCTGTCCAGAAAACAGCCGGCGAAACCAGCCTTTGTTGCGAAAAGCGGTGTTTTTACCCACCATCAATAAAAATCGACGGATTTCGGGCTGAAACAAGATGATTAGCGAAATCACGCCAACCCCAATAAACTGTCCCAATATTTGCGCCAATAAACGGAGTTGCAGGGCATCGACTACCAGATACAAAATGTAAATCGATACCAATCCCAGCAAAATATTAACGGCCAAGCTGCCACGAACCAATTTATACAACTGATAAATCAATACCAGCACAAGGCCTACATCTACCAGGCTGCGCCAGCTAAGGCTGATAAATCCAAGGTCAAACAGTTCCAAGTCGGCTAAAGAGTTGAATGGCCTCTACGGCCGGTTTTACATCGTGTACCCGCAAGATACGTGCCCCGGCGGAAAGGGCAAAGGCATGCAAAAAGGTTGTGCCATTTAAAGCTTCGGAAGCATCGACCCCAAGGGTGCGGTAAATCATTGATTTACGGGAGATCCCGGCCAATACAGGATAACCAAGTGCTACAATTTCATGGAGTCGGCGTAACAGCTCGAAATTTTGAGCCATGCTTTTGGCAAAACCAAACCCGGGGTCAAAAATTACGTCCTTCACGCCCAAGCGATGCAAAGTCGTTGCCTGGTTCAACAAAAAAGAACTGATGTCGAGCAGCAAATTTTCGTATTGTGTCTGCGACTGCATGTTGGCTGGGGTGCCTTTCATGTGCATGAGAATGTAAGGCACATCGAGTGCCGCAACCGTTTCGAACATACGGTCGTCGAGGGTTCCTCCCCCCACGTCGTTGATCAAGCGAGCTCCCGCCCCAACCGCTGCCCGAGCAACCTCGGCACGAAAGGTGTCGGCCGAAACAAGTGCATCAGGCAAGGCTGCCTGCAAAGCCTCAAGCACAGGAATCAGTCGGTCCATTTCTTCTTGCACAGAAATTTCCGGGGCACCCGGCCGGGTGCTGTAAGCACCTACGTCGAGCAAAGCAGCCCCTTCTTGGAGCATACCGGCAGCCTTTTCCACGACCATATCTGTCATTTTCCGGTCGTTCGACCATATGCGGCTGCCTGTGTAAAACGAATCAGGCGTTACGTTTAAAATGCCCATCACCACTGGTTGTTCCAAGGAAAGCAACCGTCCTCTGCAGTTGATGGTTATTTTTGTGGGAAAGCGAGTATCTTTAAGCATTGAAAATGCCCTTTGCGGCTCCGAAAATAAACCTTTTCGCCTTGAATCCCCAAACTGCTACGTCTTTCGACCAAATGTTGGCCCTTTGCCGCGAATTATTTGAAAAAAAAACACGTGACTACGGCACGGCTTGGCGCATTTTGCGCACCCCTTCGCTCACCGATCAAATCTACATCAAAGCAGCTCGCATCAGGAGCATCGAAGAAAAAGGCACCCAAAAAGTGGCCGATGATGTGCGCGGCGAATACATCGGCATGATCAATTATTGCATCATGGCGCTCATTCAGCTCGAGTTGCCAGCCGACGCCCCTGCGGAGTTGCCCCTGTCGGAAGCCCTGGCAGCTTACGACAAACAACGCGACATCACCAAAGCCTTGCTGCTCGATAAAAACCATGATTATGGCGAGGCTTGGCGTGAAATGCGGTTGAGTTCGTTAACCGACCTCATCCTCATGAAGTTGCTGCGCATCAAACAAATTGAAGACAATGCCGGACAAACCCTCGTGTCGGAAGGGGTTGATGCGGGCTATCGCGATATCATCAATTATTCCGTTTTTGCACTCATTAAAACAGCACCCGTAACAGCATGACAACTATCATCCGCTTTTTAACCGGGGCCCTGTTCATTTTCTCGGGCTTCATCAAAGCCAACGACCCCATGGGCTTTGGCTACAAACTCGAAGAATACTTCGGTGTTTTTGGTATCAGTTGGCTGAATCCGGCCGCAACCCTCTTGGCACTTTTGATTTGTGTTGTTGAAATGGGACTTGGTTTGGCGCTACTTATTGGTTGGCGCCGCATGTTTACCCTTTGGAGTTTGCTGGCCATGATTGTTTTTTTCACCTTCCTGACCTTTTATTCAGCTTGGTTCAATGTGGTAACCGACTGTGGCTGTTTTGGCGATTTTCTCAAACTCACGCCTTGGCAATCATTTTCGAAAGACGTGGTATTGCTTGTATTTATTGGATGGCTTTTCTTCCGACGTAATCACTTCAAACCGTTTTGGAGTGCTGACGTCCGGAACCGCCTGGTTTTTGCCTTTTTGGCCATCAGCGCACTTTTCGGCGCCTACAGCTGGGCCTATCTTCCCCTCATCGATTTCAGGCCCTATGCCATTGACAAAAGCATCGTAGAAGGCATGCGCATACCGGAAGGAGCTCCTACCGACCAATATGAAGACACCTGGTATTACAAAGTGGATGGAGAGGTAAAAACCTACACCACCGACCAGGCGCCCTGGGACCTGCCGGGCGCAGAGTTTGTTGACCGTAAAACTGTACTGATCAAAAAAGGTTATACGCCCCCTGTACACGATTTTACCATCAACGACCTTGAAGGGAACGATTATACCGATGATTTTTTGCAAGCCGATCGGGTTTTGTTCATGGTGGCTTATGACATGAGCAAAAGCCGCGAATCAGCATGGGAAAGCCTCAAGAGCGTACTGCGTTGGGCCGATGTGCACCAGGTAAAAGTGGCACTTCTCACTGCAGCAACTACCGAGCAGTTGGCGCAATTCAAAGCAAAACATGGCACCGAATGGCCAATTTACATCACCGATGGCACCACCCTCAAAACCATGATCCGCGCCAATCCCGGCTTGATGGCCCTCAAAAAAGGCAAAGTCATCAACAAATGGCCGGCAAGAAGCCTGCCGTCTTTGCCCGAATTAGGCGCAACCCTGGATGTAGCACCCTGATACATGGCGTGGTTCCTCCTCAAACGATTGGGCAATGGACTATTGGTACTGCTGGGCGTTGTAAGCTTGGTTTTTTTGCTGTTCAATGTATTGCCAGGTGACGCGGCTCAAATGACCTTGGGGCAAAGAAGTGATATCCGGTCACTTGAGGCGGTTACAAAGGAATTGGGGCTCGACAAACCTTTGCACCAGCAGTTTTTGCTGTATTTAAACGACCTTTCGCCGATTAGTCGACACGAAAACAGCTCGGAAAATTCGGCAAAATACGGCTACAGGCCCCTTTTAAAACAAGCCGATAAAGTTTGGGTAATTAAGGTGCCTTATTTGCGGAGTTCCTATCAGAGCAAACAAACAGTCAACCAAATCATCAGCCAAGCACTACCGGGAACCGCCATTCTTGCCCTGGCAGCAATGGTATTCGCCACCGTTTTAGGCCTGGCGTTGGGTGCAATAGCGGCATTGAACGCCCATAGCTGGATTGACCGCACCGTGGTAAGCCTATCGGTTTTGGGAATATCGGCACCTTCCTATTTTGCCAGCATCCTCATCGCCTACCTTTTTGGATTTGTTTGGCACGACATCACCGGCTTGAACATGACCGGAAGCCTTTTTGAAGCTGATGCCTTTGCTGGTAGGAGACTTGCACTCGAAAACCTTTTGCTGCCTGCATTTACCTTGGGCATTCGTCCCTTGGCCATCATTGTCCAATTGAGCCGCAATACCATGCTCGACGTGATGGGGCAGGACTATGTACGCACGGCCCGGGCGAAGGGGTTAACCGAATGGCAAGTAATGCGACGACACGTTTTGCGCAATGCACTGGGGCCAGTGGTAACGGCCATTTCAGGTTGGTTTGCTTCATTGCTTGCGGGTGCAGTGTTTATAGAATACATTTTTGGCTGGCAAGGACTGGGTAAAGTAACGGTGGATGCGCTGATGAAATTTGATTTGCCAGTAGTCATGGGTGCCGTACTTTTTGTAGCCCTGGCCTTTATTGTCATCAACCTGCTGGTCGATTTTATTTATGCTTGGCTCGACCCGCGCATTCGACTCCAATGAAACGCATTTACCTCATCGGCATGCCCGGCTCGGGAAAAAGCACTTCAGGAAAACGATTTGCCAAAAGCATGGGATGGGGTTATGCCGATTTGGACAAACTGGTGATGATTCGTGCTCAAAAACCTATCAGTGCCCTTTTTGAGGAAGAGGGCGAACAAAAATTTCGAGAGTTAGAGCAATTCACCTTGCATGAAACTGCAGAAAGCACCCATTTGGTGGTAGGTTGTGGCGGTGGTACGGCTGCTTGGTTCAACAATATCGACTGGATGTTGGCCCATGGAATGGTCATTTGGTTGAATATACCCGAGCATGAACTACTCAAACGGCTGCAGCGTAGCAAAACTGCCCGTCCGCTATTTCCAACACGCGAATCCGCCGACTTGCTCCAACGCATTAGAACACTTTATGCTGCAAGAAAGCCCTTTTTTGAAAGAGCAAGCCTAACGGTAAGCAGCGAAATAGAGTTGCTTGCACTGGTGCCGTACTTGAAGGCATTACATTGAATTTACACGCGCAACAAATTGATAACGCGAGCATTACCCTGGCTTGATATACAAGGCCTTGCTTTGTAAAAACCAGTATCATGCAAAAACGCAAAGTCGACATGGTGGTGCTTTCCGACATTCACTTGGGCACCTATGGTTGTCACGCCACCGAATTATTGCAATACCTCAACAGCATTCAGCCCGGCATTTTGGTTCTTAATGGCGACATTGTCGACATATGGCAATTCAGAAAAAGGTATTGGCCAAAATCGCACATGCTGGTAGTTAAAAAGATTTTTGAATTGCTGAGCCAAGGTGTTCCTGTGTATTATCTCACCGGCAATCATGACGAAATGTTACGTCGTTTTTCAGGCTTGAATTTGGGCAATTTCCATTTGAAAGATAAGCTGCTCATTGAATTGGATGGCAAAAAAGCCTGGTTGTTTCATGGCGATGTGTTTGACGTTACCATGCAGTATTCCAAATGGCTTGCCCGCTTGGGTGCAGTAGGGTATGATTTGTTGATATTATTGAATCGTTTGGTCAACTGGTTTTCCGAAAAAATGGGGCGGGGCCGCATTTCCCTTTCCAAGAAAATCAAAGACGGTGTGAAATCAGCTGTGAAATTCATCAATGACTTTGAGAAAGTTGCCGCTGAACTCGCCATTGAAAACAAATACGATTATGTGGTCTGTGGGCACATTCATCAGCCCAACATCCAAACCTACCGCACCCCAAAAGGCCAAGTTGTATATCTCAATTCAGGCGATTGGATTGAAAATCTTACTTCACTGGAATACCACGCAGGGGCATGGAGCATTTACCGGCATGAAGCAGCATCCCATGCACAGATAGATGTAGCCGAGCTTTCGGTTGAAACCTCCATCCTTGAATTATTCCGTCAGTCGTCAAACAGAGAAGAAGCGGTACTTTTAAGTCAGCTTTTAGGTTACACGGCCAGCACGGCACACGGATGAAAATACTTTATGCTTTACAAGGCACAGGCAATGGTCATTTGAGCAGGGCACGAGAACTTGTGCCCCTTTTTAATCAATATGCCGAAGTAGATGTGCTTGTATCGGGCACACATGGGGAGGTGGCGCTGCAACAGCAACCCACCTATCAACTGCATGGGATGGGTTTTATATTCGGAAAAGAGGGTGGTGTAGCCATTGGTGCAACCCTAAAACAGTTAAAGCCATTGCGTTTCATCCGCGACATCTGGCAATTGCCTATCAAATCGTATGACCTCATTGTCAATGATTTTGAGCCGGTGAGTGCCTATGCTGCCAAAAGGATGGGGCACAAAATTCATGCACTGAGTCACCAAGCGGCATTTCTTTCGTCTTTAAGCCCCCGACCTGCCTACAAAAAGGATCCGTTTGCAGAATGGCTGTTCAAGCATTATGCACCCGCACAACAACATACTGCATTTCATTTCAGCAGCTACGACCATTTCATCCACACACCCATCATTCGGCAAGAGATTCGTAGATGTACAAATACATTCAGCGGACACGTCACGGTATATCTTCCAGCATATGACGACCAAGTGTTGATCGCACATTTCGTCAAGGTGAAAGAAGTAACATGGCATCTCTTTTCCAAGCATGCCAAATCCCCTATGCAATTTGAAAATGTTTGGATAAGGCCTGTTGACAACCATGCCTTTATCCAATCATTTGCTGCTGCCGAGGGCCTCCTAACCGGTGGCGGATTTGAATCGCCAGCCGAAGCACTTTTCATGGGAAAACGACTTTTTGTGATTCCAATGCTCAATCAATACGAACAACATTGCAATGCAGAGGCGCTTTTAGCTTTTGGTGCATTCCGCAGCCTTAGTATCACGCATGACTTCCACCAAATGCTGCGCAAATGGATAGACCTTTCTCCGCCTAAACCTGTCTATTTCGCTGATGCATCCGAGTCAATTGTGCGCAAGATTTTGGGCGTTTAAAAGAATTAATATTCATTTAAATTTATAATGCATTTATATAAACTTGTTTTACTGTAACTTAAAAACTGTATAACAAACTGTATAAGGTCAAAATTTGCTCCTTGCACCAACAAACCACATATTTAGGTTGCTGAAAACAATGAGCTCCTCCTACGCGCTTCCGTTACATTGCTGCATATTCTACGACACAAATGCTGCTCGTGTTTTGCCTCCACGCTTCATTCGCTATCTGAGGCAAAATGAGGCAATGTTGCTATCATCAGAAACATTTGCAGAAAAACTCGATCTTTGTGCCGATCATACCGGCATCATTGTAACAACATCAATACCAGATTTGATAACACTGCTGCAAGGGTTCGGAAACATTTACTTGCCACTTGACAAGCTGCACATCTTGGTGCTCGATACCACGCATGACCCTTCTCAGCGCGCATTTCCGTTACAACAATTGCATTTCATTGCAGCAGATGAACTAAAGGTGTTACACCAATTGCCCGCTTTCAAAAGAAAGATAAAGCAACTCATCAAAGGCATTGCACGCGCGTTGCATAGCCAAATCAAAGCACAAAAGAGAACGCAAAAACAAGTGGACTTATCCTTTGTTCAAGCGCTTGAAGCATGCGTTCATGCCCGTTACGCCGACCCTAACTTCAAAAGCCATCACTTGGCAAAAGCACTTGACATTTCTATTAGCACTTTGGAGCGTAAATGCCAAAAAACCTTGGGCACTCTGCCCAATCAACTGCTGATGACCCACAGACTTACCAAAGCCAAAGAGCTGGTTGTGCAAAGCAGATTAGACATGGCCAAAATTGCAGCACAAACAGGCTTTGCTTCAGCTTCCTATTTCACGGTTAAATTCAATGAATATTTTGGAGCTACTCCATCGCAAATGCGGAACAAACGCGCTAAAATAGCGAGTTAAGAAAATTCAAAACCGCATCAAATACTCCTCAAGGGTATTCCCCATCGACAGCGCAAAACGCTTCTTTAAGCGATGTCTGCCCACATTTACCGAATGCGTTGAAACTGCCAACATCCTTGCGATTTCTTTTGTACTAAAATGGGCCCTTATCAGGCACGCCAGCTTTTCTTCAGCCGGCGTTACGGCGTTATGTCTGAAACGCAAGTGAATCAGAAAATCGGGATATATCTGAAGAAACAAGCGTTCAAATGCCTCCCAGTCTTCTTGCGTGATTATTTTCTGACTGCGTAACTGGGCCAGCAATTCTACCTTATGCTCGTCTACTAAAATTTCTTCATCTGTAAGCACGTTCTCATCGGTTTTGTTGGGTGTTTTCACTTCCTGGAGCCATTCAGTTGGTTTAACAGATGAACCAACAATACCCCTTTGTATGGGAACAAACATCATCCTGTAAGGCACTAATAACCATGCAGCAAAGCTGATGAGTACCAAACAAGCTAAACCCCAAAATACAAGGCCAATTCGTACAATCGGGCGATTAGACTTCGCTTGAACAGTTGCCCTTTCTTTGCGTTGTTTGGTTTCGTATTGCCGTTGTTCTTTATAAAACGATTCAAAATACCGCAAAGCAACATCATGGTCTCCCATCTGCTTGTGTAAGGCAAAAAGTAACCAAAGACTATTAATACGCAATATGGGATCTTCCAACTTTTTAGCCAAGCCCCAGGCCTGGTCGGCGTGAAGAGCAGCCCTGCTCATATCGCCACAAGCTACCTCGTAGAAACCAATGTAAAAAGTATGGTGCCAATGTAATCGGTGGTTTTTGGGAATTCCTTTTAAGGCCAAGGCCAACGCTTCCCACCTGCGTTCATGAAAAACATCACCAGACTCTGCAAACGCCCCTTCAACCTCCAGCAATAGCCGTTGGGCTTCCTTTGTCTCTGCATTCATGGCAGGTTGCAACCCACTTACACGGGCCATTTGCGCAACTGAAACGCCGTTTTTCCAACGTTCGTACAGTGAACCCATGGAATCACCTTCCGCATCTGTTGCCATTGCTGAGCGGCTGCTTGACCAGATTAAGCACGCAACCAAGCACAATAGCCAGTTGAATACAAATTTGCGTTTTTTGTTGAAGAAGCACATAAAAGGTTAACTTGACGAATATAATAACCGACAACAAAAAATGCAAATAACTAAAAAAAATGCGCGAATTTTGAAACCATTCGCGCACTCTTCTTGCCTAAAAGGAAGGATCAATCGGCCTTTTTTTCTCTAAAATACTCCACCTCATTGAGTTTGGAAGACGCCCTCAAAACCCATCTGCGCTGAAGGGGGTCGTAGCCATAATCTGCATCGGGCCACTCAATGTATTTCATGTCGCCATGCATGCTGGCAAGCGATGCTCCGCCGACCATTTTATCGAATAAAAAAGGCCCCTTGTCCAACTCTTCAGGTGCCAATCGCGGCGTATGAAACAATATGTCAAGGTATCTGATTTCCGGGATTTGCTTCATCACCATTTTACCACCTATAAAACGATAGTGCTCATACAAACTGCGGCGGTCACGCTTTTTGTACATAAAATACAGCGTATCGCCCTTTGCTACCAATTGCTCGAGACTGGCTTCATTCAACCTTACAAGTTCAGCATAAAACGCCTTGTGCACCGTATCAAAACGTGCGTCTCCACTTACATTCTCTGGTCGGTCGTCCAAATAGATGGCCAACCGCTGAAGTAACGCTTGCCGCGAGCTTTCGTCAAGTTTCACCTGCTCATGGCTTTTAGGTGTACAAGCAACCATACAGAGGACACCAATTATCAATAGCGCATATCTCATATCCGAAGTAAAAATAAAAATCGGAATGCTCTTGCGAGCATTCCGACCTAGATTAAGCAATAATTCTTAGTAAGCCTTGCTGATAGGATTCCACTCGATCCATCCAGAAGTCCAGTTCCAACCTGCATCGGCAGATGTACCGAAAGCACCATGGTAAGCAGGGCTAACGGGGAAACCAGTCAAAGCAGGAGCACCTGTAGCAACTACACCTGCACCAGCACCAAGCAAAGGATTTGGATTGGCCAAGCTTGGAGCGGCAGCCCAAACGGTAGATGAAATGTTCGAGTCGGCCAACAATACGTTGTTGGTAGCATAGTTAGCAGGCAAGCTAGCACCGCCGCCAGTAGCCGAGTTAGCTGTATTGCGGAAGAACAAAGTACCAGTGATGTTGGCATCGGCACCTGAACCGTTAAAACGAGCACCTGTAGACCAACCAGCAACAATTGAGTTGCGCACTTTAATTGCACTGTTAGAATTGATTTCTACACCCGCCTGGTAGTTTGCATTGATGCTGGTGTTGAACACGCGAGGACCCATAACGGTAATGTTGGCGAATTCGGCCAATGAATGTGGGGTGGCCGATGCATTGCTGTTTGACGAAGCTTCGAAAGCACGTGAGCCTGATTTGTCGGCGATGTTCGGATCACGAACGATCAAACCAAACTGTACCTTACCGGCATAACCGCGGTCTGAATCAAAATCATCGTCCCAAGTGCTGTACGCTATGAGGTAGTTGTGGTTGTTGGTACCACCGAACCACTCATAAGCATCGTCGTTACCATAAGAAACCATGATGTTGTCGATGGTAGTACCGCTACCTACCGAACCCATGGTGAGTGAATTCAATTCGTTGTCGGGCGACAATTCTACACCAGCAAATTCGATGCGGACAAACTTCATTGAACCAGAATTCTGGTCGTTGATGGCAGCACCAGCGCCAGGACCGTATACACCATTTTCACCAGTAGAAGCAGCAATGCCTTCGATGGTTGAGTTGGCATTACCGTTGGTCAAAGCATTACCGCAAATTACGATACCTGCCCAGTCACCACGGTTACGGAAACCGGCAGGAGCTTCAGAAGTGAAAACGATAGGATTGCTGGCAGTACCGTTGGCAATGATTTTGGCACCACGGTTGATGATCAAGGCAGCTTTGGTGTCTTTGTCACCAAAAATAACCGTTCCAGCAGGAATGGTAATGGTGTTAGGAGCTTGAACAAATACTTTACCTACTAACAAATATTTCTTGGTAGCATCTAAAGTCAAGTTGCTGGTAATTTCGCCTTCAATTCGCACCAAGTCATCAGTTGGTGGTGGGGGGGGGGTAACTACTTCGTCATCACAAGCTACTACGGCAACGGCCATCATAGCCATCAACGCTAAACGGTTGAGGTTCTTAAACATGGTTTTTGGTTTTTAAATGTTTATGCCGCAAAAGTAATTGCACCTTGTTACCGCCATTTTAAAGGCATGTTATATATATGTAACGCAAAACGCCGGTTGTTAACCGGCGCTTAACATAAACACGATGTGCCTTTTAGAGTTTGAAATTGAGGTCAAATGTGATGTATGGACCAAAACGCTGACGTAAAACAGGCTTATCTGTGCGTTCGTTATCCAACCTGCTGTCGTAGTTGCCATCTTCTCTGAAAATCAACTCAGCATTCAGCAAATCACTTACACCCAACTTCGCATCAATTTTATCTGTGAGTTTTTTCGAAATACTCAAATCCACCAGATTACGGGGCATTTCATATATGGTGGGAATTTCACGGTCACCCACGGTGAAAATACGACGACCGTAAATATTGTACAGCAAGCTTACCTGCAAACCCCTGTCCTGGTCGTTGTAATACAAACCGGTGTTCACCACATAAGGCGATTGGCCCTGCAGCGGTCGGCGACGGTCTTGGGTCAATGTGCTGTCTTCTCCCAAATCTATCTCACTGCGGATCAAAGCGGCATTCAAAATCACGTTGAACCGGTTGATGAAGCTGCCAGGTGCTCCCAATCCCAAGTTCTTGCGGACCTCTACTTCGGCACCATAAGAAACTGCCGAGGCAGCGTTGCGGAACAAGAAGATTGGGTTAGAAGTACCCGTTACGATGTAGGTTTCGATGGGGTTGGTGAACTCTTTGTAAAATACCCCCACCGCAATCTGCTCAGAAGGCGAAGGGAAGAACTCGTATTTCAGGTCCACATTGTTGATGGTAGCGATTTCCAAACGTTCGTTACCCACCACGTCAATGGCAAAGTTAAAGTCGTAAAAAGAGAAGGGTGCCAATTCACGGAATTCAGGACGGTTGATGGTACGGCTGTAGGCCAAGCGGAATTGACTGAAATCATTCCTTTTGTAAGTGGCATTTAAAAAGGGCAACAAACTCAAAATAGGGTTGTCAACATTTACTGGAATGGCCTGCGAAATGCGGGTATTCAACTGTTGGCGGTTAAACTCAGCACGCACACCAAAATTGACATTGGTTTTTTCGCTGATGTTCCATGCACCACCTCCATAACCTGCCAAAAGTAAATTTGAAGCACTATACGAATCAGTGAAGTTGGTGCCTTCGTTCAAGATGAAACCATTTGGAAACCCGATGTTGGCATTGTCGAAAATCAAATCAAGCGGCAATTGCAGCAGGTTCTGGTCAAAACCATTGGCCGACGACTGGCGGTAAGCCATCCAGCGTGCCGCAAATTCACGGGCCTTGTATTCAGCATAATAGCCGGCACGCAAGGTGAATTTAGGCTTTTGCACATCGCCACCAAACACGTGTTTGTAATCAAAGGTGCTGGTGTAAATGTTTTCGAACAAACGGGAGAAGAATCGTGCAGCGTCAAAGGTATTGGCCGAAGGAGGAATCACCACGCGGAAAGGTTCGTTGGTGTCGATGTTTCGTTGGGTACGTGCGCGCCTCCAATCGGGCTCACTGCGGTTGGTGCGTGAGTAACTAAGCGCCCAATGGATTTCAGAGCGTTCTGCGTTGAATTGATGGGTACCCGATAACTGGGTATTTAACACCATGCGCTGCTGGTAATACAACGAGTAATTGTCAACATCAAAACCTTGGAAAAAGTCTTTGCCCTGACGACGAACTGTTTCCTGGTTGCCATTCTGCGAAAGAAGGTTTTTGAATTCAATGGTGTTGGCCGAATTCAACTTGATGGCCCAATTGCTAATCAAACCCGTACGCACATTGTTGGCAAAGGATTGGTCATTGTAGTTGAAAGCATCGATACTGCTGAAGTCGGCCTCGTAGTTAATGTATCTGAAACGATCAATTTCCAAAACTTGACTTGTTTGGCTGTAGCTGACCGAATTGAGGGTAGAAACTTGCTTGCCTTTGATCTTAAATTTACGACCCATGTCGTAACGCAGACGTAAATCGGGCAATGCCATACGGTCATTCAATGCCCAATCGTTCTCGAGGGTTTTGGTTGCCTCTGCTACCTTGTCGTACTGAAAACCTAAATCACCCAATCGACGCGGAAAATCGGCAGGTAAATCGCGTCCGCCATCGTCAAAGCCTAAAAAATCGGTCGACGAGGAATTGCTGCGGAGACCATTGGTAAAGGTCGATCCCAAACGAACGCCGGTACCGATGCTGATGCTGTTGAAGTTCTGTTCTACCTGGTTTTTCGTGTAAATCTTGATAACGGCACCACCAAATTCACCTGGAATTTCAGCCGATCCCGATTTGAATACCAACATGCGCTCAATCATATTGCTGGGCACCAAATCGAATGAGAATGACCGCTTATCGGCTTCTGTGCTGGGAGCGATCACATCATTCAGCATCACCGTATTGTAGCGCTCAGCCAAACCACGCACAATTACAAAACGATCGTCTTGAATGGTAATGCCAGGAATACGACGGATGACCTGACCAGCGTCGCGGTCCTGAGACTTGCTGATTTGTTGTGCTGAAATGGCGTTGATCACCAATTCACTCTTTTTTACCTCCATCAAAGCCGCTGTTTCGGTGTTGCGTACACGCTCGGCCACAACTTCAACGCCTGCCAATTCGGCCACATCTTCTTCCAACTTGATGTTAAAGCTGATGGTTTTGCCTGGCTCTAACTTGAAGTCCTGTTGAAATGGCTTGTAGGAAATGTACGAAGCGTAGATGGTGTAGTAGCCAGGTGCCAGATTGCTGATGGTATAATTGCCATCGAGGTCGGTAGAAGCACCAATGGTGGTACCTTTGATCAATACGTTTACTCCAGGCAATCCGAAGCCCGATTTCGCATCAGTCACTTGGCCTTTGATGGTGCCATTTTGAGCCTGTGCTGTTGCGAACAGGCATAAAAACAAGAAGAAAAAAATTGTCCGGGCTTGCATGCCTCTATTGAATTTGCTGCAAAGGACTCCTTTCAATATTAAGAATTTATTACCTGCCCGTTAAGCAAGCTTTAATCGTTGTATTACGATTATAAAAACCGCGTTTAAATCGCATATTTCAGCATTCCTACCCCAGCACCCTCGTCTACAGAATAAAAAAAAATTGACATGCGAGCACAATGCACTGAAAAACACTACTTTCGTATTCCTAACGATACTGAAATGAAAAAAACAGTGATGTTCATGCTCCTCAGCCTTGTAGTGCTGGCAGCTTGCAAAAAAGAACCAGAAAAAACCCCAGAAGAAGTGTATTCCGAACGCTTGGATGGCAATTGGAATGTATCAAAATTGGATTATTCCGCAACGGTTACCACCCCTTTTGGTCCTTTGCCTATCACTGGGAGCGCCAATAATTCAGGCACGATTAGTTTCAACAATGCAGGTAAAACGGCCAACTACAACATCGCGTTTTTGCCTTCACTTGCAGGCCTGCCTGTACAAGTAGATTCCGTGAAATTACAAGGATCAGGCACATACAGCAATACCACCACGAATATTACCCTTACCGAAAGCGGCGGCCAAGTGTTGGTGTTTAACGTCATAGCCAACGAAGCGAGTTTACAAATTCTACGCACCACCGTGGATTACGACCTCGATACCCTCGTGGTACCTGTAACCATCGAAATGCGATTGGCCCGCTAAAATGCAAGGCTCAAATCATGATAAAAGGCCTGTGTGTTCCACAGGCCTTTTTTATTTTTGACCAAAATTGCTCCCATGCTCGATTCCTTGCTCCAACCACTCGATTCAACACTGATTCCACCGCAAGAAAGTTTTGCTGCCAATACCTTGGGGGCAAACATCGTCCGTCACCAAGGACAATTGCCGTCGCTTGAAGGTGCTCAGTTGGCATTGGTTGGCATGCTCGAAAGCAGGGGCCATGCCGCTAATCCTGGCAGTGCACATGGGGCAGATTACATCCGGCAGGAATTGTACCGCCTATATGCGCCAGAAGGCAGTTTACAGATTGTTGATTTGGGCAATATAGCTGCCGGACATAGCTTGCACGACAGTCAGATAGCACTACGAGAGGTATGCTGGGCCCTCATCAAACAGCAAATCATTCCGGTAATTTTGGGTGGTAGTCGAGATTTGGTTTATGGCCAATACCTTGCTTATGCCCAATACGACAGCACCATCGATCTTGCAGCCATCGATGCGCGTTTTCACTTGCGCGATGATGGTGAAAATACGGCTGTAAGCGCAGAGAATTTCTTGTACAAAATTATCGCCCACCAGCCCAGCCATTTGTTCAACTATGTGAACCTTGGCTACCAAACATATCTGGTCAACAGCGACGAAATCAGGTTGTTGGAAAAGTTATTCTTTGATGCTGTGCGTTTGGGAGAAGTACGTGCGCAATTGGATGAAGCGGAGCCTCATTTGCGTGCGGCCGACATGTTGTACATCGATGTGGCTGCCATCCGCAAAGCAGAAGCGCCGGGCAATCCCATGGGCTCTCCCAATGGCTTTTTCGCACATGAACTTTGCCAACTCACACGCTACGCCGGCTTAAGCGACAAACTTTCGTCGATTGGCTTTTATGAATACGACCCTTCTTCCGACCGGCAATTGCTCACTGCGGCTACCATTGCACAAGCCATCTGGTATTTCTTCGACGGCTTCATCAACCGCATGAACGACTTGCCCAAGGTAAAAAACCGCACCTTTATCAAATACACCACCACACTGAAAGCTGGCAAACACGACCTCGTGTTCTACAAAAGCAAAAAATCAGGTCGCTGGTGGATGGAAGTTACCCTCCCGCCCATCAAGGGCAGCAAAAAAGAGCGTACCCACTTGGTGCCCTGCTCGTACAACGACTACCTCATGGCCGGCAAGGATGAATTGCCCGACAAATGGTGGAAGTTTCACCAGAAATACATGCTGTAAGTGCGCTATGCCTCTTGTTTGAGGTAGGCCTCCATGGCCATGCCGCGTGAGCCTTTGATCAGCAACAAAGCATCATGGAAAGAAGGCAGTGGTTGTTTCTGCTTGAGCTCATCCAGCGTGTTGAAAAATGCAAATTCAGGAAATGCCGCTGCGTGTTCACCAAAAAGCGGTCCGCACAACAGCACTTTTTCAATGCCCTTATCGCGCAGCATGGTCAGCAAAGCCAGATGTTCCTCACGGGCAGCTTCACCCAATTCAAACATATCACCCAGCACAGCTACGCGCAATGGGTGTACAATGTTCGCCAGGTTGTCGACCGCCGCCTGCATGCTGTGCGGATTGGCATTGTATGCGTCGAGTATGATTCGGTTTCCTGCTTGTTCCAAAAGTTGCGAACGGTTGTTGGCGGGTGCATATGCCGCCAAAGCCATATTGATTTTTTCGTAGGGCACGCTCAGATAACGGGCCACACAAGCTGCTGCTAACAAATTCACGAAATTGTAGCAGCCGTACAGCTTGGTTTCTATTTGGGGTGCTCGCAACATGAGGCGGTAGCTGTTTTCCCATTGAAACCGCAAGTACCAATCGGCACTCAACAACCTGCCAACACAATCGGCCTCCTGACTTTCGCCGTAATAAATCGCAGATTTCATGGCAGCAGTGTAACGCATCAGATCTTCATTTTCGTAATGCACAAAAGCCTGTCCACCTGTTTGCTGCAGGTATTTGTAGAGTTCGCATTCCGTTTCAATGATGGCCTCAAGGCTGCCAAAACCCTCGAGATGTTCTTTGCCCACTGAAGTCACCACCCCCAGGTCGGGACATGCAATTTCACAAAGCGGTGTGACTTCACCAGGATGGTTGGCTCCCATTTCTATTACTGCTACTTCGGTATCGAGGGGCATGCGCAAAAGGGTGATGGGCACCCCAATGTGATTGTTTAAGTTGCCTGGTGTTGCCCAGCAGCGGTAGTGACTGGCAATGGCCGCACGTAGCAGTTCCTTGGTAGTGGTTTTGCCATTTGAGCCTGTAACCCCAATGACCCGCAAACCCAGGATTGACTGGCGGTGCAGCCGCGCCAGTTCCTGCATGGTTTGCAATACATCGGGCACCAACCAGGCCTTGTCGCCCAATCCTGATTGCGGTTCATCGATCACCACCAGCGAGGCACCGGCTTCCAGGGCTTTTGCTGCGAACAAATTGCCGTTAAAGTTGGCCCCTTTGAGTGCAAAAAACACATCTCCAGGTTGAATCGCTCGCGTATCGGTCGTAAATTGTTGTTTATGCGCCAAGAAGTGGCGGTACAGTAACATTAAATTCACATTAAATGCTTTAAGAATGGGCTACGGATTGCTAAATTCGTAAAAAAATGCTGTACGCATGAAAAAAGCTTGGCTCGTTGGATTATTATTGGTGTTGGTGCATGGGGCCAAAGCCCAGTTTTTTCAATTCCAGCCCTTCAGCGACCCACCAGTACAAAAGGGCGCTCAACTGCTGCAACATGCGTGGACCGGGGGGATGGTAACGCCCCAATTTGCCGAACTTGACCTCAACAACGATGGTTTAAACGACCTGATTGTATACGACCGTCTAGATCAGAGCACCACCACTTGGTTGCGTCGCATCGAAAACGGGCAGTCGGTCTTCCGATTCGCTCCTGCCTATGCGCACAAAATTCCCCCAATCCGCGATTGGTTTGTGGTGATTGATTTCAACAACGATGGCCGTGCCGACCTGTTTACCAGCGCCAATGGCGGGGTAACCGTTTATGAAAACGTTGGTACCGCGGGCAACCCTCTTTTCAGGTTACGCAGCGCCTTTGTTGATGCCCTTTGGGATTTTGGCTTCCGTGCCGGAATTCTGGTGATGAACATTGACAAACCTGGCATTGCCGATTTTGATGGCGATGGCGACATCGATATTGCATCCTTCGATAATTTCGACATCGGTAAGCTCAATTATTTCCGCAATATGTCGGTAGAGCGTTATGGAAATGCCGATTCGCTCGATTATTTGGTCACCAGTCGTTGTTGGGGAAGGTTTGAGGAAGACCAGGTGAGCTCCAACATCCGGATGAATTTGGGTGCTAATTGTATGCCTGCTTTGCCCACACCAGGTGTAGTAGTAGCCCGTGTACAACACCTTGGATCGACCATTAGCATGCTTGATGCAGACAAAGACAACAAAATTGATTTGCTGCTTGGCGACGTAGAATCGACCCATTTAAAATACTTGCGGAATACAGGTACCGCCGATACCGCCCGCATAACCCAGGTTTTCGACTCCTTTCCGGCTTATGACACCACCATATTCGTTCCACGCTTTCCTGCTGCCCACTTTGTGGATGTAGACAACGATGGCCGCAAAGACATGTTGGTAGCGCCCAATGAGTACTACGAGGCCACCCTCACCAACCACGTTTGGTACTACCGCAATGAAAGCACAACTGTACAAGACAGTTTTAAGCTCAAAAGTCGTCGTTTTCTGGTAGGCGACATTTTGCAATACTATACCAACGCTGCACCCTTTATGATGGACGTTGACAATGACGGCAAAAGCGATTTGTTGGTGGCCTATGAAAACGGACAGTACAAGGGCGTGCTGCATTACTACAAAAACCAAGGCACTACCTCCAATCCCGCCTTTCATTTGGTAGATACCTCCTTTTTACGGGTCGATACCCTGAACATTCGTTTTCCGCGGTTAGGGGGTGGCGACCTAAATGGAGACGGCAAGGCCGACTTGCTGATAGGCAGCTACGACGGTCCCATGATGCATTACCGAAATACGGGCAGCAATGGACAAGCCTCGTTCGTGCTCGAAAGCACCGACTTTCTGAATCTGAGCACACAAACTGGTCCGGTAACGGCTCCCGAAATTGCCGACTTCAACCGCGATGGCAAGCCCGATTTGCTGGTAGGAGTCAGGGAAGGCAAGGTGCAATATTATCTCAATACAGGAACCGCTACCGTTCCGGCATTCAGCCTCCAAAATGCACAATTGGGCGGGATACATGTGGCCCAATTTTTCACGGGATATGCCGTACCACGTTTGACCGATTTGAACAAAAACGGCGTGTACGATTTGGTGGTAGGCACAGAGCGGGGCAGGGTGTATTTTTACCCCGACATAGAGGCCCAAACAGGCAATTACCCGGCCCGCAATGTGGCTTTTTATTATCCCGAAACCGGCGTTTACGACAGCACCCGCTTCAGTTTTTATGTAACGCCCTGCATTGGTTTGCTCAACGAAGACACCTTGCCCGATTTGCTGGTAGGCACCTATCGGGGTGGGGTATTGGCTTTCCGCAACACCCTAAGTTCGGTGAATGTGCCTGTGCTCGACTTTGACGAAAAAGCCATTTTGGTGTACCCAAATCCGAGTGCGGGGGATATTATGGTGCGTTTACAATCCTACGAAGGGCTTGGCATGCAACAATTGCGGATTTTTGATTTGCAAGGACGTTTGTTAGAGGTACATGACTTGGCAGCCGGGAGCCGTGAACAGACGATACAGCCAAAAAATCAAGGAATCTTGTTGTTGCAAGTGCAGCTCAGTGATGGCCGTTTGGTGCATCGCAGGCTGGTAGTAACGCATTAATCTCCGTCAGCATTTTGCCATAAATGCAATTGCATGTAAAAGGCGTGTGTTTCACGGTTGATTTGCCTTATTTTTACGCCTCTTTGCGCAACAGCCCATTGCTGTTGCACGTCCATGTATGTCGGTAAAAGTAGCGCAACTCACCAAGATCTATGGCAGCCAACGGGCGGTAGATGCGGTCAGTTTTGAAATACCCGAAGGTGCCATTGTTGGCTTGCTGGGCCCCAATGGGGCAGGAAAAAGTACGACCATGAAAATCCTGACGGGCTTTATTCCGCAAACCAGCGGCAAGGCTTGGGTACACGGCCACGACGTGGAAACCGATAGTCTGGAGGTACGCCGGCTGACGGGTTATTTGCCCGAAAGCAATCCGCTGTATCTCGACATGTATGTGCAAGAGTACTTGCACTATGTTTCCGGCTTTTATCAGGTAGACCAACCAGCCAAACGGGTGAAAGAAATGATTGAGCGCACGGGTTTGGGTGTGGAACAGCACAAAAAAATAGGTCAGCTTTCGAAGGGGTACCGGCAGCGCGTGGGCTTGGCCCAAGCCATGTTGCACGACCCCAAGGTGCTTATCTTAGATGAGCCCACTTCGGGCCTCGACCCCAACCAATTGGTTGATATCCGCGCCTTGATCAAGGAAATCGGCAAAGAAAAAACCATCATCCTAAGCACACACATCATGCAGGAAGTAGAAGCCATGTGTCAGCGTGTGCTTATTATCAATCGGGGCAAACTGGTGGCCAACGATGCGGTGTCGGCCTTGCAGCGCAAAGTAGCAGGGGCTGTAACGGTATTGGTAGAGTTCAATGAAGCCGTGCAGGCCAAACAACTGCGTTCCTTGCCTGGTATCAGCGATGCCCGCAACGAAACTGGCAACAGCTGGCTGGTTACAGGCGATGCCAAAATCGATGTGCGCAAGGTGCTTTTCGATTTTGCCGTGCGGTCGAACCTCACTGTTTTGAGTTTGAACCAGCGTGAAAACTCGCTCGAAGAAATTTTCCGTGAACTAACCCGCAAAAAATAAGATGCTAACGGTTTTCAAACGCGAAATCAGCAGCTTTCTCAGCTCTCTCATCGCCTACATAGTGATTGTGGTGTTTTTGCTGGTCACCGGCCTGTTCATGTGGGTATTTCCCGACTACAGTCTGCTTGATTTTGGCTACGCCACCCTCGATCAGCTTTTTATCATTGGTCCTTGGGTATTCATGTTTCTCATTCCGGCCATCACCATGCGTTTTTTCTCCGAAGAGAAACGTACGGGCACCATTGAATTGCTGTTTACCAAACCTGTGAGTGATTTGCAAATCATCTTGGGCAAGTTTTTGGCTGGATTCGCCCTGGTGACCTTCGCGGTAATCCCTACCTTTTTGTATGCTGTAGCCTTGTGGTTTTTGGCCGACCCAGTCGGAAATATCGATACGGGTGGCATCATCGGTTCTTACATTGGTTTGTTGTTGCTGGGCGCTGTGTTTGTGAGCATTGGTGTTTTTGCTTCGGCCCTTACCGATAACCAAATTGTGGCCTTTATCCTGGGTTTGTTTTTGTGTTTCTTCTTTTATTCGGCCTTCGACAGCATCAAATTGCTCAATTTGCCCGTAAAAGTGCAGCTCATCATTGAACAGCTGGGCATCAGCGCACACTTTTATGCCATGGGCAAAGGGGTGCTCGATACCCGCGATTTGGTATATTTCGGTAGCCTCATTGCGTTGTTTGTGACCCTCACCAAAACCGTATTGGAGAGCAGAAAATGGTGAACAAATCAAACAACCGCCGCCAATCCATCATCCGCTTGGCCATGCTGCTGGGCATTTTGGTGGTCATCAATGTATTGGCCAATTTGGCTTATACCCGCATCGACCTTACGAAGGAAAAGCGCTATTCAATCGCCCCCGGCACACGCGAGCTGTTGCAATCGTTGCCCGATGTGGTGTATGTACGCGTATACCTCGACGGTGCATTCCCGGCAGGCTTTCAAAAATTGCAAGGGTCGGTAAAAGACCTGCTGGCTGAAATGCGAAGAGCAGCTGGCGGAAACCTGGAGTACGAATTTATTGATCCGGCCGATCAACCCGACGAACGTTCGAAAAACGAATTGTTTGAGCAGTTGTACAAACTGGGCCTGCAGCCAACCGACTTGCAAAACCGCACCAATGCCGGGGTGGAGCGTCAAGTGGTTTGGCCTGGCGCAGTAGTCGTTTACCGCAACAAAGAAGTGCCAGCCAATTTTTTGCTGGGCGCAGGTGCGGGCAATTCTCCCCTCGAAATCATCAACGCCTCTGAAGAAGGCCTCGAATATACCTTGGCCAATGCTGTGCGCAAGGCTACCCAGGTGTACAAGCCCAAAATTGCCTTCACCGAAGGACATGGCGAGCTCGACGGCAAGGCTACCAGCGACATTGCCCGCAGCCTCAGCGAATTCTACACCCTCAGTCGCTACGACCTCAAAACCATCGAGGCAGTGCCAGCAGACATCGATTTGCTGGTGATTGCCAAGCCCACAGCGCCTTTCAGTGAGTGGCACAAATTCAAAATCGACAACTTTATCATGCGCGGTGGTCGGGTGCTCTGGCTCGTTGACCCGGTGATTGCCGAAATGGACAGCATGACGCCTGAGAACTACTTTATGGCGATGCCTCGTGAACTCGGACTCGACGATATGTTGTTCAAGTACGGTGTGCGCATCAATGCCGATTTGGTGCAGGATGTTAAAGCATCACGCATTCCAATTGTGTATGGCACCATTGGCGGACAACCCCAACAGAAACTCTTCCCTTGGTTCTACCACCCCTTGGTAAGCGGCGAAACCGAGCACCCCATTGTACGCAACCTTGATCCGATTGCCTTCAGATTTGCCAGCACCGTTGACTTGGTGGAAGCGGACGGTATTCAAAAATCAATCTTGCTGAGCAGTAGTCAGCTCAGTAGGCGGATGCTGGCACCTGTGCGGGTGAACCTGCAACTGGCCACCGAACAAAGCAAAGAAGAACAGTTCAACAAACCCAACCTGCCCTTGGCTGTTTTGCTGGAAGGCAGCTTTACCAGCTATTTTAAGAACCGTTACCTGAACGACTTTGCCATGCAGGCCATCGACTCGCTGGGCATGAAACAGACAGAGAAAAGCAAAAAAACCCGGATGATTGTGATTGGCGATGGTGATGTGATCCGCAACCATGTGCGCCAAGCCACCGGAGAAGTGTACCCCTTGGGCTTCGACCGTTACACCAACCAAATGTACGGCAACAAGGTATTTCTGCTCAACGCCATCGATTACCTGCTCGACGATGCCGGACTCATCAACGTACGCGCCAAACAAATTACTTTGCGCATGCTCGACGCCAAAAAAGTGCAAGATGACCGCTTGCGCTGGCAACTCATCAACCTGGTATTGCCAGTAGCACTGCTCTTGAGCTTCGGCTGGCTGCGCAACCGCTGGCGCAAACGTAAATACGGAAGAAAAATCGCCTGATTATGAAGAAAAACCTGCTATATGCCACTGTTTTGATTGTTTTGTTGGGACTGGCCTGGTGGCTAACCCAAAAAGACGACCGCAGCACGCTCAATCCCCAAGAAGCCGATTTTAGCCTGGCCGACACCAGCAACATCGACAAATTGTTTATCGCCGACAAGACTGGCAAAACCATTTTGCTCGAAAAGCTGGCCCCTGGTCAGTGGATTGTCAACAAGCGATATATCGCCCGCCCCGACGCCATTGAGTACGTGCTCAGCACCCTTCTGCGCATGGAAGTGCGTGCCCCGGTTCCCAGGGCCGCGGTTGAAAACATCAAAAAGCAACTCAGTACAATTGGCAAGAAAGTAGAAATCTACAGCGGTGGGAAAAAAATAGACGTGATCTACGTGGGTGGAGCCACCATCGATTCGCGCGGCACCTACGTCATCAAAGAAAAAGCCGAATTGCCTTACATTGTGCACATCCCGGGCTGGGAAGGTTACTTGTCGCCCCGCTTTTTCACTAATCTTGAAGAATGGCGCGAACGCATCATGCTCCGCCTCAACCCCGACAGTATCGCAGAAATCAAGGCGACTTTCCCCGATTCGGTGGAGTTAAGTTATGTACTGCGGATGTCGCCCGACCGCCAGTTCACGCTGTTCAAAGACGATGCGCGTACTGCTTTGCCGGTAGACACCGCTTACGCCAAAGCGCTTTTTGCAGGGTTCAAGCGCTATCCTGTAGAGGCTTACGACAACCAAGGTGTAATGCGCGACAGCATTGTGAACATGGCACCCCATTGGCACGCCTTGCAAGTGACCATGCGCGATGGCAAAACGCACAGTTTCAAAACCTACTTCAAAAGCCAGTTGAACCAACTTGATGTAGTATTGCTGGGGGTAATGCCCGACCTTGACCGTGACTACTTTTTTTATGAAGAGCAAAACGAATTTGGCATCATCCAAAAGCGCAGCATTCCCTGGTACTATTTCACTTTATCTGACTTGAAGCGCAAGGATTGAGCTGATAAAAATTATCTTTACACGCTGGTGGTTTGGTCCGGCCTAATTGGCTATTTTGCTAACCAACAGCCCTACTCTGAAGAAAAATTACGAGCAAATGAAATTCATCGTCTCTACCACCTCCTTGTTGAAGCACCTGCAAAGTGTTCAGGGAGTCATCAACAGCAGCTCGGTACTGCCCATTCTCGATAACTTCTTGTTCGACATCGACGACAAGAACCTCACCATTTGCACTACCGACCTGAACACCACCATGAAAACCTCGCTGCCCATCGAAGGGAAAGGCCAGGCCAAAATTGCGGTGCCCAGCAAAATTCTGCTCGAAACGTTGAAATCACTGCCCGAGCAGCCCATTACCTTTTCGTTCGACGAAAAAACCTTTGCCATTGAAATCAATACCGACAAAGGCAAATACAAACTTTCGGGTGAAAATGGTGAAGACTTCCCGGCCATTCCTGAGGTTAGTCGTGCCAGCAGCTTCGGTTTGCCTGCAAGCGCCTTGTTGTCAGCCATCACCAACACCTTATTTGCTGTAGGTACCGACGAGTTGCGCCAAGCCATGACGGGCGTGAAGTTCGAGCTCAATGCCAACAGCATCAACTTTGTGGCTACAGATGCGCACAAGCTGGTGTTGCATACCGTGAAAAAAATTGCCATTGCCGAAACCGGCGGTTTTATTGTGCCTCGCAAAGCCCTAAACCTCCTCAAATCGGCCCTTCCGGGTGACGATACCTTGGTGAATGTAGAGCACAACAACACCAATGTGTTCTTCTCTTTCAAAGACATCCATTTGGTATGCCGCCTGATCGACCAAAAATATCCCGATTACACAGCAGTTATTCCAAAAGACAATACCAACATCCTCACCATTGCCCGTGCTGAGTTTTTAAGCACTTTGCGCCGTATTTCGATTTACTCAAACAAAACCACTTATCAGGTGCGTTTGAAAATCAAGGGCAGCGAGTTGCAGGTATCGGCCGAGGACCTCGATTTTTCGAACCAGGCCGACGAGACCCTGGCTTGCGAATACAGTGGTACCGATATGGAAATTGGCTTCAACGCACGCTTCCTCATCGAAATGCTCAATACCTTGGAAGGTGAGCAGGTAAGGTTTGAAATGAGCTTGCCCAGCCGCCCGGGTGTAATGCTCCCCATGGGTCAGGATGACAGCGAGGAAACCCTCATGCTCATCATGCCGGTGATGTTGAACAGCTACGAATAAGTGCCAAGCACACCTAAACAAAAAGCCCCATTTAGGGGCTTTTTTTTGTGTGTACTGGTCAGATAAATGCCTTCGGAAACAAGCCGTTCGCCCATCATCTCCTCGCCAACCAGGGCTGCGGATCGATTTTGGTGGTGCCGCGCCATACTTGTAGCTGCATTTCGGCCTTGTTTTCGGCTTCATCGAAGTGAACCGTTCCGATGATTTGGCCTGTTTCCACCTTGCTGCCTTTGCTCACCCGCACATCTTCGAGGTGGGCGTAAACCGTGAGGTATTGACCGTGGCGAACAATCACGGCCTTTTGCATGCCCGGAATACTCACCACGGCGGTTACCTCCCCGCGGAACACCGCCTTCACTTCTGCCCCTTGTGCGGTGCGTAAGTTGATACCATCGTTGCGCACCTTCACGTTTTTCAGCACAGGGTGCGGATGTTCGCCAAAGGCCTCGCTTACAAAACCCTTGCTGATGGGCCAGGGTAACTTGCCTTTGTTGGCTTCAAAATCGGCACCAAGCGCTTTGGCTTCGGGTGTAAGTTCAAATTCTTCGCGGGTGGTTTTGGGAGCAGCAGCCTGTCCGGGCTTCTGGCCTTGTTTTTTCAAACGTTCAGCTTCTTTGCGACGGGCTTCTTCCAGTTCGCGGCGAATGATGTCTTCGATGGCCCGCTGCAAGCGTACCCTGGCAGCCTCCTGCTCTTGCAAGGCTTTGCGCAGTTCACGTTCGTTTTGTTGTAGCTTATTTACCAGCTGATTGGTTTTTTCACTTTCGTAGCTGAGCAAACTCTTCTGGGTTTCTTCTTCCTGCAACAAGCCTTCTTTTGCGCGCTTCTTCTGCTCCAACTGTTCTTTGCGCTTGTTCAAACTGGCTTGGGTTTGGTTGATGAGCCGCACTTGGGTTTGACGAAAACTGTTGTATTGTTGCAAATAGCGCAAACGGCGCAAGGCTTGGTTAAAATTCTCGGCTGAGAGGACTAAAATCACATTGTTGTAGCTGCTGCGGTTGCGATAAGCTACTTGCAACATCTTGCCGTATTCGGCTTTGAGCTTGGCCAAATCATTCTCAAGCGCTGTAATGAGTACTTCAAGCCCTTCGATTTGTGATTGGGTGAGATTGATGTCGTTGCTGAAGTTTTCGATGAGGCGTTCGCGCACCTGAATTTGTTTGCGCAAGGTGACCAGCTGGTTTACACTGGCTGCCTTTTTTTTCTGCACTTCTTCGATTTGCTTTTTGGTAAAGCCAATCTGCTCCATCAGCTTGCTACGCTGCTCTTCGAGCTGCTTTTTCGTTTGGGCATGTACCGTACCTGCCAGCAAGAGCAGGCAAAGGAGCCATTTAGTCCATCTTGCCATAATTGCTCGGGATGCTGAAAGGGTAGCTTTGTCCATTTTCTACTGCAAATTTGGAAAAATTTACTTCAATGGTACCCTGTTGACTGCCACTGATTTGCATTTTTAAAGTTTCGGGCACCAAAAAGCTTTCGAGCGACTGCATTTTGAGGTAAGAAACTTCCACTTGTTGCCCATCGCGTTTGAGCAAAAGCTTGTCGAGTTTTTTGCCTCCAAGAGGGGCCACGAGCTGGTATTCTATGCCCTGCTGACGGATGAGCATTTGATTTTCGGAACCAATCTGCACTTTTTGGCCCGCCAAAAAGCCACAGTTGTTCAGGAGCACATCTTGGAGTGCGGCAAAGGTGAGGGGTGCCCCACTAATTTGCTGTAAATACGAAAAAGGCTTGGCTGTGTATTGCTTGTTAATGCGGTCGAGCAAGAATATGCTGTCGGGACGGATGAGCGCCCTAAATGCTTCAATGCCCAACATAGGTTTGATGCTCACCCACAATTGTTTGTTTTGCTGCAGCTTCATGCTCACTGCCGAGCTGAAAGAATTTCCGCCCATATCGGCCTGCATGCTGCCTTGAATACTCAATTCGGCAAGGCTTATGTCGCTTTGTTGCAACAGCTCAAAACGCCGCAAGGCACTGCTTTCGGTGGCGGCTGCATGGGGCGCTTCATGGGCTGCTTTGCGTTTGGATTTACATCCTGCAAACAACACCAAGAGGAGCAGGATGGGCAAAATCGCTTTATTCATACAATTTGCCATCGGCTAATTTGCGGTCGATAAAGTCCGACTCAACACCGGCAGCTTTGGCCCTTTGCCAAAATTCACGGGCCTTGGCCTCATCACCCAAGCGGAACCAAATGTCGCCCAAATGCTCGAGCAAGGTGCCGTTTTCGCCCGAAGCAGCCAAGGCTTTTTCAAGGTAGCCACGCGCATCGGCAAATTTCCCCTGCTGGTACAAAATCCAGCCATAGGTGTCGAGGTAAGAGGGATTCCCGGGCTCGAGTTTCAAGGACTTGGCCGACATTTCGGCGGCTTTGTCGAGCTTTTCCTTGCGCAGACTGAGGTAATAGGCATAGTTGTTCAGCACCAACGCATTATCGGGCTTGAGTTTGAGTGCACGGTCATAACTAAGGTCACTCTCTTCGTGTTTGTCGAGGGCATGGTACCCATCGCCGAGGGCGGCATAAAACTGCGCCTCCAATTCGGCATTGCCGTAAACCATTTTTACCCCGCTGCGCAGGAGCTTCACAGCGTCATCGTTCTTTTTTTGTTGCAGCAACCCCAATCCGCCCAAAAAATAAGGCACCGGTTGGTTTGGAAACAATTCGCTGGCCTTGGTGCCTTTGTCCGACAGTACAGGCCATTGCTGGGTTTCGAGCAAAGCAAACAAATACTGTTGCCATACCGTGTATTTCTGCGATTCAGTATCGAAGTCAATCGCCTTTTGGTAGGCCTCGGCTGCCCCTTCAAAATTGCGGCTATGGTACAACAAATCGGCACGAATGGCCCAGGCCTTGGGATCTTCGGGATGCAACGTCACTGTTTTTTCGCTCAAGCGCAAGGCAAGTTCACGGGCGGAGGGTTCTTTGTCGAACTGCTCAAACAATGTAAGCAACACCTGAACTTTCAAATCAATGTCTACATCCGGAAATCCAAATGCTTGTTCGAGCGCTTCGGTTGCCTTTTTGTTTTGCCTTTTGGCCCGATAGGTGTCGGCCAAGGCAACATAAATTTTCCCATTTACGGCATCGAATTGTAGAGCCTTTTCGAACTGTTTTTGGGCATTGTCGAAATCGCCCTTTTCGAAGTACAGCTGCCCCAAATAGAGCATAAAGTCAGGCTCGGTTGGATAGGCTTCGCTCAATTTCCGTACTTCTTCCAAGGCCTTGTCGGGCTTGTTAAGCTTCATCCAGTATTGGCGCTTTTGCTCGGCTAACTCTGGTGCCGGCCCACCCAACTTCTCCACCTCATTCAAGGTTTTGATGGCCTCATTCCATTGGTTCGACTCCCCTTGCAGCAAGGCAATATCCATGAGCACGTCTACCTGACTTTGACCGGGCAACTTCACCAACTCCCTCAGCACAGCTACGGCTTCGGGCTGCCGGCCCGACTGCCGCAACAAATCGGCTTCCAAGCGTAAGTACCATGGATTGGCTGGATTCAACCTTGCAGCCTTTTGGGCATACTCAAGCGCCCTGGGCAGTTCTTTCCGTGCCAAGCTGGTACGTCCAATTTCATAATAAGCTTGTGCATTGGCAACATCGCGCTTCAATACTTCCAGAAAAAGGTTTTCGGCAACGCCCATGTTGCCGATCAACTTTTCTTTTTGGGCGTTGAAAAAAAGGAAGTCTACTTCCATTCGCTCGCCCTCGCTCAGCACGCGCACCTTTTCACGCGTAGCAACTGGCTTATCAGCACCCGTTTTGGCCGAACTACAGGCAAGCACACTAGCTGCCGCCAAAAAAGCAAAATATCTTTTTACCGTCATTATTCTATGATCACGTTGTAATCGCCCACGCTCAAATCACGTGCACGACCCTTCCAGCTGGCCAGGTTGCCCACCATGCTATTGGACAGCACCAGATTTTCGAGCTTGCTGCCCGTTTGGATGATGCTGTTGCTGAGCACACAGTTTTTTACGCTGCTGCCATTGCCCAAACTTACGTGCGGACCCACCACGGCATTTTCAATCACCACATTGTCGCCAATGTAACACGGCTCAATGATGGTGCTGTTGCTGATCTTGGCAGAGGCTGAACGCAAATTTTGGTCTTTGATAAACTCGAGATAGCGCTGATTCGTATAAACGGTTGCGTCTTTGTTGCCGCAATCGAGCCACTCAGTTACCGTTCCGGGGAAAAAGCGTGTGCCCTTTTGCTTCATGTTTTCGAGGGCATTGGTGAGCTGATACTCTCCTTTGTCGCGGATGTCGTTGTCGATGAGGTACTGCAATTCGCGGTGCAGGTAATCCCCGTCTTTGAAATAATAAATACCGATGATGGCCAGATCGCTGATAAACTCGGCTGGTTTTTCGTGAAATTCGCTGATGTGTCCGTCGCCCGCAATTTTCACCACCCCGAACTGGCGTGGATCTTCTACCTGGTTTACCCAAATAATGCCTTCGTGTGAAGTGTCAAGTTTGAAATCGGCTTTGAATAGTGTATCGGCAAAGGCTACCACCACTTTGCCTTGCAATGCACTTTTGGCGCAAAGGATGGCATGTGCTGTTCCCAAGGCTTCTTCCTGGTAATGAATGGTACCAACAGCGCCAAGCTTGCCTGCAATGTCTTTCAGATTTTGCTCTACGGCAGCACCAAAAGAAGGCGCAATGATGTAAGCAATCTCGTCTACCGGCTCGTTGCACACCTGTACAATGTCTTCCATCAAACGCTCTACAATGGGCTTGCCCGCAATGGGTACCAAAGGTTTGGGGACAGTGAGGGTATGTGGACGCATGCGCTTGCCGAGTCCGGCCATTGGGACGATGATTTTCATACGATTATTGGTTTGTTTCTGATGGTGACGAAGTTACGGATTTCGCAGGCTTTTCGAGGAAAAAGCCCAACAAGAGATAAGCAAAAAACAGCAGCAGTCGCATCAACCAATCGAGCCAAGCCGATGGCGCTGGCACCAATACTTCGGCCATTTGCCACAAGAGCACGGCCAACAGCAGGTATCCCCCAATGCGCCCCAAACGGTAGGGCACGGCGTAGTGCTTTTGTCCGAGCAGGTAACTGGCCACCATCATGCTGGCGTAACACAACAGGGTTGCCCAGGCCGAACCAGCATACCCCAAGATGGGAATGAGCAAGTAATTGGCAAACACAGTGATGACCGCACCCAGCAGCGAAAGGTACATGCCCCAGCGGGTTTTGTCGGCCAGCTTGTACCAAACCGATTGGTTGTAATAAACGCCCAAAAACAAATTGGCCAACAACAGTATAGGTACGATGTACAGGCCTTCGAAGTAGGCCGGATCGATGAAGTATTTCACCACATCTAAAAACAACAAAACACCCAAACCGATGGCCCCAGCCGCCAGCACAAAATACTGCATCACCCGGGCGTAGGTTTGTCGCGCATCGGCACGACCTGCCTGCTGGAAAAAAAAGGGCTCAGCAGCCATGCGGAAAGTTTGGGTAAAGAGCGCCATCAACATGGCCAATTTGTACACCGCGCCATAGATGCCCAAGGCATAAAATCGCGCTTCTGTTGTGCCGGGCAAGAGGTATTTGAGCAAGGCACGGTCGAGTGTTTCGTTCACCATGCCCGCCAATCCGGCAAACAAAAGGGGAATGCCATAGGTGAGCATTTCCTTCCACAAAGACCAGTCAAAGCCCTTCCAGGCCGGAAAAAGCGGCAAAAGCCACAACAAGGTGAGCGCGTTTGCCAGCAAATTGCTGAGGAAGATATAGCCAACGCCCAGCTCGGGTTGATAAATGCTGTGTAGCAATTCAGTAACTATTCCTTTTTGGAGCAACCAGGGACAAGCAATCAAAAAGAACAGATTCAAACCCACGTTCAAGCCGATGTTGAACAAGCGGATACCGGCATATCGCAAGGCCTTTTGCTCTTGCCGCAAACGGGCGAAGGGCAAAGTAGCCAAAGTATCAAATGCCAAGATGAGCGCAAACCAACGCACATATTCTGGGTGCTCAGGGTATTGCAGCAGTCCTGCCAACACCGGAGCCCCCAGTAGCAGCAAGCCACTGAACACGACCGAACTGCTGGTGAGCGACCAAAATGCCGTAGCATAAATCCCGCTTCCTCCCTGCTGCACCTTGCGAAAGTAGGCGGTTTCCATGCCGTAAGTGTATACCACATTCAAAAAAGCCACAAGCGCATAGAGGTCGGTCACCACGCCATACTCCGCGGGCACAAACAAGCGCGTGTACAACGGCACCAACAAATAATTGAGCATGCGGCCCACCATGGTACTCAAACCATATACCGCTGTTTGGGAGGCTAATGCACGTAAGGCCGACAAAATGGAGTTTTAACGTTCAAAAATAGGAAAAGGCTTTCGGCTATCCGCCACCGTGTTCTGGAAACCACTGGATGCCGAACGCTGGCTGCGTTGTGCTGTGCACATCCTATACCGCAGCCGTTTTCATCCTTCCGCCTCTTTCCATGCTCCCTGTGCCTTGCCCCACGCTCCATGCCCCATGCTTTTTTCCCGAAACCGTGGAACTATTACCGCAGTTGTGTACTTTTGCATTTTAAAACGATTCTAAATAAACGTGCAGCTCAGCCAACTCCGCGCCGGACAGGTAGCCTTGATTAAAAATTTAGGTGACCATCCCATTGCCAACAAACTGCTTGAAATGGGTTGTTTGCCAGGCGAATGGGTGCGGGTTCGACGCATAGCTCCTTTGGGCGATCCCATGGCCATCGAAATTTTAGGATATGAGTTGGCGCTGCGTCTCGATGAAGCCGCTGCCATTGAAGTGGAAGTACGTCCCAATTTTGTGCAGCCGTGAAAAAAACCCTCCGCATAGCGCTGGTGGGCAATCCCAACAGCGGAAAATCATCGCTTTTTAATGCCCTCACCGGCCTCAACCAAAAGGTTGGCAATTTCCCCGGCGTTACGGTCGACAAAAAGACCGGCCAATTACTGCTCAATAGCTCACTGCAAGCCGAAATCACCGATTTGCCCGGCACCTATAGCTTGTACCCGCGTTCTGAAGACGAGCAGGTGACCTTTAACGTACTGCTCGACCAGCACAACGCGGCACATCCTGACTTGGTAATGGTGGTGGCCGATGCCACCAACCTGCGCCGAAACCTGCTTTTCATCACCCAAATCATCGACTTGGGATTGCCAACCATTTTGGTGGTAAACAAGATCGACTTGGCCCAGGAACAAGGCTACGAACTCAACTTGCAGGCCCTTTCAACAAAATTGGGCATTCAGGTATTGGCCACTGATGCGCGTACCGGAAATGGTGTTAAAGCGCTCAAAAAGTTGTTGGCTGAAGAAAATTTTGGTCCGGCTTTGCCTTTTTACTTGCCATCTGAAGCGGTTCAACCCGTGCTCGAAGCACTGCAGCCCATCAAAGGCATGCAGCCCGGTTACCGCTCTTTTATCTTTTTGTGCAACCATGATCACTTGTCGCACATCAGCAACAAGCAGCACCAAGAGATCGACGCACTTATCCAAAAGCACGACCTCAACATCAACCAGCTGCAGGCGCGTGAAACCGTGCAGCGCTACGAGCAAATAGCCGGCTTGTTGGGCAGCATTGAAAAGCGCAGCACCACTGCAGCTAAAAAATCGCGCTCTGAAAAAATCGACAAAGTATTACTGCACCCAGTTTGGGGCTATGTTGTTTTCTTGGGCATCCTATTTTTCATCTTCCAAGCCATTTTTTCATGGGCCAGCTGGCCAATGGATTTTATTGAGACCGTTTTTGGCCAATTAGGTGCCTGGGGAAGTGCCTATCTGCCAGAGCATTGGTTATCGGACCTGTTGGTCAACGGCATTTTGGCTGGCTTGGGCGGTGTGGTGGTGTTTTTGCCCCAAATTGTGTTGCTGTTTTTGTTCCTCAGCCTGCTCGAAGAAACCGGCTATATGGCGCGGGTAAGCTTTTTGATGGACAAACTCATGCGGAAATTCGGCCTGAACGGCAAATCTGTGGTGCCACTGATTGGCGGCTATGCTTGTGCCGTGCCCAGCATCATGGCCACCCGCAGCATCAACAGCTGGAAAGAGCGCATCCTCACCATTATGGTTTTGCCTTTGATGAGCTGTAGCGCGCGATTGCCCGTGTACACCTTGCTCATTGGCATGAGTGTGCCCGAAGACAAAGTTTTGGGCCTTTTCAATTTGCAAGGCCTTGTGATGATGGCCTTTTACCTCCTCGGATTTTTGGCTGCCATTGGATCGGCTTTGGTGATGAAGTGGTTCATTACAGAGCGTAATAGCTCGTTTTTCTTGCTCGAAATGCCCATTTACCAATGGCCTCGTTGGCGCAATGTAGGCATGACGCTGCTCGAAAAGGGCAATGCCTTTGTACTAGGCGCCGGCAAAATCATCCTCATTGTGAGTGTGGCCTTGTGGTTCTTGAGCAGTTTTGGCCCAGGCAATAGCTTCGACCAACTCGAAACCCAATATGCCACACAAATGGTAGACGGCGAACTGAGCGCGGAGCTTCAGCACCAGTTCGACCGAGACAAGCTCGAAGCCTCTTACGCAGGCCGCATTGGCAAATGGATGGAGCCTGCCATTGCGCCCTTGGGTTTCGATTGGAAAATTGGCATTGCCCTGGTCACCAGCTTTGCCGCACGTGAAGTATTTGTGGGCACCATGGCCACCATCTACAGCTTGGGTGGCGAAGATTTCGAAGAAAATACACTCCGCGAACAAATGCTGGCCGACATCAATCCACGGACCGGCATGCCGCTGTTCGATTTGGCCACCACCTTCAGCCTGCTGCTTTTCTACGCTTTTGCCATGCAATGCATGAGCACCCTGGCCATCACCTGGCGTGAAACACGCAGCTGGAAGTGGCCTGCTCTGCAGTTCGGCTATATGACCGGATTGGCCTATTTGGCCTCTTTGCTTGCCTATCAGCTTTTGCGCTAAACACAGCAACTCTCCTTTCGGCTAAATGCCGTATTTTAGCAACCCAATATTCCCATGAAAGTAGCCCTCATTACCGGCATTACCGGGCAGGACGGCGCCTATTTGGCCGAACTGCTGCTCGAAAAAGGATACATGGTGCACGGCATCAAACGCCGCGCATCACTGTTCAATACCGATCGCATCGATCATCTGTACCAAGATCCGCATGAAAAAGGCGTGCGCTTGAAGTTGCATTACGGCGACCTCACCGACAGCACCAACCTCATTCGCATCATCCAGGAAGTGAAGCCCGACGAAATTTACAACTTGGCCGCCATGAGCCATGTGCAAGTGAGTTTCGAAACCCCCGAATACACGGCCAATGCCGATGCCTTGGGCACCTTGCGCATCCTCGAAGCAGTACGTATTTGTGGACTCACCGAAAAAACCCGCATTTACCAAGCTTCTACCTCGGAGCTATACGGCTTGGTACAAGAAGTACCACAGAGCGAAACCACCCCATTTTATCCGCGCTCTCCCTATGGGGTGGCCAAGATGTATGGTTATTGGATTACGGTGAACTACCGCGAAGCCTACAATATGTATGCTTGTAACGGTATTTTGTTCAACCACGAATCGCCTTTACGCGGCGAAACCTTTGTGACCCGTAAAATCACCCGTGCTGCCAGCAAAATCGCCCTGGGCATGCAAGAGAAGCTCTACATTGGTAACCTCAACGCGCAGCGCGACTGGGGTCATGCCAAGGATTATGTAGAGGCCATGTACCTCATCTTGCAGCAAGACACCCCCGAAGATTTTGTAATTGCCACCGGGGTAACTACTTATGTACGTGATTTCATCCGGATGGCATTTGCCGAAGTAGGTATTACCATCGACTTCAAAGGCGAAGGCATCGACGAAAAGGGCTTCGTAGCGGCTATTGACAAGGTTAAACTGAAAGAGCTTGGCATCAACACATGCAAGCTGAGCATTGGTCAAGAAGTAGTAGCTGTTGACCCACGTTACTTCCGACCCACCGAAGTAGATTTACTCATTGGCGATGCCACCAAGGCCCGCACCAAGCTGGGCTGGAGCCCCCGCCACACCCTGGCCGACCTCGTTCGCGACATGATGAACAGCGACCTGCAGCTCATGCAAAAGCAGCTGTTCTTGGAGCAGGGCGGCTACGATATTTTGAAGCAACACGAGTAAGAAGGATAACTACCAATAAAAAACCCGCTTCTCCTAGGAGAGCGGGTTTTTTGTTTGAGGCAATCGCTTCGATTAGTCACGACGACCCATGTAAATCATTACATAGTATAACAAGGTAGCCAGTGAACTGAGAGCAGCAACCACATAGGTCATGGCCGCCCATTTGAGCGCATCCTGCGCTTGGGTGTGTTGTTGGCTGCTGGTTACATTGGCGGTATTCAACCAAGCCAAGGCACGACGGCTGGCGTCGAATTCAACCGGTAAAGTGATGAAAGTGAACAGCGTTGTAAGTGCGAACATCACGATGCCCAACAACAGCAACTGTGGAAACACATTCAGGGTAAGGATACCACCCAACAATACCCAAGGCATAAACTTGCTTGAAATGCTGAGTGCAGGCACCATGGCCGAACGGAAAGTTAACCAGCTGTAAGCGCGGGCGTGTTGTACGGCGTGGCCTACTTCGTGCGCAGCAACAGCGGCAGCTGCTACTGAACGACCGTAATACACATCGTGGCTGAGGTTCACCGTTTTGTTGGTGGGGTTGTAGTGGTCGGTCAACTGCCCTTCGCTCGATATGATTTTTACGTCGTGAATGTCGTTGTCGCGGAGCATGCGCTCCGCCACCTCAAGGCCCGAAAGTCCGGAGCTCAGCGGTGTGGCGGCATACTTGTTAAAACGACTTTTGAAACGTGCTCCAACAGCCCAACTGGCTGCCATAATCACAATCATGAGAATGATATACATATTGTATAAGTTTGTATCAGGGGTTTAACAAAGGAGGTGCCATAATGGTGCTTGCTACAATAACTTTTTAATCAGGTCATCGGCTCTCAGGCCCTCCGCTTCGGCCTTGTAGTTCATCACAATGCGGTGGCGTAAAATGTATGGTGCAACCGCCTGAACATCCTCAATATCAGGCGAATACTTGTTGTTAAGTGCGGCATGACACTTGGCCCCAACAGCCAGGTATTGCGAGGCCCTGGGACCCGCACCCCAGCTCAAGTATTTATTCGTATCGGGTGTGGCGTACTGACTATTCGGCCGCGTTTTGTTTGACAATTTGACAGCATATTCCAGCACATTGTCAGTGATAGGCATGCGACGGATGAGCTGCTGGAAGTACAAAATCTCCTCGGCACCAATGATGGTATTGGCTTCGGCCTGTCTTTCGGTGGTGGTTTGGCGCACCACTTGCAGCTCGTCTTCGTAGCTGGGGTAGTCGAGCCAAACGTTCAGCATAAAGCGGTCGAGTTGGGCTTCGGGCAAGGGATAAGTACCTTCTTGTTCAATGGGGTTTTGCGTAGCCAACACAAAAAAGGGCTTGGGCAGCGGATACACTTTGCCGGCTACCGTTACCTGCCGCTCTTGCATGGCTTCGAGTAGGGCGCTTTGGGTTTTGGGTGGGGTACGGTTGATTTCGTCGGCCAAAACAATATTGGCGAACAGAGGTCCCTTCACAAAACGGAAATTCTTTTGATCGTCGAGCACCTCAGAACCCGTGATGTCACCAGGCATGAGGTCGGGCGTAAACTGAATGCGGCTGAAGCTCAAATCGAGCACTTTGCCCATGGTTTGCACCAAAAGGGTTTTGGCCAAGCCCGGAACACCCACCAGCAAACAATGCCCATTGCTGAACACCGAAATGAGCACGGCCTTTACCACCTCATCCTGGCCAATGATGACTTTTTTGACTTCGGTAAGGGTTTGATGGTAGCGTTGTGCAAGGGCGTCAACGGCTTCTTTGTCGGAGCTGAATTGTAGCGACATATTACTGGCGAAAGGGCTTAAAACGGTTAAAATCAAAGGAAACGGACCGATTGCACGTTCAAATCGGCATCGAGTTCATACACGCGCGGAGTGGCGGTAGGGATTTCGAATGCCAGGATTTGCTCGGGTGTCATGCCTTCAAGATACATCACAAGCGCCCGCAAGCTATTGCCGTGGGCAGCAATGATGATGTTTTTGCCTGCGCGCAGCTTGGGCAAAATTTCAGCTTCGAGGTAGGGAATCACCCGTTCTGCAGTATCCTTCAAGCTTTCACCTCCGGGAGGTGCGATATCGTAGCTGCGCCGCCAAATATGCACCTGCTCGGCACCGTATTTGGCTGCGGTATCGGCTTTGTCGAGGCCTTGCAAATCGCCATACATGCGCTCGTTTAGCGCCAGATTGCGGGTTACAGGGATATTGGTTTGCGCGATGCCTTCGAGGATGTATTGCAAAGTATGTTGTGCGCGCTGCAAGTCGCTGGTATAGGCTTCATCGAAACGGTAGGCTTTAAGTTTTTCACCTGCTGCTTTGGCTTCATCGATGCCTTGTGCCGAAAGGGGCACATCTACCCAACCGGTGAAGCGGTTTTCGAGGTTCCACTGTGATTGTCCGTGACGGATGATAACGAGTTGCGACATAGGTACGTGCTAATTCAGATAAAAATAAGGTCTTTGATGCGGTCTTTCCCAAATTGTTCGTTGAGTTTCTCCAAAATTTTGATTTTGCCCAACTGTAGTTCGTGGCGGAGCATCGGGTGGCTGAGGCGAACCAATACCTTTTCACCTTGCAAATACAGCGCCTCAGTGCCCGCATTGATTTGGGGCCCCATGAGCTGTTGCCAGTAGCGGTGCAGTTCCACTTCGTCTAGTTTGCCGCGTAGCTTATACGCATCGATGAGTTCGTTAAGCACCTGCCCCAAGGGCTGCTCCTTGCCGCGAATGCCCATCAGATGTGGCGTTCGGCATGGTACGAAGAGCGTACCAGCGGTCCACTTTCCACAAAGTTGAATCCCTTGGCATAGCCCATCTCTTCGTATTTTTTGAAGGTTTCGGGCGTTACAAACTCAGCTACTTCAAGGTGCATTTTGGTAGGCTGCAAGTACTGACCAATGGTCACTACATCCACGCCAGCAGCTTTGAGGTCGTCGAGGATTTCGTTTACCTCCTCTTCGGTTTCGCCCAGGCCAACCATGAAGCCGGTTTTGGTACGCAATCCTGCCTCTTTGATGCGGCGCAATTGTTCCAAACTGCGTTCGTATTTGGCTTGCGGGCGCACCAAACGGTACAACCGCTTTACGGTTTCCATGTTGTGCGACACCACATGCGGGCGTTCTGAAATCATCAGCTCCAGCGCTTCCCAATTGCCTTTGACATCGGGAATAAGGGTTTCCATGGTGGTTTCGGGCGCTTCCTTCTTGATTTCGCGGATGGTAGCTGCCCAAACAGAAGCGCCGCGGTCTTTGAGCTCATCGCGGTTCACCGAGGTAATCACCGCATGCTTTACCTGCATCAGGCGAATGGCTTCGGCCACGCGGTAGGGCTCGTCGAGGTCGAGTTCAGTTGGCCTACCCGTAGCCACGGCGCAAAAAGAGCACCCACGGGTACAAACGTTGCCCAAAATCATGAAGGTAGCAGTGCCAGCACCCCAACATTCGCCCATGTTCGGACAATTGCCGCTTTCGCAGATGGTGTGCAGCTTGTATTGATCAACCAGGTTACGTACCCGAAGGTATTCTTTGCCAGTGGGAAGCTTTACGCGCAACCAATCGGGTTTTTTGCGACGCTGCTCTCGTACATCAACAACCAAAGTATCTTGCATGGCTCAAAATTAAGCAATTACCAGCGCTTCCCTAATTGAAAGCCCAGGTAGAATGAAAAGAAAAACTGCGGATTGGTGGTTCCGCTCATCACTGGCAGGCGCTGTGGATAAAAATCAACGCTTAATCCCGCTTCCAAAACCCTGACCTCTTCGGTAAATGCACCCCATTCGAAAATCATTCCTCCCTTGGCGTAAATACCAGGCTGTACCGCTACTTCATCAATCCCTGTTGCAAATCGCGAGCTGCCATAAATATTGTTTTCAAAATGCCGGCTCGGATCATAGCGTTCGGTGCGGGTGGTAAGCAAAAACGGATCGTTTGGATTTACGGGATATAGAATGTCGAGGTACACCGGCTTGAGCAATGCCACACTGGGCCCCAACGACCATTGGTAGCGCACCTCCACCCCGCTTTTTTCACTTTTGTCGAAAATCAGGCGTTGCTGCCCATAGCCGATGTGCAACAAAAACAAATCGTTCAGCTTGCCAAAAACGTATGGTCGTGGATTGATGAACTGCGGATTGCTCATCCTGATTTCTTTGGGGTGCCGGGTCCTCCAAATATCGAACTCCCAAATGCGGTCGTTCAGGCGCGAATTGCTTTTGCCCAACTTGGCGCCGGCATACCACCCCAAATTATGCAAACCCAAACCGCCGGTGGCATATTTGAAATAGTTGAGCTGTGGTCCAGCCTCCCCGTAACCATCGTCGGGCAGTTGGGCTTTCACTTGCAAGCCAAAGGCCACCAAAAGCACAAAGAAAATGGTCAACCGCATACGCATATCAACACAAACAAAACAACTAAAAGTTCTCTAATTTAGCACTTATGAACACAGCCAGCACCATTTACTTGGGAGAATTGCGAACCCGTGCTACCCATATACGCTCAGGAAATGAAATTATTACCGATGCTCCCATCGACAATCATGGCAAAGGCGAAGCTTTTTCACCAACCGATTTGGTTTCAGCAGCCTTGCTGAGCTGCATGATGACTGTCATTGGCATCATGGCCAAGACCCACCAAATCGATGTAAGCGGCATGAACGGTGAGGCGTTAAAAGTAATGGGTACCGACCCGCGTCGGATTACTGAAATTCATATTGAATTGCGCTTTCCGCGCGACTACAAGGAGCACGACCGTGTGCTCATTGAGCGTACAGCGAGGACTTGTCCGGTTGCCAAAAGCCTGCACCCCGATTTGTTGCAAAACATACAGTTCATTTACGCACGCGGGAAATAAATACCTTGCGGGCCAATTCGAGGTCTTCGGCGGTATCTACACCAATGGCCTTCTCGGCCACTTCTGCCATGCGTATGCGGATACCATGATGTAACAACCGCAATTGTTCGAGCTTTTCGGTCAATTCAAGCGGCGCAGGTGGCAATGCCGTAAATCGCAACAAAGTTTCACGCCGATAAGCGTACAGGCCCAAGTGTTGCCAAACAGCTACGGGCAATTGCAGCATCTCTTCTCCTGCTTGCCACACATGGTCGCGGGCAAAAGGAATAGGAGCGCGCGAAAAATACAGCGCATCGCCGACAGCATCTTTGACCACCTTCACCACATTGGGGTTTTGGTAATCGCTTAACTGCTCCAAAGCGCAGCAAGCAGAAGCCACTTGCACTTGCGGGTCATTGAAACAAGCAAGCAAAGCCGACAAGCTTGCTTTACTGGTAAAAGGTTCATCGCCTTGAACATTTACCACCACATCTACATCGTTTCTGTTCGCTACCACCTCAGCCAAGCGATCGCTGCCACTGGGGTGGTCGGCTCGACTCATGCAAACTTGGGCACCGTGTGCCTCGGCGGCCTCAAAAATGCGCAGGTGATCGGTAACAATCCATACCTCATCGAATAGGGCGCTGCTCATTACCGCTTCCCAAGTCCGTACGATAAGCGGTTTACCGCCTAAATCCGCTAGCATTTTTTCGGGCAAGCGTGCCGAGGATAAGCGAGCCGGCAAGAGGGCAATGGTTTTCATGTGCTAAAATTAGTGCTTTTTCGATGTGCAGGATGTGTAAAAAGCTTAACTTGCTATCACTGAACATCTATGAAACCCCTTCTATCTGCACTCTGTTTTTTCAATTGTGGATCAACAGCGCTGTGGGCTGCTGAACCAAACCCCAAAATCGACAGCCTTTTGCGCGTTACGCGCGAAGCCCCACACGACACCCTCAAAGCCGAAGCATTTGTGCACCTGGTTGCACAACACCGCTACGAGCGGGATGCCGCCTTGGCTTATGCCCGAGCAGGCATTAGTCTGGCAAAAAAAACCAGCTTTCAACGGGGCTTGTACAATTTGTATAACCAAATGGGCGTGGTGTATGATGTGGCGGGTGAATATCTTCCCGCCCTCGATGCGTATGCGCAGGCCATGGAAGCGGCACAAAAACTAAAACGCCCTGAGCTCATTGGGTCGATACACACCAATATCGGCTTGAGCTTGTGGAATTTGGGGAGCTACGACAAAGCCCTTGAAAAGCTATTTGAAAGCGTTGCCATACTTTGAAAACAACGACAAGGCCGGTGTGTATTTGGCAAATACATACAACAACATCGGGCGGATTTACGGAGAAAAAAAGGAATACCAAAAGTTGAAACCTTCCTTTGAAAAAGCCATTGCCTACAGCCAAAGCATCAACGACTCATTTAACCTCGCCGCCTATTACAACAATATGGGCAATGCGTTTCGCGATGCAGCTGAACCTGAAGCGGCGCTCAACTGGTTTGCCAAAGCAGCTGCCATCCACCACTCCTTGCAAAACAATTATGGCTTGGGCATGGTGTGGTACAACATGGCAGGCACATACCAAGACCTTGAAAAGCATGGCTTGGCCTTGGAAACAGCTTTGAAAAGCTTAGCAGTGAGAGAAAAGGCTGGCGATCGCATGGGCATTGCCTTGGCGCACAACCTGCTGTCTGCCGTTTACCTATCGTTTCAAAAGCCGGCAAAAGCCCTTTTTCATAACGATGCGGCCCTGTCGCTTGCCAATGAAATTGGCTCCACCAGCCTGTGGCACCGCTTTTACCGCAATCGTTGGGAAATACTGTTGGCCGCCAAGCAATTGGAAAATGCCCTCGAAGCACATATCCAATACAAAAAATACGGCGGCAGCCTGAGCCTAGCCGAAGCCGACAAACGCCTCCGTGAATTGGAAGTGCGCTACGAAGTGGATAAAAAAGTCCAAACCATTGCGCAAAGCCGAATGCTGCTGCAACAACAAGCGGTAGTACTCAGCCGAAGGAACCAGCTGATCGGAGCACTGGGCTTGTCGCTGCTTTTGGCCGTGGTTCTCGGACTCGTACTGCGTTCACGATACCAGTACAAACAACAACAGGCCCTGAATGAAGCCAAACTTGATGCAACAGTCCCACATCAAGGCGGTTATTGCAGCACAGGAGGCAGAAAAAACACGCTTTGCCCAAGACCTGCACGATGGAATAGGCCAGCTGCTTACAGCGCTAAAACTTAGCCTCAACTCCGGAGCAACCGCTTCTGAGCACAAAAGCATGGCATAGATAGATGAGTTATACAGCGAAATGCGGCATCTGGCGTATAATATCATGCCCCAAACCCTGCTGAAGCGCGGCCTCCAACATGCTTTGGAAGATTTAACTGGCCGTTTAAACCAATCTCAATCACATATCGGGTTTGCTTTTACTGCATTTGGCTATGACCAACGCATGCCCTTGACTTCGGAGCAATTGTTGTATCGCGTCGTTCAAGAATGGCTGACAAACGGCATCAAATATGCCGGGTGCGACCAGGTAGTCATCAATTTAGTAGCTGCAGACGGGCAACTGAGCCTCATGATTGAAGACGATGGACAGGGTTTTGATCCACAAACGCTCAAAGAAAGCCGCGGTCATGGTTGGTCGAACATCGAAAGCCGGTTGGGTGTACTCGATGCCAGCTATGAAATTGACAGTCGGCCCGGCAAGCAAGGAACAACCTTTAACATTGCGTTTTCAATCGCCAAGCCAAGTGCCTAATTTTGACCGGTGGAAATTTTACAAAATGACGATGAACGCTGGATGCGTGAGGCGCTCAAAGAAGCCCAAAAAGCATATGACAAAGGCGAAGTGCCTGTAGGTGCAGTGGTAGTGTCGGGCAATCGCATCATCGGGCGTGGGCACAATCTCACCGAGCAGCTGAACGACGTAACAGCTCATGCCGAAATGCAGGCCATTACGGCAGCCGCGAATCATTTGGGAGGCAAATACCTTGTCGACTGCACCCTGTATGTTACCCTTGAGCCCTGTGTAATGTGTGCGGGAGCTCTTTTTTGGTCGCAAATGAGCAGGGTGGTGATTGGCGCACCCGACGCAAAACGAGGATATTTGAGCAAAGGCCCATTGTTGCATCCAAAAACCATTTTGCACCAAGGCATTTGTGAAGCCGAATGCAGCCAATTGCTGAAAAGCTTCTTTTCGAAATTACGTTCGTAACAAGCTTTGCTCGAATACCTCGGCTTTTATTAAATTGGACGAATAGAAATTAAACCCGAGAAAAACACACACTTATGTCTGAAGCAAAACGCTGGCGCCTCATGCTGGTTGACAACCACCGTATTTTACTTGATGGCATTAAAACCCTCCTTGCCCTGGAACCCGACTTGAAGTAGCTGCAGAAGCCGGGGATGCACGCATGGCCCTGCAACTGTTGCAACACCTCCAGCTTGATTTGCTGGTCACCGATTTTAGCCTGCCCGATGTGCAACACACCAACATTCTAAAAGACATTCGTGCACGCTTTCCCGATTTGCCAGTTTTGGTATTGATCATGCACGATGAAGCTGAAATCATTCGCGAGGTATTGGCCTGTGGCATTAAGGGTTAGGTACTCAAAAGCAACTCGCGCGAAGAATTGGTAAGGGCCATCCGCCACATCATGTTGGGCGAGCAATACGTAAGTCCCGACGTATCGCTCAAACTACTTGAGGCGCGCCAAAAAACCAATGCCAGCGCACTCATCGAACGAGAAATCGAAATTGTCCGCCTGATTGCCAAAGAGTTTTCAAACAAACAAATTGCCGATCAATTGTTCATCAGCGAACGTACGGTAGAATCGCACCGCAAAAACATCTATCGCAAAACAGGCGCATCAGGCATTGTAGGCTTAATAAAATATGGGCTTGCGCACCGGCTGATCCACTAAAATACCCAAAATAGGGTATTTTTTAAACACACGTGTTTCCTGACCTTTGGCACAGAAGCTAAACTAAACCTGTTGTCAAAAACCCGTTGTATCTCAAGAAACAACGGGTTTTTGCATTTATTGCTTTTTGGCCAAAAGGTAGTAGCAACTGGTGGTAAAAAAGTCGCGGACCCATGGCAATGCTTGCAACCAGCCAAACTGCGCTCGTGTTTTCAATCCAAATTTGTGTTCATAGATGGGATTGATCAGGTAGTGTAATTCACGGCGCATGGCAAAACCCGCTTCTTTGTACAACCGATTCATGCGTGAAATACTTACCCTAAAATCGTGTATTTCAGCCAACTCGTCCACCACCTCTTTGGGTTCACCGCATACTTTTAACAGTCCCACGTACACGCTTTTGGGCAGCAAATGGAACCAAGGCAGTTTTTGCAACCACTTTGATTGGGCAATTTGTTGGTGCCCACCAAAAGGCATGCGCCAGGGAGGCCAGCCGATGAAAAGCAATCCATCATCGGTTAAAAACCTGCGCATTTGGGCAAGGGCTTTATCCTTGTTCGGGATATGTTCAATAACATCCTTGAGAATGATCAAATGAAATTTACCGGTAAAGGCGGCTTCGATGGCGGGATTAAAAATATCCTCTGCAAACAATTCCATTCGACCCATCTGCACCCATTGCTGCATGAGCTCGCGCCCCGCCTCAATTTTAACTTTGTTTAAGTCAATTCCGGTGCAGTGCGCACCTGCTTCAGCAAAAGGCTGCAAATTGCCCCCTTCGCCACAACCCAGTTCTAGAACACGCGCCTCGGAAAGCGGCACAGCCAAATGCGGCTGAACAAATGGAATGATGCTTTTGCGCGTATTTTCTGCTAAAAAAGACAGATAAAAGGCATGGTCAGCATGAAATTCGTACGGCATACCGTGCGAAAATAGCTGGTTTTACAAAACCAATCACCTAATTTGCGAGGGTAAATGGATGTGTGATGAAAAAATATCTGCTGTTCACCTTGTTTTTTGGATTTGTAGCTTGTCAATCGCCCGATCCATCAAACGGCACTTTCGCTGAAATAGCACCCGAGGCATTTGCCAAAAAAATGCAAGAAAAAGAGGTTTTTCTGCTCGATGTGCGTACCGTGGAAGAATTTGCTGATGGCCACCTGGAAGGCGCCCAACAATACGATTACTACGAAACAGAGTCTTTCAAAAGCATGCTCGATGGACTCGATAAATCTAAAACTTACCTGATTTATTGCCGTTCGGGCAGCCGCAGCGGCAACGCCCTTGAAATGATGAAAGGAATGGGCTTTACTACGGTTTACAACCTCGATGGGGGTATACTGGCCTGGCGTGCCGCCGGGCTTCCGGTGATACGCTAGCGATCAACCACGTGCCAGCAACATCTGAATTTTCAGCTTGATGTTGCTCACAAGCGATTCATTCACGCATTTCCGCTCACACTTTTGCTTCACAACCTCTTTGAAATTCCGCTCTATTTCGTACTTTTCGAGGCATTTGTGGCAATGCTCAACGTGCTCTAAAAAGATGGGTATCTCAAACTCCGACATTTCTCCGTCGAGGTATTGTGGGATTTTTTCAACCACCTTGTAGCACATATTGTCTTTCCGATTCATGCTTCATCCACTTTATAGCCCTGCGAACGGGCATATGCTGTCAGCTTGTCTTTGATCATGTTGCGTGCCCTGTGCAGGCGCGAACGAACGGTACCGATTGGAATGCCAATGATTTTCGACATTTCTTCATACGTAAAGCCTTCTATATCGCTCAACAACATGATGAGCCTGAAATCAACTGGCAGACTGTTAAGGGCATTGGTTATTTCATCACCCAACTTACCGCCAAATACTTCCGAACGCAAATCAACGGTTGCACTGTAGTGTGCGTCTTCGGAATTGTAGATTTGCTCTACCTCGTCGTAATCGGTCTTATCGGGCTCTTTGGTTCGCTTTCTAAAGTCGTTGATAAAGCTGTTCTTCATGATGCGAAACAACCAAGCCTTGGCATTGGTGCCCCGCTGGTAAGTTTCGATGAAACGAAAAGCTTTCAGGTAGGTGTCTTGCACCAAGTCGTTGGCATCGTCTTCATTCAAGGTGAGACGATAGCCAAAATTGTACAGGGCGTCCATGTGAGGATAAAACTCCTCCTCGAACACCCGGTTTTTCATTTCCGGGCTGAGCTCCAAGGTATTCCTTTCTTTGGTGGCCGCCAGTGTTGTCATTTTTACACATTGGACCGTTGCGAATATAAGCAAGCTTTTGCGCAATCCGAACAGCACGTTAAGCTTACCACAACGCGAGCAAAAAGGTTCCCGTATTTGTAAAATTTCGTTAAACACCTTTCGCTTGCTGCGATGCTTGCGAAAAAGAAGGGCAATTACAGCCTTTCTTGGAGGCACAGGCAGTGCCCAGCAATGCCAAAACAGCCAAAAGGAGAATAGATTTACGCATACGCAAAGAAACGAATTCAGCTACAAAAGCGTGTGTCACCAGCAAAATCAATCTACAAGCTTTGCCAAACTGTATATTCGTACATGCAATCCAACGAAGTACTTGTGTTTGTTGAGCGAGCAACGCCACGGCTCCGCTACACCATCGATTTGGTGTTTCGAACGTTGTTGGGCTGGAAATATGCGCTACTTACCGATGCGTCGCGCCTGGCGGGTTATGCAGGTCCGCTTTTGATATACACCGCCGATCCCTTGAAATATGAAACTGGACTGCGCATCAAAGCGGTTGATTTATTGTTCGAAAAAGGGCTCAAGGAGCAGCGATTGGCACCAGCTTACCTCGATACACTGCCTGTTTTGTTTCGCACCCATCAACGCTACGATATCCCTTTTGATCCGTTTGCAGCTATCTTCTACCTCGTTTCACGCTACGAAGAATATTTGCCTTATATGGCCGATGCGCACGACCGCTTTCAGGCCGCAGGCAGCTTTATGCACGACCACCAATTGCTCGAAAAGCCATTGGTTGATCATTATGCGCTCCTCCTGGCCGTACACCTGCGCAAACGATGGCCCGAATTGCCTTTGCCCAACCGCCGATACCGCTTTGTGCCTACCATAGACGTCGACCAACTTTATGCATTCAAAGAAAAAGGCCTGCTACGCTCCTTTTTTGGCATGGTGCAAGCCATGCAACAAGCAAATTGGTCTGATCTGAAGCACAGGTGGCACGTTTTACGGGGACATCAAGAAGATCCCTTTGACACCTACTCCTATTTGCTGCAATGCCACCAAAACTGCGGAGGTGATCCAGTATATTTTTTTCTGATGGGCGACTACGGGGGCCCCGACAACGCACATTCACCCTTTCGTGAGGCCTTTCGGGAGTTGGTAAAAAGTACAGCCGACCACTTCAGGGTTGGACTGCATCCGTCGTATCGGTCGAACATACAACCCGCGCTCATCGACCGTGAACGAGGCCTCCTCGAAGACATCTTGCACAGGCCAGTAACTTGGAGCCGCCAGCATTATCTCAAGGTAAAGTTGCCGGGCACCTATCAGCAGCTGATCAAACGCGATTTTGACGCCGATTTCAGCATGGCATACGCTACGCAACCCGGATTTCGGTCGGGTACAGCCAGTATCCATCCCTTTTATGACCTTGACACCGAAAGTCCCACGGCCTTGTGGATTTACCCCACTTGCGTGATGGACGTAACCTTGCAGCAATACCTCGGGCTTTCGCCTGAAGAGGCCATTGCACGCATCAAGGCATTGATTTTGGAAGTCAAGGCCGTTGAAGGCACTTTTGTAAGTTTGTGGCACAACAGTTCCCTCAGTGACCAAGGAACTTGGCAAGGCTGGAGAACGGTTTACGAACAATTGTTGGCTGAAGCACATCCAGATGTCTGAATGGATTTACCGCGCCTTGGCCGGATCCGAAGCACACCTTTGGGACCAGCAAGCTCTTCGGGAGGAAGGCAGTTGCATTTATTTGCACAGTCTTTACCTCGACGATGTGGCCCCTGGGTGGGGCTTTATGGAGAGTCCCAGCGGAATGCGCATCCCCATTTGGTTGCGCAAACGATGGGGAATGCGCGAAATTACACATCCGCTGTTTGTGCAACATTTCCGCCCCATCGCTCAGGGTAATGCAGCCCCATTTGACCTGTATGGCTTGTTGTTGTCGGTAGAAAAACTCGCGCACCGCATTGCGCTGCAGCTCGATGTGCCCGTACCCGAGCGGGTGCCGAGCGGGTGGGCTGTGGAAGAAAGGGTAAGTTACAGAATGCCGCTGGAGGCCCCTACTCACATAATGCATGCAGGTTTTAGCAGTCACCACAGGCGCATTCTTAAAAAAAAGCTGGACATACAGTTGGCGGCAGACGAAGACCTTCAAGGCTTTTCGGCACTATTCATGGCCGAGATGCCGGGCATCAGCGGACTCAAACCAAAGGAATTGCAGGTGGTTGAACGGCTTATTACCTGGATCAGCATCAAAAAACGTGGGCAGCTGTTCACCGCCCGACATGAGGGCAAAATAGTAGCAGGCTGTTTCATTTTGCACAGTGGCAACCGTTTGCTTTATCAGTGGGCCGTAAGCAATGCCCAAGGCAAGACAATGCAAGCCATGCACCACCTGATTGCGCATGTACTCGAAAGTTATGCAGGCAGCGGGCTTGAATTCGATTTCGAGGGATCAATGATACCGGGATTACAACGGTTTTACGCAGGATTTGGGGCAAAACCGTATCTTTATGTGCGGTTGACACGCAACCGTTTACCTTTTCCGCTAAACCGTTTGTTCCATGCTGGTTAACCTCAGTCTCAAAAATTCATTGGTCAACCGTTTCGTATCAGAAATGCGCGACGTAAAACAACAGGCCGACCGCATGCGCTTCCGCCGCAACATGGAACGCTTGGGCGAAATTTGTGCTTACGAAATCAGCAAGGAGCTGGCGTATCGCTCGCAGGCCATTACCACCCCACTAGGAATTGCGCACATGCAACTTCCTGCCGACGAACCCGTGGTTGCCACCATCTTGCGCGCCGGATTGCCCCTTCACCAAGGTATTTTGAATTATTTCGACCGGGCCGACAACGCATTTATCTCGGCATACCGCTACCACCACCGCGATCATTCGTTTGAAGTGAAGGTCGAATATGCCTCTTGTCCACCACTTGAAGGGCGCACACTCATATTGGCCGACCCCATGGTTGCCACCGGAACCAGTCTGGTGCTGAGTTATAAGGCTTTGTTGCAATACGGACAACCCGCGCAGATTTTTGTGGTGACAGCCATTGGCAGCGAAGCGGGGATTGCCCATGTGAAAAAGCACATTCCCGGGGTGAATATTTATGCCGCTGCTGTAGATGCGGAACTCACGGCCAAAGCGTACATCGTACCAGGTTTAGGCGATGCGGGCGATTTGGCCTTTGGCGAGAAGAAGTGATTGTCCTCTCTTTGAGAGACACTTCGAGACTGACAAGTTCACATGGATGTAGAAAAAAACAAAAAGCCCCATTTTGGGGCTTCTGTTTTTATGCTGAAATGCCGTGCTTAAGCGTCTTTCTTCTTGCTGCAGCATGATTTGCCTTCACCTTCAGCCGGACTGCAAGACTTTTTTTCTTCAGTTTGCTCGGTTTTGGTAGCTTCTTTTTTCTTCTTCTTTTTATCGCCTATACCAGCGTAGCTTATCACAGACACGGCCGAAACAAGCAGGAGGGTCATTAAAATCTTTTTCATCTTGGTGTGATTTTTACAAATTCAAGAAACGAATATACGTAATTATCAGAACTTTGTTCTCCCCAAAGGGTTTTTTTTGGCATGGAGGAACAGTTTGATTTTATTGTGGTAGGCTCGGGCATAGCCGGACTGAGTTTTGGTTTAAAGGCAGCCCGCTTGGGCAAGGTGTGTATCATCACCAAAAGCGATGAGGACGAATCGAACACCAAATACGCCCAAGGAGGGGTGGCCGTAGTTACCGATCTGTTGCGCGACAGCTTCGACAAACACGTGGCCGATACCCTCGATGCCGGTGACGGTGCTTGCAAACTACGCATTGTAGAAATGGTGGTGCAAGAAGGTCCAGCCCGCATCCAGGAAATCATTGACATGGGCGCACAGTTCGACCGCAACGAACATGGTGGCTACGATTTGGCTCGAGAAGGCGGCCACAGTGTGGGCCGGGTATTGCACCACAAAGACATGACCGGTTTCGAAATTGAACGCACCCTGCTCAGCCAGGTATACGAGCATCCCAACATTACATTATACAGCCATAAATTTGCCGTGGACCTCATCACCCAGCACCATTTGGGTGAAGAGGTGACCAAAAAACGAAGCGATATCAGCTGCTATGGCATCTACGCACTCAACACGACTAGCAAAGCAATTGAGACCATTCTTGGTCGCGTGGTGGTTTTGGCCACAGGCGGGGCTGGACAAGTGTACAGCACCACTACCAACCCGCTCATTGCCACAGGAGACGGCATTGCCATGGCCTACCGGGCCAAGGCCAAGCTCGAAAACATGGAGTTCATTCAGTTTCACCCTACGGCTTTGTACAACCCTGGCGAACATCCTGCCTTTCTCATTTCGGAAGCGGTGCGCGGCTATGGTGGGGTGCTCAAAGACATCCATGGGCAGGCCTTTATGGACAAATACGACAAGCGCAAATCGCTCGCCCCGCGTGATATTGTAGCCCGGGCCATTGACAGCGAGCTCAAAAAATCGGGTGCCGATTATGTGCTGCTCGACGCTACCCATATTCCGAAAGCGACCATGCTATCGCATTTTCCGAACATCTACCAAAAATGCCTGAGCATCGGCATCGACATGGCCAAGGAACCGGTGCCTGTGGTGCCTGCCATGCACTACCTGGTAGGTGGCATCAAAGTCGATGATCAAGGTCGTACCAGCATCCAAAACCTGTATGCTTGCGGCGAATGTGCCAGTACCGGCTTACATGGGGCCAATCGATTGGCTTCAAACTCGCTCTTGGAAGCGGTGGTATTTGCCGACCGCATTTTCCGTGATGTAGAAAGTCGCTGGCAGCAGATTGCATTCCGCAACGATATTCCAGCCTGGAACGACGAGGGCACTTCGGTGCCCGACGAGCAAATCCTCATCAGTCAAAACCTCCGCGAAACCCAGGCCATCATGAGTGCGTATGTGGGCATTGTGCGCAACGATTTGCGTTTGGAACGTGCTTGGAACCGCCTGCACATCCTGCATCAGGAAACCGAATGGCTGTATGCCAAAAGCAAGCTGTCGGTGCCACTTCTTGAACAGCGCAACATCCTCAAAGTGGCTTACTGCATCATCAAATCGGCAAGGCAGCGGACCGAAAGCAGGGGGCTGCACTATACCACCGACCATCCGGGCAATCAAGTTCCCTTTTTGGAGACGGTGATTTGATGAATGCGCTATTCAACAAAACGCAAGAGTTCTAGCAATCGCTTTGGGTCTTGTCGATTATCCCAAAAGGCCGTAACGATTATGCCATCTTCAGCGACCAAGTAATAAATAGAAAAGTGACCTAATGCGGCCATTCGCATATCTGAGAATGCTGTTAACTTAAACAAAAGTGGCTTTTCTGCAATCAAAGCGGTTTTCTGTGCTACCAGCTCTAGCAATCGTTTCGCAAATACATTGGACTTATTTCGATTAACCCAATATTCCAAAACAGCGCTTAGTTGTTTGTCGGCCGTTTTCGACCAAATTACTTGCCGCTGAGCCATTCCAAGTTCCTTTGCATCAAGGCTTCTTGCGTAATGGTTTTTCCTTCATGAATATCTTGAAGGCTCATTTCCAGCATGATTCGTTGCTCAGGCGTCAAATCGGCATTTGACTTTTGCAGTCCGTTTGAAGCAACTAGCTCATCAAGAACCACAAGAAACTCTTTGTCTTGAATTGCGTTGATTTTTTGAATCAATCCGCTTTTCAATGTCTTCACCGTTTTCATGGGCGCCAAGTTTTTATGCTATCAAATATACTAAAAGGCCGACAAACACCTGATGCGCTCATTGATAAGGTGCGCTTAGGAATTTCTGGCCCTTATTTCAAATCAATCAAAAGTGATATGTCCCACCTTCCCCCTGTAGTATTCAAAAGCGCCTTCCTCGGGCAGCTGCCACAAGGCACGTACAGCGTATGGTAAACGGAGGCTGTTTTGCCCTTTGTAGCTGTCAACAAACACATAAAAAGGCTGTTTTTGGTATACGCCTTTGCCAGCATCGTAGAAGCGGTCGAAGCTTTCGAACTTGCGGCACAGACCCTCTTCATCGAAATAGAAGCGGCCTTTTACCGTGAAGCCGCCATCGGAAAGGGTGCCTTCAACCACCTTTTCATCGATTTGCTCCCATTTTACAGCCGGATGAAAAAGGGAACTAGGAACCAACATCATTTCTGAAAACACTGTAATGAGGGCCGACTGGGCTACTGCCTTGTTGTTGGCATGGATGAGGCGAATGCGGTTAAAAAGCTTGCCATTCATTTCGCCATAGCCATTGCGGTATAGGTCGCGACCCGATAGCGGCATGCTTTGGAACTGCATCCAGCTGCTGCGGGCCAAGGGCTGCACGTGGTTGTACTGCTCCGTTTTGAGCTCACCCCATTCGCGGTTCATCCCCAATTTCAAATAGCTTTGTTCCCAAACAATCGTAGCACCATGGTGGATGGGTTGGTTTTCGAAACCCGTTACACGAAGGTATTGCTGCCATAGTGGTGGTAAACTTGCCATACCTGCTGAATCGAATCGTGCCAGAACAACCGGCGTACGTTCGCTTTGAAATGCCGCTTTTTCTTCCACATACATTTGTTCGGGCGTACTACAAGCTGCCAAAGCAGCAACTAGCAAAAGGAGCAGGCGTTTCATGTGGCAAAATTACCGGTTTAGACGCGATATCTTCTGTACCTGTCGTTCGTTTTCACTTTGCCAGAGGAGCACATACATTCCGGGGTTCCAAGCTGCCTGCCAAGGCAAGACGATGCTGCGTTCGTTGGCTGCTGGCCGATACTCCCATAACAAACGCCCTTGCACATCAAAAAGCCGCAACAGTTCGTTGGCCGATGCATTTAGCGGCAACTCGAATTGCCATCTATCTTCACTGATGAGCACTTTGAAGTCGGTACCAAGCGCGGTTGACTGGCGCTGCACAACGGCCGGTAACATCAGGAGGTTGATGTCGGGGTCTACAACCAGGCTGTCTACCGCACTTGCCAGGTCAAATCGATACGTCTGCTGTTCGCCTGCAAAGGGCAAACGCAAGTCAATACTGTCACCAGCCATGTACACACGCACTGGTAAATCGAGTTGAAATGGAAATAGCTGGGGGTTAGGCTGCTGCTGCTGAACGTGTAAGAACAGCTGTCCGTTATCTTGCGTCCAGCGCAAGAGGTAGCGCGGGTAGCCCTCCCCGTAGATGTAACGATCGAAATAATTCCGCAAATCTTTTCCGCTGGCTTGCTCCAAGTGGTAGCGAATGTGCTCGGTGGTGGCAAAAGCCCATTGCAAAGCCGGGTCATTCAAATAATTCCGCAATCCAGCAAATACCGCCGAATCGCCCAATTGATACCGCAAAGCGTGCAGCACAAAACTGGCTTTGTGGTAGGTGAGTCGCTGAAAAAAAATGGTCGTGGTCAAGGCCGTATCCCTCACAAAAATGCTTCCCTCCGGTACTCGCCAAGCCGATTCGCGTGTCAACCGTTTCCAGCCGGGCCACCAGAAACCGTTATCGAGCAGGTCTTCGAGGCACAAACTTACCATCCAGGTGGCGAATCCTTCGTTTACCCAAATGTCGCGCCAGCTGGCACAGGTGACCATATTTCCAAACCATTGGTGGGCCAATTCATGCACCATGAGGCTGTAGTCCCAGCTGCCCATGCTGCTCATGGTGCTGTGCTCCATGCCTCCCGAAAAGATGCTGATTTGCATGTGGCCATACTTCTCGCGCAGGTAAGGGTAGGTTCCAAACAAATCGCTGAAGCGCTGCATCATGGGAGGAAAAAGCTCGCGCAAACGCGGAAAGGCAAAGGTGGTGTCCTCTTTGTATACATAATCGAGCACATAAACGGTATCATTGCTGCCGGCAATCGGAATTCGCTGTTCGAGCACTTCGTATTCGCTCACCGCCAGGCCCAGCAGGTAGGGCGGCATAGAATAAGCATGCTCCCAATGATACACCACCCGATTGGCTAGGGTGTCGATGCGTTGAAGCAATCCTGGTCCGCCCACCCGCATCCCCAGCGGAATGTTCGCCACCAGGCGGGTGGTATCGGCGCGAATGCCTAGGGGTTGAAAGGCAGGCCACCAATCGCGACAGCCATATGGCTGCGAAAGTGTCCACAATACAGGCACGCTGTCGGGACCATGCTTGGCCGTCATAAACGACCCAAAACCATTGGGGTTCAGGGGCGGTACCCCTGCATAGCGGATGGTGAAGCGGTAGATGCTATCGGCTTGCCAGCCTTCCGGACCGCGATTGAGCCACAATTGCAGGGCATCTTGCCGAAATCCGATGGTGCCTGTTGGCGACCATACCGAATCAACCTGCAAGGCTGCATCTAAATCAACCGCCAGCTCTTGCTTAAAAGAGGAGAGGCTGAGTACGTACGCTACTTCGCCGGCGATGTAACGTTGGTCAGGATTGAGGGTGATCCGCAACTCTTGGCTTTGGATGCGCACCGGCATAAAATCGGCACTCACTTGTTGCCGCCAATGTGCAGTAGCCTCCTCTTCAGAGAGGTGCTTGCAGCCAACATGATGCAGGGGACTTTGTGCCCGCAGCAGGCTTGTGAAACAAAGCAATACAAACAATACAAGGACACGCATCACAACGAAAATAACAGGCACCATGCAAAGTTGTTGCATCTGTAATGCGCATTGTGCACACAAAAAAACCGGAAGCGCATTGCGTGCTTCCGGCTTGTTCCAATACTCGGGAGTTTATTTGTTTTTCTTTGACCGTTGGGCTGCGTAAAAGGGCAGGGCCAACAGCAAAATCATGATGATGGTAACAATGATGGTTCCAGTATCCATGGTTGAAAATTAAAGGTGAAACGAAAAAATGCATGCCACATGGGCTTTCACGACAATCGTTCACTCAACCAAATGCATGAAATGGATACAATATCTCACGGCGCAGGGCATGACGGACGCTTTTGAGGCCATACTGCTGCCGCTGATTGGACCGGCCAAACTGCTGCACCAAGGCCCGATCGGTGTTGTGTGCATGCGCGGGCACCCGAAATCCAGAGCTGTAAGGCACTTGCTGCAGAAACTGTACGGCAGGTTTTTGGTCAAGCAAGGCCTCAGGGAAAGGAGGCATCACCCATTGAGCCGCATGTAATGCGCCTTCCTCCGCTTGCGGCATTGGCGCATCGTTTGCTGCACTCAGCCATAACAGGCCCGAGAGCAACAATACAATACATCCCAAATCGCGCAAGGCTTTCATGCTACAAAGCTAATGGCTTGCATTAGTTATTTGCCATGCATTTCGACAGGTGCATTGAAATAATCGAACAAATTGTTGTTGTTGACCATGTTGCATGTGGCATGGGGATAGGCCGCTCGAAAGGGAGCCGGAAACAAAATTGGGCATTGGTCACCCGCTGTTTCCTGAGGTTTTCCAAAAGCTGGTGAGCATCCATTTTTCTGTTTTCGTTTTTCATAGGAATTTTGAAAACGTATTTTCATTTTTCATAGTTATTCCCGAGCCAAAGCGGTCTTCGTATGATGAAGTTTCTGTAAAGCCGGCCTCAAAATCAGGCCTTTCAAACCATTTTGCTCAAAAAAGGTTATCTTTGCATTCCATTTTGCATTTGGCAAATTACAGAAAGAATTCTACCATGATTGAAACCACACAGAAGTACAAAGTAAAAGACATTTCGTTGGCCGAGTGGGGCCGCAAAGAAATCAAATTGGCGGAAGCCGAGATGCCCGGCCTCATGGCCTTGCGTGAAGAGTTTGGTCTTACCAAGCCGCTCAAAGGTGCGCGTATTGCAGGTTGTTTGCACATGACCATTCAAACCGCCGTGTTGATTGAAACATTGGTAGAGCTGGGAGCTGAAGTAAGCTGGTCAAGCTGTAACATCTTTTCAACCCAAGACCACGCTGCCGCTGCCATTGCAGCTGCTGGCATCCCGGTTTTTGCATGGAAAGGCATGACCGAAGAAGAATACGAGTGGTGTATTGAACAAACCCTGTATGCTTTTGAAGGCGGACAACCTCTTAACATGATCCTTGACGACGGTGGTGACCTCACCAACGTGGTGCTCGATACCAATCCTGAGCTTGCCAAAGGTATACGTGGCATTTCGGAAGAAACCACTACCGGTGTAGCCCGTTTGTACAAGCGTGTACGTGAAGGCAGCCTGCCTATGCCTGCCATCAACGTGAACGACTCAGTAACCAAGTCGAAATTCGACAACAAATATGGCTGTCGCGAATCTGCAGTTGACGCTATCCGCCGCGCTACCGACGTAATGATGGCCGGTAAAGTAGTAGTTGTGTGTGGCTACGGCGACGTAGGCAAAGGTACCGCAGAATCTTTCCGTGGTGCTGGTGCACGCGTAATCGTGACCGAAATCGACCCCATTTGCGCCTTGCAAGCAGCCATGGATGGCTATGAGGTGAAGCGCCTCGATAGCGTAATCGACCGCGTTGACATTGTGGTAACCGCTACTGGTAACTACAACATCGTAAACGAGAAGCACTTCTTGCGCATGAAAGACAAAACCATCGTGTGCAACATTGGCCACTTCGACAACGAAATCGACATGGCGTGGTTGAATAAAAACTACAAGCACACCAAGTATACGGTGAAGCCGCAAGTAGATGTTTACGAAATCAACGGAAACGAAATCATCGTATTGGCTGAAGGCCGTTTGGTGAACCTCGGTTGCGCCATGGGTCACCCCAGCTTTGTGATGTCGAATTCTTTCACCAACCAAACCTTGGCCCAAATTGAATTGTGGACCAACGGCAGCAAATATGGCAACGACGTTTACGTGCTTCCTAAGCACCTCGACGAAAAGGTAGCCATGTTGCACCTCGCCAAAATTGGTGTAGAGCTCGAAACCCTTACCGATGTACAAGCCGATTATATCGGTGTATCGGTGAGCGGTCCGTTCAAAACCGATATGTATCGCTACTAAGCCGTCCAACGGCAATCAAAACCCCGGCCATTCCAATGCTGGGGTTTTTTGTTTACACCACTTGGCCAAAATGGCCTATTTTTGTATTCCATCAAGATTTTCCCATGAAAAAACTCCTCCTTTTACCCGCTTTGGCCATCATGATTGCCTGCGGTAACGAAAAACCCGATGAACATGCCGGTCACGATATGTCGGGCCACGACCATGCCGCTATGGAACATAGCAGCGAGGCTGTTGACACCACAGGCTTGGGTGTTAGTCATCCGGCCGATGCACGTATTTTCTTCGCCAATTTGACCGATGGTCAGGAAATCAGCTTGCCTTTCCAGTTGCAAATGGGCGTTGAGGGCATGGAAGTAGAACCAGCCGGACAAGTAAATTACGGTCGTGGCCACCACCACCTCATCATCGATGGCGGCTTCATGGCAACTGGCACAAGTGTTCCGTTTGACGGACAACACCTGCATTTTGGCAAAGGACAAACCGAAATGACCCTCGATAGCTTGAGCAGTGGTGAGCACACACTCACCCTACAGTTTGCCAATGGCGCACACTTGAGCTATGGTGAAAACCTCAGCGCTACCATCAAAATAAAGGTGAAATAAGATTTTTCACCGAAAGCATTGACAAAAAAGCACGGACTGCTATATTTGCAGTCCATTTTGGCCGATGGTGTAATTGGCAACACGTCTGATTTTGGTTCAGAAGAGTCTAGGTTCGAGACCTAGTCGGCCAACCAAAGCCCTCCCTTGTGGAGGGTTTTTTGTTTTATAGCCGTGCCTTGTGCTCAGGTTGGCAGTTCCTTTTGAAAAGGCTATTTTTGCGCCAACTTATTAAAATCCATGGAAGATTTACTCAAACGCTTTGAGCACAAGACCCCCGAAATTGTTTTTGAATGGAAAGACGCCGAAACCGATGCCGAAGGCTGGGTGGTGATCAATTCTTTGCGCGGCGGAGCAGCTGGTGGAGGAACACGCATGCGCAAGGGTCTCGACAAGCGTGAAGTAGAATCGCTTGCCAAAACCATGGAAATCAAGTTTACGGTAAGCGGCCCGGCCATCGGCGGAGCTAAATCGGGCATCAACTTCGATCCGGCCGACCCTCGCAAAAAGGATGTCCTCAGGCGCTGGTACAAAGCCGTCATGCCCCTGTTGAAGAATTACTATGGCACTGGTGGCGACCTCAATGTTGACGAAATCCACGAGGTAATTCCCATTACCGAAGAATACGGCCTGTGGCACCCGCAAGAAGGTGTTGTGAACGGTCACTTCCAGGCCCCCGAAGGTGACAAAATTCGCCGTGTAGGTCAATTGCGTTTAGGGGTAAGCAAAGTGGTGGAAGACCCGCACTATTCACCCGATCCTGCTAAAAAATACGTCGTGGCCGATATGATCACGGGATATGGTGTGGCTGAAGCTGTAATACACTACTACAAAATGCGCGGCGAATCGGCCTTGGGCAAAAAGGCCATCATCCAGGGTTGGGGCAATGTAGCTGCCGCTGCGGCCTATTACCTGGCACAGCAGGGCGTATTGCTTACGGGCATTATCGACCGCGAAGGCGGACTCATCAACCCATCGGGCTATACCTATGAAGATGTAAAATCGCTGTTCCTTTCCAAAAGTGGCAACAAGTTGAATGCATTCAACATGCTGTCGTTCGAAGAGGTAAATGCCCGCATTTGGGACCAACAAGCAGATATTTTTGTGCCCGCTGCGGCCTCACGCTTGGTAACCCGTGAACAAATGGAACGTTTGATTGCAGCCGGACTCGAAGTAGTAAGCAGCGGTGCCAACGTGCCCTTTGCCGACCCTGAAATCTTCTTTGGTCCCATTGCCAAATATGTAGACGAAAATGTAGCCTTGCTGCCAGACTTTATTGCCAATTGTGGTATGGCCCGGGTATTTGGCTATTTGATGCAAAAGGAAGTGGAAATCAGTGATGATGCCATTTTTAGCGATGTTTCCAACATTATTGGCGGCGCTTTGAAAAAGGTATATGATTTAAATCCTGCCAAAACCAATATCACGCGTACAGCATTTGAAATTGCACTAAAAGAATTGCTATGACCTACCAGGAACTGATGAACACCACCATTTTAGGCCAAACCGTACACCAGCTGTTGGTAGTAGGCATTCTGATGCTGGTTGTTTTCAGTCTCCAGGTTTGGGGTGCACGACTGGCAAACAAGCTTTTGTACCGGCTCTTCAGCAAAAAAGGAATAGCCGATAAAAGCGACCGTTTTAACGAATTGGTGGGCAAGCCCATGCAGTTCTTTGGCATGATGGTGGCCTTGTACATCAGTTTTACGCTGCTCAACATTCCCGAACATCTTGAAGTATTCGAAGAAAAGTTCAGGTTGCATTTTTACCTGAACATTCTCCTGAAACTCCTGTTGACCGTTGCCGTTACACGCATTTTACTGAAAGTAACCGAGTACATTGGTGAAAGATGGCTCGAAAAAGCAGCCGTTACCGATTCGAAGCTCGACGATCAATTGGTGCCATTCGCAATCGATGGCATCAAGGTATTGCTGATTATTTTCGCCATCATGTTCGCCTTAGGGGCAGTGTTTAAAGCCAATGTAACCGCTTTGGTGGGTGGCTTAGGCATTGGTGGCCTGGCCGTTGCCTTGGCTGCGCAGGAGAGCTTGGCCAATTTGCTGGGCTCGTTCACCATTTTCCTTGACAAGCCCTTCACCGTAGGCGATACAGTAGATTTTAATGGCATAGTTGGAACCATTGAAAAGGTGGGCTTTCGTAGTACCCGCATAAGGACACTCGACAAAAGTTACGTAACCGTGCCGAACAAAGCACTGGTAGGAGCGCCGTTGAACAACATCACCGAAAGCACCCATCGACGAGCGCGTTTTTTCATTGGCCTCACCTACGATACCCAGCCCGATGTCATGAAAAACATCATCGCCGAAATACATGATGTACTACTGAGGCACGAAAACACCAACGACAATCCCGTTGTACGCTTTTTTGAATATGCCGATTCATCGCTGAACATTTTGATTACCTATTTGGTAAACAGCAACGATTACGATCTTTATGTAAAGGTGCGTGAAGAAATCAATTTCAAAATCTATGAAATTGTGCAGCGCAACGGGTCGAGCTTTGCTTTTCCCACACGTACGGTACACGTAGAAAAGGGCAGTTAAAGCCAATTGTGCCAAAGCATTAGGCCTGCCGCATGTCGGGGCATTCCTTATCTTTGCGCCATGATTCCCGAAGAACAGTTTAAAAACGTCATCTCCCACGCCAAGGAGTATGGCTTTGTTTTCCCCTCGAGCGAGATATACGACGGACTTTCAGCAGTTTACGACTACGGCCAAATGGGTGCCGAGCTTAAAAAGAATCTCCGCGATTATTGGTGGAAGTCGATGACGCAATTGCACGAAAACATCGTTGGCATTGATGCCGCTATTTTCATGCACCCCACTACTTGGAAGGCTTCGGGACACGTAGATGCCTTCAACGATCCGCTGATTGACAACAAAGACTCGAAAAAGCGTTACCGTGCCGATGTGCTGCTTGAAGAGCACATCGCCAAGATAGAGGCCAAGATTGAAAAAGAGGTAGAAAAAGGCCGCAGCCGCTTTGGCGAAGCTTTCGACGAAGCGCAGTTCCGCGCAACCAACCCCAACGTACAGCGCAACCAAGTTAAAATCGACGAAATCAATGGCCGTATGAAATCGTCATTGGAAGCTGGCGATTTAGAGGCCTTGCGTCAGCTTATCATAGATTTGGAAATCGTTTGTCCGATCAGTGGCACCCGTAACTGGACCGAAGTGCGCCAATTCAACCTCATGTTCAGCACCGAAATGGGTGCCGTGAGTGGTGAATCGGGCAAAATATACCTCCGACCCGAAACGGCTCAGGGTATTTTTGTGAATTTCCTCAACGTACAGAAAAGCGGCCGCATGAAGGTTCCTTTTGGCATTGCCCAAACCGGCAAGGCCTTCAGGAATGAAATTGTAGCCCGCCAGTTCATTTTCCGCATGCGCGAGTTTGAGCAGATGGAAATGCAGTTTTTTGTGCGCCCTGGCACCGAAATGCCCTGGTACAACTACTGGAAGCAGGCCCGGATGCTTTGGCACCAGGGTTTGGGATTTCCCGAAAACAAGTACCGCTTCCACGACCACCTCAAATTGGCGCACTATGCCAATGCAGCGGCAGACATTGAGTTTGAATTCCCCTTTGGTTTCAAAGAGTTGGAAGGCATACACTCGCGCACCGATTTCGATTTGGGCGCCCATGAGCAATACAGCGGCAAGAAGCTCCGCTATTTCGACCCCGAAACCAATGAATCGTACGTGCCCTATGTGGTAGAAACATCTATTGGTCTCGACCGCCTTTTCTTGGCCACCCTCTCGCATGCCTATGCCGAGGAGAAGCTTGAAGACGGCAGCGAGCGTGTGGTATTGCGCCTGCCTTATTTCCTGGCCCCTGTGAAAGCGGCCGTTTTGCCTTTGGTAAAGAAAGATGGCTTGCCCGAAAAGGCCCGCGAAATCATGCAGTTGCTGAAATTCCGTTTCGCTTGTCAGTACGACGAAAAAGACAGCATTGGCAAGCGTTACCGCCGCCAGGATGCGCTGGGCACCCCCATTTGCATCACGGTTGACCACCAAAGCCTCGAAGATGGTGCCGTCACCATCCGCCACCGCGACAGCATGCAGCAGGAGCGGGTGGCCATTGCCGAACTGCCTGCCTTGCTCGATAAGTTGGTGAGCATGGAGGCCGTATTGGCCCACTTGAGCGCGCGCCAGGAGGAGGGTTTGCCCCAATGAAAAAACGACATTTGATTACGGCCGCCTTGCCGTATGCCAACGGGCCTATCCACATTGGCCATTTGGCTGGGTGCTACCTGCCTGCCGATATCTACACCCGGTTTCTGAAAGCAACCGGAGAAGAGGTGTTGTTTATTTGTGGCACCGACGAGCACGGCGTAGCCATTGAGCTCAAAGCACGCAAAGAAAATACCACACCCCAGGCAGTGGTAGACAAATATTACGAAGTCATCCGCGATTCGTTCAAGGATTTCGGCATCGATTTCAGTCATTTTTCGCGGACAAGCAGGCCAATTCACCACGAAACCGCCCAGGCTTTTTTCAAAAACTTGTACGACAAAGGACGCTTCAAGGAAATTGAAACGGAGCAGTATTTCGACGAAGAGGCCGGGCAGTTTTTGGCCGACCGCTACATCATTGGAACTTGTCCGAAATGCGGCCATGACCATGCCTATGGTGACCAATGCGAGAAGTGTGGCAGCAGTTTGAGTCCCGACGAGCTCATCA
>CAZNWC010000003.1:247877-257998 GCA_964577055.1 uncultured Chitinophaga sp. | reverse complement strand
ACTTTCGCGGGATTTTTAAAACGGATGCAACTTTTGCCCATGTCTAATTTGCCCGGAACCCGTTCGGCATAAGCTTTTTGGAACCAGTCGAGCAAGGCAGGATCGGCATAAATGCCCATGTGGTAAAAAGAAATGTGGTTTTTCTGCGAGGCCAGGCCCGCAAAAGGCAATGGGTCTTTGGGATTACAGTGATAGCCGGCCGGGTAGATGCTGTGCGGCACCGAAAACCCAATCATGCCATAGCCTACTCCCGCCTGAAAACCAGGTGGCATGGCCTTTTTCACGGCTTCAAACAAGGCAGTCACCACTGGTTTGCGGTCGTCGGGCAGCTCCTCGAGGTATTGTTCTACTGTGCTGGCTGTGGATTGCATAGATCAAATATTCATTATTTCTGCATATATCTCAAGACTTGCGCAAAGCTTTTAAAAAATTGATTGCCAAGTGCAAAATCAGCGGATTTGCTGTGGCCAGTGCAGCACGTGCTGGGCAGCTGCAAAACGCCAGAAATACATGCCCGGGGCAAGTGCCGGCAGCTGAATCGCCTGCAAGCCACCCTCGGTACGACCAGCAAGCAATTGGCGCCCACTTGCGTCGAACAGGGCAAAGGCAAGGCCCGCTGGCATTTCTATCCAAACCTGCTCGGTGGCTGGATTGGGATACAAGCGCCATCCTTCGGGCAAAGTGGGCACACTGGCAGCTGCTACTTGCACACAAGCTGAGGTGTCTATACAGCCATTGCGGCTGATTTCGGCGGCATACGCACCACTTTGGGTGACCGTGTAGAAGGTCGCAACGGCACCGGGTATCACGGCAAAATTTTGATCGCAGCGCAACCAGCGCACCTGGGCACCGCCTTGCACCAAACTCAAAACCGTTCCCTGTAGCTGCAAGCGCGTATCGATGGTGTCGATGTTGATTTGTTGGCTTTGCTGACTGCTGTTGCCCGCCAAATCGGTATAGGTCCAAACAACGGTGTAGCTGCCCGGCTCCGTAAAGGTCAGGGGTCGGTCGGGCTGCCCGAACAAGCTGCCCGAACAACTGTCGACCGCCTGGGCCAGGGGCACCGTGGCCCCGCACGCCAGTTGCAAGTTTGGCAATTGGGCAATTACAGGGGTTGGCGCCGTTGTGTCGACATACACCGTCACACTGTCGCATGGTCCGGCTGCCAAACAATTGCCCACGCCCCGTACATAATAGGTGGTGGTGGTGCCCGGCGTAACGGCAATCAAAGGACCACCGTTGGCAATGACGGTTTGACCGCAGCCACCGGTTGACCACTCCCATTGTTGCGAACCGTTTAATGAGCCTGCTGCCGATAAAAACACGGTAGATGAAGGGCAAACCAAGCTTGCTCCAGCCACCACTTGCGGTGGACCGGCTGATTGTCCCGACAAATACACAAATACCCTGGCCATGCGGGGCGTAGGTACGCCGCCTGCCAGCGAAAAATTGCCCCCTACGAGCAAGCTACTGTCGGGCAACATCACGCTGGCATTCACTCCCCCATTGAGTTCGCTGCAGCTGCTGCCACCCGATTGCAAAAAGCCGTTGCTGTTGAGCATGGCCAGGTGTTGCAGCACCGCACCAGGAACGGTGTGGTTGCCAAAAACCAAAATGCGCCCGTCGGGCAACAAACGCAAGGTGTTTACCGTGGTGCTGAAGTTCACATTGGGGGTAAAGGTGGTATCTAAATCGCCGTTCGGATGGAGCCGCAACAGGCGATTGCGGGCAACTCCCTGGTAACTGGTAAAAGAGCCAACGGCCAATATTTTCCCGTCGGGTTGCAGGGCCATCCCCCTGATGCTACCGGTGGAAAAACCACTGCCCGTTTGAAAGGAAGTATCGCGGGTGCCATCGGGAAAAATGCGGAACAACTTGCTCACCGGTTGTCCGTTGTAGGCACTCACCGAGCCCCCAATGAGGATGCGGCCGTCGGGCTGTTCCACCATCACCTCCACCAAGCCGGTGGTACCGGTTCCGCCGGCGTTGAAGGTGGTATCGCGTTGGCCGTTGTAGCGCAGCTTCACAGGTTGTGGCACGGGCAATTGTTGGAACTGACTGAAAAATCCGCTCACCAATACCCCGCTGTCGGTGAGCGATTCGATGGCCAGTACTTCGTTGTTGAACCCAAAGCCGGTTTGCCAGCTCGGGTCAATGTTGCCATCGGACAGCACCCGGGCCACGCCCCGTGCTACCTGGTTGTTGTACAGCACAAACAGGCCGCCGATGAGCAGTTTGCCGTCGGGCAGCAGGCGCATCACATTGATGCGGCCATCGGCTCCGGCCCCGGTATTGGCGGTGGTGTCGCGCTGGGCGTTCGGGAAAATGCGTATCAAACGCACGGCTGGTGTTCCCTGGTAGGTGGTGAAATTACCGCCCACCCACACCCGGCCATCGGGCAAACTTTGCATGGCAAAAACGGTGTTGTTGGGACCATTTCCCAACGGATATACCGGGTCGAAACGGATTCCTTGCGCTTGTGCACTCCCTGCAAATGTGCCCAGCAGCAGCACGCATAGCCATCTTCTCAACATAAAAACTCCTGATTTTCAGTGTAAAGTAGCATATATAAACAAAGCATACAAGTATTTTGCGAAATTTGCGATTTCATTTTTACTTCATCTCAAAAAGCTTAGGTTAGCAGCAACATTGCAGCACATGAAGAAGCTTTTATTTCTATCTCTTTTGATGGGCACCAGCCTTTCGGCCATGGCCCAACTTTCGCAAACCATCCGTGGCCGGGTAGTTGACAAAGAATCGAAATTCCCGCTCACTGGGGTAGCCGTGGTATTGCCCAATTTGCCGGGGGGAGCCCAAGGCAGCAGCACCGATGCGCAGGGCAAATTCGCCATTGAAAAAGTGCCTTTGGGCCGCCACCGCATCGTGTTGCGCTATTTGGGTTACAAAGAATTGCAGCTCAACAACATCATCGTAGATGCCGGCAAGGAAGTAGTGCTGCAGCTCGAAATGGAAGAAGCCATGCAGCAATTGGGTGAAGTGGTGATTGCCGCCACCCGCAACGGAGAAGTGGCCAACGAAATGGCCCTCGCCAGCGCCCGGCAGTTTTCGGTAGAGGAAACCGACCGCTATGCCGGCTCGCGCGGTGAACCTAGCCGCATGGCCGCCAATTTTGCCGGGGTACAGGGGGCCGACGATTCTCGCAACGACATCGTAATCCGCGGCAACTCGCCGGCGGGCGTTTTGTGGCGCTTAGACGGCATCACGATTCCCAATCCGAACCACTTCAACATTCCGGGCACGGCCGGCGGCAGCATCAGCATCATCAACAACCGCTTTTTGGCCAATAGCGACTTCTTTACCGGGGCTTTTCCGGCCGAATTTGGCAACAGCACCGCCGGGGTGTTCGATTTAAAGATGCGCAATGGCAATGCCGACAAGCACGAATTCATGGCGCAGTTCGGCTTTTTGGGGACCGAAGGCATGGCCGAGGGCCCCATCAACCGCAAAAAAGGCAGCTCTTACCTGGCCACCTACCGCTACGGCAATTTGTGGCTGTTCGACCGGGCGGGCATCGACATTGGCACCCAGGCCGTGCCTTTTTATTCTGATGGTTTTATCCGACTCAACTTCCCGCAAAAAAAGGGCGGTAACTGGAGCTTGTGGGGTTTGGCGGGCACCAGCACCATCGACATCCTCATCAGCGAGCAAGATGCCGACGAGCGGAATATTTTCGGCAGCAACGACCGCGACCAGTATTTCACCACCCGCATGCTCACCACAGGCGCCACCTATTCCAAGCCCATCAACAAAAACAGCTTTTTCAAAGTCACCACGGCCTTCAGCAGCAGCACCATCACCGCCAAACACAACTACCTCTTTTTACAGCGCGACGCGCAAGGCGAGCCACTCATCCAAAACCAGCGTTATGTGATCGACTCGATTCGCAACCTGCTCGATTACCGTTTTGCCGATCGCCGCCTTTCGGTAGCGCCTTCGTACAACCTCAAAATCAACAGTCGGGCCACCCTCAAGGCCGGTGCACTAATCGAATACCACCTTTTTGCGGCATACGACAGCGTGCGGTTGGTTGACAGTACGCTCACCCAGTTTTCGGCCTGGCAGCGCCGCTGGGATGCCGATGCGGGCTACCTGCAAGTGCAACCCTATGTGCAGCTCAAATACATGCTCACCGACCGCCTGTCGGCCACCGCGGGGGTATCGGCCTACTACAGCGGCATCAACAACAACAGCTTTTCACCCCTCGAACCCCGTTTGGGACTGCAGTACGACCTGCCCAAGAACCAAAAGCTCAGCTTCGCTGCCGGTTTGCACAGCCAAATGCAGCCCTCCTACCTCTACTTTTACAATCCTCGACTCGGCCAAGGCATTGCCCAGCCCTACAACCTGGGCATGGGCCTCATGAAAAGCCTTCATCTGGTGGGTGGCTACCAGCGCATGTTGGCCAAAGACCTGCGTTTGTTGACCGAGCTGTATTTCCAGCACCTCTACGACATTCCGGTGGAAATCACCCCCAGCAGCTTCAGCATGGTAAATGCCGGAGCCGGATTCAGCCGCGTTTTCCCCAACGAACTACAAAACACTGGCTTGGGCCGCAATTACGGCATCGAGTTTACGCTCGAAAAATTCTTCAGCAAGCAATACTACTTTTTGGTGACCACTTCGCTCTTCGATGCCAAATACCAGGGCAGCGACGGGGTGTGGCGCAATACCGATTTTAACGGCCGCTATGCCATCAACGCCCTCATAGCGCGTGAATTCAGCATTGGCAAACGCAACAAACTCAATTTGGGTGCCCGTTTTAGCACCATCGGCGGTCGTTGGTACGGTCCGGTAGATGTGGCCGCCTCACGCGCCTTGCAAGAGGTGGTGTTTGCCGATGCCAGCCGCAATACGCTGCAGTTCAATCCTTACCGCCGCCTCGATTTGAAGGTCGATTACAAAATGAACCGCAAGGGCGTTACACACACCATTGCAGTTGATTTGGTGAATTTCCTCGGCATCGAAAACCAGCTCACGCTCACCTATGTGCCGCAACCGCCTTACATCCAAGAGCAGTTTCAGTTGGGCTTTTTGCCGGTGTTTTTCTACCGGATTGACTTTTAATCCGCTTGTTTTTCGCTGCCAGCGCGTTTGAACCCGCGGTGATCGGCTCCCAGCGACACCAGTTTGGCAATCACCACAGCGGGGTACAAAATGCCCACGGCGGCCAGGCCCACGCTCAACATACGGGCTGCATGGTTGGCCGGAAAAATATCGCCGAAACCCACGGTGGTGAGGCTCACCATGCTGAAATAAATGTAATGTACAAAGTCGCGGCTGCTCCCTGTTAGCTCAATGTTGCCCGTAATGGAGCTCCCAAAAATGAGGTGAATTAAATCAAATAAAAATGCCCCCAACAAGGCAATGAACAAATACACATTCACTGCGCCCAATACCCTTTCGAGGTTAAAATTGCCATCGCGAAACAACAGCCGAAAATTGATGAAAATATTAAAGCTCATGCACAGGCAGGCTACCCACATTTCAAATTGGCTGTGATCGACCGGGTACACAAATTTGGCCAACACAAACAATACAAAAAGCAAGGCGCTGGTCACCATCAATGCTTTGTTGTCGGCCGACCAAATGCCCACAAAAAAGAGGATGCTGAGCATATAATCGAAAGCGGCAATGCCTACGAGGTTCAGCTCGAGCAGGGTGGGCAAAATGAATACCGTAAAAATCATCATGAGCAACAACGTCACAAAACTGACGTCTTGCACCCAATACGATCGGAAGTTGTGGAAGAGGGCTTTCATGGGCTGCTTTACCTACAAATGTAGGCAAGGCGCATCATTTCGGCAGCCTCAAAAACGATAATAGAGCGCTATTTCGCTAAATCCAGGCAAGCGCTGCGTTTCCCAAGTCCAGTTGGTACCATCACTGGCCTCATTGGTGACGTAATTGCGGTTTTTGAAATTGTTTTGGCTTAGCCAACCGGAGAGGTTTATTTGCATATGCAGTCCCAGCTGCTGGTTGATGTGGTACCACATCCCTGCACTCATGTTAATGCCGTACTGGTTCGATCGGGTTTCATTTCGTTCCAATTCCTCAGAGGTAAAATTGGCAGATGTAGGGGAGTAAGAAGGACCGAAAAATGCATCATTGTTCGTCTCAAAGTCCACAAAGCGGGTTTCGTTGCGCCACCACAGCGATCGTTCATGCCGGAACAATGCATCGGCCCCGTAGGTAAATTGCCAACCCCGGCCCAATGTTCTCCGCCTTTCCAAACCCACGGATGTTGCGGCTGCCCAGCTATTGTTGGCGATTGAATGTTGCACCAGGAGCGAATCGCGTAAAAAACGGTCGAAATTGTAAAAGTCGGGATAGCGTTCATGCCGCAGCGAAACCCGCCACCAATGGTCGTTTTGTTTCATTTTCAGGTGGACCGACAGGGGCTGCATGCGCGGGTCGGCACCTAGCAGCAGGGCCACCCCTTTGCTAAAATTCAAACCTACCTCAAACCGGGCAGAATCGGCATTTGTACTTTGAGCCGAAGCAGCAATGGCTGACAACAAGCCACAAAAAAGCAACAGGAACTTCTTCATGTACCCAAAACGTCTTTTAGCATCAAATGTTGTGGTTTTTCACCACCGCTTTCAGCCACCTTCCCCTGCTGACTACTGCCCCAATTGGAACAGCAGGTTACCAAGTGCTATCTGAAGTCTCAACCCGGCTCGCGGTACACCAAGGCGTTGATGTTCATGCCCGCTCCTACTGAAGCAAAAAGCAAAGTATTACCCGGCGCAATGTGTTGTCCGGCAATTTTTTCCTTGCGCAAGAGGTGGTACAAGGTAGGCACGGTGGCCACACTCGAATTGCCCAATTGGTGGATGCTCATGGGCATCACACCGGCCGGAGGTACTTGACCATAGCGTTTGAAAAAGCGGTGGATGATGGCTTCGTCCATTTTTTCGTTGGCTTGGTGGATGAGTACCTTGTCCACCTCGGCAATGGGTACGCCACTGGCGTCGAGGCATTGTTGCATGGCTTCGGGCACGCGGCTCACAGCGAATTCGTAAATCTTTCGGCCGTGCATTTTGATAAAGCGGACGTCTTGTGGCAATTTTTTATTAAATGAAGGTCCAAAAAACAGAAAATAGGCCTCCTCAGCAGCGTAGGTGAGTGTGGCATGGGCCAACAAGCCACCTTCGCCCGGTTTTTCTTCCACAATGGCGGCCCCTGCCCCATCGCTGTAAATCATGCTGTCGCGGTCGTGCGGATCGAGCACCCGAGATAAAGTTTCGGCCCCAATGACCAGGCATTTTTTGGCCATGCCTGCCTTGATGAAGGCTTGGGCTTGGATGACGCCTTCTACCCAACCCGGACAGCCAAATAAAATATCGTAAGCCACGCAGCGCGGATTTTTAATGCCCAAGGCGTGTTTCACCCGGGTAGCCAGGCTGGGCAGGATGTCGGTTTGGATGGCATCGGCCCGCACGTTGCCAAAATTGTGCGCCACAATGAGGTAATCGAGGCTTTCGCGGTCGCAGCCCGCATCGGCAATGGCTTCTTCGGCAGCCAGGGTGGCGATGTCGGAGGTAAGCAACTGCGGTGCGGCATACCGCCGGGCTTCGATACCGGTGATTTCCTGGAATTTTTGCGCAACGGTAGCATTGTCGTAGGGGAATGGACTGCCGTCTTCGTTCAAAAATGCATGTGTTGCAAAATCAGCATTCGATATGTTTTCGGAGGGGATGTAAGCCCCAGTACCAGTAAAAAAAATAGCCATACTGCAATTTGGAAAGAATGTATGAAACCACCATAAAATGAAACATCAGAATAAACGTTTAGACTCATTTTTTTGGTTATCGAAATCATTTAGGCCAGCATTGCGAAATTTATGATAGGGCATGCCTGAAGCAGCCCCATCGGGCAATCTCATTAAGTTAAGCTTTTATCGGCCATAATTGACCTTCACTACCAGCATTTCGGAGTGCGACCCCTTCAGGGTCGATTTGATTTCGGTAAATCGTCATGCTATACACATGGCACCCCCTCGGGGTGCTCTATTATGCGTCAAACCATAAAATCAATCACAAAACATGCATAATCGCGGTATAATGACGGCTCAAAATGAACCCGAGGGAGTCATATGAGTATAGAAAACATCGCGCCAACCATTGATTACGACCCTGAAGGGGTCGCACCAAACGCATCCTCAGCTTGACCACCATGTTGGTTTCTTCAACCCTTCATTGAATGCCATTGCGCATGAGGCGACATATGGGTAGCCCCGTAAGGAGCATCATCCCCCCATTTTTTTGCCTCGCAAACTTTTTTGTTCTACTTTCGGTTAAGAAATCAAAGTTTAAACAATGAAACCAGCAAACGACCGCCGCAGCTTCCTCGGCAAGTTGGGCATTGGCCTTTCGGCCGCTATGGCTTGGCCCTTTGCCGCACTGGCCAAAACCGCAGAAAATATGGAAAACAGCAATAATAAATCGGCCGTGGGCGCCATCAAACCCCTCGGCTTTCAGTGGGAAACCGCTGATCCGTTTCTCTTTTGTGTGCACCACGAAGATGCCTTTCCCAAAGGCAACAAAGACATGGGTCCGGCCGTGCCCCTCACCGGCCGCCCCTTGGGCAACGACTTCATCATCAAAGATGGCTTCCGCATGTACCATGGCAAAAAAGTGCCGGGTTTTCCGGGCCACCCGCACCGTGGATTCGAAACCATTACGGTGGTACGCAAGGGTTTGGTAGATCATGCCGACTCGGTAGGCGCTGCCGGCCGCTATGGCAATGGCGATGTGCAGTGGATGACCGCCGGCAAAGGCGTACAGCACAGCGAAATGTTCCCTTGTTTGCACGAAGACCGTGAAAACCACCTCGAGCTCTTCCAAATTTGGCTCAACCTGCCACGCAAAAGCAAAATGGTAGAGCCCCATTTCAAGATGTTTTGGAAAGAAAATCTGGGCAAATTCCAATCAACCGACGCCAAAGGCAAAAAAACCGAGGTGGAAGTGATAGCCGGCAAACTCGGACAAGTGCAAGCACCTGCCCCGCCGCCCAACAGTTGGGCTGCTGACCCCAAGAATGAAGTGGCTGTTTGGAACATCCGACTCGAAGCGGGTGCTGAGTGGGTGTTGCCCCCCGCTTCGGCTGGCATCAACCGCACCTTGTATTTCTACCAAGGCGAAAGCATGGAAGTGGCAGGCGTGAAGGTGCCCCGCTACCACAGCGTGGAAGTACAGGCCAACCAAAATCTACGCATCCAAAACGGCAACCACGTATCTAAAATCCTTTTGCTGCAAGGCCGTCCCATCAACGAACCGGTTATTCAGTACGGTCCATTTGTGATGAACAGCAAAGAAGAAATCCAGCAAGCATTCAACGACTTCCACCAAACCCAATTCGGGGGTTGGCCTTGGCCCAAGTACGACCAGGTGCACGACCGCAAAGAAGGTCGCTTTGCCTTGCACGCCGACGGTAAAAAAGAATACCCGAAGGTGTAAAAGAAAAGGGTTGCCGATTGGGCAACCCTTTTTTTATTTCCGCACCTTAACGGCCTGCCAGCCTTTGGTGCCCTTCACCTTTTCGAAGGTTACCCGGTCGTTTTCGTTGATCGGACCAGCAATGTCGTTGATATGTACAAAAAGGCTTTCCTGACTTTCGTGGTCGCGGATAAAACCATAACCCTTGCTCTGATTGAAGAAGGTTACGGTGCCTTTGCGTTGCAATTCTTCTTCGGTGAGCTCGCGTTGGCGGGCCACGCCTACTTCAATGTCTTCGGCGTTTACCTCGGCACGTTTGGTAGGATCGGGTGGGGCGCTTACCAAATTGCCCTCGTGATCAACATACACCATCATGTCTTCGAGGCTTTTGCCTTTGTCGGTGCTCGATTTGCGCTCTTCTTTGCGCGCTTCTTTCTCCTTTTTCTTCTGTTCTTTCTTCTTTTCGTTTTCGCGTTTTCCGAAGCTTTGTTGTGATCTTGCCATATGTGGTTTAAAAAGTAAAATGCCCGTTAGGTGCGGGCATCATTGGGGCTGGAATTAGTCCGGAAAACGCTTTGACCTGCAGGTGTGCTGCAAAGGTACGGAAAATCAGAGAGATGAACTAATGCAAGGTGGGAATGGGGCAGGGCATCGCAGGGGGCA
>CAZNWC010000003.1:245341-247777 GCA_964577055.1 uncultured Chitinophaga sp. | reverse complement strand
ATCAGAGAGATGAACTAATGCAAGGTGGGAATGGGGCAGGGCATCGCAGGGGGCATGGGGCGGGGGGCGGGGAGCAGGGGGCAGGGGGCACGGTGATTGGCTGTTGGCTTTTAGCTAACGGCATCAAAGCCCCGTGGGGGCGGTATGATTGTAGCAACATGCACGTCCCACCATTTACCAGCCCCGTTGGGGCTGGTACATCTACCATCCAACCCAACAAAATCCGCATCCAACAAAAAAGCCGCAACCTTTCGATTGCGGCTTTTTGCGTGGCCTATTGTTTAACCTTGGAACGGATAACGGTAGCCTTTGGGTGGGTTGAGGTTTTCTTTTACCGTGCGGGCCGATACCCAACGGATGAGGTTGAGCATAGAGCCGGCCTTGTCGTTGGTACCCGAAGCACGGGCGCCACCAAAAGGCTGCTGACCTACCACGGCACCCGTCGGCTTGTCGTTGATGTAGAAATTACCGGCCGCATGGCGCAATTTTTCAGTAGCCAAATCAATGGCGTAACGGTCTTGCGCAATCACCGCGCCGGTAAGGGCATAAGGCGATGTGCGGTCGCAGGTCTCAAGGATTTCTTCGTACTTATCGTCTTCGTACACATACACCGTCAAAACGGGACCAAACAACTCCTCGCACATGGTTACGTACTGCGGGTCGTTGGCGCGGATGATGGTGGGCTCAATGAAATAGCCTTTCGACTTGTCGTACTTGCCCCCGGCCACAATTTCTTGTCCGTCGGCCTTGGCGCGCTCAATGAAGCTGGCGAGTTTGTCGAACGACTTTTCGTCGATCACCGCATTGATGAAATTGGTGAAGTCTTCTACCCCACCCATCTTCATATCGGCCAAATCGGCTTTTACGCGTTTGATGGTGGCCTCCCACAGGCTGGCAGGAATATAAGCCCGCGAAGCAGCCGAACATTTTTGGCCCTGGAATTCGAAGGCACCGCGTGAAATGGCGGTGGCTAAAATATCAACATCGGCCGAATGGTGGGCAACGATGAAGTCTTTACCACCGGTTTCGCCCACAATGCGCGGATAACTCTTGTAGCTATTGATGTTGTTGCCAATGGTCTTCCAAATGTCGTTGAACACCCCCGACGATCCGGTGAAGTGGATGCCTGCAAAATCGGGATGCGCAAAAATCACATCGCCGGCTACGGGACCGCTTACATACACCAAATTGATCACACCGTCGGGCAAGCCGGCCTCTTGGAACAAACGCATGAGCCAGTAGGCCGAATAAATCTGGGTGTTTGAAGGCTTCCACACCACGGTATTGCCCATCATGGCGGGTGAAGTGGGCAGGTTGCCGGCTATAGAAGTGAAGTTGAAGGGCGTGAGGGCGAAAATGAAGCCTTCGAGCGGACGGTATTCTACGCGGTTCCAGGTCAGTGGCAGGCTTTCGGGCTGCTGGTGGTACAGCTGCACCATGTATTGCACATTGAATTTGAAGAAGTCGATGAGCTCGCAAGCACTGTCGATTTCAGCTTGGAAGGGGTTTTTGCTTTGTCCGAGCATGGTAGCCCCGTTGATGATGTCGCGGTACGGCCCTTGCAGCAAATCGGCCATGCGCAAGAAGATGGCGGCACGTTGTTCCCATGGCAGCGCCTCCCAGCTTTTGCGGGCAGCCAAGGCGGCATCGATGGCCATTTTTACGTGACTGGCATCGCCCTCGTGGTAATGCCCCAAGGTGTGCTGGTGGTCGTGCGGGGGCGCCAGTCGTTTGGTTTTGCCGGTGCGTACCTCTTTGCCGCCAATGAACATGGGGATGTCGAGTTCCTGCGAGCGGAAGGCTTCGATTTGGGCTTGGAGTGATTGGGCCTCTGCCGAACCCGGCGCATAAGCGCGAACCGGTTCGTTTTTGGCTACTGGAGGGGTAAAAATGCCGAATGCCATAAGGAATATGTTTGGGCTTGCGGTTTTTCGAAAGCCACACAAAGTTAAGCAATCGGCCAACAAGGAGGTAGCCAAATGACGTGTGTCCCTTGGGCAATGTCCATATGTTCATCACGCATGGCATGTTGATGTAGCTCGACCGCCAACATTTGGAAGGTGCGACCCCCTCGGGGTCGATTTAATCACGTTTACACGATGTTGCTATCAACATGGCACCCCCTCGGGGTGCTTTGATTTGGCAATTACCAAATGCACCACCTGAAGCCATCAATCACCGCAGGAGGGCAACTCCAATGACCCCAAAGGGGTCATACGTTTATAGAAAACCGCACACCAACCATTTAATACGACCCTGAAGGGGTCGCACCAGGCGCCTCTTCGGCTTGACCGCCATTTCGGTTCCTTCAATCCAACACTGCATGCCATTGCGCAGCAGGACGAAAAGTGAAACAGGCCTCGAAATTTTTGGGCTTTGAGACTTATTTTTCTCCCAACCCATCCACAAATCGACCAAAAATGAGAGATTTGAAGC
>CAZNWC010000003.1:145624-245241 GCA_964577055.1 uncultured Chitinophaga sp. | reverse complement strand
ACTTATTTTTCTCCCAACCCATCCACAAATCGACCAAAAATGAGAGATTTGAAGCCAAAGACCCCGCATGAACATCGAATGGCTGCGCGAATATTGCCTATCGCTCCCACACGCTACCGAAGACTTTCCGTTCGACGAGCGTACCCTGGCCTTCAGGGTGGCTGGCAAAATCTTCCTGCTCACCGATGTAGAAGAACCCTGGGAATTCAACGCCAAATGTGAGCCCGAAAGGGCGGTGGAACTGCGCGAACGTTATCCCGATGCCGTGCGCCCGGGCTACCACATGAACAAAACACACTGGAATACAGTGCGCATCGACATGGGGCTCGACGATGCCCTGGTGCTCGACCTCATCAAGCACTCCTATGACCTCATCCGCGCCTCGCTGCCGGCCAAAATCCGAAAGGAGTTAGAAGCATGAGGCTGTCGATCATCATTCCGGTGTACAACGAAGAAAAACTGGTGACCGAAGTGCTCCGCCAACTCGATGCCATGGTCTGGCCTGGTTTTGTGCAGTCGGTAGAAGTGGTGGTGGTCGACGATCGCTCGCACGACCAAACCCACCGCAACATCGAAGCGTGGATCGCAGGCAAATCGGGCTATACCCTGCTGCAACATCCCCACAACAAAGGCAAAGGCGCCGCTGTGCGCACGGGCATGCAGGCCGCCACTGGCGATACCTTCCTCATCCAAGATGCCGATTTGGAACTCCAACCCAGCGACATCCCAGCCCTGTTGCAGGCCATGCACGATTTGGGCGTGGAAATGGTGAACGGCTCACGCTACTTGCCCGGACCCATTCGTCCGCTCAGCAGCTACAAACGTTACATCGCCAACAAACTGTTCAGCTGGCTTACCTCGCTGCTCATCGACATCCGCATAACTGACATGGCCTGCGGCTACAAATTGCTCAAACGCCCCCTGGCCGAGAAACTGCAACTGCGCGAAGACCGCTTTGCCATTGAGGCCGAAATGCTCATCAAAGCGGCGCGCATCAAACGCAACAACATTGCCGAGGTGCCCGTGCAGTACTTCCCCCGCAATCAGGGCGAAGGCAAAAAATTCCGCACCAGCGATGGGGTGCGCATCCTCTACAAAATTTTCTACTATTCGTTCGGCGGGCGTTAAAAACCTGCTACATCCACCTTTTCGCGCTTTCCGGCCTTGTTGCCCGCATAATTGGGCGGCTGAATGAGGCTTTCGAAATCGGCAGGCACAGGGCGGTTGTAAAAAATGGCCCAATACGCCTTGCGGGTCATGGCATCGTAATGCAAAATGCCCAGGCGGTATTGCTGTTGCTGCTTCATGCTGAGCTCCACCAAGCCGGCACACAACAACAAAGCCGCTGCCATTTGCCAGCGTTTTTGCCAAACATGGGCCAAAAAAACGGCCAGGGGTGCAGCCAAAAGGGCGTACCAATCAACCATAGGCCTGCTGCCAAAACCGCCTCCAAACCACCAAGCCCACCAGCACGAAAGCACATACACCAACAGCGGCATGAGCAGCACAATGGGCCAGCGCAAACGGCTGTTGAGGGGGTGCCGGAAAAACAAACCGGCGAAAGCCAATAGGATGAGGGGACTGTACACCCACCAACCCTTGCGGTAACTCAGCAGAAACTCGAGCCACATGGGCTGTTCCCAAAAAAAGCGTTCGCCCGTATAACTGAAAAACAGCCATTGACCGCTGTAGGCCTTCCAATACAACAACTGCGGCAAACCCACCACAAAGGCACCCAGCACGATGTACAAAACCCAGTGCGGATGCTGCTTCAAGCTGCGCCACTTGGCGGTGAAAAGCGGACTGCCCAAGCCATAGAGCAAAGGCACCAAAATGACGGCCAGGTTGGTGGGACGAATCAAAGTAATCAAGCCAATCAACAAGCCCATGGCAGCGCTTTTGGCGGCGCTGGGGGCATCGTGCCAACGTTCGGTGAGGTACAGCAGGGCCGCAATGGCAAAAAAATTGAAGGCGTGCGACATGGCCGCCTCGTGGGTAATGTAGTTGAACAAATTGGTGCCCAAGGTGAGGAGGATGAGCGTGGCAGCCACTACCCCATCGCCCACAAAACGCCGCAGCCAATGCCCCAGCAGCCACAATCCCCACAACCCGTAAAACAAACCGCTGAACTGAATGGCCAGGTGGTAGGGCCGGCTGAAACCATCGGCTTCCCAAGGCCCGAGCGTGGCAGCCAAATGGGCCAAACCAAAAAAGGGCGCATACAAAAAGGCAATGCCCATGGTGGTTTTGCTCACCAAGCCACCGGTGGGGGTGGTTTCGGGCCAATACTGGTGCGAATAGTCGCCCTGGCGGGTGAACTCCATCGACAAATCGCCTTCCACAAACAGGGCGGGCAGGTAGGCGTAGTACGAAATGGCATCCCAATAAATGGGGCGGTGGTTGGGCTTTTCGGCGTCGGAACGCTCAATGTCGGCGAACCGGCCCAGGAGGAAGAGCGCCAAAACGCCCCATCCCATCCACCAACGGAAAGCCTGCCACTTCATGCCTTAAAACAAATTGAGTTGCTGGGGCGGATCGCCGCCTTTTTGCTCGCGCTCCTTCTTCACATCAAACTCAATGGTGGTACCTATGTCGATGCTGCCTTCGGAAGTACCGGAAGCATTGCTCTCGGGCGCATCATCGGCCTCAGCGGTATCGTTGTCGGCCAGCTCCGCTGCATCTGCTACCTCCTCTTCTTCCTCCTCGGCACGCTCGGGCTTGGGCTCGGCGACCGCAACCACGGGTTCGGTGGCCGACAACAGCTTCACTTCCAACAAAGGCTCGGTGGTGAGTTTGTTACCCATGGCCTTCCAGCCCTTGATATCGATGAATTGCGAGAGGTTGACTTCCTGCGTTTCCGACTTTTTCTTGGTGCCGGTGGTGAGCTGCACCAGCAAATCGTCGCGGTAATCGATAAATGCCAGCTTGGCACCTTTGTCTTCTGCAATGAACAAAAAACGCTTGTTGAGGGTGCTGGTTTCCACCACAAAACGCTTCACATACCAAGCCTGGTTGGCAGGCACATAATGCAAGGCGGTGATGGGCCGCTTCGGATCCCACTTTTGCAGCAGCAACAGCTGGTCGGGTTCGTAGCGGTTGGTGAGCTCGTAGCTGGTAAGCTCGTAGCTGCCGTCTTTGTAAATGCACAAAATGGCATCCTCGCCGTCGAAAGCACCGAGCAAACGGCCGCGCTCGTCAACGTTGAGGCGACCCACCACCTCATCGTACCAAATTTTTCGGCCACCCAAGGTAGAGCGGCCCTTTTCTTTGAACAACACCCGCTTCACGGTGTATTTGGTGGCGGTATTGCCCTGCGCAGCCCGACCTTTGATGGCCAGTTCGGCAAAGTCGAAGTCGAATATTTTCTTGCGGGCGGGGGCATTCTGACTGAGGTAGATGGTCACCACTTCCGACTCTGAATTCGGGTTGGCGCTGAAATACAGCACCTTGCTGTTCTTCTCGCCTTTGGTGAGGTCGTACTCTTTGTCGCGGGTAACGCCCGTAATGTTGAAGCGCTTGGCATAGCTGATGGCCGATTTCCCATCCACATAAATGAGGTGGTAGGTCATGCGCTCGTCGTTTTTCTTGAACACATCCACGTGGATGATGTCTTTGCCCACAAAGGCCTTGTCGCTCACCTTGGTAACGATGCACTTGCCGTCGCGGCGGAAAACGATGATGTCGTCGAGGGGTGAGCAATCGGTTACGTACTCGTCTTTTTTCATGCCCGTGCCCACAAAACCCTCGGCCCGGTTTACGTACAGCTTTTCGCTGGCCACGGCCACCTGTGCGGCTTGGATGGTGTCGAAAATGCGGATTTCGGTCTTACGCTCGCGGCCCTTGCCGTACTTTTTGAGCAGGTTTTCGTAGTAGGCAATGGTGAAGGCGGTGAGGTGCTCGAGGTCGTATTTCACCTGCACCATCTCGTCTTCGAGTCCGCGCAGCAGCTCATCGGCTTTGAAGCTGTCGTATTTGCTGATGCGCTTGATTTTGATTTCGGTGAGGCGGATGATGTCGTCTTGGGTCACCTCACGCATCAATTTCGACTTGTGCGGCTCCAAACCCAGGTCGATGGCTTGCAACACAGCCTCCCAGGTTTCGCATTCTTCGATGTCGCGGTAGATGCGGTTTTCGATGAAAATCTTCTCCAGACTGCTGAAATGCCACTTTTCTTGCAATTCACCCAGCTTGATTTCGAGCTCCCACTTCAGCAAATCCATGGTTTGCTGGGTATTGTAGCGCAGCATGTCTTTCACGCTCATGAAGCGGGGCTTGTCGGCCACAATCACGCAGGCATTGGGCGAGATGCTGGTTTCGCAATCGGTAAAGGCGTAGAGGGCATCGATGGTGATATCGGGCGATACGCCGGGCGGCAGTTGTATTTCAATTTCCACATCGCGCGCCGTATTGTCGATCACCTTTTTGATCTTGATTTTGTTGGCCTCGCTGGCTTTTACAATCGACTCAATGAGGTTGGTGGTGGTGGTGCCGAAGGGAATTTCTTTGATGAGCAGCGTTTTTTTGTCGTGCTCCTCGATGCGTGCCCGCGAGCGGATTTTGCCCCCGCGCATGCCTTCGTTGTAGTTGGTAACGTCGATGAGGCCGCCCGTTTGGAAATCGGGATACAGCTCAAAGGGTTGTTTTTTGAGGATTTTGATGCTGGCGTCGATGAGCTCGCAGAAGTTGTGGGGCAAAATTTTGGTCGACAAACCCACCGCAATGCCCTCCACCCCTTGGGCCAATACCAGCGGAAACTTCATGGGCAGGGTCACGGGCTCCTTCTTGCGGCCATCGTAACTGGTTTGCCAGCGGGTGGTTTGTCCGTTGAAAGCCACTTCGAGCGCAAATTTGCTGAGGCGGGCTTCGATGTAACGGGCTGCCGCGGCACTGTCGCCGGTGCGCACATCGCCCCAGTTTCCTTGGGTTTCGATGAGCAGGTCTTTTTGGCCCAAGCCCACCATGGCATCGCCAATGGCGGCATCGCCGTGGGGATGGTATTGCATGGTTTGGCCGATGATGTTGGCCACCTTGTTGAAGCGTCCATCGTCGATCACCTTCATGGCGTGCAGGATGCGGCGCTGCACGGGCTTTAGGCCGTCTTCAATGGCCGGTACGGCACGCTCCAAAATCACATACGAGGCGTACTCTAAAAACCAGTTTTCATACAAACCCGACACCGGGGTGATGTCGTGGATTTGCTCTTCGTCGCGTTCGTCGGGGTTAACAGGGGTCTCTTCGCTCATGTATTTTCAGAATCCGACCAAAAGTAAGGAATGCGCACAGCAATTTTTCCACGAAATGTGCACGCCGCGCTAAGAAGTTTTAGGATGTGTGGATGGCGCGCCCACCTTTCGCCTCATCATGCCGCCCCTACGGGGCTGAGAAATGTTGCGACACGGATATTTCTACAATCCTTCCGCCCCCACGGGGCTTTGTTAGCCCCAGCGGGCCACTCAGCTTCACACCCTCACTGCGGCGGCAACACCAACAAAGGCACCTTCACCTTGCGGGCCAGGGCTTCGCCCACCGAGGGCACAAAAAAGCGTTCCAGCAAACCGTAATGGTGCCGGTGAATGGCCAAAACCAAAGGTCTTTCGCTTTCAAGGTGCTCAAACAAACCTTCCAAAATATCGTCGCGGTACAGCATGCGGCTGTTTTCGGGCGATAGCTGCAGGGCCGCTTTCCAGGCCTGGAAATATTGTTCTTGCTGTGGACTGAGGGAACGGTCGTCGCCGTACACATGTACCAAGCGCCATTGGGATCTCCACCATTGGGCATATTGTGCAAATTGAACGAGCAGGGCTTCGTTGGGAGCTTCGCGCAAAGCCGTGGCATAACTCAACTGACCAGCGTTCACGAAAGTCGCCTTGGGCGGAACCAGCAAAAGGGGCGTTTGGCAATCTTTGCATAGCTGGCTGCTGGTGCTGCCAAAAAAGAGGGTGTCGAGCAGCGATTTGCCGCGGGTACCGGTCACCACCAAAGCTGCCTCCACTTCTTTCACCAAATGCGCTACTACGGCCGGCGCATCACCAAAAGCCGCATGCACAGCCACGGTGAGTTGCGGGTATTGTTGTAAAACAGCTTCTTTTAAGCCCTCCAAGCCCGATTTTGCATCCTGCTCGAGCACTTCGTTAATTCCTTTGAACAAAGTAGTGGCGCTGCTTTGGGCTTTGTAGGCGTGTACCAACATCAGCTTGGCGCCGGCGGCATGCGCCAAAGCGGCAGCGTAAAAAACAGCATGGTTGCCCCCTTCTGAAAAATCGGTGGCGGCTATTAAGGTGGTCATGGCGGGTGTTTAATACGAATATCGGAAAATTCAGACATTCAACACCAAAATTATTTTGCTAATTGATGCAGCAGGTGTTTGGCGTTCGGCTATCGGCTTTTGGCGTTCAGCTTTTGGCTTTTGGCAGACCGCTGACTGCCGATCGCCGACCGCTGCTATCCACCAAACCGCAACGGATTCGGATATACAAAGGCATATCCTGAAGCTTGCAGCGCATCACTCAGTACCACCCGCGCTGCCGAAGCTGGCGTGTTTTCGGGCGAGATGAAGGGAGGCATCTCCAATTCCTCCAAATCTCTACCATACACCTCCGCCTTGGTGGGATGCTCAGGCGCCACTACGTTAAAAACCCCTGCAGCTTGCTTCCCCAGCAAATGCAAGGCCGCGCCCACCACATCGTCGCGGTGCACGAGGTTGACCACTTGTTGGGGATCGGGCAACACCCTACCACTAAAGTATTTGCCTATGCGGCGGTCGTAACCCGCCAAACCGGCCGCTCGTAGTACCAAGGCCTGAGGAAAATGCCGCAGCAAGACCTGCTCGCCCAACACCACCGGGTGGTCGGGTTTGACGGCAGCCGTTTCGTCGTACTCGCCGGGCGCATCGGGATACACACCCGTGCTGCTGATGAGCACCAGCTGGGCCCGGGGCGATAATACCTTGCAGAGCCGCTCGATGCGTCGGGCATACACCTCAGCACCCAGATTGGCCTGGGGCGGAAAAGCCAAAACCACCTGCGCAAAGGCCGATACATCGGGCAAGTCGCCATCCAACTCGAGCGGCAAGTGTTTGAGGGAGGTTGGCCAATCGGCAGTACGGGTCCTCGTAGTGGCCGTTACCTCCCAGCCTGCCTCTGCTAAGGCCAAAGCCAAGGGCAAGCCCAGCCAGCCTGCCCCTACTACCAAAGCCTCCTTCATGCCTTCCTCCCGCCCAATCGCGCGAGGGCAGCCGCAGCTTCCTCAGGCTGGTGGGTGCCCAGCAATATTCTTTTTCCATTCAGGAGCTGCAGTTGGATGCCGCGGTCGCCACCTACCGTCAAGGCAAGGCCACTTTTGAACCACCTGCGGCGGTAACCCCAACCCCCATATTCGGTGATGGCGTTGTATGTATGCAGTTCGGCCTTGTCAATTTCGGCCCAGGCAATTTGTTTCCAACCCATAAAACCGGTAAATCGGTAATGGATGCCGTAGCCATCGATGCAGGTAAGCAGGCGCACCCGGGCAATGAGCAAGCTCACCCCACCTGAAACCACAAACACCAAGGCCATGCCCCAATATTTGTTCGGATCGGGATCGCTCGATGCCGCCGCCATGCCTGCCACCATGCCACCTACCATGAGCCCCAACCACCAACGCGAAAAACGCTGGCTTTCTTCAAAGGTCGCTTTCGCCATCTTGTTTTGATTTTGACTTGTTTTTGTTGCGCGCACGCACCGACTGGGTGAGCAGGAATTCTATTTGTCCGTTCACCGACCGAAACTCATCGGCCGCCCACTTTTCGAGGGCTTCCATGAGTTCGGGACTCAACCGCAGCGCAAACGCCTTTTTATTGCCACTCATCTCAATGGTGCAGGGTTCCGGCGTTTACCACGGGACTGGCTGCGCGGTCGGAGCACAGCACCACCAACAAATTGCTCACCATGGCGGCTTTGCGCTCTTCGTCGAGCTCCACCACCTGCTTTTGACTCAGCTGCTCAAGGGCCATTTCTACCATGCCCACGGCACCTTCCACAATTTTGTGGCGGGCGGCTACCACGGCTGCGGCTTGCTGGCGTTGCAACATGGCCCCGGCGATTTCGGGCGCATAAGCCAGGTGGCTGATGCGTGCTTCGATGACCGTTACTCCGGCCATTTCGAGTCGCTGGGTGAGTTGTTTTTCGAGTTCTTCGTTCACCAGTGGTGCATTGCCACGGAGGGTGATTTCGGCATTTTCGAGCTCAAACTCGTCGTACGGATAGGTGCTGGCCAGGGTGCGCACTGCGGCTTCGCTCTGGATTTCGACATAGCGCACATAATTGTCGACCGCAAACACAGCCTTGGCAGTATCGGCCACTTGCCAAACCAGCACGGCCGCAATTTCAATCGGATTGCCCATCATGTCGTTCACCTTCAACTTTTCGCTGTTGAGGTTCATGGCGCGCAGGCTCACTTTCTTTTTGGTGAAAAAGGGATTGGCCCAGAAAAAGCCAAATTCTTTCACCGTGCCATGGTAGGTACCAAAAAGAATGAGCACCATGCTTTCGTTGGGGTCGACGATGAAGAAACCGGGCAGGTGAATGATCCAGCCCAAGCCAGCGAGCACAGCGGGTAGCCAAAAGAAGCCGCCTTGTTGGGCCTGCAGCCAACCAAAAAATACGGTAGCAGCAACGAGAAAGAGGTTCACAGCCAAATGGATGTAGCCAGAACCGGTACGGAGGGTTTTTTCGTGTATCATTGAGATATCATTTTGATATCACAAATATAGCATGATTTTGAAAAATGCAAATCGGTTTGAAAAAAATCGAGTAACCGTGAGGGGAGGGCAGCCTTACGGCTGTCATTTTTACCGTAGAAAGCGCAGATGAACGCAGAAATTCTTTTGTAGGAACGCCTGCGCTGTTCTGAGCAGTCCATTTCTGCGAAGATCTGCGCGTGCTGCGGGAACCCCAGTTCTCCTGCAGCACCCTATTTAACTTTTAACTTTTCATTTTTACTTCTACCACCCTGCCCCTATTGCCCACCCTCATGATTTACGCATTAGCTTTGCAATATGAAATATCAAAAACACGTCTTCATCTGCAACAACCAGCGGCCCGATCCGGCCAAAAAAAGCTGTGGACACGAACATGGCAATGCCCTTGTGGCTGCTTTTAAGGCTGGCATCAAGGAGCGCGGACTCAATATCACCCTGCGCGCCCAACAAACCGCCTGTTTAGATGCCTGCGCCTTTGGTCCCTCGCTGGTGGTATACCCCGAAGCCATTTGGTACGGCAATGTACAATTGGAAGATGTGAACGAAATCATTGAATCGCACCTCATCCACAACCAACCGGTTGATCGCCTGCGCCTGCGGTTCAACGGTCCCCACCTCGAAGGATGAAGCCCACGGAAGTCCATAGCCGGCTGGTGAAACAGCATGCTGCCCGACTGGGTTTCCAGTTTTGCGGCATCAGTGCGGCCGACTTCCTCGAAGACCAGGCACCCCGGCTCGAAAACTGGCTGAAAAATGGCCAGCACGGGCAAATGGGCTATATGGAAAATCATTTCGACAAGCGCCTCGACCCGCGCTTGCTGGTGCCCGGAGCCCGCTCGGTGGTAAGCCTGTTGTACAACTACCACCAGCCCGCCCAACAACCAGCCGATGCACCCAAAATATCGATCTACGCCTATGGCGAGGACTACCATTTTGTGGTGCGCGACAAACTACGCGAACTGCTGGAGGTATTGCGCGAGGAAATTGGCGACATCGACGGCCGCGTTTTTGTTGATTCTGCCCCTGTGCTCGAAAAGGCCTGGGCGGCCCGCAGCGGCACGGGCTGGGTGGGCAAACACACCAACCTCATCACCAAAAGCATGGGCAGCTACTTTTTCCTGGCCGAACTCATCATCGACCTCGAATTGGCACCCGACGGCCCCATCAAGGACTACTGCGGCACTTGCACCCGCTGTATCGATGCTTGTCCCACCGATGCCATCACCCCCTACGAAGTCGACGGCAGCCGCTGCATCAGCTATTTCACCATCGAGCTCAAGGATACCATTCCCACCGAAATGCAAGGCCGTTTCGACAACTGGATGTTCGGCTGCGACATCTGCCAGGAGGTTTGTCCCTGGAACCGCTTCAGTCAGCCCCACAACGAGCCGCGTTTTAACGCGCATCCCCTCCTCTCAGAAATGGATGCCGGGCAATGGCGTGAACTCACCAAAGAAGTATTCAACGACATTTTCCGCAAAAGCGCCGTCAAACGTACGGGCTACGAAGGTTTGAAGCGGAATATTGGCTTTTTACCAACCGATTAACTTTCTGCTAAGTCAGGTGCTGCATGGTTGTTTGCGCATGACACTGCATCATCTCCACTGATGCGTTTCATTTCTGCAGCTCGGTTTTGAGCAAATTGGAGCTGCCCTTGGCCAGCATGCGGCTGCCATCGGCATTCCACAATGTGCATTGGGCATGGATGAGCTGGCGGCCACGCTTTACGATTTCGGCGCGGGCCTCAATGGTTTCACCCAGACCTGCCCTGCCGAAATAATCGATTTGATTGCTCACCGTGGCAAAAAAGTGGGTTTCGCCCAACGAAAAAACGGTGGCACCAATGGCATCGTCCATGATGGCGGCCACAATGCCCCCGTGGAGCTGCTGCATGGGGTTGAGCCATTCGGGCCGCACTTCAAAACGCATGCTCAGCGCGCCTTCAGCCACAGTAAGCAGTGTTGGATTGAGCCAGCGCATGAGCGGCGAAGGTGATTTTTGAGCGTCCTTGCCAATTTGGCTGCTGAGGAAAGTCAATGCAGGGTTTTGCATGTTTGAATGTCTTTATTTCAAATGTGGGGGTTGATTGCGAGTTGTTGGATCACCCGCGCCATTTTCTCTACCCGCAAATCCTCCGATTTAAGGCTGTAGATTTCGGCAACCAAGGCCTGCTTACGGCTGTCGGGCAAGGCTTCGAACTGCCGCAGGGCAGCGGGCTCATCGGCCAAACAAAGCAAAAATTCTTCGGGAATGGTGGTAGGGCGCTCGTCGGCATACAGCACCACTTGCACCCAATCGCCTGCTTTTTTGCGGAGCACTTTCCGCCAGGCGGCCTTCACGGGCAAAAACAAACGGCCGTTGCCCATGGGCATGAGTTTGTAGTGTTCAATGGCCAGGTGGTCGATGCGGCCGCGCACCTCCCTCCAGCCGAATGGACCGCTGCCCGGACCCACTTCGGCAGGCAGGGCCGCAAAGGTCCATCCCCCCTTGCCCGGAAATTTTTCGAGCAAGAAGGTGCCTTCTACCAAAGGTTCGCCTTGTGATTGGTCCATGGCCTAAAACTACATTTTCAGGATGTTTCGGCCAAAAAGCACAGGGATTTGTCGCCACGGGTCACAGCAAACGCTTGTCGAAATTTACCCGCTCGCTGCCCACCACGGTAATCAGCCGGGCATCGGGGTGGGCTGGATTGATGAGGAAATTGTATTCGGCCGGCACAATGCAACTCGGCACGCGCAAAACAGCGGCAGTGGCCCGGCGCACAAAAGCATCGCCCAGTTGCTGGCTCACCATCAGTGGTGGTCGTGCATCCCAGCCAGCCGGCAGCTCGTGGCGGTCAAGGGATTCGATCAACAGTTGGTCGGGCACCTCTATTTCTACGTAAAATCGATCGCTGGGCAATTCGCTGTTGATGTTCAGGTGCACGGCCACTTCGAGCAGGGCCAGTGCCCGCGACGAACTGGCATACACCATAGGCGTGTACATGCTGTTCCAGCGAAAAGCCGAGGCGCGTGCAGCGCCCAAGCCTTGCAGGGTTTGCGCCAAGTACTTCTCGCGTTCGATTCTGAAAATGCGCATCAGGCCATGTTTCCGTACTCGAGGCGCATGAGGCAGTTTTTCACTTCTTGCATGCCGGTAAGGGTATCGAAAAGGCTTTCGGGGGTAAGACCGCCGAGCGATTGGTTGGGCGCATTGAGCCAGCTGAAGAACTTGGGGGCTTCTTGGTTGAATACCTCGAGGCCCAATTGGATGAGATCGGAGAGCACCAACAACTGTTCGCTGTGGTGGGCATCGAGGGGTTCGTTGGCGCGCAGTTTTTTGTTGTACGTGGTTTGCGGCATGCGCATATAGCCCAACACTTGCCTCACCGGCATGCGGGCCCGCTCGCTCATGCGCTCAATGGCCGACGAGGGCAAGCCCTTGCGAATGGCAGCCAAGCGGTTGAAGGACGACCCATAGGCCACGCCTGGCTCATTCACTTGAAGGGGATCAGCCTCTGCAATGGAGTAGGAGTGGCTTTTTTCTTGGACCAACGGCTTTTGTTCGGTATTTCGCTTTGCCATATTAAGCAATTATGCTACTAATATACAACATTTTTGCTTAATTATTTTTTTTTTCACAGTAGCTCCAAGCAAACTACCTGTACTTGGCCCACGGCCGTATCTTCGCAGCCGCATGAAAAATAAACTTTTGTTTGCAATTGTAGGGGTGTTGTGGAGCACCTCCACCTGGGCACAAAAAGCCCAATTGCAGGCGGTTTATACGCATGAAAGTTTGGTCATCGACGGCAAACTCGACGAGGCCATTTGGCAAACCGCCCCCAAAATAAACAGCTTCACGCAACGCGAATTGGTACTCGGCCAGCCCGTCACCGAACGCACCGAAGTAGCCGTGGTGTACGACGACGACAAGTTGTATGTAGCGGTATGGTGCTACGACCGCGAGCCCGACAAACTCATTGCCCGCGAGCTGCGGCGCGATTTTAACTTCGGTCTCGACGATAATTTCATGCTCATCCTCGACACCTACCGCGACCAGCGCAACGGCTTCATGTTCGTAACCAATCCGGTGGGTGCCCGGGCCGATTTGCAGGTGTTCAACAACGGCGGATCGAGCAATGCCTTTTGGAACGGGGTGTGGGACGTCAAAACCACCATTACCGCCGAAGGTTGGTTTGCCGAGTTTGAGATCCCGTTTTACACGCTCAAGTACCGTCCCGGCGCCGAAAACCAAACCTGGGGCATCAATTTCGAGCGCAACATCCGCCGCAAACGCGAGCAAGCCCGCTGGCAAGGCTGGAGCCGCGACCACAATTTCCAGCAAGTGAACCTGGCCGGTGAGCTCACTGGCTTGTTTGCCCTCAGCCAAAAGCAATTTGTAGAGATCAAGCCCTACGCCATCGGTGGTGGAGAGGTCACGCCCGGCGAAAGGCGCCCGACCGGTAACCTCGGCGGCGACATCAACTACCTCCTCTCGCCTACCTACCGCCTCAACCTCACCTTCAATACCGATTTTGCGCAGGTAGAAGCCGATCAGCAGCAGGTGAACATCACGCGTTTCCCGCTCTTTTTCCCCGAATTGCGCGAGTTTTTCCTCGAAGGCGACGACTTTTTCAATTTCGGTTTTGGTGGCAACCGCATCATTCCGTTTTACACCCGCCGTATTGGGTTAGATGCCAACCGCGAAGCCGTGCCCATCATTGCCGGGGCGCGTTTGTTGGGCAAAGAAGACAACCGCACCCTCGGCCTCATGACCCTGCAAACAGCAGCCAATGGCACCGATCCGGCCACCAACTACACCACCGCCAGTTGGCGGCAAGATGTGGGCAAGCAGAGCATCATTGGGGCCATGACCACCAACAAAATCACTGGCGACCGTTGGCACAGCACCACGGGCATCAACGGCAGGTTCAGCACTTCGCGCTTTTTGGGCAATAAAAACCTCGATGTAGGCGGTGCCTTGCTTAATACCTACAATACCGACGACGGCTTCAACGCAGCTGCCACTGCCTACCGCTTTTTTGTGAGCTATCCGAACGACAAATTTTCGCTTTTTGCATCGGCACAACGTGGCCCAAGCGCATTTGACCCCGAGGTAGGCCTCATGTTGCGCCGTTCGTTCCGCGAGCAGTTTTTCGACATTGGCATCCGGCCGCGCCCCAAAGGCAAACTCAGCTGGATCCGCCAGTTCGATTTCCGTCCCGCCCAAATCACCAACACCCAATACGACGACAACGGCCAAATCCAGTCGTTCAATTACGCCATCCGCTACCTGGGTTTCGATACCCGCAGTGGCGAAACCTTTAACCTCAACCACGAAATTGTTGCCGAAGGGTTACGTGCCCCCTTCACCATCGCACCCGGCGTGACCATTCCGGCCGGCACGTATTGGTGGCGGCAAAACACCGCCCGGGCTGCTACCTTCAGGGGCCGCAAACTGGCCTTCGACGGCCGCATCAGCTGGGGGGAGTTTTACAGCGGGCAAAGTGTTCAATCGCAAAGCGAGTTGATTTGGCGCAGCAACCGCTATTTCGGCATCAGTTTGCGTTACGAACGCAATGCGGTAGAACTGCCTTATGGTCGATTTAATACCGATTTGGTGGGTTCGCGCATTACCTATGCCGTCAATCCCAACCTCTTTGGCTCGCTGCTGGGCCAATGGAACTCGGCCCAAAACGAGGTGAACATGAATTTCCGCCTGCAGTTTATACCCCGCATTGGCACCGACTTTTTCTTTATCGTGAACCAGGTATGGGATACGCAAACAGGGGCGGTCGACCCCAAACGCGGCACCATTTTGGGCAAGTTGATTTGGCGCTGGGTGGTGTGAGGCGCTGGGCGTAGCGAGGGGCTGGGGGCAGGGCGCACGGTAAGTAAGGTTCTCCGTGGCCTCCGTGTTTTTCAGGCATGGAAGGAGGCGGAAGGATGAAAGAGGATGCGGTTGGGGTGGGGAGCTGGGCGTAGCGGGGAGCAGGGCTTACCACCGGTCCCTGCGTTCCCTGAGCGGAGCCGAAGGGCGCCATTCAGCATACCCACGGTCAACCCCACCATCATCGCACAATCACCAAACACTTAACTTTTAACTTTTCCTTCTTGGAACTTGTTCGTGCTACCCACCAACACGGTTCAGCCGCCCCCACCCTTCTTCTCTCTTCATTCTTAACTTTTGGTTCTTAGTTCTATCTTTGGCACATGCGTTTGTCGTTGCTCAGCTTTGGCTTGTTGGCCATCCTCCTTTCATTTCTCGCCCTGGCGGCCAGCGATGCAGGCAAAGAACCGGCTCCTGTTTTCACCACACCTGAATCTGCCCCGCTGCCGTCTAAAGAAGTGGCCAAACGCAAATTGCCCTTCGAAATCAACGCCTGGGTCGATTCGGTGTATGCCAGCATGAGCGATACACAGCGGCTCGGACAACTCTTCATGGTGGCGGCCTTCAGCACCACCGACAAGCCCGACACCAAGCTCGAAAAGTTGGTACGCGACTACCATCTGGGCGGCTTGATCTTCATGAAAGGAAGTCCGGTGCGCCAGGCCCAGCTCACCAACCACTACCAAGCACTCGCCCGAGTGCCCCTGCTCATTGCCATGGATGCCGAGTGGGGTTTGGCCATGCGGCTCGACAGCACCATCAAATATCCTTACCAAATGACCCTGGGGGCCATGACCGACAACCGCCTCATTTACGAGATGGGTCGCCAAAAAGCCCTGCAATGCCAGCGTTTGGGCGTGCACGTGAGCTTTTCGCCCGTGGTCGATGTGAATAACAATCCCGCCAACCCCGTGATTTCGTTCCGCTCGTTTGGCGAAGACAAATACAAAGTGGCCGAAAAAGGCACGGCTTATATGCGCGGTTTGCAAGACAACCGCATTTTGGCCTGTGCCAAACACTTCCCCGGCCATGGCGATACCGATGCCGACTCGCACTACAGCCTGCCGGTGGTGAAAGCTTCGCGCAAACAACTCGACACCCTGGAACTGGTGCCCTTCAAACGCCTCATCCGCGAAGGGGTAGGCAGCGTGATGGTGGCCCACCTGGCCATTCCCGCCCTCGACACCACCACCAACCAGGCCTCCACCCTGAGCAATGCCGTGGTAAGCAAACTGCTGAAAGAAGAACTCGGTTTTGAAGGACTCGTCTTCACCGACGCCCTCAATATGAAAGGGGTGGCCGATTTTTACGCGCCCGGTGAGGTAGATGCCCGTGCCCTGCTGGCCGGCAACGATGTGCTGCTTTACAGCATGGATGTGCCCGTGGCCATGGGCCGCATTTTTGCCGACATCGAAGCAGGCAACATCCGCTGGCGCGATATCGAAAAGCGGGTAAAGCGCATCCTGGCGGTGAAATATTGGGTGGGCTTAAACGCCTACCAGCCGGTGAACACCAACCAGCTGTACGAAGAGCTGAATCCGGCCGCTGCCGGCGCCCTCAACCAGCGCATTTTTGAGCAGGCGGTGACCTTGGTGAACAATCCCGACAAGTTGGTGCCACTCCGCGGCAAAAGCAACACCAAACGCCTGCACCTGGGCGTGGGCGACCCCACGGCGGCGGAATTTTACAATGCCCTCAGCATCTACACCGTGGCCGAGCACCGCTACCTGCCCATGAAATACGATACGGTGGCCCTCAACAAGCTGGCTGCCGAATTGGGACAGTTCGACGAGGTGGTGGTGAGCTGGCATTTGGCCACGCAGCGGGCGGGACAAAAATTCGGCATCGACAGCCTCACCGTTGCCGGCATCAAAACCTTGCTGCAAGGCAAAAGTTCGGTGCAGGTGGTTTTTGGCAATGCCTACAGCCTGCCGCAGTTCAATTTTGGCAATGCGTTGGTGTGCGGTTACGAAGAGCACCCCTGGGCCTGGAAAACCACCGCCCAGCTGTTGTTTGGGGTGCTGCCGTTCAAAGGCAAACTGCCTGTGAGTGTTTCGCCTGGTTTGCCTGCGGGTACCGGTTTGTTCACCCAAGCGGGATTCGATTTGCGCCTCATCGATCCAGGGCATTTGGGCCTTACACCGCGTGATTTTCGCCGCATCGACTCCATTGCCAACAACGCCCTTTTGCTGGGTGCCATGCCCGGCGCGCAATTGCTGCTGGCCCGCGGGCACGAAGTGTTTTACATGCGCAGTTATGGCTTTATGGACCAACAACGCACGCAGCCTGTGACCCAGGCCACGGTGTACGACCTGGCCTCGCTCACCAAGGTGCTGGCCACGGGGGTCGGGACGATGTTGCGCTACGACCAAAAGCTACTGCCGATCGATTCTTCGCTCGGTTTTTTTTTACCTGAATTAAAGGGAACGGCGCTGGGCCAACAAAGTTTGCGTGCCCTCCTCGCCCACCAGGCTGGCCTACCTGCTTTTGTGCCCTTTTGGAAACGCACCTTCAAAAACGGCAAACCCGACCCGGCTTGGTACACCGACAGCACTGGCTTGCGGGTAGCCGAAGGTTTATACGCCCGTCCACTTTTGGCCGATAGCCTTTTTCAATGGGTGTTGCAGCAGCCTTTGCAACCCGGCAAATACGTGTATAGCGATTTGGGCTTGCAATTGGCCTGGGAAATTTTGGAACGCGGCGCCGGCGCGTCGCCCGAGCGCTGGTTGCAAAACCAGCTCTACGACCCTTTGCAGCTGCGGACACTCGGCTACCAACCCCGGCAGCGTTTGCCCCTGGCGCTCATTGCCCCCACCGAAAACGAAGCCGATTTCCGCAAACAGCTGCTCCATGGCGATGTGCACGACCCCATGGCCGCCCTGCAGGGAGGCGTGGCTGGCCATGCAGGTTTGTTTGCCAATGCTGCCGATGTGGTCCGCTTGGCCACTCCCCTCGCCCGCCGCGGTTTGTACGGCAAAAAACAGTATATCGCCGCCGAAACCATCACACTCTTCACCTCGCCCCAGCTGGTGAACAACCGCCGAGGGTTGCTGTGGGACCGTCCCGAAACCACCCGTGGTAAGGCTTCTCCCGTGGGGCCTTTGGCCTCGGCCTACAGCTTTGGTCACAGCGGCTTCACCGGCACCCTGCTGTGGATTGATCCGCAAACCGACCTCACCTTCATTTTCCTCTCCAACCGTGTGCACCCCTCGGCCACACCCAACCGCCTTGCCGAGCTCAATGTGCGCACGCAGTTGCTGGACGAGGCCTTGCGGATGGTGAAGCAAGCGGCCGAGCTGCCAGCACCAAAGTCGAAAGTTTTGGTGGGCAAAGGGGCGGGTGATGCCATGAAAGAATAATGGAGACGGGTTGGTACTTGCGGCGGAGAGATAAACATTCGATTTGTTTTGAGAATACAAGCATCTACCTGGGATTGATATCCATGGCCGATTCACATGCAACAGCCGCCCTCAATAATTCAATTAAGCCCTATAATATTACTTCTTATAATGTGATAATCGGCGGGAAATTAACGACTACCTTGTAGCATTAAATAAAACGTATCCACCAAGCCATTACAACCTGCGATATCAACGACATGGCTCATTGACTCACGAAAGAAGCACAAGTCGTAGAGGATATCATGTATGATACCAAAAGATGGGATGCAGAATCAGCAGCCAACGTGAACGAATACTTTGAACGCTATTTGGGTTTTTCGGCTGACTACTTCAAGATATTCAAAGTGAATCATTCTGATTGCTCCTTTTTTTCATACATGATGAACGAAGAATGCCAGCTTAGAGAGTTTTTTAATTATGTACTTGCGTCAATGCCTGAGGACAAAGAGAATTTAGAGATGCTACAATACTATATGGAGGAGCATATGGGTATTAAGAGGCCGCCAAATAATTACATCATAGAGGAAACCTAATGTATTCAACAGCCTTACTCTCCACTAATAATATTCTAGTAAAGTTTAGCTGATTCTTGCAAAAAAGCACCTGAGTCTTTGGGTAAGTATTTATAGGAAGAATAAAAATATAAGCTATCTGCTAGAGATTTTAATTCTCCCCTTTATCTTTGCATCATCATCAAGAACCCCCAAAGGGTACCAACCGAGCGCGCAAACGCCACGGTGGTAAAACGATGAGGACGTACCGTCAAATATAAACTACGCATGACCCAGTACTTTCTTCACGTCTTCTTGGTGGTAATGTTTAACCTTTAAATTTTTACCACATGGAAAACGCATTTCAAGGCAGAAGATTCTCTTCTGAGGCCGTTTCGGCCGGACACCCCGACAAAGTAGCCGATCAAATATCGGATGCCTTGCTTGATCATTACCTCGCTTTTGACCCACATGCCCGGGTGGCTGTGGAAACCTTGGTCACCAAAAACCAGGTGGTGGTGGCAGGTGAAATCCACAGTCGCGCGCAAATTGATGTAGAGGCAGTTGTCCGCCAAACCATTCGGTACATTGGCTATACCGCGCCTGGCCATGGTTTTGATGCCGACAGCTGCAACATCTTGGTGCTGCTGCAACAGCAAAGCCCCGAGATCAACCAAGCCGTGGAGCAAAGCGCCGGCAAAGCTTTGGGAGCAGGCGATCAGGGCATCATGTTTGGTTATGCCTGCCGCCAAACCCCCGAATTGTTGCCATTAAGCTATGTGCTGGCCCGTGACCTATTGCGTGAACTGGAGCTGGCCCGCACCACCCATCGGTTGCCTTACCTCTTGCCCGATGCCAAATCGCAAGTAACCATTGTACAGGATGCCAAAGGCCGGCCACAAGCGGTTGAAACGGTAGTAATCAGCACCCAACACCAGCCCATTTCACAAGAACAATTGAGGCAAGATGTACTGAGCCAAGTCATTCCCGCATTCGTTGCCAAGTTATCGCCCGAGGTGCGTGCTGTTTGGGAAAAGCAACCAATTCAATTTCACATCAATCCATCGGGCAGTTTTACCTTGGGTGGACCAGCTGTGGATACGGGATTGACAGGCCGCAAGATCATTGTAGATACCTATGGCGGTCACGGCGCGCATGGTGGCGGTGCCTTTTCGGGCAAAGACCCCAGTAAAGTCGACCGTTCGGCAGCTTATGTGGCCCGTTACATTGCCCGCAATGTGGTAGCGGCTGGCCTGGCCGATGAATTGTTGGTGCAGCTAAGCTATGCCATTGGTTTGGCACAACCCATTGGCCTGTACCTCGATGCCCGCGGAACGGAACGTGTGGATCTTGAACTACTGAGCAGCTGGCTTTTACAAGAGCTCGATTTGAGTCCAGCCGGCATCATCGAATTGCTCGATTTACAAAGCCCCAAATACCTGCCTACAGCGGCAAACGGTCACTTTGGAAGAGCCCCCCAAACCGTTAGCCAAACTTTTCACAACGCCTCTGGCGAAACTTGCGAGCGCAGCCCTCAGCTTTTCTCTTGGGAAGGAAACGACTTAGCCATCCAACTGCAAAAAGCAAAGGAAGGAGGTGTGTTATGAAAACCACCATGACCACCGAAATCGTCGAAATCGAAAAAGTGGAAGTGGAGATTTCTGAAGACTTGCGAAAAAAACTGCGGCACAAGGTAGAACGACGCAACGAGAGCCAGGTGGTAGTACACTGCTGCATGCATTTCGAATCGGCCTTCTCCCTGGTTCGCATCTGGCCCAGTACCATTTTGCTGCCCAAAGTGGGTGGTCCGGTTGCCAAACTGCAGCACGCCATCAACATCCCCATGTACCCCACTTGGTTGAAAGTAAGCCCTTCACCATACTGGTTCACACTCATTTTCGAAGGTCTACCGAAAGACTGCGAAGCCTTCGACCTCATTGAACACATTCCCGAAGAAGGCGGCTTTGTATGCCGCGATATCCCGCGGAACACGTCGGACGTTTACTACATCGACCTCTAAAATCTATTAACATCTATTGTTTGCATAGGCATGATCCTGCATGTCGGGCCACGCCTATGCCCAAATTTTCACTTAAATTTTTAATCTATGACAAACGACATTTCACGCAGCCGAAGCGTGCCATTTCCCGAAGGCTATGGCATGTTTCCTTACCTCATTGTAAAGAGAGGTTATGCTTTATACCAGCAGTTGCCCATTCAGCTGCAGTTAGGCACTGAACCAAACGATTCCTCCAATGGCCTGGTTGTTGGAATTCCACATGAAGAAGTACGCACCTATGCTGAGTTGCAACACGATGAAGATTTCAGGAAAACCCTGGTCGCAGTAGGGCAACATGTACACGATGACTTAAAATTGCCTTGCTGCCTGGTACTGGGCCCAACCGACGCCATCTATTTTACAGAAGAAGGGCTTTTCCCCAACAAAAGCATCCCCCAGGGTGGCACTTTGTTGAATGCAGCTGGTCAGCCTATTCAGATGAGTGCACCTCATTATCTCGAAAGTTATGATAGTTGATCCTACAGCTGTGATTTGTATTGCCAATGGGCTGGCTGGTCTGCACGAGCAGCTGGCCCATTACCGCAAGTTCAAGTACCTGTACTACTTGCCGGGGCCTGTGCATCTGAAGCCATTGGCTTACGATTTGGTAGCCGATGAAACCTTTTGCAGTGCCGACGACCGATTGCCGCTTTTGATCAGGACTCAGTTCGGAATTTTTCCAACCTCAGGCTCCTACCCTGGCCAATGCACTCGAAACTACAGGGCTTTAGAAGGCATGGCTAGCCAGCATATTGGCTTGATTCGGCGCGCTTATCTAAGCAACCGGGAAGACAGTTTCATTTATGTCTTCCCCACCAAAAATTTTAAATCAAATTCTTAAAAATCAACGTCATGAAAAACAAACTCTCAATCCCAATCATAACAATCCTTTTGTTTGCATCTACAGCTGTAGCGCAACCATGTGATCAAACCAATTTCCGAACTGCTCAAGTTTTATTTGAGTTAGAAGAATTCGACCGGGCTCTTTCGTATTTGAATGAGGCAATTGTATTGTCTGATAGTGCAACCGATTTTTTTGAACTAAGAGGAAAAATAAAGCTTAGGCTTTATGATTATCAGGGGGCAATAGAGGATTTCAGTATTTGCCTGTCGCTCGATAGCTCAAAGCCAGATGCCTGGTTCGGTCGAGGCAAGGCATATAGCCGTTTATTTGAAGAAAAATCAGCCATTTCTGATTACTCAAAAGCGTTTCAACTTGATTCAAATAATTTAGACATTCCACTGGCATTGGCCGACAGCTACATAGCATTGGAACAGTACAATGAGGCAGCAGATTGGATTGCAAAAGCGGAAAAACTTGCCATTGACCCCATTCTTGTGATGATTACCAAAGGTAATTATTTATTTGGCATTGAAGACTATGAAGGAGCAGAGAAGGCATTTACCATGCTGATAGAAAAATTCAATGTACCTACCTTATTCAATCGCGATCGAGCATATGCAAGGTATTGGAAAAAGGACTACCAAGGCGCTGCGAACGATTTCATTGCTTATCTCAAAATGCCCGATGCTTTCAAATCTGATTTTGTCGCTCTTGCCTCGATATTTATAAAAATAGGAGACTATGAAAATGCAAAGCATTATTTGGATCAGTACACGCTTAACCTTGGCCACAATTGGATGTCATACGAGATTAGCTGTCAAATACATATGGCCACTGGAAACTACCGCAAAGCCGCAAGGGACCTAAAGCGCATGAAATTACTTGAGACAGATAGTGCTGACATCAAAACGAGGCTGCTTTTTGAAACCATTAACCTCTATGCCTGGAAGGGGCTAAAAGCAGCCAATGAGCAGTACCAAACCTATATCAATAGGGCTGATACGGTTGAAACCTTGAAGATTTACGGCTACGGGTTAAACCTCTACGAGGAAGAAAAATACAAAGAAGCGCTCGTACTTTTTAACGCCTCCATCGACCTGCATCCTGAAATAAAAGATGCCTATTTCGAACGAGGCTACTGCCATCTTCAATTAAAAAATGCCTGTGCCGCTTTGGCCGACTTTGATACGTATTTGAAATATAACCCAGAAAATAGTGCTGCCTATTTCAATAAGGCCGTTATTCTATATTACCAATTGGGGAATGTGCATGAAGCAAGAAAAATGGCTATGAAAGCTGCCGGTTTGGGATACGATATTAGCGACTTGCTCTATGAATGGGACGAGGAGATAAACTTTGATGATTGATTTTGCTGCCATTAACACAGCAATTCAACATTGGGCTGCAAATTAGCGTCAGCAATGCTGTGTTCAACCAAACGCATCTGAAGATGTAAATCGTTTGATGGCTGTGTGAAATGAGGAGTTCAAAAGGGGGTAGACGCTAACGGAATGGCAAACCCCGAATCCCAAACACACTCCCCTTTGAACCCCCGCCTTGCGGGATTTCGCTGCGCTCAACTTGAACTTTGAACTTTGAACCCCCTGCAGCGCAGCTGCAGCCCCCTTTTGAATCTTGAATTTTGAATACAAAAGCCTGAGAAGGCCTCATCCTCTTATCCTTCTCCAGGGGAGAAGGACGATACATTTTGGAACGCAGAAAATTTGGGGTTAGACCAAATTTATGGTCCGCATGGAGGGGTATTTGCCTGCAGCGCAGCTGAAGGCCAATCACAAATCGCGAATTTCAAATGGCAAATCCCGAATTCCCCCTGCAGCGCAGCTGCAGCCCCTTTTGAATCTTGAATTTTGAATTTTGAATACAAAAAGCCCCGGCTTTTTGCCAGGGCTTCATCGTCAGGATAGTAAAAGCTCGCTTAGTCCACGTTGTCGTGGAGGAAGGAGTTGTTGGGGCGGATTTCGGGGCGCTTGTTTTCTTCGCCCTGCTGGTTGCTGAGGGTGTAGCGGCTCACCGTGGGCTCGCTGCTGTGGGCAACCGGATCGAGGTCGACGCCGCGGCGCATATAGGCAGGCTGCTTTTCGAGGCTCTCCAACTCATTGGCATCTACCCGGCGTACGGTGTTCATGCCGCGGAGGGTTTGGATGCGCTGCAGCGACTTCGACAGCATGTCGTTGAAGCTGCGTGGCTCGGCTTCGGCAACGGTATTTTCGGCCACATCGATGGTGCTGATGTTGGCGGGGTCTTCAAAGTTCTCGTACAACGATTTCACCACCTTGGGTTCGTTTACGGGCTCGGCCTGCGGTGCGGGGGCAGGTGCAGGGGTTTCGCCCTTTACCTTCAGCTCCATCTCAAACAACTCGGGCTGGGCAGGCGCAGCTGGCTCGGCGGGTGCTGGTGCAGCAGGCGCAGCAGCCTGGGTGTCGAGGGTGTGGATGGTGAGCTCGCGGCCGTCGCGGACGGTGTTTACCGGCTTGGGAGCGGGCGCAACGGCAGGCGCAGCAGCGGGCTTTTCGTCGGCCAGCGACATTACCTTGCGGGCGAGTTGCTGACCACCTGCAAAACCGGTCGCAATCACGGTCACGCGGATGCCGTTTTCGAGCGATTCGTCGGTGCAGTTACCCCAAATGATGTCGGTATCGCCACCGGCAATGTCTTGCACATAGTCGTTGATTTCGCCGATTTCGTCGAGGGTGATTTGATCGGCACCTGAACTGATGTTGAGCAGGATGCTGCGGGCACCGGTGATGTCGTTGTCGCTCAACAGCGGCGATGCCAGGGCTTCTTCCACGGCACGCAGGGCGCGACCTTCGCCTTCGGCCACAGCGCTGCCCATTACGGCTTTGCCACTGGCTTCCAGCACGTTTTTCACGTCGGCAAAGTCCACGTTTACATAACCTTCCACCGTAATGATTTCGGCAATGCCCTTGGCGGCTGTGGCCAACACATCGTCGGCACGGGCAAAGGCCTTGTCGAAGGCGAGGTTGCCGTAAATTTCACGCACTTTGTCGTTGCTGATCACCAAGGTGGTGTCGCAATGCTGGCGCATCTCATCCAAACCACGCTCGGCTTGTTCGCGGCGCTTGCGGCCTTCAAAATTAAACGGAAGCGTAACGATGCCCACGGTGAGGATGCCCAATTCGCGGCAAGCCTGCGCAATCACAGGAGCCGCACCTGTACCCGTACCACCACCCATGCCGGCCGTAACGAATACCATGCGGGTTTCTTTGCCGAGGTGCACTTTTACATCTTCAATGTTTTCAATGGCGGCATTCCGGCCAATTTCGGGCTGGTTGCCAGCGCCCCGCCCTTCGGTGAGCGATGGGCCCAGCTGAATGCGGTGGGGTACAGCGCTTTTTTCGAGCGCTTGGTAGTCGGTGTTGGTCACCAAAAAATCTACATCCTTGATGCCCAAGGTGTACATGTGGTTTACGGCATTGCCGCCAGCCCCACCCACACCAATCACCTTGATGATGTTGGGGCGTGCTTTGGGCAGGTCGAAAACGAGGTTGTTGTTTAGCGTAGTCATATCCGTGATGATTTGATATTCTTTTCCAGTGGTTATTTAAAATCTTTGCTGTCTTTGAGCTCGGGGTCTTCGATCCACTCCTTGCCCATTTGAATGATGCGGTCGAGGAAACCGCCGCCGGTGCGTTTGCCGGCGTCAGGACGACCATCTTTGGCCTTGCCCTTGCCCTTTTCGGCGGCTGCCTTGCGCTGCTGGCGGTTGAGGCCCTTGAGCACCAACCCAATGCCGGTGGCGTACATCGGACTCTTGATGTCGTTGTCGCCACGCGCCAAATGCTCGTTGGGGGTGCCAATGCGAACATCCATACCTGTGAGGTATTCTACCAGCGGACGCAGGTTTTTGAGCTGCGCACCACCGCCCGTGAGCACGATGCCGGCAATGAGCTTTTTCTCGTAACCCGAGGCCTTGATTTCGTAATGCACCAGCTCAATGATTTCTTCGATGCGCGCCTGGATGATGTTGGCCAGGTTGCGCACCGAAATTTCTTTGGGCTCGCGGCCACGCAAACCAGGAATCGATACGATTTCGTTGTCGCTGGTTTCGCTGGCCAGGGCCGAGCCAAAGCGGATTTTGAGCAATTCGGCCTGCTGCCGCAATACGGTGCAGCCCTCCTTGATGTCTTCGGTGATGATGTTGCCCCCAAACGGAATCACAGCCGTGTGGCGGATGATGCCGTCTTGGAAGATGGCGATGTCGGTGGTGCCGCCGCCAATGTCTACGAGTACCACACCGGCTTCTTTTTCTTCGTCGCTCAGCACGGCATCCGACGAGGCCAAAGGCTCGAGGATGAGCTCATCGACCTCCAAACCGGCCTTGCGCACACATTTGTAGAGGTTGTTGGCAGCCGTCACGTGACCGGTGATAATGTGGAAGTTGGCCTCCAAGCGGATGCCGCTCATGCCAATGGGGTCTTTGATGCCCACTTCGTTGTCGACAATGAACTCCTGCGGCAGCACGTGGATGATGTCGTAACCCGGTTGCTGGGGAATGCGGTGCATCATGTCTACCAGCTTGTCAATGTCGGCTTGCGCAATTTCATCGTCCATGCTCTGGCGCGTGATCATGTTGCGGTGCTGTTGGCTTTGGATGTGCTGCCCGGCAATGCCCACGTTCACCACGCGGATGTCGATGCCCGACTCATCTTCGGCCTCCTTGATGGCCTTGCGGATGGCTTCCACCGTTTTTTCGATGTTGCTCACCACACCCCGGGTAACGCCGAGCGACTCGGCCTTGCCCATGCCCAGCACTTCCATTTTACCGTACTCGTTGCGGGCACCCACAATGGCGCAGATTTTTGTTGTTCCGATGTCGAGACCTACTATGATCTCCGACTTGATTTCGGGCTTGCTTACCTTTTGCATATCACCTGATCCTTAAATTTTACGTTTATCTGCCGGTATTGCTCCCAGCCTTCTTTGTCGAGGGCGGTGCGGTACAAGGCCAATAGTTTTTCCATTTTTTCGTCCATGTCGCTGGGGTCGCCCACCAATACGGTGTGGTTGCCCACGCGGGGTACGAGTTCGAGCTCGCCCTCGGCATTCACATACACCTGCACAAAAAGGGCGGTGTACAGCTCGTTGTTGCGCAGGTATTCGTTCATCACAAACACCTGATTGGCGGCCTCACTGCGGAGGGTATCGCCCGGCGCAGGCCTGTCGCCAATGTTGCCACTGGCCACCATCACGGGTGCGGCGTAATTGCTGCTCGAGGGCATGGTGCGGCCGTCGGCATCTACATAAAAGCTTTCCATGTAGCGGTTTATGATGCGTAACACCGGCTGGCGTTGGGTAACCCTAATGCTCAGGTGGCCCTGCATATCGATGTAGGCTTCGGCCGTGGCCACATAGGGATTTTTGGCGATGGCTTTTTCGATGGCCAGCAGGTTGAGGCTGTCGAGCCGCATGCCTTCCAAACGTTTGAAACCGGCACGGCGCAATTGCTGCAACACCCCCTCGCGGTCGATGAAGTAGCTGCCGCCCTCGTGGTCTACGCGCAGGTCGAGGTCTTTCACCACGGCCCCGTCGCGCTCCTGACGGATGAAACCAAAGGCCACGAAGAGTCCGGCTACCACCAGCACATGGGCCAGCACAATGCCTATTTTTTTGAGCAGCTTCATGCGCGCACCTCCTGCTGTATAAGGGCTTCGGCCAGGGGCTGCACCAGGCGGTCGATGTCGCCAGCACCAATGGTGAGCAGCACATCCCAATCTAACTGAAGCACGGCTGCTACCAAGTCGTTTTTGCCCAAAAGGCGACAGTGGTCACCAATTTTGGCTTGCAATACCGCCGAGCTAATGCCTTCGATGGGCAGTTCACGGGCGGGATAGATATCGAGCAACAGGCATTCGTCTAAAGCACCGAGGCTTTCGGCAAAACCGGCGAGGAAGTCGCGCGTGCGGCTGAACAAATGCGGCTGAAACACACCCAGCACCTTTTTGCCGGGATACATACGGCGCACCGAGGCCACCAAAGCATTGATTTCGGTGGGATGGTGGGCGTAATCGTCGATGAACACCTTGCCGGCACCGCTGTAAATGCGCTCAAAACGGCGCTTCACCCCGCGGAAAGAGGCCATGGCTGTGCGGATGACCGCTGCATCAACCCCCACCTGCAAGGCCAGGGTAATGGCGGCCAAAGCGTTTTCGATGTTGTGCAAACCAGGCATGCCGCAGTGGATGTTGGCAATGGTTTGCGCACCTACGTAGTCGAACACAAATTCGCCGTTCTCCACGCGGATGTTTTGGGCTTGAACGGCGCCCCTTTCTCCGTAAGTGATGGCCCTGGCGGTGCCATGCAGCGGCAATGGCAAACCGGCATGGTACACCAGGGTATGGCTGCAAAGCGCGGCAAATTCGGCATAGGCCGCATGCATCTGCGCTTCGGTTCCGTAAATGTCTAAATGGTCGGCATCCATGCTGGTGATGGCGGCATGGGCCGGACGAAGCTGCAGGAACGAACGGTCGAATTCATCGGCCTCGGTCACAAAATATTTCGTGCCCGTTTGCAGCAAATTGCTTTGGTAGTTGGCACTTACCCCACCCAGCAAAGCGGTGAATTCGTAACCTGCCGCCATGAGCAAATGCGCCAGCAAGGTGGTGGTGGTGGTTTTGCCGTGGGTGCCGGCAACGGCCAAACAAATGCCGTCGGCGGTAATCATGCCCAAGGCCTTGGCGCGTTTTACCTGCTCAAAACCTTTTGCGGCAAACCACTGGGGAATGGCGTTTTGGGCCGGAACGGCAGGCGTAACAATCACCAAGGTGCGACTGGCATCGGTGCAGGCGGCCGGAATGCTGCTCACCTCATCGGCAAACGAAATCTGCGCGCCCTCGGCAGCCAAAGCGTCGGTAAGTTCCGAAGGGGTTTTGTCGTAACCGGCCACGGTGAACCCGCGCTGCAGCAAAAGCCGCGCAATGGCACTCATGCCAATACCGCCAATGCCAATAAAATAAAAACGATCGAAACGTGCAGCAATCATCGCTTGCCTCCTTTCGCTATTTCGTTCAAAATGTCCGCAGCAATTTCGGCAGCTGCATTGCGGCGGTCGAACTGCTTGAGCTGGGCCGACAAGCGGTTGCAGCCGTCTACATCTTTCAGCAAACGCATGGCAGCGCCCATGAGCTCTTCGCGGGCGGCATCGTCGGGAATGAGGATGGCGGCATTGCGTTGGGCCAGGGCCTTGGCGTTTTTGGTTTGGTGGTCTTCGGCCACATGGGGCGAAGGCACCAAAATCACGGGCTTGCCCACCACCGCCAATTCACTGATAGTGCCGGCACCCGCGCGCGACACAATGAGGTTGGCAGCACTGAAGGCCAAATCCATACGGTCGATGAAAGGCGCGGTGAAAATGCCTTGGTCCTTGAACGGCGCCACGGCTTCGGCAGCTTTGCCCGCATAGGCCTTGCCTGTTTGCCAAATGAGCTGCACACCGGCAGCCACCAAGGCGTCCAAACCGGCATGCACCGATTCGTTGAGCGTGCGGGCACCCAAACTGCCACCAATGACCAGCAGCACGGGCTTGTTGGGCAACAATCCGAAGTGCTGCAGGCTGGCAGCCGATTGGTGTTCAAGTGCAAAAAGATCGGTGCGGATGGGATTGCCCGTCAACACCACCCGGTCGGCCGGGAAATATTTGTCCATGCCCTCGTAGGCCACATAGGCCTTGCGCACACGTCCCGCCAACCATTTGTTGGTGAGTCCGGCATAGGCATTTTGTTCTTGGATGAAAGTAGGGATGCCACGGAGTTGGGCGGCAAACAAAAGGGGACCGCTGGCATAACCGCCTACGCCAACCACGGCGTCGGGACGGAAAGCGCGCACCACCTTGGCCGCCTGACCCATACTGGCAAGCAAGCGGAAGGGAAAGAGCAAATTTTGCGCACTCAACGACCGCTGTATGCCGGTAATGGGCAAGCCCACAATGCGGTAACCCGCTGCTGGCACACGCTCCATTTCCATGCGGCCCTGGGCGCCCACAAACAGCAGCTCGCAACCCGGCACAGCCGCCTCCAGCGCACGCGCAATGCTGATGGCCGGGAAGATGTGTCCCCCGGTACCCCCACCGCTCACGATGAATTTGTATGTGCGTTCAGACTGCAAGGTTCGCTTCGGTTTGTGGCTGATTGCCGGTTTCTTCTTGTTCAATTTCGCGGCTCACACTGAGGATGATGCCGAAAGCAATGCTGGTAAAAATGATGGAGGTACCACCCATGCTCACCAGCGGCAGGGTTTGTCCGGTTACCGGAAACAAATTCACCGCCACCGCCATGTTCACCATGGCCTGCATCACCAGCATGAGGCACAGGCCCATGGCCAGCAAGGCACCAAAAGCCTGGGGCGCTTTGATCACAATGCGGGTCACCCGATACAACAAGCCCAAATACATGAGCATCACAAAAGCACCGCCCATGATGCCGTATTCTTCAATGATGGTGGCAAAAATGAAGTCGCTGTAAGGGTGTGGCAAAAAGTTGCGTTGGGTGCTTTTGCCCGGACCTTTGCCCACCACCCCGCCCGTAGCGATGGCTATTTTGGCCTGCTGGGTTTGGAAGGCTTCTTCTTGCTGTTCAGAAGAGATAAAGTTTTCTACCCTGCTTACCCAGGTTTTGGCACGGAACCAACCGGCCTGATAGCTCACAAACACGAAGGTGCTAAGCGTAAGGCCACCTACCAGCAGCAGCAACAAAATTTGCCGTACGCTGATGCGGCCAATGAACATCACCATCAAACTGGTGGCAAACACCAACATGGCCGTACTGAGGTTGGCCGGGGCAATGAGCATGCACACCAAACCCACGGGCAAAATCACCGGCAAAAAGGCTTCCTTCCAGCTTTTGATGGTTTCTTGCTTGCGGGCCAGCGTACGGGCCAGGTACATGGTGAGGGCCAGCTTGGCCAAATCGGAACTTTGGAAGGTTTGGTTGATGATGGGAATGGTGATCCAGCGACTGGCTTCGTTTAAACTGGTACCCTTCACCAAGGTGTACAACAACAGCGGAATGCTGAGCCACAAACCCACCTGCGACAACCGGCTGAAATAGCGCGAAGGCAGGTGGTGCACGAAATACATCATCAACAAACCGGCAACCGCCAGGCCACCGTGTTTGATGAGGAAATATTCGGTGTTCCCGCCCCGGGCTTTGTAGGCCAGGGTGCCAGTCGACGAATACACCACCAGCAGCGAAAAGAGGGTCAATATGCCAACGATCAGCCAAATGGTGCGGTCGCCCCGCAAGTGGATATGTTGCAGCAAACTGTTCATCAGAGTGCCTTTACGTATTTTTTGAATTGACGGCCACGGTCCTCGTAATTGTCAAACAGGTCGAAGCTGGCACAGGCCGGCGACAACAATACCACATCGCCTTTCACCGCCAGGTGGTGGGCCATGCGCACACATTCTTCCATGCTGGTGGTATTCACCAACACAGGTACCAAATCGCCAAAAGCCTCGTGGATGCGGCGGTTGTCGGTACCCAAACACACAATGGCCTTCACCCGCTCTTTCACCAATTCCTTGAGCACGTCGTAGTCGTTGCCTTTGTCAACCCCGCCAGCAATCCACACAATGGGTTCGCCAAAACTTTCGAGGGCATACCAGGTGCTGTTTACGTTGGTAGCCTTGCTGTCGTTTACATATTCCACCCCTTTGATGGTAGCCACCTTCTCCAAGCGGTGCTCCACCTGCTCAAAATTGCTGAGACTTTCGCGGATGGTTTCCTTGCGGATGTCGAATAGACGGGCGGGAACGCTGGCCGCCATGGCGTTGTAAGCGTTGTGGCGTCCTTTAAGCGAGAGTTCGTCGAATGGCACAGTCATGGTTTCTTGGTTTATGCAGATAATAATGTCGTGTTCATTTTTGTATGCACCCTCAGCAAGCGCGCGCCCATAACTGAAGGGAATTTTGCGGGCTTTGATGCTGGCGCCTTCCAGCGCTTGTACCGTTACCGGATCGTCGGCATTGTACACCAGCACCTGCTCGGGACCCATATTTTGGGCAATGCGCAGCTTCGAGGCCACGTAGTTTTCGAATTTGTAGTCGTAACGGTCGAGGTGGTCGGGCGTGATGTTGGTGATGACACCCACATCCAGCCGCGTGGCAAACATGCCATCGAGCTGAAAACTGCTGATTTCGAGGACGTAGTAATCAAAGTCCTCTTCGGCCACCTGCCGCGCAAAACTTTTGCCCACATTGCCTGCCAAGCCTACTTTGAGTCCAGCCGATTTGAAGATGTGGTAAGTCAGCAGCGTGGTAGTGGTTTTGCCGTTTGTACCGGTAATGCCAATGAGTTTGGCTTTGGTGTGGCGCGCGGCATATTCCAACTCGTTGATGATAGGTACCCCGGCAGCACGCAGCCGCTGCAATAGCGGCAGGTTGTCGGGGATGCCCGGACTCTTGATCACCTCTGTTGCCCGCAAGAGCTCGGCCTCGGTATGCCCACCTTGCTCGGTGCGCACGCCCAATGCCGCGAGCGTTGCCAGCTGGGCAGGCTTGATGGCTCCGGCGTCCGACACCAATACGTCGGCCCCCAGCTTCTTTGCCAGCACAGCAGCACCTACGCCGCTTTCTCCTGCTCCCAGTATGACAATTTTGTCGGCCATTATCTCAGCTTCAACAAGGCGATGGTAACGATGACAAGGAAAATGGTGACGATCCAAAAGCGGGTCACGATTTTGGGCTCGGGAATACCTTTGAGTTCATAGTGGTGGTGCAAGGGCGACATCTTGAAGATGCGGCGACCTTCACCGTATTTCTTTTTGGTGTACTTGAAGTAGGCCACTTGAATGATCACCGACAGGCTTTCTACGAAGAAAATGCCGCACAAAATGGGCAACAGCAATTCCATCTTGATGATGATGGCCACGGCAGCAAAAGCACCACCCAGGGCCAGCGAACCGGTATCGCCCATGAAAACCTGTGCCGGAAAGCTGTTGTACCAAATAAAGCCGATGCAAGCGCCTACGAGGGCAGCCAAAAACACCACCACCTCGCCCGACATGGGCACATACAGGATGTTGAGGTAATCGGCCAAAATGGTGTTACCGCTCATATAGGCCAAAATGCCGAGGCCCGTTCCCACAATGGCCGAAACACCCGCCGCCAAACCATCGATGCCATCGGTAAGATTCACCGCATTGGTTACGGCGGTTACGATGAAGATGATGACCGCAAAGTAAATCACCCAAGCCAAGCCGGGCGAAGGCGCCAAATTGGCGTAACTAAAAAGCGATTTGCCGATGGGCAAGTTGGTCTGCAAGGCGATGTCCTGCACATCGGGGTGGTAAAAGAGCGTGGCGGCGATGATGATGCCCAAACCTACCTGCCCCATGATCTTGAACTTGGAGCGCAGGCCTTGTTTGTTTTTCAAAAACACCTTGATGTAATCATCGGTAAAGCCAATGGCACCCATCCAAATGGTGGCCAGCAACATCACCAGCACATAAATGTTCTCCACCTTGGCCACCAACAAGGTGGGCAGGATAATGGAAACCAAGATGATGATTCCCCCCATGGTAGGCGTGCCTTTTTTGCTGAAATGGCTCTCAGGACCCACCGTGCGGATGGTTTCGCCAATTTGTTTGCGTTTAAGGAAATTGATGATGCGCTTGCCAATGAAAAGGCTGAGCAGCAAACTCAAAATGGCCGCCAGTGAGGCCCTGAACGAAATGAACTGAAACACCCCCGCACCGGCCAGGTCGAATTGCTTGTCGAGGTAATCAAACAGGTAGTACAACATTATTTCAGGCTTTCAAGGTTTTTGAGGAGTTCGGCTTTGTCGTCAAAAGGGTGTTTTACCCCGGCAATGTCCTGGTAGGTTTCATGCCCCTTGCCGGCCACCAAAATGATGTCGCCAGGCAAGGCCAACAGGCAGGCCGCGCGAATGGCTTCGGCACGGTCGCTGATGCGCAGGGTGTTGATTTTTTGCTCGAGCGACAAACCGGCCTGCATCTCGTCGAGGATCCGCTCGGGATCTTCGGTGCGGGGATTGTCGCTGGTTAAAATGGCTTTATCGCTCATGCGGGCAGCCAGTTCAGCCATCACAGGGCGTTTGGTTTTGTCGCGATCGCCACCGCAACCCACCACCGTAATGATGCGTTCGTTGCCCTGCCGGATGTCGCGGATGGTGCGCAACACATTCTCCAATGCATCGGGCGTATGGGCATAATCAACAATACCGGTAATGAGTTTGGCACTGCGCACATAGTCGAACCTACCGCTGGGTGCAGCCAAAGATGAAAGTGCTGTGAGCACCTCGAGCTTGTCTTCGCCCAAAGCAATGGCTGCGCCATACACCGCCAGCAAATTGTAGGCGTTAAAGCTGCCTATCAAGCCGCTGTGGAAATCGGTGCCATCTAACAGCAAATGCAAACCAGCGAAATTGTTTTCGAGCACTTTAGCCTTCAAATCGGCTTCCTGCCGCAGTGAAAAAGTCTGCACCTTGGCCTTGGTGTTTTGGGTCATCACCAGGCCATTTTTATCGTCGCGGTTCACCAAGGCCACCGCCTCGGCCGACAAACGGTCGAAAAACGACTTCTTGGCCTTGAGGTAATGGTCAAAGGTGCCGTGGTAATCGAGGTGGTCGTGGGTGATGTTGCTAAAAATGGCCACATCAAATGCCAAACCCTCTATGCGGTGCTGGTGTGCGGCATGCGAACTCACTTCCATGAAGGCGTGACTGCATCCGGCCTCCACCATCTCGGCCAAGAGGGCATTGATGGTCACGGCATCGGGCGTGGTATGCGTGGCTTCCAAACTGCGGTTGCCAATGCGGTTGCCCACGGTCGACAACAAACCACAGGGGTAGCCCATACGGGTAAACAGCGCAAAGAGCAAATTCACCGTGGTGGTTTTGCCATTGGTGCCGGTAATGCCTACGAGCTTGAGTTTTTCAGATGGATTGTCGTAAAAGTTGCAAGCCAACCAGGCAAGGGCCTTGCTGCTGTCGGGCACACGCACATACGTGATGCCAGCCGCACGTGCAGCGGGCAACTCTTCGCACACAATGGCGGTTGCACCCAGCTCCACTGCTTTGGCCATGTATTGGTGGCCATCGGTGGCACTGCCGCGTACCGCCACAAATACGGCACCGGCCACTACCTTGCGCGAGTCGAGGGCTACGGCCGTGATGTCACGGTCGGTGCTGCCGTGTATTTCAACGGCCCCAGCTTTGTACAATATGTCGCGTAAACTTGGCATCAGCTGAGTTCTATGACGATTTCCTGGTTTTTACGATAGGCCGAGCCGGCTTTTATGCTCTGACGCACCACCTTGCCGCGGCCTATGGGCACCACGCGTAAACCAGCATTTTCGAGCAGAAAAACGGCATCTTTTAATCCCATGCCGGTAACCTGTGGTACCAGCTTGTCTTTGATGGATACTTCGGTGAGCTGCGTGCTGTCAGCCTGGCGGATCCACTCGGCATCGGGCGCATCCTGGTATTTGAAATCGAGCTTGCGCAACACATATTCGGTTTCGTCGCGGCGGCCACCCTTTACAATGAGGTAGTCGGGCTGCTCGTCGGTCGGACGATCTTGGTTCAAGTACGGATTGATGTGCGAGGCGTACACCTTGTCGGCAATTTCCTTGAACACCGGTCCAGCCACATAACCGCCGTAATACACCCCGGCACTCGGATTGTTCACCACCACAATCACACTGTAGCGCGGTTTGTCGGCTGGAAAATAGCCGGCAAATGAGGCCCGGTACTTTACCGTTCCGCGGTAGCCTGCACTGTTATCGGCAATGAGGGCAGTACCCGTCTTGCCGGCAATGGCGTATTGTTTGCCTTGCAGATGTTTGGCCGTACCCATCACCGCCACATGTTCGAGCAGTTCGCGGGCTTGATGGATAGTTGACGCACTGGCAATGCTGGCTTGCAGTACTTCGGGCTTGTACTTTTTCACTGCCTTGCCATACTCCTGCACCCCGTGCACCAGGTAAGGGCGCATCATTTTGCCGTCGTTGGCAACTGAATTGTACAAGGTGAGCACTTGCAAGGGCGTGAGGCGCAGTTCATAACCTACACTCATCCAAGGAAGGGTTACACCGCTCCAGCCTTTGGTACCAGGCGTTTTAAGCACGGGTTTGCCCTCCCCTTTGATTTCGATGCCCGTGAGCTTGCCCAGGCCCAATTGTTCGAGACCCGCCAAAAATGCCTTTGGGTTTTGGCCATACAAATCGTTCACAAGGCGCGAAACACCCACATTGGAACTGATAGCAAAAAGGTCTTTGACGCTCATCTTCCGGTAATCGTGCTTCTCCGAATCTTTCATGACCCGGTCGTAAAACCGAAACTGACCGCGCTCCAAATCAATGCTGTCGGCCAACTTCACGTCGCCCCGCTCCAAAGCCACCATCAGCGAAGCCAACTTCATGGTAGACCCAGGCTCTGCACTTTCACCAATGGCATAGTTGTATTTTTCGTAGTACAAACCGCCTTCACTGTCGCGACCCAAATTGGCCATGGCTTTGATTTTGCCAGTGGCCACCTCCATCACAATGGCAGTACCGTGGTCGGCATTGTTTTTCTCCAAAGCCTTGAGCAGGGCCGCTTCGGTTACGTCCTGTATGTTCACATCGATGGTGGTCACAATGTCGTTGCCATGGCGCGGCTCTATTTCGTCGCGGTCGTTGATTGGAATCCAAACGCCACCCGCGATTTTTTGCATCAGACGCTTGCCTCCAATGCCCGCCAATTCAGCATCAAAAGCGCCCTCCAATCCCACCGGCGCCACACCGGCAATGGCATAACCGATGGTGCGCCTGGCGAGATGTCGGAATGGCATTTCTCTTTTGGTCTTCTGCTCTACCACCATGCCGCCTTTGTAGCGACCGCGGTTGAACAAGGCGAGTTTTTTCACGCGCTGCAGTTCTTCGTAATTGATATTGCGCTTGATGAGCAGATTGCGTTTGCCTTTGCGGCGTCCTTCACGGATTTTGCGGGCATATTCACGCGCGCTCATATCACCGAAAATGTGGGCCAAACCCATGGCCAGTGAATCCACCTTGTTTTCAAAAAGTTCGTCGGTGAGACCGTCCACCCGGGTGTCCATGCGCACATCGTAAATGGGCACCGAGGTGGCCAGCAAACTGCCATCGGCTGCATAAATATTGCCGCGTATGGCCTCAATGCTGCGGTAAGCCGTGGTCAAACTGTCGGCCAGCTCGCGGTAATAAGCTCCCTCCACCGTTTGGATACGGGCAGCCTGGAACACAATGCCCAGTCCCACCAGCACCATCAGTGCAAAGGAGAGGTAAATCCTCCTGACGATATCTTGCTTCACGCTCATCAGTCGATGTATATCTTTTTGGGTGCCGATCGCAGCTCCTTTAAGCCGGCAACCTCCACCCTTTTGGCCACTTCACTTTGTTTGCTCAGGTACATCAATTCACTTTTGAGGGTGATGTACTCGGCCCTCAAATCCTGGAGCTCGTTTTCGAGCTTGTTGATGCTGCGAATGCGCTTTTCTACCATGTGCGCATTGGCAATGTAGAGCAAGACCAATACGCTGCAGTAGAGCACAAATGGCAGGTTTTTGCCCACCGCCTGCGCTTTGAGGTAGCGCTCGGGATCAAACAAACCAAACAGGTTGATGCGCCGACCACTTTTGGGCGTGCTTTCGGCCGCTTGCGCACGTGTTTCGTTTTTGGGCTTGTAGGTATTCATGCGCGGCGGACTCCTATCCTCAGTTTGGCGCTGCGGGCGCGTGGATTTTCCAACTGCTCGGCATCCGAAGCCACAATGGCCCTGCCGTTAACCGGATCAAAAGGCCGCAAATCGTTGCCGTAAAAATCTTTCTCTACCTTGCCTTCCAAATTGCCCTGCTTGATCAGGTGCTTTACCAAACGGTCTTCGAGCGAATGGTAGCTCATCACAACCAAGCGACCACCGGGCTTGATAACCTCGGTACATTGCAACAGAAATTCCTGCAAGGCTTCCATTTCTTCGTTGAGCTCAATCCGCAAGGCTTGAAAAACCTTGGCGTAGAACTTCGATGGTTTGTCGTTGCCCATGGCCGGTGCGATGGCAGCCTTGAGCTGCTCAATGGTACGCAACTCGCCCTTGCTGCGGGCCAGCACCACCAGTTTTGCCACCCTGCCGGCATTGGTAAGCTCGCCGTACAAGCGGAAAATGCGGCGCAGCTCTTCTTCTGAGGCTTCGTTCAACAATTCGCGGGCACTGCGCTCAGCACGGGTGTCCATGCGCATATCGAGTTCAGCATCAAAACGAAAGCTGAAACCGCGTTCAGCCTCGTCGAATTGGTGTGAGCTCACCCCTAAATCGGCCAAAATACCATCCACCGGCAAGGCCCCGTGGAGGCGCAAAAAGCGCTTCAGATGGCGGAAGTTGGCGTCTACAAAAGTGAAGCGCCCATCCTGGGGTAGATGGGCTTGCACGTCGGGATCCTGGTCGAACGCGAGGAGACGACCTTGCGCCCCCAATCGATCGAGGATGGCCCGGCTGTGCCCACCGCCGCCAAAAGTTACATCTACATAGGTGCCGCCAGACTGGAGGTCGAGGCCTTCGAGACACTCGTTCAGCATCACCGGACGGTGGTAAGCCGTTGCGGTCACAGCCTACCTCCCATCACCTTTTCGGCCAACGCAGAAAAATCACCGGGCTCATTGTTGAGCATGTCGGTGTACAATTGCTTCGACCAGATTTCAATTTTGTTGAGATTGCCAAACAGCACCACATCCTTTTCAATGGCTGCGTACTCCAAAAGCGGATTGGGCAAATTAATGCGGTTGGCGGCATCGAGCTCCAAGGGCGAAGCTCCACGCAGGAAATAGCGCACAAACTCGCGGTTTTCCTTTACATAAGGATTGAGCTTGTTCACCTCGGCCACAATACCGTCCCACTCACTGGCCGGATACAATACCAGGCACTTTTCGAAACCCCGGTTCACCACCAGCCTGCCCGCCGCTTCGGCCGGCAGTTGACGCATCAAACCGGCTGGCAAAACCAGGCGGCCTTTTGCATCGAGCTTGAGTTCGTATTCTCCGAGGAATTGGGTCACGGGTGTGGACTTTTACAAACACTAAGGTATGAACTATTCCACAATCCCCCACTTTCTCCCACCTTAAAACACTTCGTTTTTATCCACAGCGATATTGCAATAGACAAACATTGTTTCAGGCGCAAAAACGCATATGATACCTGTATCCAGCCCGAAAAGAAACACTGAAAAACAAAAAATACATTCCCCGCAATGCCCTCAAGCACCACCACAGAACCTCAAAAAATCGATTTTTTAGGCAGTTGTGGGAGAAAGTGGGAGCCACCCCCCAAAAAACGCACCTCCCCGCCCCCGCGCAGCGGGGCACTCACAGCAAAGCGCCCACAGCGAAGCGTCCACAGCCCCGCGCCAGCGGGGCCCACGCACCAGCCTGGCCTACATATGTATCGCCCTGTTCCCCGTCGCCGCCAAACACGCCTCCCTAAACACCTCGGTATAAGTGGGGTGCGCATGGCTCATGCGGGCAATATCCTCAGCACTGGCCCTAAACTCCATGGCCACCACCGCCTCGGCAATCATGTCGGCCACACGTGGACCAATCATATGCACACCCAAAATTTCATCGGTTTGCTGGTGCGCATACACCTTCACAAAACCATCGGTATCCATCGACGCACGGGCACGACCGCTGGCCTTGAAAGGGAAATTACCCGTTTTGTACGGAATGCCCTGGGCTTTGAGCTCTTGTTCGGTATGCCCCACCCCAGCCACTTCAGGCCAGGTATACACCACATTCGGAATCAATAAATAGTTGATGTGCGGTTTTTGTCCAGCCAAATATTCTGCCACAAACACTCCTTCTTCTTCGGCTTTGTGCGCCAACATGGCCCCGCGTACCACATCACCAATGGCGAAAATATGGGGCTCAGCCGTTTGCAAATGTTCGTTCACCGCAATGCGGCCACGTTCGTCGGTAGCCAAACCGGCCTTGTCGAGTCCCAATTGATCGGTATACGGACGGCGGCCCACCGAAACCAAGGTATAATCGGCCTTTATCTCTTTGACCTCGCCCGTTTTGAGCTCTTCAAAAGTCACCACCGTTTGTTTGCCCTTGGTAACCACTTGGGTAACCTTGTGACCGAAATGAAAATCGAAGCCCAACTTGCCCAACACTTTTTGGAGTTCTTTGCCCAAAGCAGCATCCATGGTGGGAATAAGACTTTCGGTAAACTCAATCACAGTGATCTTACAGCCCAAGCGCGCGTACACCGAGCCCATCTCCATGCCAATAACCCCACCACCAATCACCACCATGTGCTTGGGCACTTCGGGCAGGTTGAGGGCTTCGGTAGAGGTGATGATGCGCTTTTTGTCGATGGCAATGCCCGGCACACTCGCCGGTTTGCTGCCCGTGGCAATGATGAAGTTTTTGGCCGTAATGGTTTCACTGCTGCCATCATTTTTGGCAATCAGCAAACTGTGCTTGTCGGCAAAGGTGCCATGCCCGTGAAAGACGGTGATTTTGTTTTTCTTCATCAAAAAAGAAATACCATCCACGTTTTGCTTCACCACGTCGTTTTTTCGGGCCACCATCTGCGGCAAATTCACCTGCAAATTGCTCAACTCAATGCCATGCGTTTTGAAGGTATGCGCTGCATTGTGGTAATGCTCTGATGAATCGAGCATGGCCTTCGAAGGAATACAACCTACATTCAAACAAGTACCACCAAGCGTATTGTAACGCTCAACAATGGCTGTTTTTAAACCCAGTTGGGCTGCACGAATGGCTGCTACATAACCGCCAGGACCGGCACCGATGACCACAAGATCGAATTGCATAAGCGTGAATTTTTTGCAAAAATACGGAAAATGCAGGCGCAATGCGAAGACGCTTGTATCTCTGCATTTAACCTGCATCATTGTTGCAACTTTTGGAGGAACGACGCAAATGTGTAAATTGCCCCCATGCAGTCTGTATTCGCCCCATCACAAACCGAGAAAATACTGGCAGGCATTGCCAAGGCCTCCGTATTGTTGGTAAAAGGGCTGCATTTCGACCAAACCCTGCAAGAGCTGGTACAGATCATGGGCATGGCCGCCGACGCCGACCGCTGTTACATTTTCAAAAACGAAAGCGTCGACGGCGAAATGTGCATGAGCCAACAAGCCGAATGGACGGCCGAAAACGTGAGCGTTCAGTTGCACAACCCCAAATTGCAAGCAGTACCTTACAACATCTACCCTAACTTGCTGGAACTGTTGCAACACAATCAAGCTGTTTCAAGCATGGTATCAAATGCTCCCCAACCTTTCAAAGGCCTCATGGAAGAGCAGGACATCCTGAGCTACCTGTTCATACCTATCCGCGTGAAGAAGCAATTGTGGGGATTTATCGGATACGACGCTTGCCAATTTCCACGGCACTGGTACGATTATGAGCGCGATGCACTGCAATCAATGGCCAATGCCATTGGCTTTTACCTCGAAAACCAGGAGTTAAAATCGGCCCTGTTGGTTTCAAACAAGCGCTATCACTTGGCTATCAGTGGATCAAAAGACGGTATTTGGGAACTCGATCTCGAAAACAACGAATCCTTTTTGAGCGATTTGTGGTTCGAAACCTTTGGCTACAAACGCGAAGATGGGGCATGGACCTATGATTATTGGCTGAATTTGGTCCACCCCGACGACCGAGAGCACGTTGACCAGAGTTTTCAAAAATTCCTCGAACGCGGCCATGGCACCAACGATATGGAATTTCGCTTTTTGCATGGTTTGGGCCATTATGTTTGGGTGCAAAGCCGCGCAGCCGCCGAATGGGATGCCAATAGACAACCCATACGCATGGCTGGCAGCGATTCCGACATTACTGGCCGCAAAATCCACGAGCAAATCCTGGCCGAAAACGAAAAACAATACCGCAACCTAGTCAATAACCTCCGCGAAGTGGTTTTTGAAGCCGATGCCGAAGGGCGCTTTACTTTTCTCAACCAATCCTGGGAATTGCTTACCGGCTTCAGCGTGGAAGAAAGCATCGGACAAGCCGGACTCAACTTCCTCGACCCATTGGAGCTGGAGCATGTGCCACAAATCAGGGCCGACATCGACCGAAATCCGAACGAATACCACACCTATGAAATGCAGTACCGGCACAAACGTGGCCATACCATCTGGACAGAAGTCACCCTCAAAAGGGTGATCGGTCCCCATGGCGATACGCTTGGCAGCACAGGTACTATCATCGATTTAACCGCCAAACGCAAAGCCGAACGCGAGCTGCAACTCAGCGAGGCGCAATACAGGCTTATCAGCGAAAACATCACCGATATTGTCACCCAGCACGATGTACAAGGCAATGTAACCTTTGCCTCACCTTCCATGCGTGAGGTGTTGGGCTATAATCCTACCGAAATCATCGGGTTGAGTCCACTTGAATACATCCATCCCGACGACCGGCAGCACGTGCTCGACAATGCCTTTCAAAAACTCTTACAGGGCGAAAAGCGCATCAGCATATCTTACCGCATCAAACACCAAAAGGGCCATTACATTTGGGTAGAATCGCTCACACGTTTCATTCCCGATGCCAAAGGCGTGGTCAAAGCCATCCAGGCGTCCACCCGCGACATCACCGAACGAAAAAAAGCCGAAGAAGAAGTCGCCCGGGCCTTTGAAAAAGAGAAAGAGCTTACCGAGTTGCGTTCGCAATTCGTGATGATGGCTTCACACGAATTCCGAACACCCCTGGCCACCATTCGCTCGAGTCTCGATATTTTGCGCATGTACCTCGCCCAAACCGAAGAAGGACTGAGAAGCAAGGCTGACAAGCACTTTGTGAAAATGCAGAAAGAAATCGAGCGTGTGGGCGACCTCATGAACGAAATCTTGCTCATGGGCAAACTCGAAGCAGGCAAAACCACCTTGCAAAAACATCCGGTGCGGCTCGAACAGCTCATTGCCGAACTCATCGACATGCATTTTGCCCACCAAGACGACGGCCGGGTGCCTGCCTTGCAAGTATATGGTAGTCCTGCCACCGTATACATCGACGAGCAGCTCATCAGTCATTGCATATTGAACCTCTTGGGCAATGCCCTCAAGTTTTCAACGAACGCCCCTGCACCCATTGTGCACTTGCACTTCAAGCGAAAGACCATACGCATCGAGGTACAAGACTTTGGCATTGGGTTCAAACAAGGCGATAAAAAGAAACTTTTTGAACCCTTCTACCGCGGTACCAATGTGGGCAAAATACCGGGCTCAGGCTTGGGGTTGGTGGTTGTACGTGAATTTATTGCCATGCATGGTGGCAAAATCAGCTGCAGCAGCAGTCCCGCCAAAGGCACCTTTTTTAACATCGAATTGAGCTTATGAAAAAAGTATTGATCATTGAAGACGAGCATCAACTGCGCGACAACATTGTAGAATTATTCGAAGCCGACGGTTATACTGCACTGGCCGCCGAAAATGGAAGCCTTGGTTTTGAAGAAGCCCTGCGCACGGTACCCGATTTAATTGTTTCCGATGTCATCATGCCCGAGCTGGATGGCTTTGGCTTGCTACGCAAAGTGCGTGAAAATCCAGTGACCGAACTCATCCCGGTGGTCCTGCTCACGGCCAAAAACATGCTCGATGCCAAACTCGAAGGACTCGAAGAAGGTGCCGATGATTACATCGCCAAACCATTTGATGCACGCGAATTGCTTTTGCGCGCTCGCAACCTCATCGAAAAACACGATAAACTGCTCAAACGCGGGCTTTTGCAAACCAAAGAGGAGGATTTTGTACCCAAGAAAGAAAAAATGGTGCGCGAAATCATCCAGTACATCGATGAAAATTTGAGTGACTACAACCTGTCGGTAGAAATGGTCGCCAACCACATGCAGTTGAGCAAGTCAACCATTCAGCGCAAACTCAAGGCTGCTGTCGATAAAAACCTGAACCAGCTCATCCGCGAATACCGTTTGGAACGCGCTCGCAAAATGATTGAAAAAGATACAGGCAGTTTGTCGGCCATTGCCCAAGCCACAGGATTTAACAGCCTGAGCTATTTCAGTTATTCCTATAAGAAATTCTACGGGGTGTCACCCTCGCGACTAAAGCATTAATCTATTGTTCCGGAAGCATTTTGAGGAGCTCAAGCAAACCAACACCTGCAACAACCAATAGCAGCAGCAAAAAACCAACAAATGCATAAAAACCCGCACGGCTTTGTTTTTTGAAGGGCCTGAGCATGATTCCTTGCCAATGGCAACTTTGACAGTGGTATTTCCGAAACAACGGATTTGTGACGGTTTTACTTACCGGAAGTAAGCGACCGGGTTTTTCGCAGCCCGGACAATAACGGGGACCATGTGTAGTAATCATAGGCTAGTAGTCCAAAAGTAAGGGATAAGCGCAAAAGAACCTCAAGCATCGCTGAAAGGCTGCAAATTTTATACAAAATGCCTACTTGTTTACACCAAAGCGGCTGTATGTTAGCGCCAAGCATCGCAAAAAGCACCGCACGACCCATGAGCATGCCCCTTCGAGGAAAGCCTCTCTCTGCAAATATTAGCTGCAGTAAAATTCGCTGCCAATGATGCAGTCCGATGTTGGCTTTTGCTTATTTTTGGGGAATGAGGTTGCTCACCCTGCTAAGTTTGTTTTTATGTTTGCCCATGCTGCACCATGCCCAAAGCGAGCAGCTATCGGTCTACAAACCCAATGGCAAACTTGGTTTACGCCTCTTTGTGGGCGATGATGTGCAATTCAAAACTCAAAATGGCTGGCAAGCCGGCGCAATCGAAGCCTTGCTTACCGACAGCTTGGTGCACGAGGGCCGAAAAATCGCTCTGGTCGACATCCTGGCCGTTCGCCAAATACGCACCGCCCGGGCGGCAGGAGGTGCTAACCTGGCCATTGCCGGCGTAATATGGCCGGCTTTGGTGGCCATCAACGGACTGACTTCCGGTGCCAGGCCCCTCGTCACCACAGGCGCCATCAGAAGCAGCGCTCTTTTGCTTACAGCAGGAGGCCTGATGCTCTACAGCAGCACAAGGCCTTATAAAACCACAACTCCCGGACGATTGCGCATCGTTCACTTCAAATTTCCGAACGCCAATGAACCACAACCCCGATCCAAATAAACACCTACACGAAGTCTACGACGAAAGTGGCCAGCTCATCAGTCCCCAACTGCCACAAGAGGTGCGCAACTTTCTTATCGACATCGACGGCACCATTACTGAAGACGTGCCCAACGAAGCGCCTGAGCGCATGGTCAGCTGCGCACCTTTCCCCGATGCCCTCGAAACCGTGAACCGCTGGTATGATGCCGGCCACATCATCACCTTTTTTACCTCGCGTACCGAAGATTTGCGCGAAATCACAGAAACCTGGCTGCAAAAACACGGATTCAAATACCACGGGCTGCTCATGAACAAACCCCGTGGCGGCAATTACCATTGGATCGACAACCACATGGTGCGGGCCACCCGCTACGAAGGAAAATTCACCGATTTGGTACGCATGACCAAAACCATCGAAGTTTTCAAAGATTAACTTCTCATTGCGCTGAAAATACTATTTTTTTGCAGTGCAAATCATTATTAGCATGAACAAAATCACCGCTGGCTATAAAATGCTCATGATCTTGGCCAATGTCGATGGAAAGCACCTCGAACAAGAACATGCTCTTATTGTAAATTACCTGGGCGAAAGTTTTGACCCCAGAACCATTGGTGCCGCCATGCAATCGGAACAGGTGCGCCTGCAAGCGCTTTCGCACGACCTCAAAATGTTGGAGTTCCGCGAAGCCATGAACGCCTTTTTCAGCCAAAGCAATGCTGCTGAACGTTCCGGCTTCTTGCAAGTTGCGATGGATTTGGTGAATAGCGACCAAATTTTGAGTCCCGAAGAAAACATCTTCATCAACAAGCTCTTTGACGCTTGGGGCGAAACAGAATAAGTCTGCATTGACATGAAAATCCTCCCCGAGAAGCCCTTCGAAAAATGGGTTTGGTTAGCAGCATTCGCTGTGGCTTGGTTGGCAGGATTGCAATTATCGGTATGGGACCAGGATGAAGCCGCCTACGGCGGATTTGCCTGGAATATGCTGCACACGGGCAATTGGCTGGTTCCCGATTTTTTGTGGAGCGACATCCACCGCAAAACTCCCTGGCATTTTTGGACCATCAGTGTATCTTTTTTGTTTTTTGGCGCCAATGAAATTGCCCTCCGTCTACCCTCTATATTAGCAGCAGCAGCCACCATTGGACTGGTTAGATACCTTGGGGCCCGCATTTACAATCCTGCTACAGCCAAAGTAGCCGCCTACATCCTGGCAGCCAATTATCTGATTACCCTCTTGCAAAAAGTATCGGTAACCGATGCCAATCTTCTCTTTTTCACCACCCTTGCAGTGCTTTCGCTGCTGGCCTATTTTAATACACCCCGAAAAAAGTACCAACTGCTTTTTGTAATCGGTTTGGCCGGCGGCATGTTGGTAAAAGGCCCACCCATACTGATTGTCACCATCGGCATATTGGGACTTACCTTGCTCTTTTCACCCCAACGGAAACATATCTGGTCGTTTCATCCCTGGTTTTTATACCCCATTGCCGCCTTCCCTTTGCTGCTATGGGGCCGCTTGGCCTGGCTCACCGACAATGGGGCCTTTCTTAGCTGGATGATCGATTGGTACACCGTGCGTCGTGTTTCTTCCGAAGTACTGGGTCAAACAGGTCCTCCGGGCTATTACCTGGGCACTATGCTCGTTTTTTTTCAGCCATTTGTCGCTTTGTTTCCGGCAGCCCTTTGGCTGGCCATCAAACAGGTAAAAGACAAAACAGAAGAGCAACACCATGCCTTTTTGCTCTTGGCCTGGTGCGTGAGCGGCTGGGTCATTTACGAAGCCATGGGATCGAAGTTGCCTACCTACGCCGTAGGCGCGTTTCCGGCAGTAGCCCTGCTCATGAGCCGCTATTTGTTGCAACTGCAACCCAAGGCCTTGCTTGAGCAACGCAGCCTGCAACTGGGTGCCGTACTCTATTTCCTCATCAGCACCGGGGTGGTTATATTTCTCCCCATCATGGTCAAAACACCTGTAGGAGGCAGCCTCATTTTTACGCCCGAAGCCCTGCCCATGGCTTTTGCCTTATCGTTCGCCATCTTGCTGCTGTCGATCGGTGTGCTATTGCTGCTCCTGCGCAATGCTTATGGCTGGGCCTTCAGGGCCATGATGCTGCAGGCTTTGCTCTTTATCGGGATTTTTTGGCAAGGCATCCTGCCACACATGGAACCCGCCCGATCGGCCACACGCGATTTGGCGCATTTTGCTGCCTTGAACAGCTTCGGCGAAAAAGTCATCCTTACCCAAAATTTCCAATTGCCCAGCTTGCCCTTTTATTTGGCAGCCAACCGTTGTCGCTACGAAGAAGCCAATGATATGCTGGCATGGTTGCCCGCCCTCGAAAACCGACGCCAACTGCTCATCTTCAACGACGACAATCTCGACCAGCTAAAAATCGTATCCCGAGAAATGGGCCTGGGTTACCGCATCGAAAAACAATTCAGGGGATACATCAGCGATCAAGGACGCTTTACCACTTGGTATGTGGTACGCGGTCAGCGCAAGTTCGAACTCGACTAAAGACCAAACGGAATGCGTTGCTGGATCGACCGGCCCAACGTTATTTCATCGGCATACTCCAATTCGCCGCCTATGGCAATACCGCGCGCAATTGTACTCATTTTGATGCCGCTTTCTTTGAATTTTCGCCCAATGTAAAAAGCTGTGGTATCGCCTTCCATGGTGGCCGAAAATGCCAAAACCATTTCACGCACCTCACCCGAGGCAGCCCTGTGCTCGAGCGACGCAAGCTTCAACTGGTGAGGACCAATGCCTTCCATCGGTGTAATCAGTCCACCCAATACATGGTATACCCCACCGAATTGACCGGTATTTTCAATGGCAATCACATCACGCATGTCGGCCACCACACACACCAAACCATGGTCGCGGCGGTCGTTGGCACAAATCAGGCACAAAGGTGCGTCGCTGATGTTGTGGCATTTTTGGCAATATTGAATTTCGGTGGTCAACCGATGTACTGCAGTGGCCAAGGCCTGGGCTTCGGCCGGATCCTGGCGCAACAAATGCAAGGTGAGCCGCAATGCCGTCTTTTTGCCAATCCCCGGAAAACGCGAAAATGCAAGTACTGCCTCTTCAATCAGGCGCGAAGGAAAATTCATAGGGTCAAAAATACTACCTTCGTCCTTACCTAGGTTGAACAGGCACCATTCGATTTTGATATGCAACCAGCGCTTATACTTGGACTCATAGCCGCCTACTTTGGCTTGCTCATTTTGATTGCCCGACTGACCGGTCGGAAAAGCGACAATGCCGCTTTTTTCCTGGCTGGCAAATCGTCGCCTTGGTACCTGGTGGCCTTCGGCATGATTGGCTCCAGCCTTTCGGGGGTTACCTTCATCAGCATCCCTGGCACGGTAAACCAACAAGCATTCAGTTATATGCAATTGGTTTTTGGCTACTTTCTCGGCTATCTGGTCATCATCAAAGTGTTGCTGCCCTTGTATTACCGCCTCAACCTCACCAGCATTTACGCCTACCTCAACAGCCGCTTCGGAACGTACAGCCACAAAACGGGTGCGTCATTCTTTTTGCTTTCGCGCTCCATTGGCTCATCATTCCGGCTTTACCTGGTGGCCATGGTGCTCGACAGTTTTGTGTTGGGCCCTATGGGCATCCCGTTTTGGGCAACAGTGGTGGCAACCATTGTGCTCATTTGGTTGTATACGTTCCGAAGCGGTATCAATACCATTATTTGGACCGATACCCTTCAAACCGCCTTTATGCTGCTGGCGGTGGTTTTGTCGATAGGCACCATTCTCAGCGCCTTGGGCAGCAGTTGGGCCGAATTGCCCGGGCTCATTGGCAACAGCGACTACAGCCAGCTGTTTTTCTGGGATGCCAATGATTCCCGACATTTTGTGAAGATGTTCCTCTCGGGGGCCTTCATCACCATTGTCATGACAGGCCTCGACCAAGACATGATGCAAAAAAACCTCAGTTGCCGCAGCTTGGCCGATGCCCAAAAAAACATGTTTTGGTTTAGCCTGGTGCTGGTAGGTGTAAATGCGCTTTTCCTTAGTTTGGGTGCCCTCATGTACCTGTATACCGATGCAAATGGCATCGCATTGCCCACCAAAGCCGACGAGCTTTTCCCCATGCTTGCGCTCAACCACTTTGGCACATTGGCAGGCATAACCTTCGTCATCGGCCTCATTGCCGCTGCATATTCCAGCGCCGACTCTGCCCTAACTGCCCTCACCACCTCTTTTTGTGTCGATTTCTTGGGTTTTAGCAACGAAAAAGGCTCTGTCAAAACCCGCATGTGGGTACACATTGGCATGTCGGTGTTCATCGGTCTTCAAATCTTATTGTTCAAATCGCTGCACAACGATTCGCTCATCACCCAATTGTTTACCGTGGCAGGCTACACCTACGGCCCGCTGCTGGGACTTTTTGCCTTCGGATTATTTACCCCTTGGCAAGTACGCGACCGATGGGTGCCTATACCGGCAATAATCGCCCCCGTTTTAAGTTACATCCTCAGTCAAAACGCCGAAAACTGGCTAAATGGTTATAAATTTGGCTTTGAACTATTGATTGTAAACGGGCTGCTTACTTTCGTCGGTTTATGGCTGATCCGCAGCAAAAGCAGCATGAATGTATCCCTATGAGTAACGACAAAGAAGAATTGATCCGCGGTGCTTTTGAACAAAAGAGCTGGACGGAAATTAAAGCCGCTTCATCGTGGCAGATATTTAAAATCATTGCCGAATTTGTAGAAGGCTTCGAAAAGCTTTCGCGCATTGGCCCATGCGTATCCATTTTTGGTTCGGCACGCACCAAGCCCGACAACAAATACTATTTGCTGGCCGAAGAAATAGGCCGAAAGCTCACCGAGCGGGGCTATGGCGTTATCACAGGTGGTGGTCCGGGCATCATGGAAGCAGGCAACAAAGGCGCCAAACTAGCGGGAGGCAAATCGGTAGGCTTGAACATCGACCTGCCCTTCGAGCAATTCAGCAATCCCTACATCGATGGCGACAAGCTCATCAATTTCGACTATTTCTTCGTGCGCAAGCTCATGTTCATCAAATATGCACAAGGATTTATCGTATTGCCGGGCGGATTTGGCACCATGGACGAACTTTTCGAAGCCTTAACACTCATCCAGACGCGCAAAATTGGGAAATTCCCGATTGTTTTGGTAGGAAGCAGTTATTGGCAAGGCCTCATCGACTGGATCAAAGCCACCATGCACGAAGTGGAACGCAACATCAACATCGATGACCTCGACCTCTTGAAAATCGTGGATACGGCCGACGAAGCCGTCGACCACATCGAAGACTTCTACAGCAAGTACGTTCTCAGCCCGAATTTTTAATATGCAAAAAGCAACCCTACTCGCCCGATGCCTCACCATCGGGCTTTGTGGCATGCAGTTGATGGTGGCGGCCCAAAACTACCCAACCAACTACTTCCGCTCGCCGCTCGACATACCCTTGAAACTTTCGGGAACATTCGGAGAGCTGCGAACCAACCACTTCCACAGCGGCCTCGATATCCGAACCAATTCGGTAGAAGGACTTTCGGTTTATGCCGCAGCGGAGGGGCATGTGAGCCGCATCAAGGTTTCGGCTTACGGCTACGGCAATGCCGTGTACATCGACCATCCCAACGGTTACACAACGGTATATGCCCATCTGCGCAATTTCGACAGTCCGATTGCCGAATGGGTAGAGAAAAAGCATTACGATAAGAAATCATTTGAGTTAGATATTGCCCTCTTTCCTGGCGAGCTCCCTGTTACCAAAGGACAACGCATCGCTTTCAGTGGCAATACGGGCGGCAGTGGTGGCCCTCATTTACATTTTGAAGTGCGCGATACCAAAACCGAGGCGGTTATTAATCCCCGTCATTTCGGGTTCAAAGTGGCCGACCAGGTGGCGCCCGTAATCGATTTTATAGAGATTGTACCTTACACTGAACAAGCGCAGGTCAATGGCTCACGATTGCCTCGTAAAATAGCACTACAGCGATCAAATGGCAATTTGTATAAGGCTACTAGCACCCCCGAAGTACACGGACCCGTGTACCTACAACTCAAAAGCTGGGACAAACACACCGGCAACGAATTCCGCAACGGGCTGTACCAAATCATCATGCGCAGCGGTAGCGACACCTTGTATCAATTCAAGGCCGATCGTTTCGAATTTGATGAAACCCGATATGCCAATGCTGTGATGGACTATGAGGCCAAAATGCTTCAAAAAGAGCAAATTTATCGGTGCTTCAGGTCGTCGGGCAACTTCCTGAGCATGCTTCCTATGCATTTGCCTTTTGGCTTGATAGAACTCAAAGCCGGAGAAGAAAAAGGCTTTGAGCTAATCGTCAGTGATTTCGATGGTAACAGTGCTACTGCACAAGTAAACCTTAGAGGCGCGGCAGGAACAATGGCCGGGCTCCAGGAACGGCAAAACGACGCCATAGAAACGGTAATACCCACAAAGGTTTGGCAATGGCAAAACGACGAGGTACAGCTAAACATGCCGGCGAAAAATTTGTACGACACCTTGCATTTTGTTTATCGCCGAAGCATTAAGCCTTACGCCATGTTTTCATCGGTTCACAGCTTGCATCATCCCGGCATTCCTGTGCATGCCTCTTATGACCTTGCCATCAAACATACTGGATTGGTAGACAGCCTCAGAAGCAAAACCGTTTTGGTGAACATCAACATCAGCAAAGGCCGTAGCGCCACAACAGGTAAATGGGATGGTCCTTGGTATCGATCGAAAGTGCGTGGTTTAGGCGATTTTTACCTTGCCATCGACACCATTAAACCCGTCATAAAGGCAACAGCTATTCGGCCAAATGGCACCTACAGCAAAGGGCAGCAAATTCGTTTTGTAATTTCCGACAATCTTTCTGGTTTGCAGTCATACAACCTTTACCTCGGTGACAGCTGGCAAAAGGCAATTTTCGATGGTAAAACAGCAACTCTTTCCTATACCTTCGGTGAAAATAGCCCCAAAGGAAATCTTATCCTCCGTTTGGTTGTTAAAGATGCTGTGGGCAACGAAACCACATTCCAAACCGAAATAAACAGCATATGAGCAGACCACAAGCAGGCGACAAAGCCCCGCACTTCAGCGGCAAAAACCAAAAAGGCGAAACCATCAGCCTAGACCAATTCAGCGGCAAAAAGATAGCCCTTTACTTTTACCCCAAAGACGACACCCCCGGCTGTACAACCGAAGCCTGCAACCTGCGCGACAACCACAGCGCCTTGTTAGCCGCTGGCTACGTGGTAATTGGTGTGAGTTCCGACAGCGTGAAATCGCACGACAAATTTGCCAACAAATACAGCTTGCCTTTTGATCTATTGGCCGACGAAGACAAAAGTGTTCACGAGGCCTATGGCACCTGGATCGAAAAAAGCATGTATGGTCGCAAATACATGGGTACCGATCGCGTAACCTTCATCATCGATGGCCAAGGCAACATCGAAAAGATCATTGAAAAAGTAAATACCAAAGACCATACGGCGCAGATCCTCTGAGCCATTTGCCATTGTTTGTGCAACCCAGGTCAGCAAAGGCCTGGGTTTTTTTGCACCCAAACAGCGTTGAACCAAGTCGCTGCGTATGCATTAACCTGCACTTCATGCCAAAAAAAATCCCCCGCTCCTTGCGAAGCGGGGGACCGTTGAGTTGTCTCAATTCACATTAGCGCTGAATCATCAGACGCTTGATGGCCATATTGCTTCCGTTGCTGATGCGTACGAAATACAGACCTTCATTGAGATTAGCGAGATCAATTTCGATTTCATTGCGAACACCACTGTTCACGGTGAACTTCTTCATTTCCTGACCTACAGCATTCACAACCGTGATAGCCAAATCCTTGTCAGAACCAGTTACCTGCAACTTGGCAGTGTAAGCAGCTGGGTTTGGATAGATCACAATTGACTTGCTGAAGTCGGTCTCTTCGATAGAAGTCATCACACCACGGTTCAACGTGAGGTTGAATGGCAGGGTAGCCAAACGGCTCAACGAATCGCTCGTAGCACGTACACTCCAACGACCTACGAAGCCTGCGCCCACTGCGATGCCTTTGGCAGCGAGGGTATCAACAATTTGTCCATATGTGAAGGTAATCGAGGTGTCAGTACCGGCATTCACACGAACCACAGGGTTCGTGAAAGTGGTACCAGGCAAGTCGAGCAACCACTGGTAAGTAACAGGGGTCGTACCAACCGAACGGCGCGACTGGTTCCAACGGATGTTCACGGTTTGTGCGGGATCGCCTTGGAGGTTCACAACGGTGTTGTTTCCTGGGGCAACCAAACTAAAGCGTGACAAACTGTCAACCGGAATCACCGGAGCACCCACGTGAGCTTCGATCATCAAACGGAATCCTGCAACTTGAGCCAAACCTGTACCATTCAAGGCAGCAGTGTAATATGCATTGGCACGTGTTGGGTTTTCAGTTTGGAAAGCCATTGGGAAGTAACCAGTAGTAGCATTGGCAGGCTGTGCCATACCGATGTAGAAGTTACCATTGTTGATGTTCACCGGATTCGGGAAGCTGAAGATAACCCACTGGTTGGTATCGGCTGCAGCAATCACACGTGGAGCCGACTGAGCCAAAATCACACCTGAGTCGTTCAACACCACAGCGTACAAACCGTTGCCAATGATAGCAGCAGTATTAGAAATACGCATGCGCGCAGCGCGGATTGAGCGCTGACCGGTTACAGTGTAACGTGTGAGCAACAAACCTGAACCGGTATTGTAACCTACACCACCCAAACCAGTCAATGACGAGTCGTTGTAGCTGTAGATGCTATCGGTTTGCTGTTGAACCCAGTTCTTGCTGTTGTTGGCATTAACATCGTCGTTAGGCACGCTAACGGTCATGTTATTGAAGCCAAGTGCGGTTCCGGAGAAGTTGGCAAAGTTTACAGTAGCAACCGAGTCAATACCCAAGGCAGCAACAGTCTGTGTGTTGGTGAAAGTATTCGCTCCGGTTACATTCAAAGTTACACCCAAGTTGTTGCGTGTTTGATAACCGTTGTTTCGAACGATTGCCTGAACAACTTCAGGAGCACCCCATTGACGTGGATTTCTACCTTTTGCAAACATGGTAATAACTTCCACTTCGTTGGCTTTGCGGTCATCAACACCCCAAACGAATTCAGGACGGAAAGCCGTTGCTCCCAAAGTGGTTGGAACTGCCGTTGCAGACGCTGCCGAAACCAAACTGCCACCAATAGCACTATTAGCAGCATAAGTAGCGATGCCAGGAGATACTGCGAAAGGAGCAACTGCTGCCCAATCATAAGCAATCTCAATAGATCCACCCGTGTAAACAAATGGCTGCGACAATTGCAAGGTCATCAAACCAGCTGCAGTACGAAGTGACAATGAATCATCATATGCTACAGCGAGGCCATTGATGGCGCCAGTCCAAGCAGTACCGCGACTGTAGGTTGTATTCTGGCCGTTTCCAAGGTAGAGGGTAAAGCGACCCTTGTTAGGTACACTTGCACCAGCAGTCAAACGGAACGCAAGGTTTACGATAGACTCACCGCTATCGATACCTGCAGCTGCCAACTCAGAGGCAGGAACAAAAGTAGCTGCACGCAGGAAGGTGTGGGTATTCAAACCATTCGGGGCGCGCACCTGTGTGGTGGTTGTTCCTACAGGAGCAACTGCCAAACGCAATGGAGCAATACCTCCACGGAACAAGCGCACACGCCATGTTTGAACAGCCAAACGATTGAAGCTGCCTGAAGTAGCACGCACAGTCCAATCAAGGATGGCAGAGTCACCTACGTTGAAGTTCAAACTTGCCAACAAAGCGTCAATTTGCGCATAGGTCAAAGTAAGTACGGTATCGGCACCGTTGTTATTCGCGTCCAATGAAACAATTGGCGTGTTGAAGTTACCGCCAGGAGCAACAGCTAACCACTGATAGGTAACCGGATTGTTGTTGCCTTCAATCGAACGATTCCAAGAAATGTTCACCGATTGTGATCCAGGACCAGCTACTGGCAATACCGTACCATTGGCAGGTGCCAACAAGTTGAATGCCGCAAGTGCATCGGTTACAGTACCACGGCGGATGTCGATGTTCCAGGTTTGGAAAGAATAAACAGTATCGCTACCTACAACAGCGCGGACTCTCCACATACCTTTTACAGTATCACCCACAGCAACACTCAAGCCTGCCAAAGCAGCATCCAATTGCTGGAAGTTCAACACCAAAGCAGTGTCAGCACCGGCGTTGTTAGAAGCAAGCGACAAAAGTGGCGCATTGAAGTTACCAGCAGCGCGGCTGGCCAATTGCCAGGTATAACGAACAGCTGACTGAGCGGTACCATTGAACGGCATAGCTGGACGCCAGTTGATCGCTGCTGTAGAAGACGCAGGTCCATTGACATTCAAAAGAACATTGTTAGCAGGAGCTACCAAGAATGGCTGAGCAGCAACAGTAGGATTCACCAAACGGATGTTGTAATCTTCGGTTTCACCGTAGGCATAAGTGCCACAACCCTGAACTTCAGAAAGTGTGGTTGCTTCCTGCCAAATGATGCGCATGCGGGTTACACCTGTATCGGCTGCGCCGTTTACATACAAGTTCACATTGAACCACTCACGGGCAGCACCGCTACCAGTTGCAGCCAAAGGACCAAAAGTGGCAGCTTCTTCATTGGCTTCAAACAAGCCATTTTTATTGGCATCAACGAATACCTTACCCAAAGAACCATATGACGATGAGCCGCAATAACCACTCTTCACCTGAATGAGGTTAGCTTGACCCTTCACCATGATACCTGCCACACCTAAATTGGTGTAATTGGTGTAAGTTTCACAAGTTGCTTGAGCAGAACCGGTGATGGTGTTACCAATTACCACACTGTCGATTTTGGTATCAGCGGAGTTAGTTGCATTAGAAGCACAATACGCCAAAGTAACCACTACGGCATTGTTCCGAGTCAATGAGTCAGCACCTGCAGGGTTAGAAACAAACAACTTCACATTGTAAGAACCAACTGCATTGAAACGAACCTGAGGCGCGATGCTGCTATCGTTGGTATTGTTCACATACTGGAAGGTGTTAGGCGTAATGGTCCAACGACGTGTGAATGGAATATTCAACGAAGTATCGGTGAGGGTGATTGTGCTCACAATACCACCAGTAGTCGCTGAATCAGCACTTACTGTAAATCCAGCTATTGGAGGAATAGGAAGCACCACGCTCAAGCTTGCAACAGAAGTTTTTACACAGCTGCCATAAGATACGGTAGCAGTGTAGTTTTCGGTAGCTGCTGTATTGCGTACACCTGTGCTTGCCGAAACGGTTGAAGCAGTGAAGCCACCAGGACCAGCCCAGCTAACAGTTGCAGTATCTGGTACCAAACCTGGGTTGAGTGAACCCATGGTTTGTGGCGCAGCAGCAGTTGCCACTACCCAAGACGAAGAACGATTCACATCGGCAGAAAGCAATGAACCACCAGCCGATGAGTTGGGAATACTACCCGACCAGTCAGCACCACTTACATTGGCTGATGCAGGGAAAGCAAATCCGTTTGTAGCAACTGCATCAATGATAGCTCCAGCTGTGTCACGTAAAACATAACCAGTCTGCGAGGTAGAAGAAATGGTACCGTTTGCACCACCTGTATTGTAGAAATTATTTTGAGGCTGGTCAGTACCTGTTCCAACGTGAATCACTACAACGGCAAATGGAGGAACAATTGTGCCCTGTGGGAAAGTGTAAGTACGTGCACCAACGCCATATACATCCAGTTTGTGACCCGACAAATCGGCAGGGAGACTGCCTAAGTTGGTCATTTCCAACAAATCAGGATCTGACGTATTGCTTGTTACAAAAGAAGGATATACAGGTGTTTGACCGGTACCACCAAAGAACTGGGTGTATTCGGTAATGCGCATGCGCTCAGAAGAAGTTACACGTACCGTTGCAGATTGACCGGTGATGATTTGACCTGGCACTGCAACTGCATTCACTTGGTGCGAACGGATATTGGTACGCAAAGTATCATCGGTACGAACCTGTCCTGCCAAAGAATCCATGCGAATTTCCAGCGCATACTTACCTTGCGCTACCATATTCACCGAAGTAGCAAAGGTTATGGTATCATTGGTATTTGCCGCTAACGAACCTGTGTTCCTGGTTACAGGCGTCAAGTTAATTACGGTACCCGAAGGAGTGGTAACAGTAGCGTTCATCACGAGGTTGTTCGTGCTGTAATCAACTGTTCCTCCACCGGTGTTGCGAACCACCGCTCTGATTACTTCATTGGCAGTCAAACAAGGAGCCTGCATGTTCGGGCCAGCCAAACCAACTATCGATAATTCAGCTACACCTGTGGTACCCCAAGCGAAGAAAGCACCGTTTGTGAATGGATTCACAGCGGTTGTAGTACGTGTACCTGTACCAGTTAAACTACCAGCGGTAGAGGTCGCACTTCTGGCAGTCCATGGGCCATTCAAAGCTGGTGCCTGAACCACGCGGATGTTTGCTAATGTGCTAAAGAAGCCAGCTGCATCATCAGCTTGCCAGTTGAGGGCTACAGTTGTACCTGTACCCAAAGAGCCTGTGGCTGTAATTTCGAAAGCACGAGGACCCATTGGCGTTGTAACGGGAGCTACGCCTGAGCCAGATGGAGCGCCTACAGGCATTACAGTAATTTGGCGGGTATTTCCTGCACCAGTAATGATGTTGGCAATAACCACTTGAGCGCGTGATGCCACGCCGTTAACTACCGAACCAACTGGGAAGTTGCGTGTGGTATTGGCGGTTGTCAATACGCTCACTTCCAAACCACCATTGATGAATGAGGTGTTGCTACCAACAGTTGGAGCAAAACCAGTAGCTGTGCTGATGATTTTACCGCCAGCTGGTAAGTTGATGATACCGTTGGTCAACACCAAGGCACTGCTAGCAGCAGTAACCGTGAGGTTACCAGTCAATGTTACACCTGCGGGGTTGCTGATTGTAAAGGCATTCACCGTGCGTGAAGCAGGTATTTCAGTGCCTTCTGTAATCATGGCAGATGTTTGGCCAGTGAAGAATACATACTGTACGTTGTAAACGGTAGAAGTAATGGTAGGTGTGCCTACAAAACTTCCGAGAGGTGAACGACGTACTTGTGAGTTGGTACCTGAGGTGGCAGCAAAATCAATGGTAAGATTTGAGCCGATGTTGAAGGCACCGTTGATGAGATCAACGTTAAAGCCAACGGTCAAAGGTGTTGACAAAGTCAAACCAGCAGCATTGTTAGCCAATAATTGGCCAACAGCATTGTTTGTAAGCGTGCCGCCTAAACTGATAGTTTGAGCCGTAGTTCCACTGAAGCTCCAAACAGCATTGCCGTTCGCAAAATTCGATGTACCTGCATGGTTGAAGGCACCTTTGAAGTCGAGGATACGCAAAGAAGTACCTGTTGTGGGCACACCAAAGTTGATGGAACCCGAAGCAGCTACAGTCGTTGCGCCATTAACCGTCAATACACGTTGTGCTGCCGCATTTACGCCAAGCACACCATTCACGGTTAAGGATGTTACTGCTGCATTTACGTCTAAAATAACCGAATCAGCTGCACCAATGGTTACAGTGCTAGCCGGACCAGGTACTGCTCCACCTGCCCAAGTAGCAGGGTTGCTCCACAATCCGCTGGCAACTGAACTGATTGGACCACCGGTTATGAAAGTTAGCGGGCCTGCCCAGTTTGAAAATCCGCTGGTGCTACCGCAGTTTGAACGAACAAATACATTGTAAACTGTGCTGGCTGTTAAACCAGTAATGGCAGCAGTGGTATCGCTAGTAGTAGTTCCAGAAGCCGGAGGGGTACTGCTTGTGGTTACAGCGTACTGATAGTTGGTAGCCGGAGCAGAAAATGGTGCTCTCCAATTAATACGAACAGTTGTATTGGTTACACTGTCGATTGCCAAGGCGGTTGGCACAAAACAAGTTGGAGCTGCGAAGGTGAAAGTAGTTCCGCTAGCAGGGAAAACTGTAGCAGAAATAGGCATGGTCGCCGTATTGATAGTGCTCGAGGTTGAAGATACCCAGTCAGTGGCAGATGTACGGCTGAAGAAATCGGCATTATTCGCTCCACCCAAACCTACTTCAATAGTAGATGCGGCAGATACAGTCATGGTGCCATACACCAAGCTCACATTATTGCTTCCTTCATGCAAACGAATCTGGAAATTGAGGTTATCGCCAGTTTGGTTGTATCGACGATAATTGGTAAACTGAACCACCAAGGTGCGGTTCGGTGCTGTACCGATGGTTTGATAACGCAATTCAGCACCCGTTTGTGCGTTCAAGTCGCGTGCAAATGCTGCAATGCGGCTGCGCAACTGGGGAGGCGTCGATGTATTGGCTACACTCAATGGCACATAACTGTTACCAATGTTGGTTACAGCAGGCGTCAAGGCCGACTGCCCCAAAAAGATCCAGCCATTGGCGTTGATACCAAAACGGTCGAACGTGATGCCGTTGAAGGTAAAGTTAAAACCAATGGGCAAACCCACACCAGTAACTGTTCCAGTAGCACCAGCAGGAACCGTTTCATCCACAAATGACTGGTCATCTGTGGTTGTTGTTCCCAAAACGGTGCCTCCGGTAATTGGCGTGTAGGTGTCGACCGTGGATGAAAAGGTGTATGACGGAAGCTGTGCTTGTGCCGTCAAACCCGTAATCATCAGCAGCAACGCCACCATCCACGCCGCGAAGCGTGTTTTCTTACCCGATGCAGGTGTGCTGCCCCTCGGGAAAAGGGTAGTGTTAGAATTCATACGATAGATTTTAGGTATTTAATCAATGGACGAATCTATGGCATCAATATGACAAATACAAACCCCTCGTGAAAAATTTACAAGCCCTTTTTTGGGCAAAAGGCATTTTAGATGAAGTTTGCGGTGATGCTCCTATCCTTTTGTGCTTTCATTGAAGCTAAATTGCCAGCATAAACAACTTGACCTCCGTACTTCCCACCATCCGGACCTATATCAACAATGTAGTCGGCTGTTCGAATCACATCCAAGTTGTGCTCAATGACCAAAACCGTATTTCCGCGATCCACCAATTTGTGCAAGACCTCCAAGAGCACACGCACATCTTCAAAATGCAAACCGGTTGTAGGCTCATCCAGGATATAAAAGGTGCTTCCAGTATCCTTTTTCGACAACTCAGCCGCCAATTTCACCCGCTGCGCCTCGCCGCCCGACAAAGTGGTGCTGGGTTGGCCCAAGGTCAAATAGCCCAAGCCCACATCTTGCAAGGTTTTGATTTTACGCAAGATATTCGGCATACTTTCAAAGAAGGCCACGGCTTCATCAATGCTCATGTCGAGCACATCACTAATCGATTTGCCCCGGTAACGCACTTCCAAGGTTTCACGGTTGTAGCGGCGGCCTTGGCAGGTATCGCAATGCACCTGCACATCGGGCAAAAAATTCATTTCAATGACGCGAACACCAGCGCCTCCACAACTTTCACAGCGGCCTCCCTTTACGTTGAAAGAAAAACGACCGGGCTTGTATCCACGTATTTTCGCTTCGGGCAATTCGGCAAACAGCGTCCGGATGTCGCTAAATACTGTGGTATAGGTGCTCGGATTGGAACGCGGCGTGCGGCCAATGGGCGTTTGGTCGATTTCAATCACCTTGTCTACATGCTCCAATCCGGCAACACTGGCATAGGCCAAGGGCTTCTTGCGGCTGTTGTACAAATACTGGCTCAGAATGGGATAAAGGGTTTCATTGATGAGGGTAGATTTGCCCGATCCCGAAACGCCGGTCACACAGATGAACTGGCCCAACGGAAATTCAACCGATACCTTTTGCAAATTATTGCCAGAAGCGCCTTTCAATACAATCGACCGGCCAGACCCTTTGCGCAATCTTACAGCAGGCATTTGCCTCTCGCCCCGCAGGTATTGCGCCGTAAGTGTTGGCAATTGCAAGAAATCGGCGGGAACAGCAGCACCTACCACCTGTCCACCGTGTTTGCCGGCACCCGGACCGATGTCTAACACAAAATCGCTTTCCCGGATCATGTCTTCATCGTGCTCCACCACCAAAACAGTATTGCCTGCATCGCGCAGCTGTTTCAGCGAAGCAATGAGACGTTGGTTATCGCGTTGATGCAAGCCAATGCTGGGTTCATCGAGGATGTACAATACGCCTACCAACTGCGAGCCAATTTGGGTAGCCAAACGGATACGCTGCGATTCACCCCCACTCAGGGTATTCGCGCCGCGGCTCAACGACAAATACGACAAGCCAATGTTTTGCAAAAAGCCAAGGCGCACCCTGATTTCTTTCAAAATTTCCACCGCCACCACGGCATCCTGTCCGGTGAAATAGCCATCCAAATCGTGAAACCATTGGGTTACCTCTCCTATTTCCATGCCGCTGAGCTCAGCGATGTTTTTGGCCTTGATGCGGTAATGCAGGGCCTCTTGTTTGAGGCGACCACCATTGCAAACCGGGCAGGTAACATGACTCACATATTCTTCGGCCCAACTTTGCATGCTGATGCTGCTGGCATCGTCCTGCTGCTTCTTGAGTAAATTCACCAAGCCCTCAAAGCGCAACTGGTGACCGTAACTCTCATCGTAACGGCCAGGCACTTCCAAGGTTTCTTCGCTGCCAAACAGCAAAATTTCCCTTGCTTTGGCGTCGAGTTGGCCCACGGGAGTGGTCAAGCTGAACTTAAACTTTTTGGCAGCAGCCGAAATAAGCCGAAAAGCCCAAATATCGCGGTACTCGCCCAACGGTGCCAAGCCCCCAGCGGTAATGCTCAAGGCAGGATCGGGCATGATGAGCGCCGGATCAATTTCGGCAATGGTGCCCAAACCATCACAATGTTCACATGCGCCATAGGGCGAGTTGAAGCTGAAAGTATTCGGCTGAGGTTCGTCGTAGGCAATCCCACTTTCAGGATCCATTAAAAAACGGCTGTAGTAGGCCACCTCATTGGTTTCATAATCGAGCACAAGCATGGTACCCTTGCCCAAGCGCAAAGCCTGTTGGATCGATTGACGCAAGCGCTTTTGCTCGTCATCGGTGGGTATCAAGCGATCGACCACCAATTCTATATCGTGCACTTTGTAGCGATCAACCTGCATTTTGGGTTGCAAATCGAGCACTTCGCCATCGACCCGGATTTTCAAATACCCCTGTTTGCGCATTTGCTCAAACAACTCGCGGTAATGTCCTTTGCGTGCACGCACCAAAGGCGCCAAAAGCGCAATTTTTTTGCCTGCATAACGCTCCGCAATCCCCCCCTCAATTTGCTGCTCGGTAAACCTTTGCATGCGTTTGCCATTGACGTAAGAATAGGCCTCGCCTACACGTGCAAACAGCAAGCGCATAAAATCGTACACTTCGGTGATGGTGCCTACTGTCGAACGCGGATTTCGTCCGGTGGTCTTTTGCTCAATCGAAATAACTGGACTCAGCCCTTCAATTTTGTCCACATCGGGGCGCTCCATGTCGCCAATAAACTGGCGTGCATAAGCCGAAAAGCTCTCCATGTACCGCCGTTGACCTTCGGCATAGATGGTTTCGAAAGCCAGCGACGATTTGCCACTGCCACTCAAGCCGGTAATTACCACCAGCTGGTTCCGCGGAATGCGAACATCAATGTTTTTAAGATTGTGCTCTCGGGCACCAAATACTTCTAAATACGATTCAGCCGCTAAGGCCTCCGGGCTATTTTTCATGCAGACTGCGAAACTACAAATTGCTATTTATTGTCAACAGCTTCCACAGCTTTCGGTTTTTTAACATGCACCACCAACACTTGATCTTTGCTCAGCTCGGTGCTTTCCAAAGCATTCCAAATCACCAGGTCTACCACCCGCACTTCAAACATTGCAGCAATCTCATTGATGGTTTGGGCTTTTTCTACCACATGCTTCACTTCGATATAGTCCGGCTCCGAAGCTTTTTGTTCAATTTGCTGTACTTCGGGAAGTACTATTTTGTATTCGGGCTTCAGTTCATTTTGATCGTCAAATACCGACGGATCGGGAATCTCAATGAGCCATGACTTACCGGCGGCAGGGGCAGGCAAAAAGGTCTTGCGCATCCAGGGATTAAAAACTTTGAGGTGTTTGTAGGTGATTCCCTTGCTTTTGGCAAATGCCACCAAATCGGTCACTTCCTCTTTTACTTCTACCTGGTTTGTTTTGAGCGGTTTGTACAGGTGCTTATCGCGGAAATGATACCCATACTGGCGCGGGTGCTCCATGATTTGTTTAACAGCCAACAAGCGCGGGATGTAACGCGATGTTTCATTGTTCAGGTACAAGCCATGGTAATCCTCAAGACCTTGCTGACTGGCTTGTCTGCGCAATCCCCCCATGCCCATATTGTACGAAGCGGCCACCATGGTCCAACTGCCAAATTCTTTGTACGCTTTTTTGAAATAACGACATGCGGCATAGGTCGATTTTACAGGATCATATCGTTCGTCTACCACCTCATCTACCTGCATGCCCAGCTCCAAACCGGTATTTTTCATGATTTGCCAAAAACCCACGGCACCGGCCGGACTCACCACATTGCTCAAACCACTTTCGATCACGGCGATGTATTTGAAATCTTCGGGTACCCCTTGCTCCTTCAATATTTTTTCGATGACCGGAAACCAGCGTGCAGCCTTTTTGAAATGCAAAATCGAGGCACTTTGGTAATAAGTATTCACCAAAAGCTCGCGGTCCACCCTTTCGCGCACCTCAAAGTCGAACATGGGCACCTTTTCACCGGCGAAGTACATATCATCGGGGAATGGGATGGCATACACCTGGTAATTCTTCCAAAATTGCTCGAGATACTCACTGTCATCGGTGTACCGACTTGAGGTGGTGAGTTTAAAAACCAACCCGGCAATCATGGCCAGCAGTATGCTCTGCACATATTTGTTCGAAGTAAAAGAGGGAAGGTTCATGCTATTTCTTTTTGTAAACAGGTACTGTTGAACAGGGCTCACCGTACATCAGGCTTTTCACCAAGGGTTGCAAGCGAGCTGTAAGCGCTATGTACAAGGCATCGCTCAAGCTGTCATCACCACAACCCTTGAGGATCACTTTTTCATCGCGGTATTCCTCGAAGTCGGCTTTTGCAATGCCTGCCAAGGCCCATGCTTCGGCACATGCTTTTGTCGAACCTTTGGCCATGTGGGGTGTATGCTGAAGCAGATACTGGGTAATGAGCATATAAGCCCAACGCGGCACGATGGCATCAGTTGAACAATCAATCGCAACGAACTTGCCAGTAAATGCTAACCAGTCGAAATGCTTCAATTGCTCCCTGAAATCCTTCTCCCGCAGCACCATGCCCTGCCATAAAAATTGGCTGATATCCAGCGATACAACCGGCATTTCAGGCAAAAAATCAGCCGGATCCAATACTTTTAAGCCGCTATCGGCCACCTTATTCTGAATCAACTCCATGCTTTCGGTTTGTGCCAAATAAAAAGAACCTTCCCGTAGAACGGAAAGGTTCTTCAAAAAGTTTAAAAATGCTCAATAGAACAAGTGACGGTTGTCTTCTTGCTTGATCAATTCTTTTTTCGCGTTAAAGGCCTCGTTGCTACCACGTGCCGCCAATTGGTTGCGCAAAGCTTGTTTGCTTGGCTCCAAATCGCCTTGTTCGGCAGCAGGAGTTTTGGTGTCTACTACCACCACATATACACCGCGCTCACCTTTCAATGGCTTGCTCAAACTGCCGGGCTTGAGGGTAAAGATGGTGCCCGATACCACCGGCTCACGTCCGATGCCGGTGAGGAAGTTAGATTGGAAAGTTGCTCCGTTGAAGGCCTGCACCATGCCTGCCGATTCGCGGGCAACGGCTTCCAAATCTCCTTTGGCAACGCTTACTGCTTTTTCGGCTTTGGCAATCAACTGCTCGGCCTTTTTGTCGCGCTTTACATAGGCTTCTACATCGGTTTTTACTTCTTCAAACGATTTGGTTCCCTTGGGTGTCACCTTTGTGAGTGTGGCTACTATGTATTTATCTTCTACTTCGAAAACCGGACTGATAGCACCAGACTCGTTTTTGTAAGCCCAGCGTACAATTTCCCTTGAATTGGGCAAGCCCTGCAAGGTGCGGTCATTCACCCGAATGAATTCAGCCGAACGCTTTACCAGTCCCATTTCTTCCACATTCTTTTCGAACAATTCGGCCGAGGTGGTTTGACTGGCAAACTTACCGGCTTCGGCATATGCCGCACGATAGGTTTCGGTGCTGGCTTCTATTTGGTTGGCAATGGTGGCAAATTTGGCTACCACACGGCTGCCCTTTTGGTCGGTGATGTTGATGATGTGCCAACCAAAATCAGATTGAACAGTGACCATATCCCCTTTTCTGCCACCAAAACATGCGTCGTTGAAAGGCTTCACCATCATGCCTTCGGCAAAGAATCCCAAATCGCCGCCTTTTTCAGCCGAACCCGGATCTTCGCTATTGGCTTTGGCCAGTGCTGCAAAATCTCCCTTTTTGGCCAATGCAAACAAACTGTCAACCCTGCCTTTGAGTGCTTCTGCTGATTCGCCTTCTTTGGCACGCAGCAAAATGTGACGGGCTTTTACCGAGTCAGGGCGCGCCACACGGCTGAGCATTTTGGTCATTTTGTAATAGTCGCCATCGCGGTACACTTCGCTCACTACACCTACAACATTGTTCAAGAACATTTTCTTTTGCACATCGCTCACCAAAGCCGATTCTGCCACGTAATTATCGTCGAATGGCAAATCGGAGTTGAGGCTCACAAACAGCGAATCGTTCTCGGTTGCTACAAACTGCTCACGCAAATCGGTTACATTTTGGAGGGCACGTGCATCATCATCGGCACTGGGCTTCACTTCGTACTGCACATAATCAACCGCACGGAGTTCTTCTTTGCTCTCGAAATCCTTTTGGTGATCATTGTAGTATGCCTTCAATTCCTTTTCGGTTACTTCAATGGTGGAATCGGCAATCACGCCATAATCCAACAATACGAAACGACCTTCTGCAATGGTATTGGTGTTTTCGTAGTACTTTTTGGCGAAAAAGGTGGGTACATACAGCCCCTTGTTGATGAGGGCGGTGTACTTCTGTCCTTCGCGCTCTTGCACGAGGTACTTTTCAAAATTCAACCAACGGCGCTGCATGTCTTCAGGCTGCTGATCGAGATTGCGCAAAAATTGTACAACCTGGTTGCGGTCGAATTCACCCGTTTGTGGGTTGCTGAAAGCCTGACGTACCGAAGGATTGATGTTGGTGCCTTGTACCATGTCGAAAAGCTCATCTTCGCTTACCGCAATGCCCAATTCGGCATAAGCACCACCCATGATGCGTTCGCGCAACAGTTCGTTCCAAACCTGGTCGCGGATCATCCCGAGGGTATTATCGTCTACTTTGTCTTGTTGCGCATTGGCTTTGTAGGTCTCCACCGCTTCATCCACCTTTGTTTCAAAAAGCTGAATGCTGATTTCTTCCCCGTCTATTTCGCCTACGTTATTGCTCTGATTGCCAGAAAAAATCCCGTTACCGCTAAAAACATCCATCAACAAAAACGAAACAATGGCCAAACCAATGAGGGTGACCATCAAACCCGCTTTGTTTCTAATCGTGGTAATGACTGACATGTATATAGTCTGATTTTAAGTTAGTGCGCAAAAATAAAGTTTCATCTGACAATTTCAACCTGCAATTGCAGAAAGCTCTAATCCTCTGTTGCTTGTTTTACCAGTTTCACCGTCTCGATGCGTGTATTGCTCACTGAAACAATGGTGATTTGAAAGCCCTGCACGTCGAGGGTTTCGTCAATTTCGGGTATGGAAGGGTAATGCTCAAAAATAAATCCACCCAAGGTTTCATAATCGCCTTCTGGCAAATCCAATTTATACGCATCGTTCAGATAATCGATTTCGTGGCGTGCCGACAGCAAATAGGTATTCGGAGCCAACTCCTTTTCTACGAGGTCATCAACGTCGTGCTCGTCTTCAATCTCCCCGAAAATCTCCTCAATGAGGTCCTCTACCGTTACAATGCCGCTGGTTCCCCCCAACTCATCTACAACGAGCGCAATACTCTTGCGATCGGTATTGAACTGCTTGAGCAGTTGCATGGCCGACATGGTTTCAGGTACAATCATGATGGGCATGGTAACAGATGCAATATCGGCAGGTTGGCCGAACATGGCCTGAAAATGCACATATCCCACAATTTTGTCGATGCTGTTTTCATACACCAGCACCTTGGAGTGCTCCGATTCGGCAAATACCTGGCGGAGACCCTCTACCGTTTCTTCGATGCCGATGGCCACCAATTCTGTGCGGTGTACCATGCATTCACGCACTTTCACCTCGGTGAAATAGAGGGCATTCTGAAAGTAGTTCAAATCAACCTGCTGACCATTAACATCCTGTTCCTGCTGGTTTTCTTGCACCAGGTAGTCGAGGTCATTTTTACCAAAAACAGGGGTGTTCTCCGACATCGCCACGCCAAAAAACATGCGCAGTATTCCCTTGGCCATCCATATGATTAGCCATACGATGGGGTAAAAAAGGAAATATAACAGCTGCATGGGAACGGCAAAAATGTACAGCACCCTGTCGGCTGCCAATCGAAATACCGATTTGGGCAAAAATTCCCCAAAAAGCAGCACCACCGCAGTTGATAACAAGGTTTGCAAAACCAGCATCAACAATTCGTTGGTGGCTGCCATGGGCAACTGCCGCCCCAACCAAGGCTCGAGCAAACGCGCCATAAATGACCCATATACCACCAGGGCGATGTTGTTGCCTACAAGGATGGTTCCAATAAAGTCAGATGGCTTTTTCAAAAAACCAGCCAAAAAACGAGCCGACAATACGCCTTGTTTGTTCTTGAGTTCTATCCTAAATCGATTTGCCGAAAAAAAAGCAATTTCCATCCCCGAAAAAAAAGCGGAGGCAATCAAACTGCCAATAATGATGGGAAGGAGTTCCATGAATGTGCACAAATATACAAAGCGCAATCAGTCTTCGGTGCCGAGTGCAATGGTTCCCCTGATATTGAGGATGCGGTAGCGGGTAAACTGCTGGTTCGATTCTAATCCATCCCCAAAAATGATTTCATCGGGACGAACAATGCGTACGTAGGCATCACTGAAAATGCGGTCTTCTTTTTCGAGCCAAACAAGCTTTTCGGTGTACAATGTATCGCCCAGCTCATTCACCACCACAACATTGCCATGGGCTTCCATTTTGCCCTCATTGGGGTATTGCACCGCCCTGTTGGCCGACAATTTACTGCTGGGATTGCTTTGGGCATCAAAAAAAATAGCCCTGATTCCTTCCGGCATTTCTGTCTTGGGCTTCTCGCCACCATATCGGATCAAAACCGGGGCTTCTACCCGCACCTTGATCAATGCAGAATCGGAATAAATCAGGGTTACGTCACGACCGCGTTCGGCTCCCACAGGTGCTGCTGTTGCAAACTTCTTGAGCTTTTCCTGTGAATTACCACACGAAAAAAGCAACAGGCCAACCCATGGGAGCCAACGCATGCACATCATCAATCGGAACTACGTACCGATGTGGTTTCGCCTATCCAACAACCTACGCTGTAGCTACTGCCTTTGCTGAGGTTGTTGAAGAACAAGGTTTCGGTATTGGGGAAGTAACCAGCGTATTTGTTGATCTTTTGGTTGGCTTCTTCCGCCATCGAAGGATCTACGCTCTTGGCGCGCTGAAACTTGTCGACCGCTGCCCAATACACGCTTTGTGCTTCAATGCCACTGCCACACATATTGTAACTGGCTGCATACAAGTCGCCAATGAACATGATGGGCTTACCCCAATTGGGCTGCAATTTCGCTGCTTCCTGGGCCATTTGACGGGCCTTGGCAAACTGCTTGCTGCTGCTGTACAAAGTGGCAAAGTCGTAATAATACTGGGCTTTGGCTGAATCATTTTCTGCTTCAGCAATTGCTTTTTGGTAATACTCGGCTGCCTTGGTGGTATTGTCGTTTTGCTGGAAACGACGGGCCAATACGAGCGCCAAACGTGCATTTGGGCTTTCGTTGTACTTGCTTACGGCTACTTCCATGAAAAGTTCTTTGTCGGTACAACCCTTGCCCAAAAGCAAGCTGTACACAAGGTCACGCAGCTCTTTGTTGTCGGGATTGGCCTTGAAGCGTCCTTCAAACAGTGCGATGATTTCGTTACAGTCTTTGATGATGTTGCCAGCCAAGTCGGCATCCAAAATTTGTTTGCTTTCGGCGTATTTATCGCCGTTTTTGCCACTGAGGTTGGCCTCAGCAATTTTCGATAACTGCTCATATACGTCGAGCACCTGCTCCTTGGTCATGGCACCTGCAGCAAATTCTTTCAAAACCACTTTGAAGTAATAAGGCAGGATGAAGTGTTCGGTATTGTCACCACCCAAGGCTACCGAACGTTTGAAAGTGTTCAGTACTTCCGTGTTGGGTTCGGGGCGGTAGCTCAACATGTCTACGCCTTTGCGGCCAATGGCGTTGCCGGCACTTTCAGCAAAGTTCGCGGCCCTTACTTCATAAATGTAGAAGAGGGTATCGATGAGCTGGGATTTGCGTGCCGCGTCTTTGGTATTTTTGATAAAATCTTTGTACATGGCTACACCATCCACATGCGTTTGTTCACGCGAACAAGGTGCGTTTTTGAATACGTAACTCCACGCTTCAAAAGCTGCACTGTAGTTCTTTTGCTTGAAAAATTCGCGGTAAACCGAAATGTTCTGGATGGTTTTAACGCTGTCGGCACCCCACTTTTGGTCACAAGCCGAAACAGGCTGCGCTTGTACGCCAGACACATTTCCCATCACCACACAGGCGAACAATCCAACAACTAATCCTTTCATCATCTTCTTCATGGCTTCAAAAATTTAATCATACTTTCTTTTAACAAACCAACGGTCGTTTAAGGTGAATCCCAGGGTTACCCGGGTGTAATTTTCACGCACCAAGCCGTTGTTCAAGGTGCCCCTGCGTCCAATTTCTACTGCCAGGTTGACCGAAGGCATTGAAAACTGTCGCTTGACCGGTATGCCAACCCCAAAGGTCATGCCAAGTTCGCTGATACGCTCATTGCGGAAGGCGAGGTAACCGGTATGGTATCTTAAACCCGCGCGGTAACGCAAGGTTTTGAAAAACATATTTTCGCCGATAGCATCGTATTTTGGGATGTACTGGAAACCGCTGGCCAAATACCAGCTGTTTTGGAGCGAATCGGGTCGGTTGAACAAGCTGAATTGGCTCCATTGCGCATAGCGGGCCTCAGCCGAAAACTGCCACCAATTGTGCGCGCCTATCTGGAAACCAACGCCCAATTGCAAGGGCATGCTGATGTTGCCTGCATTGCCCGACTGGTTCGAAACCGTGTCGAGTACCACCAGGCGGCTGCCCACGAGGCGAAAACGATCGGCCACAAAATCGTTGGTGCCGCGCAATTGCGTAGGTAAATCGGCCTGCAATGCAGCTGTGACAAAACGTCTTGAGCGTTTTCCTTCACCTTTGGTCCACTCACGGCGGTACTGCAAACCCAGGCTCAATTGTACATCGGCCAGGCGCACACGATCGGTCACACGCACATTGAGCAAATACAGCGAATCAGGAAAATCGTACACAAAACGTCTTTCCTGTAACACCTCCCCAAAAAGGAAGTGTGTCGTGAGTCCCAGGTGAAAACCCTTGCCCAAATCGAAGCCATTCGCCCAGCTGAGTTGGTTGATCCCGCCTTTGCCCTGGTATTCTTCGCGCCAGGTTGCAAAACCTGAATCTACCCTGCTCACGAGGTTGTAATTGGTGAAGGCATAGGGTTGAAATCCTACAGCTGTTCCCCAGTGCTTGTTCACTGGAAAACCAAACATCAAATAGCCAAAATTAATGTTCGACCGGTCCTGCGTGGCGGTTTCGGTGCGCAAGCGGCTGGCCTGACCAAATCCACCAAATTCTATGGCTGTGAGGCGAAGTGCCGACAAGGAAGCCGGATTCGCGAGATTGAGTCCAACGCTGTCGAACAAGGCCAAAGTGGCGCTGCCCATGGCACGATGTTGTGCGAGCGAAAAAGGCTGCTGATCGCCCAAGGCAAAGCGCGAATAGGGCGAACCGTAATTGGCAGCTTGCCCTTGGGCAACTTCCGCCATGATACTACAGCAAAACAGAAAAAAGATGGTTCTAATAAAGGGCATGCAGGCCGTATAACGCCAAATTTGGCTCGGCAAATATGGGACTATCGAGGCGGTTTTCAAAAAAATGCGCGTCTCCCCCACTTAAAATAATCGTTAAATCACTTAAAATCAGCTCAAATTGGTCAATTCGGCCTTTTATTTCTGCCAAGACGCCTTGTAAAACCCCCGACTGCAAAGCCGAAATCGTATCGTTGCCCAACACAGGCCAATGTGCCGGCATTTCGGGCAATGGCAAGCGGGCAGTAAAGTGGTGCATGGCTTGCCAGCGCATGTGCAGGCCCGGACTGATGTCGCCACCCAGGTGTCGGCCGGTGGCATCTATCAGGTCGTAGGTGATGCAGCTTCCCAAGGCAACCACCAAGCGGTTTCGCTGCGCAAAAAGGGCATTGGCGCCGGCGATGAGCAATTTACGATCGCTTCCGAGGGTGTTTAAACTTGTATAATTGCTTTCAAAAGGCAAAGGGGAGCTGGCGTCAAAAATGCGTACGTTGGCCACGCCTTGCGCCAAAAACCACTGGGCCAGATCCGATTCGGGCAAGCTTACCGACGCAATGTGCACGCCTGAAGGCATATGAGGCAAGGGGTGTTGCCAAGCACTGTGTTCGAAAATCTCGAGTTGTAGCAGCTCATTGTCTTTGAACCATCCCCTTTTGACCCGGCTATTGCCGGCATCTACCACACAAATGTATTCATGGCTCATCGAAGCGGAATTTGATTTCCTTGTTGTTCATGATCAGTCGGCCTTGGCTGCTGTCGAGTACCAGCCGCCCTTCGGCATCAACATCGAGGATAGTGGCTTTGATCAACTGGCCCTGGTATTCAAATGTACGCAATTCGCCCAAGCCCAGCATTTGATGCAGGTATTCGGCCCGTTGTTCCATCCATCGGCCTTCCTGAAGGGCTTGAAGCCGCAATTCAAAAAAGCGCAACAGCTGATCGAGCAATTCGTGCAGGTTGTAAAAACGACCGGTGATTTTGCTAAAAGAGGTAGCTGCGAAGGATCCGAAAAAATGCGACTGATTGATGTTGATGCCCACACCTACCACAGAATCGGCCAGCCAACTGCCCTGTATGGTGTTTTCAATGAGAATGCCGCCGAGCTTCAGTTGGTGGTAAAAAAGGTCATTGGGCCATTTCAAACGCACGCCATCGCCCAAATAGAGCCTTGCAAAGTCGCTCACAGCCAGGGCAACCGCCATGTTGAGCCTAAATTGGTGCTGTGCTTCAAGCCGATGCGGCTGTAAATACACACTTACCAATAAATTCGCCCCCGCTTCGCTTTCCCAACGGGCGCCAGCTTGGCCTTTGCCCCCACGTTGGTAGTCGGCATAAACCACCGTGCCGGGGGCAGCACCCTCCTCCAAGAGTTTCCACAACAGGCTGATGGTGCTCACTACTTCTTCGAAATAATGGCGGGGCTGACCGATGCGGATTGGGTTTGGGCTGCCTTGGTGCAAAAGAATTCGTTACTTTTGCACAAAAGTAATCAAATCGCATGGCGAAACGAACACCGGAAATCCCGGCCCTGCAGCAGCTCATCATTCACGGCATTGAAGAAAAAAAAGGCAAACACATCAGTTTGCTTGACCTCACCGGCATTCGCGACCGGGTTGCCGATTTTTTTGTGGTTTGCGAGGCCGAATCGAGCACACAGGTGAAAGCCATTGCCGATTCTATTGAAGAGGAAGTAAAAAAAGCAAGCGGCGAAAGGCCCATCAGTGTAGAAGGCAAGGAAAATGCGAGTTGGATATTGCTCGACTACGGCGATGTAGTTGCCCATGTTTTTCAACCTCAGGCCCGCGAATTTTACGCATTAGAAGATCTTTGGAACGATGCCAAACGCACCAATATTGATTGATGCGGACACGAAGGCACATTAAACTTTTTAATTGCCTGTATCGTTTACACCACATTAGCAACTCAACATGGCCAAGCAAAATAAAAAACAGCAAGAGCTGAAAACCGATAACAAGCCTAAATTCAATTTTTACTGGATTTACATCATCATTGCCGTCCTATTTATTGCCATCAACTTTGCCAATTCAGGCAGTTCGACCAAAAAAATAGGCTGGCAAGAGTTTGAAAATACCCTCCTTAATTCGGGAGATGTAGAGAAGCTGGTGGGCTTCAAACAAGACGATATCTATGTCATTGAGGTCTACATTAGAAAGGACAAACTGCGCACCGAAAAGTACAAAGAGTTCCAAGAACGCAGTTTTGGCAGCAATGGGGCACAATATTATTTCACCGAAAGCTCCCCCGAAGTACTAGAAAAGAAACTAAATGAAGCCCAAGCCGCAGGCGATAAGGTGTACATTCAATGGGAAAGTCGCCGCTCTTGGTTTGGCGATATTTTGAGCTTTTTGCTGCCCATGTTGCTCCTGTTGGGACTGTGGTTGTTGCTCATGCGCCGCTTTGCCGGCGGTGCTGGTGGCGGAGGTGGTCAGATCTTCAACATCGGCAAATCGAAGGCCACATTGTTCGACAAAAACAGCCGCGAAAATGTAACTTTCAACGACGTTGCGGGTCTCGAAGAAGCCAAAGTAGAGGTAATGGAGGTGGTTGATTTCTTAAAAAACCCCAAAAAATACACTGCTTTGGGAGGAAAAATACCGAAGGGCGTACTGCTCGTAGGTCCTCCCGGTACAGGCAAAACCTTGTTGGCCAAAGCCGTTGCCGGCGAAGCCCAAGTGCCCTTTTTTACCCTCAGTGGTTCCGACTTCGTAGAGATGTTTGTTGGGGTAGGTGCCAGTCGGGTGCGCGACCTTTTCAAGCAAGCCCGTGAAAAGGCTCCGTGTATCATTTTCATCGACGAGATTGATGCCGTAGGCCGTTCGCGTGGTAAAAACCAAATCATGGGAGGCAATGACGAGCGTGAAAGTACCCTCAACCAGTTGCTGGTGGAGATGGATGGCTTTTCGTCGGACCTTGGCATTATCATGATGGCGGCCACCAACCGTCCGGATGTATTGGATGCCGCCTTGCTGCGCCCGGGCCGTTTCGACCGACAGATAACTGTTGACCGTCCCGACATCATTGGCCGTGAACAAATATTCAAAGTACACCTCAAGCCCATCAAAATGGGTGATGATGTGAATCCATTAAAATTGGCTGAACAAACTCCGGGTTTTGCGGGTGCCGAAATTGCCAATGTGTGCAACGAAGCAGCACTTATTGCTGCCAGAAAGGCCAAAAAAGTGGTAGAAATGGAAGACTTCAATGCGGCCATCGACAGGGTGATTGGCGGCTTGGAGAAGAAAAACAAAATCATTTCGCCTGAAGAGAAAAAAATCGTGGCCTATCACGAAGCAGGCCATGCCATTGTAGGTTGGTTCCTCGACAGCACCGATCCTTTGGTGAAAGTATCGATTGTACCCCGCGGTGTGGCAGCTTTGGGTTATGCCCAGTACCTCCCAAAAGAGCAGTATTTGTATACTACGGAGCAATTGCTCGACACCATGTGCATGACCTTGGGTGGTCGCGCTGCTGAAGAAGTATTCTTTGGCCGCATCAGCACCGGAGCGCAGAACGATTTGGAGCGCATTACCCGAGTTGCCTATGGTATGGTAACCCTCTATGGCATGAATCCCAAAGTAGGCCCGGTAAGCTTCAACGATCCGCAAGGTGAATACCAATTCCGCAAGCCTTATTCAGAAGACATGGCGAAGCTGATCGACGATGAAGCGCGCAAACTCATTGAAAATGCCTACGAAAAAACCAAGGAGTTGATCCGCGAAAAGCGCCACGAATTGGAGTTGGTTGCCCAGGAGTTGTTGGCCAAAGAGGTGATTTACCAAGCCGATTTGGAGCGATTGATTGGTCCGCGTCCGAACAGCGTTACCCACCTTACCGAAGAAATTCCGCAGGTAGTAAGCAGTGAACCAGTACCCGATGTGGTTGCCGTTGATGCTGCCAAAGCCGAAGAATCGGCTTCCTGATTTGGTGATTTAAACGGATATTCTGATTTTTGAACCACAGCGCCCCTGCTGCCCCTGGCAACAGGGGCGCTGACGTTAAAAAGCCCCATGCGCGAAACTACCTCCAAAGAAAAAGTCCTCAAAAAAATCAGGAAAGCCCTGATCCACAAGACACCCGCCAAAAACCCCTCGCTCGATTGGGAAAAAGCAGTATTCCCCCCTCTTGAGGACGACTTGGCCATTCATTTTGCACAAGCGTTGGTGGGCATTGGTGGTGAATTCGCTTTTTGCGAAAACATGCTTGATTTCGCCGAAAACCTCATCGCCTTGGTACAAAAAACCGGTTCGCAGCAGATATTTTGTTTTGAACCGCGCATCCAAAGCCTGTTTGACGAGGTGCAATTCCCTTATCGGAAAGATGCTGGCAAGCTGGGTGAAATGGAAATTGGCGTAACCGGCTGCGAAGCACTTATTGCACGCTCGGGCAGCATCATGGTGAGCTCAGCACAGCAAAAAGGGCGTGTGATGACCTCATACCCTCCTGTACATGTGGTGGTGGCCTTTACCTCGCAACTGGTGCCCGATATCAAAAGCGCCTTGGTGCAAATCAGGCAGCGTTACGAGGGCAGGCTTCCGGGCATGCTGAGCATGATCACCGGTCCGAGCCGCACCGCCGATATTGAAAAAACATTGGTCATGGGTGCACACGGCCCTAAGGCATTGTACGTATTTTTGGTGCAAGACGAAACGGCATGATGGAACGCACCCACACCTACTTTTTGAGCGATTTTCATTTGGGCATCCCCAACCGGGAGGCCAGTTTGGTGCGCGAAAAGCAGGTAGTGGCATTTTTAGAGGCAATTGCACCAAGAGCCGAAGCCATTTATTTGATGGGGGATGTGTTTGATTTTTGGTTCGAATACCGCTCAGTGGTGCCCCGCAACTTCACCCGCTTATTGGGTACTTTGGCCAAGCTCACCGACAGTGGCATTCCCATCCATTTTTTCAAAGGCAACCATGATATGTGGACCTTTGGCTATCTGGAAGAAGAGTTGGGTTTACAAGTGCACGACGATACACTGGAAGTGGACATCGCCGGTAAAAAATTCCTGCTCGCGCATGGTGATGGGAAAGGGCCTTCAGATTTTGGCTTTAAATGGCTCAAAAAAATCTTCCGTCACCCCGTCAATCAATGGTTGTTTGCCCGTTTGCACCCCAACCTCGCCTTTGCATTGGCCAAGAACTGGAGCTATAAAAGCAGGGCCGCTTCGCGCGACGAAGGGGGTTTCCATAAAGAACAAGAATGGCTTTTTCAATACTGCCAGCACAAATTGACCCAGCAACATTACGATTATTTCATTTTTGGTCACCGCCATTTGCCCATTTGCACCCCGGTTGGTGCAAGTAGCTTGTATATCAACCTGGGCGATTGGCTCGTTTACAATACCTATGCAGTTTTCGACGGTCATACTTTGGATTTGCGCACTTATCCTGACCACCAGCCCGCAGGATTCGGCAGGTAAGGTACCTACCGATAGCTTGGTGTTGCTGCGCAGCCATGTGCTCGATGCGCCTGTGCGTTATTTCAATGTAGACCATTTGGGCAATTTTTACCTCATCACCCGCGCAAATGAACTGGTGAAGTACGATGCCCGTGGACAATGGGTAGCCAATCACCGCCAACAATTGCTGGGGCCTGTTGAAGCTGCCGACGTGAGCAATCCGATGCAGCTGCTGCTGTTTTATCCGGAGTTTTCAACTTTGCTGCAGCTCGACAATATGCTGTACACCACCAACCGCTTGCAATTGGCCGACCTCAACCAAGGCAGTCGCTCGCTTTTGTGCCGGTCATTCGACAACAACTTCTGGCTGTACGACGAACGGGCCTTCCGCCTGCGCAAATTGGCTTTAGACCTCCGCACGGTGGTACAAGGAGAGTGGTTACAAAACCATTTCGACAGTCCCCTCAAGCCCACCTACTTGCTCGAATACAACGAGCAGTTGTACCTTTCCGATCCCGGGCTAGGTATTTTGGTATTCGACTTATACGGTCGCTACCAGCGTTTGTTGCCCATCAAGGGGGTTGAGCGTTTTGATCTTCACGGCCCGTATATGTATTGGGTAAAAAACGGGCAGGTGCATCGTTACCATCTTGAAGCTCTCACCGAAGAGCTCTGCCAATACCCCGGAGCTGTTGGTGTGCGACAGATCAGGGTGAATACACAAGGCCATTATCTGCTTACACGCGAGGCATTGTTGCACTACCGTGCCATCCAAGCAGGAAATCGCTAATTTTGCGCCATGCTTGATAAATATCCTGCCGCCCGTGCGCGCTTTGAAGAAGTAGAACGACAATTGCAGGACCCTGCCATTTTTGGCGATATGAAACGTTTTGCGGCCCTCAACAAAGAGTACCGTGGACTCGAAAAGCTGGTACAGGCCTTCAAGGCCTACAGTGATTTGTTGGGCAACATTGCCAACAGCAAACAACTGCTAAGCACCGAAAAAGACCCCGAATTGCTCGAGATGGCCAAAGAAGAACTGGCCGAATTGGAGCCGCAGGTAGAACCTTCAGAACAGGCTTTGCGCTTGCTGCTGGTGCCCAAGGACCCCGACGATGGGCGCGATGTGATGCTTGAAATCAGGGCTGGCACAGGTGGCGACGAAGCCAGTTTGTTTGCCGGCGATTTGGCCCGCATGTACACGCGTTATTGTGAAAAACGCGGCTGGCAAATCAGTTTGCAAGACGAAAGCGAAGGCACAGCCGGTGGCTACAAAGAAGTCATCTTCAAAATCAGTGGCGATGATGTATACGGTACGCTCAAGTATGAGTCGGGTGTACACCGTGTGCAGCGTGTACCCGATACCGAAACCCAGGGCCGCATCCATACCTCGGCAGCCACAGTGGTGGTGATGCCCGAGGCGGAAGAATTTGATGTGGTGCTGAATCCGGCCGATATTGAATTGCAAACCTCCCGTTCAGGTGGTGCGGGCGGACAAAACGTGAACAAAGTAGAAACCAAGGTGCAGCTCACGCACAAACCCACAGGCATTGTGGTCACTTGCCAAGTAGAGCGCTCGCAGTTGGGCAATCGCGAGCGGGCCATGGAGATGTTGCGTACCAAGTTGTACGAAATGGAGCTCAACAAGCGACACGAAGCAGAGGCCGGCAAACGCAAAACCTTGGTGAGCACAGGTGACCGCTCGGCCAAAATCAGAACCTACAACTTTCCGCAAAGCCGGGTAACCGATCACCGCATCGGCCTCACCCTGTACAACCTTGATGGCTTTTTGAACGGCGACATCCAGGAAATGCTCGACGGCCTCGAGTTTGCCGAAAACACCGAAAAACTCAAATTCGCCGAATGAGAAAGCTGTACATCTGGCTGTTCCTATTGCTGGTGGCGGCTTGTGCCACTGAAGAAAAAACTGAAGAAACCGCTACGGATGGTGTATTCAACAACAATCCTCCCGAAACAGCTGATGCCAAAACAGCGCTTCCTGATTTCAGCTTTCTGGAAGGCGAATGGGAAAAGCGCGGGGCCTATGCTGTGGTGAGTGAAAGTTGGAAAAAGCTCGACGCCAACTATTGGCAGGGCCAAGTAGTTCGGGTAGAAGGAAATGACAGCACCCTGCTCGAAGCATTGCAGTTAGAACCCCGTGGCGATAGCACCTATGTGTACATAGCGCGGGTATACAGCCAAAACGAAGGCAAAGCAGTACCATTCACCTTGGCCGCTTTTGAAGCCGGCAAATACTTAGAATTTCACAATGCCGGTCACGACTTCCCCCAACGCATTGTGTATGCCCTTGCCGATGCCCAAACTTTGCAAATTACCCTTGGCATTTTGGCCGACACCACCAAAAACAAAGTCTTTACTTTCAAAAAACGCAAATGAAATCAGCTATCCTGTTTTTGATGGTCGTGTGCGGCGCTTTTGAAGCCCTGGCGCAAAGCACCCTGCTCAAAAGCAAGGTGGTAGATGCCCGTGGCGGACAAGGTATAGGCTATGTGAACATCGGGATTTTGGGCAAAAATTTGGGGACGGTAAGTGATGAGCATGGCCAATTTGAACTTGGCATACCCGACAACCACCGCAACGACACCTTGTTGTTCAGTTGCGTGGGCTATGAAGTGGTGCGCGTGCCAATTGCTTTGCTGCTTGAGATGCGCATGCCTGTGTTGATGACGGCCAAAGTGATGCCCCTAAAGCCCGTTCAAGTTGAGGCGAGCAGGCTCAAGGAAAAATATTTCGGTATTTATACCGAATCGGCCATGATTCAAGCCGGTTTCAACCAAAACATATTGGGCAAGGAATGCGGGGTGTTGATGTCGACCAAAAAAGCTACCCTCCTCGATCAGGTGCAAATCAATTTTGGCAAATGCACCTACGATTCGGTGTTTTTTAGACTGAATGTATACCAGGAAACCGACTCGGGTACCTTTGAAAATATTTTGCGTGAACCCTTGCTTTTTGCCTTTAGCAAGGTGGAGGTAGAAGAAACCTTGGCCATTGATGTACGCCCTTACAACATTGAGGTGAAAGGCAATTTTATGATCAGCGTGGAATATATGCGCGATTTGGGGCCCGGCACCCTTTATTTCAAATCGAGACTCAACAAAAGCAGCTACATCCGGCCTACATCGCAAGCCGCATGGGTCAAAACCGACGTGGGCATCAGCATTGGTGTATTTGCGCTGGTAGAACGCTAAGCATCACCCTTGTTCACCTGCCGTTCACAAACAAATCCGTAGCTTTACGGCATGATCAAATCACTTTTGGGGACTGCAGTTGCGCTGTTCCTTGCTACAAGTTTGCTGGCCCAATCGGTGCAAAGCAGCAGCTCGCTGTTGCAATTTGCCACCACCAACGAATTGGGAAAAGACAGTCTCGTTTTCACGCTCACCAACAACGGCAGTCAGGCAGTACAATGCCGTTTGATCACCTTTGAGCTATACAACCACCGGCCTTTCGTGACACCCGATTCGGTATTCAGTCTTTCGCCGGGCGGTCAGCGCCAAGTGAAAGTGTATTTTCAACCCAAACACAACATCTTCAACAACAGCGAACTGGTGGTGCAGCATACGGGCAGTGGTGGCAGTTTGCGGATCGATTTGCGGGGACAAGGCACTTACAGCAGGGGGTATTACAGCACCACGCAGGACCTCGAAGGCAATGATTTGCGCACGGCTCTCAATACCCGCACCGGAACGCCATACACCCAATTAGGCTATAATACGGCGCGCATCCATATGTTCCACACCATCGACAACTGGAAGCTCAACGGTCGGCAACCCAACCACACCGAAGCCTATAAAAATGAGTGTGTGTATACGGGCCGTACCATCTCCTACAATTCGGCTTTGAGCACGGGCACCCTGAACAATGCGCCGTATACCATCAATACCGAGCATACCTGGCCGCAAAGTCAGGGTGCTGCCAATGAACCCATGCAAAGCGATTTGCACCACCTTTATCCGAGCGATGGGCCCACCAATTCGGCACGCGGCAACAAGCCCTTTGCCTGGGTACCCAATCCCACCAATACGTACACAGGAGGAAGCAAGGCCGATCCTACGAATTTTGAACCCCGCGATGTGCACAAAGCTGGTGCCGCAGCCTCTATTTTGTATTTCGCTACCCGCTATTACACCAATAGCAGCGTAAACGTAGGCTTTTTGTCGGCCGGACAAGAGAACAATTTGCGCGAGTGGCTGAAGTTGTTTCCGCCCGACAGTGTTTTGCGCAAGCGAAACGACGACATCCAGTCGTTTCAACAAAACCGCAATCCCTATATCGACTACCCGCAGTTCTTAGACCGCATGGACCAGGTACGCGGCACAGCAGCGATTCCGCAGCTGCTGGACGTGTTTGTGGCCGACAGCAGCATCCAGCTCGGGCAAGTGGCCAATGGGGCGCAGGTAACCTACCGCCTGTTGGTGGTAAATACCGGTAACCAGGCGCTGCAACTCAGCAACATCAGTACCACGGGCACAGGCTTGGGCATCAATGGCAGCAGCAGCCTCAGCATCGCACGGGGTGAGGCTGGTGTGATTGAAGTGTTGTACACCGGGAGCGGCCAAAACCTGAGTGGCCAGTTGCAAATGACCACCAATGTACCTGGTCGCAGCAACATTAGCATCCCGGTAACCGCCGGAACTGGTGGAGGCAGTGGGGTGAGTTTGTCGGGATTCAATTTGCAGGCCCCTCTTAGCGGACTGCAATTTATTGTAGAAGGCGACACCAACCAGGTCATTCCCTTCCGTTGGCAGCGCAGTGCGGGTTCCGACGGCTCTACACCGCTCTATACTTTTCAGTTGCGCGATGCCGTGACTTTGCAACCCATTGTGCAACTGGCTGCTTTAAACGACAGTACTTTGGGTTTGCCCTTTGGTTTTTTGGCCCGTCAACTGCGGCAAGCCGGTTACCAAACTGGTGATGTAGCCCAAACCCAGTGGCTGGTAACGGCAGTTTTGCCCGGTGGTATCCAGCGGGTATCAACCGATACGCGGCAACTCGGTTTGCGTTTGGGCTTTTTGGTTTCGGTGGCCGAAAACGATGCAATGCTGAAAATATACCCCAATCCGGTGCAAAACGAATTGTTTGCAGATGGCTTGGAGTTGGCGCCGCAATTGTTTGATATAACCGGCAGACAGCTGGCGGTTGCTACCGAAAAAACAGCGAACGGCTGGCGTTTGCAGCTTACCGACCTACCCGCGGGAACTTATGTGCTGCTAGGCGAACTCCATGGCAAGCAACTGCGCCAGCGCATTCTCAAAGTAAATTAACATGGTACGCTACCTCGCCCAAATCGTCATTGGCGCCTTTGCGGTAATGATAGCCGCCATGTTGCTGCCCGGAGTGCACATTCCCGACTTCATTACCGGCTTGCTGGTGACGGTGGTGCTCACGGGCCTCAATTTGTTTGTGAAACCGTTGTTGGTGTTGCTTACCATTCCAGTTACGGTTTTCAGTTTCGGGTTGTTTTTGATGGTCATCAACGCCATCATCATCCTGCTAGCCGCGGAATTGGTACCCGCCTTTGATGTGGATGGTTTTTGGTACGCCATGTTGTTCAGCTTGGTCTTTTCATTCATACACACCTTGCTATTGCGGTTTAATCAGCGGATAGAAAAGCGGACATAGCGTAAGGGGCAGACCCTTAAACCGCAGAGGCACAGAGGAGATTTCAAATAAGAAACGCCTGAGGTGCGTCAAATTTTTCTTTAGTAGCTCGGAATTGACTTTCCTTTAGTGCAGGTTCACGCTGCATGCTTGCCGCGAGGCAACGGAGGCTTTTGGCATGCGCCGCTAAAGCGGCTTTGCCGGAGTCCACGGAGAGCAAAACACAACTCATGATAGTGAAATAAAGCAAGTCGGAATGCCTTTCGCTCGGCCATATTGAACATTTCATGTCAGCGGCTAAACAACCTGCGACTTGGCAGGCACGTGTGCAGCTTTTGGCACAAACTTTATAAAGGAGAGGATGTAAAACAATCCAACCATGAAAAAAACCCTCCTCGCAGTACTGGGCATCGGGATGATGTTCACTGCCTGCAAAAAAGAAGACCTCAACCCGGTTCCCACCAACCCAACACCCACACCTCCTCCGGCGCTCACACTGAAGCAGCAACTCATGGCAAAGCCGGTTTCGGTGATTGCCTGGGAAGCCCGTTCCACAGCCGATACCTCGGTGGTAGTAGATTTCTACGAGTACTTTGTAGACGAATGCTCACGCGACGACCGCTTCTATTTTAAGGGCGGCGACAGCTTGCGCATTTCGGAACACACCGTGGTTTGTCCCGACAGCGACCCAGAAACCTACGGTCAATGGCGTTTGAACGAAACCACCCGCCAGTTGACCATGGATTTTATGGGCGAAGCCATCAGCGGCACCCTTAGCCGCCAAGGCGATACCGCTTTTGTGGTAGCTTTCCCGATCGAGTTCTTCGGCGACACCTACAACTGCAAAATGGTCTACCGCCAGCAGTGATAGGACGACGGATGACAGACCTCTGTCGACCGTCGTCCGTGGTCTGTCGACCAATGGCAAAACCCGCAGTCGATGCTCAAAAGGGATGAGGCTGCGGGTTTTTTGTTTTGTTAAGATGGCTGGAGGCGAGTGGTTGGCAGCCAGCTAGTCGGCGTTTGGTGTGCAGCTTTCCGCAGTTGGCCGACCGCGGAATGCCGAAAGCTGAAAGCAGAACGCCTGTCACCTGTCATCTAAATCTCCCCCTTCTGCCTTACCTTTACGGCGTGAAAGCCTTATTTTCTTCTTCCTTTACCTTGGGCATTGTGGGGGGCGGACAGCTCGGCAAGATGTTGCTGTACGACACCCGCCGGCTCGATATCCGCACCCGGGTGCTCGATCCTGCTGCCGACGCCCCATCGGCCCTCGCCTGCAACGAATTTGTGCAAGGCAGCCTGATGGATTACCAAACGGTGCTCGATTTTGGTCGAGGCTGCGATGTAATCACCATCGAAATTGAGCATGTAAATACCGATGCCCTGCGCCAGTTGAAAGCCGAAGGCAAGGTGGTGCATCCCGATCCCGAAGCGCTGGCCATCATCCAAGACAAAGGCTTACAAAAGGCTTTTTACCTCAACAACGGCTTCCCTACTTCGCCTGCTCAGTTGTACAACAGTTTGGCAGATTTACAAGCTGCCGTAGCCGATGGACGTCAGCCCTTGCCCACGGTTTGGAAATCGACCCGCTTTGGCTACGATGGCAAGGGCGTGAAGTTTTTGAACAGCGCGGCCGACCTCCACGACCTGCCCGACACCCCTTGTTTGTGCGAACAACCCGCCGCCATGGCTGCCGAAATTGCGGTGACCGCGGCGCGTAACGCCCATGGCGAAGTGCGTTGTTTTCCGGCTTGCGAAATGGTGTTTCACCCCACGGCCAATTTGGTGGAAGAAGTGGTTTGTCCCTCCTTCCTCTCGCCTGCCGTGCTGGCCGAAGCCGAGGCCCTGGCTACCCGCCTCATCAATGCACTGGGCATTTGCGGATTGCTGGCAGTAGAGTTTTTCTACACCACCGATGGGCAATTGTTGGTGAACGAAGCAGCTCCCCGTCCGCACAACAGCGGGCATTTCACCATCGAAGCCTGCTATACTTCGCAGTACGAACAGCACCTGCGCGGCATTTTGAACTTGCCCTTGGGCGATCCTGCTGCCCACAGCGCGGCCGTGATGGTGAATTTGGTAGGTGAAGACGGGTACAGCGGTCCCGTTTTTTACCAAGGTGCCGAAGCCATGATGGCCTTGGATGGCGTATATTTACACATCTATGGCAAAAGCCAAACCCGGCCATTCCGCAAGATGGGTCATGTAACGGTGGTGCGCCCGCAATTGGACGCTGCCCGCCAACTGGCTGCCCAAGTGAGAGAACAACTCAAAGTAATAAGCATATGAGTCAACCGAAAGTAGGCATCATCATGGGCAGCAGCTCCGATTTGCCGGTGATGAAAGAAGCCGCCCTTGTACTCGAAGAGTTGGGCGTTCCATACGAACTCACCGTGGTATCTGCGCACCGCACCCCCGAGCGCATGGTCGATTATGCACAAAAAGCCGCCAGTCGCGGTTTGGAAGTTATTGTAGCCGGGGCCGGTGGGGCAGCCCATTTGCCAGGCATGGTAGCTTCGGTAACCCCTCTACCCGTGGTTGGCGTACCCATCAAGTCGAGCAACAGCATCGATGGTTGGGATTCGGTTTTGTCGATCCTCCAAATGCCTGCAGGTGTGCCCGTAGCGACCGTGGCCCTCAATGGCGCCCGCAATGCCGGGATTTTGGCCGCGCAGATGGTGGCCACCCACGATGCCGTGGTGATGCAGCGCATCCGCGAATTCAAGGAGCGTTTGAAGGAAAAGGTAGTAGAGGATGCGGCCGACCTGGAAGCACGCGGTTGGCGCGACTTCCTGAAAGGGCATGACTAAGCACCACGGGATTTTTGTGCTGCTTTTAGCAGCAATACTGCTGGCTTGCGGTCGGGAAGAACGACAGCCTGAACTCGACGGTCTTGATGGCTTATTGCTGCGCAATTTGGCCGGCCGGGAGCTCATGCTGGGCGAGCAGCTCGACAGCTTGAATGTGCTTTACTTTTTTGCGCCTGAATGTCCGCTCAGCGAAAATTATTGTCTCTCAGCCAATTTGTTGCAAGCAAAAACCGCTGGCAGGGCCGTCAAACACCTGGTGGTGGTACCCGGCAGTTATTATTCGGCCGGCGCGGTGGATAGTTTCAGGCGGCAGTTCGATTTGCAAGTACCCATCTTCCGCGACACCAGCTGGGCTATTAGCCGGGCTTTGGCTGCACGGGTAACCCCCGAAGTTTTCATCTTTACCCACGACCAAAAGCTGCTGTACCGCGGCGCCATCGACAATTGGGTGTTCGCTTTGGGCAAAAAACGCCAGCGCATCACCGAATTTTACGCCGATACGGTGGTGGTGGCCGCTTTGCAAGGCCGGCCCCTTGATGCCGGTAGCACCCGTGCCATAGGTTGTACCATCGAAATTCCCGATTGATGCAAAAGGTGTGGGTATTTGGACTGGCGCTGGTGCTGGCCGCTTGTGGCAACGAAAAAACAACCGAACCAACCGCTGATTTATCGGCCGCTTTGCCCGATACCGTTACCTGGGCCGAGCATGTAGCGCCCATTTTGTTCAAGGAATGTACGCCCTGCCACCGCCCGAACCAAGCGGCCCCCTTTTCGCTGCTCGATTACGAAGGGGCTCAGATTCGTGCCTCGCTCATTGCAGCGGTAACGGGCAGCCGGTACATGCCCCCCTGGCCTGCCGATGCCACCTACAGTCGGTTTTTAGAGGAGCGCGTGCTGAGCGATACCGCCATTGCGCTGTTGGCCAAATGGGCTGCACAGGGTGCTTTGCCCGGCGATTTGGCCCGTGCACCGCAAGCGCCTGTTTATCCCGAAGAAAGCATGTTGGGCCAACCCGATTGGGTGGTGTGGCTCGACGAGCCCATCCGCATTCCGGGCAACAACAAAGAGCATTTTTGGGTGGTAAAAGTGCCTTTTGAGCTTCCTTTCGATACTTTTGTGCGGGCAGTAGAATATGTACCCGGCCACAAACGGCTGGTGCACCACATGAACGGCCACCTCATTCGCTATGCTGCAGGCAGCCAGCGCAATGTTTTTAAGGGACTGCGGGTGGTAGACCCCTCGCTTTTGGGCTATTACGATGCCTACAAGCTGCTCGATTTGTTGGAGCCCGACGATTCGTACCCGCCCCTGGTACCCTCTGTGGTGAACTACCTGCCCGGCATGCAGCCCGTGATGTATCCCGAAGGAGCGGGCGGCTGGACTTTTACCCGCAAGGGCGCCTTTTTGTTCCGCGACATCCACTACGGGGCCAGCCCGGTGGATACGGTCGACCGCCCGCGCCTGCACCTCTACTTCATGCCCAAAGCCCCCGAGCGGCCCACACGCGAGATGATGCTGGGCACCAACGGACTGAGTGCCATTGAACCGCCTTTGGTCATTCCCCCTGGCAAAATTACCCGCCACAAAACACGTTACACCTTGCCGGCCGACATTTCGGTGCTCACCCTCAATCCGCACATGCATTTGTTGGGCAAGGAGTTTTGGGCGTATGCCTTGCTGCCCGATGGCGATACCCTGCCGCTCATTCGCTTGAAACAATGGGATTTCCGCTGGCAGTACAACTACACCTTCCCCAAAATGCTGCACCTGCCCCAAGGCACCACCATCGAAGTGTGGGGAAGCTTTGACAATACGGCCGATAATCCGAACAATCCGTTCAGTCCACCCATCGAAGTGCGCGAGCCGGCCGGCAATATGCGCAGCACCGACGAGATGTTTCAGCTCATCATCACGTATTTGCCGTATCAAAAAGGGGATGAAAACACCTCTTTGCAAGCACCCAGCTTTGCCGGTCAACGCGAATGATGGTGTGTTTGCCGATGCTGCAACCGGTGGTCAAAACCACTGGAACGCATTTAACCTCCTTGCCGGCTGCTACTTCCACAAAAATTCCGAAATTGCTGCACTATGCGTTGGAAGTTTTTTGCGCTGTGCATTTGCGTGGCTTTGCAAGCCGAGGCCTATCGCCCCCCGGTTGCCTTCATTGAAAACAAGGGTCAATTCAGCGGTCCGCACCGCTTCGAAGCCCAATCGGGTGGTGCCAGTTTGTTTTTTGAAAAAAGCGGGGTGCGCATGGCCCTGGCCGATGGACAAGCCTGGCACGAAGCCCACCACAACCGAAAGCTGCACGAAACCACCTTCACGCTGCACGGCTTGGCGCTCGATTTTCCGGGTGCGCGCAGCGAGGTGCAACCCGAAATCCTCGAAAAAGGCAAGGGAGCCCCGCACCATTATTTGATGGGCAAGGTGCGCACAACGGTACAACCAGCGGCCAGCATTGTGTACCGAAGCCTGTATGCGGGCATCGACCTGGTTTGGAAAAGCGAAAACAACCAGCTGAAATACGATTTTATGGTGGCCCCGGGTGCCGATCCCAGCCGCATTGCCTTGCGTTACACAGGTGCCGATGCCATGCGCCTGGTGAATGGCCAGCTTGAACTTACCACCCGCCTGGGCAAATACACCGATGCTGCGCCCATGGCCTATCAAATAGATGGCAACGAAAAACGTTCGGTGGCCTGCCGATTTGTGCTGCAAAATGGCATCCTGCGTTTTGAACTGCCCAAGGGCTACGACCGCAGTTTGCCCCTGGTCATCGACCCTACCTTGGTATTCAGCACCTATTCGGGTTCGCAAAGCGATAATTTTGGTTATACCGCTTGCTCCGACGAAGGTGCCAATATGTACACCGCCGGAACTGTGTTTGGGCCCAACTATCCCGTTACCACCGGGGCCTACCAGCTGAGCTTTGCCGGCAACAGCTTCGACACGAACAACCGATTGCGCATCGACATCGGCATCCTGAAGTTCAACCCTACCGGCGACCAACTGCTTTACGCTACCTTTTTAGGTGGCAATCGCATAGAACACCCGCACAGCCTGGTGGCCAACAGCTTGGGCGAATTGTATGTAATGGGCAGCACCAACTCCACCAATTTTCCAACCGCTCCCTTTGGCTACGACACCTCGCACAACGGCGGTTACGACCTGTTTGTGAGCAAACTCAGTGGCGACGGAAGCCAGCTGCTCGGCGGCACCTATTACGGTGGCACCGACAACGACGGCCTCAATTTAGCCCCCAACCTGCGCAATACCTTCGCCGATGAATTTCGCGGCGATGTGTTTTTGGCTGGCAATGGCGATGTTTTGGTGGCCAGCATGGCCGGAAGCAGCAATTTGGCCACTCCCGGGGTGTTTCAGGCAACTTACGGAGGAGGAACTACCGATGGCTTGGTGTTGCGGCTCAGCAACAACCTGGGGCAACGCCTTTGGGCGACTTACCTGGGTGGCAGCGGAGCAGATGCGCTCTACAGCGTAAAACAAGGCAGCGGAGGTGAGGTGGTGGTAGCCGGAGGCACAGCCAGCAGCTTTACTTTGCCAGGTTTTGGCTACCAAACCAGCAATGCCGGCGGGGTCGACGGCATGGTGGCGCGTTTTGAGGCAGCTACCGGACAAGGCATCAGCGGTACGTTTTTGGGTTCGGCGGGTTATGATCAGTTGTTTTTCATCGACATCGATGGGGTGGGCGATGTGTACGTGAACGGTCAAACCGACAGTAACATCGTCACCGTAGGCACCAATTACAACGACCCGCGGTCGGGACAATACATAGGTTGCTTTAGTGCGCAACTGGGCACCCTACGCTGGTTGGGCCGCTATGGCGCCCGGACCGGACTTCCCGAACTCAGCCTTTCGGCTTTTGTGGTTGATTTGTGCCAGAACATTTATGTGTCGGGCTGGACAGGCAACTTGACTGGTAATGGCTTTCCAGGTCCTACCAATTTTGCCCTCACCAACAATGCCTTCCAAACCAGCAGCAACGGGTATGATTTTTACCTCGCTGCCTATTCACCGGGGATGCTTACCCTGCAGTATTCGACCTTTTTTGGTGGCGGGGTTAGCCGCGAACACGTGGATGGGGGCACCAGCCGCTTCGACAAGCGGGGGGTGATGTACCAAGCCATCTGCGCTGGCTGTGCCATTTGCTTTAATTGCAGCAGCAACAACGACTTGCCGGTAACGCCCAACGCTTATGCCGATTCCAATGGCAGTGCCAACTGCAACAATGCCGCCATCAAATTGGCTTTTGAGCTCGAAAGTGGCTTGGGAGCGCGTTTTGGCTGGACCCAACCGCCCAGCTGGTGTGCCCCGCTGAGCTTGCAAATGGAAGACTACAGCCGCACGGTGAGCAATACCAGCTGGTTTTGGGAAGTAAGCACCGGTGATACCAGCAACCTGCAGCAACCCATTTTCAATTTCACCACCCCCGGTACCTATACCATCCGCTTGCGCATCAGCTCGCCCGTGGCCTGCAATGGGTTTGACACACTTACCCGAACGATTACCGTAGTAGCTCCGCCGGTCTTACAACTGCCCAACGACAGCTGTTTGTGTGTAGAAGATGGCTACGTTTTGCGTGCCAATGTAGCTGGCGCAAGTTATCAGTGGTCGGGTTCGGGGGCCAGCAGCAGCGATGCCACCATTACACCCACAAGCTCGGGTACCTATAGCCTCACCCTCACCGATGACAATGGTTGTACGGCCACCGACTCAGTAAACCTGGTACTCATTACTTGTTTTGGGGAAATCCCGAATGTCATCACCCCCAATGGCGACGGCCTCAACGACCGGGTTTCGCTGCCCGGCACCGATTATACCGACTATTTGCTGCGTGTGTTTAATCGCTGGGGGCAACAGGTGTATAGTACCACCAACCAACTGCGCGGCTGGGGTGGTGAATTTGAAGGCGGCGGCCAGGTTGCTGCCGGCGATTACATCCTCCGCATGGAAGCACGTTTCTGCGACAACCGCTTGGTGCAGCGCGACTTTCCGATCAAAGTGCTGTATTAGGCAATCGTTTGAACAGGCGGAAGCTGCTCTAAGGCTCGCTGGGCGGCGCGGTAGCCGATGTCGTACATTTCGGTGCCTTTGTCGAGCGAAAAAAGGTGGAAATGCACCATTTCTTCGGGCTCTATGTACCAAGCAAGTTGTGGTAGGTTTGGGGCCACGTTGTTGTGAATGGCAATGTTGAGCACCCTTTCAATGCCCTCCATCCAACTGTTTACTTCTGCTGTTTCTCCAACGGGATTTACATTTACCCCCATGATTTGCTGGCAATGGGGCAATAGGGCGTTTACAGGCAGGTTGTCGGTAAGGCCGCCATCCACAAACTGTCGGTTGAGGTAACGTACTGGTTCAAACAACAGGGGTATGGCGCTCGAAGCCAGCAGGGGGGTGAGTATTTCGCCCTCGTGGAAATAGCGGGTGCTGCCATTGCCCAAATCGGTGGCAGCCACCCACAGGGGCGTTTGCAATTCATCAAAATTTTTCGCCCGCAGGTGGCGTTTGATGGCGGCCCGCAAACCGCCTGAACCCAGGAGACCGGGGGCCTTCCATTTGAACTTCACGAGACTGAAGTTTTTTTCTTTGTCGAAAATTTCGCGGATTTCGGCCGGGTGCCTGCCGTCGGCCAACAAGGCGCCGATGATGGCACCCACACTGCTGCCGGCCAAGGCATCAAATTGCCAACCGGCCTCGTACAGGGCAGTAAGCACCCCCAGGTGGGCGTAGCCTTTGGCTGCACCCCCCGACAATACGAGGCCGGTGGCAAATGGTTTGGGGTGCATCAGGCTTCCTCGCTAACGGGAGCGTTGGCCAGCTTCACCTTCATGTGTTCTTTGATTTTGAGCTCGATTTCCTCGGCCAAATCGGGATTGTCGCACAGCAATTGCTTCACCGCATCGCGGCCCTGACCCAATTTGGTTTCGCCGTACGAATACCACGAACCACTCTTTTTCACGATGTTGAGCTCGCTGCCCAAATCCACAATCTCTCCTTCTTTCGACACGCCTTCGCCGTATACAATGTCGAATTCGCATTGGCGGAAAGGTGGGGCCACCTTGTTTTTCACCACTTTCATGCGCACGCGGTTGCCCGTTACATCGAGGCCGTCTTTGAGCTGCCCAATGCGGCGGATGTCGAGGCGGATAGAGGCGTAAAATTTGAGCGCATTACCCCCGGTGGTGGTTTCGGGGTTACCGAACATCACCCCGATTTTTTCGCGGAGCTGGTTGATGAAAATGCACACACAACCGGTTTTGTTGATGCTACCGGTGAGTTTCCGCAGGGCTTGCGACATGAGGCGGGCTTGCAAACCCATGCTCGAATCGCCCATCTCGCCTTCAATTTCGGCCTTGGGCACGAGGGCAGCTACCGAGTCGATCACAATGATATCGATGGCGCCTGAGCGGATGAGGTTGTCGGCAATTTCGAGGGCTTGTTCACCATTGTCGGGCTGCGAAATGAGCAGGTTTTCGGTATCGATGCCCAGGTTTTCGGCGTAGGCTTTGTCGAAAGCGTGTTCCGCATCCACAAAAGCGGCCAGTCCGCCCTTCTTTTGCGCTTCGGCAATGGCATGCAGGGCGATGGTGGTTTTACCCGACGATTCAGGACCGTAAATTTCTACTACCCGGCCACGCGGAAAACCGCCAATGCCGAGGGCAATGTCGAGGCCGAGTGAGCCGGTGGGAATCACGTCAACGTTGACCACACGGGCATCGCCCATCTTCATGACCACGCCCTTGCCATACGATTTTTCGAGCTTGTCGAGCGTGAGTTGCAGGGCTTTCAGTTTTTCTTGTTGTGTATTCATACTGCTTGTTTTTCTTCTTCCTTGGAGGACTCTAATTTACACACATAATGCGGCAGGATGTTTTCGTGTTTTCCGCAATCTTTTGCACAAACTACGCAAAGTGCTGTGACATCTTTTGTCAATAAAGGCAAAATCGGCATTTTCATCCATTTTTGAAGGCTGTGTCCAAGCGCGCATGGCTGCACATCCCAAAGTATAGGCATGTTTTCGAGCAAGCCCGAGCGTTGCAGATAGCACCCCCTTCTGCCTGAGCAGAGAAAAGAAAAGAACGACGCGACGCAACCTAAGTGCTTGCTTATACGTTTTAACACACAATCAATCAAGCCATCACTTATCTTTGAAGCAGTGAAAAAAGCCGTTCTCTTTTGTTTGTTTGTGAGCTGCATGGTTTCAGCCGTGTGGGCACAGGAGCGTTCCGAAAAAGTAGCCGTGCAATTGTCGGGACTCACCGTGAGCGACGACAGCCTGGGCATTGTGCCCTTTGTAACGGTGCTCGTGAAAAACCGCTTCAAAGGCACCATCAGCGACAGCCGCGGCTTTTTTTCGTTTGTAGCCCTCGAAGGGGATACCGTGGTTTTTAGCGGCGTAGGTTATAAGCCATCCTCCATGGTCATCGACAAAGGGGTAGTGGCCAACGAGCTGTTTACCGTGCTCATGCCGCTCAGTCGCGATACCATTTCCTTGCCCATGGCGGTCATTTATCCATGGCCCAGCAAAGAAGCTTTCAAACGCGAGTTTTTGGCGCTAGAACTGCAAGACGATGCGTATTCGCGGGCTGCCAAAAACCTCGAAGCTGAGTTGTTGTCGCAACTGGCCAGTGCCATGACCATGGACGCCAGCGAAAACCAGCGGTTGTACATGCAAAAAACCATTGCCCAGACCTATTATGCAGGAGGGCAACAAAACTTCCACCAATTGGGTGGTCCCAACGCCATCCCTATCCCTTCTACCCTGCTCAATCCACTGGCGTGGGCTGAGTTTGTGAAGGCCATCAAGCGGGGCGATTTTAAGCGCAAATAGCAGCACACACCGGCATGAAAGCCAAACGGCATCCCCTTCTATCCTTTTTACATCGCGTGCCCCAACACTTGCTTGCGGCTTGGCGATTCATTTCCACACCTGCCATTTGGAACCGCAAAGGCTACAAAAAGCGCAGCTGGGCGGGCAAGCTGGGCAGTTGGTTCTACAGCTTCAGCTTGCTGTTGCTGCTTGGTCTGCTGGCATTGGAAATCAACTTTTTGTGGTTGTTCGGGCCTATGCCCGGCATGCGCGAAGTGCGTGAAGCCGAAATGAGTCAGGCCTCCGAAATTTATTCGGCCGACGGCAAATTGCTGGGCAAGTATTATACCGAAAACCGGAGTCCGGTGCCCTACGACTCCATCAGTCCCACCATGATCCGCACACTCATTGCTGTGGAAGACATTCGTTTTTACCAGCATGCCGGCATCGATGTGCAAGCCATAGGTGCTGCCCTAGCCGACGCCGCCAAAGGCAATGCAAGGGGTGCCAGTACCATTACCCAACAATTGGCCAAAAACCTGTTCAAAACCCGCACCGACAGCAAAGGCCTGTTTGGCTACATCCCCGGACTAAAGGTGGTGTTGGCCAAGGGCAAAGAATGGGTGACCGCGCTGAAGCTCGAACTTTTCTTCAGCAAGGAAGAAATTTTGGCGCTATACCTCAACACCGTCGATTTTGGGCGCAACAGCTTTGGCATCAAAAGTGCCGCCAAAACCTATTTTAATACCACCCCGTTGCGGCTCAATCCCCAAGAATGTGCGGTATTGGTAGGCATGCTCAAGGCCCCTACCTACTACAATCCAGTTTCGAATCCGAAAAACGCCACACGCAGGCGTAATTTGGTGATGGATTTGATGGTGCAAAGCAAAATCATTTCCGAAAAAACGGCCGAAAAGCTCAAAAACAGCCCCATCGTCCTCAAATACAAGGAGGAAGAGGTAACCGATGGCCTTGCTCCTTATTTCAGGTCAGAATTGGCCAAATGGCTGCGCGACTATCTGAAGAAAAACTACGGCGACCGCTACAACATCTACACCAGTGGTTTGCGGATCGAAACTACACTCGATAGCCGGCTGCAGGTACATGGCGAATCGGCTGTAGGCAAAAGCATGCGCTTGTTGCAAAAACGCTTCAACCAGCATTGGCAAGGGCAAGTGCCGTGGACCGATGCAGCGGGCAAAGAAGACAGTGTTTGGTTCAACAGCATCTTGGTAAAAACCGAGCGTTACAAAGCCGGAAAAAGTGCCGGACAATCGCATGCCCAAATCATGGAGGGCTTCAACACCCCGCGCGAAATGGAGCTGTTTGAATGGGATGGCGATAAAAAAGGAATCTTCACCCCCCTCGATTCACTCAAGCACGAACTGGCCATCTTACAGTGTGGCCTCATGGCCATTGACCCGTTCAGCGGGCAGATCAAGATGTGGGTGGGCGGCATCAATTTCAGTCATTACAAATACGACCACGTCAAACAAATGAGTCGGCAACCCGGCTCTACATTTAAGCCTTTTGTGTATGCCACGGCATTCGAAAAAGGCTTGGGGCCCTGCGACAAAGAAGTGGACAGTCCCGTAAAAGTAGTGTACCAAGAAAATGGCGAAACCAAGGAATGGGCACCCCGCAATGCCGACTGGCAATTCAGCTACGACGAGTACACTTTGCGCCGGGCGATGGCCAAGTCGATCAACACCATTGCGGCAAAGTTGACCGAGCGGGTAGGTGCTGAGGCGGTGGCTGCAACGGCCAAAAAAATGGGCATCAGCAGCTACCTCGAGCCTTTGCCAGCCTTGGGCTTAGGGTCGAGCGATGTATCATTGTTTGATATGGTAGGTGCCTATGCCGTTTTCATGAACCGAGGCGAATGGATTGAGCCCCACTTTGTGAGCAAGGTATACGACCGCAAAGGCAATTTGCTCTTTGCCTACAATCCCGAAAGGCGGAAGGCCATCAGCGAAGAAACCGCCTTTTTGATGACCTATATGTTGCGTGGCGGCATTGAGGAACCGGGTGGAACCACCCGTGCGCTGTGGGAATGGCCTGGTGCTTTTAAGAACTACAACCAGGTGGGCGGAAAAACCGGCACCTCGCAAAACTATTCCGATGGCTGGTTCATGGGGGTGGTGAAAGATTTGGTGGTAGGTTGTTGGGTAGGTGCCGACCAAAGGCGGATTCACTTCCGCAATTCACAAACCGGCGAAGGTAGCAAGACCGCCTTGCCCTTAGTGGGCCGTTTTTTAGAACTTGCCTATGAAGATGTGCTTACACCAGGTAAATTCCCGGCTCCTAGAGAGGGTGTGGTACAAAAACCCTGGAATTGCCTTACCGTATTGCCACGCGTAGAACGCGACTCGATAATCATAGAGGGCATGGAGCCCATCATGACCGTTCCTGAGGAAGTGATTTCAGAATAAATCAGGCGAAATTGCGCTGAAACAAAATGTGGTAAAGTACCGAGCGGCGGTATTTTTCTAGCACCGGATGATAATAGGCAGGTACGTTTCCCTTGAAATAATAGTCGCGTGCCGCACCCCGGATGTCCATGACCAAATTTTTCAAATCGGCCTCCGACAATTGTCTCAGTTCAGGCAATGCATCAAGCCTGCGGGTTGCCACGGCTTCTTGTACCGGCATTTTTCGATCAATCGTATTGCCAAAACGGGCAATGAGGTATTGCCACCAGATGTAAATGATTCCCTTCTTGCGCATATCACGTCGAGTTAAACCAAACTTTGACGACTGTAATTTTTCGTTCAGTTAGTTTAATTTTTCACTCATTAGTACGCAAAAATACATACTTTGGTTTGTCGCCGTGACAATTTTTTTCAATCATTCGACCGGCAGCAAGGGTATCTGTTCAATCTCCCCCGCATCTCCAAGAGCGCTTCAACCAATAGGGGCATGCCTGCTTGGGCTTGGTTGCAGCTGCTCAGCAGCATTGATCAATAAAAAGTCAGCTTCACCAGGCGATAAGTGCCTTTTGGGCTGTGGGCCAAAGCCATCACCTGGGTGCGGCTAATGGCATATGCCGAATAGGGCAAAATGATGCTGGCCTCTTCCTTGTCGGTCCACACCAGGTCGACGTCTACCTTGCCGTACTTGTCTACGTAGGCCAACATGGCTGCGCTGTTTTTGGTATCGGGCTTCACCATGTCGAGCTTTTTGGTAGGCTCGCTGATTTGGAGGTTGGCGGGATTATCGTTGTAAATCAAAGCTACTTTATCGCGTACCATGCCGCGGATAAACCCAATGCTCGCTCCTTCGTCGTTAACAGGTGCTTGATTGAGTGCCAGGCTTGCCTGCCAATCCACTGAACCACGGGCGTTAAAATTCACCACCATCATGCCTTGGATGTAATGGGTGATGGTGCTTTTTGCGTCGGGATAGGTATCGGGTTTTTGGCCTGAAGGCACTTGTTTGTTGCGGCGGTATATTTCGCCAATGAGGTACACATTGCCGGTGCTGCTCACCAACAGCGATGGGCGTACATCCATCACCCCTTTGATGACCTTGCGGGGAATGTTGGTATCGACAAAACGGCGCATGGTGGCTTTGTGAATTTCGGTGAACTCTTTGCTCAAGGGTTCTATGGTTTTGCGCAATACCTGGTGGGTAATGATGTCGGTGGTGGTAATGAAGCTGCCTGAAAGGCCTGAGCGCTGCGAGGCACCGTAAAAGCCTGCTGCATGCAATTTGTCATCGCTTTTGTAGAGGTTGATGGCCACATCATGCACAAAGGTGCCCTCCCCCAGGTTCACCTGATATTCGCGCAAATTGCCTTTTTCATTTTCATAGTGCAATACGGTCCAATAATAGGGCAGTTCTACACGTACGGGGCGCTTGCTCATGTTTACATCCTGGATGCGGGCGGTCATGAATACGCTGCTGGTACCATCTACGATGATTTGTCCGTGCTTCAGCGCCTTGCCTTTGAAGGGCGTGGTGATGATTTTATCGGCCTTTATACCCAAGGATTTGTCGAAAAGTTTGAGGCTCAATTTGGGAGCTTCGCCCAGGGCAACCGTTTGCTGGCGGAAGTAGTACATGAGTTTTCCATCGTCGCTTTTGCCCAGTTCATAGGCGACCGACCTTGGATCGACGCCATCGGTGCCTTTGATTTCGTCGATTAGTACAAACTCAGCATCATAGGTGCCTTCGGCCTCTAATTTCCAACCGTAAATGCTTTTGATTTTTTCAGCCTCGTCGTAAAAAGCGGTGATCATCACCAGTTTGTCTTCCACACCCATGGCTTTTACGAACTCATGTTTGAGCTTGCCCACAGTAGGCAATTTGATTTCGTAGGTGGTTTCGAGTTTGAGCGATGCGTCGAAGACATGTATTTCGTAACTCTCCGCTTTCTTTTGGTGCAATACCAGGGTGCCCGATTTATCGGAAAGCAAAATATAGGTTTGTACCCCATTGATTTTTTCCTTTCCGGGTTCGCCTACCTGGTTCCCGAGCGATTGGGCGTTCAGTGACTGCTGGCTGCCCCCGAACAAAAGCAAAAGGGTGAAAAGCGGAATAAAAAATTTCTTACGCATGCGATGTGGCTTGAAAGGCTAAATTAAAGAAAAAAATTGGTGCCATGCACCGCCCATGTTACCATCGTCCGCTGGCACCACCGCCACCTGAAAGGCCGCCGCCAAAGCCACCGAAACCACCGCCGCCACCAAAACCGCCACTAAAGCCGCCGCCAAAACCACCGCCGCCCATGGGGAAGAAGAAGGGTGGCTGGTAGCCAGAACGGCCTTTGCCTGTGTAATTGTTGCCTCCCCCGTTGCGGGCACTGAAAAAGATGATGATGAGAATGACCAACAAGATGAAAAATACCGAATTGCCCCCCCCCTCTCCTTTTCCTTGGGCATCGGCCGTGTAAGCACCCGAAAGCACTTCCATTGCGCGCCGACTGGCGGCATACATACCACCGGCATAGTCACCCTGCTTGAAGCGGGGAATCATGTCTTGCTCGATGATGCGTCGTGATAGGGCATCGGTCATGCGGTCTTCGAGTCCGTAGCCCACTTCAATGCGCACTTCTCGTTCTTCGAGGGCCAGCAAAAGCAAAAGGCCGTTGTTTTTGTCCTCTTGGCCCAAGCCCCACTTTTCGAACAGCCGGTTGGCGTAGTCGGCCACTTCCATGCCTTGCAGCGAAGGTACTGTCACCACCGTGATTTGGGTAGAGGTACTGTCGTCGTAGGCCACCAGCATGGCTTCGAGTTTGTTAAGCTCCATGCGGTTAAATACCCCGGCAAAGTCGTTCACCAAACGGGGAGGACTGGCAGGAGCGGGCAACTCTTGGGCCCCAACGGCACCCCAAGCAAAGCCCAAAAGCAGCAAAAGCGATTTAACCCATAGATATTTCATCGCTCAGTTCGTTTTGGTCGCTTTCGCCTAGGTGCGGAAAGTGGACTTTTAATTTTTCACCTACTTTTTCGATGGCCAGCTCGAGTCCACCTATATAATCGCCCTTTTTAAAATGGGCGATGAGCAAGGCAATTTCGGCCTCCCAAAAATCGTGACCTACGGCTGCATCGATGCCTTCGTCGCCAAAAATGGCCACTTGATGGTCTTTCACCGCCACGTAAATGAGTACCCCATTGCGGGCCACCGTGCGGTGCATGCCCAAACGGGTGAAAAGGTAACGGGTGCGTGCAAGTACATCGGCCCGACTGTAGTCCTCCACATGCACCCGAATTTCACCCGAAGTGGCCTGTTCGGCCGCTCCAATGGCTTTTACCAGGCGTGCTTGCCCGGCTTTGTCGAAGATATTTTTAGCGTTGAGGTTCAAAATTCAACGGTTGGGGCCTTTTCGCTGCCCGCCTCGGCTTCGAAATAGGCCTTGCCTTTGAAACCAAACATGCCGGCGATGAGGTTGTTCGGAAACTTGCGGATGTAGGTGTTGTATTCCTTCACCAGCTCGTTGAAGCGGCGACGCTCAACGCTGATGCGGTTTTCGGTGCCTTCGAGCTGCGATTGCAATTCAAGAAAGTTCTGGTTGGCCTTTAAATCGGGGTATTGTTCAGCCACCACCAACAAGCGCGACAAAGCACCACTCAATTGCGATTGGTTGGCCTGGAACTGCTTGAGGGTGTTTTCGTCGAGTTTGCTCGGATCGATTTGCATGCTGGTAGCCTTCGAGCGGGCTTCGATTACCTTGGTAAGGGTTTCTTGTTCGAAGTTGGCGTAACCTTTCACCGTGTTCACCAGGTTCGGAATGAGGTCGGCACGGCGCTGGTAAGCTGTTTCTACGTTGGCCCACTGCGCGCCAACGGCTTCGTCCATGCTCACCATGGAGTTATAGCCACAACTGCTGAGCAACCAGGGCATCAAGGCCAAAAGGCCGAATAAGCGGATTTTTTTCATGGGGTTCTTTTTTGCAGCCACAAAATTACGTTGGGCTTGTGGCTTGCCATACACAAATAAAGTGAAATCGCGGGGATTGGCAATACCTGCAGCCAAAGCAAAAAAAAGGTTAAAGCAACAATTGCGCTTGCATAGTAGCTGAAAAGGAATTTACTTTGTATTTCAAAGTTCTTTGCATGAAACAGCAAACCGACTATCAAGCCGACTTACAAGCCATCCGCAGCATGATGCAGCGTTCGTCGAAGTTCCTATCGCTATCGGGCTGGTCGGGCGTGATGGCCGGCATATACGGTCTTTTAGCAGCTTACATGGCGCAGCAGCAAATGCATTTTGATGCAGCCGCACTGGAAGCTGCCGGCACGAAAGGATTCGAAGCCTATGCCGCTTTGCAAGGCATGATGCTGCTGGCTGCGGTCTTGTTGTTGTTGTCGATTGGCACGGCGGCCTGGATGGCCCGACAAAAAGCCCAAAAGCTGGGTGAGGCCGTATGGACTGCTTCTTACCGCCGCCTGTTGGCCGATTTGGCGGTGCCTTTATTTACAGGCGGATTCCTTTTGCTTGGTCTCGCATGGCTGGGTTACCACCAGCTGCTACTGCCCACCAGTTTGCTCTTTTACGGCATTACCTTGTACCAGGCAGGTCCAATTACTTACGCTGCCTTGCGCATTTTAGGCCTACTGAACATCGCCCTCGGCTTTTTCGCCTTGTTGCTGCCCGAAAACGCCATCTGGTTTTGGGCGGCAGGCTTCGGACTGCTGCACATCGTTTACGGTCTCTTCATCCATTTTCGCTACGAAAAGTGAAGCAGACCCTCGCCCAGTTGCACAAAGC
>CAZNWC010000003.1:0-145524 GCA_964577055.1 uncultured Chitinophaga sp. | reverse complement strand
TTCATCCATTTTCGCTACGAAAAGTGAAGCAGACCCTCGCCCAGTTGCACAAAGCCTTCGACAGCCGCATTCGCTTGGGGCTGATGGCGGCTTTGGCGGCCAATCCTCAGCTCGATTTCAACAGCCTGAAGGAGCTGCTTGACCTCACCGATGGCAACCTTGCCAGTCACCTCAAAGGCCTCGAAAAAGAAGGCTTTGTACAGGTAGAAAAATCATTCGTGGGCCGCAAGCCCAATACCAGTTATGCCATTACCATAGCGGGCCGAGAAGCCTTTGCAGCCCATTTGCAAGCCCTTGAACAACTCATTCAATCCCAAAAAAAGCCATGATTTTTTTAGAAATGCTGCCCCCCTCGGGCGTCCGCTTTTTTTTACGCATCTACTTTGTAATTCAAAGTGGATGGTTGGCGTTAGAAAGCATGTTTCAATCATTGAAAACCTTGTACCATGAATCAGCCCATTGATTTGATGTCGATTTGGCAGCAACCCGAAGCCCTGGAAGCAGCATACAGGCAACAACCCGAGGCTTTTCGGGAAGCTTTTGACGCACAATTCGCTGCGCCTACAACCGAACCTGTGGTGGCCTATTGGCGGGCGCGTTTGCACTACACAAAACCCGTGGCACCCACCGCTAGCCGCAGTTGGCAGGTTTTGTTGCTGCTCCTTTTTTTGGCAGGATGTGTGGTCAAATTGCCGCAATGGCTGGGAATTGAACCAGATTTATTCTACCAAAAGAACATCGGCTTTACGGTACTGCCCTTCATGATGGGTTGGTTTTTATGGAAACAACAACTCCAACTCAAAAGCTGGATCTGGGTGGGTGGTCTGCTCCTCCTCGCTGCCACCTACAGCAACCTCCTGCCTCCAACCATCCATGCCGATGCTTACAACCTCGCCATGGTGCACCTTCCCCTGTTGTTGTGGTCGGTGCTGGGCTGGACGTTCACCGGCATGCGCTTGAAAAACCTCAGCGGTAGGTTAGACTTCCTCCGTTTTAATGGCGATTTGGTAGTTATGGGAACGCTGTTGCTCATTGCCTGTGGCATATTAACCGGTATCACCTACAGCCTTTTTGAGTTGATTGGGCTCAACATCAATTACGTTTTTACGCATTACCTCCTCATTTGGGGCGCACCGGCGGTGCCGCTTTTGGCTACTTACCTGGTGCAGCAGAGCCCTGAGTTGGTGAACCGCATATCGCCCCTCATCGCACGTTTGTTTACGCCTCTGGTTTTCGTAACCCTGGTTGTTTACCTCATGGCCATACTCCTGCAAGGCAAAGACCCCTACAACGACCGCGAATTTCTGCTTATTTTTAACCTGGTGCTGTTGGGCGTGATGGCCTTGATTTTCTTCTCCGTGGCCGAAAACAGACAAGCGAAATACAGCCCCTGGAGACATTTGCCGCTATTGGGTTTGGCCTTGGTCACCGTATTGGTGAACGGCATCGCGCTCTCAGCCATCGTATTCCGCATTGCCGAATGGGGATTTACGCCCAACCGACTGGCCGTTTTGGGCACCAATGTGCTGCTGTTTGTACATTTGGTTTGGCTGCTGTATGCACTCTTCCAAGCCAGCCGCAAAAAAGGTTCGTACCACTTGGTGGAGCATGCCATGGCGACCTACCTACCTGTGTATGCCGGCTGGACGGCGATGGTGGTATTTGTGCTGCCCTTTTTGTTCTGAAACACCAACCACCCTTCCAGCCGGCTCAAACCCAGCAGGTAGTTGTCATCAAAAAAGGCGCGCCTCTTGCGAAGCGCGCCTTTGGCTTGTTTGACCCGTTGACTTATTTCAGGTCGAAACGGTCGTTCATCATCACCTTGTTCCAGGCACGTACAAAATCGCGGACCATTTTGGCACCGCCATCATTTTGGGCGTACACTTCCGACAAGGCGCGGAGCTGTGAGTTTGAACCGAACACCAAATCTACACGGGTTCCGGTCCAACGGAGATCGCCCGAATTGCGGTCGCGTGCTTCAAAGATGTTGGCATCCTTGGCCGATGGCGCCCAAGCGTTGGCCATGTCAGTAAGGTTCACAAAGAAATCGTTGGTGAGTTGACCCACGCGCTTGGTCAGTACCCCGTGCTGGCTGCCGTTGTAGTTGGCACCCAAAACGCGCATACCACCCACCAAAACGGTCATTTCGGGAGCGCTGAGGCCCAACAACTGGGCTTTATCAACCAACATATCTTCGGCAGGAACGCTGTACTGCTTCTTTTCGTAGTTACGGAACCCATCGGCATGGGGCTCCAATACCGCAAAGCTGTCGGCATCGGTTTGCTCAGCGAGGGCATCCATGCGGCCAGGGGTGAACGGAACTTCTACCTGGTGGCCTGCAGCAGCCGCAGCCTTTTCAACTGCAGCAGCACCGGCCAGCACGATGAGGTCGGCGAGCGAAATTTGCTTGCCACCGCTTGCCTTGGCGTTAAAATCAGCGCGGATGCCTTCGAGCACTTCCAATACCTTGTTCAACTGGCCGGGCATGTTCACTTCCCACGAACGTTGTGGGGCCAAACGGATGCGGGCACCATTGGCACCACCCCGCTTGTCGCTGCCACGGAAGGTGGAAGCCGAACTCCAGGCGGTGTACACCAATTCAGTTACGCTCAAGCCGCTGGCCAAAACCTGCTTTTTAAGGGCAGCAACATCGGCAGCATCTACCAATTTGTGGTTCACGGCCGGAATGGGATCTTGCCAGATGAGGTCTTCGGCGGGTACTTCGGGACCGTGGTAACATACCTTGGGCCCCATGTCGCGGTGGGTAAGTTTGAACCAGGCACGGGCAAAAGCATCGGCAAAAGCCTGCGGATCTTGGTGGAAGCGGCGCGAAATGGGTTCGTAAATGGGGTCAAAACGCAGCGACAAATCCGCGGTGGTCATCATGGGCGGATGTTTTTTGCTGGGGTCGTGTGCATCGGGGATGAGGTGCTCGGGCTTCACGTTTTTGGCCACCCATTGGTGTGCGCCGGCGGGTGACTTGGTGAGCTCCCATTCGTAACCGAAAAGCATGTCGAAATAGCCATTGTCCCACTTGGTGGGGTTCGGCTTCCAAGCGCCTTCAATGCCACTGGTGGTGGTGTGTACGCCTTTGCCGGTGCCGAATTTGTTGATCCAGCCAAAGCCCATTTCTTCGAGCGGGGCGCCTTCGGGTTCGGGACCAACCAATGCTGGATCGCCAGCACCGTGGGCCTTACCAAAAGTGTGGCCGCCTGCCACGAGGGCCACGGTTTCTTCATCGTTCATGGCCATGCGACCAAAGGTTTCGCGTACGTCGTGGCCGCTGGCCACTGGATCGGGATTGCCATTGGGACCTTCGGGGTTTACGTAAATCAAGCCCATTTGAACCGCTGCCAAAGGATTTTCGAGTTCACGGTCGCCGCTGTAACGCTTGTCGCCCAGCCACTCGCTTTCCTTGCCCCAATAAATGTCTTCTTCGGGAGCCCAAATGTCTTCGCGACCACCACCGAAACCAAAGGTTTTGAAGCCCATCGATTCGAGGGCTACATTGCCTGCGAGGATGAACAAATCGGCCCACGAAATGCTGTTGCCGTATTTTTGCTTGATGGGCCACAACAAACGACGGGCTTTGTCGAGATTGCCGTTATCGGGCCAGCTGTTGATGGGTGCAAAGCGCTGGTTGCCTGTACTGCCACCGCCGCGACCGTCGGCAATGCGGTAGGTACCGGCTGCGTGCCAGGTCATGCGGATGAAGAGGCCGCCGTAGTGCCCCCAGTCGGCCGGCCACCAATCTTGCGAATCGGTCATGAGGTCGGTGAGGTCCTTTTTCAAGGCGGCGTAGTCGAGCTTTTTGAATTGCTCCACGTAGTTAAAATCGGGCTCCATGGGGTTCGACACCTGCTGGTGCTGGTGCAGGATGCTCAGGTTGAGCTGATTGGGCCACCATTCGCGGTTGCCGGTACCTCCGCCACTGTTGCGGGTGAGGGCGCCGTGCAGGAAGGGGCATTTTCCATCACCGTTGCCGGTGCTGGGGTGTGCGTAATTTTCCATATCGATTGCTTTTGAGATTGTCGGTTTTGCGCTTTTTGGTCAGCGTACGGTCAAATTTAATCCGGTTCCTCTAATATAAGCAATTGAATGATGTGATGGTAGTGATAGGTTTTTTCTATGAAGAAGTGGTTGGCCATAGGCCTGTGGGTGGCTGCGCTTGTGGTTGTCACTGCGTGACTGTGGGTGTCACGCTGTGACTGTAGGTGGCCCATACGGGCCTGTGGCTGGCTTCGCCTGTTGGGGCGCTGCCGCACTGAGGTAATACAGGGAGTCTAAACGGTGCAAAAAGGGGATGTACGGTGTGGCTACAGGCCAAAGGCCAACCACAGCCCCGCACATGCGGGGCACCCACAGGCGCAGCCAACCACTGTCACGCGCCAGCGAGGCACTCAAGCAATCGAACTCCGCACCCGCTGCGCAAAGGCCCTGAAGGCATCTTTAAAATCGGTGCCGGCTGCTACTTGTTCGCGGATCCAGATGGCGCCCAGGATTTGGGTGAGTTGATCGCCTTCGTCGTCGCCAGGCACTTCAATGGCCGGCGTTTCTTCGTTCAGCAGGGCTTGTTCGGCAGCTTGCAGGGTAGCCAAATCGTGCTGTTCGGCCAGTTGTTTGATGGCAGGTAGTTTCATGACAGCAGTTTTTCGTCGACCAAGGCCTGCACAAAATCAATTTTGGAAGCTGCGCTGCCGCCTACCAATTCACCATTTTTGAAGGCTGCGAAAAAGGGTAGGTTGTCTACGCCGGCCATTTTGCGGGCATTCGGACTCTCCTCGGCATTCACGTCTACAAAGGCTACGCGGCTGTAATTTTCATCTTCAGAAAGGCGGCGCACCTTGGGGGCAATGAGTTTGCAATTGCCGCACCAGTCGGCATAATATTTCACCAAAACCAGCTCGTTATCGGCCAGCAGTTGTTCAAAATTGTTGTCGGTAGCAGGAATCAAAGCCATGTCTCAAATTTTCTGCAAAGGTAGGGCTTTGGTAGGCGAAAAGGAAGTGAAGGTGGAAAGCGATTTCATCGCCGTTTGGATATAAATAGCATCCCGAATGAGGCACAGCAACCCATGAACGGTGTTCTCAACAATGCCACCCTTACAGGGCTTCTGTTCATGAAATTTGTGTTGCTATAATCATTTCGCCCCTCCAGAGCTTTTCTTGCAACACGCTACGTAAAGATCCAAGAGGGGCGATCTTTCCGACAATTTTGAGAATGCGTTCCTACATCAAGGCGGCTCTACCCCGTAGTTCTCCAAGAACTTCTTGTACAAGCCGGTTTGTTTGTGCGTCAGTTGGAGATGGTTGCCAAGGTTTCGGGCGAAAACATGAAGTACTGCCGTAATGTTCCGCCCATTCAGCGCCTGCTAAGCTTCCATTTTTTAAGGTCTGCTGTAATCTGATCGTGTATCGAGCAGCTTTAAGATGATGATTTTGGCATCATCTACGCGGTAATAAAGCCCATTGTGTTTGGTGACAAAAAACACGCGCAAATCTTGAAACTTAGGGGAGGATGTACCCAATTGTGGAAATTGGGCAATGAGCGTAGTTGCGCTATTGATTTTCTCTAAGAAGTCGGTAGCCACCGCCTCCCCCCAAGCCATGTAGAGGAATGTATAAACTTCAGACAGCTGGTTTAAGGCTGTTTGTTGCTATTCAATGCTGCTCTCCATTTTTTAGAAAGGGCATTCAAATCTGGCTCACTCACCAAATTGGTCTCTGAAAAGCTGTCATGGTAAGCTGCGTACACATTTTCCAAAGCTTCGGGCTTTAGCTTTTGCCAAACCGATGCATCTTGCCTTTCAATGGCTGCCACACAGCTCAGTGCCACGCACAATTGCTCCTCATTCATGGAAGCAAGGTGCTTGACAAGGCTGCTATGAAGGGTTTCTTTTCTCATCCTACCCGAAATTACGATTTTGACTTGAATCCACCTATCAAGGTGCCTCTACCCCGTATTTCTCAGAAAATTTCTTGTACAGGCCAGTTTGTTTGTCCGACAGCTCGAGGCGGCGGCCGTCGATGAAGGCGGCTTCGAGTTTGTTGCCACGGATGTCGAGCGCGTCGCCAGCGCTGATGAAGAGGGTGGCCGATTTGCCGGTTTCGAGGGTGCCGTAAGTGGCATCGATGCCCAAAATGCGCGCGGCATCGCCGGTGAGGGCTTGTACGGCACGCTCGGGGGCCAGGCCGTAACCCACGGCTTGTCCGGCCTGGAAAGGAATGTTCCGCTGCTCCCAGGCACCATCCATCATCAAACCAAAGGGAATGCCGGCCGCGGCCAATTGGGCGGGCAGGGTGAAAGGCGCATCTACCGGATCGCCATTGCGGCCGGGCAGGCGCTGGGTGCGGCTGAGGATGAGGGGAATTTGTTTGTCGCGCAAGAAGCTCACGATTTCGCCGGCCTCATCGGCGCCCACAATCACCGGGCGGAGGTTGTATTTGGCAAAGAAGTTCACGGCGGCAATCATGCTTTTGGCTTCGCCGGTGTGCACATACACCTTGCATTTGCCATTCATCACCTCGCGCATGGCTTCGAGCTTGAGGTTTATTTTTTCGGGTTTCGACTGGGCCAGGTAAGCCTTGGCGTCTTCCATGAATTGCTCCATGGCGGCCATTTGTTCGGCCGAACGTTTGCGCTGCTCGTCGGCAGGGGGTGCCCACCAGGCATCGTATACCCGCATCGATGGCCAGTTGAAGTGCATGCCGTCTTCGGCACGTACTGTGGCGTCTTCCCAGTTCCAGGCATCGAAATGCACCACGCTCGAACGGCCCGAAATGCGACCACCTTGCGGTGCAATTTGGCTAAGCAGGGTGCCGTTGTTGCGCACGGTGGGCGTAATGCGCGAATCGGTATTGTAGGCTATGAGGGCACGTACATTCGGATTGAGCTCGCCGGTTTCGGCATAATCGCGGGTGGCACGCACGGCATCCACCTCGTTCAAACCCAAAATGCTGTTGAAGGCAATGAAGCCTGGATAAACGTGCTTGCCCGTGGCATCGATGATGTCGGCCTCGTTGCGGTTGAGGCGGATTTCGGCCCCGCTGCCCACATAGGTGATCTTGCCTTTGTCGAAACCGATGATGCCCTGAATGGCTTGTCCGTTACCCAAATGCAGCGTTGCGCCGGTAATCCAGATGGGTTTGGTTTGGGCTTTGCCGGGTGCAGGCACTTCGCCAGGGGTATTTTGTGCGTAGGTGGCCAGCGAAAGGAGGAGGCTGGCGGTGAGGAGGAGGTTGCGCATGGACGAAACTATAAAAAAATTGGACACGGTGATGCGCTGCGCGCTGTGGTTGGCCTATGGCCTGTTAATGCGCTGCGCGCTGTCAATGACCTGCGGTCTGTGGGTGCACTGCGTGCTGTGGACGACCTGCGGCTGGGGTTGCCCTGCAGGCTGGGTTGGAATGTGGATGGGGCTGATGGTCGCAAATGAGAAAGGAAGTAAATCAAATTCAAGCCCATCCAAGCGCCTTCTTTGCAGCCTATTTGGAAGGCAAAAGGTGGTGAGTATGGCCCAAGGTTTTAAGCATTGGTGAATTTTGGTAGCTTGCGACACAAACGCCAACCTATCTTATGAAATGCCTGAACTGTGGCCACGAACATGAGGCCAAATTTTGTCCTGCATGCGGGCAGCCGGCTGAGGTACGCCGTTTAACGTTTCGGAACATGGTGCAAGATGTGCAGGAGCGTTTTTTGGGTGTCGACAATTTGTTCATGCGCACCTTTGTGGACCTGTGGAAACGCCACGGGAAGGTGGCCCGCACCTATTTTGCCCGCAATCGCCGCAAATACATCGGCCCGGGTGGCTACCTCCTCCTCATGCTTTCGCTCATGCTGCTCGTTTACGACATAATCGGACTGGATACCGCCAAGTTTTTCAACCAGATTGCCAGCGATATGAATGCAGAAGTGGCCGAAGGAAGCCGCCAGGCCCTCATGCAACAGAAAATCAGCACTTTTGTGAATACCCACATGCGCCTTATCAACTTTGGCATGCTGCCCTTTTATGCACTACTGTCGATGTGGTTTTTCCGCAAGCACAAGCTCAATTTTGTAGAGCACATGGCCCTGTTTGCCTACTGTCAGGCCCAGCCATTGTGGATCAGCATCTTGGGTGGGATGCTTTTTTTGGCCACTGGCATTAACCTCGCTGCTGGACTTATTTTCGTGAGCTTCGGCTACACCGCATGGTTTTTTGCCGACTATTTTCACCGCGACAATACGCCCATGGTACTGCTTAAATCGCTTTTGATCCAAGTGTTGGTTTTGCTGCTCATTTCCATATTGGGTGGACTCATAGCGTTAGCTTGGTTCATGTACAACCGCTAAAAAAAAGCCCAAACCTTTTGATTGGGCCGGTAACAGGTAAGCGTTCGCGAAACACCTGTATGCTACTGAGGCTTTACCAATTTGTGGAAGGCTGATTGTTTTCCCGCTTGTACGTGCAGCAAATACATGCCAGCTGGCAGTTGACTGAGCTCCAAGCTGTTTTCACCTGGCTGTAAAGTAAACTGTTTGATGCGCTTGCCGTTTGTGGCATACAATTGCGCCTGCGCAGCAAAGGCCATATCGTTGTGAACGCTAAGTGCATCGGCAAAGGGGTTGGGATATACCCGTACAGCTAAGGCAGAAAGATCTTCCACACTTGTTGCCATTCCATACTTAAAATCATCGTAGGCTACCAATCTCAAGCCATATGGCAATACAGCGAAGGTTTGAACGAGATCAATGCTGTCATTGGGGAGCAAACTGCGCACCACCACCCAGCGGTTGGTATCGATGGCCGTATAACGCGTTCTGCGCAAACTATCGGCAAAGGTGCTGTTGCCTTGGTAAGAGAAGACTTCCTCTTGCCATACAGCCGCTTGTATGTCGGACTGGTCATACTGCAACTCCAGCTTGACAGCGATTCTATTTTGCGCATCATAGGTGAAAAAGCGCTCCTCTACCCGTTGCAAAGTATCGGCCAACAGGCGTCGGTGCAAACTTTCAGTCAGTAACAAGCCGTTCTGATGGTAGTTGAAGCGGCGGTGGGCAACATCCCGCCAAGTATCATCAAATTGCTTTTGTGCAATGATATCGGTGATACGTTGGAGGCCATTATACACATATATTTGCCGCTCGAGCTGCTGCCAGCTCCCTTGAACGACCTTCCATGTGAACGATTGCAGCAATGCGCCCGAAGCGTCGTACACAAAGGTGGTACGCCGGGCCGAATCAAGGGGATTGGGCACGTGATGTACCCAGCATTCTTCTGTTGACAATTGGCCATTTGCATTGTACTGATAGGTGCAGGTACGCGAAATTACCCACAATTGACCTGCAGCCACCGAAATATTCAACTTCCGGCTAAGCCTTCCCATTGCGTCGTATTCAAGGCTATCGACGGCAAGGAGTTGGTGGCCCACCAAGGGGCGTTCTGCAAAACTGTAAATGCTGCGCAAAGACTGGGCGTGGCCTTTTCCTGGCAGAAAAAGCCCCATTGACACCCAAAACAAAACGAGCAGAATAGGCATAACCCAAAAATAGTATTGCGCAGCATAAAAAAAAGCCCGAACCTTTCGATTTGGGCTTTTATGACAATCATTTGACTTAGGCCTGCTCCATGTAAGCAGCAATGCGCTCGGCCACCTGCTTGGGCGTGAGGCCAAAGTGCTCGGCCAGGGCGTCGCCGGGGGCTGAGAGACCAAAGGTATCTACACCAATGTTGAGGCCATCGATGCCCGTAAAACGCTGCCAGCCAAGGGTAACGCCGGCTTCGATAGATACGCGGTATTTCGCTTCGAGGCTGTAAATCATGCGGCGGTAGTCGGATGGTTGCTCGTCGAACAACTCCCAACAAGGCAGGCTGATGACGCGGATATTGCCCCTGCCCTCGGCTAATTTTTGCGCGGCCTCAATGGCCACCCATACCTCCGAACCACTGGCAAAAATCACGGTTTCTACCGCTTCGCCGGGCTGCGTTTCGTATTTGATGTATCCACCGCGGGCTACGTCAACCGGACCGTCGAGCGTAGGTACGTTTTGGCGGGTGAGGGCCAAGAGGCTGGGGCGGTGGGTTTCTTCGAGCCACTGTACCATGCTGGCCACGGTTTCGCGGGCGTCGGCCGGACGGAAAACCAAGAGGTTTGGAATGGTACGCAAGCTCATCACGTGCTCAATCGACTGGTGGGTGGGACCGTCTTCGCCCAAGAAAATGCTGTCGTGCGTAAATACGTGCAGCACCTGCAGCTCCTGGATGGCGCTCATGCGGATGGCATTGCGGCTGTAATCGCTGAAGGTGAGGAAGGTGGCGCCATAAGGCAACATTCCGCCGTACAACGCCATGCCGTTGAGGATAGCGGCCATAGGGAATTCACGCACACCAAAAGCCAGGTTGCGGCCGGCTCGGTTGCCCTTGCTGAATTCACCAACTGCTGCAGCGAAAGCACCTGTATTGTTCGAAGGCTCGAGGTCGGCACTGCCGCCTGCGATGCCCGGGATGTTTTGGCCCATGAATTCGAGCACCTTGCCAAAAGCCACGCGGGTAGCCAATTTTTCTCCTACCGGAAATGTAGGCATGCCCGTAAGGTCAATTTCGCCCTCGAGCAATTGGCCACACAGGGTATCGAAGCTGCTGTCGGCTTTGCGGCGGTTGCGCACGGCCATCTCCCAGCGGTCGGCCTCGTCGTTGTAGCCATTCAACTTGGCGGTAAAATGCGCTATCACTTCTTCGCTTACCTGGAAAAAGGCTTCGGGATCCAATCCCAATTTGCTCTTGGTAGCGGCAATTTCTTCGGGTTTGAGGGGCTCGCCATGCGTTTTATGGCTGCCTTCCATGGTAGCGGCGCCTTTGGCCATCACGGTTTCGCCGATGATGAGCAGGGGACGACTGCGTTCGGTTTGGGCGTGGTCGAGTGCCGCGCGGATGGCGGCATGGTCGTGCCCGTTGATTTCAAGCACTTCCCATTGCATGGCTTCAAATAGCTGGCGGAAATTCACCGAACTCACGCGCTCGGTTTTGCCCGAAATCTGGATGTCGTTTTTATCGTAATACACCACCAGGTTATGCAGGCCGAGGTGACCGGCAATTTGCATGGCACCCAGGGCCACGTCTTCCTGCAAATCGCCATCGCCTACCAGGCTGTAAATTTTATTGTTGATGAGGTCGCTACCCAATACCTCCTGCTGGTGCAAGGCGGCAATGGCCATGCCCACGGCCATGCTCACACCTTGGCCAAGGGGACCCGTGGTGGCTTCAACGCCGGGCGTGAGGTGACTTTCGGGGTGGCCGGGGGTGAGACTACCGAGTTGGCGGAAATTTTCGAGCTCTTCGATGGGCAGCAAATCCATGAAGTGCAACAGGCTGTACAGCAACATCGACTCGTGGCCAGCCGACAGCACAAAACGGTCGCGGTTGTGCCATTTGGGCGCCATGGGGGCAAAACGCAAGTAATCGCGGAACAATATCACCGCAAAATCGGCCGATGAAAAGGCCCCACCTGGGTGGCCCGAATTGGCTTTGCGTGTGGCGTCCATTACGAGGCCTTTGAGTTCGGCAATGACGCGTTGGTCGAGTTGTGCTGACATGCTGTAGAAATTTGCGCAAAAGTAGGCTTTTTTGGCGAATTACCGAGGCTTGTACCCGTGCAGGCAATGACGGTGAGCGGGTCGGGAAAAGATTTATTTGGACAGAAAAGTCCTGCATCCTAATTTGCCGGGAATTACCAACCGAATTATGAGGCTATTTTTTGTCGTATTTATTTGTTGTTTATCCATACGTTCCAATGCGCAAGTGAGTATCCTGCCGGCAGGTGCTGGCATGTAGGATACCGTAACCATCGTGTACAACGCGGCACAAGGCAATGCAGCTTTACTGAACCACCAAGGCCCGGTTTACATGCATACAGGCTTGATTACCCCCCAGAGTACCGGTCCGAACGACTGGAAAAACGTGGTAGGCAACTGGGGCCAGGCCGACACCAATGTACTGATGACGCACCAAGGCAACAACATCTACACAAAGCAAGTGCATTTGGCCAGTTATTACGGTGTAAATGCCACTGATCCGGTTCATTTTTTGGCATTTGTTTTCAGAAATACCAGTGGTTCAGTGGTGGGCCGCAGCAGCAGCAACAACGATATTTTTGTACCATTGAATGTGTTTCAATCGGGCAATTACGTAAGCCACAGCGTTACCGCCAATCGCCTGCGCATTGAGGCCACCGAAGGGGTTTTGCTGCTCGATAAATTTTCGGCTGGCGTACGTGTACAGCTGCAAACCGATAGTTTGCCTGTTGACAGCAGTTATGCCGTGCCCGACAGTTTGCCAGTGGCTGCCCCACTACTCGTAAACGATTTGCCGCAGTTTTTACAATTTGCATTTGACAACCAGCATACCGTATTGGTACGCAAAATACCCTTGACCGTTTACCTGCTGCGGGGAACCGATACCGTTTTTGCCGAACAAGCTGGCTGGCAAGGCACAACAGGTGGTATCAAAGGGAGTTACCGACTCCAGACCAATGAAGTGTTTTTTGGCGGTGGTTTTCGAACCCAGGACGTGAATTTGCGTGGCAAACGGTTCAATCTGTACAACCAAGCCCAATACGGTTACAGCAACGGGGCGATGAATCTGAACGTGAGCATTCCGTTTTTTGTTTCGAGTGCTGGTTATGGCATTTTGTTCGACAACCACCGGGCTGGCGTGGCAGATATTGGCAACAGCGACAATGGGGTTTTCAGCGCCGAATTCGAAGGAGGTCCCATGCGCTATTGGTTGGTGCCCGGGGGCAATTACAAACAAGTACTCCAAAATTACACCGCGCTTACAGGTCGGCAAGAACTGCCTCCTTTGTGGGCTTTGGGCTACATCCAATCGCGCTATGGCTACCAAACCGAAACCGAAGCACGCAATGTGGTGACCCAAATGCAACAGCAAGATTTCCCGTTGAGTGCGCTGGTACTCGATTTGTTTTGGTTTGGGTCGCCAGCTACCATGGGCAATTTGAATTGGGACCTCACGCGTTTTCCCAATCCGGTGAACATGATGACCGACTGGCGAAACGCAGGTGTAAAAACCATCCTCATTACCGAAACCTATTTTACGCAAAACAGCACCAATTTCAGCTCGGCGGTGGCCAACAATTATTTCGCCACTATGGCTGGCGGACAACCCTTTATCATCGGTGGTTTTTGGGCAGGCAGTTCGGCTTTGCTCGATTTGACCAAACCCAGCGTTCGCCCTTGGTTCATGAATTTTTACCAGCAGCGGGCCTTGCAAGGGGTAGATGGTTGGTGGTGCGATTTGGGTGAGCCCGAAAATCACCCTGCCGAAATGCGGCACTTTGGCGGCCCGGCCCGCCAAATCCACAATATTTATTCGTTGATTTGGGCCGAATGGTTGCACACCCATTACGCGCAGCAATTCCCCAACAAACGCTTGTTTAACCTCATCCGTTCGGGTTACAGCGGCATGCAGCGGTACAGCACCTTTCCATGGACCGGCGACATTCAGCGTAGCTGGTCGGGTTTGCAGGCGCAAATTCCGGCCATGATCCACATGGGCATGAGCGGTGTGGGCTATATGCACAGCGACATTGGTGGCTTCACCGGTGGCGGACAAGACAACGAATTATATGCCCGTTGGCAGCAATTGGGCGCCTTCCAGCCCATTCAGCGGGCACATGGCGAAGGAGTACCACCCGAGCCGATTTTTTATCCGAACAACATCAAAACCATTGTGCGCGATTTTGCCAAATTACGCATGCGGCTCACCCCTTACAACTACACCCTTGCTTGGGAAAACACCCAAACGGGCGTTCCCCTTGTTCGCCCATTGGTGCTTGAGATGGAAGGTTTTTCGGGTTTGTACAGCCAAGTGAACGACCAGTTTTTGTGGGGTCCCAACCTCTTGGTGGCGCCGGTGATGTCGGCCGGACAAACCTCCCGACCTGTTGTGTTGCCTCCTGGCCGTTGGTTTGATTGGTGGACCGATCAACCGCAAAATGGTGGGGGAACGATTACCGCTGCAGCACCGCTCAACCGCATGCCCTTGTATGTGCGTGGTGATGCTTTTGTGCCCATGGCCCCGATCACCAACTCCATGAGTCGCTACAATACCGACACCTTGGAAATGCACTATTATCCCGCCGAAGCAGCCAAAACAGCTACCTATACGGTGTTTATGGACGATGGTGAATCGCGGAACAGCTTGGCCAACAACCAATTCAGGACCCTTGCATTCACAGGCAGGCATGGACAAACCGGTGGTGCGCAGTTGTGGGTACAAATGACGCAGCAAGGCAGCTTCACAGGCGAACCAGCCATGCGCTTGTTGCACCTTCAGATTCACCGCTATGTGGTTCCCACAGGTGCCCAGATTTTTGCAGTAACCGGCAGTACAAATGCTGCTTTGCAAGCTGCGGTAAGTCTTGCTGATTTCAACAGCCGCGACTCGGTGTACTGGTACGATGCCAGCCGACAGTTGCTGCAAGTGAAATACACCATCGATGGGCGCGACAGCCGATTGGAAGTCGGCGCCGGAACCGTTTCTGCGGGTCCCGACTTGCAGCAGCCGGCATCTTTCTACTTGCGTCCGCCTTACCCCAATCCTTTCAGCGAATCGGTAACCATAGCGGCCGATGTGTACGCAGCAGGTGAATACGTATTGGAAATATCCGATTTGTATGGCCGTATGGTGCGCCGCGAAATGCTCCGCTTGCCAGCCGAAAGCCGACTCGAGTATGTTTGGGACGCACGCGGCATGGGCGGTGCGCTCTTGTCAAACGGCATTTACCTGGTGCAGCTCCGCAACCAAAAAGCCGTGATGCAAGCCCGGGTCATCTTGCAGCGATAAGGCAACCGAGCTAAATGAAAAAGGGCCTCGAAAGGCCCTTTTTCATTTCAACGGATGCTTTTCACTTGGTTTTGCAAGTGCTGATGCCAAAAGGGGCATACAAGGGGCAAAACGAAACAAATGAAGTCAATACAAAAATACAAGCCAAGGCGAGCAATACGATGCCCACAGTACCCGAAACGGTGCCTGTAAAATACAAGGCGGCGATGATGATGGCGAGGAGTACGCGAACAGCGCGGTCCACATTGCCCATGTTCTTTTTCATTGGGTTGGTGTGAATTGATACCCAAAACTAATCAATGTTGGAACGCCAACATGTGACTTGGGTTACATAAGGGATAAATGTATCTTTTTTTCTCCATTCAGCTACATTCACCCCCTTACGAATTCAATAACAAGCACTTAGGGCTGCAAGGCATACTGCACGGTCACAAAAAAGCTACGGCCATCGGAGGGAATGATGCCTGGGCCAGGATAAATCAGTGTGGATTATCTTCAAATACACGCTTCGCTTTTGAATGCAGCTTGAAGCCCCCTAAGAATTGGCTTGCTCGGGTTTCTATCAAATGAATGGTGGGAAAAAGGAACTACGCCATCGCCAACATGACAAACACCACTGACAGGTTGGGTGGCAACTTTCAAAACTTTATGAATTGCTTTGAATGAGGGTTTTTCTGACTTCATACAAATTGCATAACCGAAGCACAGTATGACTAGTATAATGAAGGTCTTTTTCATAAACGTGTTTCCTTTAAATGTAAGAAACGTGAAAAGTTGCCATTCAGCTAATACCACCATGCACCCAGAGCTGGTCGGTTAACCGCAATCATCATGGAATAATGACAAGCAGACAACCCAAAGTCAACAATTAGGGTTGTCTCATCAATTAATAAGATATTGGAACGTCAAAAAGAAACTTCTGCCATCCGACGGAATGATGCCCGGACCGGGATACCCATCGGCACGGCGGGTGAAGTACATGGCATTCAAGAGGTTGTTAACGCTGGCTTCTATCTGCCACGATTTGAATTGGTACGACAGCGAAACATCGGCCACACCATAAGCTGGAATGCGGCCTTCCACCGCAGTAGCCGTCCGAACGGCATTGGTGGCATCGCTGAAGTGACTGGCCACCCAACTGTATTGCACGGCGCTGCGCCAATTTTTAAAACGGTGTTGTAGGCCGCCGCGCACAATCACAGGAGGCACCAGCTCCACCTGCTTGCCTTCAATACCGGGTTCATTGCTGCGCAAATACCGGGCATGGGTGTAGGCAAAATTGGTGTACAATTGCCAATGGTGTCCTTTTTGGCCTTGCCACACATCGACTTCAAGCAATAATTCCACACCCACCGAACGGGCGGCAGCCACATTGGTACGCAGGCGGTAGTCGAGAAACAGCGGTGCCTGGTCGGCACGGAGCAGCTGCCCTATTTTGTTGTTGTAAAAGAGCCAGAACAAACTACCATCTACCCGCAGCCAGGGCAAGGGCTTTCCGCGGTAGCCAATATCGGCCGTATAACCCCGCTCGTCTTGCAAATTGGGGTCGATGCGGAAGTTGGGATTCACCACCCGCAAATCGCTGAAATTGATGGCGCGGTAGTTCTGGGCCAGATTGGCGTACCATTCGCCCCGCTCACCTGCCTGGTAGCTGGCTCCCAAACCCCCTATGACGAACGAACGGTCGCGGTCGGTGGCCTCGTCGATGCGGCGGTCGACCACCACATTGCCCGCAAAATCGAATACGCGCTGGCGATAAAATCCCTCAGCAAGGGTGCGGATGTATTCGGCGCGCAGGCCGGCGGTAATTTTCCAACGCGGCCCCAATTGCCAGAGGTATTCGGCAAAAAAGGCCGCATTTTGGTTCGGAAAACGGTAGTCGGAGCCTTCGGGATAGGCCGGGTTGAGCAAGCGGAAGTCGGCATCGGCCCCGCTACTGGCATCGCCTTGGCGGGCCGTGGTGGTGCCTTGGTACAACCGCACACCCACCAGCAGTTGGCTCAGACCAATACGGTGCATGAGCCGGCTTTCGTGCCCCACATTTTGGTACGTTCCATCAATAAGGGTGCGGTTTCCTACCACAGCATCGGCCACATTGATGCGCTCAAGGTTGCCCAAGGCCGCCCGGCCGGCATACAAGCCAAAGGTGCGGGCATTGTAGCGGGTGCGCGGCCCCAATTCCTGCTCCCACTCGTGCGCAAAGAGGTTCCAGTTGATGGCAAACCAGTTGCGTGGCCGGTTCGATTGGCGCGGATCCTGCTCAAACTGCGTATCGGTGAGTCCCCCGGGTTGTTGTGCCAAATACCGCATGTGGGTGTAGGCAATTTTGTGGTACGATTTGCCATTGCGACTCCGCCAGCCGGTTTGTAAATAAGCCGTTTGGGCATCAAAACCACTGTTGGGCCGCCAGCCATCGCCCTGTTTGTGCTGTATGAAGGCAAAACCATCGTTGCGACCCTTGCGCCAGCCGGCACTGGCATAGGCGCTTCTAAACCCAAAACTGCCGGTGGTGAGTCGGGCACGCACTTGCCAGCCGCTATCGGGGGCCGTTTGCAAGCGGAAATTCACCATGCCGCCAAACTGGGTGCCGTATTGCAGCGAGGCAGCGCCACGCACAATCTCAATGCGGTCGAGGGCTTCGGCGGGGGGACTGTAATAACTTTCGGGGTAACCCAGGGCATCGGCAGCCATGTCGTAGCCGTCTTGCCGGGTGTTAAAGTTGCTGGTACGGTTCGGACTCAAGCCGCGACCGCCAATGCCCAGCTGCAGGCCGGCGCCATCTGATTCCCAGATGTTCAATCCAGCCACCTTGGCCAAAACCTGCCGCGCATTGTTGGTGGCCAGGTTGGCGGTGACTTGTTGCACGGCCACCACTTCGGTTTTACGGGCGGCATAAATGCCAAATCCTTCTACAGCGCGTAGGTTGCGCATACTTTCGGCGGTCGGCAGGCTGTCGCGCACCTGCACTTCGCCCAGGTCCTCGCTGATGGGCTGCAGCTGGATGCGTAGGACTTGTTGGGGCAGCGTTTCCAACCGCTGCTGGTGCAACCGGAAGCCGGGCGAAAACACCAGCAACATGCCGGGCACTTCTACCTGCAGTTGAAAAGTTCCGCTGGATGATGTGGTTGTTTGCCATTCGCGCTGCCCACGGAAAACCACAATGGCGCCCGACAGTGGGCTGCCATCGGGCAATACCACCTTGCCGCGCAAGCTTTGGGCATTTATTTCTGCCGCCAAACAGGCCAAAAGTAACAGAAGTCCTATCTTATTCACGGAGCAGGATACAGCCATGCGGGAAAATCGCGGTGGTTGAGCGTTAACAAATTCAATTGCGGGTCGAAATACAGTTGGCTCGGTTTGCCTTGCAGGGTCACATACACTTCGGCACGCACTTTGGCTACCGGAATTCCTTGTTTTTGGTAATGGTCGGCCAACAAATGGGCGTATTGCACAATCAAATCGGGCTGCATGGCCATTTGTTTTTCCTGGTGTGGCAAAAGGAAATCAGCATTGTCTACCTCTCCTTCGCGGCCGTAATCTTGCCGCGTCACATAAAAAGTAGCTGTTCCTGCTTTTTCCATCAACATCACCCGCCAGCCAAAACGATAGCCAGCTTCTGTCCAAAACAATTGTCCGGGATAAATTGCAAAACGCCAGGGGAAAAGCAGCTGAAAGGCCAGGTAAGCGGCAGTCAACCACACCCAAGGCCTTGCTACTGGCGCATCAACCCCTTTTCGCAGGGCCCATCTGCCAAAAAAACGCTTCTGCCATTTTTCATGACTGGCTGCGTCAAAAAAGACCAGGGTAATGGCCATCATCACCACCGGAAACATGCCTATTTGAAACAACCAGCCAGTTAAGGCGTGGAAAACAATGACGGTGAGGTAGGCCCAGGGGCGCGACTTTTTCCAGCTGAGCCAAAAGGGAATGGTACAATCATAGAGCATGCCTGCCCAGCTGAAAAGCCAGGGGGTGTATTGCCAGCCGAAAAGCGGTCCGAGCACCGGCTCGTGGTTGTGGGCCGGCAGCCACAGGCGCATGGGCAATGCCTCAATAAGCCAGTCTGACTGCATTTTGGCCAATCCGGCATACACATACAAAATGCCCATTTGCCAGCGGGGCAAAGCCACCATCCAGCCCGTCACGCTGGCCAGGGCTTGCACGCGACCGAATTTTACATCCAAACTCAAATGCCGGTGGGCGGGCAGCAAGGCCAGCAAAAGCAGCAGCAAGCTGATGAAGTAGTAGTGGTTGAGGTACCAAGTGAGGTCGAGCAGCTCTACATAGGTGAAGCTTGCCCACAGCAGCCAGGCCGATAGCCGGTAGCGGTATCCCAGCATCACCCCCAAAGCCGACAATACCATGATAGCAAAAACGGCATACAGCATCCAATCGGCAGGCGGCATTTGCACCCATTCGAAGCCGCTGTATTTGAATTGCATTTGAGCGGCCAGCAGGTTGGTTTCTATCCAGCCCTTTGCCCAAAAGCGCAGGCTGCCCAGCAACATCACCAGCCCCGTTACGATGCGGAGCGTCGCGAGCGGGGCTGGGGAGGCGGGGAGCCAGAGGGAGCGGTATGCCTGGCGCAGGACTTCCATCAATCGCCGTCGCCGCTCGAAAAAGTAATGGTGAGGCCCAGAAGCGACGACATATCGCTCTTAAAATAGCGGGTGTTGCGCTGCAACTCGGTGTGCAGGTCGATGGCGGGCTGAGGATTGGCCATGATGAGGCTGTCGAGTCGGCCCGTACCACAAGCCGTTATCCGCGCTTCAATGATACGGAGTTGGGCTTCAGTGCGGTTCACCAGCTCTTCGCCACCCGTGCTGGCCAGCAGATATGCACGAAAACCCGTGCTGCTGTTGCCGCGCCACAAAGCTTCGAGCGCCTGCATTTGGCGCGTAATGCCGACCAAACTTTGGCCGCTGTACAAAGCTTCTACTTTTTGCGGCTCGGCCTGGGTTTGTCCCATGCGCAAGCCCAAAGGCAAACCCAACTTGAAGTTTTTGAGACCTTCATAAGCCAGCAAAAACTCGTTGTAGAGCTGCACCGTAGGACTCCCGGCACTGGTGGCGGTATTGCCTACAAATTCTTTGCGGTAGCCGCGCCACTCGCTGGCAACGCGGGCCGATTCGCTGCGGAAGCGGTTCGACAAGGCAAGCAAGTAGTTCCGAGCCGGCGTTTGGGCGAGTCGCGCAAGCGCATCGGCCTCTGTACCCGCATACAGCAGGTATTCGATGGCGAATAGGCCCCGGCTGTCGCGGTCGAAATTGGCAAAACTGGTGTCACCGGCGTTGAGGTAGTTGTTGATTTTGGTCTCCGACACGGGGAAAGTGCCCAGTTCTTCGGTCATCCGCTTGCGCAAGCCTTGTTCAGCTGCAGGACCCACATTGTAAATCGATGCCGATTGCCAGTGCAGGTACGCCCGGCTCCAGGCCGCGCGCAGCCCCTCCAACTGAACGGAGGAGGGCTGCGCTGCGATTCCCAGCAACCTGCTATGGAGTTCTTGGGCGGCCGTCGACAAACTGTCGAAAGCCGGTTGGATGTGTTGGTCGGCGTAATACGCCAGCATGCTGCCGCGGTCAAAACCTTGGGTGGTTGGACCGCCGGGTTCGTCTTTGCAGGCCGTCAAGCCGAACAGCAGTATACTTACGAGCAACAGTCGCTGCATTTTATCGGTTTTGAACGTTGATCCAGTTGTTGCGGAACGATTCTACTTCGGCATTGCTGAAGCCGTAGATTTGCTGCAAGCGGGTAATTACCTGTTGCAAGCGGGGCAAATTGGCAGCCGGTTCGGTGATGAAAACGTACGAAACGGGGGTTTCACCGGGTATGGCGCGTAGCAATTCGAGCACTTCGTCAATTTGTGCATCGGTGATGCGTTTGCTACCCGCTGGTAAGTTCCGCCAGCCATGCATAAAACCTACCGCCTCACCATAAGCGTGCAGAGCACTTCCTTTTTGGGCATCGGTGGGGGCAGTATTGCTCATGGTGCTGATCACACTATGGCAGTAGTTGATAATGGTAGCGGCATTGACCTTTTCCCAGTTCAACCGAATCTCAGCGATGGCTTCATCGCGCTGGGTGTTGAACTGCTCGCCTTGTTCGATGGCAGCCTGGGCGGTGATGAAGGCCGTTTTCACCCGGTTGTACAGGCTGTTGGCGTCATTAATGTCGGAGCGACGTGCCGCGTAATTGGCCATGTGCGCATCGGGGAACGCAGTTTTTGATGCAGTTGGGGTATTTGGGAAGCTCGGGTGGGCGCCATACAGGGCCAAAGCCTTGTGCAAGTTGGCTACCGATGGGTTGCGCAAGAACTGATCGGCCTGGTAGTAGTTCATGGCGCCAAAAAGTCCTTTTTCAAGGAGTTGTTCCAGCTCCAAGCCGTTTTCATCGAACAAATAGCCGCCAAAGGCACCACCATTACCGGTGGGTGCACCTGGGGTGTAGGTGGCTCCGCTGGCTTTGGCCAATTCGGCGAGCCAGCCGGTTGAACCTTCAAGCCGACCACGGAAGTAGCTGTTGGCTGAAGCCTGCACAGAGGGCGTTCCGGCAGCATAAAGTCCTTCTAAGGTGGCAAATTCTACCGTATTAGCAGCATTTCTGCCGCGTTTGGCTTCGTCTACCAGGGCGTTCAAGCGGCCACGCAAGGCCAATTGGTCTGCAGCCTCGGTGGCGAAGGTGCTGGCGTTGTAATTGTCGGGTAAGGTAAGGCCCGGACCAATGGTGGGCTCTTCTTTGCAAGCGCTGAGCAGTGATACGGCTGCTACCAGCAGGAGGATATGTTTGCGCATGGTGTTTGTGTTTTAAATGCGCTGCAAAAATAGAAAGGCTTAAGTTTATTTAGATTAATTCTTAATAAACTTGAAAAATAAATATATCACTAAAAGCTTTCTGCCTGAGTTTCAGCGGAATTTCCCGAAACTGTCTTTACCCTTCCGCCTCCCAAATAAATCAATCCGAAGAATCCTGCCAGCAAAATGAAAAACAACAGCACCTGTAAAGGGGCCAATACGAGCTGCTTCCACCAACGGAGCTGCGGCTTGAAAACCCGCGCTTGCGACCAGCATACCAACAGCAAAAAGAACAGAAAGTCGATCATGGGCCAGTCGCGCTCCACCACCAAATCAATGAGATCGCCCCAGATGGTAAACACAATGAACCAAACCGACCAGAAATAGCTCATTGAAACCAGGTGATGGGCCAACTTCACCCTGCGTGGATGGTACATAAGCCAGCTGCTCAACACCAAAAAAGGCAGTACCAGTCCCAAAAAGAACCACGATGGATTCACTCCTTCAATGTCGAAGCTCATGTTCAATACCTCGGTATCTACCCACCACACATGCAATCCGTACAGCACCAAAGCATAAAAAATAAGCTTGTTGGGCGATTGCCAATACCCTCTGTTGCCAGCAATGTAGTTTTTCACTACCCGCTCGGGTTGGCGAATCAAAGCCCAAATGGTTGCACCCCCCGAGCGCTCCAATGAAAAAAAGGTAGCCGATGCTTCCTGAACGAGCAGCCAAAAACCAGCTTCCTTGCCCGTATGTTTTTGCCCACACCCGTGGCAATAGGCGCCCTGCAAGGGGTGTTACAAATGCTGCAGTGGGTGGGTTTCACAGAGGAATGATAGAGGTTAGGGGTCTTCGTAGGGCGGTAAGTCTTCTTCTATGGCCTCAAATTCTTCCAAAACGGCCAATGAATCCGCAGCAACTATAGCCGATTCTTGGCGTAATTGTTCTGCTAAATCGACTTTATTCGGTTCCATGGCTTTTTTTCTTAAAAATACAACGCATTAAAAAGCTGGTCAAAAATTCTTTTCCACTACGCCCCCCAATTGCTCCTATCCAAACTTCGGTACTGAATGGCTTCGGCCAAATGTTCGGCTTGTATGTGGTCGCTGTCGCCCAAATCGGCAATGGTACGCGCTACTTTGAGGATGCGGTCGTAGGCACGGGCCGACAATCCCAAACGCTCCATGGCGGTTTTCAACAGGATTTGTCCGGCCGAATTCACCGCACACCACTGGTGCAATTGGTTGTGCGGCATTTGGGCGTTGCTGTAAATCGACTGCCCTTCGAAACGCGCCAACTGCCGCTCGCGTGCCCGCATCACCCGGGCGCGCACATCGCCGCTGCTTTCGGCCGGGCGCTGGTTCGACAGCTCATTAAAAGATACCGGCACCACTTCAATGTGGATGTCGATGCGGTCGAGCAACGGGCCGCTTACCCGGCTCAAATAGCGCTGCACCTGCTGGCTACCGCAGCTGCATTCTTTGTCGGGGTGGTTGTAAAAACCGCAAGGACACGGATTCATGCTCGCCACCAGCATAAAACTGGCCGGGTAATCGACCGTAAAACGCGCCCTGCTGATGGTGACGCGCCTTTCTTCGAGCGGTTGCCGCATCACTTCCAAGACGGTGCGTTTGAATTCGGGCAATTCGTCGAGGAACAACACCCCGTTGTGCGCCAGCGATATTTCACCCGGCTGTGGATGTCCGCCCCCTCCTACCAAAGCCACGTCGGAAATAGTGTGGTGCGGACTCCTGAACGGCCTGGTGCTCACCAATCCTTCGCGGTTGGGCAATTTGCCGGCCACTGAGTGGATTTTGGTGGTTTCGAGGGCTTCGTGCAGGGTCAATGGCGGCAAAATGCTGGGCAAACGTTTCGACAACATGGTTTTGCCAGCGCCGGGTGGACCCACCAACAGAACATTGTGACCGCCCGCTGCGGCTACTTCCAGGGCCCGTTTGATATTTTCTTGTCCCTTCACATCGGCAAAGTCAACCTCATACGCATCTTGCGCATCGTAGAACATCTCTCGGGTGTTGATTTCGATGCGGGTGGGTTTTCGTTTGCCATTGAAAAAATCGACCATTTCGCTGAGATGCTCCAAACCATACACTTCGAGCTCGCTCACAATGGCGGCTTCACGGGCATTTTCAAGCGGCAACAACATGCCCTTATAACCTTCTTTACGGGCTTGTATGGCCATGGGCAAAGCCCCCTTGATAGGTTTGATGGCCCCATCGAGCGATAATTCGCCCATGATTACATACCGTTCGAGTTCGTGCGACAACATTTGTTCGCTGGCAGCCAGCAATCCGGCGGCAATGGTGAGGTCGTAGGCCGCCCCTTCTTTGCGGATATCGGCAGGCGCCATGTTCACCACGTATTTGTATCGTTTGAGTTCCACACCGGCATTGCGCATGGCGGTTTCAATGCGGTGCTGTCCTTCTTTTACGGCATTGTCGGGCAATCCCACCAAAAAGTAACCGATAGCGTTTTTTTGGGCATCTACTTCTACCTCAATGGCCAGGGCATTTACCCCCACCACGGCGCTTCCAAAAGTCCTGATCATGACATCCTTTGCTTGAAGCAATGAAGATAAGTCAGGAGCACTTGCGCTTCCAAGCACATGCGTGGTTTGGGATAAAAGTTGCGCAAAACGAGCAAAGTTGTCAGACAAGGCAGGCTTGCTTCGTACTTTTGCGGCATGTACCTCTACGTCAAAGCCCTGCACATATTGTTTGTGGTGACCTGGTTTGCCGGACTCTTCTACTTTGTGCGTTTGCTCATTTACAATACCGAAGCTGCAGCCCGCGATGCCGTGGCCCGCGACATCTTGCGCGAACAATACCGCGGACAGCTCATGCGTTTGTGGCGGGGTATCACGGTGCCCTCGGCGGTTCTCACGGGTATATTCGGCCTCTGGATGTGGCATTTGTACGGTTCCAATCCGCTTTGGCTCATCACCAAATTTGGCTTTGTGCTGCTGCTCTACGCCTACCATGCCAGCTGTTGGTGGCTGTACAAACAGCAACTCCGCGGCGAGTTCCGTTATTCGGGCACCTTTTTGCGCATTTGGAACGAAGTAGCGACCATTTTTTTGGTGGCCATTGTGTTTTTGGTGGTCCTCAAAAACACCCTCAGCATGGTGTGGGGACTGCTTGGTTTACTCGGTTTTATTGCCGTGCTGATGACTGCCATTGCCCTCTACAAAAAAATGCGCGAAAAAGCCTGAGTGTTGCATGCACTACCTTTTCTTAACTTGTGGTTTACGCCTTTTGCCTTAACTTGCAGCCCTGTTTCGATTGACGATGCGGAGAACGATACTGCTATCCCTTTTGCTGCTCTTTAGCGCGGCGGTTCAAGCCCAAATATTGCCTTCTTTCGGTGGTACACGGGCAGGCACCACCGGCATGCAATTCCTCAAAATTGGCGCCGACGCCCGTTCAGCGGGACTTTCGGGCAATTACATTGCTGTGGTGAACGATGTATCGGCTTTGTATTGGAATCCGGCCGGCATCACTGGTCTCGATAGCCAACGCACCCACTTCCAATTCGGACATACGCTCTACTGGGCCGATATTGGCATCAGCTACGGAGGCTTGGCCTACCGCATGAACGGCGGAGGCATCCTGGGCCTTAGCTTGATGTCGCTCAACAGCGGCGACATGCCCGTCACCACCGAATTTCAGCCCTTTGGCACCGGCGAAACCTTTTCGGTACACAACAGTCTCATTGGACTCACCTATGCCAAGGCGCTGACCGACCAGTTTTCGTTTGGTTTAACGGGTAAATGGGCCCGCGAAAGCATGGCGGGTATTGTGACGAACAACGCCATTTTCGACTTCGGCATCACCTACAATGTAGGCTTGATGAACTCACGTTTTGCCGTTTCGGTGGCCAACTTTGGGGTGAATGTGCAACCCAATGGCGAAATCCGCCGCCTCAACTTCACCGGCACCGAAACGGTCGACGAATTTGAAGATGTATCTGTTCCGGCCATTTTCCGCATCGGCTTTGCTTTCGATCCCTTGGTGACCGATTTGCATAAAATCACCGCGGTTGCGCAGCTCAACCACCCCACCGACAACAAAGAAACCTTTGGCGTGGGCGCCGAATACAACTACAAAAACATCTTCTTTGGCCGCATGGGCTACGAATTGGGTGTTGACGAGATGGCCTTGCCCGCTTTTGGTGTTGGCTTTCAAACTCCCCGCAGTTTTGGCTATATGCGTTTCGACTATGGCTTCAACAACAAAACGCGTTTGGGCAGCGTGCATCGTTTCACCGTATCCATTGGCATTTTATGAGGAAACTGTCTCCCCTTCGTTCCATCGCCTTGGTACTGGCCGGCGCCACCCTGCTGAGCAGCTGTAACTTTTTGTTTGGCACCAAAAAAGACGAGCAGGTAGATGATGTGCTGCAACAAGGCGCCATCGACCCAACCGTGGTGACCAACGTAATTGGTTACGTACCCGTTTTGCCTGTTTGGGATGGTTTCGTTAAGCCTACCGATGTTTATGTGGGCTACGACGAAATGGTGTACGTGGTCGACAATGCCGATGGTGGCAATGGCGCCGGCGTTTGGGTGCTCGACCAAAAAGGCGATCGCCAGCAGTTTATACCTGTTCCAGGAGCCAGCAAAATTACCCAGGACCGCCGTTTGCGCACCTATGTTTTGGGCCGTACCGACACCACCATCAATGGCGAAAACTTCAACCTGGCAACCATTTATGTGTTCACCGGCACCGGTACCACCAATCCACAAGTGATCCAAAAATTGGTGCATCCGCGCAACGACAATTCGCGCAGCAATACCAACTTCAGGGGAATTTTTGACGAGCAAGTGCAATTTACCGGCATTGCCACCACCCACGACAACGGTTTTTACCTCACCCGCCGGGGCCCTACCAACAGCCTCACCAGCACTGCCGTGCCCGACAATGCAGTATTGGTTTACCGTCCCGATGGCAGCAACAATGGCTCGGTGCGCAACCTCAACCCCACCACTTCGAGCCTGCGTTCAGTGATGCAGGTGAGCGGCATCACCAGCTTTTTGGCGCCTCCGCAATTGGTGTTTGGCATGAGCACTTCCATGGATTTTTTGCTGTTGCAATCAGCCCCTGCCGCCGAATACAAGGCCCTATGGATCCGCCAAATCGACAATCCTGAAACAGGCATTTCGTATACCGAAAATGCCAACTTGCTGAATTTTGATGCCAGCCGGGCCGAACGCTTTTTGTACGAAGGCTTCCGCTTTACAAATCCAACCGACATCTGCGTGGCACCCGACGAAACAGGTTATATTTTCGTGGTCGATGCCGCCCGCGATTCATTGTTTCAGTTCACACGATTGGGCTTTGAAGGAGTGAATCCACCACCTGCCAGTGGCATTACCAAGCAGGTAATCGCCTCATTTGGCGGTCGAGGCGCAGGGCCATTCCAGTTCAACCAACCACAAGGGGTGGCCTATTTCCGCCGGACAGTATTTGTAGCCGACAGTGGCAATGGCCGCGTTTTGCGCTACAAACTCAGCATCGACTTAGAGCGCTGAGGAATTGCCAAAAAATCACAAAACACGAAAATAGCAGTTACAGCGTTTAAGTAATGCTGCTTCGGTTTTTGTACTTTGCAATTCCAACCACCGCTATGAAACTACTACGCGCTAATCGATATTGGATTTTGGCCGCTTTGGCCTTGTTGACTTTTTTGGTCTACAAATTTGGCTTTCAGGCCGTACAAGGCGATACCCAATTGGAAGCCGAAGTGAAGCGCGGCAAATTTGAAAGTGTGGTCTTCAGCGCCGGCGAGTTGCTGGCCAAAAATTCTGAAAACATCAACGGTCCCGAAGGCATCCGCCAGGTAGGCATCTGGCAGGTCAAAATCCAGGATTTGGTGGCCGAGGGCACGGTGGTGGAAGCCGGCGATTATGTCGCCACGCTCGACCAGACCGAAATCAGCAGCAAAATACGCGATACCGAGGCTGAGCTCGAAAAGGCCGAATCGCAGTACACACAGGTAAAACTCGACACCACCCTCACCTTGCGGTCGGCCCGCGACGAGCTACTGAACCTCGAATTCCAGCTCGAGCAAAAAGAAATCACCCTGCAGCAATCGCGTTTTGAACCGCCCGCCACCATTCGACAGGCCGAGTTGGAACTGCAAAAAGGCCGTCGCGATTTGGAGCAGGCCCGGCAAAACTACCAGGTGAAGCGCCTGCAAGCCGAAGCCAAAATGGCCGAAGCACAGGCGACTTTGCAGCAGGTAAAGAACAAAATGGACAACCTGCGCACGGTGAGCCAGCAATTCACCATCACTGCACCCATGCCCGGCATGGTCATTTACATGCGCGAATGGGGCGGCACCAAGAAAAAAGTAGGCAGCACCATCTCGCCTTGGGATCCGGCCGTGGCAACCCTGCCCGATTTACGCGAAATGTTATCGAAAACCTATGTCAACGAAGTCGACATCCGCAAAGTACAAACCGGCCAACCCGTGCGCATCAGCCTCGATGCTTTCCCCGACCTGCAATTGCGTGGCAAGGTGAACCAGGTGGCCAATGTGGGCGAACAAAAAGGCAATACCGACGCCAAGGTGTTTGAGGTCACCATTGAGGTGCTCGACACCGACAGCACGGTGCGGCCCGGCATGACCACCGGCAACCGTATTGTAACCAGCACCCTCAAAGACACCCTCATTGTGGCCCTTGAGGCCATTTTTGTGGAAGATGGTGTGCAGTTGGCCTACCGCCGCAACGGCCTCAACACCGAAAAAGTACAGGTGAAGTTGGGTGAAACCAACGAAAACGAAGCCGTAGTGGCCCAAGGCTTAAACGAAGGCGATAAAGTGCTCCTCACTCGGCCCATCGGCTGGGAGCAGATGGACATCCGCATGCTCGATGGCAGCACCAAAAAACCCGGCAAAAAAGCGCCGGCAGACAGTACTGCAGCGACTAAACCCACGGCATGGCGTCGTTGAAACAGTGGTTCAACGCCCGGCAGCAAAACAACCTGCGCATTGCCGCCGAAGCCTTGCTCGCCAACAAGGTGCGCTCCATGCTAACAGCCTTGGGTATCATTTTCGGTGTGGCCGCGGTGATTGCCATGTTGGCCATAGGCAATGGGGCGCGGCAAGAAATCCTCGACCAAATCCGCCTGGTGGGCGTGAACAATGTGGTGGTAAAGTCGGTTTTTGAACAAAAAGAAGAGGAGGCCGAGGCCCAACAAAGCCAGCAGCGTTACAGTCGCGGCCTGCATTTGAGCGATGCCGAAGCCATTGTGGCACACTTGCCCTCGGTAGAGGCGGTGAGTCCTGAGGTGGTTTACGAAACCGAGGTCATCCGCGAGGGCATCAAACGCAGCAGTCGGGTAGTGGGTGTTACACCTGCCTATTTTAGCATCAGCAATTTGATCCTCAGCGAAGGCACGGGATTTACGCAGGAGCAGTTGGAAAAAGGCCAGGCGGTGTGCATCATTGGGGCCACCATCGCCCGCCGTTTTTTCAATACCGAACCTGCCCTGGGCGCCTATATCAAAGCTGGCAGCCACTGGCTCAAGGTGGTGGGGGTTCTGCAAGAAACCGAGGTGTCGGCCAAAGCCATTGAAAATTTGGGCATTCGCGACTACAATTCCGACGTGTATGTGCCCATCAAAACAGCCTTGAGCCGTTATATCAACCGCGCTTCGGTGAATGCTGGCAGCAATGAAAATGTGATTTCGGTGAATGGCGCGGTCATTTTCACCGACGATGAAGACGAAGAAGGCGGTAAAAAGAAGAAAAAAAATTACCACCAACTCGACCGTCTTGTCGTGCAAGTGCGTGAAACCGAACTGGTGCAAGCCACCACCGATGTGCTCTTGCGCATGCTCACCCGTCGGCACAACGAGGTGGTCGATTTTGAAGTGAGTGTACCCGAACAATTGCTCAAGCAGCAGCAGCGCACCAAAGACATCTTCAACCTCGTTTTGGGTGCCATTGCGGGCATTTCGCTTTTGGTAGGCGGCATCGGCATCATGAACATCATGCTGGCGTCGGTGCTTGAACGCACCCGCGAAATCGGCACCCGACGGGCGCTGGGTGCTACCCGCAACGACATTGTAGCCCAATTCATGTTCGAAGCCATGCTCATTAGCTTGGCCGGTGGCACCCTGGGCGTAGTGTTGGGCGTAGGAATGGCGCTTGGCATCGGTTGGTTTACCGACATCCAAACCATCATCTCTCCTTTTTCGGTTGTACTCAGTTTTGGGGTTTCGGCCACAGTTGGACTCATTTTCGGGATTACCCCTGCACGCCGGGCGGCAGAAGCCAATCCCATTGAATCGTTGCGATATGAATAAAATTTTGCTGTTGCTCTTCAGCCTGTGTGGCACGGTGCTCAGCGCCCAAACCACCGAAACCCTCCGTTTGCACGAAGTAGTGGGCATGGCACAAATGCGTTCGCCCGCTTACCTGCGTTCGAAAACCACTTACGAAAACAATTACTGGCGCTATAAAAACTTCAGGGCTGGCTTGTTACCCGAGTTACGGGCTTTTGGAACAGTACCCAATTTCAACCGCAGCATCGAGCGCATTACCCTGCCCGATGGTACCGATGCCTTTGTTGACCGCTCCCTGGCTACTTCGGCAGCCACACTCAGCCTCAGCCAGCAGGTACCCTGGACCGGCGGGCAGTTCAGCTTTATCAGCAGTTTGCAGCGCATCGATTTGTTGGGCAACCAGTCGGGCACCTCCTTTTTGGGTACCCCCTTTTCTATCAGCTACAACCAAGACAACATCTTTTACAACCGCTTTCGTTGGGAACGCCAAACCGAACCCATCCGTTTTGAGGAAGCCGAACGTGGTTTTGCCGAAGAACTCGAAGAAATTGCCCTCGAGGCCAGTCGGTTGTACTTTGAATTGCTGCTGGCCGAAAACAACTACCAGCTGGCCCTCACCAACCTGGCCAATACCGATACGCTCTTCCGCATTTCGCAAGGCCGCTACCAGCTGGGCAAAATTGCCGAAAACGACTTGTTGCAAATCGAACTTTCCTTGCTCAACGCCCGCAATCGGGTGGCCGAAACGCAGCTAGACCTCGAATTGCGGCAGCAGGAAATCAAACGCTACCTCAATCTGAACCAGCGCGAAAACATTGCTTTGGAAGTGCCCAGTCAGGTGCAGTTTTTTGAGGTGCGGCCCGACCAAGCCCTCGACCAGGCACGCAGCAACCGCCGGGCGGTACTGGAATTCAGGCGTCGCCGCATTGAAGCCGAGCAAATGGTGGCCCAAAGCAAAGGTGACAACCGGGCGCAATTGGGTGTTTCAGCCAATTTTGGTCTCACCCAGCGGGGCACCACCCTGGGCAGTGTGTACACCAATCCCCAAGACCAGCGCAACGTGGCCATTACCATGAGCATTCCGCTCATCAACTGGGGCGTTACCCGCTCGCGCATCCGCATGGCGGAGGCCAACCGTGAGCTGGTGGAAGTGAATGTACAGCAAGATGAAATCAATTTTGAACAGGAAATTCTGCTGCAAGTAATGCGCTTCAACATGCTGCGCGACCAGCTTTTGGTAGCCGCCAAAGCCGATACCATTGCCCAAAAGCGTTTCGATGTGACCAAAGAGCGTTACCTCATCGGCAAAATTTCGATCACCGACTTAAACCTCTCGGTGCAGGAAAAAGACCTTGCCCGGCAGGCATACATCAATACGCTGCGGAATTACTGGCAGCTGTACTACCTCCTCCGCCGCCTTACCTTGTACGATTTCGCCACCCAAAAGCCCATTAACCGGGCGGAAATCAAATTCTAACAAACTTCTCGCATGGGGGTGTGGTGTTCAGTCGACCTGAACATTCCGTACTTTCCGTGCTTGCGGGCTAGCTGGCGGAAATTCCTGCATGGTCCCGCGCGATGGGGAGGGTGATGCGCTCGTCCGGCTGCTTTCGTTGATGTGCACTGGCCATTGCTGCACCATTTCATTTACCACCCACAAAATCAGCATTAGCAAAAGACTCCGTAAAATCAGCTTCGTTTTGTTCATGCCGTATGTACGCAATCGACTGGGCATTTGGATTTATGAAGACTTCAAATGTGTGCTTTCAGCCAACGCATCGCCCCAACGGGGCCTCATTCCATTCCCAACGGGCTGGGTTCATTGCAACCACCGGCCGTCAGGCCGTTTTTTCTGCTATTTTGCCTATTTTCGCGCCATGAACGAGCAACAAATCCTCGACCACATCAACAGCAAACTGCCCGGCAGCCTGGGCGAAAGCATTGGCATGCAATTCACCGTGGCCCGCGATGGCTACCTCGAAGCCACCATGCCCGTTGATGCCCGCACCATCCAACCCTACGGCATCCTCCATGGCGGCAGCTCGGTGGCCCTGGCCGAAACCTTGGGCAGCGTGGGCTCCAACATGCTGGCTGGCGAAGGCATGGTGGCCGTTGGACTCGAAATAAACGCCAACCACCTGCGGGCCGTGCGCTCGGGACTGGTGACCGGCAAAGCCAGCATCCTGCACAAAGGCCGCAGCACCCATGTGTGGGACATCAAAATCTTCGACGAGCGTGAACACCTGGTGTGTGTTTGTCGTTTTACTGCTGCCATCGTGAACAACCGCGCCTGAGTTTGATCCATACCTCCGTTACCCGTACCATAAAATTGAAGCAGCTGTTTCACCTCGCTGCCCGTAAACGCTATGCCCTGGTGAGTTACCGCTTGCCTGGTGCCGAAAATCCCGAAACCATCGTCCAGCTGAGCGAAGAAAGTCTGCACTGGGAAGCGGGTTGCACGGGCGGATTTGCGGTAGCGCCCTTCGATTTTCCCGATAGTCCAGCCCGCTGGGTACGCGCCGACCTGCAGTGCACCGGCTTCAGCCAAAGCGCCCGTGAACTGCGCACCGGCAACCTACCGCCACATTTGCTGCTGGCACTCACCGAGCTCCACCAGGAGCTGGAACAAACCGATGAAGAGCATTTGCCCGAACTGGGTGCCGCCGGGGCAGCCGTTGATTTGAGCACTTATCTCGGACAAGTTTCGTCGACCCTGCGCACCATCCAAACCGGTTCGCTGCACAAAGTGGTACTGTCGCGCGTGAAACAAGTACCCTTGCCGCCACACCATCCGGCCGATTTGTTTGAGCGCCTCTGCCAAGCCTATCCGCAGGCTTTTGTGAGCATGATCAGCATACCCGGTTGGGGACTATGGCTCGGCGCCACCCCCGAACTGCTGCTCGAGAACCGCGGCACCGAGTTCCGTACCATGTCGCTGGCCGGCACCCGTGCTGTGGCCAAAGAGCCGCGGCCCTGGAGCGACAAAGAGTTCCGCGAGCAACAAATGGTGACCGATTACATCTGCGAACGCATGGAAGCGGCAGGCTTGCAGACCAGCGTGGGCGAACGCGAAACCATCACGGCCGGTCAGGTGCAACACCTCCGCAACCTCATTTTGGCCAGTGGTTTAGCCGATGTATTTGCCTTGGCCCAAAGCCTGCACCCTACGCCTGCCGTTTGTGGCTTGCCCGTGCAGGCCGCCCGCAACTACCTCCGCTTTTTGGAAGCCCACCAGCGCCGTTTGTACGGCGGATTTATTGGTCCGGTAGATGCCGAAGGCCACCACCGCCTCTATGTGAACCTGCGCAGCATGGAACTGCACCACAGCAGTGCCGGACTGTACTTGGGAGGCGGCATTGTGGAAGGATCGGTCCCCGAAGCCGAATGGCTCGAAACCGAGCACAAGGCTGCCACATTACTCCGTATCTTGCAGGCCTGAAACGCGGCGCATGCAATACCCACCCAAACAACAGCTCACCGACCTGCTCCAGCTCCTCCACGAGATGGGTTTGCAGGAGGTAGTGATTTGTCCGGGCTCGCGCTCCGCACCCCTCACCCTCGGTTTTGCCCGCCATGGTGGTTTCGCCACCAGCACCGTCATCGACGAGCGTGCTGCCGGCTACATTGCCCTGGGTAAAGCTTTGGCCAGCCACAAACCCGTGGCTGTGGTCTGCACCTCTGGTACGGCCTTGCTGAATTTGGCACCTGCTGTGGCCGAAGCCTTTTATTTGCGCATTCCGCTGCTCATTTTGTCGGCCGATAGGCCTGCAGCCTGGGTAGACCAGTTAGACGGACAAACCATTCGCCAGCAAGGCGCCTTGGGACCGCATACCGTTTTTGCGGCCAGTTTGCCCGAAAACGCCATCACCGAAACCGAACGTTGGCATGCCGCCCGCCTGGTGCAGCAAGCCTGGCAGGCCGCCTTGAACCAAAGGGGACCTGCCCACCTCAACATTCCCCTCAGCGAGCCGCTGTACGAGCCCTTGCCCGCCGAGCAACCCATGAACCGCTGGAGCTGGGATGCCGGTTCACCCGCTTTTGCACTCACTGAAGCCGATGCTGCCACCTGGCAAGCAGCGCGCTCCATTTTGCTGGTACCCGGACAACAAGCGCCCGATGCTGCCCAGCAAGCCCTGTTGCAGCAGCTGCTCCGCGACCCGCGGGTGTGTTTGCTTTCCGAAGCCGTGGCCAATTGCCCCGGCGGCATCAGCCAGCACGAGGCCTTGTTGCGTGCACGTCCGGCTGCCCTCAAACCCGATTTGCTCATCAGCTGGGGACAGCAGGTGGTGTCGAAACAACTCAAACTCTACCTCCGCCAATACCCGGCCCGACAGCACTGGCGCATCGATGCTTTACAGCAGTTGGCCGATCCTTTTCAACAAGCCGGTCGACTTCTGGCCGCCAGCCCAAACGAGGTGCTCAGTGCCTTGGCGGCCTTGCCCCTCGGCGACGGACAATACCAGCAGCAGTGGCAAAAGGCACAAAACAGCCTGAATAGCCGCCTGAATGCATGGTTCGAAGGCCTTCCTTTTGGCGATATGGCTGCTTTCAACCAGCTGAGCCAACTTTTGCCTGCGGGCGACAGCCTGCATTTGGGCAACAGCACCCCCATCCGCCATTGGCAAAACCTGCCACACTGGCCCGCGCTGCATTGGGTGCATGCCAACCGGGGCACCAGCGGTATCGACGGGGTGAACAGCACGGCCCTGGGTTTTGCCAGCCAGCGCAACGAAAAGGTGTGGTTGCTCACCGGCGAGCTGTCGTTTGCTTACGACCTCAATGCCTTCAGCAGCAGTGAACGCCCCACAAACCTGCGGATCGTGGTGTTTAACAATGGAGGAGGCGATATTTTCAGGCAGATACCTGGTCCCAAGACCCAGCCCGAGCGGGAGGCATTTTTCGCTACGCCCCGCACCATCAACCTGCAAGCCATGGCCGCCGCCTGGCAATTGCCTTACCTGCTGGCCACCGATGCCCTATCTTTGCAGCAAGCCCTGCAGCAGCTGCAAAAAACCGATGGCTGCCAGTTGCTTGAAATCCGCACCGAACCTTCGGTGAACGAAAGCGTTTATAACCAATACCTCGAACTCATAAATTCACAACCATGACCAGTAAATTCCCCTGGGAAACCATCAAGGAATACAAAGAAATCAAGTTTTCGTACTACGAGGGCGTTGCCAAAATCAGCATCAACCGTCCCGAAAAGCACAACGCCTTCACCCCGCTCACCGTTAAGGAAATGAGTGAAGCCATGGAATTGGCCCGGCAAGACGAGCGTGTGGGCGTGGTGATACTCACAGGCGAAGGCGGAAAGGCCTTTTGCAGCGGTGGCGACCAAAGTGTACGCGGTCATGGCGGCTACATTGGCGACGACCAGGTGCCGCGCCTGAATGTACTCGACCTGCAGATGCAAATCCGCCGCATTCCCAAGCCCGTGGTGGCCATGGTAGCTGGCTGGGCCATTGGTGGCGGTCACGTTTTGCACGTGGTATGCGACCTCAGCATTGCTGCCGACAATGCCCGTTTTGGCCAAACCGGACCGAAAGTGGGCAGTTTCGACGGTGGTTTTGGCGCTTCTTACCTGGCCCGCATCGTTGGCCAAAAGAAAGCCCGCGAAATTTGGTACCTCTGCGACCAGTACGACGCCCAAGAAGCCCTCGACATGGGTTTGGTGAACAAAGTGGTTCCCCTCGACCAGCTCGAAGAAGCCACCATGGCGTGGTGCCGCAAGATGTTGGCCAAGAGTCCGATTGCCCTGCGCATGCTCAAATCGGCCTTCAACGCCGAACTCGACGGCCAGGCCGGCATCCAGGAACTCGCTGGCAACGCCACCCTGCTTTACTACCTCAGCGACGAAGCCAAGGAAGGCAAAAACTCATTCTTAGAGAAGCGCCAGCCTGATTTTTCGAAGTTCCCGAAGTTCCCGTAGCCGCAGGCGCTTTAAACCGCAAAGAAACAGAGCGTTTTGCTGCACCTGCTTCGCTTACAGAGCGGAGGCCGCAGACGAATGAATGTCCCATTTCTCCGTGTCCTCCGTGCCCTCCGTGTTTTAAATTTACTCCGGCCCCGCAAGGGGCTTTTTTCATTTCCACAGGCGCCCGAAGGTTAACTAAGCAATCTGCTATTTAAGTTTAAAGGCTTAAAGCTAAATAAGCCTTGCTCTTATTTAACCTTTAACCAATTCCGGAGAGCCAAAACAGAGCATTCTCCTGCCCGATTTGGCAATTACCGCTTAAAGAGCGTAAAGTACTCCTCAAAAATGTACATCCTATTCCTTTTGGCGCCGGTCATTTCGTGAAGAATGCCCAGCCTGGTAAAATCTTCCACGAGTTTGTAAGCCGATACACGTGAAGTACCCAATTGTTTGGCAATTACATCGGCATCAACCACTGGCTGTTGAAACAAAAAATCGAGCAGCGACTTGGCCACATTCACTTTTTTGCCCAAGCTGTAAATGCGTTTTTCTTCGCATTCCTTCTTCAAGGCAATGATGCCTTTGAGGGTTTCGATGGAACTATGACAAGTGTCAATAACACCCCTTAAAAAGAACTTTACCCATTCCAACAGTTCGTTTTGGGTGCGGACCAAAGTCAGCTTGTCGTAGTACATGCTTCGGTTTTTGTCGAAAAAATCAGACAGATAAAGCACCGGTTGCGAAATAATGCCCTTTTCCACGAGGTAAAGCGTAATCATCAACCTGCCAATGCGGCCATTTCCGTCTAAAAAGGGGTGAATGGTTTCAAACTGATAGTGCGCCACCGCAATTTTCATGAGATCGGTCAGGCCGGTATCGTCGTTGTGCAGAAAATTTTCCAAATCGCCCATCAACGGATCTACCTCTTGCCACAGCGGAGGAATAAAAGTAGCCACCGATAAGGACGCGCCACCAATCCAATTTTGACTTCGCCGAAAAGCCCCGGGTTGTTTGTGCTCGCCCCGTGCGCCTTGCAACAAAGTACTGTGTGCCTGTTTGAACAAGCGCGAGCTAAGTGGCAATTGGGGAAGCCGCGCAATGCACTCATTGAGTGCCTGAATGTAGTTGTTCACTTCCAGCCAATCGTCGCGCCGCTCGGGCTGTATGTGCTCTACCCCCAAAATAGCCTCTTCCATATGCGTTTGGGTGCCTTCAATGCGACTCGAAACCGTTGCCTCTTTCACCACATACATGCGAATGAAATGGTCGATATTGGGTATTTGATGGGCATAAGCATCGAGCTGCCCCATGGCAATGGCCGCCTTTTCCGATAGTTTGGTCAACTCACGATCGTCCCACGCCCAATGGCCATTGATGGCGGAAGGCGAAAATGCCTTGTAATTCAGCTGTTTGGTATAAATCCCCGCCGAAAATTGGTCAATCACCTTAACTGCTGCTTTGCCCATGCCACCTCCTTATTAAAGGATAACGCTGTAAAGTTAAATAAAGATTCTCTTATTTAAGTTTACAATCTAAATATTAAATAAGGTATTGGCTCAATTAAGGTTAATGAACCGATTTTAATGCGTTCAAATGGGATCTCGGAGATGCGACCAGCGCAAAAAAGAACAAGTCAGTTCTTAGAACAGAGAGTCATTTATTTTATGAACACTTGCTCTTGGTGATAAACGAGAAACTCTTGGTCGGGGACGAACTTCTCCTCGACCGTAAAGCCAGGGCATGCTTTAACTAATCTCTAAAATTTTCATGATTAGTTTATGACTCGGTTTGCAATTTATTCTGCAAGAAACCTGAATCATCTTCACAACCAATCAAAATCCATGCACCAAAGCCGGCCTTTGCGTGATTTCGTGGTAGCACACCACCCCTTCGCGGAAGTAGTGGAAGACCATGCTTTGGCGGGTGCGGCTTTTGTCGGTTTGGGGATTGCCGCCGTGGAAGAGGTTGGCATGCCAAATGAGCACATCGCCCTGGGCCGCGTGGAAATCGGTGCGGGGAAGGCCTAGCTCGGCGATTTTGCGGGCAATGAGGTCTTCGTAGGCCGAATAATCCTTGTCGCCAATGAGCCAAGCATTGCCTTGGTTATCGTAATCGGCATTGAGGTAGTAGGGCAGCAGGTGGCTGCCGGGGTAGTAGTGCAGGGGACCGTTGGCCGCGTCGGTGTTTTCGAGGGCAAACCACACGCCCAACATGCCGCCGGCGGGGTAGGTGGTCATGTGGATGCTGTCGCTGTGGGTGTGCTGCTCGCTGCCCGTAATGAAGTTGATGCTGTGGAACAGCCTGGCCTTGCCTTGCAGCAGCACCCCGAGAAGCTCAAGCAATGGCGGGCGCAGGCCTTTTTCGCGGATGTTGTCGCTGCGCAAGATCAGCTGGGTGAGCTTGTTGCGGTAGCGGTATTTCACGGTACCGCTGTCCATGAGGCCTTTGACCTCGCGGTTGATGGCCTTGGCCTCTTCGGGTGTTAAAAAGCCCTTGAGCACGGCAAATCCGGTTTGGGGATAGGCTTCCAAACTGGCGCGCGTATCGGCATCGGCTTGCTGGTAAAGGGCCGTTTGGCGAATTGCTGCGACCGTAGGCAATGGCAGCTGTTGGGCCGGCAAATGTGCAAAATCGGCACTCGAAACAGGCGAAAAGTAAAACTTCCGCAAACCATTAGCTTTGTAAGCTGGCAGGTTGTGGCGCAGCAAATGGGGCTTAAAAGCGTTGTAGGCGGCGTAGGCTAGTTTGAGGCGACGAAGCATGCTGCAAATTAAGCAAAGAAAGCGGAGATGTGCGTTTGGCAGTCAGCAATCGGCGTTTGGCAGTCGGCTGACCGCCGATGGCTAACCGCTGACCGCCTCTACCCTAACACATCGGCATAGGCCGCATCGCCTTCCATCACCCGCTTGGCGAACGGACAAAGCGGCAATATTTTCACGCCCTTTTCGCGGGCATAAGCAGCACCGGCAGCCACCAGCTTTTTGCCAGCTCCCGTACCACGCAGCACATCGCTTACTTCTGTATGATCGATGATGAAGCGGTTGTCACCCGACCACACATAGGTCATTTCAGCAACGTCAACACCCGCGAGGTGGATGAAAAAACGGCCGCGGTGGCCGTCTTCCCTGTGCTGTATTTGGTAATCCATTATCGGAGCTTTTCGCTGAGGAGCTTGAATTCCTGCCGGGCACTGGCGCCTTCATACAAAATGCGGTACACGGTTTCGGCGATGGGCAGCTCGCACTTGAGCTTCTTGTTGAGGTTGTGCACCGAACGCACGGCATAATAACCTTCGGCCACCATGTTCATTTCGAACTGGGCCGATTTTACGCTGTAACCCTTGCCAATCATATTGCCAAAGGTGCGGTTGCGACTGAATTGAGAATAGGCCGTCACCAGTAAATCGCCCAGGTAGGCCGAACCTTTGATGTCGCGCCGCACCGGATACACCTCGCGCAAAAACAACTTGAGCTCAATGATGGCATTGCTCACCAGTACGGCCATGTAGTTATCGCCATAGCCCAAACCATGGGCAATGCCCCCGGCAATGGCGTAAATATTCTTCATCACGGCCGAATATTCGGTGCCATAAATATCGTCGGTTACCGAGGTGCTCATGTAGCGGTCGTTGCGCAACAATGCCGCAAATTTTTGGGCTTTGGTGGCATCTACACCGGCAATGGTGAGGTAGCTCAGCTTTTCCTGGGCCACTTCTTCGGCATGGCAGGGACCGCTGATCACCAAAAAACTGTGCTCGGGTACATTGAAGTACTTGAAAAAGAAATTGGCAATGAGCAGGTTTTCATCCGGTATCATGCCTTTGATGGCCGACACAATCACCTTTCCTTCGAGCTGCTGACTGGTAACGCTTTGCAAGGCCTCTTTGAGGAAAGCGGCAGGCACGGCCATCACCACAAAATGGGCACCTTGCAACACCTTGTTGAGATCGGTACTGGCGGCACCCCTTTTGAGTTTGAGCTGGGCGCTGGGAATGTAGCGCGGGTTGTGGTGAAATTTGTTGATGAAAGCAACCGACTCCATGTCGCGCATCCACCAGCTTACATCCACCTTGTTGTCGCTCAACATTTTGACAATGGCAGTGGCCCAACTACCACCGCCCAATACCGCAACTTTGGTTTTTGCTTCCATCAGTTGCTAAATAAGTCGTCTTTTTTGACTTTTTGCACCTTTTCTCCGTCTTTCAATTTTTTGCTGATGGCCGAGAAGGGGGCCGTTACCACTTCCGCACCCGGCTCCAAACCACTGATGATCTGGATGTAACGGTCATCTTGAATGCCCGTTTTCACCTCTACGACCTTCACTTCGTCTTTGTCGAAAATAAACACTACCTCGCGTAATTCTTCCTTGCTGGCAGCGGCTTCATCGGTGCTTTCAGTGCTTTCTTCATCAGCCGATGCTTCACCTCCACGCTCGCTACCCCTTTTGGTTTTGATCTTGCCGTTTTCATCAAAAGCACGTACGGTAACCGAGGTAATGGGCACAGCCAAAACACCTTCTACGCGATTGGTGAGTATTTCCACCGAGCTGCTCATGCCCGGGCGGAACGGATAGCCGCGTTTTTCGGTAAGGTCGGCATACGACTCATTGAGCAGGCTGATTTTCACAGCAAAATTGGTCACCTGGTCGGCGGCACCCATCACACTTTGGTTGCTGCTGTTGGCAATTTCGCGTACAATGCCTTTGAACTGGCGGCCGGGATAGGCATCCACATCAATCAATACACTGTCGCCCAACTTCACCCGCACCACATCACTTTCGCTCACGTCTACCTGGGCTTCCATGCGGTTGAGGTTGGCAATGCGAATCATCTCAGTACCGGCCATTTGGATGGTGCCCACCACCCGTTCACCTACTTCTACGCTCAATTTGGTAACAATACCATCGATAGGAGCGTAAATATTGGTGCGGGTGAGCTGCTCACGGCTTTCCTTTTGGGTGGCCTCAGCACTTTTAACGGTGTATTCGGCGGCAATGATCGACTGGCGACCGGCTTCCAAATCTTGCACAAAAGCCTCGTAACTCGCCTTGCTGGCGTCGAATTCGGCTTGCGAAATCACCTTGTCTTTGAACAACTTACTGTTGCGTTCGTAGCTGGGCTTGATGTTGTTGTCGAAGGTGGCCTTCAATTGGTTGAGCCTGGCACGGGCCGAAGCCAACTGGGCGCGGGCGTTGTTGATGGCCGCTTCGTTGCGGTCGAGGGCTGCCAAAATCAACTCGGGATTTACCTTGGCCATGAGCTGACCTTTGGTCACCGAATCGCCTTCTTTGACATACAGCCCAATGATTTCACCCGAAATTTCGGACGAAAGTTTTACTTCTATTTCGGGCTGGATTTTGCCGTTCGCCAATACCGACTCCACAATGGTACGTGTTTCGGCTTTTTCAACGGCCACTTTGGTGAGCTCGCTTTGACCAATCCAGCCGGCTTTTTTGCCAATGAGTGCGAATACAATGAGCAGCACTACGGCAATCGCAAGCCATTGTCCGGTTTTAAGTTTGGGGAATTTTGCCATGATTATTCGAGGATGATCGGTTTACCGAGGTAAAAGTCGAGAATTTTTGCGCGGAAAAGCAATTCGTACCGTGCCTGGGTCAAATTGGCCTCGGCAATTTGCAGTCGGTTTTTGGTATTTAGGTATTCAACCGCATTGAGCAAACCCTGGTTGAAACGGGCTTCGCTGAATTTGAAGCTTTCGCGCTGGGCTTCGATGTTGCGTTCGTTGGCCTGCAGGCGGGTCCAGGCGGCTTTGTAATCGGTTACCGCACGGGCCACATCGGTGAACAACTGGTTCTTCACGCTTTCGTATTGGATGTTGGTGAGGGTTTGGGCATTTTGCGCACGGCGAATTTGGGTATTTACCTGCCAGTTGTTGAGGATGGGAATGCTAAGGCTGAAACCTGCACCGTAACCAAGGTTGTTGTCGAACTGGGTCAAACGAGGTACTACTTCGGTGGCAAAGCTGATGTTGGGGCGCACCACCACCTGGTTGGTTCCTTCCACAATGCCAATGGGTGTTGTGCCATTGAGGATGGGCGTGGGATCGGTGATGCGTTGGCTGGTGCTGGCATATACGGTGCTCATATTGGCAAAGGCGGTCAAACGGGGCATGCGGGCACCTTTGGCAGCGGCCAAGCTGTAACGGGCCTGCTGCATGCGCAACTCAGCAGCTTTCACTTGGGGTTGGTTGTTTTCGGCACTTTGGTACACGCCTTGGATGTCGGCCTGCAATTGAATGCCCGGATCGAGGCGGGTGATGGGCACAATGGCGAATTTGTCGGGCTCGGGCAACTGCAGCAACAAAGCCAGGTTCACCAGGGCATTGGTGAAGTTGTTGCGGGCATTGATCACATTGAGCTCTTCGTTGCCCATTTGGGCCTTGAGGTTGAGCAAGTTGTCGAGACTCAACGCACCGGCATTCACCAGGCGCTCGGTGCGGTCTACCTGACCCCGGGTGATGTCGAGCTGACTTTCAGCCACTTCCAGCAGCTGCTGGGCGAGCAATGCTTGCAGGTAAAAATTGGCAACGCTTAAGGCGATGTTGTTGCGGGTGACCTCAAGGTCCTGCTGACTGGCCATAAAGGCAAATCGCTGGGCTTTGATGTTGTTGTTGATTTGGAAACCCGAAAAAATGGGTACGCCCGCTTGTGCTCCCAGTTGGTTCGATTCGATGGTGCGGGTATCAAAAGTATTCGTGAAGGGGTCGATCACACGACCGTTGTTGATCGACAGGCTACCATTGGCGTTGAGGGTGGGTACCCGGTTCATGCGCGACTGCAACAAATCGGCGGCAGCATTGTCGAGCTGCGCAGCCGTTTGCCTCACGGTAAGGTTGTTTTGCAGGGCATGTCTGATACAGCGTTCCAGGGTCCAGACTTCGGTGTCGGTTTGGGCTTGGGTGGTTTGCCAGCTTAGGGCGAGCAGGCAGACCGATAAAAACAGTTTTTTCATATCATTTGGGTCGGACCCACAAATTTAACCGCTTGTTGCAAAGCGGGGTTGAAACATTTGAGTTTTGTAAATAATTAACACCGCAAAGGTTCAAGGTTCAAAATTCAAGGTTCAAAGTTTGGTGGTTTCGCTGCGCTCAACCCACAAATAGAAATATCAAATACCTGAACGGAGCGAGCCAATAGTTGACATAATACCTGCGAAGCGAAATCCCGCAAGGCGGGGGTTCAAAAAGGAGCAGGCGACCGGTGGTTGCCTCGACTAAGGAAAGTAAGTGCTCAACAAACTGGCAGTGGATTACGGCCTCGCCATGGTGGGGCGCACTTTTTTACCTTCTCTTTTATCCCTTTTCATGGGCGATGCCAAACTCCTCCATCAGCTCGAGGCCGTAATTGCGGATGGCATGCACCAGCACCATGGCCCGCTCGCCACGTGGCGTGATGCTGTATTCAACTTTAGGCGGCACCACGGCAAATACCTCCCTGCTGATAAAACCCTCCTCTTCCAATTCGCGCAGCTGCGACGTAAGCATTTTGTGTGTGATGTGCGGAATGGCCTTTTTCAATTCGCTGTAGCGCATCACCCGGTCTTTGAGGCGCCATAAAATGGGCATTTTCCAGGTGCCGCCAATGCGGTCCATGGCAAACTCAACCGGATTGTAATACAGTTTTGATTTGTAGAGGAATTCAGGCATATGTATTTAACTCATTGATTTAAAGCATACTTTCTAAAAAGTGAGTATAGCACTTTGCGGTGTGTAAGCTAGCTGTTTATTTTTTATTCCATTGCTTTGAAGCAAGATGAACATCGCCATCATAGGAACCGGCAACGTGGGAGGAACCCTCGCTGCCCATTGGGCCGCCGCCGGCCACCGCATCTTTTTGGGCGTCCGCAGCCCCGAAGCCTTCAAAGGACAAGCGCTCACCCAACTGCATGGAGTGCGTGTGCATCCCATTGCCGAAGCAGTAGCCGCCGCCGAAGTGGTGCTGCTGGCCGTGCCTGCCACAGCCGCCATCGAAACTACCCAAGCCCTGGGCAATACCGCTGGTAAAATCATCATCGACAGCATGAACATTGTGATGGGGCGCGGTCCGGCAGGTTTCCGCACCACCGCCGAAGCCATCCTCGCCCATACCGCGAGCCGCGAGGTGGTGAAATGCTTCAATACCACAGGCTTCAACAATATGCAAAACCCCGACTATGCCGGACAAAAACTCGATTTGTTCATGGCTGGCGACAGTGCCCGTGGCAAAAAGGCCACCGAACAGCTGGCCCTCGATGCCGGCTTTGGTGCCTGCTACGATGTGGGCGGCAACGACAAATTTGAAATGATGGAACAATTCGCCTGGTTCTGGATCAACCTAGCCTTATTCGCCGGTCAGGGCCGCGACATAGGCTTCAAACTGCTCAAGCGATGAAAACAGCTGTGGTTACCGGTGCCGCCCGCGGTTTAGGACTCGCCTGGTGCTGGCAATTGGCCCAAAACGGATACGAGGTGGTGCTTACCGCCCGCAAAGCCGAGCAAGCCGAAGCAGCTGCTGCTGCCCTTGCGGCCGAAGGACTGCAAGTGCATCAATATGCCTTGGAAGTAAGCAGCGAACCCCAATGGGCCGCTTTGGCTGGTTGGGTAGCCGAGCGCTTCGGTCAATTGGATTTGCTGGTGAACAATGCCGGGGTCAATCCAAAAGATTATGCCGACCCTATGAAAAAAGCACAGTGTTTCACCCTCGAAGCCCTCGATGCCGCTGCCATGCTGGAGGTGTTGCACATCAACAGCCTGGCGCCATTGCTGGCCGTAAAACACCTGCGGCCGCTGCTGGCAAAGAGCAAACGGCCGCTGGTGGTGAATGTGTCAAGCTGGTTGGGCTCGGTAAGTGGCTTGCAATTTGGCGGGCACTACGGCTATGTGGGCAGCAAAAACCTGCTCAACGTGCTCAACAAATCCATGGCGTATGAGCTGCGCAGCGAAGGCATTGTATGCGTGAACGTAAACCCCGGCTGGGTGCAAACCGATATGGGTGGCAGTAAAGCCCCCCGTACGGCCGACCAAGCAGTACAAGAGCTGTTAACGCATGTGGTAGATCGGGTAAGTTTGGCCGATACCGGCAAGTTTCTACACCACGACGGGAGCGAACACCCTTGGTAAATCAACGCACTGGCTCGGCCGACATCCGTTCCGACAGTTCGTTGTTGCGAATCATCAGGGCTGTTGACAAGGCTGCCAACACCAGGCGTTCGTCGGCATCCAGCCCGTTGCGGAGCCACACCTTGCCGTTGTTGAAAATTTGGGCGGCACCCACGGCTTGACTTCCCTTGAAGTATTCGAAGCCCAGATTGTCGATGTTCCACACCTTTTGGTCATGCAACTTGGTTACACCCTGTATTTCGATGCGCATATCGCCTTGCTGCAAATGCCCTTTGGTAGGCAACAAAAAGAAATTCGATTCGGGATTGTAAACTACAAAATCGTAGGCCTTCTGGTTGTGCGGCAGGTAAATGGTGCCGGCGAAATAATGTTTAAAATTGAGGGGTACGTTGAACCAACTGCCCAGCAAATTCATTTCAGCACTCCGGAATTTGCCAATGGCTGAAACCACAGCTTTGTTGCCAGCAGCATCATATTGGGTAAAGCTGAGCTTTTCTTGGGCCCCTTCAAAGCGCACGATGAAGGGGATATCGTAACGAACGGTCCAGCCACGTTTTACCTTGTCGGTATAAAACTCACCAAAACTTACTTTTTGGTTGATCATGTTGCCTTGACGGCCTTTTACCGTCATCAGCTGTGCGTTGTCACGCAAGTCGGGTTGAAGGGCAATCTGGTAATCCTTACAGGCACTCAGCAGAAGGGTTGCGGCCAGCAGCCAGGGAAGCGTTTTCATGTGGGTTTGTTTTTAAATCCGCGGCATGCTAGAAAATTTCGTGCCAGAAGTTCAAAACTTAAAACGGATACCCAATTGCAAATACCACATTCAGGTTTTCGCGGCGCCAAGTGCGGTCGGCCAAGCTAACCGAATCGAACCAACGCTCCCCTGCCGGCAACCAGGGCTTGCGCAAAGGCGTGGCAAAATCGAAGCGGAGCACCAAAATATCCGCATCGATGCGCAGGCCAAAGCCGGCCCCTACCCCCAATTCTTGCGCCCATTGGGCTGTAAAATGTCCCCCACGCAAAACGGGGTTGGGTCGCTGCAACCAGATGTTGCCCGCATCGGCAAACACAGCGCCCTTGAGGTAGGGCACCAACGGAAAACGGTATTCCACATTGGCTTCGAGCTTGATGTCACCAGCTTGGTCGAAAAAAGAGGCCAGGTCGAAGGTGGCGGGACGGTAATTGCCCGGACCCAAAGAGCGGATGTTGAACGCCCGCACACTGTTCGGCCCCCCCGAAAAATATTGTTTGATGTAGGGCAAGGTGGGACTCGCGCCGTAGCTGTAACCGTAACCGCCAAACAAACGCATCACCAAACGGCGGTCGCGGCTGAAAACGCGGTGGTAACGGATGTCGGCATCGAGCCGCACATAGCGGGCCAAGGTTTCGCCAAAGAGCTGATCGCTGCCCGTAATAAGCCCGGGCAGGTTGCCGGCAGCATCCAACCCTACAATGGCTACCCAACGGTGGGGTTTGTTTTCGGCCAATTCGCTGAAAGTGCCTTGGTACACCAATCCGGCAATGAAGCGCTGCTCAAAACTTTGCCGCAAGAAGGGATTGGCCGCCAAAATAGCGTCGAAGGCAGGCGAGGTGCGCGACAAACCCGTGAAGCTGATCGAAGCCGGTTGCAAATCGTGGCTCACAAAGCGGTTGGTTTGCCATTGGTAGCCAAAACCTGCCTGGAAAGAACGCAAACGGTAAAAATTCACGCGGCTCAACAAATTCACCCCACTCAACAGCCGGGTGCGCGGCAGTCCGTAGCCCAAATTGCCCCCCAGCGCTACCGGCGACAAAATCCGCGGAAACACCAACTCACCTTTCAATCCCACCTCAAAGGCATTCAAACCGGTTTGTCGGCCACCCGCAAATTGGGTTTCAAAACCTGCATTTACATCTACGTTCAGCAACTCGCCTCCCCTGAAAAGATTGCGGTTCTGATAGCCAATTTTGAGCGCAGGCCCTACGAAATTGTTCGATTTCGACAAAAACTGGGTCTCATAACGCAAACGGCGACGTGGCGAAGGTGCCAAATCAATGCGCATGTGCATGGGAACGGGCCCAAGTCCCGGGGGCAGACTGTCGGGCAAATCAAAACGCACGGTTACGTACCTGAAATTGCCCAAACTGCTCAGGCGATTGGCCATGGTAAGCTCGGCCGAACGGTTGTAGAGCTGTCCGGGCCGCAAAAACACGAAAGGCGCCAAACGGTCGGGCCTGAAGCTGCGGCTGCCGTCCACAAATACCAATCCGTCCAAGCGCTGGGTATCGATGCCACTGTGGGCACTGTCGGTATAGGCCACATTTGGGTACACCTCCACGGCCGACAGCTGGTAACTGCGGAGGGCTTCGGGAGGCGTGGCCTGCTTCACCGACAAATACAGCTTGAATTGCCGATCACCCACCGAGGTATCGGCTTTGAAAAGCAAATAATCGGGCGAAAAAGCGAAATAGCCTTGGTTTTTCAACCAAACATCCAGCCTTTCACGCTCGGCCTCCATGGCGGTTAGGCTGTAGCGACTGCCGGGTTGCAACTTAGAAAGGGCCAACTGCGGCGAAAGCAAACGCGCCAAGCTGTCGGGCGTGCCCCACCAACTGTACTGTGCCAAGCGGTAGGGTTCGCCGGGAGCGATGTAAAACACCAAAGTGGCACCATGCTCCTGCACTTTCCATGCGTAGCGGATTTGGTGGCGCAAAAAACCCTCGTTTTCCAATCGGTTTTGGAGCAGCGCGGTCAACTGCTCAGGCCTCACCTGACTTTGTAAAACCGGCTTTTCACCAAACCTGGGCGCGTATCTTTTGGCCAACCAGCGCTTTTTATCGCTTTGGGCACGTTGGTGCAGCCACAAAGCCGGGTAAGTGCCCGCCACCCGTGTATTGGGCACCGGATACAAAACCTCTTCGAGGGCTGCCGACACCTCCTTGGCGGCCGTGGCTGCTCCTGCACCCTCCCACTGCAACTCTGCTCCGCGGTACAGCTTCTCCCCTTCGGGCAATCGTTTGAGCGTGCCACATGCCCCCAGCAAGAGCAAACCCATGGTCCAAATCAAGCATTGCCTCATGGTTTTTCCTCCTTTTTGGGTGGCTCGGGCTGCAATTGGGGGGTAGGCCGACTCCTGAATGCCTCCGAAAAACGGTTGAATTCGCGGCTGTACACCAGCGAGGTACCGCTCACCACCAATTGTCCTTCGAGCACGCCTTCGAATTGTTGCCGGCGGAAGGCCCGCAAGCGCAACGAACCGTCGGGATTGAGCATGTATTCTAAACTCAGGTCGCCCAACAGGTCGGAAGCCTTTTGCTCGCGGGCGCGGTTGCCTTCAAGGTCAACCTGCGAGCCCAATTGCACCACCAAACGTTCGTTGAAGAGGTTTTTTTGCAATTGCAACTGGGCCACCGTGCGATCGGCCGCTTGTCCGCTTTGGTAATCGGTGAAGCTGTTCAAATTCACATTCAAATCAACGCCTTTGAGGTAACGGGCGCTCAGGCTGTTGAGCTGACCGCTGAGCAGCTGGCTGGCACTCGAACGGGCCAAAGTACTGGCATTGATGCCGGTTCCTGGTTGCGACTGCACGGCGGGTACAAAGCGGTTCAGCACCAAAAGCGAAAATACCTGGCGGTTGAGTTCGTCTTCTTGCTGGTTGAGGCGTTGCACACGGGCATACACCTGCCCATCCAAGGCGCCGCGTTGGGTTTCGGGCATGTCGAGCGAAAAGGCTACGGTCGGCCGCAACAACTCGCCCGTGATGCGGGTATACACTTCGAACGGCAGCTCTTGGCGGTATCGGTTGAGTTGCGAGGCATCGGCACCACTTAATTGTTCGCTCATGAGGTCGAGCGGAGCGCTTTTCACCCGGTACAGGGCCCGCAAGTCGAGGGCGGCATCGGTCGGATTTCCCCGCCAGGTGATGGTACTGCCGGGTACCAACTCGAATTTGCGTTTCACCAATTGGTACAAACTGAGTTCATAGGCGCCTTTGCCCACTTCATAGCGACCAGTAAGCGTTTGCCGGCCATTGGGGAACAGTTCGTAGCGCAAATCGGCCTTGCCCGAAAGTACCAATTGGTCGCCTGCGCGCTCGTCGACAATCACCGTGAGTTCGGTTTGCGGATCTACTTGCAAAGCGGCCCGGAGGGTCAAGCCCAATACCGAGCTGCTGCCTGCCGGGGCCAACAAGCTGTCAAAAGCCGTGGCATCGGGGTCGATGAACACCACCACCCCCTCGCGGGCAATGAGGGCAGCCTCGCTTTCGGGCACTACTACCCACAATTTGCTGCCTTTGTTGAGGCGGGCCTCCAAGTCAATCACGGGCTTTTCGGGCGTACCGGTGATGCGGGCCTTGGTATTGATGGCGGCATTGCCGTAGAGGTAGGGATTGTTGGCACGCTTGGCATTCAATAACTGAAAATTGCCTGCTTCAACCTTCAAATCGAGCTGTGGCTGCAACAAACTGGGGGTTTTGATTTGGCCACTTACCGCCAAAATATTGTTCAATGTATCGCGCAGCTCAAACTGATCGAAATAAATGCCGGCATTGTTCAGTCGGATGCGTTCGGCGGGCAGCAACAAGCGGGTATTGGTGGTTTGCAAGCGGAAGGCGGCCTGGTTGAAAGCCAAATTGCCATCGTATTGGGGCGCATTGGGCGAACCACTCAGCCGCAAATCGGCCGATACATAACCCGATGTTTCTTGCAATTGCCCGCCGCTGAGCAGGGCAAAAAGCGGCATCGGTAGGGTGTCGACTTGCAACTGCAGCTCGATGCGCGGATTTTGAGCGGTGGCCAGGTAAAATCCATCGGCCGTAAATGCTGTGCCTGCACCCCCCAAGGCAGCCGTGAAGGCATAACGGTCGCCAGCCGGATTGGTGGCACGCAAGGCCAAGCTGCCCAAAGGCAAATCGGGCAAACGCAGGCGATCGACTTGCAAATCGGCCACAAAGGCAGGCTGACCAAAAAGGTTTTCGAGCTGCAAACTACCCTTCAACGCACCCCGCAAGGGCACCGTATCGGCATCGAGCAAGGCGGTGAGGTTGCTCAGGCGGAACCCATCGAAATACAACTCCAGGTCGTCAGTACCATGGGCTTTTAAGCCAAACAATTCATCGGCCCGCTTGAGCTCCAAATCCTCGCTGTGTATTTTTTGATGTACCACCCGCACAAAATTGTTGGGTGACACTTGCCAAGCATTTCCTTGCAACAGCAAATCAGCTGGCCGCAGGTGCAGCCAAAATCCTTGGGCCACAGGCAGGTAGTCGGCAGCTAAGCGGTAAAAGGCCTGTCCATTTGCCTGATGCACGCCCAGTGCCACCGCCACAGTATCGGTTGTACGCGCCAAACTCAGCCAGGTGCTGTCAATTTGCGCCAAATCGCCCTGCTCCAAGCGCCGAAAACTGGCAAAAGCATCGAGTTGCCGACCTGCGAGCCGGGCATCGAGTTGCAGGCCACTTAATCGGGTATCGGCATATACCAGCAAGGGCAAATCGGCTTGCAGGTCCAACTTTTGGTGCTGACCGTCGAGCAACAAATGCCAGTTCGATGTATCGAGTTGGGTGCCAGCTTCGGCCATTATGCCCAACAAGGCAGGCGACGGGTGCAGCTTTACATCGGCCCGCAGCTGCAATTGACTGGAGCTGTCCATGGCCCATTGGCTGAACGAGCTGCTAAGCTGCCCATAAATGCTGTTCCAAGCCGCATTGGCCTCCACTTGTCCGCTGGCCAATTCGCCGCTGAGTTGGAGATGGCTTTGGCTGTTGCTGCTGCCAACTTCCATGCGCTGCTCGTTCAATGCGTATTTTCCACTTGGGTCTTGCAACAAGGCATCGTGCAAATACAGGCGGGCTTTGAGGTCCTGGCCGCTCGATTCATAGGAAGCCTCCAGCTGCAGGCGGGCCAACAATTCTTCTTCGCGAAGCCCCAAACGGTGCAATTGGGTGCGGAAAAGCTGTAACCGCAGGTCAAGGGCGTTGTGCAGACTGTCGATGTCGCCCTGCGCGCTCAGGTTGAAGGCCAATACTTCCTGATCGAGCTTGGCACCCAAATCAAATTGCCCGGCTTGCAAACGGCCCGAAAAATCGAGTCCGTCGAGGCTTTCGGAACGGTACCGCAGTTTGTCGAAACGCCCTTCCAGCTGCGCTTGCAGGCTGTAGGGATTGGCCCCTACCCCTTCGGCCCTAAAGCCCAAGGCCACATCGTCCCAATCGGCTTGGCGCAACAAACGCGACCAAGCCGCACCTTCCAATTGCACATCGGCCACATAGCGCAGGCTGTCGGTTTGGTCAACATCCACAAAAAGCAAGGCATCTCCCCCGGGCAACAAAACCTTGAGCCCCCCTTTGAAGCTTTGCAAACCCAATTCAGTGCCGCCCTGCAGCCGCACGCTTGCCGGAATGACCAAAAGGGTATCGGTATACAACAATTGCAGGTCGCTGCGCACCGAGGCCAGGTCGAAGGCGGGGAGTCGCAGGCGGAGTTTTTGGGGATCGAACAGATCGGTTAAGGTGCCTGATGCACGCAATGAACTGCCTGAAGCCCATTGCACCGCCACACTATCGAGTTGCAAAAGGCCCGAGCTGCCGGCCACCTGCCATTGGGCCGATAAGGGCATGGGCAACAATGTAGCCGTTTGAGGAGCTTGGGCAGCAGCACCCAAAAGTGCAGCAAATTCGGCAGGCACAAGGCTGAATTGCCCGCTGCTTTTGATCTGTACCGCTTCGCCCAAATCAAACAAAGCAACGATTTGGGGATAGCGGGCCTCGAGACTGCCACTCAGCACCGAGGCGCGGCTGCGGAGCTCGAGTTCCGACAGCAATAATTCGGTATCGGTGGCTTGCAAGCGCACCGATCCTTTGGCCAATTGGAGGCCATCATGGGTGTTTAAGTCTTGTAGCCTGAGCCGGCCGTTGAGGTAACCCGGGCGGTAGGCGGCGGCGGCCTGAAACTGACCCAAGCTGTAGCCGAAACTGCTATCGAGCAGTTGGATGTCGACCGCATTGCGCTGCCAGTCGATGCCTTTGGCTTGCACCTGCCAGTTGGGCCACGTAAAGGCGGGCGGTCCCTCCGTTCCCTGAGCGGAGCCGAAGGGAGGAGCCGAAGGGCGGTCCCTGAGCGGGGCCGAAGGGCGGTCCCTGAGCGGAGCCGAAGGGCGGTCCCTGAGGGGGGCCGAAGGGGCCTTCTCGCGATACACCAGCTTGCTATCGGCCAGCAAGAAGCTGTCGAGCTGCAGTTTTTGGCCCAATAAATCAAACCACGGCAGCTGCCCCCGCAATTGACCCAACCATACTTGGGTTTCGAAAGCCGGATTGTTGAGCGTAAGGCTGCTTTGCAAAACCTCGAGCGCTCCAAGGCTGATTTGGAGCGCTGAGGTGCTGGTATCGGCTTCGGCAGCCGGGGCGGTGCCCGCATCGGCATACTGCACATGCAAGCCTTGCACCCTCAGCTGCGCCAATTGGTAGCGGTTGATGGCCGGTTGGAGGCTATCGGCCAATAGGGACAAACTGTCGAGTTGCAGGCGCAAATCGGTACCTGCCAATGCATCTTGCAGGCCAAAGCGGATGTTTTGCAGCTGCACCAGACCTATTTGGTAGCGCATCGCTTGGCCTGTTGCCGTATCGCTTGCCGATAAGCTGTCGCCGCTGGGCGTTGGCAAAAGATAGGCGAAGTTGTATTGTCTGGCAGCATCGACTTTCAATTGCACCTGCCCTCCCGACAATCGGAGGCCATCTAACACCAATGCTTCGGGCAATTTCCACCAGCGCAGCCGGGTTTCGAGCTTGCCCACCCATGCCAAGGTATCGCCATCAGGCGCCAGCAACAGCAAATCGGTGATGCGCAGGCTGCCACCTACTCCCACCCGAATGGAACCAAGTTCGATTTGTCCGCCCTGTCTTTCGCTGTAAGCTGCAGCCAACTTCCGCAACCAAAAGGTTTGCACCGGCGCCAGCAGCAAGCTGCCCAGCAGCACGCCCAAAAACACCAAAAACACCCCCAATGCCCGCAGCAGCGGTCGTTTTTTAGGTGTAGGATTGGGCAAAGGCGTTTCCAAAGTGCGGCGAGGCTTTGTTACAAAGATAGGAGGATGGGTGGGGACTGAAAGCAATAGAAACGCGTACAAACCTGAGATTTCACATTGGTCGCGTTTGCTCCATGCCCTTAGCTGAAGGCATCATAACAGCACCTAAATCATGACCCAAAAGCTGAAAGCAACAACCAAATGTACTTGGTTTGCCGAAACCACTCCTCTTCGTGCGCAGAACCATTTGCAATATAACTACAATGTTCATGCGTACCAAAACCCACCGGCTGGAGCTTATGCGCTGTTAGCAGTTGGGGTGAGTGCACGCCGCCGTACGTCATGCACGAAGTCGCCAAGCCGCATGCGCATTGGTGAAAAGCACCCCAGGCGATGCCGCTGCCAACAGCACCGCAGTTGTTGCTTCATTGTTTATCCACGAATCTTGTTTTGAAGGATTAACCACGGCTAGGACACCCATCGAGGCCCGCGTATCAGTGCACACCTAGCGCCGCCCTTCGACTCCGCTCAGGGACCGGCAGAACGCCAAACGCCAACCGCTTCTGCTATCATCCCTCCGCCTCCTTCCCTGCCTTTGCGAAACACGGAGTTCACAGAGGTCACAGAGATGGTCATAGACCTAATACCTCGCACCCCCTGCCCCATGCACCTTGCACCCCTGCTCCAACCGCCTCCGTTATCATCCCTCCGCATCCTTCCCTGACTTTGCAAAACACGGAGGTCACAGAGATGACCGAGATGGTCATAGATCTAACACCCCGCCCCTTGCACCTTGCGCCCCTGCTCCAACCGCCTCCGTTATCATCCCTCCGCATCCTTCCCTGCCCCATGCCCCGTGCCCCTTGCCCTATGCCCCGCCGCCCCCTTCCCCGCCTCCTGCCGCAACATCAAGGGCAAATACACCGCCAGCAGCAGCAAGCCCCGGTGACGCAACAGCATGCTTTCGCTCAGCAGGCACAGCATCATAAACAGCACAAACCAAAGGGCCAGCCAGTTGTGTTGCTGCCAGGCCGTACGAAAGGCCATGGCAAAAACAGCCAACAGCAGCAGCAGGCCCACGAGGCCGTTGTGGAGCCAGGTTTCGAGGTATTGGTTGTGGGCATTGTAGTCGTAATCAAGCCCCACCTGGAAACCGATTTTTTCGTATCCGGCCCGCAAAGCCGGCTGTCCGGCACCGGTGCCATGGCCGAGCCACCAATGTCCTTCGAGGGCGGTAAACACCCCCTCCCACTCGGCCAAGCGCACCGTGAGGCCGCTGAATTGGTTCAATTCACTGGCTTTTACGTCGTAGGCGAACTGGGTGAGTTCGGTAAACCTGCTTTGCAGCCGTTCGGGCAAAATCCAAAAAACTGCCAAAGCAAAAAGGGGTGCCCCTAGCAGGGCGCTCCACACCAAACGTTTGTTGCCCCGCTGCCAACCCAGGTACAGGGCCAGCAATACCCCGCTCACGAGCAGGGCAATGAGCACCATGCGGGCCGACAACAGCAGCAAAAACAGCAGCAGCCATCCCTGCGTGAGCCAATACCAGCGACTGCTGAAATGTCCTTTTTCGCGCAAATAACCACCTCCCATGAGGGCTACGGCCATCAAGGCGCTGAAATAGGCGGGATGCATAAGCCTTTCGGCCAGCTCGGTATAATACAAATAATGCGAAGCGAAATAGGCGTACAGCCTTCCCTCAGCCAAGGTGCGGTACACCCCAATACCGGTAACATACAAAGAGGCCAGCAAGGCGGCGCCATAGAGCCACCACCATACCTTTTGGCGGAAATGGTGGGGCAGGCGTTTGGGCAAGAGCAGCAAGGCCGGCAATACCATCAGCACCACTTGCATGCCCAGCAATTGGCCATAACGGTCGTTGGCAGGCGCATACAAGCCTCCGGCAATGACCCACAACCCCAACGCTACCAAGGCATACCACCAAGCAGCCGCCGGCCTTTGCCAACCCCCTTCGCGCCAGGCATAGGCCAGGGTGGCCACCAACAGCAGCATGAGGGCATACGAATTCATGAATTCGGGCAGGTATTGGCTGATGGCCAAGATGGACCAAGCTACCACCAAGGTTCTTTGCATTTGCTAAAGTTAATGGCCCTTGTTGAATTACCGAATTGGTGAGCTGATTTTGGTGCCCTTCGTTGCATGAAGAAGTTGATTGTGCGAGGCCAAAACAAGCAGCGAACTACACAAACAACATCTCGCGCACCACTTCCAACGACTTGGGCAAGCCAAATCCGGGCAGGTGGAATTGGTAATATTTCAACAAATCATCGAGGTAGGCCGGGCCGGGCAAATCGTGCGTGCCAAAAGCATCGGCGCCTAAAAAGTACGCCAATTGCCGGGCCGATGCCGTGCTGGCATATACCGATCGCATATCGTGCTGCGGCTCAAACCTGCCTTCTTTCAAATTGAACCAGGTCCATCGCTCAGCCCCCATCTGCGGCTTAAATCCCAGCCACTCGGTCAAACGCGTGAGGATGGCCAACATTTCTACCGCAGGCAACTCGGTGGTTTCGAGCAACAATACCTGCTGCTGCAACCAGACAAACAACTCGGGCTGCTCGCTGTCTTCGCGCACGGCACGCATCAAACATTCCGCCAACAAGCTGGCAGCCATGGCATACAAGGGCTCTTGTTGCAAACGCGGCAAAACAGGCTGAACATGCAGTTCTTTGAGCCGCTGCAACCCTGCACCTTCGCGCTGGTAAGCTTCAATTTGCACCAAAGTAAGGGGTTGCAACATGGCAGGGGTGATGGCCGCCTTTTTTTTGCGGACACCATTCACCAGGTACGACTGCATGCCGTATGCATCGGTAAATAGCCGCACAATCACCGAACTATCGCTGTAGGGCGTGGTGCGCAACACAATGGCCGAAAGTTTCACCTGCATGCCTCAAAACTACGGCAAGCTGCTCAACGAATGAACACAATCTTGGCGGCTACGGTCTCCTCGCCCAAATCCGACGTGGCCAGCACCAAATACACCCCCGTGGCCACTCGATTGCCATTTAAATCGCGGCCGTTCCAGCTGATTTGGCCGCCATCGGCACGGGTTTGATACACCAATTGCCCCGAAAGATCGGTGATCTTGATCCAGGCATTGGTCACCAAGCCATTCACCGATACAAAACCCGTGTACTCGGGCCGAACTGGATTGGGGAAAACCTTTACATCGCTGTGGGTACTTACACCTTCGGTGGCTGTGCCCCGGTACGAAATCACCCCCCTGTCGGTGCCAATGAATACTTCGCCCGTTTGGGGATGAATGGCCAAACTGGTGATGATGTTCGACAGCAAAGGACTGTTTTCGCGTGTAAAATGATGGATTTGCTGGGTGCCATCGGCCGAAAACAACCAAACCCCATTGGTGGTGCCAAACCACTTGCGGTCGGCCCCGTCAATGGCAATGGCGGTAATGACCTCGTTGCCCAGCAAAAAGCCTACGAATTGTTCCTGCTGAATTTTGATTTGCTGCGCATCGAAACGGTCGCGGGTGAACACCACGTTGGGATTGAAAAATACGGCGGGACCCTCGTTGGTGCCAATCCACAAGGCCCCTTCTTTGTCGAGGGCCATGCAATTCACAATCGGACTGGGCAATCCTCCACTGCCTTCGGGCGTACTCACGTTTTTGAACTGGGTATTGTCGCGGTTGAGGGCCACCACCCCGCCCGAACGCGAACGCACCCATTTGTTGCCGCTGTTGTCAACCACCATGTCGATGATTTCGGTAAATGCGCCCAGGCTGTAACTTTCCCAGCTGCCATCGGCCTTGCGGCACGAAATGGGGCGCGATGCCCCGTAATTGCTCACCCACAATTGCCCCTCGCGATCGAAAGCAACGCCGCCCAAACGGGTGTCGCCTCGGCCCGTTGCCGGATCAACGCTGCCCGGAATGTATTCGAGGCTGCTGTTGGTGGGGTCGTACACCTTGCTGAGGGCGTTGTTTTTGAGCTCTACCAATCCTCCCCCCCACGGCAGCAGGTACAAAGTGCCCGGCTGGTTGGGATCGAACGCGGCGGCAATCACGTCGACCATGTTGGGCAAGCCACTCAGCGAATTGCGGTTCAGCTGCTGCCATTGTTCATTGGCGAACAAAAAGGCCCCGTCGCTTTGGAAGCGATTGGCCAAAACCGAGTTGAAGCCCCCGGCCGAAACCACTACACCCTCACGCGCGGCATGCAGGTGCACGGCTTTTTCGCTGGCCGGACCCGCAGGCAAAAACTGATCGGACGCCCCGTCTTTGAAACGGAACAAACCACCACCCTCGTCGGCCATCCAAATGTATACGCCGTCTTGCACGGCCATGCGGGGCAGTTGAATGCGTGGATTGGCGAAGGTGCGCTTCACATCGCCCGTGCCGTCGAAGGTGATGACCCTGAAAAGGTTGGTGACCTGCAAATAGCCGTTGCGCGCCTCGAGGCCTGTATTGTTGAAACCGGCATCGAGCACTTCGCCCGTCCAGCTGTCGGCTTCAAAGCGATACAGGCTATCGGCCAAAATGGTGTAAATGCCCCCGTTGAAAGCCGCTATGTGGCGCAATGCGCGGTTCCTGAATTGGGCTTCGGCTTGCCAAAAAGCAAAATTGGAGAGGTTGGGCGCGCTGCGCGAAGCCACATACATGCCGCTGTCGGTAGCCGCGTAAAAATTGTTGCTGTCGGCAGCGAGGGCATAAACACCCAGCCGACTGCCATTGGGACCAATGATGAAGGTATTGCGTATTTCGCTGCGGTCGAGGTCGAGTTCCACAATACCAAAAGCACAGCTCAGGTAGGCAAAACGGTCGAGCAGCAAGATATGGTTGATGCGTTTGAGTCCGGGAATATTGGCCCGTACAATGGCATCGATCATGGTAAATCGTCCGTTGCGGTAGAGGTCGATATTGCCCGATTCGTAGGCCACCACCAGGGTTTGGTGGCGGGGACTGTAGCGCAAGGCGGTGATGCCCTGGTCGGTCATGCCGTTGATGCGCGACAGGGTGCGCACTTCGTTGTCGCTTTTATCGACGGTGAACATGGCGTGGCGGGTACCTACGTAAACGAGGTCGGGCCCTGTTTCTACACAAGTGGCAAATCCATAGGGCAGGTGTACACGCCATTGGCCTACCGGCACCTGTGCCTGCACGGCCAGTGAGCACAGTCCCAACAAGGCTCCAAAAACTAATCGCATCATGGTTTTACAAAACTAAGGCAAATCGGCAAGCGGTGCACGGCTTTGCGCAACAACCTTCATGGAACGAAGTGGGCGGTGGTTTTGTTGCGTTGCCATAAGGTTTCCGGTCTGCGTTGGAATTCCGTACTTTTGTGCTTTCTAAAAAAAATCGCGCCCCGGCATGAGCGATGCAATCAAACACGAGTGTGGTATCGCACTCCTCCGGCTGAAGAAGCCGCTCTCGTATTACCACGAAAAATACGGCTCGGCACTTTACGGCCTCAGCAAATTGTACCTGCTCATGGAAAAGCAGCACAACCGCGGTCAGGATGGCGCTGGCATGGCCAGCATCAAGCTGAATGTGCCGGCGGGTGAACGCTACATCAGCCGGGTACGCAGCGTACATGCACAACCGATCAAAGATATTTTTAGCCGCATTTACGCCAATTTTGAGGAGGCCCGCGAAGCCGACCCGGGTATTTTTGAGCAGGTAAGCCGCATGCAAAGCGAGCTGCCCTATTTGGGCGAATTGCTGCTGGGCCACCTGCGCTACGGCACGCACGGCAAAAACACCATCGAAGCCTGCCATCCTTTTTTGCGCCAAAACAATTGGAAAACCCGTAACCTGGTGGTGGCCGGTAACTTCAACATGACGAATGTAGAAGAACTCTTCAACCAATTGGTGGCTTTGGGACAACACCCCAAAGAAAAAGCCGACACCGTTACGGTGATGGAAAAAATCGGCCATTTCCTCGACGAAGAAAACGAAGAGCTCATGGCCCGCTACAAAAGCGAAGGACTGAGCAAAACCGACATACAAGAGCGCATTGCCCGCGAGCTCGACATTGTGCGCATCCTCAAGCGAGCGAGCAAACATTGGGATGGTGGTTATGCCATGGCCGGTTTGTTTGGCCACGGCGATGCCTTTGTGCTGCGCGACCCGCACGGCATTCGTCCGGCCTATTTTTACGAAGACGAAGAAGTTACCGTAGTAGCCTCAGAGCGCACGGCCATTCTCACGGCCTTCAATGTGCCGGTTGAAACCATCAAAGAAGTAAAACCCGGCCATGCCCTCATCATCCGCAAAAACGGGCATTTGAGCATGGACGAAATCATAGCCCCACAAAAACCCGCCTACTGCAGTTTTGAGCGCATTTATTTCTCGCGCGGCAACGACATTGCCATTTACAACGAACGCAAAAAACTGGGCGAATTGCTGGTGCCACAAATACTGAAGTCGGTGAAAAGCGACTTGCAAAACACCGTATTCAGCTACATTCCCAATACCGCCGAAACCGCTTTTTACGGCATGGTAAAAGGGGTTGAAGACTACCTCAACCAGTACAAGGCCCAACAAATTGCTGCACAACCCGGCATGTCGGCCGAACAACTCAAAAGCCTGCTCGAGCTGCGCCCACGTGTAGAAAAAGCCGCCATCAAAGACGCCAAACTGCGCACCTTCATCACCGACGACAGCCAGCGCGACGAACTGGTGGCCCATGTATACGATACCACCATTGGCATTTTACAGCCCCACCAAGACCATTTGGTGGTGCTCGACGATTCGATTGTGCGGGGCACCACCCTCAAACAAAGCATCATCACCATACTGGGTCGCTTGCAACCCAAAAAGATTGTGATTGTGAGCTCGGCCCCGCAAATTCGTTACCCCGACTGTTACGGCATCGACATGAGCCGCATGGGTGAATTTGTGGCTTTCCGTGCCGCCATTGCCTTGTTAGAAGAGCGTGGCATGTGGAACCTCATCAACGATGTGTACCTGCTGTGCAAAAGCCAGGAGAAGCTGCCTGCCGAAAAGATGGTGAACCACGTGAAAAAAATCTACGAGCCTTTCAGCGATGCCGAAATAAGCGCCAAAATTGCGCAGTTGGTCACCCCTGCCGGCATGGATATACCGGTAGAAGTGATTTTCCAAACCATTGGCAACCTGCACCAGGCCACGGCCCACTCGGGCGATTGGTATTTCAGCGGCAATTACCCTACGCCTGGTGGCACCCGGGTGGTGAACCGCGCCTTCATCAATTTTATGGAGAAGAACAACCAGCGTTCGTACTAAAAAAAGAGCCGCCTTGCTGAAGGGCGGCTGATGGAGGCAAAGGCAAGTCACGGCCTTTTCTACTGCAATATAGACATATCTGTCAACACTTGCAAGCCGATATGTAAACAAAGCTGTCGCCAGATGGCGGCACATTTGTATTCATGAAGCATGCGGGCGAATTGGTAAAAGAAGTGATTGTTGACCGTGGCTTGCCCATTGCTGAGCTCGCACGCCGTTTGGGCCGCAGCAGGCAGTTCATTTACAACCTCTTTGAGAAGGCCAGCATCGACAACCAAACCCTTTTGCTTTTGCGGCAGGAACTCAATTATCCATTTGCCGAATTGCTGGGCAACGATCCGGGCCACCGCACCTACAAGGGCAATTACCTCAGCGAGTCGGAATTCACCGACCTGCAAGAGCAGCTGGCGCAGGCCTTGCGTGAAAAGGAATTGTGGAAAGACAAATACACCGACTTGCTGGAACAAATGAACCGATTGTTGCAGGAGCGCAAACGTTGAGGCCAGGGGCATTATGATAATTCGGCCAACTCGCCTAAATTAGCAGCCCGCAAAAAAGCGCAATATGGATTTAAAAGGCATTGTGAACATTACCGGCAAACCCGGTTTGTATAAGGTACTCAGCACCACCAAGGGTGGATTTATTGTAGAAGCCCTCGACGGCACCGGCAAACGCACGGTGATTCCCGGAACCAGCAAAGTGGCTGCGCTCGACGACATCAGCGTGTACACCGCCGCCGATCAGGAAGCCCTCAAGGATATTTTCCGTCGCATGAAGGCCGATAACGTGGACCTGAGCGACCTCGACATTGCCAAGGCCGACAATGCTGCCATCATTGCCCGTTTCGAAACCTTGGTACCCAATTACGACCGTGAACAGGTATACGTAAGCGATATGCGCAAACTCATGAAATGGTATGTGATGCTGGCGCCCCTGCTCGATTTTGAAGCGGCCGACAAAGCCGCTGCCGAAGCCGAAGCAGCTGCCAAAGCCTAAGCCCAAAACAATACAACAAAGCCCCTGCATTGCGGGGGCTTTTCTTTTTTAGCTGCAGGCATTTTAGCTGCCTTGTGTCCATTACACCTTGAGCCGGCCGCTGATCCACTGAAAATACATCACAAAATCGCTTGCCAGGCTCCACAAGGGGTATTGGAAGGTAGCGGGCTTGTTTTTTTCTACAAAAAAGTGGCCTACCCAAGCAAATCCGTAGCCCATGATGGGCAACAAGGCAAAATAGTACCATTTGCCGCGCACCAAGCCGGTGATCAATAGGATGAAAAACAAACTGGTGCCCACATAGTGCAAGGCCCGGGTAGCAGGTTTGCTGTGTTCGCTGAGGTAATAAGGATAAAATTCCTTGAAGCTTTGAATACGTTCCATACAATGCGGTTGTGTTGCAATTTAGCACGCTGCCAGCAATGCACAAAAAAGAACGCAGCCCGGGAGTCTTGGACTTGCTCCCGAGCTGCGTAGATGGCTTATTGCTTGATCAAACGGGTGTGCACCGCTGGCGCGTTGCCACTGCTGTAACGCAGCAGGTAAACGCCGGGGGCGGCGGTTTGTACATCGAGCTCCAGGCGTGCTTCAGTGCCGGTCCATTGCTGCACCAGGCGTCCTTGGGCATCGCGCAATTCGAGCGTGTAGGCAGCTGTTTCACCAGCCGGCCGTTCTACCACAAACAAACCCTGCGATGGATTGGGATACACCTTCAGCTCAGCGGCCCCCAGGGGTTGTACCGAGGTCATGAAGTACGCAAAATCGGCACTTCCTTCCGACCAGCAGCCCCCCTGCAATACTTCCACCCGGTAAACACCGCTCACCAAAGGCCGGATGCTTCTGGCACTTTCGTTCATGAGTTGAATGCCATCGCGGTACCAACGGTAGGCGCTGCCTACAACGCTTGCCTGCAAACTGTCGGCGCCCAGTGCGGCAATGGCAGGAGTATCGGCGGTGATCACACGAATGGTGAAACTGCCCCCCACTGCACAACCGCCGCTGTTGCCGCTGTACTGGATGGTATGCACGCCCAGGCCGGCTTGGGTGGGATTAAAAATGCCGAAATTAACGCCTGGACCGCTGTAATTGCCCCCTGGCACACTGGCTTGGTTCAACAAAACGTTGTTGCCCCGCAAACACACATCGGCCACCGGTTGGAAAGTCACATTGGCCGGCTGGTTGATGGTCATTTGAACGGTGGCGCTGTTGGTGCAACCGGTATTTGTGGCGGGCGGACGGGTGTACGTAAGCACAACGGTACCCGCTCCTGCCACAGCCGGATAAAGGGTGTCGTTCGACACACCGGGTCCCGACCAAGTGCCACCGGGAGGATTCGCCCCTGTGAGCACCAAAAAGGGTGTGGTCACACATACCGGCTGCAACACAGGTACGCTCACTGCAGGCAACGCATTCACCTGCACGGTCACGCTGTCGACCGATTGGCAGCCGAGGCTGTTGGTGGTGGTATAGCGCAAGGTGTGCGTGCCGGTGCCGGCTTGTGCAGGCACAAATTGGCCTGCCGAAACGCCCGGACCGCTGAACACCCCTCCGGCGGGTTGTCCGCTCAAGGCTACCGCAGCCGCATTGAGGCAATAAGCTGGTGCCAAGCCCTGCAATTGAGCACCAGGGGCAGCCAATACCGTTACAAAGGCGGTATCGCTGCTGCCGCAACCAGGCAGGGTGTAGATGATTTGGTGCACACCAGCACCTGCTGCTGCGGGATTAAATAAGCTGTCGTTGCTCACGCCCGGACCGCTGTAAATACCTCCGCGCGGAAAACCAGCTGTGAGTACGGTCGGCAGGTCAGAAGCACAAACACTGTCAAGTGATGCCAACTGGGCCTGAATGTTGGCTTGCACCACCACCGCCAAATTGCGCACCACGGTATCGCTGCCGGCACCGTTGCTGGCAATGAGGGTGACGTTGTAGGTTCCGGGGGTGGTGTAAACAATACCCGTTGGATTGGGGGTGGTATCGGTAGCAGGGGTGCCGCCGGCAAATTGCCACAACCATTGGGTAGGCTGATTGGTAGATAAATCGCTAAAGCTCAAACTGCCTCCCACGCAAATGGTATCGGCGGTTTGGGCAAATCCCCCTTGCGGGCGTTGCACCGCCGGCAAACAGCTGGTGGCCGTGAGCAAGCTGGCCCGGCGTGGACTGTTCTGCAAAACGGTGATCATGCGAGCGGTTTGCTCAGCGGTAAACAGGTTCATGCAGGCATCATCGGTATAATCCATATAATTCTGCACCATGTCAACAGAGCCGCACGATACGTGGGTAACCGGACAACCAAAATTGGCTGCGTCGCTGGCGGGGGTATCGCCACAAAAATCATCCACCGAACAACCGCCATCGCCCCAAATGTGGCGCAGGCCCAGGTAGTGGCCTACCTCGTGCGTGGCGGTCCGGCCGCGGTTGTATACCCCTCCAAAATTATTGAAAGGCGGACGACCCACCGAGCTGTACAACAGCACAATGCCGTCGGTATTGGCAGAACCGCTACCACTTAAACCGGGCAAACCCGAACCTGTGGGAAATTGGGCGTAACCCAATACACCACCGCTCAAATTGGCAATCCAGATGTTGAAATAGCGGGTAGGATCCCAAATGGTAGCCGGCTTCACGGTGCTGTTAAACGTGCCAGTACTCCAGCTGGTGGTGCTGGCAAACTGGTGCCGAATGATGCCTGTGGTGGGATTTCCCTGCGGATCACGCTGGGCCAAACAAAACGAAATGCCCGTATTCACCGCCGAAGGCTGAAAAGCTGCCGGTGTGTTGGTGGTGTCGGGATTCAAGCGCAGAAAATCTTCGTTCAGCACCTGCAATTGCGACATCACCTGGGCATCGGAAATGTTCCAGATGTTGTTTTCTTGCTGGTAAATGATGTGAAACACCACCGGCAATACGCGGGGATTTTCGGTGCTCAAGTCGGTATGTTGCATTTTTTCGGCCAGCCAACGTTCAAATTGGGCATCAGTTTCGGGCCATTGCCCCTGGTTGCGCAGGTTTTCCTGCATTTCGGTGGTGTAGCAACGCACCACTTGGTTTTGGGCCTGTGTGAGGCCGCTCAGCAGGATGAACCCTGCTAACAGCGTAAAAAACTGCTTCATTTATCTGCGAATAAGAAATGTTGTACTAAATGTTTGTCGATCTCCGTTGAGCATCAGCTGGTAGGTGCCCTCGGGCAATGTGCCCACATCAATCGCGGCTTGTCCTTGGCTGCGCACTTCTGTTTCAAGTACTTTTTGTCCCAAGGCATTGTACAGCGCCAAGTTGCGCACCTGGTAAAGGGCTGCCTCCCAACGCACTTGCAAGCGGTCGCTGGTGGGATTGGGAAAAACTTCTACCCCAGCCAACCCTTGTGGCGCTACACTGACTTGCGAAACGACAAAAGCGGTAGACAATGGCGATACACAACCGCCGTTTTGTACCTGCACTTGGTAATTACCGGTAAGCGCTGGCAGCAGCACGCGACCCGTATCGTTGGGCAGCAGCTGTCCGTTGCGGTACCAGCGATTGCCGCTGAGTGCACTCGAAACCAATTGGCTGCCTTGCACAGTAATTTCGGGTTGGGCCGGCGTGGCCAACACTTCCACCTGCATTAGGGCCGTATCGGTACAGCCATTCACCGACACGATGTAGCGCACATCATGCACGCCTGGACCGGCCTGGAGGGCATTGAATACCCCAAAATTGACGCCTGGCCCGCTGAAATTGCCTCCCTGCGGTTGTCCCTGCAACAATCGGGTGCCTCCATCGGTGCACAGACTGGGCAAAGCCGTGATGCTTGCCTGAGGTGCTGCCGTAACCACCACTTGGGTGCTGGCGGTATCGGCGCAATTGCCGTTGCTCAACACATAACGGATGGTATGACTGCCCACCCCTGCCAAGGCCGGATCGAATAGGTTGCCGTTCACGCCAGGCCCTAAGTAGGTGCCACCCGATGGGCTGCCTTGTACCAGGGCTATGGCACCGTTTTGCACACACTGCGGCAAAATTAGCGCCAAGCTGGCTTGTGGTGTGGCCGTTACAGTAATTTGAGCGGTGACATTGGCCACACAGCCGTTTTGGGTGTAGGTGTAGATGATGTCGTGCAGTCCGGGGCCGGCCAGGGCAGGATCGAATTGTTGACTGCCCACCACGCCGGTGCCTGAATAGTAGCCCCCGGCAGGCTGTCCGGCCGTGAGGGTCAACACCCCATCGGTACTACAGACTACAGGTAAGGCGGCCATGCTCACCGAAGGCAAGGCATCTACCTGCACGGCTTGCGCAATCACGAGGGTATCAAAACCCACCACGTTTTGCACAATCAGGCTGACGTTGTAGGTCCCCGCGCCTGGGTAGGCTACCCTGGGTTGCGGGTCGGTGCTGCTGGCGGGCGAACCACCGGGGAACAACCAGCTGCGGGCATTGGGCAAACCGGTAGAAACATCGCCAAACTGCACGCTATCGCCCGCGCAAAGGCGGTTCACCGACTGGGTAAGGGCGGCCTGTGGCAATACATTGGGTACGCCGGTCACCACTACATCGTCGATGTAAAGGTTGTTGCCATAGGCATTTACCGCTTCAAACTGCACCCAAACTTGCGGTTGACCCACAAAGCTATCCAATGCCACATTGAAACAAGCCAAATTGCTGCCGGCGCCACACCAATCGGCGGCTGTAGCCGGCACAAAATTGCTGGTGCTGGCCGCTGCCGTTGCCATGGTATTGCCACCAACAGCCAGTACAGTTGTCCAGTTTTGACCGCAATCTACCGATACCTTGATGCGCAACGAATCGCTGGTGCTGCTGTTGTAGCGGCGATAGGCATGGCGGAATTGTAAACTGGCACTTCCCAAGCCGGTAAGATCCACCGGAGGTGCCGTCATGCGGTCGATGGCGCCTGATTGGTTGTAATTGTAAAAATCCATAAACGCGGCCCTGCTGCCGGTGCTGCTTCCCCCAACATTGGTAAGGGCCCAGGTCCGGGCCGAATCGGGATTCTCGATACGCCAGCCCCTATCTTCCCAGGCTTCGTTTTCAAAATCTTCGGTGAAAGGCAACGCTACGCCTCGGCCTACGTACATGTAAGTCGACCGCAGCAAAGTGTCTGTTCCCTGCAAACCACTCACTGCCAGGCTTACGGGATAAATGCCCGGATTGTTGTACACCACCCGCGGTTGGGCAGTGGTATCGGTGGTGGGATTGGCGCCGGGGAACGACCATGCATACTGACTTGCACCTGCTGAAGTGCTTGCGAACTGCACCGTATCGCCCACGCACACAAATCGGCTGCTGGCCGTGAAATTGGCTTCTAAACCTTTCACCAAACCAGTGGCCACCAAGCCAAATGCCTGGGGCTGGCCCTGGCGCAAACTGCCTTTGTGGCTGATCACCACCAAATATTCGCCTGCCGGAGCATTGGCCACAAATACTTGCTCCACATTGTCGCGGTTGTTGTCGCCCGTTTGTGCCGCAGCCGAAGGATTGGCTGGATCCAAAATCCACGGACTGTACACCGTATTGGTAGGCACATGGATGAGCCGCAAATCGAGGTCGTTCACCAACATGCGGGTGCTCGGATTGAGCGAAGCAGGAGGAGGAGTGGCTGCAGGGTCGGTCCAGGCAATGCTCACGCGCAATGGCCCAGCCTGTGGATGGCTGGCGGCCAATTGCCAGGTGGCCTGGTCTTCGAGGGTGTGCTCCTCGAGCAAGGATTGTGCATCCACATTGTCGATGAGCTGCACGGCACGGCCGGTATTGAGCAAACCCCAACCGAACATATAATCGGGCCCGGGGTCGGGACCTGCTTCATCGGCCGTATGGATGGAAAGTGCCTTTAAGGTGGAAGAACGCATGAAGCGGTTGTGCACTTGCTGAAAACGCTGTTGGATGAGGATGAGGCTGCCGGCTACATTGGGACCCGACATGCTGGTACCGCTGATGCTGGCATAGGCCGTATTGCTGCCCGAATAACTCGAGTACAAACCCACCCCATTGCCTACAATGTCGGGCTTGATGCGTCCGTCGTCGGTAGGACCCCAGCTGCTGAACGACGACATGCCCACGCCCGCAGCCGATTGCCAGCCGTTGTTCAAATCGTTTACCGCCCCAATGGTGAGGATGTTTTTGGCTACTGAATAGGTGGGCAAACAGTCGTACGGACCTGAACGGGGCCGCACCGTGGTGCTCGTTACCCACTGTCCGTTGGCATTGCGCACCTGGTGGCTGGTACCGGCGCTGGGTCCTTGGTTGCGGTTGTTGCCTGCCGACTTCACAATGAGGTAAAAAGGGTTGTTCACCGCTATTTGGTCCCACTGCTGGGCCTTGCTGTTGTAAAAGCCGAAGTTCCAATCGAGGGTTTCGCTGATGCTGGTAGTGCCGTACCAATACCAAACGCCTCCCGAACTGTACCAGCCGGCAATTTGTCCGTAGCTGTGGTTCGAAACGAGGAGTCCATTTTGCGCGGCAGCCGTCATCTCGGCATTGTCGTTGTTCCAATCGTAGGTAGCCAGGTTCGCTTCCCAGGCCATGCCCCTGGCATTGGGTTGCACCCCGCCGCCAATGAGGGTACCCGCCACGTGTGTGGCGTGGTTGCTGAGGGTGGTGGCCCCATCTACTTGAACAGCACGGCCGTTCAGTTCTTGGTGGGTAAGGCGGGTAGCTCCCCCATCCCATTCGCCCACGGTCATGCCCGCACCAGTGAGGTTGTATCCCAAACTGCCCCCCGGATACACCCGTGAGGTGGCGGTGCTGTTGGCGGCCACCACATTGTCGGTAATCACATACACGGGCATGCCCAGCTCGTCGAAGCCGGTGAGTTCTACTTCGTGGCCGGCATCGTCTTTCCAGCGCATGGGCAAACCTTGTTCTTTGGCGCGCTTTTCAAGCTGTTGGCGTTGCAAGCGGTACGACGCATTGAGTTGCTGTTGTACTTGCTGCAAGGCGGGCAATTGCAATTGGGCAAATCCGGCCGTGGCAGAAATCAACAAAGCCGTAGCCAGGGTCAAAAAGTACTTCATGTATCGGAACAAATCTATTGCGTTGGTTGGTTGGGGGCCACAAAAGTGGGCTCAGGCACGGTAAAGCTCACGCGACAGGCCACTTCGAGCGGCGCAATGCCACACATGAGGCGGGTTTGCAGCTGCATTTCCCAGCCATTTTCGTTTTGCTGATGCAATACGAGGCGGCTTTTGCCCTCCGCTGCCGTGCAAGCCGGTTGTACGCCTCCTGGCAGGTACACCACCCGGTAGCTTCCGGCTTTTACCTTGCCCGCTTGTAAATCGGCCACTGGCAAGCCATTGAGCTGCAGCATGCTTCCTTCCAGGCTGATAATGGCCACATTGATGCGTCCGTTCAGCTGCTCGGCGCGTACGCCTGCCACGGTAAACCCAGGTGCAGTACCCGATTTTGTGTCAAAATGCACCACATTCATCGCCGGTATTTTTTTTTTCGATTGGCATGCAGCACCCAAACCGGCAAACAAAGCCAGACCCAAAAGCAGATAAAGCGGCCGAAAGTGCATCACAACAGGAATTTAGCCTCACAATATAGGCCAAAACATGCATCGCAACAAGCTTTCGATGCTTTGTGTAGTTTTGCAGCATGGAAAAATGGGGTACCGATGTCAGCAGGGCTGCCGAGGCCTTGCGCAAAGGCCAGTTGGTGGGCATTCCCACCGAAACCGTGTATGGTTTGGCAGCCAATGCCCTAGATTCCTTGGCCGTTGCCCGCATCTTCGAAGCCAAAAACCGCCCGGCTTTCGACCCGCTGATTGTGCACCTGGCGCGTTTTGAACAGGTAGAACGCTATTGCAGACAAGTACCACCCCTGGCTTACCGCTTGGCGGAAGTTTTTTGTCCGGGACCGCTTACCTTCATCTTGCCCAAAAAAGCCATCATCCCCGATTTGGTAAGTGCCGGACATTCCACCGTGGGCATCCGTGTGCCCAACCACCCATTGAGCCTGCAGTTGCTCGAGGCGCTCGACTTCCCGCTGGCAGCCCCCAGCGCCAATCCGTTCGGCTATGTGAGTCCCACCACCGCCCAACACGTGCTCCAACAGCTGGGCGATGCCGTGGCCTATGTGCTCGACGGAGGACCTTGCAGTGTGGGACTCGAGAGCACCATTATCGACCTCAGTGGGGGTGAGCCCAAGGTGTTGCGACTTGGTGGGCTTTCGCTCGAAGCCCTGGAAGCTGCGGTGGGACAACCATTGTCAGTGCAAACCAGCAGCAGCAATCCCCGGGCGCCCGGCATGTTGGTGAAGCACTATGCCCCCCGCACCCCTTTGTTGTGGCAACACGAAGTAACCGAGCTGCCGGCAGGCCGCATAGGCTACCTGCGTTTCAGCAGCCCCTTGCCCCAGGTCGACCCGCAGCACCAATGGTTGCTTTCGCCTGCCAACAGTTTGCCCGAAGCAGCCAGCAAGCTGTTCGCCACCCTGCGTTTACTCGACGAAATGCGCTACGATTGGGTGCTGGTAGAAAAATTTCCGGAAACGGGATTGGGCCTGGCCATCAACGACCGCCTCACGCGCGCCGTGCAAAGCCGCTTGCCATGAGCCTAAAATAGCAAAGGCCATCCGCAGGGGATGGCCTTTTGACCGTGTAGCGAGGACGAGAATTGAACTCGTGACCTTAGGGTTATGAATCCTACGCTCTAACCAACTGAGCTACCTCGCCGAATTGGGTTGCAAATATAGCGGGTTGCTATTAAAAAGCGGAAAACATTTTCGGTGGCTTTTGCAAAAAAGTCTTCCTTTCCTCAGCACGAACAACTATACTTGTGAAGCAGCCCCTAAAAGGCTCGCTGAAAGGAGCGAAGGATGGAAAACCGCGTAAAAAACAAGCTGGAGTACTTATTCAACTGTTCTCCCAAACTCTTATACCGATTCATATCGTCACCATCGGGTTTTGAAGATTGGTTTGCCGACAAAGTGAACATTCACGGCGATAACTACGAGTTTTTTTGGGAAAGTAGCAGCAGCGAAGCCCGTTTGGTTGAAAACCGCCTCAACAGCCACAGCCGCTTTGTGTGGCTGCACAGCAACGATCCCGAAGAATATTTCGAGTTCCGCATCCGCCAGGACGAACTTACCGGTGAAGTTTCGCTCACCATTACCGATTTTTGTGACGCCTCTGAGCAAGAAGACAACCAGTTGTTGTGGGACCAGTCGGTTCAGCAACTGCGTGGCCGGCTGGGGGCTTAACCAAACAGGCAAAGCGTGAAAATCCTTTCGCGTTGGCTCATGCGGGCATTTTTGGGCCCCTTTGTGCTAACCTTCTTCATTGTGCTTTTTGTGCTGGTGATGCAGTTCCTCTGGGTCTACATCGACGACCTGGTGGGCAAGGGCCTCGAATGGTACATCATTGCCGAGGTGCTTTTTTACGCATCGGCCAGCTTTGTGCCCTTGGCTTTGCCCTTGGCGGTTTTGCTCTCGAGCATCATGACCTACGGCAACCTGGGCGAATTTTACGAACTCACCGCGGTAAAATCGGCCGGCATCAGCCTGTGGCGCTTTACGCGGCCGGTTACCATTTTTATTGTGCTGCTGATGGTGGGTGCCTTCTACTTTTCGAATACGGTACTGCCTGTTTCGCGCCTCAAGTTTGGCTCGCTCTTGTACGACATACAGCAGAAAAAACCAGCCCTGTCGATCAAAGCAGGTCGCTTTTACAACGAAATTGAAAACTATGCCATCCGCATTGGCAAAAAAAGTGAAGACAACCGCGAGCTCGAAGACGTGCTCATTTACGACCATACAGCGGGCCGCGGCAACACCATGGTCATTGTGGCCAAGCGAGGCGAAATGATCCAATCGGCCGACGAACGTTTTCTCACTTTGCGGCTGTTCGACGGACATTCGTACGAAGAGTTGGCGCCCAAAGAGGGCGAATATTACCGCAAGCCGCATATGCGCACCCACTTTGCCGAGCAGGAAATCCATTTCGACCTATCGGCTTTCAAACTCAAACGCACCGACGAAGAGCTGTTCAAAGACTACTACGCCATGCTCAACCTGCGGCAGTTGAAAAAGGTAATCGACTCGCTCGAAACCGACTACCAAAAACGCGACGATGAACTGCTGTTGATCACCGATAATTTCTACCAGTTCCGCAACGACAGTCTTTTTCAATTGGCCGAAGCCAGCGCTGGCGCCAAGGCCATGCTCGATACCAATTGGTTTGCCTTGTTGCCTTTGCAGGAACAACAAGATGTGCTGCGCGATGCCATCAACAACGTACAAAGCATCAAGGGTTACACCACCATGCGCGACCGCGAAATGGACGCCCGCCGCAGCATCCTCAACCGGCATTACCTCGAAGGCCACCGCAAATTTTCGCTCGCCTTTGCCTGTCTGCTCTTGTTTTTAGTAGGCGCACCCCTCGGTGCCATCATCCGGCGCGGGGGTTTGGGCATGCCCATGTTGTTCAGCATCGTGCTCTTTTTGTTGTACCACGTGGTGAGCATGACCTCCGAAAAGCTGGCCCGCGACAGCCTCATCTACATTCACCTGGCCATGTGGATTTCGAGTTTGGTATTGCTGCCCATTGGGTTGTTTTTGCTCGTAAAGGCCAACAACGACTCGCGTTTGTTCGACGGGGGTTCTTACCTGCGCTGGTTCCGCAAGTTGGGGCGCAGCAACAAAGCCAAGCCCGCATGAAAATTTTGCAGCTGTACAACCGGGTGCCTCATCCCCTGCACGACGGCGGGGCGTTGGCCGTACACGCCATGTGCCTGGGCCTGCACGAAGCCGGTGCCGATGTACAACTGTTTTGCCTCAACGCCAGCCGCAGTCGGGTAGCCGAAGTTGCCATCCCCGCCTTTTGGAAAAGCCAGTTTAAAATGCAGCTGCATGCGGTCGACACCCGCCTCTACCCCTGGTCGGCAGCCTGGAACCTCCTCGAAGGCAGCGCCTACCACGTAAGCAGGTTCTACCATCCAGCCGTTGCCAGCGCCCTGGTCAAGCTTTTGCAGCGCCAAAAGTTCGACATCATTCAGTTAGAAGCTACCTTCATGGGGGTGTACCTGCCCATCATCCGCCAGCACAGCCAAGCCAAGGTGGTGTTGCGGGCGCACAACATCGACTACCGCATTTGGCAGCGCCTGGCTGCCGGTTGCCAACAGCCCTTGAAAAAATGGTACCTCGAGCTGCAGGCAGGTCGGCTCCAGCGTTTTGAAGAAGCCTTATATGCCGCGGTAGATGCCGTTGTGGCCATCTCCGAGGTAGATGCAGCCGACATCGGCCAACTCACCAAAGCTACCATCACCAGCGCCCCCATGGGCCTGGCCGCCGATAAAGCAGCTGCCGCGCCAGCCTGGAAGCCCGAAAACCTGCACCGCTGCAGCTTTGTGGCCAGCCTCGATTGGCAACCCAACCAAGAAGCCGTGCGCTGGCTGCATGCCGAGCTGTGGCCGGCCATCCGCCAACAAGCTCCCAACAGCCAATGCGTGGTTGCCGGCAAAAACGCCCCGGCCTCCGTCGCCAAACTCACGGGCAATGGCCTCGAAATGCTCGGCTTTGTGCCCGATGCCGCCCAAACCATGCGCGATAACCCGCTCTTTCTCGTACCCATTCGCTCAGGCAGTGGCATCCGCATCAAAATATTGGAGGCTTTGGCACTCGGACTGCCTGTGGTGAGCACCACCCTAGGGGCAGAAGGATTGTCGGTCACCCACCGTGCGCAGTTGTGGCTGGCCGATACGCCTGCCGCCTTTGCCGAAGCCGTGGCCTACCTGCAAGCACATCCCCAAGAAGCCAGGCAAATGGGCGAGCGTGGCCAAGCCTGGGTGCAAAAACACTTCAACCGGGTAGAAATAGGCACGCGCTTGCTGCATTTTTACCGAAATTTACCAGCCTGATGATGGCGTTTTTGGTCCTGTTTGTTTTGGCAACCCTGCTGGTCTTTCACAGCTATGTGCTTTTTCCGGCACACATGAAACGCTTGGCCCAAAAACAACCCAACTATCCCCCTTTGGAAACATGGCCGAGCATCGAAGTGCTCATGGCCGCCTACAACGAAGTAGCCGTGATTGAAGCCAAGGTGCATTCGGTTTTGGGCGGACAATACCCGGCCGATAAACTCATTTTACGGGTAGGTTCCGACGCCAGTACCGACGGCACCGACGAACGCCTGGCCCAATTGGCACAGCTGTACCCCGGACGATTGCTCGTCCAACGATTTGAGGCGCGCACCGGCAAACCCAACATCATCAATGCCTTGGCCGCACAGGCACATTCCGACTTGCTGGTAATCACCGATGCCGATGCCCTTTTTGAACCCGACACCCTACTCGAGCTGGTAAAACCCTTTGCCGATGCCCAAGTGGGTGGGGTGCAGGCCCATGCCGACATCCGCATCACCGGCGATGAAGCCGTTGCCCGGCAGGAAGCCAGTTATACCGCCCGCGAAATGACCATCAAAGCCGGCGAAGGCAGCTGGGGTGCCGTCATTGGCGGTTTTGGTGCCGCCTACGCCATCCGCCGCAACTTGTTCACCCCAGTACCCAAGGGCTTTATTGTAGATGACTTTTTCAGCTTTGCCGACCTCAGTCGACAAGGTTACCGCACCGTTTTTCAGGCCAGCGCGCGCACCAGTTTGGGGGTTTCGGGCGATCAGCGGGTGCAGTTTCGCCGCAAACGCCGCATTGGCAAGGGTAACTTCCAGAATTTGCGGCATTTTACCAGTCTGCTGAACCCTTTCACGGCCATTGGTTATGTGTTTTGGTCGCACAAAGCCTTGCGTTGGCTCACCCCTGCCCTGCTTTTCGTGGCCTGGCTTTCGGCTGGCTTGGGTGCCGATGCGTATGGGGTGTTGCAATGGGCCTTTTGGGGCATGAACGCAGCTTTATTGCTTGCCCTCACCGATTTGGCCCTGCGTCCTTGGGGCATCAGCAGCGGTCCCCTGCGTTTTTTAAGCCACTTTTTGCTCATGAACCTGGCCCTGCTACTTGGCTTTGTCGACAGCCTGGGCAGCGATGAGCAGGTGTTTTGGAACAACGCGCCGGATTAGCCGAAAGAATACTCATTGGCATAGCAGCAAGCCAAATTTCAATTTCATATTAGGCATTCGATGAGGAAGCTTGGGTTTCCCGTTTGGTATATCCCCTCTATGGAGAAGATGGATTTTTCAGCATTCCGTCATAGGGCGGCTGCATCTGATAGTATCATATGATAGTATCAAAAGCAGTGAAAATCTTGCAGCGAAACCTGCAGGCCGAAGCCAAAACGATAATGCGTTTACATGCCCGCCGGATCCATGTAAAACAACTCCCAAGTATGACCGTCGAAATCTTCGAGGCTGCGTTGGTACATGAAGCCATAATCGCGCACCTCATGCGGCTCTTTGCCACCAGCTGCCAGTCCATTGGCCATGGCGGCATCAACGGCGGCATTGTCATCGAAACTGAGCGAAATCAAGGCTGCCACCCCATTTTGGGTGTCGGCAATGGGCTTGGTAGCGAAAGTCATGAACTTTTCGTGGCTGAGCAACATCACGTAAATGTGCTCGCTCCACACCATGCAGTGGGCCGTTTCGTCAGAAAATTGGGGGTTGATGGTAAAACCAAGGGCTTGGTACAAAGCCACCGAACGCTTCAAATCGCGCACGGGCAGGTTGATAAAAACTTGTTGAGGCATATTTAGGACCTTTAAAAATGAGGCATGAATTATTTCTACATCATATTGGCTATTACCACTCAATTTAGAACATCATGATTATGAATATCAACGTTATGCGATCTATGCCATTGCACATCGTTCAAGCTGGAATTTTAAATCAATAATAATGCAACTCAAAATCTTTCCAAAGACTTGACCTCAGAGGACTATATAAGGCCTACTGTTATTCGTCAGTTGTTTATTGTACCCAAAAAAAAAGCCCACCTTGCGGTGAGCTCTTTTTGCTTTCAAATAGCAGCTATTTTAGAAGCCTAGCGATATACCCGCATTCACACCGCTGTAACCCCCAATGCCAAAATATTCGGCATGGATGCCAAAAATCAACAGCTTCAAGCGCAAACCTGCGCTGTAACGCAATGAATTGATGGGATCAGGGTTGATGTTGATGGGATCGGTATACACACGATATTGCTCTCTGAAGGCGCCAGGCTCAGGTTCAGTTGCACCATTTACCTTAAGTCCTGTCAAAATAGCATAATCTCCTGCAGTACGAAGCGAAAAATTAGCAGTCTGCATGCCTAAACTCAAATACGGGGTAAGCATCAACAACTTCTTTGATAAAATTATACCAAAACCCATGGAGCTAGCGTCCATAGCGATTGCTTGGCTGGCATAATTACCTGCAGTGCCACCAACATAATCAAACCCAACTGTAGGTGGTGACCAACCTGGACCAGGCGTAGTATAAGTATCATAGGTCTTGCCTTCTGGTCCGGGCAGGCTAACACCCAATTCAAAACTGAGTTTGGTATAATTGAAATAACCACTCAAACTAAATGGCAACTTGTTGATCACCGGAATCCACTGTTTGATATCGTGCTTTACGCCAATACCCCACATGCCAAACTTACCATCGATATCGCCACCAAGACTGGCCAAATTCAGGGTAGGCACAAAACGCACACTTACTTCAGTGCCTTTGATCAAACCCAAATTTACCTGGGCAAAAGGAGCCACCATAAAATTGAGGCCCATGCCCTGGGTCAAACCATTGATGGTATCGATCACCAAACGACCACCGGGATTGTTGGGGTCGGCGGTGCTGAGTTCGTAGCCAGGCCCCTGGTCTGCCGGACCGAGTATAGTAGGCGCTGATGTTCCCAAAGGACGCAAATTGTTCATGCCCAAGGCTGATGGGTTGAAAGTTTGCGATTCGGCAGGCACTTGCACCATAGAAGCGCCAAACTGCACATTAAAACGGAGGGACTTAAGCGGAGCTGCCGTGTTGAACCAGTTTTGGCCCAATCCAATGGCAAAAGATTCACCAAAAGGACGGAAATAAGCATTCAGCAATTTGTCGGCGTCTTCAACACCCGAACCCAGCACATCGATTACGGCGCCTTGGCCTTTGGCTTCCTGCTGCAGGGTAACACCTGTAAGTGCTACCAACGAAAACAATGAGTAGCGTAGTAGTTTCATTTCGTAGTTGGTTTTTGTTGTATCAAAGTTAGAATCTTTGACCAGCCTACAAAACTATTGGGTCCAATATACCGCATTTGCGGTATGCCTTTCACGCCAAGAGGGTAGCCGCTTCGCGCAAAACGTCCTGCACCTCTATGCGGTTGATGCAGGGATTTTTAGGATAGATGCAATTGATTTGGTCGCAGGGATTGCAGGCCAGCTTTACATGCAAATAGCGATTACCGGGGCCATACGGTGCAAAAATTTCGGGTTGTCCCGGACCAAAAAGCGCAATCACTGGCACACCCATGGCTGCTGCCATGTGCATAGGACCACTTTCGTTGCCTACCATGAGGCGGGCGCGTTGGGCGAGGGCAGCATAGCTCAACAAATCCCCCTCACCCACAAAGCTGTAGGTTGGAAAGGGCAGCCGCTTGCGGATTTTTTCAATATCGGCCAGGTCTTCGTCTCCGCCAACAAATACCACTTGTACTTCGTAGCGTTGATAGAGAAATACGGCCAATTCAGCCCATTTTTGGAGGGCCCAACGCCGCAACAATTTGCGGGCACCCGTGTGAAAAATCACAAAAGATCCTATGTCGTTGCGTTGCAGGAACAATTCTGCTTGCTGGTGCTGTCTACGATTCGGATACAAACGAGGTGCCACTGGAACTGGTGTTTCGGGCAACAAAGGAGTGATGATGCGGATGTTGAGGTCGACCTCATGGCCTTGTTGACGTTTGAACAAGCGGTTGATGAAGCGGTGACTGCCCCTGTCGACCCGGTGCGACCACTGCCGCAGTGCAAACCGCAAGCTTTTCCAATCGCCCCGCAGATCGGCGAGGTAGTCGTAATGTCCCTGCAGCTGTTTCCAATCGGTGGCAATCACATCGATGCATGGATGTTCTTTGATGAGCTGGGCCATTTGGGGTTTACAAAAAACCGTGAGTTCGGCCTGGGGATAGTATTTTTTGAAAAGCTCAAAAACAGGTAGGGTGGTCACCATATCGCCCAGTTCGTCGCGCCTGATAACCAAAATACGCCGGGGTGCCTTGCGTAGCGGATTTCGCCCCAGGTTCACCACCAAACCGGCGAGCCACGAACAAAAGAACAAAAAGCGCTCGGCTGCGAACATGCCGCAAATATTGGCAAATAATTGATTCCCTTCACCGCAAATACTGCCGTCCGTCCATTTTTCCAATGCCAAATCGTTTCCAAGCACGGTACAGCCCCACCGATGCGAACATTTTCGAAGTCGCCACCCCCGCCAGCTTTAGAAGCGCAGCCTCCCCCACAGAAGCGCTAGCTTCCCCCACAGATGCGCAGCATGCCCCACAGAAGCGCAGCTTCATCCACAGAAGCGCCAGCTTCATCAACAGAAGCGCAGCTTCATCCACAGAAGCGCTAGCTTCCCCCACAGAAGCGCAGCTTCACCCACAGAAGCGCAGCTTCCCCCACAGAAGCGCTAGCTTCCCCCACATCTCTTATCTTTACCCCATGCGGCTGCGTTTTCTCTACAATGCCGGTGTGGTCCTCCTACTCAACCTCACCATCAAACCCTTCTGGATCTTCGCCATCGACCGGCAGGTGCAAAACCAAGCTGGTCCCGAAGCCTACGGACAATACTACGCCCTGCTCAACTTCTCGCTCCTGCTCAGCACCCTGCTCGATGCCGGACTTTCGAATTACAATACCCGGCGGGTTGCCATGCAAACCGCCTCCGAGGGGCACACACTCGAAGGCCTGCTCGGACTCAAAAGCCAACTTTTTGTCGCTTACCTCTTGCTCACCCTCGGAGCCGCTTGGATCAGCGGTTTATCGCCCGGCCCGTTGTTGCTGCTCATTTGCCTCAACCAAGGTCTGCACTTTTTGAACCTGTTTTTGCGCTCGTACCTGGCAGGCACCCAACAATTCAAAACCGAAGGCTTTTTTGGGGTGCTCGACAAATTGCTCATGAGTCTCCTGGCCTGGCCGCTGCTGCTCAATCAACCCTACCTCAGCGGCGCCCTGATGACTGATTTTGTGCTCATCCAAACCCTCGCCTATGTGGGCACCTCCCTTCCCTTGTTGTTGCTGGTAAGCCGCAAGGTTCGTCCGCGCCTGTACTTCTCCTGGTCGTTGAGCCGAAAATTGCTGCGTCAGTCCTTGCCTTTCGCCTTGTTAGGACTCCTGATGGCCGGATACACCAAAATAGATGCGGTATTGCTGCAAAATCTACTGCCCCAAGGTGATTATGCGGCAGGCGTCTATGCTGCGGGATATCGCCTGCTCGACGCCTTCGCCATGGTGCCCATCCTCGTAAGCGGCATCCTCCTGCCCCAATTTGCATCCATGTTGGCCAGCCAAAAACTCGATGCCGCCTTTGTACGCACTGCTGCCCTGCTGTTGGGCGGATTGGGCAGTGTAGTGGCCGTGGTGGCACAGGTGCAGGCCGATTGGTTGATGGAGTGGCTATACCACCACCACGACCCTGTACAAAACCAGGCTTTCCGTTTGCTGATGTGGACCTTTTTGCCCCTCAGCTTGAACTACGTATTTGGCACCTTGCTCACAGCCGGAGGGCATTTGCGGCAATTGAACCAGCTGGCTGCGGCTGCGTTGCTGCTGAACTTGCTGCTCAACTTTTGGCTGATACCACAAACTGGTCCGGTGGGGGCCGCAACCGCCGCCCTGTGCACCCAATCGCTCATGGCCCTTTGCCAACTCATCATGGCCTGGAAACGCCACAAATGGCAGCTCCACGCCGGCTTTGCGGGCCGATTGCTGCTTTGGACAGGCGTTTGCATGGGTTTGAGCAAGGCTTGGCCCATGCCCCCTTCGTTTTGGAGCAGCGCGCTGCAAAGCATGGTCGGACTAACCTTGCTCTTGCTCCTGTTCGGACTGCCCCTTTACCAACGCATTTATGCCTATTTACAGGGCCGTTTGTCGTAGGAATCCTTATTTTTGACCCAATTCAAAAAATACCTATGCAAGCTGAGAAACAGGCGTACAGTTTCGATTCCCTTTCGGTGGTTGAATTTCTGGTAAAATGGAAAACCCCTATCCTGGTGGTAACCATGCTCGCAGCCGTGGCCTCGGTCATCTTTTCAGGCCCCACTTTCATCAAACCTCGCTTTAAATCAACAGTGGTGTTTTATCCCGCCACCACCAATTCGGTGTCCAAAGCCCTTCTCAACGAAAATGCTTACGACCGCAGCGACCCACTTGAGTTTGGCGAAGAAGAACAGGCCGAACAGCTGATACAAATCTTGTATTCCGACGAAATCAGGCAGTTCATCATCGACAAATACGATTTGATGAACCATTACGACATCAAACCCAACAGCAAATTCCGCTACACCCAACTGGCCAAAAAATTCAGCGACAATATCCGCTTCCGCCGTACCGAATATTCATCGGTAGAAATTGAAGTGCTCGACACCGATCCTCAAATTGCCGCTAACATCGCCAACGACATAGCTGCCCTGCTCGACGAAACCAAAAATAAAATCCAACAGGAACAGGCTACCAAGGCCTTGCAAATTGTGGAAACGCAGTACCTCGCCAAGCGCGATCTGGTGAACCGCCTCAACGACTCGCTCAACCAGTTCCGCAACATGGGCATTTTCGATTACGACATGCAAATCGACCACATTACCGATGTATACGTACAAGCAGTGGCAGGCATTTCGGATGCCAAAGCCAAGCTGCAGGTATTGCGGAACAAAGGCATTGCCGATACCGATACGGGCATTGTGAACAACGAATCGCGCCTCAGCGGATCGGAAGCTACCGCGCGTGAACTGCAAAAACAACTCGACCTTTTGGGCCGTTTTGGGGGTGCATACAACAGCGTAAAAGAACAACTTGAAAAAGAAAACGAAGAATTGGTAAAGCTCCGTCAGCGTTACGACCGCGCCAAAGTGGATGTTGACGAAGTGCTGCCCGTAAAATTTGTGGTGAATTCAGCCAAAGTTGCCGAAAAGAAAACCTATCCATTGCGTTCACTCATCGTTTTGTTGAGCACTTTTGGCGCCTTTTTGTTCACCCTGCTTATCCTCATTGCGGTAGAGAACTACAAATACCTCCTTGCACGCAAACAGTAAGGCATGCGGCTGGCCACATCATCGCTGAGCAAAAGTTGGTTTTACGCCATAGGGGTGCTGTTTGTATCCTTCAGCAGCTTTATGCTCACGCGCGAGCAATATTGGTTCCTTTTTGTACCCATGGCGCTGTGGTTCGTGTATTTCGTCACCTTCAGCATCGACCGTTCGCTGCTGTTCATCACCTTCATCACACCCTTGAGCGTATTGGTCGATGTAGGCCAATTGGGCATCAGTTTTACCTTGCCCACCGAACCCCTGCTCTTTGGCATGATGGTGCTATTTTACCTCAAGCTGCTCATCGAGGGGCGTTACGACACACGGGCCTTGTACCACCCAATTAGCTTGTCGATTGTCTTCTATTTGCTGTGGATGGTATTTACCAGCATTTCAAGCAGCATGCCCCTTACTTCGTTCAAGTTCTTTTTGTCGAACCTGTGGTTCATCACCTGCTTCTATTTCATTGGCTTGCAGCTGTTTCGCAAAAGACAAAACATACACCTTTTTTTGTGGCTCTACATGGTGCCCCTCACGGCGGTAATTATCTGGAGTATTTACAACCACAGCACCTACGGCTTTACCAAACAAGCCTCGTATTGGGCCAGTGAACCATTCGTGATGAACCACGGCATATATGGAGCGATGGTCGCCTTTTTTATCCCCATGATTGTGGTATACCTATTCAGGCTACCACTTTTCACCCAGCGGCCGCTCATGAGCTTTGTGATGCTGCTGTTGCTGGTCATTTTTACCGCTGGACTCATCTTCAGCTATACGCGTGCAGCCTGGTTGGGGGTGATTGCTGCCGGTGCCTTTTACCTGGTGCTACGATTGAAAATTCCGTTCTGGGGACTCTTGGGTGCCTTGGGTGTAGTGGTGGCCTTGTTTTTCACCTTCCAAACGCAAATCACCATGCGGTTGATGGAAAACAAAACCGATTCGGCCGATGACCTGAGCAAGCACGTGAAATCTATTTCAAACGTGCGTACCGATGCCTCCAATCTCGAACGACTGAACCGTTGGGCCAGTGGCTTTCGCATGTTAGAAGAACGACCCTTTTTAGGCTGGGGTCCGGGCACCTATATGTTCCAATACGCCCCATTTCAAAAACCCAACGAAAAAACCATTATCAGCACCAATGCCGCCGATGTTGGTGGCATACACAGCGAATACATGAACCCGCTGGTGGAGATGGGCATTCCTGGCTTTGTCATTTTTTTAACCATCATCGGTTTTGCCATTTCCAAAGCCATGCGTTTGTACTACACCCTGCGTGATCAATTCCTCAAACAAAGCATTTTGATAGTGCTCTTGGGATTGGTCACCTATCTAACCCATGGCTTTTTGAACGATTACCTCGACATCGACAAAACCGCCCTTTTGTATTGGTCATTCCTCGCCGTCATCACGGCCATTGACATCTACCACGCACCGGAAGGGGCAGGGCACATGGGGCTTGCCACAAAGCATGAGGCGGAAGGATGATAGAAGATGCGGTTTGACGTTCAGTCATGGCGATTACGCCTGGCCGACCGCTAAAGGCTGAAAACTGAAAGCCAAGCGCCAACCATTTTCAGCCCAAATACCGCAAACCCAACAATGTAAGGTCGTCGGCAAAGTTTCGATCGCCTTTGAACTTGATCAGCTGTTCAAGCAAGCGTTTTTGCAGATCACGAAGGCTCCCCGATTGGTTTTCGGCAGCAATTTGCTGGATTTGCGCAGTTCCAAAGCCCCTGCCGCGGTAATCACTCACTTCCGATACGCCATCTGTAAAAGCCAGCAATAAATCGCCAGGTTCAAGATGTATTTTGCCTACATGCAAAAAAGGCAGGGCGTCAAACATACCCAGGATGGTGGTACCTTCCTTGAGTTCTTTCACCTCATGGTTACGGATAAGCAAAGGCGGTACATGTCCGCATGAGATGTATTTCAACAAACCCGTTTTTTCGTCGAGTTTGCCAATGAACATGGTGATGAATTTATCGCCTTTTGTGATGTTGAGTACGGCTTTGTTGAGCTCGGCAACCAGACTGCGTAAATTGGGATGGTAGTTGATGAGGGCACGTAAATTTGCCTGAAAATTCGACATCAGCAAAGCGGCTGGAATGCCCTTTCCCGAAACGTCGGCCACACAAAAAACGAGTTCTTCTGTAGGCAAAGTCACCACATCGTAATAGTCGCCACCTACATCGCGGTGCGGCAAGTAGATGGCAGCCATCTCCACATGCGCATTGTGCGGTAGCTTATCGGGAATCAGCAATCCCTGCATCTGAGCAGCCAAAGCCAATTCCTGTTGCATTTTTTGCTGCTGCATTTGCTGCTGAAAGAGGCTTCGATTTTCATTGGCGACAGCCAAAATATTGGTTACGGCTTGTAAATATTGCAAGAGCTCTTTGCGTTGGGCATCGGCCCATGCACCACAGCCTCCTAAAAGCAAAAAGGCCAAAGAACGCTGCTTGTACACCACCGGTACCACCCATTCCATGCCCGGAAAAGTATCTGCTATTGCCTCTGGCACGGCTACACAGCGGTCGAGCCCTTCCAATACAACCGGATCCCCCGGGTAAGTATGCGTAGCCAAGCCTTTACTACTGTAACTCTTCCAACCCTCTTCTTCGAGATACAATAAAAATCGACCTACCTTGAGTTCATGGGTGAGCATATAGCCATAAATCTCAATCAAAGCTGCATTCGAAAAATTGTAGTTTACGGCCTGTGTCAGCTGCAAAACCCCATCCAGTTGTACGTGTCGCAAGGCAAGCTGGCGCTGCAATTCCTGCAAATCGGCAAGCAAGGGTTCGGTCGCAGGTGCGGAGCTTTCCATAACAAATTAAGAGCAAGTTAGCGTATTTTCACCTTGCTGTCAAAAGCATCGCTCAGGCCGTTGCCAAAAAGATTAAAAGCCAATACCAAAAGCAAGATCACCACACCCGGAACCAAGGCCAAATAGGCTGCATCCATGATGATGTATGGATAGTGCTCCTTGATCATCATCCCCAAACTGGCTGTAGGTGGCTGCACACCCAAACCCAGAAAACTGAGTCCCGATTCTACCAAAATGGCTGTGGCAAAATTGCTCGCCGACATGATGACCATGGTGCCCACCACATTGGGCAGCAAATGCCTGAAAATGACCCGCAAATCGCTGAAGCCCATGGCCTTGGCGGCAACAACAAACTCCTGCTCGCGCAAACCCAATACCTGTCCCCGCACCATGCGTGCCACATCTACCCACATGGTGAGGCCTACAGCCAAAAAAACCTGCCACATGCCCTTGCCCAACACCAACGAAAAGGCAATCACCAGCAACAAGGACGGTACCGACCAAATCACATTGATTACCCATCCTACCACCTGATCAACCCAACCTCCATAATATCCGGCCAAGGCCCCCAAAAACACCCCCATGAATAAACTAATAAATACCGCAATGAGACCAACGCCCAACGATACCCGCAAACCCAAAACCAAACGGCTGCACAAATCGCGCCCCATGACATCAGTACCCAACCAAAAACGCACCTTTTGAATAGCATACCCTTCCGACATGGCCACTTTTTGTGGCGGCAGTTCCGCTGGGTCACCCACGGCCCTGTATGCTAAGGTATCGCCCGCGAAAGCATACCATTCGAGAGCTGTTCGCTCAGGAACCACTGTTTTACCAGCAAACAGCCATCCCCCCACAGCCTCAGTACCACCGTTCAACGGATGAACCAAAAAAAGCACCTCGCTGCCCGGGGGCAATGCAATGAGTCGCAAATCTTGTTGATTGGCATCGCGGCTTTTATCTGGAATAAAGAGGTAAGCAAACAACGCCATCAGCACCACCAGCAACAGGAAAATTCCTCCTGCCATTGCCGGCTTGTTGCGCGCTAACCGATGCCACCACTTTTGTTCCATCTTATTGGGCGAAGTTAAGTGAAATTACAAACAACCACTCCCCCTCCGACGGCCTTTTCACCTTATCTTAGCAGCAGCATGCAGGCAACGCAACCAACCAAAATCATCCTCGGTATCGACCCCGGCACCACCGTCATGGGGTTCGGCATCATCGAAGTCCATGGCAATTTCATGCAACTACGCGACGTAGGTGTACTCAACCTGTCGAAAAGCGGTGACCATGCCACCAAATTGGCCCTCATCTTCACCGAACTCATCCGGTTGATCGACAAACACTTGCCCGATGAGCTGGCCATCGAAGCCCCTTTTTTTGGTAAAAACGTACAAAGCATGCTCAAACTCGGCAGGGCACAAGGCGTGGCCATTGCTGCTGCCCTGTCACGACAAGTCCCCGTGGTGGAGTATGCACCCAAAAAAGTGAAACAAGCCATTACAGGCAACGGCAATGCCAGCAAAGAACAAGTGGCAGCCATGCTCGATACCCTGCTCAAAGCACGTGTGTCGACCGAAAAACTCGACGCTACCGATGCGTTGGCCGTGGCTGTTTGCCACCATTTCCAAACTTATGGCAAAAAAATACCCACCGCTAAGGGTGGGTGGAAAGCTTTTTTGAAGGAAAACCCCGACAAACTTATAAGTTCGCCCTGATGCGTGCGGCCACATCGGCCAAATCATCTCCCGAGGGATTCAACTTACGTTTGCTGAAATTCATATCGCCCACTTCATTGATCGGAATGAGGTGGATGTGCGTATGCGGAACTTCTAAACCAATGACCGATACCCCCAAACGTTTGCAGGGGATGGCCTTTTGGATAGCCGGTGCCAAACTCTTGGCAAAAAGGATGAGTCCTGCCAACACCTCATCTTCCAACTGAAAAATATAATCTACCTCTACTTTCGGAATGACAAGCACATGTCCTTCTACCAAAGGCTGAATATCCAAAAAAGCCAAAAATTGCTCGTTCTCTGCAATTTTATGACAGGGAATTTCTCCAGCGATTATGCGACTGAAAATGGTGGGCATGTTACAAGCTGATTTCTACAATTTCGAATTTCATCACACCCGACGGCACCTGAATTTCGGCAACATCACCAACCTTACGGCCAATCAGTCCGCTGCCAATGGGTGAACCCACCGAAATTTTTCCCGCCTTCAAATCAGCTTCCTTCTCCGAAACCAAGGTGTAGGTCATGACCGCACCGTTTGCCAGATTTTTGATTTTCACCTTGGTCAACGGCTGAACTTTCGACAAGTCGATCTGACTTTCGTCCATCACCCGTGCACTGGCCAATACCTGCTCAAGTTTCACAATGTTCAACTCCAGCAAGCCCTGCGCTTCTTTGGCAGCATCATACTCCGCATTCTCAGAAAGATCTCCCTTTTCACGCGCCTCCTGAATAGCACGTGCCATTTCAGCACGACCACGACCCTTTAAATCGGCCAATTCTTCCTTTAACTTCTCTAATCCTTCTTTCGTAAAATAAGATACCTGACTCATAAGCTACTTTTTTAAAAAACAGAAACGCCCCACCCGAAGGGGGAGCGTTTCCTTACAAAGTTACAAAAAAATCAAAGGTTGTAGCGAATACCAATCAAATGGGTTCCTCCAAAAGGATTTGTTCCACGATAAGCATAGTCAAAACCAAAGATGCTCTTGCCAACAGGTGCATCTACCGAAAAACCGAAGTTTAAACCGGTATATACATTCTGACGGCTGGCTTCAGTGCTAAAACCATCTTCAAACTGATAACCTGCACGAGCGGCGAACATATTCTTCCAGCTAAATTCTGCGCCTAAACCATACTGGTCGTTGGTAAATGAATTCGAAGTGAAGTTACCAGCAAGGGTCAATTTGTAATCGTCAACACCCATTGGGTACAAGTCATATGAAGCACCAATGTTCATCAACGAAGGCAATTCAAATTGTGCCGAACGCTGGTTGAGGGTGAGGGCAACTGTGCTGCCCTGCATGGTACCACGAGCCGACAAACCGTCGCCACCAAATTGCATAGGTGTACCTACGTTGCGCAAGGCAATACCAAATTTGATGGCATCTTTCGGACCCGTTACATACTGAATACCTGCGTCGAAAGCTACACCTTGTGCACTTACGTCAGAAATACTCTGGCTGATGATACGTACAGTAGCACCACCGTGAATGCGGTCAGAAAACGACTTGGCATACGAAATACCGATGTTTGCAAAGGAGGGCTTATAAGTACCCAATCCACCATCGGGATTTTCTGTGGTAGTGATTTCCACCGAACCCATGTCAATCGACATTACCGAAAAACCAAGCGAGCTCGACTCATTGATTTTGGTCGCTAAACCAAAAGCATTCATGTAAATGTCGGTGCCACTCAACCAGGTAGTACGAGAGAAATTCAACTCCGTACGTTTGGTGAAAGCCAATCCGGCTACATTCATGCGCTCGGCTTCAATACCGCGAACGGTAGAAGTATTTACACCGATCCAGCCGGCACTGCGGGCCCATGGAACTACCAATAACTCCTGTGCACCGGCCTGACCACGACGATCAGGATTGCCTGCGTAGGCACTGGCAACAACGGTTGCCAGTGCTACAATCATCAGGCTGCTTTTCTTTATCATATCTAATTTCATGCTCTTTCTCGTTAAAAAATTAGAAGGTATCGAGGTCAATCGGACGGGTTACACCGAACCACTTCACTACTTTTTCACCAATACCGGGTGCGTTCACATGGATGATATAAGCTCCACTGGCAATAGGAATACGCTCCTGGTTCAACAAATCCCAATCTACAAATGTGGTAGGATCATCCTTGCGCAACGTACGGATCAGGGTACCACCAGTGGTGTAAATCCTGATTTCGCAACGCTGTGGCAAGTTTGTGATCTTCACACGGTTGTCGATCTGGCTGGTTTCATAGCGCGATGCGGCGTAGTAAGGATTCGGAACCACACGAATCAAATCGAGTGCACTTTGAGCAGTCGCCAAATCATTCTTGGTTGGCGCCAAACCTGTAGCATCAATTTCATACAATGGATTACCCGTATTGGTTACAGTAACACCTGGCAAAGCAAAGTTGCGATAAGGATTGTTCACGCGGATCTTCACATTGTAGTCGTTCGCCAGCAATTGACGACCTGTACGACGCAAAGGCACCGTGGTCCACATGATTTCACGATAGAAATCGCGGATAACGTTCACCGGCAAATTAGTTGGGTTAGGCGTACCACCACCCAGTGTACGGGTGAGAATGCGGTAAGGACGCTCACCTTCATCATAAGGTGATGCCATCACATATACAAAGTGCTTACCACCCATGATGATTTGTGGCTGACCAGCCAACTGATCACCAAAAATGCTATCGCTCGGATTCCAAATCATGTCACCACCATTTGAAATAGAGGCTCGACTGTCTTCACCAAAGGCCATGTTCAAGCGCTGACCAGTTTCCACATTGATGGCATAACCAGGGAACCAGCCAAAACCTTCACGGGGTTCGTTCGGATCAACATTGCCGTTTTTATCAACAGAAGGAGCAGCACGCAAATGGTTACGACGGCGACCACCCTGTGCTTGCGCAGGTGTTTCACACATCTCTAATACCACCACTTTGGTCCACTTGCTCTTGTCAGCGGTAAATACCACATCTACACTACGCAAGCTATCCAGGCGCGAAGCTTCACGGAAAGGAATGTTCAGTGGTTGGTTGTCACCCTGAGAGTTAAACACACCAGGATGGAAAGGTGTAGGCGCAGCATATCGCATCGCTGTCCACGTTCCCCCTTGGATATTGGTATTTGGTAATTCACCGGGCACAATGTTCTCGAAGAAACGCTGTGGGTCACCACTGGCAATCAAAGGATCACCACCGGGAGGACCTGCCTTCACCCAGTCGAATACTTCCAAACGCTCATCATCCGGAATAAAGGTCAACCATTCGTTCGAACGATCTTCATAGAAGGAGGTGCTGCCAATAATACCATTGCCGGTTTCAGGCTCCTCGCCCGGAGAACGGGCATTTTGAATGGTTGCACTCAAACCGAGGCTTCTGAAAATCACATTGTTTTCGTAGTAACCCAAAATTTGCTCAGAACCTACTGCAACAGTCGTATCAGAGAAAATGGTATCGCTGTTGTATACAATGTACCAACGTCCATCGTTGTTCACCGACAAATTACCAGCACCAGGATTGCCACGGTACATAGCCAAAGTCATTTTGGCACGAGGCACAAGCGTAGGATCAATTACTTTGATGTCAACCGGACCAGCACCCCCTACATAGGTAGGACGATTGCTCTGACCATTGGCCAAAATCTCAGCCACAGTTGCTTCCGAAAGCTCAAGGAAGTTGCCACCATTACCACGGCCTTCTAATTGTGTGATCACGGGACCATCACCATAAGAAGAATTCAAAATCAAGCCGTTGAAGGTAGGCTCCCACTTGTGCGGAATACCAGTATACACCTGCACATTGTTACGACCAGCAAGGTAAGGACGCTGCTGACCTGTATCAGAAGCAGGGTCAAAAGTTGCATAGTTGTTGTAACCATAAGCCAATACCAGGTAATAGTAACGCTTGAAGTTGGTCAAACGGTCACTTCCTTCTGCGAAGAGGTCACGGGTGATACGCAAACTCATTTGTACACCATCGTTAGCACCGTCAACAGCCAATGAAGGTACCGATTGCTCAAGATCCAAATCAAAATCCCAGTTGATAATGCGGTCAACATTGTTTTTGATGTCGCCCTGATAGAGCAAACGTGCACGGTTGGGATCGTCCAATTCACCTGTAGATACATTCGAAGCAGACAACTGGTACACTTTGAATCCTTCAAAACGGTAGTAAGGATCAAACAAATTGGTTCCTGGAGGCAAGTCATCATTCAACGACTTGATCACCGGATCTTCTTCTCGATAGCCCAAACGGTAGTTGTTGCTGGTTGGCTTGTAGCTGAACGACAAAATCAACTCTTGATCCAATTCCGTGATGCTCACATCTGGCGCATCAGGACCATCGATGGTCTTAAAGCAGTTGTCGAACAAAGCTTGTGCTTTTGAGTCGGCACGCAGCAAGAGGTTCAGTGAACCACGAGCACCACCTGATGAAGCACGCGCCCATACTACACCAATGGTGATGTAGTTTACAGCACCGGGTAACAAGGTGAAAGGACCAGCAGATTGCACGAATCGACGGTCGGCAGGCACGTTAGGCTGAGCACCAGGACCAGGATTGAATTCACTCCAATCGAAAGGTGGTGCAATGGGGTTCGAAGTAGAACCACCCAAGCCCCAACCAAACTGGTTGTCGGATGCACCGGGGAACATGATGGTTGCAGGCAAAGTAGTGGCACCAGCAGAGTTGGGATAGCCATTACCACCAAATACCATTTGCGTATTGTCTTTCCAACGACCAATCATGTAGTTGTAAGCATGCTCGGCAGTAGTTGGGTTACCTATGGGCGAACCATCGTTATTGAAATAAAGGAACTTCGCCATGATGATACGTTCAGTACGTGGGGTAGGATCGCAACCAGAAGCTGCAATTTCGTCCACCTGACCATCACGGTCGTTGTCAATACCATCGTTCGGATCAGAGAAAGGACCTTCAAAGAAGTCAACACCTACCGAAGGAGGGTTTACGCCATAACCTTGAATACCTTCATCGTCGTCGTCACCATTGTAGGCAATACCCAAACCACGGGGAACATCACAACCAACGAAGTCGTCGGTATAGTTACCAAGATCGGGGTCAACCCACTGTGCCATAAAGCACGAGTCCAAACGAATGGTCGAGCGGTTGATAATCTTGTTCGTATAGAACGTCATATTGTTCAACTCGTCGTTCGACTGGTAAGCAAAGGCTTGGGTCTGGATTTCCATACCAATGGGTGTGGCACCTGAACCAGGCGTATTGCCCTTGTCGTTGGTTTGGAACCAGATAGACTGGTCACCAAAAATATCCGGATAATCACCATTGCCAGGGTTGTAAACGCCATCAGCATCCACGTCTACAAATGGTGCCATGTTCGGATCTTGACCAAGGGTAACATCACCCTGCCAAGGCCAATTGCGAATACCGTCTGGAATTACATAAGAAGCATCACCCGCTGCAATCGCTGCAATGTGCTCCTGAATTTGACGGCGCTCCACCTTCCAGTGGGTATCCCAACGACGACACTCGTCACGTGTAATGGTTGCTGAGTCAAGCGTGAGCGGACCAGCCCACCATCCTACACCCAAAGTGCTTGTTTGACGGTAAGTTTGAGCGGCAACCTTTAAGGTACCTACGGCATCAATACCACCCACCCAAATAGAACCCGCAAACAAAGCGTGTTTTTTGGGCAAAGTTGGGTCATCCAGCTTAGGTATTTCATAGCGCGCATTGCCGCTACCTCCTTGGTCCCACCACATGTCGTTACCACGCAAAATCATGGCACGCACATTGTTGATGTCGAGGTTAATCCTGGCGCTGGGAGGCGTGCAGTTCGACGCCACACGGGCTACGAACTGGCGATTGTTCTGCTGGGTGCGGGGCTGCACCGACAGGTCTTCGCGCGCCTCTGCTCCCAAAATTCCTCCCATGGTGATAGCCATCACCAAGGTCCAAATTTTACGATTCATTATCATCCCTTTCATTTTTGTCTCTTAGAAATTGAATCTGATACCCAAACGTGTTCTTCTGGGCAAACTAAAGTTGCCAGGGTTCATCATCGAAGCAGTGTACAGATCGAAGAAAGCCTGCTGATCGAGTACACTTTGCAACTGCTGACGACCCAGGTCGCTGGTGAGATAACCATCATCGCTTGGATCACCTGTAAATTGATACACATTGATCACGTTACGGGCGTCGAAGAGGTTGAGGATCTGTACATACACGTTCACGGTTGCTTCACGTGGCTTGTCGTTTTTGTCTTTGCCCAACTTCACAGTTACGTCCTTGTCAACACGCAAGTTCATTCGGAACTGCCAAGGCAAACGTGAACCGTTGATACCACCTTTCAAGGTAGTACGGCCTTGCAAACCCCCTACCACAGCACCATCGGGTGTTGGTACAGTTTGACGTGAGAACGGTGTTCCAGAAATCGCGTTGGCTACGAGGTTGAATCCAATGCCTTCCATGAAGCCAAAACCATTGATGCGAGGACCATTGTAGTTTTTGCCTTCACCAAAGCGGAAGTCCAAAGTACCTACCAAGCGGTGACGTGCGTCGAAGTCCAATGGAATTGGGGTACGCAAGTTGTCGATACCAGCCTGGATGATTTGGGCTGCCTGCTGAGGAGCAGAACCAGTACCATCAGCAAACTGCAAAGTATAGCTGGCGTTGATACGCACATTACCTGTACGACGGAGGTCGTAAGCCAAGGTCAAACCTTTTACAGTACCGAAGTCGATGTTACCATAGGTACGGTAATCGAGCGGATACGCAAATGGCACGTTGATGATCTGAATCATGTTGCGCAATTCACGGTAGAAGGCACTGATGGTCAAAGCCGAGGTCTTGTTCAAACGCTGCTTAAAGCCCAACTGATAGTCGATGGTACGCTCAGGCTTCAAATCAGGATTGTTCAAGGTACCACCCACTTGCTGCAGGAAGTAGAACTGACGAGGATCGAAGCGGAGGAAGCCGCTCGGACGCTGTGTCAATACGTCATAGTGCGCAAAGAACTGGGCCTCATCCGAAATAGGGAATGAGAAGGCCACACGTGGCATGATGTTGATTTGCGGGGTATAGTCGGTGAAGGCATCGGCACGTACTTCGTTCTGGGTAGGATCTACCAGGAATGGCGTTACAGCACCAGTTGCCGAAGCAGCTGCGATACCAGAAGCGTTACGAATTTCAGTTCCATTGGCAGTAAACCACTGAACACCTGAACGGTAACCCAAAATCACGGGGTTAGGCTGGGTGATGTCGTTTACGTAAACCACCGCATCGGTTGGTACTACACTGGGGTGGATACCACCATTTGCAGTATTCAAAGCACCATCAACTTCTGCAACCGTACGGGCCGAATACAAAAGGAAGCGGTCTCTCAATACCGGTTGGTTGGCATCAAAACGGTCAACACGCACACCTACACGGAAAACCAAGTCGTCGAAAGAGAACTTATCTTCAATGAAGCCGGCCATGTAAATGGGCTGGAATGCAGGAACCGGACGGTTCTCACGGTCAGTGAAGAAGTCGAGCGCACCTGGGTTGCTGCCCAGTTTGTTGCCCAAGTGGTCATATCCAAAGTAGCTTACATAAGAGTTACCCTCGTTCAACAATTCTTCGGCCGAGAAGAAGCTCAACTGCAAGTCGGCAGGATTCATGGCGTCGATGTTGATAAAGCGCAGGTCATTGTCAGCATATCCCAATGAACGACGAAGATTGCGGTCGAAAGACGACTGGTTGCCAGCGTTGTACAAACGGTTGAAGCGAACAGTGTCCAAATCGGTCAAGAAACCGTTGGCATCGCGGGTCACAATCGGATTGTTCACATCCAATTCGGACAAGTGGCGATTGGCCAAACCACGGGCCAAGCCCCACAAACCAATGCCACCAGCAAATGGGTTCATGGTGTATCCACGGTCAACACGCTGATCGTATTCAAAACCAAACTTCAGGGCATGGCCACCAATGTCGGCAGAGAAGAATCCGGTCAAGCGATACTGGTCGTTGTCGGTGAAGTTAAAGCCACCAAACTGACGACCTGGATCGAACCAAATACCATAAGCAGAACCAGGACGCAAACCGTTGGCCAAACCACCGTTTTGACGAACATCAGAAATGCTGTTGAATTCAGTGGTGTTGAGTACTTTGAAGAAACTGGTTCCCCATACCGACAAACTTGGATCAATCGCGCTGGGCGTAAAGCGCAGGTTCTGCTCAGAGAAACCTTGCAATACATTCATGCGGTACAGCACGTTTGATTGTGCATCGAAGTAATCTTCTTCACTGTAAATCGGCACCAGATCGTAATCGAAAGTACCTACGTGGCCATAGTTAAAGGCGTTGCGGGCGAGATCAGGACCACCATCTTGTGAGCTGGTCGATTTGGTGTAGTCGAACTGCAAGGTATAATAGGCGTTCTTGATGGTGCCACCACTGTTGTTTTCGCCTTCGGCAGACGCAAAGTTCTGCTTGATACGGCCGTAAGCACGGATGGTGTTGTTGTTGAAGAAGCCCATATTGTCGCGGCTGAACAAAGAAAGCGAGCGGGCATAAGAACGTCCGTCAACGTAATCGTAGTTACCACCAATGGTAATGCTAAAGTTGTTGTTCGGTTGGAAGTCCACTTTACCTGCGATCGAAAAACGGTCACGATTAGCATTCGGACGCACACGTACCAGCTCCATATCGTCGGCATTTACAAATTCAGAGTTACGGTTTACACCAGCACCGAAAATGGATGGACGGAAAGGGTTTTGGCTTACAAAGTCATATACATCGTCTTTCAATTGCCATACGCCAACAGCCGAAGGATTCGGGTCTTTTTGGGTTTCAAATTCACCCGAAATGAAGTAACCCAAAATCGACTTGTCGCCACGCTTCATCAATGGACCTGAGAAGTTCAAGGCAAAGAGGTTGTAACCATAAGGCTCCAACACAAATGCCGACGACAATACTTCAGCACCGCCGAAGAACTGACCTGATGGTCCGCGTGTGGTGATGTTGATGATACCACCAGTAGCATCGCCGTACTGGGCGGGAATACCACCTGTGATTACGGTTGTTTGCTCGATGGCAGCATTCGGCAAGTTGGTTGAACCGCGAACACGAATACCGTCGATGAAGTATTCAGTTGCATCGGAACGTGAACCGCGAATGTTTAGGGCGCCGCCTTCATCTTGCTGGAAAACACCACCGGTGGTAGCCGCAATGGAGTTCACGTCGCGCGTGGGTAGGGCCGCGATTTCTTCACGGGTTACAGTACCACCGGTAGAAGTTTCGTCTTTGGAAATGAGGGGAACCTCATAATCCACAACATCAATTACGCTCAGGTCAACACCCGAGCTCATTTTGATGTCAACGAAATTGCTTCGGTCGGCACTCACCAGCACGCCTTTGAGCACGGCTGGATTGTAACCTACGTACGAAACCTTCAGGTCGTACTTTCCGGGGGGCAAGGCGCCAAACTTATACTTACCATCGATGTCGGTGGTAGTACCGCCTTTGACCACACCATCCCGCTCGATGACCACGTTTGCGAAGGGGATACCCTCTTTTGGCTTCAGTTCGTCTACTACCTTACCTTGTAGGGTACCGGTACCAGCCTGACCAAAGACAGCTAACGTGCTCAGCAACAGCAGGAATAAACTCAGGTAGAACTTTCTCTGCATAGTCTGAAATTTACTTTAGGTCTATTTGAAAATTTAAGTTAAATCCAATTTCCCGTTTGTCAATACGTGTGTCGACCTTTTGACGTATTCCTGACATTGGCTGCATCCAATTCAGAGAACACATTTACCGGAATTTCACAAATTTTTAACAAACAGGGGTGCAACATAGCGACAAAAAAGAGCTTATGCAAGTACTTGCCCACATTGATTTTTACAGATTTTCATTGACCTTGTGGCATGGATAATCGCATAACCAAGCTCTTTAACATCGATTTGCCTATAATTCAGGCAGGTATGATCTGGTGTAGCGGCTGGGAATTGGCCGCTGCAGTTAGCAATGCTGGGGGATTGGGCATCATTGGTGCAGGCTCAATGTATCCCGAAGTACTCGAAAAACACTTGATTCAATGCCAAAAGGCAACCACCAAACCCTTTGCGGTGAACCTACCTTTGCTTTATCCGGCCATTGAGCAGCACCTTGAGCTGATTGTAAAATACCGCGTCCCGATTGTCTTTACTTCAGCCGGCAATCCTGGAAAATTCACTTCCTTTTTCAAAAGCCATGGCATCACCGTGGTGCATGTGGTATCGAACGTAAAATTTGCCCGTAAGGCGCAAGAAGCCGGGGTTGATGCGGTGGTGGCCGAAGGATTTGAAGCGGGCGGACACAATGGCCGTGAAGAAACCACTACCCTTTGCCTCATACCCATGGTACGCGATGCCATCGACCTACCTCTTATTGCGGCAGGTGGTATCGGAAACGGGCGGGCCATGTGCGCGGCTTTTGCGCTCGGTGCCGAAGCTGTGCAGATCGGAAGCAGATTTGTGGCCAGTTATGAATCCTCAGCGCACGATCATTTCAAACAAGCGGTGATTGCTGCTCAAGAAGGGGATACCACCCTTACCCTTAAGCAGCTCACCCCTGTTCGGCTGATCAAGAACCAATTTTACCAGCAGGTACAGCAGGCCGAAGCAGCAGGCGCCCCTACCGAGGAGCTACAAGCGTTGCTCGGACGCGGCAGGGCGAAAAAGGGCATGTTTGAAGGCGATTTAGAAGAAGGAGAGCTTGAAATCGGCCAAGTGTCGGCATACATCAACCAACTTCAGCCGGCCGCTGCAATCGTAGCCGAAATTTGGACAGAATTTGAAAATACACGCCGCAAATTGGCCACCTTATAATAAGGTGTCAAACAATTTCGAGTACCGTCCGAAAAGCTGCGGTATGTTGGCCGAATTTTAAGGTGTGTGCTTTTTGCAAGCCAGGGGCATATTCCGCAAAATAGCGGTTGAGTTGCTCTTGCGAATCACAATAGTACTGTATGGCGTAGGTGATGCCTTCGTCGGGTTGCGGCGCTGGCTGCACCAATTTACAAATGCGGTGCATGGCAAACATGCCCGTTGCCATCACTTCGGGGATGTGTTCATTTTTCATCCAACTCAACCATTCATCGGCCATGCGCTGGTCAACACTTACGGTTACATTGTATAGGAGCATAAAATCAATTGATGTTGTCGCCCCGCAGTTTGCGGAATCTACGGCGTGCCTCAAAGGTAAAAGTACTGTCGGGATATTGCAGCAAGAGCTGCTCGTATAATTTGGCAGCTTGTTCGGGTTGTACCAAACGCTCCTCGGTAAGCACCGCCCATGCAAATAGCGCATCGTCGGCCAAAATATCTGTGCCATGTTCTTGTACCAATTGCTGGTACCACGATGCCGCTTTTTGTGGATTGCCCAGCACTTGTTCGGCACGGGCAAGCCTGAAATAAAGTTCGTCACTCAAAGCATGCCCTTTGTAATCAACCAACATTTGCTCCATCGCCGCAACAGCAGCCGCATGCTCTTGTCGGAAAAGCAATAATTCTGCAGCCGCAAAGGCTTGCATGGGCAAAACGGTGGTGTCTAAGTCGAGATTGTCTGAAATCAACAAGCTCAAGGCCAAGGCATCATTTGCTATTTTTTGCGTGGTACTTGCTTTGAGCACATCGAGCTGTGCCTGTGACCACTCAAATTCACCCTTGAAAAACGACAAGCGCGCATTTCTGAATTTTGCCTCCTGCCCCAGCGGGTCGTTGGGGAATTCCTTTTCAACCTGACCATATATAAGCGCAGCCTCCCAATATTCGGCCGTGAGCAAAAACAAATCGCCCAAATCGAGTTTAACCGCTGCCAACAAGCGGCGCTCTCCTCCTGCTTTGACAGCCGCTTCAAGTAAATCTACCGCCTCTTCAAAGCGCTTTAGCTCGTAAGCCAATACCTGGGCATAGGTCTTTTTCACGAACAAAAGCTGTCGTTGCTGCGGATAATCTTGCAAAAACCGCTCGAGCTCTTGTGCCAAATTTTGCCAATCGGCTTTGGTTCCCCCTTTGTACTGCAAACCCAAACGCCGGGTTTCCAAACTTTCATAACGTGCTTCTAAATAAGCCGGATGCCGTTCACCCATTTCGATCAGGTAATTGTAAAACAATGCCGCTGCCTCGTATTGTTTGTTCTCATTTGCTGAGCGGGCAAGCGCAAGCATCCGGCGGCCCTGTTCATTCAAACGCTGATCCAAGGCCTTGGCCTGTAAAAAAGCCGTTTCAAAATCGAGTTGCTGCACAAAAAACCACACCAGTAACTCCGATAGCATCAAATCGTCGGGACGCTGTTGAATGCCCTCAAGCAATACCACGCGCAACAACTCATAATCTTCTTCGGCCAAACGCGACTGCAACATGTTTTGTACATAACCCAATTGCTGTGGTGCCAATGCCAAATAATCAAGATAGGCCGTCACCATTTTGCTTTTTTGTCCGGTGAGCTGGTAGAGGTCGGTCAACTCAAGCGCAAAAGCAAAGGGTTCTGCCAATAATTGTCGGCCGCGCAGCAAACTTTTGATGGCAAAATCATTTTCGCCCCTGTTCCGAAAAGCGTTGGCAAGCATCATTATTTGCCCCCTATTCGGACCCAGTTTCTTCAGAAGCGATTCATACAAGACTAGGGCTTTTTTTTCTTCCCCTTGCTTGCGCAAGGCAAACGCACGATCTACCTCAAATCCTGCCTGGGCCGCATCTTTTCGGGCAAAACGTGCGGCCAGTTTTTCAGCATCCTGGAACAATTGTAATTGGAGGTAACAGGCATATAGATATTGATAGGCCGTGTAATTCTGCCCATCGGCCTCGAGGATATCTTTGAACAAATCAGCTGCCTTTTCGTACTCCGCTTGCTGGTAAAATTGAGTAGCCAGGGCCTGGTTGTGCACTCCGGGTTGCGCCCCAACATGGGTGCCCGGCAGTAAAAACCAAAGCCATACAAGAACAAGAAATTGCCGCATGCTCAAAACAACGAAAAAAAAGGCGATTTTGGTTCAGCTCCCTACTCAGGAAGTTGAATTACCTGCTGGTTATTGGGAAAATCGCGCCAGCTCAGATTGGTGCCCCCCGCCGATTCGGCCCAATTGGTCAACAGCGGATAGGCCGTGGCCAAATCAACACCCGCACGAGGAATCTTAAAATTCGCATGGAAAAATTCTATACCCCAGGGCAAATTCCGAAAAGAACGGTAAAAAGCATTGGGTATGGCAAAACTACCCAACCAACGCCATGAACGGATGCTCGCATCATCGGCCGTTGCAAATGGCGCGAAATCGGCGGCAATAGTTGGCGGATAGCCGAAAGCATGCAGCTCGCGGCTGCGGTTGCTTGTCGGAAACACAAAAAAGTTGGGCCAAACGTGATCCCCACCAATGGCCGCAGCCCATTCGAAGTTGAAGCTCACCTCGTCGGGTCGTGCGGTTAAACCAACCCCGTCGTTCGTATAAGCCACACGTTGCAAACTGCGCACATTGTAACTGATGATGGCGCAATTGTCTACACTGTCGTCGGCTGCTACGCCACTGAACAAAGCTGCCGGACCAAAAGGATAAGCATAGGTACTGCCTGCCACCGAACTGAACAACTCCATGCCCAATCCCAACTCCTGCTCAGCAGAGTAAGCGAGCAAACGCAATTGTACATTGCCCCGCAACAAGCGCTTTTTGGCATCGTACTGCAATTCCATGCGATTGGCCAACACCAAATCGTTGAAATCATAATCGCCAATCAAAGGCCATGTTTCATCAAAAAGCACATGGTGTTCGCCCACATGTGGTACAGCCACAAGAAATGCTCGCTGGGGATCGGTGGGATAATCGTCCCATGGGTCGGGAATGCTGTCGCCATCAGTATCGGCTGCCGCCAACCAATTGGCTGCCGCTGTTTCATTGAGGTTAAAAAACTCGGATGCGTTAAAAGCTGGCAATTGCAAGTTTTGACCGCTCATCGGACAATGGATCACCACATCGCGTAAATCGGAAGCCAAACGTACATTAAAACGTGCACGGTCGTTGGCAATTATCACCCGGTCGATGCGCCGACCTTCCATGTCGCGCAGGTCGAGCACCATGCCATTGTGCCCTTCATTTAACGTAACATTCATAATGAGATTCGCAATGGAGCTCCAATTAAAACTTTGGGCAACGCGCAAATCCTTAAAGGTACTCGGCTCAGGGGTAGGATTGTCCTTTTTACAAGCCCCAAAAAAGAGGCTGGCAAGCAAACAAATCCAAAGCATACGCAAACCAGGTGTACATGGCATAAGCATATTTCTTCAAGAACAATACCCAATCGCAAATTACCGCTTGGGGAGCCTTGTGGTACATCGGCAGGTAAGTTCTTTTCCCAAATTGAAAAAAAAGGCGCTAAAATGAGAATTGTTGCCCCCTATCTTTGGGCACATGAGCAAGCTCAAAAGCATGTACGTTTGCCAACAATGTGGGGCACAAGCGGCACAATGGACAGGTAAGTGCGTCAGTTGTGGCAGCTGGAACAGTTTGGTGGAAGAAATACGTGAAAAAACGCCCTCTTCCACCGATACGCGCCGCTTTTCGGGCAGTTCCGCCAAGCGCTCGGCCGAAGCACAACTGCTGGCTGATGTAGCCACCGATTTGACGCGCCGTCTGGAGTGTCCCGACGCCGAATTGAACCGGGTACTGGGAGGTGGACTGGTGCCGGGAGCGCTTATTTTGTTGGGAGGCGAGCCGGGCATTGGCAAATCGACTTTGTTGTTGCAATTGGCACTCCAGCTCAACCAAATGCGCGTATTGTATGTATCGGGCGAAGAAAGTGAGGCGCAAATCAAGTTGCGTGCCCAACGTTTGGGTTTGCCACAGGAACATTGTTACGTTCTAACCGAAACCGAAACCACTGCCATTTTTCGTCAGGTAGACGCGGTGCGCCCACAACTGCTGATTGTCGATTCCATCCAAACGGTATTTTCACCCCTCATCGAATCGGCACCTGGCAGTGTATCGCAAATACGCCAGGCAGCCGGCGAATTCATGCGTTTTGCCAAAGAAAACAGGGTGCCTGTATTCCTGATCGGCCATATCACCAAAGACGGCCAGCTCGCTGGTCCCAAAGTACTCGAGCACCTGGTCGACACCGTTTTGCAATTCGAAGGCGATCGGCACCACAGCTATCGGGTGGTGCGTACCCTCAAAAACCGATTTGGCTCTACTTCCGAATTGGGCATTTACGAAATGCAGGGAGCCGGGCTGCGGGAGGTATCCAACCCCAGTGAATTGCTGCTCACCCGCCAATGGCACCAGCAAAGTGGCATGGCCATCGGCTCAACCCGCGAGGGCAACCGCTCCTTGCTGGTAGAAGTACAAGCCTTGGTGGCAGGATCGGCCTTTGGCACGCCCCAGCGCAGCACCACAGGCTTTGAACAGCGGCGCTTGAACATGTTGTTGGCCGTGCTCGAAAAACGTTGTGGCTACCGGCTCGGCCAGTTGGATGTGTTTTTAAATATTGCTGGCGGACTGCGTGTTGAAGATCCGGCCATCGACCTGGCAGTGGCTTTGGCCCTGGCCAGCTCGTTGCAAGACCAGCCGCTGGGCGGCGATACCTGCTTTGCAGCCGAAATTGGCTTGGGTGGTGAATTGCGTCCTGTGGCGCAAATCGAGAACCGTCTGGCAGAAGCAGCCAAGCTGGGCTTCAAGCGTTTTTGTTTGAGTAGCCACCAACAAGTGCAAAGTGTTCCGAAAGGATTGACCCTGGTGCAAGCCGAGCGTTTGGACCTGCTTATCCCTAAAATTTTCTAATCCCCCGCTTTTACCCGATTTTTGTGCCATGTTCGAAACCTCCAGGCAGCAGGAAAGCGCCGTACTCGTAGGCCTCATCACTTCCGCCCAGCCGGCCGAAAAGGCACAGGAATACCTCGATGAGCTTGCTTTTTTAGCCGAAACTGCCGGGGCCAGTACCCGCAAGCGCTTTACCCAAAAAATCGACCGACCCGATCCGCGCACCTATGTGGGTACCGGCAAGCTGGAAGAAATCGCTACCTACGTCAAGGCCGAAAGCATCGATTTGGTGCTGTTTGACGACGAACTCAGCGCTTCGCAGCTGCGCAATATCGAACGTGAATTTAATCCCGACCCGCTCGAAGCCTCGGTGAAGGTACTCGACCGCAGTACCCTTATCCTCGATATTTTCGCCCGCCGGGCCCAAACCGCCCAAAGCAAAACCCAAGTGGAGCTCGCTCAGCACGAATACCTCTTGCCCCGCCTGACCCGTATGTGGACGCACTTGAGCAAACAAAAAGGCGGTATCGGCATGAAAGGTCCAGGTGAAAAAGAAATTGAAACCGACCGACGGATTATCCGCAACCGCATTAGCTTGCTCAAAGAGCGGCTCGAACTCATCGACCGGCAAAACGCCACCCAACGGAAAAACCGGGGCAAAGCCATTCGGGTAGCCTTGGTAGGCTATACCAATGTGGGCAAATCGACCCTCATGAACTTGCTCAGCAAATCGGAAGTATTTGCCGAAAACAAGCTATTTGCTACCCTCGACGCAACGGTGCGCAAAGTGGTGGTGAACCATGTGCCGTTTTTGTTGTCCGACACGGTGGGTTTCATCCGCAAATTGCCCCACCACTTGGTAGAGTCGTTCAAAAGCACCCTCGACGAAGTGCGCGAAAGCGATATTTTGGTGCATGTGGTCGATTTGTCGCACCCAAACTTTGAAGAACAGATGGAAGTGGTGTTGCAAACCTTGCGTGAATTGGGGGCAGGCGAAAAAACCATGCTCACCGTGTTCAACAAAGTCGATCGTTGGGAAGCGGCCCGTGCTGCCCACCACGACGAACCCGAATTTTTAGAAGAACATCCGCCCATAGAAAAGCTGGCGCAAAGTTGGATGGCCAAAACAAGCGGAAATTGCCTGTTTATTTCGGCCACCTCCAAAATAAACATCGACGAATTACGTGACAAGCTCAGCCAGCTGGTGAAAACTGCCTGGTTTGAACGATATCCGCACAGCCACGATTTTTTTTAACCGAAAACCTGATCCAAGCATGAAAAAAGCCTTCTTCCTATTGCTTACTGCCGGCAGCCTAAGCGCCTGCGTATCGCAAAAACAACACGATGCGGTGCTCACCGACCGTACCCGACTCGAAAAAGAAACGCAGTCGCAGCAAAAAACCATTGAGCAACTCACTGGCCAAAACGATGCCCTAAACACCGAAATGGAATCGTTGCGCAGTGAAAAAGCAAGTCTGCAAGAAGATGCCGAAAAGGCCTCGCAAGAGATCAAACAGGCCCAGGACCGCATTGTGCAGCTCAACGCGCTCATCGACGATCTGGTAAAAACCAACGAAGCCATTTCGAACAACAGCATGGCCGAAAATGCACGTTTGGCCCGTGAGCTCAAACAAAACGAGCTGCTGGTAAAGAAAAAGGAAGCCGAATTGGTAGAGATTGAAAAGCGACTCAAAGTTACCGAAGCCGATCTCGAAGCACGTGAAAAAAAGGTAAAGGAACTGCAAGCCACCCTCGATGCCAAGGATGCAGCTGTCAAAAAACTCAAAGATGCCGTTGCCAAAGCCTTGTTGGGCTTCCAAAACAGCGGCTTGACGGTAGTAGAAAAGAACGGTAAGGTATATGTATCGCTTTCGGAGCAGCTGCTGTTCCGCACCGGCAGCTCGGCTGTTGATCCGCGCGGCCGAAGTGCCATTCAAGAGCTGGGCAAGGTGCTCGAAAGCAACCCCGAAATCAGCATTTTGGTGGAAGGACATACCGATGACCAGGGTTCCGACCAGGTAAACTGGGATTTGAGCGTGCAGCGCGCCACCAGCATCGTTAAAATACTGGTTGAAAACGGCAAAATAGATCCGGCACGCATCACTGCTGCAGGCAGAGGCAAGCACCAACCACTCGATCCTGCCAAAACTGCTGAAGCACGGTCGAAAAACCGGCGCACCGAGATCATTCTCACCCCAAAACTCGACGATTTGTTCCGCATCATCGAAAGCAACTAAACATGCAAACCGGCAGCTGGCGGGTTTTGGGCTTGATGTCGGGCAGCTCGCTCGATGGTGTAGACATGTGTCTATGTGAATTCCATTTCGATGGGCAAAAATGGCATTTTAACATAGAGCATGCCCATACTGAGCCCTACCCTCCTGCTTTGGCCGATCGGTTGCGACTTGCGCACGAGGCGCGGGTGGATGAAGTGCAAGCCCTCGATAAGTTATTGGGGATGTTTTTTGCCGATGCGGTTGCCGGATTTCTTGAGCACAAACCACAGCCCCTTCTCATCAGCAGCCATGGACATACGGTTTTGCACCAACCCGAAAGTGGCTACACCTTGCAAATAGGCGGGGCAAGCCATTTGGCTGCAAGGATGCGTTTGCCAGTCGTATATGATTTTCGCAGTGCCGACGTAGCCTTGGGCGGTCAGGGCGCACCACTCGTTCCCGTTGGCGATGCTTTGCTCTTTGGCGAATACGCTGCCTGCCTCAATTTGGGTGGCATTGCCAACGTATCGCTTGCCATCCATGGCAAACGCTATGCTTGGGACATGGCATTTTGCAATATGGTATTCAATCACTTCAGCGAACGATTGGGGTTTGCGTACGACCATGGCGGTGCGCTGGCCGCCTCCGGTGATTACGTTCCGGCATTGGCCGATGAACTCCAGCACTGGGCTTACTACCAAAAAAAGGCCCCAAAATCACTCGGCAGAGAGGATTTCGAACGCAGCCTGTTGCCCTTGCTCCAAAGGCACAACCTTCCCCCTCGCGATGTGTTGCATACCTACAGCCATCACCTGGCCCAACAAATGGGTCGCGAACTCTCAGCGCATATTGCACAGGGCAAGATATTGGTAAGCGGCGGTGGAGCATGGAATCATTATTTGATTGAGCAGCTCAAAAGGCACACTTCCGTTGACATTGAAATCCCCAAAGCGGAAGTAGTGGAGCAAAAAGAAGCGCTCATTTTCGCCTTCCTCGGCTTGTTGCGTTATCTTCACCAACCTAACGTTTATAGCGAAGTGACGGGCAGTTCGCACAACCACAGCGCCGGCGTTTTAATGGAATTGTTTACATGATACTACTTACCGGTGCCACAGGATTTGTAGGCGAACATACGCTTCAACAACTCATCGACAAAGGGTATCGGGTGCGGGCCTTGTATCGGAACGAAGCCCTGCAAGGCGGTCATGGCCAATTGAAAAACATCCATCATCCACACATCGACTGGTGCAAAGGCGATTTGAACGATATCTTCTCACTCGAAGAGCTTCTCACAGGCGTTGATACGGTTTTTCACACGGCTGCATTCATTTCTTACGATCCTCGTTTTCGCACGCAAATGTTTGAAACCAATATTCGGGGTACTGCTCACTTGGTAAACGCCTGTTTGCATGCTGGTGTGAAACGTTTGGTATATGTAAGCAGCATAGCCGCTTTGGGCGATGCTTCCGAGCCCGGACAATTGGTAGATGAACAAGCCTCTTGGAAAACCGACAGTGGCCATTCGAATTATGCCATTTCAAAGTTTATGGCCGAAAACGAGGTATGGAGAGGCATGGAGGAAGGTCTGGAAGTCATTGTGGTGAATCCTTCGGTCATTCTGGGCCCTGGAAAAGTTGCCTCCGGAAGCAATCAACTCTTCCGCAAGATTGCCGAAGGCATGCGCTTCAGCAGTACGGGAGGTACTGGATTTGTAGATGTGCGCGATGTGGCCCGTGCCATGATTGCCTTACACGAAGCGAATATTATAAACAAGCGCTGGGTGCTCAACCACCTGAATTTACCCTACACCCGCCTGTTCAGCGACATGGCCCATGCACTTGGGGTAGCGCCACCGACCTTCATTCCGCCGCGTTGGCTGGCCAACCTGGGTTGGAGGCTTAACATGCTTTGGTCGACCATCACGGGAATGCAGGCCTTCATCACGCGTGAAACCGTAGGTTCGGCCTATCGTTTGCGCCTTTTTGGTGGTACTGCCATTCAAGGGGTGTTGCCTCAATTTGCCTATACCCCGTGGCAAGACACCATGCGGGCAGGGGCCGAGGCATGCAGGTCAAAGGTTTAACCTAACCACTTGCCCAGACCGTAGAATACAGCCAGCCAAACAAGGCCTTTTATCAAAAAAAATAAAAACCCGGCCCATCCCAGTCGCCGGATCCATTGGCGGTGCTTTAAATCCACGCAGCAAGATAAGGAGATACAGTGTTTCGGCATACCATTGGCCCGGCAAACACCGGCAAAGCAGCTAAACCAAAGCCGAAACTCCAACTATTCGGCAGCCCAAAAGCCAAAATCACAGCATACATCCGGTCGATTTTACCCCAATATTACCTCAATGTTAACAGATTGGGTGGTTTTATCATCAAAATATTGAGGCTCCAACCATATTCATATGCCTGTATTTCAATTACTTGCAATTATGTCAAAGAAATAATAAATTTTTTGAACCCCCTTAGTTAACATTAAGTTAATATTTCGTTAACTTTGACATAACAAGAGGAGGAGATATGAAAAAGATGCTGATGGCCCTCGTGGCCTTGTTACTGAGCAGCGGCGTGCTATTGGCACAACGGGTTGAGTTGATCGCTGCAGGTGGTAATGGCGAAAGTTTTACCGGCTTAAAAGTGATGTACAATGCGGCCGACCAAAAAACGGCTGAAATTGCCTTTGTGAATGGCAAACCAGAAGGTAAAATCACACGTTTTTACGAAAACGGTCAAGTAAAAGAAACAGGTTACTACCTCGCCGGTCAGAAGCACGGCAGTTGGTCGGCCTACAACGAAAACGGACAATTGATGAGCACTGCTCATTTCCATAACGGCAACAAAGATGGCGAATGGTTGGTATGGGATACCGAAGGAAACCTACGCTATAAGTTAACGTACAAAAACGGTGAGCCGGTGGGTGAGTGGGCCATGTTTGATGAGCGTGGTAAGGTAAGCGATCGCAAGCAGCTTGAAAACGAATCGAGCAACGCACAAGCGAAATAATTGCCTCACCAGCACGTAAGGCGGCGAATAGCCGCCTTTTTTTATGCCCTTAAATGTTCAGCTACCGTTTGCCTTGCTGCCTTGCTCGCCGGATAAAAAGCACACAAGGCGCCGATGAGCAGCACTCCGGCCGCAACCGCAACCATATCACTCCCTTGCAGGGCAACCGGATAGGCACTGATCAAGAAGCTGCCTTCGCCTGCAAATTGTACAAAACCATAGTGTTGTTGCAAGGTCACCAGCAGGGCGCCACTCAACAAACCCAAAACGGTTCCTATACCCGTAATGAGCATTCCCAGACCAAAAAACAAGGCAAACAACTGACGGGCCGATGCCCCTAAACTGCTGAGAATGGCAATATCGCGCTTCTTTTCAATCACCAACATCGACAAAGAACCAATGAGGTTGAGCGCAGCTACCAATACAATCAGTAGCAAGAAAAAATAGGTCCACCACTTCTCCGATCTGAATATTTTGAACAACGCCTCTTCTTGCCTGTATCGGTCTTTCACCTCATAGCCATCTCCCAATTTCATCTGCCAATCGGTCATCACTTTTTCGGCAGAAACACCAGGTTTTAGCTTCACCTCCAACGAACCAACAAGATTTGATTCGAGTTGGAGCAGCTCTTGCAAAAAAACAAGGGGAACAAGCATGTATTGTTCATTGATTTCGGGTTGCACATCAAACACGCCAGCGGGCTGCAAATTGCGTTGTATGAATGCACTTTCAGGTTGCATCAGGTTTAGCTTGGCCCCACGCCTGGGCATGTATACTTCAATCCCACGCCTAAAATCATTCAGCGAAATTTGCAGATGGTATCCCAAACCGCTGCCCACCATGGCATAGGGCAATCCAAAGCCATCACGCAACACATATTCGCCCCGCATCATCGCTGCAGGCAGCTGCGTTACTTCCGCAAATCCTTCGTCAACTCCTTTGACCACACCTACCACCTCCTTTTCGCCATACCGAATCAGTGCATTTTCTTCGAGCGTAAACGACCATTCGGCCACCTCATCGGCATTTTCTACAAAAGAACGCAAAGTGTTGGTGTCCATCCACTTGCCAAGCGCCGGACGAACACGCAAATCAGGATTAAACTTGCTGTAAAGGCTTTCTGTAAGCCCCTCGAGGCCATTGTACACGCTCAACACAACCACAAGCGCTGCTGTACCCACCCAAACACCCAAAAAAGAAATACCAGTGATGAGATTGATGAAGTTGGTGCGTTTTTTCGCAACCAAATACCGCAAAATAACGAAACGGAGCATGATCAGGCTTTGTAGGCACGAACTACCAGCTCGCTGCCACTCAAGTGCACAAAATACGCATCAATGGTATTAAGCACAAAAACCAATGGATAACAAAACAGATAATAAATAGGCAGGATGTACAAAAACGCCTTGCTTTGCCGCAACAAATATTTAGGAGCACTTACCCCAATCATCGTTGACAAACGACCCGATGCACCATAAGCATAATGTGCCTTGATGTGTTTATACCCCAACTCCTTGAGGATTTTTTTAAGCTCCAAATTGTTGTAACGGTGGCTCACCGCCTTATTGCCCAGCAATTTATTGGTGAAATTGGGCTGAATTACCTTCGATTTATCCGACTGCATCGACATCAACAGCATGCCCCCAGGTTTGAGCGCCTGGTAAAAATTCTCCATCACCAATCGATCATCGGCTACATATTCCACCACATTCACCGCAAGAATCAAATCATACACATCTTCACGATGCATTTCCTGCAAGTCTTCTGTTCTGAACAGCACCCTTTCGTATTGCAAGCGATGGAAATAGCGGTTGCATTCGCAAATTTCATTGGCAGAAACATCGGTAGCATAAATATTCCAATCGGGGAAGTTGCGCGTGAGATAATATACATACTGCCCAAGACCCGTACCAGCATCGAGCACATGCACTGGCCCTTGATGCGCACGCGCAAACGACAATATCCCCCGCCGGATGTGCCAAAAGCTCACAATCAAGATGTCGATGAGCACATAAAAAAGCGACCTGAAATGGGGCCGGTTTTTAAATATTTCCGAAAGCGTTTTTCGTAATTCGTCGTGTTGCATGGCTGGCCGTCAGGCTTGTCCCCCGTTCAACAAACGGTCAATGTTATCGATGTAATCTAAGGAATCGTCTAAATAACATTCCAATTGCGGCACAATGCGCAGTTGATGACGCAAGCGCTGTCCTAAACGTAGGCGTACGTCTGCCCTGGCCTCATTCAGTTTGTCAACAGTAAGTTGCTTTTGCTGACCCAGTACGCTTACATAGTAGCGCGCCAAAGATAAATCTGGGGTCACACGTACCTTGGTAATGGTGGTTAATCCTCCAGCAGTAAGTCCAGGCAACTCACGTTGCAGGATTTCAGCAATTTCTTGCTGAATCAATTTCGCGACGCGGAGCTGTCGCTTTGTTTCATTCATGGCGCAAAAGTAGGTTCAAAAGCGCTGACTGCAAAGCTTTTATGTTTTCAGCCTTTGACAAGACCTTCGATTTCGTACAAATTTTCTTTGGTGAGGGGCTTGCTGTAAAATCCTTTCACTACGTGGTATGACTTTGCCTTGTCGAAATCGGCTTGGTCGATGGTTGAGCTCAGCATAAAAACCGGAATGATGGCTTTGAATTGGTCTATGATCCGGAGATATTCTTCCAAAAACTCCCAACCGTTCATCACTGGCATATTGATATCGAGCAAGATTACCGCCGGTAAAGCTTCAGCAGGCTGGCCAATCAAATTTTTCAGCATTTCAACCGCTTCCTTCCCTTCACGTGCTGCCATCACCTCTTCTGAAAACCCAGTGATTTTCATCAGGCGTGTACATACCATGATTAGAATGGGATCATCATCTGTAATCAACACTTTCATGCGGTCCTATTTCTTTCTGAAAAAGCCTGCCACATTCTCAGCGGATAAATATACAAAAGTGTGTCAATGATAAATTAAAAATATCACCTTCATCCAAATCTGATAAAAGCTTCTGCATTTCTCAAACCTCTGGAATGCCCAAAAGTTCAGGCATCGCCAAACCGTGCTTTCTCGCTTTCATTTGCTGCAAGTACACGGCCCTAATATTTTGTGTCGTATAAATCCAAACGAACATCCATCGTTGGGTAAAGGCATTGAAATATTCAAATTGAAATAGACTTCCCGGCAGTCGCATACTGCATACTTCAGCTGCCAAGCGGGTTTGTGCTACCCCCGCGAGACTGTCGAAACGCTGCAAAGACCAGTCGGTGGGCAATTGCAACCAGTTTTGCTCCAAACGCATGAATTGATAATGCCATTGATCAAAATCATCATGTGCATTACGGACCCTTGCCCAACCATCGACCCCCAATTCACGCACGGATTCTACCTCTTCGATAAACTGTTTGGCATCGGCTGGATGCAAATAGGAATACAATTCACGAACGGCAATATCTTGGCCTGGATGACCAAAAAACAAGATTTGTCCGGGTGTTAAAAGCGTGAATCGTTCTTTTTCACGGCTGTATTCCCAACTGAAACTGCTGAAAACACGTTCCAACAATCCAAAGGCGGTGCGCCATGCTGTTACTTCCGCAGTCCGCCTATCGAGCTGGGCATGCAAACGCAACACTTCCTTTTCAAGTGCAGGAATACGCTTTTTTACGGTACCATCTACGAGGGCAAGCAGCACCATTTTTTGATCATCTCCGACAGCTAATTCCCACAATTCCCAATGCAGGCCCGGGTCGGCATGCTGCACCTCAAAGGGCAAGACCGCTCGTTGAGCTGCTTCCCATTTTTGCAGCAGTAGGTTCGGCTGTTTGCCCAAAGCACGCAGGACCTGCACAAGGTTTTCTGGAGGGTCACCTGCTTTATCGAGCTTTGGTGGAGGCCAGTTATTAGGGTTGATGATTCGTCCATTTTGGTCGAACATGAGCAGGTGCACAACAGGCTGTTCCTTGTTTAATTGGAGAACGGCAGCAAATGCATGCTCCTTTGCCGCCAGCAGATCGTGCGGTGCCTGTAGGTGGAAATGCAAGACCAGTCTCCCCTCCTTTGAAGCTACCAATTCCTCAAAATGAGCCGTCACACCCAAACGAACCGTCGTTTTATCGGGCCTGAGCATTTCCCAAATACCGGTATAAGACTCATAGGGTGCGTTGAGCCATGCTTGTAATTCAGCCATGACCGGGCATTTGGCGGGCAGCAATTTCCCAAACGAAGTTCCTTGAAGGCGTGTCGCTGCATGACCAAGCCATTGGCCCAATGCCCCGCCCACATACTTGAATTTGAACGCAGTATCCACCACACACATGGCTGCATCTTGCCGCATTTCCGACCAGCGCAATCGATCGGCTTATTCGCTTAACTGTGCTTGCCAGGCCCTTTCGCGGGTTTGCTCCAACCCACTGATCAACACCCCTGCCATTTCTCCTTAAACGTCATTCAAGGGCTAGTAGGTGAGCAGCCAGTGAATAGCGTTGCCTCCGATGGGCGAAGGCCATTCGATATTGCGCTCTAACACCAAGCCTGACAAAACTTCCCAGAAAATCTCCCAACCCTTTTCCTTGGCCCGACCAGGATTGGCAAAATCGAGATACGACTCCCCTTTTTCATGCAGCGGCACGGTAATGCCGTGCATCATAAGGGCGGCCACTTCGTTTAATTCAAAAATGATCAAGGAAGCATCGAGCAAAATCATAGGTTCGCGGGCATGGCCAAGCATTTGAATGAACATGCCAGTTTGTTCGGCTTAATATTCTGCTTGACGTACCAGCTCGGTCACCTCACGGATGTATACTTGGATGAGCTTTTCGTCTCCATTGGCCTCAATGCCCACTTCGCGCAAATCATAGGTTTTGCAGTTACGCATGCTATCGCCCGTGCTATACAATCTGTTTACCGCTACCGCCTTCAACCAGGCTTTCGGCTCGCGGTCAACAGCCATTTTCAAGGGGAATAGGGTATATACGTCAGTGGCCAGCAAATCGGCTTGATTGCGGTCAAAAATGTGTTGACATGCGCGATTGGCCATCAATACCTGTCCTTCGGCATCGAGCAACAACATGCCCTCTGTACTGTGCTGAAAAAAACTGAACAGGCGCATCCATTGGGCTTGCAAGCTGTTGGTACCCGTTTGCACGCCAAACATACCCGACTGGCGTTTGAGCCTTTCCTTTAGGTCAAGCCAATCGATTTCAGTTTCTTTGTTTGCTTTTTTATCCATCTCCAAAAGGATCGATTCTCAAATTTAAGGATTCAACATGCCCGATTTCAAAATTCCTGCGCGCGAACATTTTTTATTCAGCAGTCCTATCCACATCCGGTGGGCCGACATCGATGCTTTGCAACACGTCAACAATGCTGTGTATTTGAGTTATTTCGAACAAGCACGCATTGATTATTTCCGGGATGTGGTCGGTTGGAATTGGGATGAGGTGGGGATGATCCTGGCCAGCAACACCTTACATTATTTGGAGCCGCTTTTCCCCCGCGACAAGGCGGAGGTGCACATGCGCACTTCGGTGCTTGGCAACAAAAGTTTTGAAATGGAATACATGGTGGTAAAACAGCATCCTGCCGGAGAGAAAATCATTACAGTGGCTCGTGCTGTGCTTGTGGTATACGATTATCGCCAGCAACGCACCATTCCGATGCCTGATGCCTACAGAGCAGCTATTCAAGCTTTTGAAAAAGGACTGGGCAAGCCGTCAGGCTTGTAATTCTTGCACGGCCAACCATGCCATGAGGCCACAACCTGTTTCCAAGGCTGTTTCATCAATGTCGAACGTGGGGGTATGTACGGCTGAAACAATTCCGCGCGCTTCATTGCGCGTGCCCAAGCGGTAAAAACAGGCATCGGTTACCTGGCTGTAGTATGCAAAGTCTTCGGCAGCCATCCATAAATCGAGCTCAACCACATTTTCTGCGCCCATGTAGGCCATGGCGGCATCCTTTGCCCGTGCCGTCAATTGGGGCTCGTTCACCAAATACGGATAACCCACATGGATGCTGAAATCGCAGCTTGCTCCCATTGATTTGGCCATTTCTTCGGCCATTTGTTTCATGCGGTGGTGAGCTTCAGCCCTCCATTTTTCATCCATAGTCCTAAAGGTACCCAGCACAACCACTTCATTGGGGATGATGTTAAACGCCCCATTGGCGGTTATTTTGCCGAAGGAGAGTACCGAAGGGGTGGTTGGATTGGCATACCGACTTACAATTTGTTGCAAGGCCACCAGAATTTGTGCGGTTATCATCACGGTATCGGTATTCAGGTGCGGCATGGCTGCATGGCCGCCTTTGCCGCGCACGGTCATGGTGATTTCATCGGCCGATGCCATGTACATACCACTTCTAAAACCTACTTTGCCTGCTGGTAGGAGCGGCATCACGTGTTGGCCAATGATGCTGGCCGGTTTTGGATTTTCAAGCACTCCGGCTTTGATCATGAGGGAAGCCCCGCCTGGCAGACGCTCCTCAGCAGGCTGGAATACGAGTTTTACACTTCCTTCAAATTGCTCACGCACCGATTGCAAAATGGCAGCAGCCCCCAATAAACTGGCTGTGTGCGCATCGTGTCCACAAGCATGCATGATACCTGGTTTTGTTGATTTGTAAGGCACGTCATTGCTTTCAACAATGGGCAATGCATCCATATCGGCGCGCAGGGCCACCACTTTTTTGTCGGGATTTTTTCCGTAAATCATGCCTACTACCCCATGGCCAGCCACATCGGGGGTAAATGCAATGTCCAAATCGCGCAGGTGCTGCTGCACGAAGGCTGCTGTTTGTGCCTCTTCGAATGACAATTCGGGCTGCATATGCAGATGGCGCCTTTGTGCCACCACCCAAGGCGTAAGTGCTGCTGCCTGTTTACGGATCTGTTCTATTAACATCAGTAGAATCGCTTGCGGGATCTAACAAGGGTACAATCACGGGGTTTTCCAGTACCTCATCGGGCACGATAAAGCTTACGGGGTACAGCACTTTGAGCTCGGCCAACAATTCCTGAGCGGCAGACCTTGTTCTAAAGTCGCCAACACGCACCCGAAAACTGGGCTGCTTATAAATCAAATAAGCCGCATAGGCCGGAAACTTTTCCAATACCTCTGCACGTGTTTGAATGGCCTGTGAGCGGTTATTGCCACTGAATACCTGAATGCGGTAACCTGGAAGTGTGGCCGGTTTATTGGCGGTGCGGCCGTTGTCGCGCCGGGCCCGCGAAAGCGTATCGTTTACACTTTTCGACCGCTGCTCACTGTCGTTGGCAGTCGGCCGCTGCGCTTCAACCCCAAAGGCCGAAAGGAGCATACAGAGAGAGATCAACAGTGCTTTCATTCGCTTATCATTTTTATACCTGCCGAAGTGCCAATGCGATCGGCCCCTGCTGCCAACAATGCCAAGGCAAAAGCTCTATCGCGAATGCCCCCAGAGGCTTTTATTTTCACTTCTTCGGGCAATATACGACGCATCTCCTCCACCACCGCAATTTGTGCCCCTTCTTTGCCGAAACCCGTACTTGTTTTTACATAGTCGACCCTGGCCTGCGCACACAATTCACACAAAGCAGCCAAATCGGTGGCATTCAAGTAGCCTGTTTCAATGATTACTTTTATGCGGGCCTGATGGGCATGGGTGACTGCGCTTATTGCAGCAATTTCATCGGCAACCAATTTTCGGTCGCCCGAATACCAGGCAGCAAGATTTACGACCATATCAATTTCTGTGGCACCCGCACGCAAGGCGGTTTCGGTCTCATGCTTCTTAACAAGGGGAGGGTGGTAGCCAAACGGAAAGCCGATGACTGTACAAGCACGCACCAAGCTACCCTGGAGGGCATCGGCCATGTCGCGCACAAAATAACTGGGCACACAAACCGCAGCAAAATCATACACCATGGCCTCCTCACACAAGCGCAACACATCTGTGCGCTGCATATTCATCGACAACATGGTATGGTCAATACGCCGGGCCAATAAGTCCATTAGGCCTCCTCTTTGCCGTGGCAGGCTTTGAATTTTTTACCACTGCCGCAGGGACAAGGATCGTTGCGGCCGATTTTGGGTCCCACATGCACGGGCTGTGCTTGGCGTGGCGCTGGTTGTTGTGGCATGCCCATGGCTGGCGCCGGAGCGGCTGAACTGCTGCTGGTATATGCCGGTTTACTGGCCTGCACCGCGGGCTGAGCGGCCCTTGGCATGGTCCGCTGTTCGCGCACTTCGCTGGCGTCTTGTACCGGAATGGTGCCTTGGAACAACATACCTGTGGCTTCAGCATTCAGCTCACTCAACATGCGCTCAAACAAGTTAAACGATTCCATTTTGTACACAACCAGTGGGTCTTTCTGCTCGTAAACGGCATTTTGTACCGATTGTTTCAGCTCATCCATGTCGCGCAGGTGGTTTTTCCACGACTCGTCGATGAGCAGCAACATGATGCTTTTTTCAAACTCGGTGATGATATCGCGGCATTGGGTTTCGTAGGCCTTCTTGAGGTTTACACCCACCTGCAACCCACGATTGCCCATTTGGAATGGCACCACGATATTCTCCACCACATCGCCTTTTTGCTCGAATACCGACTGAATCACCGGCATGGCCATGGCAGCTACCCTTTCGTTTTTGCCGTCGTATGCCGCTTGGGCTTCTTGCGCCAACAGGGCACTGAGCTGTTCCACTTTCTCTTTGGCAAAGGCTTCTGCGGTGATGCTGGTTTCCATGGCGAAATTGCGGATCACATCGAGGGTGAAGGCTTCAAAATCGCCTTGGTCGCGGTGGCGCTCTACCACATCGGCAGCAACGTCGCTGATCATGTTGCGGATGTCGACACTCAAACGATCGCCGTACAACGCATGGCGACGCTTGCCGTAAATTACTTCACGCTGCGAGTTCATCACATCGTCATATTCTAACAAACGCTTGCGGATGCCGAAGTTGTTTTCTTCCACTTTTTTCTGGGCGCGCTCGATCGACTTGGTGATCATGCTGTGCTGAATCACTTCGCCTTCTTTGTAGCCGAAGGTATCCATCACCTTGCTGATACGCTCTGAACCGAACAATCGCATGAGGTTGTCTTCGAGCGATACGAAGAACTGCGACGAACCAGGGTCACCCTGGCGACCGGCACGACCACGCAACTGGCGGTCGACACGGCGCGATTCGTGGCGTTCGGTACCAATGATGGCCAAACCACCGGCTTCTTTCACGCCAGGCCCGAGTTTGATGTCGGTACCACGACCAGCCATGTTGGTGGCGATGGTCACCGTTCCTGCCCTACCCGCTTCGGCCACAATTTCGGCTTCGCGCTGGTGCTGCTTGGCATTCAGTACGTTGTGTTTGATTTTGCGCAGGTTGAGCATGCGGCTCAGCAATTCGGAGGTCTCTACCGAAGTAGTACCTACGAGTACCGGACGGCCGGCGGCTACCAATTTTTCCACCTCATCAATCACCGCATTGTACTTTTCGCGCATGGTTTTGTACACCACGTCTTCTTCGTCTTTGCGCACGATGGGACGGTTGGTAGGAATCACCACCACGTCCAATTTGTAAATTTCCCACAATTCACCAGCTTCGGTTTCGGCCGTACCGGTCATACCGGCCAGCTTGTGGTACATGCGAAAATAGTTTTGCAGGGTTACCGTTGCGAAAGTCTGTGTAGCAGCTTCCACCTTCACGTTTTCCTTGGCTTCGATGGCCTGGTGCAGTCCGTCGCTGTAGCGGCGACCGTCGAGTACACGACCTGTTTGCTCGTCTACAATTTTCACCTTGTTTTGGTCGACGATGTATTCCACATCGCGTTCGAACAAGCAGTAGGCCTTGAGCAACTGGTTCATGGTGTGGATGCGCTCCGACTTCACCTGGAAATCGGCCATCAACTTGGCCTTTTTATCGGCTTTTTCTTGGGCACTGAGGCTGCTTTTTTCAATGTCGGCCACTTCGGCGCCCACGTCGGGCATGATGAAGAAGTGGGGATCTTCGCCCGAGGCAGTGATCAATTCAATGCCTTTTTCGGTGAGTTCGATGGTGTTATTCTTTTCGTCGATGGTGAAGAACAGCGGCTCATCGGCCTTGTGCATTTCTTTTTGCTGGTCTTGCAGGTAATAGGCTTCTGTTTTCTGCAACTGACCACGCATGCCCGATTCACTCAAAAACTTGATGAGGGCCTTGCTCTTGGGCAAGCCGCGGTAAGCGCGGAAAAGGGCCAAACCGCCTTCTTCGTTTTTACCTTCGGCCAATAGTTTTTTGGCATCGGTGAGGGCCGTATTTACAAAGCGCTTCTGGGCGTCTACCAAGCGCTCGATGCGTGGCTTGAGCTCCTGGAATTCATGGATGTCGCCTCGGGGCACCGGACCACTGATGATCAAAGGTGTACGGGCATCGTCAATCAGTACCGAGTCAACCTCATCCACCATGGCGAAATGGTGCTTGCGCTGCACAAGGGCTTCGGGGGCATGCGCCATATTATCGCGCAGGTAGTCGAAGCCAAATTCATTGTTGGTACCGTAGGTGATGTCGGCCAGGTATGCCTTGCGGCGCTGGGGCGAATTGGGCTGGTGTTTATCGATGCAATCAACACTGATGCCGTGGAATTGGAATAGGGGACCATTCCACTCGGCGTCGCGTTTGGCGAGGTAGTCGTTCACTGTTACCAGGTGTACACCCATGCCGCTGAGGGCATTGAGGTAGGCAGGCAAGGTTGAAACGAGGGTTTTACCTTCACCAGTGGCCATTTCGGCAATTTTACCGCTGTGCAGCACCATACCGCCAATGAGCTGAACATCGTAGTGGACCATGTTCCACACCACTTCGTTGCCGGCGGCCATCCAGCGGTTTTGGTAGATGGCTTTGTGGCCTTCGATGCGCACAAAATCTTTGCTGGCGGCGAGGTCACGGTCCATTTCGGTGGCTGTTACTTCCAGCGTTTCGTTTTCGGTAAAACGGCGGGCAGTTTCTTTTACCACTGCGAATGCTTCGGGTAGCAGCTCATCTAAGGCCTTTTCGAGGATGGTATCGCGCTCTTTTTCGAGCTTGTCGATGGTGCTGAACAACTCAAACTTCTCGTCGATGGCACCTGCCGACAGCTTTTCGGCCTGACTTCTCAAATCGACTAACTGCGCATTGGTTTCGGCAAGGGCCTGTTGAATACGAGCGCGGAATTCGATGGTTTTGGCGCGCAACTGATCGTTGCTCAGTGAACGTAACTGCTCATAGTGACCATTGATTTCGGCCACACGGGGAAGCAGGACTTTGATATCGCGGTCGGACTTATTGCCGAAGATGCTATTCAGGGCTTTGGTGAAAATACCTAACATGCGGTGTAAATACGGAATGAATGCTTAAACCTGCCAAAGTTAACAAAAGAGCAGCAGCTTTTGGTCGCGCTCTTTGCATTTGGATACGGCCTTACAAGTCAACAATGAGGCCATTGTATTTCATTCAGCCAAATTGGCAGACCGCTATAGCATCCCCCTAAGATTCAGCGATGAGTCAACTTCGCTAATGCGAAACACTCCCGTAACAATGGAAAATCACTCTCCCAAATGCGCTTAGATAACAAGGAGTTGGGCTTTCTAAACCAAGGCGTGAGGCTGCGCTTTCATCAACACAACTCCCCCCTTGGTTATTAACTTTTAACTTTTAACGCTAGTAAGTACGCCTTGCATAGTGGCATGTAGCCATGTCGCTGAGCAAAATATTCACTCAGGCACGTACATCCTGCTTTTCAATTCCATGGCATTGCCCCCCTTTGATACCAGGTACAATCCCTCAGAAACATCTGTGAGGTGGCCTACCACCGTGATGTCGGGATGGTTTTTCACTTTGTCGTAGTCAGCTGTTGCAATGGTAAACAAAAGCTCATGGTCTTCACCGCCACTGAGCACGCACAATGTTGGATCGAGATTGAAATCCAACGCCTGGCTCATGGTTTTGGGGTCGATGGGCAATTTGTCTTCATACAATTTGCAACCTACTTCCGAGGCCATGCACAAGGCTTCTAAGTCGCGGCCCAGTCCATCGCTCAAATCGATCATGGCCGTGGGTTGGATTTGCAGGCGGTCAAAAACCTCGAGCATGTCTACCCTGGCTTCGGGCCGCAATTGGCGTTGCAGCAGATAGTCATTGTCACCAAAATCGGGCTGCACATCAGGATGTGACTTGAAAACGCGTTTTTCGCGCTCCAACAGGTTCAGGCCCACAAAAGCGCCACCCAAATCACCTGTTACACAAATCAAATCACCGGCTTTGGCCGTGCTGCGCTTCACCCATTGACCCACAGGTACGCTGCCCATGGCGGTAAGGCTAATGAACAACCCACCTGCTGAAGCGGTCACATCACCACCAACCAAATCGATTTCATACTGCTCGCAAGCGGCCAAAATACCTCTGTACAATTCTTCCATTGACTCTACGGTGTATTTGGCTGAAATGGCCAAAGCAACGGTCAATTGTCGGGGTTTGGCCCGCATGGCCAACAAATCGCTGATGGCTACTACCACGGCTTTAAAACCCAAATGTTTGAGGGGTGTATAGGTCAGATCGAAATGAACACCCTCCACCAAACTATCGGTGCTCACCACCCACTGTTCGCCTGCAGGCAGCTCAATGACAGCGGCATCGTCGCCAGCTCCCAGCAAAGTGCCTTTTTGATGGTGCCGGATGTTTTGGGTAAGCAGGCGGATGAGTCCTTGTTCACCCACTTGGCTGATGGGCGTGAGTTTGGGCGATTCATTAAAAAGTGCTGACATGCCGCAAAGATACGGAATGCTGTTGGAGTGAGGCTTGACATCGGGGGTTGGTCATGCCGGCGGCCGAAAAAAGCAGGTTGCACCAAAAAGCGCCGCATCTGGCAGCCATTTTAAGTCTTTTTGTTGAATGACAAGAGATGTCATTGGTGTGCCCCAATTTTGAATCAACAAAAACGCAGGAACCATGAAAAAGCAAATCCGCAAAAGCCGTCCGATTTTGATTGTAGACCAGGTGCTCGACTGTTTGCCCGAAGATTTTGAGGCCCTCGAAGCTTACTTCAGCGAAGGCGAAACCGAAGAAGTAACCGTAAGGGAGGCTGCCTGATGCTACAGTCGGCCTCCCTCTCGCTCGCCTGGCCCTGGTCGCTTTTTGCACCACAGCCAGTGGTACGCAACCAAATTTTGTTGCTCGACACCCATTTGGTACTTCGGGCAGGTAAAACCATCCACTTTGATGCCCGCAAACCAGTTAAACTACGCTTCGATTATGACCGTGAACTGCAATTGGCCAATGTGTGCGTATACCAGGGTCTGCATTGCCTCGGATATGTACCACTGCCCGAAGCCCAACAGCTGTTCGCATGGAAAAAAGCCGGCGAAAGCTTCAGCATTCGCTTGCTGGCCATGGACGATGAGTGGGGAAGATGCGGTTTGAGGCTCCGGGTTACCCGGCCTTAAGCCTCGATTTCGGCAACAGGCTTGGGCAATTTTACCCAACGGTTCGACACGGCGGCAAAAATCAATAAAACAGCGGCCAGCAACAGGGCATTGCGCGGATCACCGGCCAAAATAGGCTCGTAGATTTGCGGCACCAACAGCATGCTCATGATTTGTGGGATGACGATGAACATGTTGAAAATACCCATGTACACCCCCATTCGGTCTTCGGGTACGGCCGCTGCCAGCATCACATACGGCATGGCCATGATCGACGACCAGGCAATGCCCACCGGCAACATCAAGGCCACAAAGTCGAATGCCGATTCGGCAAACCACATCCCGCCAAAACCCAAAGCACCCGTAAACAAGAGCAAAGCATGCGTGCTGCGTCGGCCCAATTTGCGGGCGACATAGGGCAAGGTGAGCGAAAATAAAAAGCAGGAAGCACTAAAAACCCCAAAACCGAGATTGCCATACTTGATGCCTTCGTCGAAACCAGGCATGCCAGCCTCAGCAGCGCCAAATGCATGGCGCGCAATGGCCAAGCCGTAGTACTGCCACATGAGCGGCAAAGCCATCCAAGTAAAAAACTTCACCCACCATAATTGCTTCATACCGGCAGGCATTTCACGGATGGCGGTTACCACATCGCTAAAAGCCGAAGCTAGGCCCCCCTTTTTGTGAGCAGCCAATTCTTCGACCGATGGGGGCTCCTCGCGGGTGCTCAAAACCGTTACCAATACGGCAATTAAAATGGTGGTGGCACCAATGTAAAACGACAACCGCACAAATAGCGGAATGTCGGAACCGCTCATATCAGGGCTGCTTAAAAAGCCCAGAACACCTAAAATAAAGGGCATGAGGTTAGCCAATACTTGCCCCAAACCCACGAACAAACTCTGGATGGAAAAGCCCAAAGGCCGCTGGCTTTCATCGAGTTTATCGGCAATCAAAGCCCTAAAAGGCTCCATGGTTACGTTGGCCGCACCATCGAGCAACCACAACAAGGCAGCCGCATGCCACAACATGCGCGAATGAGGCATGAGCACCAAAGCCAAACTGGTAAGGATAGCTCCTACCAAAATGAAGCCGCGTCGGCGACCAAAAAATGGGTGCCAGGTTTTGTCGCTCATAGCCCCTACAATGGGCTGCACCAAAAGTCCGGTGATGGGCCCGGCCAACCAGAGATAAGGTATTTGGGCTTCGTCGGCGCCGAGGTAGCGGTAAACCGGACTCATATTGGCTTGTTGGAGACCGAAGGCATATTGAACACCTAAAAAGCCGAAGCTCATGTTCCAAATTTGCCAGAAACTCAGTTTGCGTTTGGTCATGCGGGGAGTTGTAAGATTTGAAGGGAATAATCGGTCTGCACCAAAAAATGTGCTTTTTCACATTGCTTTTGGATGATTTGATGTTCGATGCCCAACACCAATTCAAGAAAATCGGTCTGGAGTTCCCTGGCCCGTTCCTCCCGGTTTTTTCGCGTTTGCAAGTAGTTGCGTGCCATAAATATGCGCAAATCGGCAGCCCCTGCATCAAATACATAAGTACCTTCCACCAACAATACCTGGTAAGCAGCAAGCCGTACTATTTCCGATAAAATTTGGTTTTCGTGGTAGTCTACCAAGGGCTTTTCGATGCTCGTATCGCCGCGCAAAAAGGCTTGTTGATGTGCAGCCAGTAAGGCAAGCTTTACCTCCTGAGGCCCAACCCATGCGATATCATCGACCCGTTTTTGATGGTTGGAAGCAGGTGGTAAATGAAAATAATCATCTTGATGCAAAATCATGGCATCTATCCCCTCTCCCATCAACAAACGTTGGAGGCTTACCGCAGTTACTGATTTGCCACTGCCCGATTCTCCTGCAATTTGGATGATGCGTCGCTGCTGAAAAAATGCAGCGGGCAGGGCGGCCAATATTTGCCTGCCCGTTTCGAGGTAGGCCGGCTTTAGGCCAATAACGTCGCCAATCATTGGAAAAATACTTTGAGGGTTTCAGAATTGGGTGCAGCTGCATAGCCCATGAGCAGCAAGCCGGTAGCGCTGTAGCTCAGCGGGGCAACGCCCCCCGGTTCACCCGTATCACCAGCATAGTATTCGGCAAAGGCAGCAGCGTTGTCGTGCCCCTCAAGCAAACCAGCAAATTGTTCGCGTAGCTGTTCAGCCAGCTTTTGGTAACCATGCCTGGCCAAACCCAACGCCAGCCATCCCGTGGCAATGGGCCAGCTTCCGCCATTGTGAAAGTGATGGGGGTGGTTTTTGAATCGGTGGGTATACTGCCCAGCCAACAATGGCCAGTCGGGATCACCTGGGTGAATGACCGGCCAAAAAGCAGGAATGAGCCGTGCTGGATGCTCAGCCAAAAACCAGGCAACCTGGGCTGCTACCCCTTCCGCATTTTGGTTGATGCCGCACAACAAGGCAAAAGCATTGCCCATGGCATCCCATCGGGCATCATATCCTTGCGGACCGCAAGCTGCGAAACAATAAGGGGGCAGCGGCTTATTGAGGCGTTCAAACGCTTCGGGATGGTACCTGAGGTCGCTTGGTAGGGGATTGAAGGTTGCCGTTACTTTTTGCGAAACGTGCTGAACCTCCTCGGCGGTTAACAAGTCGGGCCAAACGTTTGCAACCAAACGCATGGCCCACACCCGCAAGGCATTGTCATACAGGGTATGCCCATGGGTAACATATTCATCGGCCCAATTGCCGCCCAAAGGGGTGTACAGCAAATCGGCTTGGTTGAATTCCCATGCCTTTATAAGAGGTAAAAGTTTCCCAATAGTTGGAGCAACATGTTTGGCGAAATGTGTGTCGTTTCGGTGTTTCACCAACAAGGCAGCGCCAATAAGCCACCACAAAGTGGCATCTACCCGGCCGGCAAGGGTGCCGTAACTCACCGTTTTTTGGTTTCCTAAACCTACGCTCGAGGGTATTTGTCCATTGGCTGCTTGCTTCCTCGCCAAGGTGAGCAAGGTCAGCCGCAATTGTTCTACCAGGGCTTCGTCGCCCGCCAGCAAGCCATAAACCCCGGCCATGATGCCATCACGCGCCCACACCCGTTGGTAATTGTCAACGGCTTGTTCCGAGGCAAGGATGCCTTCAGGCACAAAAGCACGTGCCAAACTACGTTCGGCACGTGCTATCCACAAAGCGGTGTGGGGGTTCATGTGGTGATTCTTGTGAATGATTAGAAGCGGTAGGCTACCGAGAAACCGATGGTGCGACCGGTAATCGGACGGGCACGCACGAGGTTCACTTGGTTGTCGGTAATGCCGCCTTCTTCAGCTTCGGTAATGCCCAAAGCATTGAAGATGTTGTTGCCATTCAAAGCTACCGAAATATTGCCATTCAATTGGTAACGTACATAACCGTTTACAAAGGCGTAGCCAGGCATCACAAGCACATTGTTGTCTTGGGTAAATGCACGCGACTGGCCAATGATGGTGGCACCCAGGTGCAGGTTCTTCATTACGTGGTAGTTGGGAGCTATAAAGTACATCACACCAGGCTGGCGGCGTGGCATATTGCCCCAGTTGGCGGTATCGGCACCACCACTGATTTCAGCATTGGTGAAGGTAGCACCTGCGCGCACATCCAATTTGCCAAATTGGGCAGCACCTTCCAATTCGAGACCAAAGGCGCGGTAGTTGTTGTCGATGATGCGTTGGGTGGTGAGTTCAAATCCACCTGCTTCGGTGGTAGCTGCGTAAAAAGCAGTGGCGAACAAGGCGAAATTCTTGAAATTGGCTTTGTAACCCAATTCAGCTTGGTCGATCATATCTACCGCATTCAGTTCCACTCCGCCTGTGTAAGGCAGATTTTGGAACAAAATACGGTCGGCTTTGGCCGAGCCACCGCGGCTGTAACGGCCAAACACGGCTGCTTGCTCATTGAGTTTGTAGTTCAAACCTGCTGAATACGACAAATAGGCATACTCATAAGCTACGGGCGTGCGGTTTTCATGGTCGATATAGGCTACCGATTGCTCCCAAGGGCTCACGGTACCATCGTTGTTCACGTCGGCAGCACGGTTGGCGCCGCCAGCAAATGAACCATACACGCTGCCCATGTCGTAACGCGCCGAAACATCGGCAAACAAACGATCTGCCATCACCCAGCTCGCCGAAACATAGGGCGAAGAGGTATTGTGCTGGGTGTTGTACGAACGGTGCAAATTGCCCCAAGCTGGAGTGCCATAGGCATACAAGCCATTGGTGCTGAATGCTGCGCCGGTAGAGTCAAACACATTGACCATGCGGGCACCATTGCCGTTTACATCCATGAGGTAAGAATTCCACAACCACGACATATCAATGTTCTGCTGTGAGCGGAAATAGCCCAAGGTAAGGTCAACACCTTTTACATTCTTCTTGAGCTTGAAGTCGTTCACGAACAAATTGAAATTGTTGAGTTCGGTATCAAATAAATGCATGCGCATGAGCAGGTTGTTGCCCGCATTGCCGGTTCCAAAAGCACTGCCATCGGCATAACGCAAGGTAGCACCTGCACCTGCAATGCTCTCGGCAATGGAAGCTGGATTGCCAAACTGCGCGGGAAAAGGTGACACAAAGCGGCCGCTGTTGAACGACATGCGGGTGCGATTTTCGAGGCTCCAGCCCTCGCCGATTTCGGTTACGAATTCAGATCCAATAGAAGTCGACTGTGGGTTCATACCGTGCATGAGGTTGCTGGTGCGCAAATCGCCAGCCACGCCCGTACCGAGGTTGTTGGTAAGGAAGGGCGACTGTAAGGCACCACGACGGGCGTCGAAGCCAGCCACAGATTCCCAAACCGGATTGGCTGCTGTGCCGCTCACTTGCATGGGCATGGGCATGTAAGCCGGGGTGCGGTCGTTGAGGTATTTGAGATACACCCTTGCATAGCCACTGTTGAAGCGCTTGGTGAGGTTCGCCTTGAATTGTCCGCCTTGGTTGGCATCAAAACCTGTTGTACGCATGCCTTCTCCCTGGCGAACAAAGCCACCCATGTGGAAGCTCACGCTTTCGTTGAGCGGAGCGCCATACTCGAAGTCGGTACGGAACTGATCGAAATTCAAGCCGTAAGAAGTCATCACACTACCGCCGGCAACACCACCATTTTTGCTGATGAGGTTGATGATACCTGCAGGTGAATTGGTGGCCATGGTAGAGGCCGAACCACCGCGGATGGCTTCAATGCGCTGAATGGTTTGATCGGCGCGCAAAAAGATATCGGCCGTAGCAAAGGCAATGTCGCCAAACTGCAAAATGGGCAAACCATCTTCTTGCAATTGCAGGTATTTTGAACCACCCGATGAGATGGGTACACCACGCACAGCAATGTTGGTGTTGCCTTCACCCGCCGAGGCTTCGGAACGCACACCGGGAATGGTACGGAACAATTCAGCGGTGTTGCTCGGATTTTGGTTGGTGATGGTGGCCGTGTTGATGGTGGTCATCGATACGCTGCTTTCGAGCTTCGACACCTTGTTGGTCACACCCGTTACCACCACATCCTTGAGGCTGAGCACGTCGCGCTTGAGGGTAAAGTCAACCTCCACAACAGCCCCTTTGACAGTGACAGATTGATTGGCAGCCTCGTATCCAATTTGCGAGGCTTTGAGGTTGTAAGTGCCTGCTGGCACATCGGCAATCTCGTATCGGCCGTCAATGTCGGCAACCGCACCACGAGAAGTGCCTTCAATTTGTACGGTGGCATACATCAAAGGTGCGCCAGATTCATCCGACAGCTTTCCTTTGATGGAGCCTTGGCCCCACACAACTGCCGGAAGGAGCAGCAGGACCATGCTTTTGAGAAAAGTAAACATTTTCATACAAACAAATTTTAGGTTTTAGTGCTCCAAATGTATCAGGCGGTATTGCTAAAAAAAGGGATGTCGCAATGAGCCCGTTTACGCAATCGTTTGCGGAAACGTTTGCGGTGGATAACTTCTTAAAATCTTGCCAATAAAGCGGGTTTTTGTTGCGAATTCAATCATTCTATCGCGAAGGATTACATTCTGATCAGCCTGAAATCAAAATTTCTCGCAAACATTGCGATATTGTTGCGGAAGATTACGGCATGCAAAAACGTACCACCATCAAAGATTTGTCGCGTTTGTTGGGTGTGAGTCCCTCCACCGTTTCGCGGGCTTTGCACGACCATCCCGACATCGGAGAGGCCCTCAAGCAGAAGGTACGCGAATTGGCAGCTGCCTTGCATTACCATCCCAATGCCATGGCTTCGCAATTGCGGCAAAGCGACAACAAAACCTTGGCGCTCATCATTCCCGAAATTACCATGTTCTTTTTCCCGTCGGTGATTGAAGGGATCACCCAAAAGGTGCGCGAGCATGGCTACCAACTCATGGTATTGCAATCGCACGAAAACCTGCAGCAGGAAATAGAAAATATCAAAACTTGCATCAATCTACGGCTGAGCGGCATCATGATTTCGCTGTGCCGCGATACGCAGCAACTCGACCACCTGAAAGAAGCTGCCGACATGGGCATTTCCATTGTGGTGTTCGACAAAACGGTGCCCAATAATCGCTTTCCCTTTGTGGGTATCGACGATAAAAATGCATCTCAAAAGGCCGTAAGTTGGTTGACTTTTCAAGGCTGCACCCAGTTACTGGGCATTTTTGGCCATCCGCACATGAGCATTTCCAACCAAAGACGCGAAGGCTTTGAAAACGCGTGTATGCAATTGCTGCCCACCGGCGGTGCCTTCAAAAGTGTGCATGCCTTTGACCAGGCAGACGCCGCCTTGCAGCTGCGCAATTTGTGGCCACAATTTCAGCCCGACGGCATATTTTGCATGAGCGATGAGGTGCTGGCAGGTGTGATGCCCACATTGAGCAAGCTCAACCCCTCAAAGGACTCAAGCTGCAAGGTGATTGGCATTTCCGATGGCAAGCTTCCTTTTTTGTTCCATGAATCCATGCACTTTTTACAACACGACGGCTTTAAAATTGGCACCGCCACTGCACAATGCCTGCTCAACAGCTTGCAGCTGGGCGGTAAATCAAGTGATCTGCCCATCATCATACAGGAAACCCCTATTGTAAGCAACCAACAATGAGGCTTTGAAGGCCGGTAATTTCATCCGACCTTTGTCACATGAGCAGCATTTCTACAGGCAGTGCCCCCAATCCGGTGGGACTTTATCCGCACGCACGCCGTGTGGGCAATCTTCTCTTCTTGTCGGGCATTGGTCCTCGCGCCGCAGGTACCGACGCCAACAATCCACAAGTGCCGGGTTTGCAACTCGACAAAAACGGCAATTTCGAAGCCTTCGACTTCGAAGCACAGGTGCATCAGGTTTTGGCCAACGTTAAGGCCGTGTTGGAAGCCAGTGGTGCGCGGATGGAAGATTTGGTAGACATCACCGTTTTCCTCACCGATATGCAGCGTGATTTCAAAACCTTTAACCGGGTGTATGCTGAATATTTCCGCGATATGGATCCGAAACCTTGCCGCACCACGGTGGAAGTAGGTGCTTTGCCTACCGCCATTGCCATTGAGTTAAAGTGCATGGCCGTAATCCCTGAAGGCAAATGAGCGCTTCCCAAACGCCTCCTGCACAAAATACCCTGTTGCACTTTGCCTTGGGCTTGGCCTTGGGCGGGGGTTTGGTCGCTGGCATGCAAGCCCACTTGTGGTGGCTTGAATTAATATGTTTAGCCGGGGTATTGTTGTACGTTTTTTTGCGTGCCGGATTCACCAAAACATTGAAGAATCGGCAGGCTGCCAAATAATTAAAACAGTTACACAGCGCGTGAAGCGGGAAATTAAAAATGGGTAATGTAGTTAGCCTCTTTTGGGCCTAATGGCAAAGCTCTCCCGCCAAATGCGCCATTGCAGCCTGGCAGCGATACCGAAAAACCAAAGGGTTAGTGCCAGATAGGCAAAAGGCGAGATGTAATCATCCTCAAAATCGTCTAATAACTCACCATTTACCTCGATTCTCACTGGAAAGCGATAGGCTGTATCGTCGATTGAAAAGAAAATTTTCAATTTGGCTCCCTTGAGCGCAGGGTTTTGCAAGGTTTTCACATGGGCTTTCCAGGCCGATCCCAAAGCCATCTTGGCGCCATTTTGCGCTACAATTACGAGTACAGCCTTCTGGCTGTTGCCTTTTCGACTCAAGGCACTCCAAAATTTTTCTAAGTCCGTTCGGCTGTCGGACGGCAGATAGCACGAATCATAGACGATTACAAAATACTTCCGATGTTGAGGGCCATGTTCAAATGTCCTTTCAAAGTCATAAACTGTCCCGATTAACATCATCAAGCCGAGAAAAGCCCAAAAAATGGGTTTTTTATACAATGGATTTAAATCATTTCCCTGGTATACCACTGCAAATTCTATTAATCAGCTGCTTTGCCGTCCATGTTTTTTATTCTGCATCAACAAAGGCAGCTCCCATGCTAACGAAGCTTCAAAAGCTGCTGACCGAACCGGACAATCCTCCTTGGCGCATATACTGCACCCACTGGGCAAACACGGATCTACGTGGATGAAAAACTCCATTTGTCTGCCAAATTCAGCGGTCACCAATTTGTCGATGCGGTCCATGGCCTCATGTGCTTGCTCCACGCTGTAGTAGCGCGGCAGGGTGAGATGCGCATCTACATGCAACATGCGCCCGTAGCGGATCATGCGCATGTTGTGAAAATCAACCCAGTCGGTCTGCCGGTTTTGCTGCAGTACTTCGGCTACCCGGCCCAGCAGTTGTTCATCGGCTTCGTCCATGATGCCTGCCATGCTCGGTTGCAAGATGCCCCAGGCGGTATAGCACAAAAACAAACCAAAAAGCAGCGCTACGAGGGCATCGAGCCAGTTCCAGCCGGTAAGCCACACCAAACCCAAGCCCAAGAGCAAACCGGCAGTGGTGTAGCCATCGGCTTGCAGGTGTTTACCGCCCGCCTCGAGGGGAAGTGAATGCGTAGCGGAGGCACGGCGGCGTGCCCAGCTGCCCAAGCCAAAATTGATGGCGCCGGCAGCCGCGGTAATGCCAACACCCCAATCGAGTGACTTGAGTTCGTGATTTTCAAACAAACCTACCGAAGCATTGGCCACGATCAGCAGACCTGCCAGCGCCAACAAGGCCCCTTCAACACCCGCAGCCAAAAACTCAATTTTGCCGTGGCCGTAAGGGTGATTGAGGTCGCGGGGACGTGCACTGAGCACCAAACTGTACCAGGTAAAGCCACCCGCCAGCACATTCACCAAACTTTCGGCGGCATCGCTCAAAATGGCATGCGAGCCGGTAAGTTGCCAAGCCAGCAATTTGCCGCCCATCAGCAGCACCCCCAAGCCTACCAGCCAGGCTTGCAGGCGAATTTCGGAACGAAGGCTGTTGGTAGTGGGCATGGGGTGAAGTTAGGAAAATGGCCCGTTTTCCTCAGCTATTTGCCGAGGCGGAACTTCAACCGAAAGCAAATAATGGGTACTTCTGCTTCCTGCTGCCGCTTTGGTCAACATACCACGTTGCAGTAAATCCTTGATATCACGCAGGGCAGTATCGGCCGAACATTGGTTTATTTTGGCCCATTTGGCGGTGTTTACATGCCCTTCAAAGCCATCCAACATTTTATTGAGCATTTTCAACTGTCGTGTGTTCAAGCTTTGGGCTGACCATGTTTGCCAGTAGTGGTGCTTTTGCAGTACTTTTTCGAGCATTTGGGTAGATGCTACCAAAGAGCGACCAAAGCATCCTAAAAACCAAACCAACCAGTCGGTGATATCGGTATCGCCCTTTTGCGCCCATTCCAAAGCCCGGTAATACGCCTGGCGTTCAAGGCAGATTTGCGCCGAGAGGCTGTAAAAACGTTGTGGCTGGCCATCGGCACGGGCAAGCAACAAATCGGTCAGGGCACGGGCTACGCGCCCATTGCCATCTTCGAATGGATGCAAGGTAAGGAACCACAAATGCGCTATGCCTGCTTTGAGTACAGGATCCAGCGAGGAAGGGGCATCGAGCCAAGCTAAAAAAGCAGCCATTTCGGCCGGCAGCCGATGCGCTGCTGGCGCTCCAAAATGTACCCGCGGCTTGCCCATGGCACCCGAAACCACTTGCATGGGACCTTCAGCATCGGTGCGATAAGCTCCGGTAGTCACCTGGTAAGGACCGCTAAATCCAGTAGGAAACAAGGCGGCTTGCCAAGCACACAATCGGCTTTCAGTCACTGCCTGCTCGTAGTTTTTGCTGGCATCGAGCAAAAGCTCAACTACCGCATCTACCCGCCTGCTACTTGGTGGCAGTCCGGCGGTTGGAAGTCCTAAGCGCTGTGCCAGTGACGAACGCACTTGGGCCACATCCAGCCGTTCGCCCTCTATCTCTGAGCTCTTTACCGCATCGAGAGCAACTGCTTCTAATTCGGCTTGTAACTGCATTTCAAATCCCAAGGCCTGCATCCGTCCCAATAAACGCCCTTGCTCAAAACGCAACGACGCCAATAATGGCCCTACCAATGCGTGGTCCCAAGTGAAATTTGTCCAGTTTTTGAGTTGGTGCAGGTACATATTCGCCGCAATTAGTGCGGTAAATATAGGGTATATTTGCCGCACCTATTCATTTACACCGCAAAATATGCGGTGAATACGGGACTGATTCACCGCACTTCGGTCCAGGAGATCTCAAGCTGTTCAAGAAAACAAATAAATCCAATGCCTCAGCGCTTCCCCAACGGCACTGCCACCGACAGCTGCAATTGGTGCCGCCAAGGCAATTGTTGGTTGGTGGTGGCACCACGGTACATCGAGCTCACACCTGTTTGGTAAATCAACCAGCGGGGCTGATAACTCATGGTCAAGCCACCGCCGCCCAGCAGTCCCAAACGGTTATCTGGCCGCTCTAGGGCGTACAATTCAGTACCATTGAACCAAGTACCCCGCAAGACAAATACGTAATGGAAGCCGGCCGAAATATTTAACCGCAGCTGCAGGGCGCCCCTGTTCCAAAGCGCAGTAGATAAGCTCACAGGTACTGTCAACTCTTGCAAGCTGCCATTTTGTTTGGTACGCATGTTCGATAAACCACGAACCGTGTCTGAAATCACAGGCACCACCCCCTTAACGTCTTGCAAATAACCCACGACCGAGCCAGGTGCAATTTGAAAGGCAGCTAAACTGCCTTCGAATTGCATTTGAAAACGCTGTACAACAAATTGGGGTTCGAGGCGAATCTTCATTTTGCTGGTTGAAAACACATCCACACCCAAGCCCAAGTTCAGGCTGTTGAGCGGACGGTAAGCCAAGCTGCTGGCATCATTCACTGCTGTTTCAAATTCGGCCAAGTGCCAGGGCGACCAAGCTGCAAAAACAGTCCAAGCACTGTTTGAACCTGCCTTTTGGGCTGTTTTTTGTCGGTTGGGGATGTTTTCCAATGCCAACGCTACGCTATCAGCCATTGGCGTAGACAATTGCTCGGTCAGTGCAGCGTCTTTGGTTGCATTGGTTGTAGTAGCTTCTTGCAGTACCGAAGGCTGTTCGTTGGGTGTAGCCAGCTCCTTATTGTCGACCTGTTGGGCTAGCACGGAGGTAGGCTGTACTGCGGCAGGCTGGATGATGGGTTGCTGCGCCTCTTTTGCGCTTATTGAAGCAGTAACTACCGATTTTGCTGCAGCGTTTGGACTTACTTTCTGTACAGCTGGACGCAACCTTTGGGCAGGCGAATCCTCCCTATCCACTTCTGGCAGGGTTTCAGCTGGAGTGGTTGCCGGTGGAAGGATGTCGGCCGGTTGGGCTATTTCTTTGGGTGCTTTGCTTGCCAGGTCGGGCAAGGCAGCTGGTTGGGTAAAGGAGTAAACCCCTAATGCCAATAGTCCCAGCATGCCCAGGGCTGAGCTGAACCACCAGAAAAACTTCCGGCGTTTGCGGCGGGCACGTTCGCGCTCAAATGTTTCCCAATTCAATTTCGGATGTAATGGCGTCATTGGAAGAGGGTTTTAAGTTGTTTTACAAGGCGGTGAATGCGCACCCGAGAGTTGGTATTGCTTATCTGCAAGTTCTCGGCCACTTCCTGGTGGTTCATGCCGTATTCGAAATAGAGGGTAAACAATTCGCGCTGTTCGCCATTCAAGCGGGGCAATACATCCTCGAGCTGAAACAGCCGCGCATCCATTTGGGGGAGCAAATCTTCCAACTGACTGAGGTCTTCCATGGCGCTTTGATTGGCATTTTTTCTTTTCATTTTGAGCGCCAGGTTGATGGTGATTTTGGCCAACCACGATTTGAAGTTGCCCTTATCGGCCTGGTACTTTTTTAACTTTTCGAAGGCAATGATCAGTGCTTCTTGGGCCACATCGGCAGCATCGTCATCGGCAAAACCGTACTTGCGCGCCAGGTTGTAGGCAAAGCCCACATAGCCCTCGTAAATGAGGCGCTCGCACCGCTTGTCGCCACGCAAGGCGCCGGGTAAACACTGAAGAAATTGGTCTTGGCTGAGCATGTTAAAAGTGGGAAGCGGAAACCCCCTTCCGCACTAAATGGCTAAAGGCTAGATTAACAAGGATTACGCTTCACGCCAAACACCGTACTCACCGAATCAACAACACCCGTGTAGGTAGGCACCAAATTGCCAAATGGATCCAAGGTGAAGCCCGAAAATTCACGCAAAGCCCCACTGTAATCACCAAAAATGGAATCGGTGGTTATGCGGACGATATTAACAGTCAAACCCGAAGGATCATACTGCCTGAACAACACACCGGGGATGTCGATAAAACAGATAGCAGCATTCCAACTTGAAAAAGTATATGTACTAAGGATGGAGGCTGTCGATTCCCACACCAGGCCGAACATGGTGTCGTTAGCACCTGCTGCAAGTACGCGGGTGGCGGGATCCCATGTTACCCCGTTGCCAGTGGCCAAAGCCCAAGTAATGCCAGAAGTATCTGAGCAAGAAAAACCAAAACCTGCAGATTGCTGTATTTGGGTTGCACCATTGATTCTGAAGGTAGTATTTGAGCCTGATATAAAAGTCGTGTCTTTGGGTGCGGGAGTAAAGTTCTGCTGAAAAACTTCTTCTGGTTCGCAGCTGCAAAAGCTGACAATCATCGAGAGGTAGACCAAGGTTTGTTTGAATTTCATTTTTTTGATTTTAATACACTCCTAATAGCATCAAAAGCGACCAAACGTTACAATAACTACTAACTTTTTTCAGGTGTAATCCCTGTAAACGAACAGCAAGAAGTGGAAATCGTTTGTGACCTGTCAAGACCAATTTTAACAATTGCCTATTCAAAGCGCTTTCCGCCAGTTAATACACCTGTATTGCTTCACTTAGTTTTACCCTATCGGGTATAAATGCGGGGCTCTATATGCCAATGCTTGTATGAACGTATTGTGCTGTAAATCTATTTGAACCCAGCGCGGGGTAGGAAAAAAGCGGGAAGTGGAAATACACTTCCCGCGCAGTAAATCAAGTAAGGATTAACAAGGATTGCGCTTGACACCGAATGAGGTGCTGACCGAATCTATAGCACCTGAAAAAACCGGAACCAAATTGCCTGAAGGATCCAACTGGAATCCAGAAATTACCCGCAAAGCCCCACTGTAGTCTCCAAAGATAGAATCGGTTGTGATGCGAACGATGTTTATCGTTAAGCCTGTGGCATCATATTGCCGAAACATATTTCCCGGAACATCAAGGAAACAAAATGCATCTTCTTGATTGGCAATCGTATATGTACCGACACTAGCCGTTGGCGTTTCCCAAATTAGAGCTAGCATGGTATCATTAGGCCCTGCGGCCAACGTACGCGTGCTGGGATTCCAGCTTATGCTATTGCCAGTGGCCAAAGCCCAGGTAGTACTGGACGTATCAGAGCAAGAAAAACCAAAGCCTGCAGATTGATGCGTTTGGGTAATACCATTGATCCTAAACGTGGCTGTTGAACCCGATGTGCGCACAGGGTTGTTCGCATTGGGGATGGGGGTGGGATTTGGTTGCAAATTCTCATTTTCGCAACTCATGAAAGCGACAGCTACTGCCAACATTCCTACTACTTTTTTCAGATACATTTTTTAGAATTTTTGATTCACACCCAATAGCCAAAGGAGCTACCAAACGTTACAATCGCCATTCATTTATTTTTTCTGAAAGTGTAATAAGCTTGTTTCAAAGCGTTTAGATGTGCTCTTTTTCGTCGCAATCCAGCGCTTTAGCAGATTCACCCCGCTCAGCCAAACCAAAAGCTCAAATCTTTACACACACATTCGTAGGCTCGGTGAAAAACCGCAACGCTTCCCAACCGCCTTCTCTGCCAACACCAGAGGCTTTGTGACCGCCGAATGGCGTACGCAAATCGCGCAGCAACCAGCAGTTTACCCACACAATGCCAAATTTGAGCCGAACACCCAAGCGGTGTGTGCGACCCAAATTGCTGGTCCATACCCCCGCGGCCAAGCCGTATTGGGTGTCGTTGGCCATGGCGAGTGCTTCCTCTTCGGTGTCGAAAGGCTGCAGGGTAACTACCGGACCAAATATCTCTTCCTGATTGGTACGGCAGCTGTTGGCCAGGCCCTCAATCACCGTGGGGCGAATGAACCAACCGCCTGAACAACGGCCTGTGCCTTGCACGGCTGTTCCGCCGGTGAGGACCGTGCCGCCTTCTTCCTGCGCCAATTGAATGTAGCCCATCACCTTGTTGAAATGGGCTTCGGAGGCAATGGCGCCCAAATCAACCGTTTCGTCTTCAGGGTCGCCTACTTTTAATGCAGCCACTCGGGCCACAAAATCAGCACGGAAACGTTCGTAAATGCTTCGCTCCACCATAATGCGCGAACCGCAAAGGCAAATTTCTCCCTGGTTGGTGAAGGCCGATCGTACCGCGGTAGCAAGCGCCAAGTCATAATCGGCATCGGCGAAAATGAGCGTAGGGTTTTTTCCCCCCAGCTCCAACGATAATTTTTTAAAAAGCGGTGCGGCCTGCCGGGCGATGGTTGCCCCGGTGAGGGTTCCCCCGGTGAAGCTGATGGCCTTTACCGCCGGATGTACATTGAGCGTATTGCCAATGCTGGCGCCCAGGCCATGAACAATGTTGAGTACCCCTGGGGGCATGCCGGCCTCACAACACAATTCGCTGAACAAAAAGGCCGTCATGGGCGTGATTTCCGAAGGTTTGGCCACCACCGTATTGCCCGCAGCCAGGGCAGGAGCAATCTTCCAGGTAAATAAATACAAGGGTAAATTCCAGGGTGAGATGCAACCGACCACGCCCAAGGGTTGCCGCAGGGTGTAATTGATGGCCGTTTGATCGGTCACATGCGCCTCGCTGCTCCAGTGTTTGATGGCCGATGCAAAAAAGCGGAAATTGTCAACAGCTCGGGGGATGTCCATGCGGCGGGCCAGCGCTACGGGCTTGCCTTGGTCGCGGCTTTCGGTCCGGGCAAACTCCTCCAGACGGCTTTCCAACAAATCTGCCACCCGATCCATGATGGCGGCTCGCTCAGCCGCAGGCAGGGTACTCCATGACGGAAAAGCGGCTTCTGCGGCGGCAATGGCTGCCTCCACATCGGCGGCTTGCGAATAGGGCAGCTGACTGTATACCGCGCCTGTGGCTGGTTCGTGGTTGTTTAACCATCCACCGCCTAAAGCGGGTTGAAACTGTCCGTTGATGTAATTGAGGATGTCGATCATAAACCTGTCATTAAAGGTTTCCAGTTCTGCCACCATCTACCGGCAGGTTGATGCCGTTGATGTAGGCCGCTGCCGGACTCGCCAAAAAGGCAATGGCAGCCGCTACTTCTTCTGGTTCGCCAAACCGACCGGCTGGAATTTCAGCCAACATTTCGGCAGCCACATCGCTCACTTCATGGCCGGTTTTTTCGGCCTTGTTTTGCATGATTTGCTCTAACCTTCCCGTTCGTGTGGCACCCGGCAATACATTGTTCACGGTAATACCAAAAGGCGCTACCTCGTTCGAAAGCGTTTTGGCCCAATTGGCCACCGCTGCACGGATGGTATTGCTCACGCCCAAACCTTTGAGCGGCAATTTCACCGAAGTGCTGATCACATTGATGATGCGGCCATAACCCGCTTCTTTCATGCCCGGCAAAAGGGCTTGCGCCAGCAGGTGATTGGCCAAGAGGTGCTGGCGAAAAGCATTTTCGAACTCCACAAGCTTGGCAGCCGTAATCGGACCAGCAGGTGGTCCACCTGAATTGTTGACCAGAATATGCGCCATCATGCCACCACCCGTCCATGCCGCCAATACACTTTGCAGCATGGAGGTATTGCCCATATCGCAAGCCAAAAAGCCATGCTCCTGATTGCCATTGTTCGGCAAGTCGTTCATGGTTTGCAGCAGGGTATCGGGGTTGCGGGCCATCACAATCACATTGGCGCCTTGAGCAGCCAGTAACATCGCGGTGGCTTTGCCAATGCCTTGGGTAGCACCACCTACTAGGGCGGTTTTTCCGGTTAAATCAGTTTGTAGCATGCGTTGTAAGGTTGCGCGCGGCTTTTCGCGCTTGTTTTTGATACCACTGACAGGCTTCTTGCAAGGCACATTCACCACATTTCGGGCTTCGTGCCACGCAAATGTAGCGACCGTGGAGTATCAGCCAATGGTGTGCCCGGCTTACGAGGTGCTCGGGCAAGTATTTGATGAGTTGTTTTTCGGTTTCAAGGGGTGTGCGGGCCTTTTGGGTAAGGCCCAAACGCGCCGAAACCCTGAAAACATGCGTATCGACCGCCATGGCTGGCTTGTCGAAAATAACCGAAGCAATCACATTGGCAGTTTTGCGGCCTACGCCGGGCAGCTTCACCAATTGATCGATTTCGGCCGGTACGATGTCGTTGAATTCGTGGTGCAGCATTTGTCCGAGCCCCACCAAATGTTTGGCCTTGTTGTTCGGGTACGAAATGCTGCGGATGAGCGCAAAAACCTCCTCCACGCTTGCCCGCGAAAGACTTTCGGCGGTGGGAAATCGCTCAAAAAAACGAGGCGTGGTAAGATTCACGCGTTTATCGGTGCACTGGGCACTGAGTACCACGGCCACCAGCAGTTCATACGGATTGCTGTAAAACAATTCCGTTTCGGCATCTGGTGCTGTTTGCAAAAAATGGCGGATGATGAAGTCGAAGCGTTCTTTGCGGCGCATGCCCGAAAAATACGGAGAAAGGGCGGGATTTCGGCCCTTCTGCAATGGTAGAAGCCAGCTCCGGTGGTTGAGTGGAACTGAATCCAGCGGAGCCGCACTTAGACTGCGCTAAGTGACCGGACTTACATTGAGCTCAAAGTGTCATGAATTATCCGGTGGTTGAGCGGAGCCGAAACCACCGCTTTAACGTGAGGCGTAATCGAGCAACTGCTTTAAGCGCACCGGATCGGGTTCGGGCAACACCTCAGCGGTAAAAGCAGCCACCAAATCGGCGGTTTCGCGGTATTCTTGCTGCATTTCGGGATCGCTGATGAGCAGGTGCTCAAAAGCATTGGCTTCCGCCGGGCGGAGCTCATTGAAAAGGTGAAGAAGCAGGGTGTGTTGGGTAGAGTTTTGGGCCATAGATGCGATTTGAATTCTAAACGCCAAGCATTTACCGCTATTGCATCCGTGTCAAAAAAATGTCATGGGCATGCCAACAAAGCATGCAAAGCAACTTTACAGCTGCTGCAAACCAGATGAAGCTTGGTTTATGGTCTCATCGACATCTCCAAAAACAAAAAACCGGAGCCAATGGCATCCGGTTTTCTTGTGGGTCAATTGCGGCTTAAAGCGCGGCTTCGTAGCGACGGCTTACTTCGGCCCAGTTTACAACGTTCCAGAAGGCGCTGATGTAATCGGGACGACGGTTCTGGTAGTGCAAATAATAAGCATGTTCCCAAACATCCAAACCCAGGATGGGGGTGCCATTGCAGTCGGCAACTACGTCCATGAGGGGGTTGTCTTGATTAGGGGTGCTGCAAACTTTCAGTTTGCCATTTTCAACACACAACCAAGCCCAGCCCGAACCAAAACGGGTAGCACCTGCTTTGGCGAACGCTTCTTTGAAAGCTGCAAAAGAGCCAAAAGTACTGTTGATCGCTTCGGCCAATTTACCGGTAGGTTCACCACCACCGTTTGGACCCATGATGCTCCAAAACAAACTGTGGTTGTAATGACCTCCGCCATTGTTGCGCACGGCAGCGGGCAGCTTGCTGATGTTGGCCATCAATTCTTCGAGCGATTTGCCCTCATGTTCAGTGCCTGCAATGGCAGCATTGAGGTTATTTACATAGGCCGCATGGTGTTTGCCATGGTGGATCTCCATGGTAGCGGTGTCGATATGCGGTTCGAGCGCGTTGTGCGCGTAAGGAAGTGCGGGTAATTCAAATGCCATGTATCTAAATTTTAAGGGTTGCGTACAAAAATACGATATGTGGTTAACACCTCCGAGGCCAAAAGCGTTTCGTGCGCGCTAAAAAAAGCAAGCCAGGCTTAAACCCATGGCCAAAAAGGGGGTCAGACCAGCATTAAATCGTAAAAAAATGAAACACATTTGGATTTGGGTGTTGCTGCTAGGTTGGTCGCTACCCCTGATGGCCCAAGAGCCTGTACAAAACAAGACCCCTGAAGAAAGAGCTGCGCTCAAAGTAAAGCGACTGAGCGAAAGGTATGCCTTGAGTGCAGATCAACAGGCCCGTTTAACCCCCGAGTTGTTGAAAAGCGAAAGGGTGATTGTCGACAAACGCGCACATGCCCGTGAGGCGAAAAGCGAGATCGCCTCAGCCCGGATAGAGCAAGAAGCTGCGATTATGGCAGTGCTCACCCCCGACCAAAAAAAGAAATTTGAACAAGACCTGGCCAAAATGAAGGAAAAACAGCGTGCGCGTCGCAAATCAGGCATGCATCGGCATCGACATTAAAAGACATTCAACCATCGCAGTAGATGAGCAGCAAACCGGCAAGTAACCTTGCCGGTTTTTTTGATAAAATCATTAGTCAAAATATATTTTTAGACTCATCTAAATTTCATACTTTTGAGCCATGAAAATAGCTTATGTAGCCTTTTTGTTGGGGCTCTTGGGATTTTCGGCCATGGCGCAGCCAAAACCGCTGGTGGTTGCCACCACGAGTTTTTTGGCTGATATCACCAGCACCTTGGCAGGAGATGCGGTAGAAGTACGCTCGCTGCTGCCCTTGGGTGCCGATCCGCACATTTACGAAGCAGTCCCCGGCGATGCCCTTTTGCTGGCACAAGCCAATCTCATCATCGAAAACGGTCTAAACCTCGAGGGTTGGTTGGCGGAGCTGATCACCCAGGCAGGCAAAAATGCCCGGCGTGTGGTTGCCACCGAAGGCATCGTGCCCATTGGCAGCGAAGAGCATGCAGGTAGTTTCGACCCGCATGCCTGGATGGATCCCCTTTTGGGCAGACAATACGCCCAAAACATCAGCTTGGCGCTCCAGCAATTGGTGCCCGCCCAAACAGCATACTTCCAAAAGCGATTGGCCAGTTACGATAGTCTCTTGTTGGCCACGCACCTGCAAATAGAACAGCTGTTGACTGGTATTCCTGCCAATCGCCGCGTGATTGCTACTACCCACGATGCCTTCCGCTATTTTGGAAACCGCTACAATATGGAAGTGATGTCGGTGTTGGGCACCACCACCGATGCCGAAGTGCGCACATCCGATTTGCAGGCACTCATCAATACCATTGAAAGCCGCAAGCTCCCGGCCATTTTTGTTGAAAGCACCATCAATCCCAAACTGCTGCAGCAAGTGGCCGAAGATGCCGGCATCAGGATTGGGGGCAATATGTATGCCGATAGCATGGGCCCCAAAGGCAGCGGGGCCGACACCTATGTGCGCATGCTCCTCCACAATGCACGGGTTTTAGCCGACGCACTGGGCGGTGTGGCTACAAACGAGCAAAAACGGACCGACCTGCTCTTGTTGGGCGTGATTGCGCTTTTCTTTTTGGCCGCATTTGTTTGGTTGGCCCTGCGCATACAGCAGCCTGCCTCAGCTGCACTTCCCCAAGCAGCGCAGCTCGATGTAAGCAGTCTCACGGTAGCCTACGACAACAAAGTGGTGCTCAACCATTTTGATTTGCAATTGGCACCAGGAAAGTTGTACGGCTTGCTGGGCCCCAATGGCTCGGGCAAAAGCACTCTTTTCAAAAGTATTTTGGGCTTGGTAGAGACCGACCGATCGCACATTCGTTTGGGTGGACAACCAATTGCCGAATTGCATACGCACTTGGCCTATGTGCCCCAGAAAGAAGAAATTGATTGGACCTTCCCCGCTACCGTGTACGATGTGGTATTGATGGGACGCTACCCCCACCGCCGTCCATTTGAAAGCATCAACGAGGCCGATCATCAATTGGTGCTGGAACAACTGCGTGCCCTTGACATTGAACACCTGCGCGACAAACAAATTGGTGCCCTTTCGGGAGGACAGCAACAGCGTGTATTCATTGCGCGGGCCCTGGCACAAGAGGCCAGCTGGTATTTCCTCGACGAACCATTTGTGGGTGTTGACATCACCACCGAAGAAAAGATCATGGCCATTTTGCGGCAGAAAGTAGCCAAAGGTGCCACTGTGGTAATGATCCACCACGATTTGTCGAAGGCCACAGCCTACTTCGACGCGGTAGTGCTCATCAACCGGCGACTGGTGGCCTTTGGTCCGCCGACAGAAGTGGTTACCGAAGCCAACATCCTCACCGCCTTTAGTGGCACTCAGCCTTTATACGACCAGGCACAACAATTCAATCTACGCAAATGAACGCCATGGATCAATTACAAGAAGTATTTGGCTATGCCTATGCACAACGCGCCCTGCTGGCATCAGTGCTGGTGGGAATCACCTGTGGTCTCTTGGGCGTGTTCATTGTGCTGCGCAATATGTCGCTCATTGGCGATGCTTTATCGCATGCCATATTGCCCGGTGTGGTGGCAGGTTTTATGATTGCCGGTCACAGTATTTTTGCTTTTTTCACCGGCTCGGTCATTGCCGGTTTGCTGGCAGCCCTCAGTATTACCTGGCTGCAGCGTCACGTAAAAACCAAGGAAGATGCCGCCATTGGCATTGTTTTTTCGGCCATGTTTGCCTTGGGCATCATGGGTATTTCGGCCGTTACCCGGCAAGAAGGCGTGCACCTCGACATGAAAGACTTTCTGTTTGGCAATGTTTTGGGCATCAGCGACCAGGATATTTGGCTAACCGGACTGATCATGGCCTACACCCTTTTGTGTTTGGTTGCCTTTTACCGGTTCTTTTTTGTGACCACTTTTCAGGCGGTTGTGGCGGGCACCACCGGCATTCGTGCCAACTTGTTGCATTATTTTTTGATGATGTTGCTGAGCTTCGCTGTGGTTGCCTCCTTGCAATCGGTGGGGGTAATTTTGGTGGTGGCCATGCTCATCATCCCCGCAGCCACGGCACTTTTGCTGAGCAACCGGCTCAAAGTAGTGCTGGTGTTGTCGGCACTTACGGGATTACTGTCGGCCAGCATGGGGTTAATTGCAGCCATCTTGCTTGAAACAACCCCTGGGCCGGCCATGACCCTCGTGGCCACTTTGTTCTACCTCATGGCCATGGCCTTTGCTCCCGAAAAAGGATTGGTGGTACGGTGGTTCCGTCAAAAGAAGCGCCGTAAGCTGCAACAAGAGGAGGATTTGCTCAAGGCCTTGGTGAAAGAACAAGAAGCAGGTCACCGCGACACCGAGGAGGTTGCAGCTGCACTCGGTGTTAGTAAGCAAACGCTGTTGCGCAATTTGCGTCCGTTGGTACGGCGTAAATGGCTTGTACAAGTCAACACTTCAGAAGTACAACTTTCGGCCGATGGATTGCGGCGTGGCTATCAGTTGATTCGCGCACACCGCATGTGGGAAAGTTACCTGGTACAAAGCATGGGCTTGCAAAGCAACCAAATTCACCAGCAAGCCGAGCAATACGAACACTCTTTGCCCGAAGGATTTTTGCAGGAAGTTTCAGCCCAATTGGGCCATCCTATTACCGACCCCCATGGATCTCCCATCCCACAGGCTGGCCAACAAGCAGTAGCTTTGTCCTCACTTTTGCCAGGCGAACGCGCCATGTTGCTCACCGAACAACATCTTCCGGCCGTTATCAGCCAGTTGTGGCAATTGGGCATCAATCCCAACCAGGTACTCGAATTGATGCCATCGGATGGCCATACGATTTGTGTTCGGCTGGGCAAAAAACAAGTGGAACTCTCCACGCATTTGGCCAACAACACAGCCGTGCGCAGAATCGAAGCCTTGTAAGGCTGCGCATGTGGCCAAGCGCCCTGTAGCCGTACTGAAAAGCATTGATTATCAGCAAATAAATACTGACATTTACCTCAATTAAAAAATTTTTGAGGCCATTAAACTTGCAGGGTCATGCTGGCGTCATAGCATTGTTAAAAATCTTTAAGCACATGAAAAAGCTTCTTTTATTTGGACTTGGCATCAGCTTGTTTGCGGTGTCGTGCCAAAAAGACAATCAGGTAGAAACCGCTGAGGAACAGAATCAAACCACCGAAACGGCCCAGTTTGAGACCTTGCTCAGTGTTGACGAGAACATTGTAGACGAAACCTTCCTGGATGAAAGCCCTGAAAGTTTTCCTCCCGCACCTTGTGCCACTGTGGTACGTGATACCATCAGCACTCCCCGCACCATTACCATCGATTACGGCACTACCAATTGCCTTTGTCGCGATGGTCGTTTTCGCCGCGGCATTGTGGTGATCAGCTACACCGGAACCCGCCGCACAGCAGGTAGCAGCTTTAGCGTGGCCTTTACGAATTACTTTGTAAACGACAACGCCGTAACTGGCAGCATCACTGGCAGCTATACCCTCAACGGTACCAATCCAGTGATTAACCGGAGCAGCAATATCACCATTACTACTCCTACCAACGTGAGCAGCAACCGCACTGCTACGCGTACCATCGAGATGATTGCAGGATACGCTACGCCTAGCGTACGTACCGATGATGTATTCCTCATTTCGGGTAACAGCAGCATGACCCGCAATGGCGCTACCCACACCCAAAACATCACCACACCCTTGCGTCGCGAAGGCAGCTGCAATTGGCTTGTGAGCGGTGTCATGACCACCACACATGGTACACGTGGCACTCGAACCATTGATTATGGCACTGGCAATTGCGACAACCAAGCCACTGTGACCATGAACGGTCGCACACGGACCATCACCCTGCCTTGATCACAAGGTGCAAGCGAAACAAGATGCCCGACTTCGGTCGGGCATTTTTGTTTGTTATGCCAATGTATTTTATTTGCACAGCTGAACTGAACCTCGTTGCAATGGGTTTAGTAATAATGACCTTTAATCAAGTGTACTTACGATCCGCCTTCGGACTTCTATTGCTTTCGGGATTGCTGGCCATGCTGGTCGGTTGCGGAAAACTGCAACCCAAAGACGTGTTGCTGAGCGGCGATTGGGATCTCTTGCATACCGAAGCCGACGGGGTGGTATATCCCGATGAGCAAGCGCATGGCGTGCACTTGAACATGCAAGACAGTATTTTCTCGATTTACCGGGTGCGTTCCGACGAGCTCTACCACGGGAAATACCTGGTTCAGGATGAGTTTTACCCTCGCCACCTCGATATTTGGGTGGACGGTTATATGGATCACGGTCTCAAGCGGAATGGCATTTACCGTTTAAAGGGCGACACATTGGAAGCCTGTTTTGCAGCACCAGGTGCTTATCGGCCAGCCTATTTCGAAACACGCAAAGGCGACAAACAAGTGCTCACCGTTTGGGTGCGAAGACAGGCCTCCCAAAAAGAGCAATAAGAACCGATACCCGGTTTATTGGGCTACCACAGACAAATTTTTGTTGGCCAACTGACCACAGGCAGCATCGATGTCTTTGCCGCGTGAGCGCCGTACTTTGGCCACAATGCCTACGGCTTCCAAAGCCTGTTGATAGGCCGCTACCCTATCGGCATCGGCCTGTTGGTACGGACCGTCGTCGATGGGATTGTATTCGATGAGGTTTACTTTGCAGGGAAGCTTTTTGCACAACTTCACCAATGCGCGGATGTCTTCGTCGCCATCGTTGATGCCCCGCCACACCACATATTCAAAAGTTACACGGCTACCTGTTTTTTGGTACCAATACTGCAGGGCCGATACCAGATCGCTCAGCTTGTTGGTTTCGTTGATGGGCATGAGTTTCGAGCGCTTTTCGTCGATGGCGGAGTGCAGGCTTACGGCCAATTTAAATTTCACCCCGTCATCGGCCATTTTGCGAATCATTTTGGTAACGCCCACAGTGCTGAGCGTAATGCGGCGTGGCGACATGCCCAATCCTTCGGGCGAAGTGATTTTATCGATGGCAGCAATGACGTTGTTGTAATTGAGCAGCGGCTCGCCCATGCCCATGAGCACGATGTTGGTGAGCGGACGGCCATAGTACATTTCGGCTTGCTGACGAATGGCCACTACCTGATCATAAATTTCATCAGGATTGAGGTTGCGCATGCGTTTGAGACGGGCCGTGGCGCAGAAAGTACAATCGAGGCTGCAACCCACTTGGCTGCTGATGCAGGCGGTGATGCGGGTTTCGGTGGGAATGAGTACCGATTCTACCACCCTGCCGTCGAACAGCTTCACGGCATTTTTGATGGTGCCGTCTTCGCTGCGTTGCTCTTCATCTACATGTATGTGGTTGATGGTAAAATGTTCCTCGAGGCGTGTGCGCAAATCGAGCGAAAGGTTGGTCATGTCGGAAAAGGTACGCGCGCCCTTGTTCCACAGCCATTCGTACACTTGTTTGGCACGGAACGACTTTTCTCCCAAGGCCACCAGTTTTTCGGTAAGGGCTTCAAGTGAAAGCGCACGTATATCGGTTTTCGCCTGCATCTCGCAAAGATAGCACTTCGGTTGCGCTCCATATCGGTTTTGATAGCTTGCTGGTTTGATTACCCTGTTCATCCACTTCTTTTCTCCCGAATTCACCCGCGAAATCATTCCTGGCAAAGAGGTAAATTCGGCCAAAAAACACCCCCCAGGTGAAGGACCATGTAGGCCACGAAATAGTAGATAGAAAACTCATGGGCTTCTTCAACGGCCTTGTGCCATGCAGCGGGACAAAACTCAATGAGCGATGCCCCCAGTAAAACATAAAAAAACCAAATAAATGGCGTACAGCCAGCTCGTTTGGGAAGAGAGTCCGACTTGGCGAGTCAACGCAAACTTCATCCGGCTGAAAAGCACCAGCTGCATGCGAAAACAAGCTACCGTGGGAAGCCAACAAAGAAGTATGTAAAGCTTTGTGAAAGACTGCAGCAGATGAAAGAAGTGGACTACTTAGAGATTAAAGCTATGTTTTTATTATTAAGGCAAAAATTTTATCTTTCCCGAAATAAAAACCATGAAACAGTCACTTGCGCTTTTAACTATTGTTGCTTTTTTATCTACAGGATGTGAAAAAGATTTAAATTCAGGTAGTGTAACCTTGAATTACGAGATTGTATCTTCAAGCGCATTTGAGTCTGCAATTCTTGGCAGCCCTTCTTTAACTGTTACTTATACAAATGAAACCGGTCAATCCCAATCTGAACAGATAAATACGAATGCATCAACCTGGTCAAAAACAATAAAACTTACATCAACACAACGTCCGATTATGATTTCATTAGGTGCAAGTGGTTACACTTCAAATTCAACAGGTACAACAGAGGCAAGACTTTATGTGAATGGCGTCGTAAAAGCTAATGTAACTTCACAAATTCAACCTGTCCTTAATAATGGTTTTTTTACTGCGACATTGTTTCATTTAGTAGAATAAAGTGTGTAAATCTAAAAGCACCTGAAGAAAACATGCCGCGGGAAGCCTACATAAAAGTATAAAAGCTTTGCGAAAGGTTGGTAGAGCCCTTAGATATCAAACTAAAAACGACACCTTACAAGAAAGCCTCAAAAACTACACTGAATAAAGTTCTTCTAAATACGAAGTGCTTCATTCGGTTCCGTATTGGGGTTTTTTTATGCAAATTGTATGCAAATGAATACGGGGCTAAATTCAAAAAAGAACGTAACCACTTGAAAATCAATTTTGTCGGACACGAATTCGCGCCTGAGGGGCGCGCATCAGACGCAGCTCTATCTAAAAACACACCCAAAACCGGCCGCTCAGCCGCGGCCTGGGTTTTTTCATTTCCAGCCTTCGCTCAAGCCTTGGGGGCTTGGCGCACGGATTCGCGCCTGAAGGGCGCGCATCAGACGCAGCTCTATCTAAAAACACACCCAAAACCGGCCGCTCAG
>CAZNWC010000002.1:8302-308270 GCA_964577055.1 uncultured Chitinophaga sp. | reverse complement strand
AAATAAACCAATAAACGGGCTTCGGCACATACTTCACCCTTGGTGTTAAAAGCTTTTGCGGTCATCCACTTTTGAAAGCGACCTTCTTGTGCCAAGGCAGCTTCGGCTTCATGCAACGAAGCTTCGTCAATTTCAAAGCGAATCCGCAAACGGGTGGAAGCTGGTTTTTTATAATCAATCTCAGCGCTTTTGAGCCAAGCCTCTAGTTTATGGCCTCGCCAGGCAAAAATCTGCCAAAACAAGATGGCAAAAAAGGGGTCGAAGGCGCTAAAAATGGTGCCCCCAAAGATGGTACGTTGCAAATTACGGTTGAGTAATGATGGTTTTACACTGACCTCACACCAACGAAAATCTTCAGCCACTTCACGCAACCAAACCCGGCTGAACAGCAGGGCCGGGAAGATGCGCAACATCCATTTTACTTGCCACGCTTTGAGTTTCATGCTGCAAATGTAGCTAATCTTTAAGGCTGACGGGGAATGATTTGCTCATACAGCAATTGGCCGTTGCTGTCGTTGAACTGCAACACCAATTCCCGGTTTTTGCGATCACCACGGGCATCCAAAGTGGCAAAGCCACGCTTCAATTGCAAACTGCCTTCTACCCGGTTGAGGTTTTTTTCATTGTCGCGATTATTGCCCACCTTGCTGCTGAGTGGCGAAGCGGTGATGTCGTACAGCACAATGCCGTTCTTTTCCAGTTTGCTCAATTCGCTGTGGTGGCGGTCGCCCGTCACAAAAACCACGTTTTTGATTCCTTCTCGTGTGATGGCTTCGAGCAAACGCTCGCGCTCGCAGGGATATTGGGCGTAATTTTCATACAAAGCTTCGCTGTTGAGTACCTGGCTGCCAATGGCAACCACTTTAAAGCTGGCGTTGCTGCCTTTGAGCGCATCGATGAGCCATTTTAGTTGGGCATCACCCAGCATTTCGCGGCTGCATGAATCTTTCATGCGCTCGTTGGTACGGTGGTAACGGTTGTCGAGCAAGAAAAAGCCCATGTCGTTGTATTGAAAAGCAGTGGTTATTCCTGGTACACCGGCTGCAGCCTGACCATTGTTCATCCAAAACAGGTTAAAGGCTTCGAGGCTCAGGTCTTTGTGCGCCCAGGAGCCGGTAGCGTCGTTGGGACCAAAATCGTGGTCGTCCCAAATGGCATATTGCGGACAACTTGCCAATAATTTCTGCAAATAAGGCTGCTTGCGCATATGGCTGTAGCGGTACAAAATGCCCGAACGGCTGCTCCAGTCGGCCTCGCGCAGGTAAATATTGTCGCCGAGCCACAGCATCATGTCGGGATTTTTAGCGGCAATGTTGTCGAATACCTGATAATCGCCACCATAAGGCTCACCCTGACGGTCGTAGGCTGCTTCACTGGCATAGTGACAGCTGCCCAATGCGATGCGGAAGGCGGGTGGTTCTTCGCGCCATTGCCACAATTTTTGCGTTTTGAAGGTATAGGGTGTTTCGCCAAAAAGTTTGGCATTGGCATAAATGCGGTATTCGTAGGTGAGGCCAGGTTCTAAATTGCCTATTTTGAATTGTGCAGTGAAAGCGTTTTCTGCTTTGGTAAGCAGCGAACCGGCATTTATCCATTTTTCGGTTCCAGTAGTACGGTACTCCAAATTCAGCAAAGCGGCCTTTTCGGTTTGCATCCAAATACCTACTTCGCGCAATTCGGCATAACCCAACATGGGGCCGGCTACAATTTGGGCCAAAAGGGTTTCGGCTGATAGTGCCAGCAAAATCAACAGTACGAGCTTCTTCATGTGTGCAAAATACGTGTTGCTAGTTTATGCTTGGGTTAAATCAACCATTTTTTACTGCGTCACGCCAAGCCGCTTTTTTATCTTTGGGCCATGAAGCAACTCGTTGAATGCGTGCCCAATTTTTCGGAAGGCCGCGATATGCACATCATCAAACAAATCACCGATCAAATTGAGTCGGTGGAAGGTGTTCGGCTTTTAGATGTTGATCCAGGTAAAGCCACCAACCGCACAGTGGTTACTTTCGTGGGTGAACCTGCTGCCGTAGTGGAGGCAGCCTTCAGGGCCATTGCCAAAGCCGGTGAGCTCATCGACATGCGCAAACACAGCGGTGAACATGCCCGCATGGGGGCTACCGACGTTTGTCCGCTCATTCCTGTGGCCAACATCAGCATGGAAGAAACGGTTGCCTATGCACGTCAATTGGGAAAACGAGTAGGTGAGGAGCTGGGAATTCCCGTTTTCCTGTACGAAAGCGCTGCAAGCAAGCCCGAACGGCGCAATTTGGCTACCATCCGGGCCGGTGAATACGAAGGACTTCCCAAAAAACTGCAAGATCCCAACTGGCAGCCCGATTTTGGTACCGCGGCATTTAATGCCCAATCGGGTGCCACCGTCATTGGCGCCCGCGACTTCCTGGTGGCCTACAACATCAACCTCAATACCAAATCGACCCGCATTGCCAACGCCATTGCTTTCGATGTACGGGAAGCTGGTCGTGTTAAACGCCTTGGTCACCCTGTTTTGGGCGAGGTGGTAAACGATGAAAAGGGCGAGCCAGTGCGCATCCCAGGCACCCTCAAATCGGTGAAAGCAGTAGGTTGGTACATCGAAGAATACGGCTTTGCACAAATTTCGATGAACCTCACCAACATCAATGTTACATCGGTGCATGCCGCTTTCGACGAGGTGGTGCGTGCGGCACATGAAAGAGGCGTGCGGGTAACGGGTTCGGAATTGGTGGGACTCATTCCTTTGCGTTGTATGCTCGAAGCCGGACGGCATTACCTCGCCAAAATGGGGCGTTCAGAGGGCGTTTCTGAGGCCGAAATCATTGAAACGGCGGTTCGCAGCATGGGCCTCAATGAGCTCGGGCCTTTTGATCCGAAGAAAAAAATCATCGAATACGTGATTGCTGATGCTGCCGACAGTCGCTTGGTGCGCATGGATTTGGTGGCTTTTGCCAACGAAACAGCCAGCGAATCGCCAGCACCTGGTGGTGGGTCGATTGCCGCCTACGCAGGTGCTTTGGGTGCCAGTTTGGGTGCCATGGTAGCCAATCTTTCGGCTGGAAAACGCGGCTGGGAGGAACAAACTGCCTATTTCAGTGAGGTAGCCGTGCAGTGCCAAAACATCAAAGACGGCTTGTTGCGGTTGGTAGATGCCGATACCCGTGCTTTCGACGGCATCATGCAGGCTTTTGCCTTGCCAAAGGCTAGCGATGAAGAGAAAAAGGCACGATCGGCTGCCATTCAAGCGGCTACCAAAGTTGCCATAGAAACGCCGCTGCAAAGCATGCGCTTGGCTTATGAAAGTTTCGAGCCTTTGGCAGCCATGATAGAAAAGGGTAACCCCAACAGCATTACCGATGCCGGCGTGGGCGTTTTGTGCGCCAGAACCGCTGTTTATGCTGCTTGGTTGAACGTAAAAGTGAATCTAGGCGGACTCAAGGATGAAGCTTACAAAAATGCTGCTCTCGCCGAAGCCGATGCCTTGTTGGCTCAGGCCATTGAAAAGGAAAAAAGCCTCATTGAAAAGGTAAATGCTGCCCTGAAGTAAGCTTATTTCGCTTTTGGAGTTTCCACCGCAGGAGCCAATTGATTGGTTTCTTCGGTGGATTTTTTTTGCGGATACAATTCGGCATACCAGCCTTGTTCGGGACTACAACTCAAGGCCTCAGCCATGCGAAATTGTACTTGCGACAATCGTTCGCCTTGCCAGTTGAAGCCCTTTAGCCTGAAAGCAACTGGATCGACCTTGTCAATGGGAGTCATCACAGCCACCGGCTTTACATAAAAGCGAATGTCGACGGGTTTGTTGTCTTCGAGCAGGATGGTGATGTTGCTCGATTCAATTTTGTTAGCTCCCATGAAGCCTTCGCCCGATTCGTCTTCTACATAATAAATGCTTTCACCATTGCCTTTCACATCCATGCGACTGATTTGCTGCCCGCTGAAATAGGCGGTAACATCCTTGCCTTTTATTTGGCTGTAATGTAAACTGTCTTCTTGTTTTACCATGAACGATTCACGGTACATTTCCATCCGATCGAAAGCTTTGCCTTTGGTGTAAATTTCTTTGAATTCGGAAGTGATTTGAAAGCCACCCGACCAAATGATGGGCAGGGTGAACAAACGAAACATCGAATCGGCTTCAACATAAGAGAGCGAATCGCAATGTACCAGCAAATCGGCTTGCTGAATCACCGGCAACCGCCAGGCACGCATCACGCTTTTTTCGTTTTTGTCTTTGTATTGGTAGATGGTATCGGCAGTCAAATACAAGGTGTCTTTTTCACCAAAATTGATCAGCAGGGGATATTCGTATACCAGGTTCCAGCCCGCCTTTCGGTTGAATCGACTAAAGCCACCCCTGATTTCAGATTTTTCTACCGTATCAATGAGCTGCACATTGCCGCGACAATAACCGAGTTCCTTGCTTTCGTCGAAATAAATGGTGTCGGCTTTGATGAACTGCTGGCTATCGACCGCAATGCGGCCGTTTTTATTCAGGTAAAACTCTTTGCTCTTGCTCTTGTACCAGCCGCCTTCGGTGTAGGTTTTGCTTCTGTCGGTTTTGATGTTCGTAGGTCCCACAAAATCAGCACGCTCGCTCAGGTTGTTGTAAAGCAAGGTATCGGCCGTGAGTTTGAAGTCGCGGTGGTCGAGACTTACACGGGTGCGGTAATAAAATTGTTTGGTGTTGCTGTCGTAGGTGCCCCGTAGGCTTTTTAAGGTGGCTTCCGCATTTCGGATGAGTGCGCCCTGTTGGTAACGTGCTATTTTGGTGTTGGTGTTATAAAAGAGCTCGTCGGTTGTGAGGTTCATTTCGCCGTCGGTGAGATACACATTTTGGCGCAGTACGGCATCTTTGGTTTGACCGTTGTATTCCAAGTAGCGGCAGGTGCCGTTGAATTTCCCGGTTTGTACTATGCGTACGTTTCCAAATGCTTTGGCAAGTTTGGAGTCGGCATACAACAGTGCGCTGTCACAATACAACCGCACATCATCTTGACGCAAAATCACATTGCCAATCAGTCGGCGTACCCTTTCACCTCCAGCTTCTTCGTAGGTAAGTTCGCCTGCTTGCTCAATGTCTATGGTGTTTTTGACGCCGTTTTGGGCAAACACGGCCAAAGGCAACCAATACAACGAGCAAAAAAGAAGCACAAAAGCGGTGCGTAGGTCTTTCATTGAATGCGTCAAAATTAGCTTATTTGCAGTAGTTTTAGGCCATCTATGCCCGTAAATTCAACGTCGGAAGCGTTACATGTGTTGCACTTGAGCAGTTGGTACCCTGAAGGACCAACTTCGCGCAATGGGGTTTTTATTCTCAGGCAAGTGGAGGCTTTGGCTGCAGTAGGGGTAAAAAGCGGTTTGGTGGCGGCACCTTTGCGCGATCAAGGTGACTGCGTGCTGGAAAAAAAGGAAGAGCAAAGTGTTTGGTATTATATACATGCCTATGCATCGGGCAAAAATCCGTTGCTTCAGGCATGGCGCCAATACAGGGCCATGAAATTGGCCATCAAAGCCTATCTCGCCGAGCAAGGAAAACCCGATTTGGTGGTGGTGCATGTGGCCTGGAAGGCTGGTTGGTGGGCTTTGTGGCTCCATTACCGTTACAATATTCCCTTCGTTTTGGCCGAGCATTGGTCGGGCTATTTGCCCCAAAACGCGCAATTCAAGGGTTTTTTACTGCGTTATCTCACACAATTGGTCGCAAATCGGGCAGAATGCATTGTTTGTCCCTCCCAGCTACTTGCCGATGCCATGCAAGCACTGCATTTGAAGAATCGATACGAAATCATCCCCAATGTGGTAGATACAGCTATTTACGAGCAAATCAGGTCCGTTCAAAAGGAGGACTATTTTTTACATGTGAGCAATTTGGCTTCGGTAAAGCGTTTCGATTTGGTCTTGAGCCGATTCCAGCGGTTTCGCCTCATGCATCCCGAGGCAGTATTAAAAGTGGCAGGCGCTTATGATAAAGTTGCAGCGCAACAAAAATTTGCTGGTCAGCTGGAGGGTGTGGCATTGTTGGGAGTCCAAAATGCTGAAGCCTTGGCTATGTTGTATAGAGCGGCCAAGGGGATGCTGCTGTGCAGTGAGTTTGAGACTTTTTCCATTGTGGTGCCCGAAGCCTTGGCATGTGGCTGCAGGGTTGTAGCGCCTGCCTTGCCTGCCCTCCAGCAGCATCTTGCATTGGGGCCATTGGAATTAATAGCTGAGCACGACGAAAGGGCCTGGGATGCTGCCCTGCAGCATTGTTGGGCCGACCAAGTTATCGGAATTGGAACACCCCTTGACAAGGAGCATCCTTACAGTGCTGCTGCCGTGGGCCAGAAGTGGTTGAAGTTGCTTAAACGCATCCGATATGTGGCGTAAGGTCATCCATACCTTTGTTTCGCGCGGGCTCAATGCTGTTTTGAATCTGCTTTTGGTGGTTTTTACAGCCCGTTTGTTGGGGGCTGAGGTACGTGGAGAAATCAGTTTGCTGGTGGCGAATTTGAATTTATCGCTGCACGCGGTTGGGTTGGCAGGAGGAGCAGGGCTGATTTACTTGGTGCCACGCTTTTCGCCACGCGCATTGTATGTTTGGTCCATGACCTGGATGCTATTTATCAGCGTTTTATCGTTGGCTTTATTGCTTTGGTTGGACCAGGATTTGGGGATTTCTATTTTTTGGTGGTTGGCGTTACTGCTGAGTTTCAATGCCGCGAATACCAACCGATACATGTTATTGGCATTGAAGAAAATTACCTTCGACAACCAACTGGGTATAGCGTTTGGTGCGGTTCAATTGCTGCTTTTTGCCTTGTTGTGGTTCATGGGAGAGCCGGGCCGCATCATGCTTTTTGTAAAGTTGTTGACCATGGCCAATGTAGCGTTGCTTTTGGCAAGTTCATGGGCGGTATTCCGCTTTTGGCCAAAGTCCTCAGTGGCGCAAACTTCCGGTCTTTTCAGAGCTATGTTTGGTGTAGGTGGTTGGTCGCAGCTCGCCAATGTTTTGCAGTTTATGAGTTACCGATTGTCGTATTACCTCATTGAAGACCGCTTGGGAATGGCGGCTGTAGGTGTTTTTGGTGTTGCGGTAAGTTTGGCAGAGTCGCTTTGGATTATCAGCAGGGCTGTTTCTTTGGTTCAAATGAGCGAAGTGGCCAACGGCAACGATTTGCAACGGGCCAAGCAAATCACCATCAATTGGTTCAAGGCAACAGCATTTTTTACCCTTGCTGCCATTGTGGTGCTGTTGGCAATTCCTGAAACATGGTTGGTTTTTGTATTCGAAAAAGATTTCACGGCTATTCGACCCTTGCTTTGGGGACTGGCACCAGGCATACTTTTTTTGTCGGTTTCGAACATAATGACGCACTATTTTGCTGGTATTGGGCATTATCGCTTCAATGCACTGGTATCATTCTTCACCTTAATAGGCCTGCTACTGACTTTACCGCTTTTGAGTAAGTATGCGGGATTAATCGGCGCAGCTTGGGCGCAATCCGTGGCCTATGGAGGTGGTCTATTGTTGGCAATGTTGCTTTTTGCCGGTAAAAAAACGGACATTTGGTTGGCCCTGCTGCCAGGAAAAGCTGATTGGAAGTTCTTGCAGTCTTTTGCAAGGGTCAAAAACAAGGCATAAAAAAAAGCCGGTTGGATAACCAACCGGCTTGGGTGAAAGACCGGGTTCGAACCGGCGACCTCTAGTGCCACAAACTAGCGCTCTAACCAGCTGAGCTACATCCACCGTTTTATCAAGACTTTCGCCTCAATTGGACTGCAAATATAGACTTCAACTGTTTTTACTGCAAGCCTAATCAAAAAAAAACGCCAGTAATGCATGGGGTTTCATTTCGCTCAAGCTGCGCGCGCTTCAGGCACCACAAAAATGTGGACGAACTGCTCATGCAATTGAAAGCCATATTCGTAGCAAAAAAAGTACGATCTGCCCTGTTCATCGCTGCCCGATTTCGTATGGTAAATAGGCAGAAAGCCTTCTTCCAGTAAACTGTCGAGTGGTATGCGGTCGGATTGCTTTGCTTTCGCCAAGGCCTTTTCGAGGATACGCCGATTTTTCCTGAGCACCTGGTGTACCTTGCGCATCATCGAAGTGGTGTTAAGATGCAGGAGGTTGTTATAATTGTTTCTGCAGTGATCATCGCAGAATTTTTTGTCGCGACGGCCTTTCATTGGGCTGCCGCATTGCATACAGCATTTGTTTTCCATGACTATCGGATTTAAGCGTTTACAAACGTTTACAAGCGTTTAAATTACGACTAACCATTTTTTGGTTTGCAGCTTTGTTTTATGAAAACACCCTTTTTGTTTCTTTTATAAACCAAAAATTGCACGACTATGGCAAACATGCGCAATCAGGTGCGCCTTATTGGCCACCTCGGCAAGGATCCTGAAATTCGGGAAACTGCCACCGGAAAAAAGTTGGCTCGCTTCAGTGTGGCAACCAACGAAACGTACATCAACGACAAAGGCGAACGCGTTAGTGAGACCCAATGGCACAACATCATTGCTTGGGGAAAAACGGCCACGTTTGCCGAAAAGGCGCTCTCAAAAGGTTCGGAAGTTGCTCTTGAAGGTAAAATTTCAACACGGCAATACACCGACAAAGACGGGAATCGAAAATCGACTACCGAAATTGTAGCAAGTGACTTCGTGACCCTTGGTGGTAAAAAGACCGCGAGTGTAGCTGCCTAACAAAAAAGCCGCCCCCATTTTTGGGGGCGGCTTTTTACAAGTCAATTAGTGCTTATTTGATGATGGCAAATTTGCCAGTTTGTACTTCATTTGTTTGCAAGTCTTTTACCGAAAACAAATAAAGGCCACTTGCAATGCTTTGCTTATCGTCCGACAAAACATCCCAGGCATGCTCACCACCTGCCATATATACCCGGTTCGGATCGCCGCCAAAATTGTTGAACCAGCCGGCATTGCTACCGTTAAAATCAGCACCCGCATCGTGATACAAAGTGGCAATGGGATCGCCGCTCACCGTGTAAATCCTGATTTCAGCTCTCTTGGGTAGGTTGAAAAAGACAATTTTTTTGGAGCGAGAAGTAGTGCCGTCCCAAGCTGCCGACAAGCGGTATGGATTTGGATAAACGCCAACCTGACGGGTATCGCTCATTTCGCCAGCTTCAGTTCCTGCATATACCCTGTAGGCGTTTTGAATACGTGATGATTCTAAAGATTCCAATCCAATGGCTGGATCGCCTTCATCGAATGCAGTGAGAATGTACATGTACTGCCAACCATTCAAAACATCATTGATCTCATATTTGTACCAATACGCGCTTGTATCGCCCTCAAAACTTTCGGGTGTATTGAGACGGATGGCATCGAAACCATTGTTGAAGCCAATGCCATTTCCGGCTTTGTCCCATTGTGCAATCAAAGAGGCATTTGAAAGCAGATTGGGGCTTTTATCATCTCCTGGTTTTGTTCTATACAGCCTGTAGCCTTCAAAGTCGAGGACTTTGGTGATTGGGTCAAGGGTAGTTTCGGTAACGTTGTCCCAATAAATGGTTATTTTATTACTCGAGGGAACAAACCTGACCTTGGGGGGAGGAGGAGGTTCGGGCAACACATAGCGGTCGAGTACGTTGTTGCCATTCAAATCTTCTCCGGGATCAAGTTGGCCATTTTCGTTGCCATCTTCCCCTACGAAAGTCCGTTTGGCCCAGCCCAAATTTGTTCTGAGTTGTGTACGTGCAAACCAGCTATCAAGCGGGGTGTCATCCAGTTGCGGTGCACAAACCGCAGCAATTACGAATGTGATGGTTTCTCCTGGTTCAACACGGGCAATAGGGCCTGCACCCATCAGTTGCACCCTATTGCCTGGGGTATTCAGGTTTGCGCTCGGCCCAAAATTCCCTTTCGTTTTCATGCGGTCGTAACGCTGCAAATCGTTCGTAGGGGCGGCTACGTTGTAAAGCCAGTAATTGCCGTTTACGCGAGCATATGGTGTATTGGGATTGTTTGGGTGAATGTATTGCCCATTGTGGATGATGCCTAAAAACTGCAAAGCGCCATAAGAATTGGTAAAGGGCCTATCGCCTACAACATCGTATGCATACATGGCGTGCAAAGTGTCATCGAAACCTAAACTGCCCTTGTTGAAGAAAGCAGCACCTCGATCGTTGGTTACCTTCACATTGCGCACAACAAGGTCGCTCCAATGTCCGAGGTACACCGAATCCCATGGAGCATTGTCGTTGTTGGTAATGGTATAATTGAAGATGGTGAAATAATCGGCAAAGGGGAAGTTCCAGGCGTAGGTTTCTAAACGCACCCTGGCATTGAGTGGTTGCAGGTGATTGGCAATGGGTTGGGTTGAACCAGGAACAATGGTGAACTCATCGGTGAAATTCAAGACATACTCTTGGTGAGCGCGTGCTGCTGTTGAGAAAACCGGACTGCCCGGAAGGCTTGAACGGGTGATAACAGGCATGCCAGGCATAGGAGAAAATTCAAATCCAGCTTTGCCCACCGCATATCCCGATGCATCGTCTACTGCTCCTGTCGATACCGAAATTTGACCATTTTTGATGGCACCAATCCAAATTCCAGCTTCAAATAGGTGTTCTACGCCTGATCCGCGAGGATACTCCATGGAAGGAGGCCCTTGCGGGTCGTTCCGAACATTGGGTCTACCAATGGTGCCCGCATTCGTGACATTCACCCGAATATTGCCAATGTCAATGGTTTTTTCTTCAAACTGTGCCATTGCGGGCCAAATACCCATACAAAGCAACAGCAACAACATCATGCATTTTGCCATAGGCCACGAAAATACGCAGAAGCCGTGAATCACAGGTTAAATCGTGAATTTTTTGGACTGAAACCTCAGGGCTGAGCATCAACCCAATCAGAAATTTTTAAAGTATGTGCGGCTGGCATGCGGACCCAGGTGAAGTAATACATCCAGACCAGCCATGTCAGAGAGAAATCCAGTTTTCGCGGTAAAAGATTGGTAATAGGGGGGCACGTCTAATCGCTGCCAGTGCCTATAGGTTCTTTGATCGTTTAATGGATATTGCGGTACAAAAGACTGGGTAAGTTTTATTTCAGGATGCATGCCCAATTGACGCATGATCCATTGAAAAAGCTGGTAGTTGAACTCCCATAAATTTTGTCCCGACTTGCTGTAAAACCGCTCTAAATCGGCTTCATAATATTCAAAAAACGGACTTTTGCCGTAGGCGCTTTTTAAACTATGCCAGTGCTGATGGCGCCAGGATTTACCTTCATCCGGCATCACTTCGCGGTAGAGTTGTTTATGCGAGCGCCCACCCTGAACAGGGATGCTGAGCAACAACGGGCCATTTGCACCAGCAATCCAGCAACGATTTCGGTTCGAAGATTTGACAAAATGCTCACAATTCTCCAAAAAAACGAGCTCGACATTCCTTAGCTTTGCAAGAAAGCTTACCGAAGGCCAATAAGGCAACTCGGTATAGATAACCTCTAATTTTTGCTCATGAATCACGCTGCAAGTTTAAGCTTTAGCAGGTTGTGCTGCTTTATTTTTCTGTTCCTGTTCATTGGAAACATCGAATCTGTCGCCGCCCTTGACGCCCAGTTTAGGTATGCGAGCTTTCACCAACCTGGAAAAGGACCCTATGTTGAAACCTACCTCGCAGTAAATAGCAGGTCGGTACATTTTGTCAAATTTGGACCCAATCAACTGCAAGGAGCCATTCAAATCACCGTGAGCTTCGAGAAAAATGACAGCATTGTGCTGTTTGACAAATACGTGCTCAAAAGCCCAGAAATTGATACCAACAGCAAACTCGATTTCAGCTTTATCGATTTGCAGCGTTTTAGTCTTGGTGAGGGTACCTATTTCATGGAAATCAACATTCGTGACCAATACGATACAACCAATACCGCTCGCGCAAGTGGAACCATTACCCTAAAAAAGCCAGGTACTCAGCCGGTTTTTTCAGATATCATGCTGGTAAACAGCATGAGCAAAGCCAACAAGCCAAGTCAATTGACCAAGAGTGGTCTCGACTTGGTACCTCGTCCTTCGTACTTTTACAATACCGGACATGATACCTTGCGGTTTTACACTGAATTGTACGGTACCCAAGCTTTGACAGATTCTGTTTTTGTAGCAAGGGCCATGTTGGTTTATGGTAATGAGCAGGTTGTTGATAAGTGCAGCCGCTTTTATCGCCTAACACGCAAAGAAGTGAATGTATTGGTAGATGCATTTTTAATTGATGAGGTACCAAGCGGCAATTATCAACTGCGATTTGAAGTGCTGGATGCTTCGGGTCATGTAATAGCCTCAAAAAAGCAAGACATACAGCGATTGAATAGCAAAATAGCTTTTGACGAGCAAAAAATGAGAGCACTCAAAACAACTATGTCTTTTGTTGATGGCATGACAGAGGCTCAGTTGCGCGAAAACATTTCGGCCATGCGCCCCATTTCTGAGATTTTTGAAAGGGAATATGCTGACAACCTTCTCAAACAAAAAGAAATTGAAGTGGAGCTCATGAAGAAATATATGTTGAGTTTCTGGGAGCGCCGCGACAAAGTAAATCCTGAAAAGGCTTGGGCTGAATACGCAGTGAAAGTGCGGGAAACAGTGGAGTTGTTCAGTTCAAAAATCACAAAAGGTTATGAAACTGAGAGGGGACGTGTGTACTTGCAATACGGCAAACCCAATAGCAGAACACAAGTAACAAATGAACCAAGTGCCTACCCCTATGAAATTTGGTGGTACTACGAATACAAAGGTCAAAGAAACATCCGATTCGTGTTTTACAATCCCGACATGATTACCAACGATTATCAATTGTTGCATTCAGAAGCCTTGGGCGAGCCGTATGATCCGCAATGGCGTTTGGTATTGTTTAGCCGAACCACGGCCTTTAGAGACATAGACGAGCAGATGAACAGAGGCCATTTTGGGAGCTATTTGGAAGAAAACTTCCGCAACCAGTAATGAGCCGCATTTTATATTGGTTGCAATGGGGAGCATTTCGTGCTTTGAGCCAATTGCCATTGGCAGTGCTCTACACCATTAGCTACTTTTTTTATGTGATGCTTTTTCATGTCATAGGCTACCGCAAGCATACGGTACGTGAAAATCTTAAAAATGCATTCCCCGAAAAGGGAGGTGAAGAGCTTGCCCTAATAGAAAAGCAATTTTACCAATGGTTTTGTGATCAAATGGTTGAAACGGTCAAAACCATGGACATGGATGCAGATGAAATATTGCGCAGGGTGGAAATAGAAAATCCCGAAATCCTACACCGGTTGCATGAGCAAGGGCGGCACATCATATTCATTGGAGCGCATCACGGCAATTGGGAGTGGCTTCACAAAGCGCTTACCTTGCATTTGCGTCATTTACATTTGATAATTTATAAACCGCTTAACAATCCACCAATTGATGCGCTGGTGCGTGAAATGAGGGCCAAATTTGGTGCATTGCCTGTACCAATGAAGCAAATTTTCAAAGCATTGGAAACGCATAAGCATACGTTGCACTGCACCTACGTATTGGGAGATCAGTCACCAACTCCACACAACCGTTTTTTGTGGTTGCCTTTTATGCATCAAACAACCGCCATTTACACAGGTGCTGCCGAATTGGCAGTAAAAAACGATGCTGTTTTGGTATATGGGAGCATGTACCGCAAGTCTCGTGGCTTTTACGGGGCCAAACTGCAAGTTTTGGTAGAAGATCCCAAAGCCTTTGCGCCCGGTGAAATCACTCAAAAGCATGCACAAATGTTAGAGGCGCAGCTCAAATCACAACCTGCCTATTGGCTATGGTCGCACCGCCGTTGGAAACTTAATCCATTAGAACATCCCGGACATGTATTCGCCTGATTTGCCCGCTATTGCGGTCGTTATACTCAATTGGAATGGCAAACACCATTTGCAACAATTTCTTCCGTCGGTTTTGCAGACCACCTATGTCAACCACCAGGTGTGGGTAGTAGACAACGGATCTACAGATGATTCGGTGTTGTGGCTCACAGAAAACTACGCCGATAAAATTCGCATCATCGAACTTTCTGAAAACGCAGGTTATGCAGGTGGATACAATGAGGGACTCAAATCTATTAAGGCGGACGTTTTTGTGCTGTTGAACTCCGATGTGGAGGTAAGTCCCGAATGGCTCGAGGCTCCTGCACAACGTTTCGCTGAGGACACTCAATTAGGAGCCCTCCAACCTACTATCCGCGCCTGGAAACGGCAAAATGCTTTTGAATATGCGGGTGCTGCAGGGGGTTACATCGATGCCATGGGCTATCCCTTTTGTGCAGGCAGGCTATTTGAGCAGGTGGAAGAAGATATGGGGCAATATGCTTATAAGAAGCATGTTTTCTGGGCATCAGGCGCATGCATGTTTGTGCGTGCCAATGCCTATTGGCAAGCGGGGGGCTTAGATGCCCGTTACTTTGCGCATATGGAAGAAATTGATCTTTGCTGGCGATTGCAACACTTAAACTACAGCTTGATCCATGAACCTTTGTCGGTGGTATATCATTTGGGAGGAGGCTCGTTGGCATACGGCAACCCGCGCAAAACTTTTCTGAATTTTAGAAACAGCCTCATCACACTCCAAAAAAATCTTCCCCTTCCGCAAATGTTCGTGCGCGTGATATTGCGGTTACTACTCGATTTTCCAGCGGCACTCAAATTTGCTGCACTCGGAGCATGGGGCGATTTTTGGGCAGTTGCGAGAGCCCATTGGTCGTTTATTGGTATGCAAGCTTATATATGGCAAAAACGAAAGGAAATCAAGCACAAAAAAAAGCCAGTTGAATTATCAGGTATGTTTCAAGGAAGTGCCTTGTATGCTCACTTTTTTGGCCGGAAAGCAAAACTGGAAGCTTTTATTTTGGCTCAGAGAGTAGACCAAGTAAGCCGCTGATTGCCAAGTGGTATGACGCCAAGCCAAATCCGCTCACCACAGCTTTGCAATAGGGCGACAAATAGGAGTTTCTCCTGAAATCTTCCCGACTATTGGGATTGCTGATGTGCACCTCTATCACGGGTGCGGGCACTGCAGCAACTGCATCCGCCAAGGCAACCGAAGTATGTGTATAGCCACCTGCGTTTAGTATAATGCCATCTAAATGAAAACCAGCTGATTGTATTTTGTCAATGAGCTCTCCTTCATGGTTGCTTTGATAATACTGCAAATGGTGATCAGGGAAAGCCAAGCGTAGTTCTTCCAAATAGTTGTCAAATGAACGGCTGCCGTAAATCTCCGGCTCACGCTTGCCGAGCAGGTTTAAATTCGGACCATTGATAATTAGGAGCTCCATGCGTTTGATTTCCGTTCGAAATTAAGGAAATTGGCGGCACCATGAACGCCAACTGGCAACAATACCTCAAAAGTTTCGAAGCTTACTTGCGATTGGAGCGCTCGCATCCGGCCAATACGGTAAAAGCCTATCTCAACGATTTACACAAGCTTGCCAATTATGCCAGTACCGAGCAACCACCCTTGAGTGCTACCCACATGGCATTGCAAAATTTGCAAGGTTTTTTAGCGTTTTTGAACGATTTGGGCCTGGAGAGCAGCAGCCAATCACGTATCATATCTGGCATCAAGGCATTTTATCGCTTCCTGATGGTAGAAGGTGTGGTGCTTGAGAGTCCCGCAGAACTTCTCGAAATGCCCCGAAGTCGCCGGAGATTGCCTGAGGTTTTGCACATCACCGAGATCAACCAAATGATTGCGAGTCTTGATTTGAGCAAGGCAGAGGGCCACCGAAACAAAGCCATTTTGGAGGTACTTTACAGTTGTGGCTTGAGGGTAAGCGAATTGGTCTCACTACGCCTGAGTAATTTGTACTTCGACATCGGTTTTGTTCGTGTGTTGGGAAAGGGAAATAAAGAACGGCTGGTTCCCATAGGAGAAACAGCCATCGATTCAGTAAAATGGTATGTAGAAGGACAACGCCGTCAATTGCAAATTGCCAAAGGGGCAGAAGATGTTGTTTTTCTCAGTCGGAATGGGAAGCCCCTTACGCGCATGCTCGTATTTCTACTGGTCAAACAGCAAGCGGAATTGGCCGGTGTTCAAAAAACCGTGAGTCCGCACACCTTTCGGCATGCATTTGCCACCCATATGGTAGAAGCAGGGGCCGATTTGCGCGCTGTTCAGCAAATGCTCGGCCACGAGAGCATCACCACCACAGAAATATACACGCACCTCAGTCGCGAATATTTGCGGGATGTGGTGCGTCAATTTCACCCCAGGCGCTAAATGGCTTCTTTTTTTGAGACGCGCTTTAAATCAAGCACATTCATGGCATTTGTACTTAAACCCGTAATACCAGGCTTGAGCAAACGCAAGACCTGGTCGTAGTACAGAACAATGTAAGGAGCCTCTTCTAAAAGAATGGCGTTTTGCTGTTTGTACAACTCGGCCCGTTCTCCTATGGCAGGAAGTTCCATTGCTTGCAGATACAATGCATCGAAGCGTGGGTTTTTAAAGCGGGTGTAATTCGGACCGTTTGGAGTTTCATTGGGCCCATATGCCAAGGCAAGGTAATTTTCGGCATCCGGATAATCGGCAATCCAGCTGGCCCTGAACATCGGGGCTTCACCTTTGCCAATGAGCTGTCGCAGTGTGGGGCCTGGGCTGGTATTGATGCTCAGTTCAATGCCCAGCTGTTGCCATTGCCGTTGGATGAAGATGCACAAATCAAGGTAAGCCGGATTTGTTTCAAGGCGCAAGCGCAAGGGAGTATTCGCGTAACCTGCATCTTTTAGCAGTTGGCGGGCTTTTTCAGGTTGGTAACTGTAATGTCCCAACAAACTGCTGTCAAATCCGGGCAATCCGGGCGGAATCAGGCCAGCAGTTCCAGGAGTACCAATATTGTTGCGGAGGTATCGTATCATCTGTGCTCTGTCGAACCCATAATTGAGCGCTTGCCGTACACGTTTATCCGCCAAAGCTGGATGCATGGCTTTTTGGTTTGGATCGAGTAATATGCCGAGGTATTCAGTATTCAAATAAGCTGATTTTTGGAGGACGATTTTGCCTGCATATTTGTCTTGCAGCGACCCATCTTTTTGAAGCACCTCGTCTTTAAATGCTGGATCAATCCCCGAAATAAAGTCAAGCTTGTTTTGCAAAAAGGCCAGAAATGCGCTTTGTTTGTCGGGAAGGAAGTGCACCATCACTGCGTCGAGGTATGGCAATCGCTGGCCTTGTTCTGATTCGAAATAGTGGGGGTTTTTGTGCAGTGAGAGGGCTTCGTTTTCATACCAAAAAGCCATTTGAAAAGGACCGGTGCCAACCGGATGCTCACGAAAGGTATTCCCGTAAAAGCGAATGGCTTCTTCGGGCACCACACTGCAGTAACCCATGGTAAGCAGTTCGGGAAGAGGAGGGAAGGGAGCATTCAACCGAATTTCAAAAACGCTGTCGTTTGGTGCATAAAAGCCTTCACCTGCCAATTTGCCATTGAAAATCCAAGCACCCGGTGAAGCTGTGGCTGGATCCATCAATCGCCTAAAGGAGTATACGAAGTCACTTGCAGTAACTTTTCTGTTTTTATTGTTTTTAAAGCATTTATTTGCATGAAACCAGACGTCACGGCGGAGCCAAAAACGGTAGGTGGTCCCTTGGGCATCAACCTCCCAATGCTGTGCGATGGAGGGCTGCAGCTGCAAGTTTGAATCGAGCTGCAGCAAGCCGTTGTAAAGCATGTTTACCGCCCAGCCGCTTGCTTGATCACGTGCAAAAGCAGGATCGAGTGAAGAGATGCCGCTCTCCTGGTTGTAATGGAAAATCTGCTTGTTTTGTGGCCCATGGTTTTCATGGCAGCCAGTTGCCAGCAAGATGGTGGATAAAATGAGGTATGTCAACTTTTTCATTCCTGCTGAGGGTATTATCTTAGAGGCTTGATTTGCGTTTCAAAAATACGCGAAACTGTTTCCAATAGAAGTAAAATCAGTGGGAGTTCGGATGAGTAAGGTCATAGCCATAGCCAATCAGAAAGGTGGAGTAGGTAAAACTACCACCGCCATCAACCTAGCCAGCAGCCTGGCTGTGTTGGAATTCAAAACACTTTTGATCGATGCCGATCCGCAAGCAAATGCTACATCTGGGATCGGATATGATCCTAAAGCCATCAAAACTGGCATTTACGAATGCATGGTGAACGATGTGCCTGTGCAGCACAATGTGTTGCAAACCGAAGTGCCATTCCTCGATCTGCTCCCAGCAACCATTGATTTGGTTGGTGCCGAAATAGAAATGATCAATCGGCCAAACCGCGAACGGATTCTTAAAGATGTGATTGAACCGATTCGAGAGCAGTACGATTTTATCATCATCGATTGCAGTCCGTCTTTGGGCCTGATCACGGTGAACGCCCTCAACGCAGCAGATTCTGTAATTGTGCCAGTGCAATGCGAGTATTTTGCGCTTGAAGGACTGGGTAAGTTATTGAATACCATCAAAATTGTGCAAACGCGCTTTAACCAGCAGCTCAAAATAGAAGGTATCTTGCTTACCATGTACGATGGACGCTTGCGCTTGGCGAACCAAGTAGTGGAAGACGTCCGCCAAAATTTAGGCGAAATTACTTTCGACACCATCATTCACCGCAATACCAAACTCAGTGAAGCACCCAGCTTTGGCATGTCGGCCATCATGCACGATGCCAGCAGCAAAGGAGCAACCAATTATCTCAACCTGGCGCGCGAAATTTTGCAGAAAAACAACCTGACACGTATTCCTGCCGAAGACCGCACGATCAACTCCTGAACATGAATACAACCAAACGAAATGCACTTGGAAGGGGTCTTGGAGCCCTTTTGTCGGCCGACGAAGCAGCTGCTGTGGTGGCACAGGCGACCACCAACTGGATGATACCAGTGAGTCAAATTGAAGCCAATCCCTACCAGCCCCGAACCGACTTTGAAGAAGCCTCTCTGCGCGAATTGGCTGATTCTATCAAAATACATGGCATCATTCAGCCGCTTACAGTGCGCAAACTCACCGAAGGAAAATACCAATTGGTATCTGGAGAACGCCGCTTGCGGGCATCCAAAATCGTAGGCCTAACCGAAATACCGGCCTACGTACTCGAAGCCAATCAGCAGGGTATGCTCGAAATGGCGTTGATCGAAAACATCCAGCGGCAAGACCTCAACGCTATTGAAGTAGCAATCAGCTTCAAAAGGTTGCAAGACGAATGTCAGATCAAACAAGACGAATTGGGCGAGCGAGTAGGGAAAGACCGGGCGACCGTTGCCAACTACCTGCGCTTGTTAAAGCTGCCACCCGAGATTCAACTGGGGATCCGCAATGGTAGTTTGGGCATGGGACATGCACGCGCCATTTTGGGCTTGCAAAAGACCGAACAGCAGCTGTTTGTGTTTCGCAAGGCAGTAGCCGAAGGGTTAAGTGTTCGGAAAGTAGAATCCTTGGTACGCGAAATGAACGAGGAGGGTGGAACAACTGTGCCAAAAGGTGGCAAAAAAGAGGCTGAAGACAATGGTGCATATAAAAGTGTGCAGGACAGCTTGGCTCGCCGACTCGAGGCGCGTGTGCAAATCAATGCCAATGCAAAAGGAAAGGGCGAAATTTTAATACCCTTTGCCAATACCGATGATTTGAACCGGCTGCTCGATTTGCTCGAAGGATGAGGAGCCTAGCGGCCTTTTGCACCATCATGACATTCGGCTTGTTGCTCGGTTGGACGACTGCAGCGGCCCAAAAAAGTGATTCCGCTGCAATGGGAGGAACCCTCAACGCCAGCGACAGCGGCCTGGTCGTCTTGCCAGCATCGACACATTCGGTGCAGAAGGCTGTACGCTATTCCATGATGTTACCTGGTTTGGGTCAAGCATACAACCGTAAATACTGGAAAATACCCATCATTTATGGTTTAGGTGGATTTACTGCCTATACCGCCATTCAAAATGGACGTGAATACATCCGTTACCGCGATGCTTACCGGCTCAGGGTGGATGGTGATCCAGCAACGATTGATGAGTTTCAAGGCCAAATCAACAATGTGGTGCTACGCCAAAACCGCGATGCATTTCGGCAGCAACGTGATTTGTACTGGATATTGACAGCTGGTGTATATGCACTCAATTTGGTGGATGCAGCAGTGGATGCCCACTTATTTGATTTTAACGTGAGCGATAACCTGAGCATGCATTTGTTTCAACCACCTGCCATTGATTGGGTACAAGCCCCAGGCATGCAGATTCCTTTGGCCCGTTTATCTTTCTGCTTATGAAAATTATACTTTTTGGACATGGTAAAATGGGCCAACTCATCGAAAGATTGGCCATCGATGGTGGACACGAGCTGGTATTGATTGTAGATGAGCACAATCGTCAAACCGCTACCATCGCCGATTTGCAGCGGGCTGATGTGGCCATTGAGTTTACTTCTCCCGAAGCAGCACCCGCCAACATTCGCCTCTGTGCCGATGCTGGCTTGCCGGTGGCAGTAGGAACTACGGGTTGGTACCATCATTTTGATGAAATCAAAACCTATGTGCAGCAAAGGGATGGCGCCATGTTGCCTGCCACCAATTTCAGTCTTGGAGTGAATTTGTTTTTTGCCATGACCGAAAAGTTGGGGGCACTCATGCAGCCGCACCCACAGTACCAAGCACGCATTGAAGAAACCCACCATGTACACAAAAAGGATGCACCAAGTGGCACAGCCATTACCGCTGCCGAACGTTTGCTGAGTCACTGGACGCAAGCCGTTGATTGGTCGCTCAATGGGGAAAAGCCAAGTACATTGCCCGTTATTGCCCACCGCATCGATGAAGTTCCGGGTACCCATGAGGTGATTTTTAGCAACGCCATTGACGAAATTCGACTCACCCATACGGCATTTAACCGCGAAGGATTTGCCGCAGGTGCCTTGTTTGCCGCCCAATGGCTGGTGGGCAAACAAGGGGTGTTCAGTATGCGCGATGTGCTGGGTGTTTAGCCTAACAAAAAGCAAATTGCCCCAATGGGATTTGAAAGTGTAGGATAGAATTCTTCAACTTTATTCAAAAAGGGTCCCAACGCTTCCCGGAAACTTCTTGTTCAGGTGTTTGTAGGCTGCTTCGGTTACCTCTCTGCCACGTGGCGTACGTTTTAGGTAACCTTCTTGGATCAAAAAAGGCTCATACACTTCTTCGATGGTGCCAGCGTCCTCTCCAACGGCAGTTGCTATGGTAGTCAAGCCTACAGGACCACCCTTGAACTTATCGATAATGGTGCCCAAGATGCGGTTGTCCATTTCATCGAGGCCATGCTGGTCGACATACAAGGCTTCCAAAGCAATTTTGGCGATTTCTACGGTAATGATGCCCTTGCCCTTTACCTGCGCAAAATCACGCGTACGACGCAACAAGGCATTGGCAATACGAGGTGTACCACGCGAACGGCGTGCAATTTCAAATGCACCGGTTTCTTCAATTGGTACTTTGAGTATTTCAGCCGAGCGTATGACAATGTTGGTCAGTAGCTTAGCATCGTAATATTCAAGTCTTGCATTAATGCCAAATCGTGCTCTTAAGGGTGCTGTCAGGAGGCCCGAACGTGTGGTGGCACCCACAAGTGTAAACGGATTGATGGCGATTTGTACCGAGCGGGCATTGGGACCACTGTCAATCATGATGTCGATTTTATAGTCCTCCATGGCTGAGTAAAGGTATTCTTCAACAACAGGACTCAACCGATGAATTTCGTCGATGAACAATACATCACCTGTTTCCAGACCGGTGAGCAATCCCGCCAAATCCCCTGGTTTTTCCATCACGGGTCCGCTCGTGATTTTGATGCCAGCACTCATTTCATTGGCAATGATATGGGCTAATGTGGTTTTACCCAAACCTGGAGGACCATGCAATAAAACGTGATCGAGCGACTCTTCACGCATGCGCGCGGCTTGCACAAATACCAAAAGATTGTCGAGTACCTTGCGCTGACCGGTGAAATCATCAAACGTTCTGGGGCGTAAGAATTTTTCTATATCGCGGTCGGCACCGTCGAGGTTTTCGGAGTTGCCGTCGAAAGGATGATTGCGCATGCTTCAAATTTAGCGGAATACGAGTAGCTATGGAAGTTCTCCTACATATTTTGATACAATTACGCCGAGATGAAATGTTTAAACTTTGAATTCTCCGTTGGAGCTTTTCAAATGGGGTCAAAAGTTGTATTTTCGAACTTTCAACTTTTTGTGTTTTGAACGATTCGCTGGTCATCATACCTACTTACAACGAAAAGGAAAATGCCGAAGCCATCATCCGCAAGGTATTTTCGCTCGGATTTCCTTTTGATATCCTGATAGTTGATGATAATTCGCCGGATGGTACGCAAAATATTGTGAAGGACTTGATGCCAGCCTTCGAAAACCGTTTGCATTTATTAGCCCGGCCCGGAAAGCAGGGATTAGGAACGGCCTATATTGCTGGCTTCAAATGGGCCCTTGAGCGGGATTATGCATATGTTTTTGAAATGGATGCGGATTTTTCTCACAATCCCGAAGACCTCATTCGCTTGCGTGAAGCTTGTGTAAATGGAGCAGATATTGCCATCGGTTCGCGCTATGTCACTGGAGTGAACGTGGTGAACTGGCCGATGAGCCGTGTGATTTTGTCATATTTTGCTTCTAAATACGTCAAAATCATTACCGGAATGCCCATAAACGATGCTACTGCTGGCTTCAAGTGCTACAGACGCAAGGTGCTCGAAACCATTCGTTTCGACCGCATCAAATTTGTAGGCTACGCTTTCCAAATTGAAATGAAATTCAAATCCTGGTTTTTTGGCTTCAAGCTGCAAGAAGTGCCCATTATTTTCACTGACCGCACCATGGGACAAAGCAAAATGTCGAAAGGAATTGTTAAAGAAGCAGCGTTTGGGGTGATTCAGCTCAAATTGTGGAGCATGTTTCGCGCTAAGCGCGGTTACCATCAATGATGAATAAAGCTAGATATAAGTATTTGCTGCTGTTGGCAGTAGGATTGGTCATTGTCATTTGGGCTTGGAAACATTTTTCGAACAGTGGAGATAAGGCGGCTTTGGTTACTGGAGCAGCCAAACCAGGTGGTGGACCGATTACCGTTAAGGTGCAAGTGATGCAACCTGAGCCTTATGCGCAACAAATCAGACTCAGTGGCTCGTTGGTAGCTGGCGAAGCAGTACAATTGGTGACTGAAAGTGCTGGAAAAGTGGCCATGCTCGATGTCAACGAGGGCCAAACAGTGAAAAAGGGACAGCTCCTTTTGCGTTTGAACAACGATGAGTTGCAAGCACAGCTCCAAAAGCAAGAAGCACTGCTGAAAGAATTAAAGCAGCGCGAAAAACGTCAGGCAGCACTTTTGGCCCAAAAAGGCATCAGTGAACAAGAATATGATAGGGTAGCGGCAGAATTAGCCTCGCTGCAAGCCGACCTGGCCATTACCAAAGCCCAAATTGCCAAAACCGAAATCAGGGCACCTTTTAGCGGTCGCATAGGCATACGCTACATCAGCGAAGGGGCATATGTGGGTCCAAATACGCGTATCGCCGATTTGGTGAACGACGCCACCATGTATGTCGATTTTGGAATTCCTGAAAAATACGCCACGAAGGTAAAACCCGGCTTGGCGGTAGCTCTGCAGGTAAGCCAGCATGCCGATACCTTTCAAGCCCGCTTGATGGCCTTGGAAGCCCGCATCGACCCTGCAACCCGTACCCAAATGGCGCGGGCTGTATTGTCGAATGCTTCGGGGAAATTGGTGGCAGGAAGCTTTGCTAAGGTTGTGCTTACACTGAACAAAATCGAAAAAGCCCTTTTGCTCGAAAGTACTGCCGTGGTGCCCGATATGAATGCCAAAAAGGTATTTGTGGTGAAAAATGGAAAAGCCGAACCAACCATCATCACTATCGGAGACCGCGATGACAGCAAAGTTCTTGTAAGCACTGGCTTATCGGCTGGTGACACGGTGGTGGTATCAGGTATTTTAAAACTGCGTCCCGGAAGCGATGTAAAGATCCTGGAGGTAAGATAGATGAGTTTATCTACTGTCTCCATTAAAAGACCAGTTCTCACCATTGTATTTTCATTGGTGATTTTGTTATTAGGCTTCATTGGTTTTACCTACCTGGGGGTACGTGAATATCCCGCCGTTGAAACGCCCATCATTACTGTAACCACCAATTACACCGGCGCCAACGCCGACATCGTAGAATCGCAAGTTACCGAACCACTCGAAGAATCGCTGAATGGCATTGCGGGCATCCGATCGCTCACTTCGGTAAGTCGCGACGGACGATCTACCATCACCGTTGAATTTGAGCTGGAAGTTGATTTAGAAGCTGCTGCCAACGACGTGCGAGACAGGGTGTCACGGGCCATTGCCAATATTCCGGTCGATGCCGATCCACCCACGGTGGCCAAGTCTGAAGCCGATGCCAACCCCATCCTTTTCCTCAACATCAAGAGCAACAGCCGCAATTTGCTTGAGTTGTCAGACATTGCCGAAAGGGTGTTCAAAGAGCGTTTGCAAACCATTGCCGGCGTGAGTGAAGTGCGTATTTGGGGTCAGAAGAAATACTCCATGCGTTTGTGGTTAAATCCTGACAAACTGCGCGCCTACCAACTTACCCCACTTGATGTTCGTAATGCACTATTAGCTGAGAATGTGGAACTTCCGAGCGGTGCGGTTGAAGGTGCCGATTTGGAATTGACGGTGCGCACTTCGGGCAGGTTAACGGGCACAGAAGAATTCGAAAACCTCATTTTATCAGCCAGAGGCGACAACATCATCCGATTGCGCGACGTTGGAGTGGCTCGCTTGGAAGCCGAAAATCTGCGCACCCTGCTGCGTCGCGATGGGGTACCCATGGTGGGCACCGTCATCATCCCGCAGCCCAACAGCAATTACATTGATATAGCCGATGAGTTTTACATACGGGTAGATGAAATCAAGCGCAACTTACCCGAAGAAATTGAACTGCAAATAGGTTTCGATACCACCCAATACATACGTAATTCTATCAATGAAGTAAAAGAAACCATTTATGTGGCTTTTTTCTTGGTGGTAGCCATCATTTTTCTTTTCCTGCGCAATTGGCGAACCACCATCATTCCTGTTTTGGTAATCCCCATTTCATTGGTAGGAAGCTTTTTTGTGATGTACTTGTTGGGCTATTCCATCAATGTACTCACCTTGCTGGGCATTGTACTGGCCATTGGGCTGGTGGTTGACGATGCCATCGTGGTGCTCGAAAACATCTACTCCAAAATCGAAGAAGGTATACCCCCCATGGAGGCGGCCATCAAGGGGTCGGGTGAAATATTCTTTGCTGTCATTGCCACTACCATCACTTTGGTGGCAGTTTTCCTACCCATCATCTTCTTGCAGGGCATCACAGGGAAGCTTTTTACCGAGTTCGGATTGGTCATTTCCGCTGCCGTCATCATCTCTTCTTTTGTGGCCTTAACGCTTACACCCATGCTCTCGGCCCGCATTCTTCGCAAAAGCAAAGGGCACAGTGCAGCTTGGCATTGGAGCGAAGGTTTTTTCAACCGACTCAACAGTGCTTATGCAGAAAGTTTGCGGCTGATGATGAAAAACCGCCGATTGGCTTGGTTGATATTGCTAGTGTCGGTCGGATTGGTGTATGCAGTTGGTAAAAAGCTTCCTTCTGAATTGGCGCCGCTCGAAGACCGTTCAGACTTGCGTGTATTCGCTACCGCGCAAGAAGGCGCCACTTTTGAGTTCATGGATACCTACATGAACGAATTGTTGGATTTTGTGCGTGAAAAAGTACCGGAGGCCGAGAGCATCATTACGGTTACTTCGCCTGGTTTTGGCGCATCATCATCAACCAATTCGGGTTTTACGCGCATTATCTTGCGCAAACCCTCAGAGCGCGACAGCAGCCAAATGCAGGTGGCCGACAGGCTTACACCCGTTGTGAACCAATTGCCCGAAGCACGCGCCTTTGTATTCCAACAGCAAACTTTTGGCGCCCGAAATGCCGGATTGCCCGTGCAGTACGTTTTGCAAGCCCCTAATTTTGAGCGGTTGAAGGAGATTTTGCCACAATTTTTAGCCAAGGCCATGCAGGATCCAACCTTCAGCTTTGTGGATGTGAACCTCAAATTCAACAAACCCGAAATCAATTTGCAAATCGACCGCACCAAAGCCCGCAACCTAGGTGTTTCGGTGCTTGACATTGCACAAACCCTGCAGTTTGGCTTGAGCGGACAACGTTTCGGTTACTTCATCCTCGATGGCAAACAGTACCAGGTAATTGGACAGCTAGCGCGCGAGAACAGGAACGACCCAACCGATTTGAAGTCGCTTTACGTTCGCAACCAAGCCGGCGAAATGATACAGCTTGATAACTTGGTTAGTTTGACCGAAGAAACCTCTCCATTGCAGCGCTTTCGCTTCAACCGATACGTATCGGCAACGGTTTCCGCCAATTTGAGTCCGGGCAAAACCATCGGCCAGGGCCTCGAAGCCATGGATGCCATTGCCGCAGAAGTGCTGCCCGACGATTTCCGGACCGCTGTTGACGGTCCATCGAAGGAGTTTCGCGAATCAAGTTCGAGTTTGCTGTTTGCTTTTTTATTGGCCATAGTGCTTATTTATTTGGTTTTGGCAGCCCAATTCGAAAGTTTCCGCGATCCTTTGGTCATCATGCTCACGGTGCCACTTTCGTTGGCGGGTGCGCTGGTATCGCTTTATTTCTTCGGGCAGACCCTTAACATCTTCAGTCAAATTGGCATCATCATGCTCATCGGCCTGGTAACCAAAAACGGTATTTTGATTGTAGAATTCGCCAACCAACGCAAAGAGGGAGGCTTGAAGAAAAATGAAGCCATTATTGATGCGGCAGTATCGCGTTTTCGCCCCATTCTCATGACCGCACTTTCTACCATTTTGGGCATCCTACCCATTGCTTTGGCTTTGGGTGAAGGATCGGAAAGCCGCGTACCCATGGGCATTGCAGTTGTGGGAGGTATGCTGGTGGGTACCTTGCTCACTTTATACATCATTCCTGCCATGTACGGTTATATTTCTAAAGAAACTCCCAAGGAGGAAGTCCATGCGTAAGTTTATTGGGTTGGGCATCTGTTTGCTTTTGTCGCATGTTGCGCAGGCACAGGCGCCATTAACTTTGCGAGAAGCCATAGAAACGGCTTTATCGGCCAATCTCGATATCCGATTGGCCCGCAACGAAGCACAAATAGCCTCGAATAACGCCCAGCCAGGAGCGGCAGGTATGTTGCCTACGGTGCAAGCAACCCTCGATCCCAGTTTGTCGCGCAACAATATCAGGCAGGAATTTATCAACGGCAACACCTTGGTCAACCCCAATGCAGGCCAGCAATCGCTCAATGCCAATTTGCTGCTCAATTGGACGCTTTTCGATGGAACAGCCATGTTTACCAATTACAAACGGTTGAACAAATTCGAAGAAATTGGCGCACTACAAGCCCGTGCAGCCATCGAGCAAGTGATTACCGAGGTCATCTTGGCTTATTACGAAACCCGTCAAAACCTCAGTCAGTTGGCTGCTGCCGAAAAGAACCTGGAATTGAGCCGCGAGCGCTTGCAGTTGGCAGAATCGAAGGCATCAATAGGTAGTGCGTCGGGACAGGAACTGCTGCAAAGTCGCGTCGATTTTAATGCTGACAATAGTTTGGTATTGCGCCAACAAGAGCAACTGCTGCAGTCGAAAATACGCCTCAACCAATTGCTTAACCGCAGTGCAGATACCGATTGGCTGCCGGTGGATAGCATGCCAACGGCAAGAGCGTTAGACCTGGCTGAATTGCGTAAACAAGCAATTGAAAGTAATACCTGGCTACAATTGGCTGAAATGCAAGCCGAAGTAGCCGCACTTGATGCCCGTTTAACCCGCAACGCCATGTTGCCCAGGGTGGAGTTGGTTTCGGGATACCACATCAATCGTCTGCAATCGGAAGCAGGCTTTTTGGCCAGCAACCAAAACCGTGGCTTAGATTTGGGTTTGCGGGCAGGTATAACTGTTTTTGATGGAGGTAGGCTGAACCAGGCACGCAAGAACGCGGAATTGTTGCAAGCCAATGCCCTTTTGGCGGAAGAACGCGAGAAGCAAGCGATGGATGCCTTATTGCTATCGAGTTTTGTGGCTTATGAGAATAACCGAAAGTTGATTGAAATGGAAGCCGAAAACTTGGGTATCGCCCAACAAAATATAAGCATTGCGCGCGAGGCCTATCGGGTAGGCAGCATCAGCGCATTGGCACTGAGAGAAGCACAACAGCAACTTTTAGTGGCTGAAAGTCGGTTCATGGACGCCCAATTTGCCGCCGCCCTGCATTTGGCCACCCTTCAGCGACTTTCGGGGCAGCTACTCCGCTAACAGCAGTTCTGGCTGATGGGTTGGTATTGGTTCACGAAGGCAGTAAAATGGGTATTGAGCATTTGCCATCCTTCGTTTGAAATGCAGTAACAAACGCTGGTTCCCGAAATTTCACCTTGTATAATGCCAGCTTCTTTCAGGGCCTTGAGGTGCTGGCTTACCGTAGCCTGTGCCAAAGGCAATTCATCTACAATATCACCACAAACGCAGCTGGTTTGCGTCATGAGATATTGCAAAATGGCAATGCGCGCCGGATGTGCCAGGGCTTTGGCCCAGGCGGCCAATTGATTTTGATCGTCGCTGAATGCGCTTGATTTGCTTTTGCCCATGAGTTTCGGTGTCACAAAAGTACATGCTTTACTCGAATTGCAACAGATTCATGGCTTGAGCAACTGAAATGTGTAGTTTTGTGCCATGCAATTTAATCCGCTCCAAGGCGAAAATCCCGCCAATCAGTTTTTCCTGCTTGCAGGTCCATGTGTTGTAGAATCAGAAAGCCTTTGCATGGAGGTGGCCGAAAAAGTGATGAAGGTCACTGAGCGCTTGCAAATACCATACGTGTTTAAGGCCAGTTACCGCAAGGCAAACCGCTCCAGCATCCATTCTTTTACCGGCATTGGTGATGAAAAAGCCCTGGAGGTGTTAGCCAAAGTGCGCGAACAAATGGGCATTCCGGTAGTAACCGATATCCATGCGGCACACGAAGCTGCCATGGCAGCACCTTATGTGGATGTTTTGCAGATTCCGGCTTTTTTATGCCGACAAACCGATATTTTACAGGCAGCTGCTGCCACTGGTAAATGGGTGAACATCAAAAAGGGACAATTTTTGGCGCCTGCTTCCATGCGTTTTGCCGTGGAAAAAGTGCGCGAAAGCGGCAATCCAAATGTGATGGTTACCGATCGTGGCAGCATGTTTGGATATGGCGATTTGGTGGTCGATTTTCGTGGAGTACCCGAAATGCAGGTATTTGGAACGCCTGTGGTGGTGGACATTACCCATAGTTTGCAGCAACCCAACCAAGGCAGCGTAACAGGGGGCAGGCCCGAAATGATTGCTACCATCGCCAAAGCAGCGATAGCTGTTGGTGCAAATGGACTTTTTCTTGAAACACACCCCAATCCCGCCCATGCGTTAAGCGATGGCGCCAATATGCTGCATTTGAGTAAATTTGAAGATTTGATGGAGCAGTTGACCCGCATTCGCCAGGCCATCGTTTAAGATTAGTCGATTCTCACAACTTTGAATTGGGTACGGCGGTTGATACGTCGACCCTCTTCGGTTTCATTGGAAGAGAGAGGCCTGCTATCGCCATAACCCTTGTAAGTGAGCTGTTTGGGATTGATGCCAAACCGCAGCAATGCTTCATAAACGTTTTTGGCACGTTGGGTAGAGAGTTCCAGATTATACGCTTTAGCGCCTTGGTTATCGGTATGCCCTTGAATCTCTATTTGTAATTGTGGATTCAAAGCCAGAAACTCCTGAAGCTTTCGCATTTCCACCAAAGACTTGTCTTCTATAGCAGCCGAATTGCTTTGATAGAAAATGTTGCGCAGCACCACTTCATTGCCTGCTTTAATCGGTTGTAAGGCAATTTCGAATTCTTGTGAATTGCCTCGTTCCGGATCAATGGTGATGTTTTCGCTGTAAAATAAATACCCTTGGCGCGAAGCATTGAAGGCAAAGTCTTTTCCAGCTGGCAAACTCACCAAAAATGCCCCATCACTGGAGAAGGTGAGTTCCTTGAATACCAATTCGCCAGAATTCAGATCAACAATCTCTATTTTACCTGAAATTGGGCGTCTGCTCTCTGCATCTATCAGCCTGCCTTTGACATAAATGGCTTTTTCAGGTTTGATTTCGTCAGGAATTTCGAAGTAGTAAATGTCATTTTCACCCCGGCTGTCGCCCGACTCAGAACTAAACAAGGCCATGGTACCCGACATATTGACAAACAAGCTGCTTTCGTCCTTTTCTGTATTGATGGGATAGCCCAGATTCCGTGCGGGACCGAATTCTCCGTCTGCTTGACGTTTGCTTAAATATAAATCAAGCCGTCCCATTCCTGCCATTCCCTCCGATGCGAAGTACAAGGTTTGGTCGTCGTAATGAATGAAAGGAGAAATTTCGTCTTTTCTCGAATTGATGTAGGGCCCCATATTTTCGGGTTTTCCCCAATCGCCTCTGGCAGTTTTTCGGCTCATCCAAATGTCGCTTCCGCCAAAGCCACCCGGACGATTGCTGACGAAGTACAAGGTTTTGCCATCAAAGGAAATACTTGGCTGTGTTTCCCAGTGTGCCGTGTTGATGGTTAAACCCAAATTCTCAGGCAGTGACCAACCAGTATCTGTGAGCTTGCTAATGTAAATGTCACAACCACCTCGGCTGTCCTCGCGGTAGCAAGCTGTAAAGTAGATGGTTCGGCCATCTGCACTCAAACAGTGGGCCCCTTCATTTCCTTCAGAATTCAACGGGGGAGGTAAAAGGGATGATTTGCCCCATTGTCCATCTGCTGATTTGCGGCTGATAAAGAAATCTTCTCCACTTTTACCATTTTTCCGTGTGTAGATCAAGGTTTGATCATCGGCTGTCAAGGCAGGCAAATATTCATTTAGGTCTGTATTGATGCTGTCGCCAAGGTTGAGGGGAACAAAATCAACTGGATTGGCAAGTGCTTCAATGGCAAATTGGCATTGATTGAGGTACAAACTTGCATCTTGGAGGGTATTGCCTGGGAGCCCTCTGAATTTTAGAGTTTGTTCAAAATTGTGTTTGGCAAGTTTGTATTCGGCCCTTGCCAGCTGCAGCCTACCCAGTTGAAAATAGGGTCGGTATGAAAAATCAGCTTGGGCTGCAATAGCTTTGCTAAATGAGATTTCTGCTTCTTCGGGCTGCTTGTTTTGAAGCTGAACATCGCCCAACGTAATGGCTGCGCGTGCGTAGTGCGGGTATCTTTTTACAACCTTTTCCAATGCCTTCTCAGCCTCGGCAAGCTGATTTTCGTTGATTAGCCGTATGGCTTTTTGGTATTGCTTTTCGGCTTTAACACTTATTTTTTGCGCATGCAATGCCGGAGTCAGCAACACAAAAGCCAACAAAAAAAGCAATCTGATTCCGCTCATTTTCATCACGGAATGCGCATGTATTTGTGTGATTGCAGGGAGATCCGCCATGCAGGATGTTTCTTCACGTATTCAACAATAAGCGGAAGCATTTCGCGCTCCCTGCTCCATTCGGGTTGAAGATACAACAAGCAATCGTCAGAAACATGGTTTCTGTGAGATTCGGCCCATTTAAAGTCGTTTTTATTGTACACAATCACTTTAAGTTCATGTGCAAGCGCCAAATTTTCGGGCAATACCGGCTTGAATTTTTTGGGTGAAACGCAAATCCAATCAAAACTTCCTTGCAGCACATTGGTACCAGCAGTTTCAATCCATACTTCTTTTCCAGCTGCCTGAAGCGCTTCGGTTAGCGGTCTCAAGTCGTGCATACCAGGCTCGCCACCTGTAATGACTACATTCGGTGAACCGCTTGCAGTTACTTCCTGGAGCAATGCTTCAATGCTTTTTTTCGGATGCGCATCTACAGGCCACGATTCTTTCACATCGCACCATATACACCCCACATCACAGCCTCCCAATCGAATAAAGTAGGAGGCCATGCCCTGATGGAAACCTTCACCCTGAAGGGTGTAAAACGACTCCATCACTGGCAGCAATTCAGCCATAAAAGTCTTTTTTTGCAGCGTGAAGCGTGTTTTTTAACAGCATTGCGATGGTCATGGGGCCCACACCACCTGGTACAGGAGTGATGTAGCTGCATTTGGGTGCAACGTTTTCAAAATCAACATCTCCAGCCAAGCGGAATCCATTTTTACGGCTGGCATCCGCCACACGTGTGGTACCAACATCTATGACCACGGCTCCCTCTTTTACCATGTCTGCCTTTACAAATTCAGGCTTCCCCAAAGCAGCAACAATGATGTCGGCTTGCAAAAGATGATCTTTGAGTCCGGTTGTGCGACTGTGGCACAAAGTAACTGTGCAATTGCCAGGTTGGGCATTGCGGGCAAGTAGGATACTTACAGGACTTCCTACAATATTGCTTCTGCCCAATACCACACAATGTTTCCCTTGGGTATCGATTTGGTACCTTTTCAACAATTCCACGATGCCATGTGGGGTAGCAGGCAAATAACAAGGCAAATTCAACACCATTTTGCCAATGTTTACTGCATGAAAGCCGTCTACATCTTTGCGAGGTTCGATGGTTTCATTTACCCTTTCGGCGTTGATATGCGCGGGCAATGGCAACTGTACAATGAATCCGTTAATGTCGGGACGCTCATTGAGCAGGCGTACTTGTTCGAGCAAAGCTTCTTCGGTGATATCATCATCAAAGCGCAGCAGGGTAGAGGTAAATCCTGCATCCTCACAAGCCTTTATTTTGTTGGCCACATAAGTTTCGCTTCCGCCATCGTGCCCAACAAGTACGGCTGCCAAGTGGGGTCGACGCTGCCCGGCTGCCACCATTTGGCTTACTTCGGCTGCAATTTCTTCCCTGATATGGGCAGCTGTTGCCTTTCCGTCGATGATTTTATACATGTCAATCAAGTTTGAGAACTGCGAGGAAAGCATTTTGCGGAATTTCCACATTGCCTACCTGACGCATCCGTTTTTTACCTTTTTTCTGCTTTTCAAGCAGTTTACGCTTACGCGAAATGTCACCACCATAGCACTTGGCTGTTACATCTTTACGCAGGGCTTTGATGGTTTCGCGTGCAATGATTTTTGCGCCAATCGAGGCCTGAATGGCAATTTCAAATTGCTGACGAGGTAATAATTCACGCAATTTCTCACACATTTTTTTGCCCAGTTCATAGGCTTTGTCTTGGTGAATGAGCGATGAAAGTGCATCCACCGGCTCGCTATTGAGGCGAATGTCCATGCGAACCAAGCGCGACTGGCGGTATCCGATCATATGGTAATCGAAACTGGCATATCCGCGCGATATAGTTTTGAGTTTGTCGTAGAAATCGAATACGATTTCACCCAAAGGCATTTCAAAAGTGATTTCAACTCTGTTGGTCGTTAGGTAGACTTGGTTTTTGATAATACCCCTTTTGCTCATGCACAATTCGATAATTGGACCAATGTATTCTGCTTTGGTGATTACCTGGGCATTAATGTAGGGTTCTTCAATGAAATCAATGGTGCTGGGATCGGGCAAATCACTCGGATTGTTTACAGTTAATTTGACTCCTTTGGTAGTAGTACAGAAATATGATACGTTGGGTACGGTGGTAATCACCGTCATGTCGAATTCCCGTTCCAATCGTTCTTGAATGATCTCCATGTGCAACATGCCCAAAAAACCACAACGGAATCCAAATCCAAGTGCCGCTGAGGACTCTGGTTCAAACACTAAACTGGCATCGTTCAGTTGGAGCTTGTCCATACTGTCGCGGAGTTCTTCGTAATCTTCGGTATCAACCGGATAGATACCAGCGAAAACCATTGGCTTTACCTCTTCAAAACCTTGAATGGCTTCATGCGTGGGGTTTTCAAAGGAGGTAATGGTATCACCCACTTGCACCTCTTTAGCGAATTTTATGCCACTGATAATGTAACCCACATCGCCAGTATGCACTTGTTCTCTGGGTTGTTGCTTGAGCTTTAAGATGCCAATTTCGTCTGCAAAATATTCTTTGCCCGTGTTGAAGAATTTTACCTTTTCACCCGATTTGATGGTGCCATTGAATACCCTGAAATAAGCAATGATGCCGCGATAGTTGTTGTACACCGAGTCGAAAATCAGGGCCTGCAATGGTGCATTCGGATCGCCCACGGGTGCCGGAATGCGTTCCACAATTGCTTCCAGAATTTTGTCAACACCTACACCCGTTTTGCCACTTGCAGGAATAATGCTATCAATTTCGCAACCCAACAAGTCTACAATCTGGTCCTTTACCTCGTCAGGGTTGGCACCAGGTAAGTCAATTTTGTTTAAGACCGGAATGATTTCGAGGTTGTGCTCAAGGGCGAGGTACAAATTTGAAATGGTTTGTGCCTCAATGCCTTGCGACGCATCTACAATCAATAAAGCACCTTCACACGACGCAATGGCACGTGAAACTTCATAGGAGAAGTCTACGTGACCTGGGGTGTCGATCAAATTGAGGGTATATTTTTCGCCCTTGTACTGGTAGTCCATTTGGATGGCATGGCTCTTAATGGTAATGCCACGTTCACGCTCTAAATCCATGTCGTCGAGCGTTTGTGCTTGCAAATCACGCGCGTCTACAGTATTGGTGATTTGCAGCAATCGGTCGGCCAAAGTGCTCTTGCCATGGTCAATGTGGGCAATGATGCAAAAGTTGCGGATATTCTTCATCGGTGCGCAAAGTTAAGGGCTGTTGAGATTAAAGTTGCCTTAAGAACAAAACAAACTGATGCACGGGCGAAAGGTTTATATATATTTGAGTTTGATACGCTAATGACTTTTATGAGGCAGATAATTACATTCTTTGTTGCTTTGTTCAGTTTGAGTTACCTTAATGCAGGTGCTCAGTTTTACAATATCACCTCCATACCTTACAACCCGGCTCCCTTTACAGGCATTTCTTTAACGGGTCAATTCGGAAATGCGGATGATGGAAGTACAGGCGCAATACCACTTCCTTTTGATTTTTGTTTTTTTGGAAACACCTATAACGAATGTTATGTGGGTTCAAATGGTTGGGTGTCATTTAGTCCTAACCAACCCAATACCTTTACCTCCAATTCCATTCCATCTACATTGGCCAGTGTGCCTAAAAACTGTATTATGGCTCCTTGGCAAGATTGGTGGTCGTTTTTAAATGGAAACGGCAACATTCAATATGCAACCTTCGGAACAGCACCCTTTCGCCGTTTTGTGGTTACTTTTTTTCAATTGCCTTTGTTTAGCTGTACCAGTTTGCTGGGTACTTTTCAGGTGATATTGTATGAATGTACCAACGAAATAGAAGTGCATATTCTTGAAAAGCCGCCTTGTTTGAACTGGGCCGGTGGTACAGCGGTGTTGGGTGTTCACAATGCTACTGGAACGGTTGCAAACACGGTGTCGGGCCGTAATTCATCGCCTTGGGTGGTAGTCCCTACAAGTCCCGAAGGTTGGCTGTTCAGACCCGTTGGCTTTTGCGAAGCAGAGTCTTTCGGTGGGTTTGTAAGCATCGATACAACCTCTCGTTGGCCGGTTGTAAAAGCCGATTGCTACACCGGTACCATTGGGCTTAAGGCATTGGATGGTACTTTGAATTGCAATAGCATCACACCCGATGGTTCGGATTTTCGTTTGTACGACCCCAAAGGCAATTTGATGCAAATCAGGGCAGTGGCGGATAATTGTGCTGGTGGCAAATCTGATAGTTTGACCATTTTTAGTGCGCAAGATTTCCTTTTTAATGGCGATCATTATTTGGTAGTTCGCAATGGCATTGATGGCAACCCCTTGGTAGGAGACTGTGGCACGGGTGCTGATGCTTTTGATACCATTATTGTGCGTTTGAGCGACTGTTATGAGTACAATGAGCCCATTCACATGCGCAACGTTTCTGTGATTCCCGAAAATTACGCTGTGGACCTTACCTGGTCATATCCTGTCAATTTTGACCCGGCCTTTTTTGAAAACTATCGCATTTACTACAAAGACTTGAATGCCGATACTGTCAAATGGAAATTGTTTGTTGACACCTACGATGTAAATGACACGACGCTTACTACGAGTATCATCGATCCCATTTCGCAAAATGCCAGTTTCAGAGCCTTTTTGCGCTTGAGAATTTATGGTGACATCCGTACACCAGGCGATTCTGTGGTGAACATCAGACTCCAAGCAGCTGATGATAGGTTGACCAACGGAAGCAGAGGAATTGCACAGGTTTTTTGGAATGCGTATGACGGCTGGAGTGCTCCTACGTACGAAGTATATCTTAAGGCTGAGGCCGATACAGGTTTTGGACAATTACTGGCTACCACCGCTGATACGACCTACATTTTTGACAAACCTATTGAATTGGGCAAATATCAATTGCGGGTGAAAACAGTCTCATCAGCGGGTGATTTTGTGGCTTGGAGCAATTACGTGCCATTTGAAATGATCCAGCGCGAAGTTGAAGTACCTAACGTCATAACTCCCAATGGTGACGGGAACAACGACATACTGAAGGTAAAAGGAATTGAGTTTTTCCCGGAGAATACAGTACAGCTCTTCAATCGTTGGGGACAAAAAGTATGGGAAGGTATCAATTATCAAAATACCTACAGTCCCACTGATTTGGAAGCAGGCGTTTACATTTACAAAGTAATTATACCCAACGAGCGTGGAGCTGAAGGACCTTTACGTATCATCAAATAATGGAAGTGTTTCAGCCTGAATTCCTCGATCGGGCGGTAGCATTGTCGGCAAAAGCACTCGAGAATGCCCCAGGCGGGCCATTTGGAGCTGTGATAGTGCTCAATGGGGATGTTGTGGGGGAAGGGTGGAATGAAGTAACATCCACCAATGACCCAACCGCACATGCCGAAATGCAAGCCATTCGGAAAGCGTGTAGCCAATTACGGGCATTCAGCCTCAAGGGAGCCGTACTTTACAGTAGCTGTGAACCTTGTCCAATGTGCTTGGCTGCTATCTACTGGGCGCGAATCGATTCGGTATTTTATGCCAATTCACGCATGGATGCCGCTGCCATAGGTTTTGACGATGCGCTTATTTACCAAGAAATTCCAAAGCTTCCGACCAGCCGGATGGTTCCTTGCGTGCACCACCCCAATGTTGAAGCTTTACGCATCTTTCAGGCCTGGCAACAGCTTTCTGATAAGATGATTTATTAAGTTTTAATTGGGGATTAATCGCTATTCATTTATTTTCGAGAATCCTAAATGATTGTATGAAAAAGCTTCTCCTGCTTTTGTTTGTGTTGATGTTTGTCTTCAACGAAACACGAGCATCACACGTAGCTGGTGGAAACATTACCTATCAGAACATTGGGCCTAACCAATATTTGGTTACCCTTACTTTGTACCGCGATTGCAACAGCTTCATGCAAACGCCATTCGGTCCAACCCTTGGGAACCAAAATGTTTTTTACAGGAATAATTGTGGAGGCGCACCTGTATCAATGCCGCTTACCCCACTTCCCGGCACTGGGGTTGAAGTGCCTACTCCTTGTGTAGACGATCCCAGCACTTGCAATGGAGGTACACGTTATGGCATTCAACGCTACGACTGGCAAGGCATTGTTACTTTGCCTACTTCTCCAACGACAGCCTGCAACGAATGGTATTTTTCATGGGGAGGAAGCGCAAATGGTGGATTCTGCTGCAGAAACACCAATAATTCCTTGAGCAACACACCAGGTGGTCCTGGCCCAGGCCAAGTATTTTTTTTCGTAGAGTCTTATTTGAATAACAATTTTGTACCAGGCAACAATTCACCCCGCTTTGCATCTTTTCAGGTGCCAGCCTATTGTGTTGCTGAACCTGTAACCGTAGTATTTGACGTAACCGAACCCGACGGCGATTCAGTGGTTTATTCGCTCGTGCCAGCTTCTACCGCTTGGAACACGCCCGCGAATTACCAGGGTACTTTGTCAGGAGCCGTTCCGGCAAACGTTGTGAACAATGTCATCAATATCAATCCGAATAACGGAAATCTTAGCTTTTTCAGCACAACACCCCAAACAGCTGTTTTTGTACTTAAAGTTGACGAATACAGGGCAGGCGTATTGATTGGCTACGTGAAAATTGACGTGCAGGTGATCTTAGGTGTAGGGCGGTACTGTGACAATGTGCAGCCGGGCTTTAAATTCGATACCGTATCAGTGGCTTGCGGCACTTGGAATGATACATTGATGCGTGTACCCTTGCGCTCAAGAGTGCAGTGCAATACCTTGTCGCGCGATGCGTCAGAATTCCGCTTGTATGATCCCAATGGACAATTGGTGCAATTGCGGTCAGCTGCGCCTGTGGCATGTGATCCGCAAGACCGTACCACCGACATAGACTTGATACTTACCCGTCCGCTGGATGAGAACGGTTATTATTACCTTGTTTCACGCATGGGAACCGACGGAAATACCTTGGGCAATCAGTGCGAAAAGTTCATGTTCCAGTTCGATACAATGGTGGTTGAAGTGCGTGGTTGTCCCGAATACAAGGCACCTATGACGGTTACCAACGTGTCGGTCGATACCATTAACCCCAACGCATTGATTTATCAATGGGATGAACCCGATACGCTCAATACAAGCTGGTTCCTTGCATACAATTTATATCGGGCACTGCCAGGGGAGAATATTTTTTCGCTTGAAAAGCGAATTTATCAGGATTTGGATGTGACCGCGCGTTTGCATCGCGATGTCTACAGTCCCGTTTTCCCCAAAGACTCTCCCATCCGATTCAACATCAATTTGGTTTTGATCAACGGCAAGGAAAATGCCCGATCCAATACGGTTCAGTCGATTCAGTTGAAAAACGAGCCGGTATCGGTGCCGGATGATAAGACGGTGAAAATTGAATGGACACCTTACAACGGCTGGTCAACGCCGGAATACGTGGTGCAGCAATTCGATGGCAACAAAGTAGCCGAGGGATGGAAAGATGTGTATGGTCCCACAACCGACACAAGTTATGAGCATGAAAAGCCATTGCCCAAAGGGCAATACCGTTTGCGTGTTGTAACGCGCAACCCAGTTGCCCCATTTGCGTCCTATTCGAATCCCATTGATTATGAGGTTCCGGGCCGCGAAGTGGAGATCCCGAACGTATTTACCCCAAATGGCGACGGTGCGAACGATAAATTTGTCATCCGCAATCTGGAATACTATCCAGGTGCCCGTTTGTTCATCTTCAACCGTTGGGGCCAACAATTGTACGAATCGTTGGATTACAAGAACGATTGGGGAGGAGAGGGTTTGACAGCAGGGAACTACTTCTACCACTTATTTGTGTACGATCAGGCAGTAGAAACCGAATACAAGGGCACGCTGAAAATAATTAGATAACACCCAAACTTATAGTAAAAGCCACCTCCGGGTGGCTTTTATTGTCTGTACAATTAATAGGGTTTTAATAAAGTCGGTCATAAATTGCGTGCAAATCGCATGCTTATGAAAAAAATACTGACGCTCTTATTTGCAATTCTTATTTTTTTCTCGTCCAATCATACCCAAGCCTCCCACTTGGCTGGAGGCAATATCACTTATCGTAATATTGCTCCAAATCAGTACATTATCACATTGACCATGTACCGCGATTGTGGTGGTGCCAATATTCAACCATTTAATCCTTTGGGAAATGTAAACGTTTGGTACAGAAATAACTGTGGCAGTGCGCCAGTTGCTATTTCATGTGCACCACTCCCTGGTACAGGTGTTGAAGTTCCCACTCCTTGTGTGGATGACCCGAGCAGATGCAATGGTGGTACCCGTTACGGTATTTTGCAATTTCAATGGGAAGGTACGGTTACCTTTCCCACATCCTCTACACCTGCTTGTAATGAATGGACATTAACCGCAGGCGCTACCGCTAATAACGGTTGGAATGCTAGAAATCCAAACAACTCACTTGCAGGCGTAGGCAATTTTTTCATTGATTCTTACGTGAACAATAATGTTAGTCCAGGAAATAATTCTGCGCGATTTGCTTCCTTTGAAGTGCCAGCCTATTGTGTATCTGAACCCGTGACCGTGGTGTTCGATGTAACGGAAGCCGACGGCGATTCTGTGGCTTATAGCCTCGTACCCGCACAATCTGCTTTTAATACGCCTATGGCTTATCAAGCAGGTCTGTCAAGCAGTGTTCCGGCGAATGTTGTGAACAATGTCATCAATATCAATCCGAATAATGGAAACCTCAGCTTTTTCAGCACGGTTCCTCAAACAGCCGTTTTTGTACTCCGCGTTGATGAATACAGGGCAGGCGTGTTGATTGGCTACGTGAAAATTGACGTGCAGGTGATCTTAGGTGTAGGGCGGTATTGCGACAATGTGCAGCCGGGCTTTAAGTTTGATACCGTATCGGTGGCTTGCGGCACTTGGAATGATACATTAATGCGTGTGCCACTTGTCTCGAGGGTGCAATGCAACACCATTGCGGCCGATGCATCAGAATTCCGTTTGTACGATCCCAACGGACAATTGGTACAACTGCGGTCAGCCACACCCGTCAATTGCGATAACTTGAATCGCACAACCGATATTGATTTAATTATTACCCGTCCATTAGATGAGAATGGATATTATTACCTGGTTTCGCGCATGGGAACCGATGGAAATACCATAGGAAATCAGTGCGAAAAATTCATGTTCCAGTTCGATACCATGGTGGTTGAAGTGCGTGGATGTCCCGAATACAAGGCACCTATGACGGTTACCAACGTATCGGTCGATACCATCAACCCCAATGCTTTGATTTACCAATGGGATGAACCCGATACGCTCAATACGAGCTGGTTCCTTGCATACAATTTATACCGGGCACTTCCTGGGGAGAATATTTTTTCACTTGAAAAGCGAATTTATCAGGATTTGGATGTGACCGCTCGCTTGCATCGCGATGTGTACAGTCCTGTTTTCCCGAAAGACTCGCCAATCCGTTTCAACATCAATTTGGTATTGATCAACGGCAAGGAAAATGCCCGATCCAATACGGTTCAGTCGATTCAGTTGAAAAACGAGCCGGTATCGGTGCCGGATGATAAGACGGTGAAAATTGAATGGACACCTTACAACGGCTGGTCAACGCCGGAATACGTGGTGCAGCAATTCGATGGCAACAAAGTAGCCGAGGGATGGAAAGATGTGTATGGTCCCACAACCGACACAAGTTATGAGCATGAAAAGCCATTGCCCAAAGGGCAATACCGTTTGCGTGTTGTAACGCGCAACCCAGTTGCCCCATTTGCGTCCTATTCGAATCCCATTGATTATGAGGTTCCGGGCCGCGAAGTGGAGATCCCGAACGTATTTACCCCAAATGGCGACGGTGCGAACGATAAATTTGTCATCCGCAATCTGGAATACTATCCAGGTGCCCGTTTGTTCATCTTCAACCGTTGGGGCCAACAATTGTACGAATCGTTGGATTACAAGAACGATTGGGGAGGAGAGGGTTTGACAGCAGGGAACTACTTCTACCACTTATTTGTGTACGATCAGGCAGTAGAAACCGAATACAAGGGCACGCTGAAAATAATTAGATAAAAAGAAAGGGGCGATTGCCCCTTTCTTTTTAGTTTAAGTCTTCACGTTTTTGTTTCAATTGGAACTTGTCCATCTTGTTGTACAAGTGGCTCCTTTGAATGCCAATGAGCTCGGCGGTTTTGGCAACATTCCAATTATTTTCTCTCAATTTTTGCTCAATAAACACTTTTTCAGCCAAGTCTTTGAATGTTTGAAAATCAGAGTGCAAGGCTGGGTCGAGCTCATTTTGAACACCAGTTTCGACAGCTACGTTGGTTCCTACGCCGGCTAAGCCCAATGGTGAAGTGTACGAACGTACGTCCTGTTCGCTGATGATTTGACCGCCTAAAATGACCAATCGTTCAACTACATTGCGCAATTCCCTGATATTTCCAGTCCAGTTGTATTCTTTTAACTGGTCTAAGGCACTATCTGAAAAACGTTTTTCGGGCACATTGTACTCTGCGCAAATGCTTTGCAAAAATTGACCTGCCAAAGCTGGGATGTCTTCTTTTCTGGCGTTCAATGAGGGAACGTGGATCATAATTACACTCAAACGGTGGTACAAGTCGAGCCTAAATCGGTTTTGATCAATTTCCTTTACCAAATCCTTGTTGGTGGCCGCTACGATACGCACATCTACAGCAATGTCCTTTTCACCACCTACCCTTGTGATTTTATTTTCTTGTAAAGCCCTGAGCACTTTGGCCTGAGCAGCCAAAGGCATATCGCCGATTTCATCCAGGAACAAGGTGCCGCCTTGTGCTTGTTCAAATTTTCCTATCCGCTGCTTTACGGCAGAGGTAAAGGCACCTTTTTCATGGCCAAACAGCTCACTTTCTATGAGTTCTTGCGGAATTGCGGCACAATTGACCTCAATCAAAGGGCCTTTGCTACGATTGCTTTTTTCATGGATCCAGCGGGCTACCAACTCTTTGCCTGTACCATTTTCTCCTGTAATCAAGATACGTGCATCCGTGGGGGCAACGCGGTCGATGGTTTCTTTGATTTTCAAGATGGCGGGTGAGTCCCCAATGATATCCTGGGTTTTGTACACGCGCTGCTTGAGCACTTTGGTTTCGACTACAAGGTGCTTCTTTTCAAGGGCATTCCTGACGGTAATCAGCAGTCTGTTGAGGTCTGGTGGTTTTGAAATGAAATCAAAGGCTCCCAGCTTGGTCGCTTCAATGGCATTTTCAATGGTTCCATGCCCTGAGATCATCAAAACAGGTAGTTCGGGATGGTTTTTTTGCACTTGCGCCAACAATTCCATCCCATCCATACGAGGCATTTTGATATCGCAAAATATCAGGTCATAGTTGCCGTTCTGGATTTTTTCCAATCCTTCCATGCCATCAACTGCTTCCTCCACTTCGTAATCTTCAAATTCGAGTGTTTCTCGTAAGCTCGATCGAACACTCCGTTCATCGTCGATGATTAGTATACGGGCCATGTGTCTAATTTCTGCTAATTTAGTGCAAGTTCATATTGCTCGCACCTCTTAAACAAAGAAGACCCCATTGGGGCCTCCTTGGCAGTCTTATAAGCCGGGTTCTGTTGACACAAGTGCCATCTTGTCATTTATCTAAGCGACCTACCCCCCGGAAACACGCGAGCAGCGCTTAACCCCGGTATACATGGTCTTTCAACCCAGAAGGTTTACCCCCGCATGCTGTCACCAACAAGCGTCGTGCGCTCTTACCGCACGTTTTCACCCTTACCTCAACATCTGAGGCGGTAATTTTCTGTGGCACTATCTGTTAGGTTACCCCAACCTCCGATTTCCGAAGCCTGGTGCTCTTTGTTGCCCGGACTTTCCTCCCCGCCAAGCGGAGCGACAAGACCAACTGCCTTGCAAAGGTAAGCATTCAAAAGTCGAAAGATTAAATACAAATGAGGCTTTATTGGTTCAGGAAGAAGGCTAACTTTGTTCTATGAATTGGAAACGTTTGAACACCGACTTGGTTGACCTTATTGAAATGCGAAATGAGTTGAATGAACTTGATTTTTCGGATGAGGCCTATGATGAACTAGAAGATGAGATCCACGAATTTGAAGATACTTTCAACGATCGCTATGGCGATGCTTTGGAAAGTGTCTTAGAATATATCCACGAAAAAATTTGTCCGGATGTAGAAGTCCTGCTGCCTACTGCTTATTTGGCCAAAGAGTATTTTCCAAGCGAGCTCGATGAAGCAGGATTTGATGTAGGTCCGGACGCAGGAATTTTGGTTGAAACCATTTTACAAGATGCCAAGGGAAAGCCCATGGATGCGAGGATTACTTATTTGCCAAATCCTTTTCGCATCATCTTGATTACCCGCGATGATATTCGGACACTTTGGTCAGCTGAGCAACCCACAGAATATTTGATATGACCTTTTTACATTCAGTGAATCCATACAATGGCTTATTGATAAACAAGTATGTCACTCAATCGGATGCTGAATTAGAAAGCATATTAACATCATCATTAGAAGCTGGTGCTTCTTGGAAAAGACGTTCCCATGCGGAGCGTCTTTTTTGCTTATCGGCATTGGAAGCACAATTGCAACGGCACCGCGATGAAGCAGCAAAATTGATGGTAGCCGAAATGGGCAAACTACACAGGGAGGCTTTGGCAGAGATAGACAAGTGTATCTCATTGTGTTCTTATTACCAAGCTGCAGGACTTTCCGTTCTGCAAGGGAGAACGATAAAAAGTGATGCAGGGCGAAGTGGTGTTTTTTATGAGCCAATGGGTGTGGTTTTAGGCATTATGCCCTGGAATTTTCCTTTCTGGCAAGCATTTCGTTTTTTGGTGCCTGCAATACTGGCTGGTAATACCGTACTGTTAAAGCATGCGAGCAATGTAACGGGATGTAGCATTTTTATTGAGAATTTATTCGCACATAGCTTTCCTGCAAAGGTGATGCGGAGTATCATTTTAGCAGGTCCTCAAATGGACAAACTTGTCACGCATCCTGCAGTGGCTGCTGTGAGCCTCACAGGAAGTGAGGCAGTAGGTCGTCACGTAGCTGGCTTGGCGGCAGCTGCTTTAAAACCTTTGGTGCTTGAATTAGGAGGATCAGACCCCTTGATTGTGTTCGAAGATGCTGATTTGGAACTTGCTGCCAGGGTTGCATGTATTTCGCGTTTTCAAAATGCTGGACAAAGTTGTATTGCCGCCAAGCGATTCATCGTGCACAGAAAGGTGAAATCAACTTTTATGGACTTGTTACAAAAGCAGATGAAGGCGTTGGATGGGGGTGATCCGTTGCTACCGCATACCGGAATGGCACCTTTGGCAAAACCTGAATTTGCGATAGAATTACACGAGCAAGTCGAACGAACCTTGCAAGAGGGTGCGAGCTTGGTCGTTGGGGGATCTTACTCATCAACAGCCCCGGCATTTTATCCAGCTACGCTTTTGGACGACGTAACTTCCCAAATGACGGCAGCCAAAGAGGAATTGTTTGGTCCGGTTGCAGCGATATTGACCTTCGCCGAGCAGGAAGAGGCCATATATCTGGCAAATAGCACGCGCTTTGGGCTGGGAAGTTCGGTATTTACCGCTGATGCTGAATTAATTGCATTTTGCAAAAACGAATTAAACGCCGGAAGTGTTTACGTAAATGGAATGATGAAATCTCATCCTGCTTTGCCGTTTGGTGGGACAAAGGCTTCTGGTTTTGGCCGTGAGCTATCCACGGAAGGTTTGGTAGCTTTTTGTCAGCTCAAAACGTTTTGGGAGAAGGAATAATTCGCTATTTTAGGAGTATGAAACCGATTCACAAAGTTTTAATGGTTGCGCTGATAATGTTGACCGCGTGTGAGGAAAAGACCATCGATCCCCCTGCACCAGACCTAATTCCTGAGGAAAAAGGACTCTACCTTATCATGCACCATACCTTTGATGGTCAAAGTATTAACTATGGTTCGGTTGAATATCCAACCAACCGAAATACCGTTGGTGTTTCCAACCTGTCGTATTACCTCTCTGGTTTTCAATTGCAGAAGCAGGATGGTAGCTGGCACAATGTGGAAGTGCCGCATTTATTTGTTGCGCAATCAAAACCAATAGATACCGTGTTTTTGGGAGAACTACCTGAAGGAAATTATCAAGCGTTGAGGTTTGCATTAGGCTTAGATTCGGCCATCAACCACAGTGATCCAGCCCAATGGTCCAATAATCATCCACTAAGTTTGATGCGTGGCGGGCAAATGCACTGGAGCTGGAATGCAGGCTACATTTTTCTAAAGCTTGAAGGAAGGTACCGCAAATCGGCAACAGAGGTAGGCTTTTACTCTTATCACATTGGCAGAGATGATTTAATCGTTCCTTATGTAATCAATGGCCTCAATGTACAGGGAGGGGCGAGAAGAGCGAATCTCTTGCTGGAATTTAACGTAGCGAATTTTTTCAATACCCCACATGAGCACATACTTGCCGACTCATCCTTTTTTACGCACAGCAGCTACGGTGATTCACTTGCGGAAGTGCTACACGGCAATATGTTTCAATTGATTAAGATTAAACCATGAAGCAGCTGACGCATTCGGCATTCGTATTTCTGGGTGTTTTTATGGTGGCATCGTGTAAGCCTGAACCTAACGAAAAGGTTTTTCCTGCACCAACTCCTTATGTTTGGCAGCAAAAACCATTTTTTCCACAACCCGTCATGCAGCCCGACAATCCTTTGACCAACGAGGGAATAGACCTGGGAAGACATTTGTTTTACGAGACCAAGTTGAGCGGTGATAATAGTCAGTCTTGTGCCAGTTGCCACAATCAGTCACTTGCTTTTACCGATAATGAAAAACGATTTAGTGTAGGCATTACCGGGGCTGTGGGCTCAAAAAACAGTATGCCGCTATTCAATCTAACTTGGAGCAATCGTTTTTTTTGGGATGGACGTGCAGCCACGTTAAGAGAGCAAGTGCTTCTGCCCATACAAGACCCAATTGAGATGCACGATAACTTGCCCAATGTGGTAAGCAAGCTGCAAGGAACTGAGTTGTACCCCGAATTGTTTGGAAAAGCCTTTGGAAGCGAAGAAATTACCGCCGAAAAGATGGCAAAAGCCTTGGAGCAGTTTATTTTCAGCATCGTTTCTACTGATTCAAAGTTTGATAAATTTCGTCAAAATCCGGTTCTTAACCCTTTGACGCCCAGCGAACAACGTGGTTTCGATTTGTTTATGCGAGAATTCAGTCCTCCCGGCAGTAATCGGCCAAAAGGAGCAGATTGTTTTCATTGTCATGGAACACATCTGTTCACTGTAAACAATTTTACAAACAACGGCTTGGACAGTGAGCCCTCCATGGGTTTTCAAGTAGTTACAGGCAGCCCGCTTGATCGTGGAAAGTTCAAAACACCAAGTCTTCGCAATGTGGCTTTAAGTGCCCCATATATGCATGATGGGCGTTTTGCGACACTGGAAGAGGTGATTGAACATTACAACTCCGGCTTAAAATCAAGTCCTACCATCGATCCTAATTTAAAATCGACGGGTATAGGTTTGGGATTGACGGCTCAAGAAAAAGCTGATTTATTGGCGTTCTTGCATACACTCACCGATTCAGTTTATTTGAGTAATCCTGCCTACGGAAATCCTTTCTGATGCATTGGAAACCGCTGCTTCTATTGCTTTTGCTTTTTGGGGCATGCGAGCCAAAAGCAAAGGTGGAATATGCGCTGCCTTACATTCCCGCTGCTTTTCCAATACCCGACAGCATACGTCATATGAGCTTACAAGCTCGAGAGCAAGCGCTGTTAGGGAAAAAATTGTTCTTCGACAAACGCCTGTCTCGTTCCGAAACTGTAAGCTGTGCTTCCTGCCATATGCCAAAATTGGCTTTTTCAGGGGGTGTTGATCGGAATATAGGCGAAAACAATGGCAGAGCGAGGCGCAATACGCCAGCTTTGTTCAACCTTTGGACATACACTTCTTTTTTTCATGATGGAGGCATTCCAAGACTTTCAGAAGTGGCATTGGCACCAATGGATAATAGCCATGAACTAAACTTACCCATCGATACACTGGTCCGCAAATTGTGGACTTTGCCAGATTATCGCTTGTCCTTTGATCGGGTTTTTGGTCAACAAGCCGATCCGTTAACAGTAACAAGAGCGCTCATGTGGTATCAGTTGTCATTGGTATCTGCCAATTCCAAATTCGATCACTGGTATTTCGGAAAACAAGATGTATTGACGCCTGCGGAAAAAAGGGGGTACGAGCTTTTTATAAGCTCGAAAACACAATGCAATTCTTGCCATTCGATTCCTTTATTTACCGATGGTCAATTTCACCATATCGGATATACCAACTCGACCGAACCAGATACAGGCAGGGCCCGTATTAGCATGAAGGTGGCTGATGAAGGTAAATTCAGAACACCATCGCTTCGGAATTTGGCCTACACCGCACCCTATTTCCATGATGGTGCTTTAGGGACAATTGATGAAGTTTTGCTGCATTACAACAAGGGGGGAGACAATCACCCTAACAAGGATTCCCGCATCACCGCCTTGGGTTTGTCGCTGCAGGATTTATCAGACCTAAAGGCATTTTTGCTTACTCTATCGGATACTGTTTTTGTGAATCAACAGGCATATGGGCTTCCCGGCTACCAGGATTGATTAAATAAAGCAGTTGTGGAATCACAAATATGTCGGCCAGCCAAGCGCTTACAAGGGTAACGCATATGAGAATGCCTACGTAGTAAGTTCCTGTGAATGCACTAAATATGAGGCTTACAAATCCAATGACCAGCAGAATGGTCGTAATGGTAATTGCCTTAACGCTTACTACAAATGTAGCACGCATTGCCTCATGCACACTATTGCCTCGTTTTCTCTGCAGTTTATACCGTGTTAAAAAATGGATGGTGTCGTCAACAGCTATCCCAAACGACACGGTAAAAATCACCGATGTTACCGCCTTTAGTTCAATTCCCGTCAAAGCCAATGCTGCTCCGGCTACGAGCATGGGAATCACATTGGGAATAATACTCACGAGCACCATGCGCCAATCGCGAAATAGCCAAGCGAAAATGAAGGCTACCAAAACAAAAGCAAAACCCAAGCTGAAAAAAAGGTTTTTGCGCAAGTATTCATGGTTTTTGTCGACCAACAGCACGGAGCCTGTTGGCTTAAATCGAACAATATCGCTTGGAACATTCTTGTGGATCCAAGATTTGATTTCGGCTATTTGTAAAAGAAGGCTGTCAGATCCAGTGTCGTGAATGCGACCACTTATCCTTCCAAAATCGAGATTCTCGTTCCATAGTTTGAAGAACATTCTGCCTTGCATCGACACCAATTGTGCAGTCATGGATGCCAATTGGGTGCTGTCATTTAGCCATTGGTTCATTTCAACTGTCATTTCAGCAGCATGAAGTCTTTGCATCAGTTTTGCTGGACTGTACAAACTTTTAATACCATGCTGTTCTTCCAGGTAATGCGAAAGTTTGATTGTTTCGGCCAAAACTTCCTTATCGAATATTTTTCTGTTGCCTTGTGGTTGAATGGCAAGCTCAAAGGGTCGAACGCCAGCAAAGCTATTTTCAAAAAAATGAAAATCTTGGCGCAGTTTGCTTCTTTCAGGGATGTCGCCCAACAAAAAGCTATTGGTTGTGACATTGGGGAGACTCAATAAACAAACTGCAACACTAAGTGCTATTCCCATAGCAATTCGTTTGGGATGGCGGTAATTGATGGTGAACAACCACAAACTGAATTTTTCCCAGCGTTTAGATCCCAGACTGCTTTTTTGGAGTTGCGCCAAATTGAAAAACGACAATAGAGCGCTGCCAAACACAATGACCACTACAAATGCTATCATTACACCAATTGCGGCATTAACACCAAATTGACGAATTGCTGGCGTTGAAGAGGTCAATAAAGAACCAAATCCAATGGCAGTTGTCAAAGAGGTGAGCCAAAGGGCTTGGCCTATTTCCTGAAGACTCAGACGCATTGCCTCACGTTGATCCATGCCCTGATTCAATCCATCGATGTATTTCGATTGCAAATGGATGATGTCTGACATGCCAAAAATGAGCATCAGTGTTGGAAACATGGTGCTCATGATATTGAAATCCTGATCGGTGATCCCCAAGTAGCCCATGAATACGACCAGGGCACTCACAACCGTAATGAGTGGGATAATAATTCCCCAAAATTTGCGGTACAAGCCCCAAAGTGTTGCCGTAACCAACAGAATGGACAAACTGATAAATAGTATCAGCTCCGATTGAATCTTCTTCACGAAGACACTCTGTGTGGTAATTACGCCCCCATAATGTACCACCTGGTCAAAGCCAAAAGCCGCTGTAAGGCTATCGAGATGATGCTGAAATGCATCCGTTTCCGCTTGTGAAAGTTGGTGGGTTGTTTTCACGCTGATGGCCACAGCATCGTGTTGCTCCGAAACGAATTGCTTGTATACATCGCTATTAGCGGCTATTGCCAAGCTGTCGCTTTGGAAGTTATCCGGCTGATTAGGTCGAATCAATGGGCTAAGGTTCCAGCCAAAAGGAGTTTTGATGATGCGCCGAAAAGTGGTCAGTCCTTCTGCCTTGGCAACCTGTGGATGTTGACGCAGCGCTAATGTATATTTGTGTACGCGTGATAAAAAGTTCCGCTCGTAAATACTGGGTTTATTCTCTAAGGCGATAAGGACAAAAAGGTCATCTCTTTCTAATTCGTTTTGGAACGTCTTTAAAAAGGATACATCTTCGTCATCCGACGGAAAAAACTGCTCTAAATCGTATATAAACCCGATTTTGAGAGACTGGTACGCCGAAAAAGTGCATAACAAGCATGCGAGTGCCACCCACCATTTCCGGTGGTTCATGATCAAATTCACCACGTTATTTACCTGCTATGAACACGCGGTAAACTAGTAAGTTTTTACTTCTATGGAGGCAACTCCTGCTGAAATGGTTATTTCAAACCGATCGCTTACATTTTCGCTGTAGGAATCAGTTGTGTAAGTGCCATTTTTTTGTTTGGTCAATCCTGTTATGTCTTTGTCAGTAAGCCCCGTTTCGGTTACCAATTTGGCAGCTGCTCTTTCAGGAATGCGCAACACCAACTTAGATGCGCCTGTTTCGATGCGTATGCTGGATGCGCCCACAGCAGTGCCCATTTTAACGCTCATTTTACTCGCCCCACCCGAAAGATCAAGATTTTGAACGCGATGGCGACTCAAGTCCAATTCACATTCCGAAGCACCGGTTTCAATGTCTAGCGACCAAATGACGTTTTGATGCAGGGCAATATTTACTTCATTTTCGAATTCTCCACTCTTGAAAGTGACGTTTTTGCTTTTGTGTGCCAGCGAAATATCGGCCTCTTTGTTTTTTACTTGATGTTCGAATGAAAAATTACCAAAATTGGTAGAGGCGTCCACAGCAATAAGTTCATCGGTTGTCTCGCCCATGGTAAGGCTTCCGGCACCAAAATCGATTTCCAGATTTGCCCGCTCAACTCCTTGTAGCGGAACTTCAAAGTCGTGTTGACGCAGCGCACCGGCCTCACCTGATTCTACTTCTTCTTCAAATTGCCAGTCAAGTCCTTCTTGTGGATTGGCCATGCGTTCCTTCGGTTTCACTACGAAATAAACCAAAATGCCAAGTATCAGAATTTGAATCACATAGAGCACGGGATTGGTGCTGCCATCTTGCTGTTTTAATAACGCAGAAAATCCCCAATAAATAAGAAAGAGGGGCCATAGACGCCAAATATTGCCTAATTGAAAACTCAGGTAACCCAAGTTTTGCAATAGAAACAATCCACCGAAAATAATCAGGAGTAGTCCCCAAAAAATACGATCTGATTTCATTTTATTTCGATTTTGACTTGCTATTAAACAGTAATAAAACACCAATGCCGATGAGTATCAAAGGCCAAAATTTGCTGAAATCAAAGCTGGGAAGAAATTCCTCTGCTAAAAACAAAGAACCTAGCAAGATGAGTACACCGCCTGCGATGATACTGCCTTGTCGGGCATCACTGTTGTTTGTTTCAGGTACGCTTTCGCCGGTTGTGTTGCTTTCGGCTGTAGCATTTGCTTCGGTGAAAGGTTGAAAAGCATAAGGCTCTTCGGGTACAATAGCCCACATAATGATGTAAGCAAGTACGCCACCACCTCCAGCCAATGCAAGCGCAATAAAGAGCACCCGAATCAATACAGGATCAGTTTTAAAATGTCGTGACAAGCCGCTGGCAACGCCGGCCAGCACACGATCGTTGCGCAGGCGATAGAGTTTTTTTTCCATGGGTTTTAGGATTGTAGGGTAAACATCGTAAAAATTGCTATCTATTCAAGCGGCTTTGCAATCATTAACGTTGCATGTGCTGAGGAACCTGAAAGACGCCTTCCTTGCTAATAACTGCAATTTTTTGCCAATCGAGCTTTTCTGGCAAGTCCGCTTTTCCAGTGAACAAGCCGAATGCTGGCAAAACCGCCGTATTTTCTGAAAAAGCAAAACAAGCCAAGCGCAAACGTTGTCGCCCTTTGCCACGCATTGAAAAGGCAGGGTGCCAATGTCCATGCATGGTGGGCACCAACGCTTCGGTTTCAGGGGGATGATGCTGGAACGTAATGCCTGCTAAAACATATTGCACAGGGGCAATGGTGAAAATACCGGCTTGTAAAGTCAAACTGTGCAGATCATGGTTACCAGGCACCAGCTGCATTTCCATGTTCGGATACAGCAAGCGAATGTGCTGTAGGATGCTTATTTCACTATTTGCATCGCTGTGGAACAGGTCGCCAAGAAATAACAACCGTTTAGGCGTATACTTAGCAATTGCCCATTCCAGTTTGCTCAGATTGGCTTTCGCTGCAGCCAATGGTACTGCAATGCCGTGTTTGCGAAAATGCTGCACCTTGCCAATGTGAAAATCGGAAATGATAAGTGTATGGTATGCTGGTAAATAGCACGCCCCGCTAGCGTCTAAGGTCCAATGCTGGTTACCCCATTCGATTTCCAAATGTCTCTGCATACCGTAAAAATGCTACTTCAAGAGGGAGAAATAGCTGTTTCCACCATTTTTTTCAATCGATCGGCCAAGGTTTCAGAGCTCATTTTTTCGCGCAAGCGGTCGGCCATGATAGGAAAGCAAAAAGGAGTGGGGTGAACAAGATGTTTGATGCGGATTTTCTGGGAGGCAATACGTTTGAGTGCTAACCGCATCCGGCTTTCATCGAGTTGAAGTTGCAGGGCCTGGTCAAGTGCTTGCTTCAATAACAGATTATCGGGGTCGTACTCAAAAAACACATCAAACAACAAATGAGAAGAAGCCTTGAGGTGCTTGGTACGGATTGGAGCACCAGGAAAACCTTGAAAAACCAATCCGGCAACCCGACAAATTTCACCGAATTGCCGCCTAGCCATTTCGGTGGCATTCAAGCTGCGCAAAATGTCCAATCGCAGGTTACTAGCATCACACAAGTTCCGCACCAATGACTCATCCAAGGCAATACGTTGGTCTGAAAGCAATTCGAAGCCATAATCATTCATGGCTATGGAAAAGCTGATTGGTTTGGTTTGGCCAATGCGGTAAGCAAATAAAGCTGCCATACCTTCATGCACCAGTCGTCCTTCAAAGGGGTACACAAACAAATGGAAGCCTTCTGAGCTCTCCACATATTCAACCAACAACTCATCCCGCGAAGGAAGGTGTGAAGCTTGTGCTTGTCGACTCAGCAATCCTTCCAAGGCCTCCATTTCAATGCCTTCCAGTAGCCCTTGTGCGGCCATATCGCATTTTTCGCGCAGGAATGCCGACAACTGTGAACTCAGGGGCATTCTGCCACCCATCCAAGAAGGGACTTTTCCTTGTGGTGCGGTACTTTTGCGTACTTGAACTTTCATTTCTCTGATCCGCACAAACTCCAGTGACCTCCCGGCAAACCAAAAATGGTCGCCTGGATTGAGGCTGCTGATGAAGTATTCTTCAATCTGTCCCAAACGGGTACCGTTCAAAAACTCAATGATCAAATTGGTGTCGCCAACGATGGTGCCAATCGACATTCGGTGCCGGAGAGCGATTGAGCGGTTCACGGGCAATACCTTCCCAGCCAACATTCCTGCCTTTTTGTACTCGTCATAAGCTTCCAAACTTTTTCCTCCATGCAACAAGAAGTTCAGGCACCAATCAAATTCTGAACGCTCCATGGCTTCAAAAGCAAAGCTGGTTTTTACTGTTTCAAACAGGTCGGCGGGTTCAAAGCCTCCTCCGCATGCCAGTGTCATCATGAATTGCAACAGCACATCGTATGGCAATAATATGGGTTCACGCGATTCAAATTGGCCGGCTTCAATGGCAGCTTTGAGCGAGGCCGACTCCAATAACTCCAGTGCGTGGGTGGGTGCCAGGTAAATGGTGCTCAAAGCACCTGGCTGATGGCCGCTTCTACCTGCACGCTGCATAAAACGAGCAACTCCTTTTGGACTGCCAATTTGAATGACTTGTTCAACCGGGCGAAAATCAACGCCGAGATCAAGGCTTGATGTGCACACAACCGCTTTGAGTTTTCCTGCATGCAGCGCATCTTCTACCCAAGCCCTTATTTCTTGATCGAGGGAGCCATGGTGGATAGCGATGAGCCCGGCCAATTCCGGATCTCGTTCCAATAAACGCTGGTACCAAATTTCTGCTTGACCGCGGGTGTTTGTGAAAATCAAGGTTGTTTTGGCTTGGTGTAGCAATGGCAACAATTGGTCGAGCATTTGCAGGCCTAAGTGACCTGCCCATGGAAAATGTTCAATCGCAGCGGGGATGATGGTGTTGACCTTCAATAGTTTTTGTTCATTGCTTTTCACCAGAAGCGCCTCATTGTGGTGTTGGCCGTGCAGTACGGCAACAGCTTCCTCCATATTGCCAATGGTCGCAGAAATACCCCAAATTTGTAACTGGGGAAGTTTTTTTTTCAAAACGGCCAAGGCCAATTCCATCAATACCCCGCGCTTATTGCCAAGCAGCTCATGCCATTCGTCCACCACCACCATAGAAAGCGTGTCAAGCTGCTGCTCCCAACCCGACCTGCTCAGCAATAAATGCAAGCTTTCGGGAGTTGTCAGCAGTATCTCAGGCAGTTTTTGACGCTGACGTTGTTTGGTGCTGGCATCTGTATCTCCGGTACGGGTTTCGATGCGAAGGTTCAAGCCCAGATCAAGTGCTGCTTGTCGCATGGCTTTTTCTAGATCGGCAGTGAGGGCACGCAAGGGCGTAATCCAAATCAGTTTGATTTGTCCTTGACTTTCTCTACGACCCTCTTCCAACAACTGGAGCAATACAGGCAGATAAAGCGCATAGGTTTTACCAAAACCGGTAGGTGCGTTTAACAAGCCCGATCGGCCTTGTAGGACGGCCTCCCAACATGCTTGCTGAAACGGAAAGACCTGCCATCCTTTGGAAGCAAACCATTGTGTCAATGTGTCGGTTGAACGCATAAAAAAAGGTTCGGAAGATACTCCGAACCTTAACCATTTGCAAGCGCTTAGGTTTACATACCAAAGCCGTAATAGGCCTTCGAACCATTGGGGTAATAACCTTCTATGAGTACACCACCGCTGGCCTGCTGAAGTGCTTTTGTCAATTCTTTTGGCGATCTAACAGCTGTTTTATCCACTTTGGTGATGATAAAGCCTTCGCGCATACCTGTATTTTTAAGTACGCCATTATTCAATTTAGCCACTTTTACACCACCATCTATTTTCAGGCTCTCCAATTCCTTTTTTGATACGTTCTCAAAGCTTGCGCCCAAGGCTGCAGCAGCTTCGGGCTTGGTATCTGCTTTTACAACTGCTGTGCCACCATCAGCGCCGCGCAAAAGCACAGTGAATTCCTGTTGTTTGCCTTTGCGATCAACAACCACTTTTACTTTTTCGCCTGGACGTTTGCGACTCACCACTTCCATCAATTGCGGGGTGGAACGTACCACTACTTCATCGATACTGATGACCACGTCGCCTTTTTTTACTCCGGCGGCTTCAGCAGCACTATTTGGCAAAAAATCAGCCACATATGCGCCATAGTTCACGTTTAGATCTTCTTTTGAAGCAAGCGCCGCATCAACATCTTGTATTTGAATACCCAAATATGCGCGCTGCACAGTGCCAAAATTGCGCAGATCTTCAACCACTTTGCTCGCAATATTGGCCGGAACGGCAAATGAATAGCCTTGGTAACTGCCTGTATTGGTAGCAATCGCAGTATTGATGCCAATCAATTCTCCCTTTACATTTACCAAAGCACCACCGCTGTTGCCAGGATTCACGGCAGCATCGGTTTGAATGAAGGCTTCAATGCTGTTGCCACCACCTAGAATATTGATGTTGCGGCCTTTTGCTGAAACTATCCCAGCAGTTACGGTAGAGGTGAGGTTAAATGGATTGCCTACCGCCAATACCCATTCTCCAATTTGTAAATTATCGCTATTGCCAAAGGTTAAAAAGGACAATGCTTCCGCTTGAATCTTGATCAAGGCGATGTCTGTGCTCGGATCAGTACCCACGATGGTGGCGTTGAAGCTCCGCTTATCGTTTAGCACGACTTCTATTTCATCGGCACCGTTGATTACGTGGTTATTGGTGACAATAAAACCATCGGCACTGAGAATAACGCCTGAACCAGAGCCCATTTTGGGCCCTCTTGGCCCAAAAAATTCCTGGCCGAAAAAATCCCGAAAAGGATCTGGCACCTGGCTGTTGGAAGAAGTTTCGGGATTTACTTTGGTTTTGATGTGCACCACTGCAGGAGTGGCTACTGCGGAAGCAGTGACAAAATTGGGATGCTCTAAGATGTGTTCAGGAAAACTGGCGAATTGAACCGGTTGATTCACTACTTGCTGAGCTTGTGGTGATTTGGCTTGCAACCAGTTGTACAAAGCAGTTCCACTGAGTGCACCCAGTAGGGCAATGACAAAAATTCCGATGTTCCTTTTCATAAAGATGGTTTTTATTCTGACTAATTTTGTGTGCAACTACGATGCCATACAAAGCTAGGTGGCGTAGCGACAACGATAACGCGACAGCTTGTCACAATTATGTTAACGAAAGGTTAAACCTATAGTTCTGTTAAAATGGCAATTTCTTTCTACAAATACCAAGGGACGGGCAACGATTTTATCATGATCGACAACCGTGAGGGACTGGTTCAACGCAACAATCAAGCGCTTTTTGCTGCTTGGTGCGACCGACGGTTTGGCATTGGTGCAGATGGTGTAATTCTGCTGCAAACCAACAAAGACTTTGATTTTGAAATGATATACATCAACGCAGATGGTCGCGAAGGGAGTATGTGTGGCAATGGAGGTAGGTGTGTTGTGCAATTTGCCCATGATTTAGGTTTGATCAAGGACAGCACGACTTTTTTAGCAGTAGATGGTGAGCATGCTGCCAATTTGTCAAATGGACAGGTGCAGTTGGCTATGCAGGACACTGCATTTCCAACGATGGGGCCTGATGGGGGCTATTTTTTAAATACAGGTTCTCCCCATCATCTTGCATGGGTGAGTGAAGTAGCGTTATTTGATGTGGCGGGCATCGGTAAAAAATTACGATGGCATGCACATTACGCACCAGGTGGGACGAATGTGAATTTTTTAGAACGTGCTGGTGACCGTGCTTTGAAAGTACGGACATATGAACGCGGTGTTGAAGCCGAAACCTTTTCCTGTGGAACTGGTGTGACAGCTGCCGCATTGTTAATGGCTTATGAAGAAAACTGGCAATCAACTTTTAAGGTCGTGGTACATACAAGCGGTGGCACGTTGCAAGTGCAAGGAAGAAGAGGTGACACTGGCTTTGATACAATAAGCCTAATTGGACCAGCACAACGGGTATTCACAGGATTGATTTAAGATTTTTGTTTTTTTTTTTGGTCAATCTGCTTGGGCTGGTTAACTTGGAAATTCAACCAAACGTTAATCTTGCCAGGCAGGCTTGGCAAAACCTATTTCCATCTGTGCAAATTGATCAGGCCCAGTCGCATAAATTGGTGTATTCGCTCTATAACCACGAATACCTAGGCTTACTCATTTCACCCTATATCGTTCAGCTAAACGATGCGGGTAACTTTACTTATACCAATAAAAAACTCAATAGCCTTACTAGCAAAGAATTCGATTATCTACTTGATTCAACCGATGTAGAATTGATCAGGTTGATGGAGGAATGTGATCAACAGACCATTATCAGGAAGCATGCACAGAAAAAGGGCATGCGGCCACTGGATTTCTTCCAAAACGTATACTCTAGTGAAATGCACGAGTTGATTCGGCCAAGTATTGAAAAACGACTCAGTAGATGTTTGGAATTGTGTAAAGACAAAGCGCTTTTCATCATGGGTGATGATGACGATCCTACCTGGAAACAGATCCATTACAATGAAGGAAAGGTGTCGGTTTTATTCCATTTCAAGCGGAATGAAGAAGGCATCAGGTATTATCCAACACTCCTGCACCAAGGCAAGCTACTCAAATTTCAACAACAAGGCGCATTACTGGTGAGCTTAAACCCTACCTGGATGCTGATTGATGATCAGTTATATGAATTTGATCCTGAACTTGAAGGCAACAAACTTCAGCCTTTTTTAAACAAATTCTATATTCAGGTTCCAAAGTCAAGTGAAGATACGTATATCCACAAATTTGTTTTTTCGCTGATAGAAAGGTACCAAGTAAAAGCCGAGGGCTTTGGAATCAGAAGCAATAAAACCGAAGCGGTTCCTGTTTTGCGGTTGACACGCACTTTGCAAGGCGATTATGCCTTGATTTTGCTGTTCCGATACGACCAACAGGATGTTTTGTTCAACAACCGCAATAGGGTCTTGGTGAAATTGATCAAGACGACTGGTGGCTATGAATTTATCAAAACCGTGCGGTCGCACATTTGGGAGGTGAATCAACACGATAAACTGAATCATTTAGGACTTCACCAACTATCAGGTGCATTGTTTGGGTTAAAAGGGCAATCAGCAGGAGCGGAGCATGCCTTGCTCGATTGGTTGTCGGTCAACCGTGAGGAGCTGGTGCGCAATGGCTTTGTATTGGAGCAAGATGAAACAGCTGCCCATTTGTATATCATGGGCAACAGCCTTGACTTGTCGGTAGCTGAAACAGGCGATTGGTTTGATATTCATGCGCGAATCGTGTTTGGGGAATTTGAGATCCCCTTTTTGCGGTTACGCAATCACATAGTTCATGGTATCCGTGAGTTTGAATTGCCCAACGGCAAAACGGCTATTATACCTGAAGCATGGTTTAGCAAATTGCAGTCGGTTTTTCGTCATATCGAAACCAGCGAAGAAAATGCTCGATTGCACAGGCATCATTATCAGTTGGTAACCGAGCTGCAACAAGCCTTGGAGGAACGGGCCGAAGCGCATTTTAAAATCAAGATACAAACGGCCAAAGCATGGGAGCAAGTCGAAGAAGTACAGATTCCGACTGCGTTTAGGGCTCAATTGCGACAGTATCAGCATGCCGGATTGAATTGGTTATGGTTCCTGCGAAAAAACGGTTTCGGTGGCATCTTGGCCGACGATATGGGCTTGGGCAAAACAGTCCAAACTCTTTGTCTTTTGCTTAAGGACAAATTAGAACTGAAAGAGAGCAGCCAGCCAATAAAACCATCCTTATTGGTGGCACCTACAAGTATTTTACATAATTGGTACGCAGAGGCCAAGAAATTTGCGCCTGAATTAAGTATCATGATTCATGCAGGAACGCAGCGCGACAGAGACAGTCAATGGTTTGGCGCTTACGACCTTGTGATTACCTCTTTCGGAACGCTGCGTATGGACCTAGAAATTTTCAAAAGGGTTGATTTCCATTATATCGTTTTGGATGAAGGTCAAAACATCAAAAATCCAGGTTCGCAAATCTCACGTGCAGTTCGTTTGCTTAAAGGCAACCACCGACTGGTGTTAAGTGGTACACCCGTTGAGAATTCTGTGATTGATTTGTGGTCCATCATGAGCTTTGTGAATCCAGGCTTACTAGGTAATCTAAAGTTTTTCCGGGACCAATATGTGAATCCCATCGAGAAAGAAAAAGACGAAACAGTCGCAAAGCGATTGAGGTCTATCATACATCCATTCATCCTCAGGAGGACCAAAAAGCAGGTAGCAACTGATTTGCCCGATCGTATTGAACACATTCATTATTGCGATATGACGGACGCGCAAGAAGAAACCTATGAGCGTTTGAAGGCAGGTTTCAGAAATGAAATACTGGAGTCTATCCAAAAAAACGGCTTGGTTCGATCGCAAATGTTGCTGCTCAGGGGGCTAACTATTTTACGCCAAGTAGCCAATCATCCTGCTATGGTAGAAAATGAGTATACAGATTCTTCCGGAAAGTTTGAGGAAGCCATGCGCATGCTGAAAAATGCCTTGCATGAAGGGCATAAAATTTTGGTCTTTTCGCAGTTCGTGAAGCATCTTCGATTGGTGAAAAATAGGCTTTTGCATGAGCAAATTACCCATTATTACCTTGATGGTCAAACTGTGCGAGAAGAACGCGCAAAATTGGTTGAGCAATTCAATAAAAAGGCCGACGTAAAAGTTTTTCTCATTAGCCTTAAAGCAGGCGGCTTAGGGCTGAATCTTACCTCTGCAGACTACGTCATACTGTTAGATCCTTGGTGGAATCCTGCTGTTGAACAACAGGCCATCGACCGATCTCACCGTATTGGCCAAAAGCGTACAGTTATTTCGTACAGGTTCATTACCAAAAACTCAGTGGAAGAAAAAATCATGGCGTTACAACAAAGGAAACGAAGTATCAGTGATTCACTTGTGGGAGCTGAGCAGTCTTTGGTCAAGCAACTCAACCTCGAAGAGATAAAAGCCATTTTAAGCTAGGCTGTTAATTATAGTTAAGCAGGGTGATGGAGATTATTTGGTTGAAATAAATTAAGGTTTTTTGCACCCATGGCGTTGTTCAATATCTCGGTAAAGGCCGAACATGTGCGGATCTTGGTGATCAGCATTTCTATGTCGCTTTTAACCTTGTTGGCACTTCAGTTTTATTGGTTGAGCAATGCCATGAAGTTGCAAAAAGAAAACTTCAATATACTTGCCAATAATGCCGTACATGAAATCACCAAGCGTGTAGAAAGCCAAGAAGCCATAGGGGCATTTTTACGCGCCTCGTTGAAGACAACCGAAAATAACATACCTGTTCCCCCAACGGGCTTGAATGGCATGGCTAATGTGCCCAATGATCCGTTGATGGGAGGTGGTTTCCCGGACTTTGGGGCCGATTTGTCTCTGTGGGAAAATGAGGAATCCGACGATGACAGCGTTTCGCATGCAGTTGATAAATTGATAGCTGATAATCAACTGTTTAAGAACAATGATTTCATGTTGGCTTTTATGCGTGAGATCCAGGAATCGCGCAACTTGAACATTTATGAGCGTGTAAACGATGCGCTCATTGATTCATTGTCGGAGGTAGTGTTTGTAAAGTACGAGCTAACGAAAGAATATACTTACGAAATTGTTAAAGGCGATAATGCCTTTTTCAAGAGGGTTGCCAATGAAAACAAGGTGGCAGGTACCCAGAATGTATTTTTGGCCAAGCTGTTTCCGGGCGATCAACTTACCACAAACTATTATTTGGTCTTTCGTTTTTACAATCAAAGGGCATTTTTCTTCAGCCATGTGTCGGCCCAAATCATGCTTTCGATGTTGGCCATTATGTTGTTAGGGGGGAGTTTTTACATGTTGGTTGATTTGTTACTGAAGCAGAAAAAGCTGTCGGAGTTAAAAACCGACTTTATCAATAACATGACGCATGAATTAAAAACACCCATTGCAACCATTAACTTGGCGAGCGAAGCGGTGCTCGATTTGGCGCGTAAAGAAGAAAATTCTGTAGCAGAGCGCTACAATCGGATCATTTTTGAAGAAAATCAGCGGCTCCGGAGGCATGTTGAGCGCATTTTAAACATTGCTCTGCTCGAAAAATCAGGTTTTTCTTTGAAGGAGAAAAGCGTGAACCTACATGAGCTTATCAGCAAGGCAGCAAACCAAACAGAATTAATGGTTCAAAAAAAGCAGGGGCAGTTGCATTTGCGGCTGTTGGCAGAGGGCCGTGAAATGATGCTCGACGAGATGCACATGCTCAATGTATTCACCAATCTCATCGATAACGCACTCAAGTATTGCACCCGAAATCCAGAAGTTTCGATTGAAACGCGTAACACCGAAGGGGGTGTGCTCATTGAAGTACACGACAACGGTATTGGTATGACCAATGCACAAGTCAAAAAAATATTCGAAAAGTTTTACCGGGTTCCAACAGGTGATGTCCACGATGTCAAGGGATTCGGTTTAGGGCTTTCGTATGTGCAAAGTATTGTAGAACTTCACGGAGGCAAGGTTGAAGTACAAAGTACACTCGGCGAGGGCTCTACATTTATCATAACCCTTCCTTTTGAAAAAGCAGAAAATCATGGAAAATCCTGAAAATGAAATCAAAGTGTTAATGGCCGAAGATGATGAGAATCTCGGCCTCATTCTTTCAGAACGCTTGCGTGCGAAAGGCTTCGAAGTTGATTTAGCAACAGATGGCGCACAAGCTCTGGCTAAGTTCGAATCGTCGAATTACAATTTATTGATTCTCGACATCATGATGCCCATCAAAGATGGCTTTACGCTTGCCAAAGAAATCAGGAAAATGAATGCCGAAGTTCCCATCATCTTTGTGACAGCCAGAAGCATGAAAGAAGATGTACTCAAAGGATTTGAAATTGGTGCCGATGATTATCTGACCAAGCCATTCAGCATGGATGAGCTCATGGTGCGTATTCACGCTGTACTGCGCAGAACTTTACGCCGGGGGATGGCATTGCAAGCGGAAACAGATCAGTTTCATTTTTCGCGAACCCATTTTAATGCAATAACCCAAACCCTCACCATCGATGGCCAGCAAACCGATCTGACTTCTAAGGAGTCGGAATTGCTACGCATGCTGAGTGCACGTGTGAATGAAGTGGTACCGAGAGAACATGCTCTCAAGCAAATTTGGGGGAGTGATACCTATTTTAATGGCAGAAGTATGGACGTTTTCATCAGTAAACTCCGGAAAATGTTGTCGGCCGATGGAAATGTGGAAATCATGAACGTGCATGGTAAGGGCTTTAAGCTCGTGGTAAAGACAGAATAAATGTTCGGTCTCAAGCGCATCTGAAACTTGCCCGCATACCCCTATATTTGTGCAAAAAAACAGCTGTGACGCTCATAAAATCTATATCAGGCATCAGGGGGACCATTGGCGGTATTCCTGGTGAGGGACTCAGTCCGATCGACGTAGTTAAGTTTACAGCAGCCTTTGGTACTTGGCTGAAAGATAAATCCAAGGGCGAAACCGTTGTGGTTGGCAGAGATGCAAGAATTTCTGGCGAAATGGTGAATCGATTGGTGGTAGGTACATTGCAGGGATTAGGATTGGACGTGGTGGATGTGGGCTTATCTACAACGCCCACCGTAGAGATGATGGTGCCTGCCTTGTCGGCTGCAGGGGGCATCATTTTAACAGCTTCACACAATCCCAAACAATGGAATGCCCTTAAATTGCTGAATGAAAAAGGCGAATTTATTGACGCAGCCGACGGTGCAAGGGTTTTAGAAATTGCCGAAACTCCTGAACAACTTCTTTTTGCAGATATTGATCGTATAGGTGGCTATGAGCAGCGCACAGATGCAATTGATTTTCACATCCAAAAGATTCTGGAGCTTCCTTTGGTCGACCTAGAAGCCATTCGTTCGCGTGGATTTGTGGTAGCCATTGATTGTGTAAATTCTACGGGTGGCATCGCAGTACCCAAGTTGCTAAAAGAATTGGGTGTGTTGCAAGTGCATCAATTATACTGCGAGCCTAATGGTCATTTTCCACACAATCCAGAGCCCCTGCCCGAACACCTAACCGAAATTTCGGCTTTGGTAAAAGAAGTTGGTGCCGATTTGGGAATTGTCGTAGACCCTGATGTAGACCGTTTGGCTCTGGTAAATGAAGACGGTAGCATGTTTGGCGAGGAATATACCCTTGTGGCAGTGGCAGATTATGTATTGCAGCATACACCCGGAAATACCGTCTCAAACTTGAGTTCAACGCGAGCATTATGGGACGTGACTGAAAAGCATGGCCAGCAGTACAGCGCCAGTGCCGTAGGAGAAGTAAATGTAGTTGCGGAAATGAGAAGAATTGATGCCATCATCGGTGGAGAAGGCAACGGAGGCATCATCTATCCAACCCTGCATGCTGGTCGTGATGCACTTTTGGGCATCGCGTTTTTCTTGACACATTTGGCCAAATCGGGGAAAAGCATGACCGCACTCCGCGCGTCATATCCGCCGTATTTTATCAGCAAGAATAAAATTGAGCTCACGCCAGCAATCGATGTTGATGCCTTGCTTGAAAACGTGAAGCAGGCACACATTGACCAAAAAATCAACACGGCTGATGGTGTGCGTATTGATTTTGACGATTCTTGGGTGCATCTCAGGAAATCGAACACAGAGCCGATCATCAGGATTTATGCCGAAGCACCCAGTATGGCAGCCGCCAATACCTTGGCAAATCGTATCATCAAACTAATTGAACAACTCGCCAATGGCTAAGATTTATTTCGATAATGCTGCTACAACACCCCTTCATCCAGAAGTGGTAGAGGCCATGATTCCGGTAATGAGCGGGGTGTACGGCAATCCGTCGTCCACACATGCTTTGGGCCGCGTTGCGCGTACCGAAATTGAAAAGGCACGACGCATCGTCGCACAGCTGTTACATTGTTCCCCGGCAGAGATTTTTTTCACTTCAGGTGGTACAGAGGCAGATAATATGGCTATCAGATGCAGCGTGCATGATTTGGGGGTAAAACACCTCATCAGTACACGTATTGAGCACCACGCTGTAACACATACACTCGACAGTGTTGAAGCCGATGGCTTGGCCCGTGTGAGTTATGTACGGTTGCTCGACAATGGCCACGTTGACATGGAGCATCTTGAGGCCTTGCTACAAGAGGAGGGACCAACCTTGGTAACCCTCATGCATGGCAACAATGAAATTGGTAACATGATCGATTTGGATGAAGTAGCGCGTTTATGCAAATCTTACAACGCCTATTTTCACTCCGACACTGTACAAACCATGGGGTATTTCCCTTTTGACTTGCAAAAAACGGCTGTGGACTTTGTTAATGGAGCAGCACACAAATTCAACGGACCTAAAGGTGTGGGTTTCATCTACATTAGAGGAGGGTTGGGCATCAAACCCTTATTGCATGGTGGAGCCCAAGAACGAAACATGCGCGGTGGTACAGAAAACATCTACGGAATCGTTGGATTGGCAAAAGCGCTGGAAATTGCTTATCGCGATTTAGCAGAAAAGGAGCAACATATCCGTTCGGTGCGTCAATACATGATTGAGCAGCTCGTTGAAAATATACCAGGAGTTAAATTCAATGGCGATTACGCAGGCCGCAGTTTGTACACGGTGTTGAACGTATCGTTTCCTGCTCATGAAAAAGGCGAGATGTTGCTCTTTAACCTGGATATTGCCGGCATTTGCGCCTCAGGTGGAAGCGCATGTTCGTCGGGAAGTAACGTTGGCAGCCATGTGCTTGCCGGCATTGGTGTACCTCAAGAACGGCACAACATCCGTTTCTCTTTTGGAAAGCAAAACACCAGGGAAGAGGTCGATTTCACTGTGCGTCAACTCTGCGAAATTTTCGCACTGCCCCCCAAGGTTACCGCATAGCAAAATGCTTTGCGGATTGTACATGAAAAAACCCGATTGCTTTTGTAAGCAATCGGGTTTTTCATAAATAAGCACTTTACCTTCTGAATCCGGGAATTCGGGGCATTTTGCCACCCATCGCGCCCATTTGATTCATTTTTTTCATCATGCCCCGCATATCATTGAATTGCTTGAGCAATTGGTTAACTTGTTGTACACTCGTCCCTGAACCTTTGGCCAAACGCTCTCGACGACTTCCATTGATCAAATCGGGATTGGCTCTTTCTGCTGGGGTCATCGATTGAATGATGGCTTCTACATGCTTAAATGCGTCATCGGAAATGTCGATGTCTTTCAAGGCTTTGCCCATCCCTGGAATCATGCCCATGAGGTCTTTGAGGTTCCCCATCTTTTTGATTTGCCCGATTTGTGACAAAAAGTCGTCGAAATCAAATTGGTTTTTGCTGATTTTTTTGTTGATGCGGGCAGCCTCTTCTTCATCTATTTGCAACTGGGCCTTTTCTACCAACGAAACAACATCTCCCATGCCCAAGATGCGATTGGCCATACGGTCGGGATGGAATACGTCGAGGGCCTGCATTTTCTCGCCGGTACTTACAAATTTGATGGGTTTTCCAACGGTATAGCTAATCGTGAGGGCGGCACCACCGCGAGCATCGCCATCTAGCTTGGTCAATACAACACCATCGAAATTGAGACGGTCGTTGAATGCTTTGGCGGTGTTTACGGCATCTTGACCTGTCATGGCATCAACCACAAACAATGTTTCTTGCGGTTTGATATTTTGATGCACACGTGAAATCTCTTGCATCATCTCTTCGTCTACTGCCAAACGGCCCGCTGTATCGACGATCACAACTGAATATCCTTCAATGCCTGCCTTTTTGATGGCGTTTTCGGCAATTTGAACCGGATTTTTATTTCCTTCTTCGGCGTATACTGGTACCCCGATTTGTTCGCCCAACACTTGCAATTGGTTGATCGCAGCCGGTCGGTAAACGTCGCCTGCTACCACCATTACCTTTTTGCCTTGCCCTTTCAGGCGTGTTGCCAATTTACCAGTGAAGGTGGTTTTTCCAGAACCTTGCAAGCCTGCAATCAAAATCACTGCAGGCGAACCTTTCAGGTTGATATCAACCGAGTGACCACCCATCAAGCGGGTGAGTTCTTCATTCATGATTTTCACCAGCAATTGACCTGGTGAAACACTTTTGATGACATTTTGGCCAAGTGCAGCCTGCTTTACCGTGTCGGTAAATTCTTTCGCGATTTTATAGTTTACGTCCGCATCAAGCAAGGCCCGGCGGATTTCTTTCATGGTTTCCGAAACATTGGTTTCGGTGATGCGGCCTTCGCCTTTGAGGACTTTAAACGCGGATTCTAATCGGTCGGTGAGTTTTTCGAACATGGTCGTTTACAGCAATGAAGCGCAAAAATAAGGAATAATTGGGCGTTGTTTGTGATAAATAGAAGCATCGCCAACCAAAAGCTTCCTGGAAACTTCCATAGCGACATCAATAAAAAAGGGGCCTAAGCCCCTTGTATTATCCTAAGTATGATTTCAGCATTTTGCTTCGCGAGGTATGGCGCAGGCGCTTGAGTGCCTTGTCCTTGATTTGACGTACACGTTCGCGGGTAAGGTCAAATTTCTCGCCTATGTCTTCAAGTGACATGCCGTGATCGAGCCCAATGCCAAAGTACAATTTGATTACTTCGCGCTGGCGTTCTGTTAGCGTTGCCAATGAACGATCAATTTCATTGGCAAGTGACTCTTGCATCAGGATGCCGTCGCTTTTTGGAGCATCTTCGTTGATAAGCACATCAAGTAAGGTGTTCTCTTCACCCTGAACAAAAGGAGCATCCATAGAAATATGACGACCGCTGATATTGAGTGTGCTTTCTACTTCGTCGGTAGAGACTTCCAGCATTTCGGCCAGTTCTTCAACCGAAGGATCGCGTTCGTATTGTTGCTCTAATTGCGAGAAGGCTTTTCCGATTTTGTTCAATGAACCAACACGATTCAAAGGCAATCGCACAATACGTGAGTGTTCGGCCAAAGCCTGTAGGATTGATTGACGAATCCACCAAACAGCGTAAGAAATGAATTTAAAACCTCGGGTTTCATCAAATCGTTTGGCGGCTTTGATCAGGCCCAGATTACCTTCATTGATCAAGTCGCTCAAAGTGAGTCCCTGATTCTGATATTGCTTTGCAACTGATACTACGAAACGGAGATTGGCCTTGGTCAGCTTTTCTAAGGCGCGTTGATCACCTTCTCTGATTTTTTTTGCCAGAATTACTTCTTCTTCCGGGGTAATCAGGTCTACCTTACCGATCTCCTGCAAATACTTCTCTAATGATTGGCTTTCGCGGTTGGTGATCGATTTGGTGATTTTTAACTGACGCATAGTACAATATAATGGTTAAACGCTGCTTCACAAAAGTGCATAAAGCAGCAAAGCTGCAAAGGTATAAATAATTTTGTGCTACCAAAAGTTCATTTCATTGAAAAAGAACGATTAACAAACCATTGGCCCGTGCTTTTGTTTTGAATGGGTAATTTTACAGCATGTCTACAGAAACGCAGGAAGAACACAAGTATTATACTGGAAACCAAGCATTTGCGCCTGTCCCGTTACACGTGGGCTCTGCAATCATTCGTCCGGTTGACAAAGGGAAGCTGAAATCAACGGCCCTTGAAACGGTTGAGAAGCAGGCCAATCAGCAAATTTCCATGCTGCGCAAGCAGGCCGAACTGATCATGCAGCAGGTCAAAGACATCGAAACAAGGGTGAGGATAGCAGAGGAGATATACGCTGCCGATATCAATTTTGAACCTGTCATTGGCAATACCTACCATTTGTATGAAAAAAGCGGCGGGCAAAGGGTTTTGAGTCTTATTTCACCCGATGATTGGGGTAAAAAAATGCCGTATGAGGCATTTGTGGCAAGCGTGAAACTATTGGGTGACCGAACCTGGGAAGTTTTAAAGGTCAACAAACCAGTTACAGAAACAGCATAAAAAAACCGGAGTAGCAATACTCCGGTTTTTTTATAGCTAAACAGCGCTTATGCTTCGCTGCTGTTCGATGCGTTTTCGTTTTTGTAAGAACCCAAAGTCGCTTTTGTGAGACCCTGGTTCCGCAGCCGCGACTTGGTTTTGTTCTTGGCGGCTTTTCTTTTCAATTTAGTAACGGCCATGGCTTTTTGTTTTGAGGTTGCAAATATAGACTTTTTAATGGTCTTTTCAATCAATATCCCAGAATTTTTAAAACCTGCTTGCTGCTTTGTTCTTCTTGGAAGAGTTGGTAGTCGAGGTTGTTGTCTTTCGTTTTGCGGATAAGAACGTGTCTAGGGGTAGGGATGAGGCAATGGTGAATACCGCCAGTGCCACTGAGGGTTTCCTGGTATGCTCCAGTATGGAAAAATGCCAAGTACTGCGCTTTCCGGGTTTTTGGCATCCAGGTGGAGGCGTTATTTTGTTCTGTCTTGTAAAAGTCGAGACCATCGCATGTGATTCCACCAATGTTTACGCGTTCGTATTCTGAATCCCAATTGTTCAAAGGTAAAACGATGAACCGCTGGTTCATAGCCCAAACGTCAGGCAACATCGTAATCAAACTGCCGTCGACCATCAACCACTTTTCACGGTCATTTTGCTGTTTGCGGCCCAACACTTTGAAAATGATTCCCGATGCTTCTGCTACGGTGTAGGAGCCAAACTCGGTAATGATATCGGGTTCGGGAACATCGTTTTCGTTGCAGATGGTTTTGATACGGTTCACGATCTCACCAATCATGTACTCATAGTCATAATCAAACTCCAGCGTATTTTTGAATGGCAACCCGCCACCAATGTCAAGGGCGTGTAAATCGGGACAAATCTTTTTCAGTTTGACGTAAGTGGTCACCAACTTTTCTAATTCGTTCCAAAAGTGCGGCGTGTCGTTAAATCCGGAACTCACAAAGAAGTGCAACAATTTCAATTTGAAACGATCGTCATCCTTGATTTTGCTCTGGTAGAAATCCACAATTTCGTCGGCCCTGATACCCAAACGCGAGGTATAAAATGGATAATCGGGTTTTTCTTCAGCCGATAAGCGAATGCCTACACCAATGGGGACTTCAATTTCATTGTCGTAATAATTGAATTCCTCTTTGTTGTCGAGTACCGGAATGATGTTATGAAAGCCATCATGGATCAGATCCACGATGTTTTCTTTGTAACTGTCTTTTTTAAAACCGTTGCACACCACCATGATGTCTTTGGTGATCAGCCCTTTGCGCTCCAGTGCTTCGATGATTGGCATGTCGAAGGCTGAGGAGGTTTCAAGCTGAATGTCGTTGGCCAGCGCCTCTTCGAGAATGTGCTTGAAATGTGAGCTTTTGGTGCAATAGCAGTAGGTGTATGTGCCTTTGTAATCGTGCTTGGCAAAGGCGTCGTTGAACAATTTCTTAGCACGTTGAATTTTCTCAGAAATCAATGGCAAATAGGTGAATCGGAGGGGAGTACCGAAGGTTTCACCCAATTCCATGAGATTGATGTCGTGGAAATAGAGTTCATCATCGATCAGCTTCCAACCATCCTGAGGGAATCCGACACTTAAGTCGAGGAATTCTGCATAACTTTGCATGGGCCTTGTGCTATGAAATTTGACCGCAAAGTTAGTTAAAAGCAACGTTAAAATAGGGTTATGTCGGAATTACTGCTAATCGAAGTTAAATCGGAATTAGGGGCAGGCACGAGGGGTGCCAGCCTGGGTGTAGACGCAGTGAAAATTGCCGCTCATGACTTCGCTTCGAAGTTTTTTTTAAAGATCAACCGAGAAGAAATTCCAAACCGCAATGAACTGTTGTATGAACCGGTGAAAACGCCTTTTGCACGCTATGCAGAGGGCATACATCAGGTGCTCGAATCGGTTGCAAGTTCGGTGTGCGAAGCCATGAAAAGCGGGAAATATCCCATTGTTTTGGCCGGAGATCACAGTACGGCGGCTGGTACAATTTCAGGCATCAAAATGGCTTACCCCAAAAAACGATTGGGAGTCATTTGGGTAGATGCACATGCCGATTTACATTCCCCTTACACTACGCCTTCGGGCAATATGCACGGTATGCCATTGGCCATGGTTGCTGCCGAAGACAATGTTGACTGCAAATCGAATGAACCCGATGAAAAAACGGTCATTCTTTGGAACAAAATCAAATCAATTGGCGGAATTCAACCGAAAGTTCACTTGGATGACATCGTTTTCATAGGCGTGCGTGATGTTGAGCCACAAGAAAATTTCCTCATCAAAAAACACGGCATCCGAAACTTCACGGTGACCGATGTGCGTAAACGCGGTGTGGAAAAGGTGGCTTTTGAAGCACTTACTTCACTCGAAAAATGCGACATCATCTACGTTTCATTCGATGTAGACTCTATGGATCCCAAAATTAGCCAAGGAACTGGTACGCCTGTGCCCAATGGCATCAATGAACGTGAGGCCGGAAAGCTACTGCAAAACCTAGTGAGCAGCCCTAAAGTGGTTTGCTTTGAGATGGTGGAAATCAATCCCACCCTCGACAAAGAAAATCTCATGGCCGAGAATGCCTTTGAAATTTTGGTGAAGGTTTCCAATTCTATTTCCAATCAATCCATTTTTTAAGCAAGATGTTGCACGAAAAACTCATTTCTGAGTGTTTGAATAAATTTATTTACGAAAAATACCAAGTTTCCGAATCTGCTTACCAGTTTGTTTTTCAGCATACGCGAAAGGATTTTGAAGGCGATATAACGTTGGTGATTTTTGGTTTTACCAAGCTCTTGGGGATGAGTCCAGGTGCTATTGGTGAGGCCTTTGGTGCCGAGTTGGGAAAGCTGCAATTCAACAACGCGCCACTGGTAACAGCCACCAATTTGGTGCAGGGGTTTTTGAATATTAGCCTGAGCGATGCTTATTGGCTTGCCCATTTCGTAAACAATGAAGGGGCTCAGCAATCCACGGGTAAAAGGACTGTAGTAGAATATTCTTCGCCCAATACGAACAAGCCCTTGCATTTGGGACACATCCGCAACAACTTGCTGGGCCATGCGGTGAGCAAAATTGTTGCTGCGGCGGGCGACGAAGTGGTGAAAGTACAAATCGTAAATGACCGGGGCATCCACATTTGCAAGTCGATGGTGGCATGGAAGCGTTTTTCAAATGGTGAAACACCTGAAAGCAGTGGTTTGAAAGGGGATCATTTGGTTGGCAAGTACTATGTTGCCTTCGACCAAACATACAGGGACGAAATGAAGCGCCTCGTTGAGGGTGGCAAGAGCGAAGAAGAAGCCAAAGCACAAGCGCCTATTTTGCTCGAGGCGCAAGAAATGCTGCGCCAGTGGGAAGCAGGCGAGCCGTCGGTAATAGCACTTTGGGAACAAATGAACCAATGGGTTTACGATGGATTTGCATCGACCTATGCTGCTTTGGGCGTTTCTTTCGACAAGAACTATTACGAATCAAAAACCTATTTGCTGGGCAAAGACAAGGTGGTGGATGGACTGCAAAGAGGGGTGTTTTACCAAAAGGACGATGGATCTGTTTGGGCCGATTTAGAGGCACACAAGCTCGACCAAAAAGTAGTCTTGCGGAGCGATGGCACTTCGGTGTACATGACGCAAGACATAGGTACCGCCATTGAGCGCTACGAAGAGTGGCAGATGGACAATATGATTTACGTGGTAGGAAATGAACAAGACTATCACTTCAAGGCTTTATTTGCCATCCTCAACAAATTGGGCTACGATTGGGCACAACGCTGTTACCACCTGTCTTACGGCATGGTGGATTTACCAAGTGGCAAAATGAAATCACGCGAAGGGACGGTAGTTGATGCCGATGACCTGATTGAAGAAGTGATTTCGGCAGCTCGGGAAAAAACCATGGAGCTGGGCAAAATCGATGGATTGACCGAGGCCGAAGCCGAAAATTTATATCGTCAAATAGGTTTGGGTGCATTGAAATATTTCATTCTCAAAGTAGATCCACAAAAACGCATGCTGTTTAATCCGGCTGAGTCGATTGATTTACAAGGAAATACTGGTCCTTTCATCCAATACAGTCACGCCCGAATCAAATCTGTGCTGCGGAAAGCAACAGCTCAAGGAATCAGCTGGTCAACAAAATTGCCCAACATAGATACGCTTTTACATCCGGCTGAGAAGGAATTGGTGAAATTGTTAGGACAATATCCAGCGATGGTAGAAGAAGCACGCATCAAATTGAGTCCTGCTGTGGTTTGTGCTTATGCCTACGAAATGGCAACCGCCTTCAATAAATTTTACCACGACTGCAGTATGCTCAATGAAACGGATCTCGTGGTGCGCGATTTCCGCTTGTCGCTCGCCGCCCAAACGGCGGATTATTTGCGCAAAACCCTTGATTTGGTAGGTATTGAGGCTCCTGAAAGGATGTAAAGCCCGTTTCCGACAGGCAAAGCCTTATTTAACGCGCGCTTGGCCGATAGGCTCCTCCCACAAAGGGGTACGGTAAATGGCAGGTAAAATTTCGGCAGCCTGCTCAACCACGGTGTACAGGTTTTGGTGTGCGGTTGTCATGAATTTTTCTTCGGTCATGCGTGCAAACAACACCAACAAAGGGTCGTAAAAACCTTCGAGGTTTAGGATAATGATAGGATGCGGGTAAAAGCCCAACTTCTTGAGGGTAATTGCTTCCACCAATTCTTCGAGGGTTCCCGTGCCACCAGGCAATGCGATTAGCGCATCGGTTCCTTCGAGAAACTTTTTCTTTCTTTCGTGCATATCGGCCACCAGATGCATTTGGTCCACCTGGGTGTGCGCCCATTCCACCTCCTTCATGAATTGCGGCATGATGCCGGTGATGCTCCCACCCAAGGCCAAAACGGTATCTGCCAGTCGGCCCATCAAGCCGGTGGAACCACCACCAAAAACCACGTTGATTTTAGCGTCAACCAAGGCTTTGGCGAGTACATCGGTTGCCTCCAGGTATTTCTGTGGCGTGCGTGCCGAGGAGGCACAGTACACGCAAACTTGATGTATGGGTAGGCTCACAGGTACTTAGGATAAGCGCCAGGCGCCACTTCTGACATCATATCGTAAACCTGCTCTACTACATCTTCAATACTTGGCTTGCTGAAATAGTCGCCATCGGTGCCATAAGCAGGGCGATGGGCTTTGGCCGTGAGGGTTCGGCCTGGACTGTCGAGCCAGAAGTAGGCACCCTGTTCTTCCATCAAATGCTGGTAAATGAAGGCAGATGCTCCTCCGGGTACGTCTTCATCTACAATGAGGAAACGGTTGGTCTTTTTTACCGACTTCAGCAAGTCGTGATTTACGTCGAAAGGCAACAGTGACTGTACATCAACTACTTCTGCTGAGATGCCAACTTCAGCCAATTGTTCGGCAGCATCAAGTACAATGCGGCAGCACGAACCATAGGTGATCAAAGTGATGTCATCTCCTTCGCGTAATACCTCTGGTTTGCCAAGCGGTACGGTAAATGTGTGGAGGTTATCGGGCATGCGCTCTTTTAATCGATAACCATTCAAACATTCGATGACCAGCGCGGGTTCGTCTGACTTGAGTAGGGTATTGTAAAAGCCAACAGCTTGGACCATGTTTCTCGGTACCAAGAAATGCATGCCACGGATGCTGTTCAAAATCATCCCAATTGGGGAGCCAGAGTGCCAAATACCCTCGAGGCGATGCCCTCTCGTACGGATGATCAGCGGGGCTTTTTGGCCGCCTTTGGTTCTGTATTGCAGGGTAGCAATGTCATCGCTCATGATTTGCAAGGCATACAAGAGGTAGTCGAGGTATTGGATTTCGACCAAAGGGCGTAAACCCCGCATGGCTGCACCAAAACCTTGACCTACGATGGTCATTTCGCGTATGCCGGTATCAGTAACGCGTATTTCGCCATGCTTTTCTTGTAAGCCAGCAAATCCCTGGTTTACATCGCCAATTTTTCCAACATCTTCACCAATCGCGAAAAAACGCACTTCATTGGCTAAAATGTGGTCAAAAGCTTTGTTGAGAATTTCGTACCCGTTCAGCGATTGGCTGTTTTCGCTGAATTGTGCTGGTATTTCTGGCACTTGAAGTGCAGCTCCATTCGATTCACTGTGTAAGTAGCTGCTGTACCGCTCTTGGTTCAATAAATCAAGTTCAGATTTGTATGCAGCCACAGCGGTGCGTTCTGCCGATGCTTCAAAGCGGCAGATGCGCAATGATTTTCGCAGACAGCTCATGATGTCCTTGCGAATTGCATCTTTGGTGCTCGCCAGTTCGTTGCGCAGTTTGCCAAGCTTTTCTCCGTGTGCTGAAGTAGCAATCAATGCGTCCATCAGGGAAAGGGCTTGGGACTTTTCAGTTTCTATTTCTGCCCTGAACGCATCATATGCCGCCCTTTGCTCTTGTTTTACAAACAGTATAGCATCTTGTTCTAAATCATCCAAGGTGGCTTCATCGGCAATGCCTTGACCAACTATCCAAGCACGCATTTTTACCAAACAGTCATGCTCCTGCTCCCATTGCAATCGTTCGATACTCTTGTAGCGCTCATGTGAACCAGATGTAGAGTGCCCCTGAGGCTGCGTGATTTCGGTAACATGTATGATGGCGGGCATGTGTGTGGCACGTATCTCGGCTATGGCAGTGAGGTAAGTTTCGCACAATGCCGGATAATCCCAACCTTTCACCGTGTAGATACGGTAGCCAGCGCCATTTTCATTGGTTGCAAAGCCGCTGAGGATGTCAGAAAGATTTTCTTTTGTGGTTTGGTATTTCGCAGGAACTGAAATGCCGTATTGGTCGTCCCAAATGTTGATGGCCAATGGAACCTGAAGTACACCTGCGGCATTTACTGTTTCCCAGAAATGACCTTCGGAGGTAGAAGCGTTGCCAATGGTAACAAAGCTCACTTCATTACCTTGTTTGCTGAATTGTGTGAGGCTATGCAAATCGGGATTGTCGCGGTAAAGTTTGCTGGCATAGGCAATGCCCAAGGCACGCCCCATTTGTCCGGCAGTAGGGGAAATGTCAGATGTACTATGTGGCTCTGATGTGAGATCTTTCCATTGCCCCATTTCATCCAGAAAACGAGAGGCAAAGTGACCATTCATTAAACGCCCTGCGGATGCGGGTTCTGCATCTAATGAAACGTGGGCATACAACTGCGCAAAAAATTTGCGGATGTCGCTCATGCCCGTTGCAAACATAAAGGTTTGGTCGCGGTAGTAACCCGAACGAATATCACCTGCCTGAAAGGCCTTGGCCATCGCCAACTGCGCTACTTCTTTGCCGTCGCCGAAAATGCCAAACTTGGCTTTTCCCGTTAGGACTTCTTTCCGTCCCAACAAACTGGCTTGCCTGCTTTCAAAAGCCAATTTATAATCGGCAATCACTTCCTTTTTAAAATCTTCGAAACTAAGGGATTGATTTTCGGACAACATATTGGCTGAAGCTTTAGGCATGATACGCTTTATTTAAATCATCGCAAAGATACAGAAAAGGGGACTTAAGCGTTAGAAGGAGGTTCGGGCCTCCTCTATATTTTCATCGTATTTTAAGGTAAGTCGAACCAATATTTGCTATTTTTGATTTTCTAAAAGTCACCTAAGTAAAACAAATATGAAAAAAGTACTTGCACTTCTGTTCTTTGTGGGCCTTGCATCGGTTTCGATGGCACAAACGCAAACGCCAGCTGCAGCTCCAGCTGTAGACAAAAACAAGGGCCAATTTAAATTCGAAAAAGAGCTTCATGATTTCGGTACCGTGTCAGAAGGAGTGATGGCAACTTATGAATTCGTATTCACCAATACCGGAAAAGAACCCATCATCATTTCTAATGTGGCTGCGTCTTGTGGCTGTACAACCCCAAGCTGGACACGTGAGCCAGTGATGCCTGGTAAAAAAGGTTCAATCAAAGCTGTTTACAACTCACAAGGCCGTCCAGGTCCTTTTAATAAGCAAATTACCATTACCAGCAATGCCGGTACGCCTACCAAGGTGTTAACCATCAAAGGAATTGTAGAAACTGCTCCTATAGGCCTCCCTGAAAACAAACCAAGCGCAAGTCCTGTAAGCAAGCCATAAGCTGTAAGCTGCGCCAATGCCAAACCCGTGTATCTTTGCACGGGTTTTTTATTTTTATCCTATGCCAACCATTTCACAGCGAGGTATTGCCATGCCTCCATCGCCCATTCGCAAATTGGTACCCTATGCAGAAGGTGCTGTTGCCCGTGGAGTTAAGATTTACCATTTGAACATCGGTCAGCCGGATATTGACACGGCTCCGGGATTTATTGAAGCCATCCAACAGTATGATGGCAAAGTGTTAGAATATTCGCACTCAGCAGGACTTGAGTCATACAGGCGCAAATACGCCTCTCGTTTTCAGGAAAGAGGCATTGCCATAGATCACAACGACATCATCATTACAACGGGTGGTTCTGAAGCCATTGTTTTTGGCATGATGAGTTGTTTGAACCCTGGCGACGAGGTCATCATTCCTGAGCCTTTTTATGCCAACTACAATGGGTTTGCACAAATGGCTGGCGTCAAAGTCGTTCCCATAACCACCCATATTGAAGAAGGTTTTGCATTACCATCGGTAAGTGCATTTGAAAAACTGATCAATGAGCGCACCAAGGCCATTGTGATTTGTAACCCCAATAATCCAACAGGTACGCTTTATACTGATGATGAATTGATGCAGTTGCGCGATTTGGTACTGAAACATGATTTGTACCTCTTTGCCGACGAAGTGTATCGTATGTTTACATATGGCGATAATACGCATCGTTCTATTTTGAGCTTGCCCAACTTAGAGCAGCATGCCATAGTAGTTGAAAGTGTTTCTAAAATATACAGTGCTTGTGGCGCTCGTATCGGCGCTTTGGTTACCAAGAACAAGGAAGTGGTTGCCGCTGCCATGAAATTCGCTCAGGCACGTTTGAGTCCACCTACGCTCGAGCAAGTAGGAGCCATGGCAGCGCTTGATGCTCCTCAGCACTATTTTGATGAAGTACGTGCAGAGTACATCAGCCGCCGTGACCTGGTGGTAGAGGCGCTCCAAGCGATTCCGGGTGTGATTTGTCCAAATCCAGGTGGTGCATTTTATTGCGTCGTGCAACTGCCTATTGATGATAGCGATACATTCTGTCAATGGATGCTTGAGTCATTTAGTCACCAAGGGCAAACGGTCATGATGGCACCAGCAACCGGCTTCTATGCAACGCCCAAGCTCGGCAAGAACCAAGTACGAATTGCCTATGTGCTCAACAAGAAAGATTTGAAACATGCCATGGAGTGTTTGGCGATAGCCTTGCAAGAATACCCTGGAAGAACACATTGATAAAGCCGGCGAAAGCCGGTTTTTTTTTATGGCTTAAATAAGCTTTTCTGTTATTTTCGTTCTGGTATGGCGATGCCTTTTTCTCGATTTACGGCGACTATTTTTTTTCTCATTGTAAGCACCCTTGCCTGGTCGCAGCAAATTGAGCAGCGTCTTTGCGGACAAACCGCTATCAAGGCCATACTTGCAGCGCAAGGAAGATCCGAAGCTGTTGCAATTGAACAAAGCAGGTTTAATGCCTTTTTGGAGTCCTATGCAGGAGTCGAACAAGTCCAAAACGTTCTGAAAATACCGGTAGTGGTACATGTCATGCATGAACCTGGTGAAAGCTACGGGGTACAGTCGAATATCACAGATGAGCAAATCATCAGTCAGATTGACGTGCTGAATGAAGATTTTCGTAGGCAGCTGGGAAGTCGTGGCTTTAACAACAATAGCGTTGGAGCTGATACGGAAATAGAATTTTGTTTGGCTACCCGCGATCCATCGGGGAATGTATCCAATGGCATCGTGCGTGTGGCTTACAGCGGAAGTACCAATTTTCAATTGGCCCAAGACCTCAATATGAAGGATTTGAGCCGTTGGCCAACAAATCGTTATTTGAATATTTGGATTGTAAAGAGCATCCAAAGCGGTATTTTGGGGTATGCATATTTGCCCGAAACATTGAACGGTGATCCCAATCGCGCACGCATCGATGGGCTGGTAATTGGCGCGTACTTTTTCGGAAGTCGTGACAAACAACCGTTAAATCAAATCTTTTATCTCGACAATACCTTTGCCTATGGGCGCACAGCCACCCATGAAATTGGCCACTATTTAAATTTGGCCCATACGTGGGGTGATGGCGGTTGTGAAGTAGACGATGGTGTAGGCGACACACCTTTGTGCAGCGGCCAATATTTTGGTTGTCCTCCCAGTCCGGCTCGACCAAATCAATGCGGTTTTGACAGGATGGTAGAAAATTACATGGACTATAGCGATGACCTTTGCTTCAATATTTTTACCCAAGGGCAAAAAACACGTATGCGTGCGGCCATGCAGTTTTACAATTTCCGGTCAAGTTTGGTAACTCCTTTGAACCTTATAGCTACTGGATGTACCGACAGCAGCAATAGTTTATTTGCCGATACACTGTTCATCTTTGCTGGTGACGGACAAATCCAGCGGGTGAACAAGCCATATGAAAATGACTTGACTGTCCGCATTTTAAATCAATTAGGCTCGGGCTTTAACCAAGAGGAAGTACGTTTTCAATTGGTTTCGCAACCTTCTGCTGGAAATATTCAATTAGATACTGTAATTAGAACGCAGGCAGGAGGGTTCGCCTCCTTGAAATTCACAGCAGGTCGCATTCCGGGTACTTACGTGATACGTGCCTCAGCAAATACAGCGAGAGGAGGAGTAGTTGAGTTTGAGTTGCTGGCCATGAGTGAAGCATTGGCATATCCCAACCCCTTTGACGACTTCATCACCTTGAAGCTTGATTATCCGGTGGAAACCCCTGTGACGGTTCGTGTTTTCGATTTAGCAGGTCGTATGGTGGATTTTCAAAACTTGAGGGCCAAAGAAGCGCTTGTAATCGATATGGGCGTATTTCCTGATAACTTTTATTTCATTACTACCACGACTACTGCGGTGAGTGACTACTTTAAGGTTGTCAAAATACGGAGATGAAAGTAAAAATTGGCTTGCTGAGCGATACGCACGGGTGGTTAGAAGAACGTGTGTTCCACCATTTTGCCGCCTGCGATGAGATCTGGCATGCGGGTGACATTGGCACTTCTGCATTGACCGACAAGTTGGCTGCATTTAAGCCGTTGCGCGCAGTATATGGCAACATCGATGGCGCTGACCTGCGACGTACCTATCCTGAAAACCTACATTTCACAATAGCCGGACTCAAAGTATTCATGACCCACATTGGCGGATATCCAGGAAAGTACCCAAGCCGTATCCGCGAACAAATCATGGCTGAAAAACCTGGCTTATTCATTTGCGGTCATTCACACATCTTAAAAGTAATGCCCGATAAACAATACCATTTGCTTCACATCAATCCGGGAGCAGCCGGAAATCATGGATTTCACCGTGTAAAAACCTTGGTTCGTTTCGAAATCGAAGCTGGTAAGATTGGGCAATTACAGGCCATCGAATTAGGGCCAAGGAGTATTATGCCTGAAGCTCGTTGAACATCGGGTCGAACCGGCGGACCTTCCCTTGGTTGTTTTCAAGGAAAGTGATTACGCTGCCTTTTTTATCGAACACTGCTTCTGCCGGAAATCCGTATGGCATCAGGTATGATTGCAGTACGGTGCCGTACACTTGATCTTCCCAAGGGCGGAATGCTTCTTCGGGTTTTTGCTCGTCTTGGATTTTGAGGGTTATAAAGGTAGTTGGATCCTCCTCGTCGGGCCAGGCAATGCCGTAGTCGAAAACCGGATTCATGAGCCAGCTTTTGTAGCTGATTTTGGCAAAAAGTTCGTCAAATTGAATGGGGTGCAGTACTTCTCCGTCGAATTTGCGGAAGTAAGATTCAAAAAACGACATTTGCGCACCATTGTCGAGCAGCGAACCCATGATTCCCAACTCACCAATGCGAATACTCATGCACAAGGTATTGGTGCTTACTTTGAGGTCGTATGCGGCACGGGTATCGTCATATGCATGACACTGTAGCACGAAGACAGAGCCTGGGTCAAAGTTCATGAACTCTACCGGACGCATGGCTCCGCTCAGTGCCAAATGCAAAAGTTTGAAGCGCTGTAAGTAACCTTCTTGCATTAAAAAGGCATTCCGCATGTTTTTGCCTGCTAATACCTCTTGCATTTCGTAATACAGAATGCCTTGGTATACCCAACATAGCCATTGGTAGAGCATGGCCGGCTTCATCCATTTGAAGGCCTCAAATCCGGCACCTAACAGGTCGCCCACAGCACGTTGCAAATAATCTATTCCAGCTTTTCGAGCATCAGCACTTACCGGCAATTTAAGCTCGCTGTACGCAACCTTTTTTCCTGTCATCAAGGTGATGGTTTTGTCGGCAAGGCCAAATCGGCTTTGCAACCAATCTGGAAACACAGGCAATAGATCGGTACGTGGGTCAATGGGTTGGCCTGTAAAAAAGCACTTGTCGCCGGCAAAATCAAGCGTATCGAAAGGCGAATACAGGGGTTGGGTAGGGGTGGAACTCACTTTTTAATGTCGGATGGTTTTTGAATTCCTGGCTTTCGGTCTTTGAAATAAGGCGCAGCATTTTTGTTGTGCCCATACGGACAATGCGCGCAATTCAATAGACAACAATGTCCTCTTTTTTCCAGGTATATTTCGGTAAAAACGTATTGGCCTTTGTCATTGATGTAATAGTCAACGCCTTCTTCCATGGTTTAAATACCGGTATAGTTCCATGGTCGAATTTCGAGTAATTCTTGCTTCACACCAAGTGGTAAGTCGAGATTTTTTATGAAATCCGTAATGCGCTGTTCGTCAATGGCTTCGTTCGTTCGTGTGAGTGCTTTGAGTGCTTCATACGGCTTTTCATAGCCTTCGCGGCGTAAAATGGTTTGAATGGCTTCAGCTACAACAGCCCAATTGGCCTCCAAATCGGAATGCAACGCGCCTTCGTTGACCAACAGTTTGCCTAAGCCTTTGCGAATTGATTTGTAAGCAATCAGCGTATGTGCAAACGGAACACCTAAGTTGCGCAAAACGGTACTGTCGGTAAGGTCGCGTTGCAAGCGTGAGACTGGCAACTTGGCTGATAGATGTTCGAATAGGGCGTTGGCAACACCTAAATTGCCTTCTGCATTTTCGAAATCAATAGGATTGACCTTATGGGGCATGGCAGAACTTCCTACCTCACCGGCTTTGATTTGCTGGCGAAAATAGTTCATCGAAATATAGGTCCAAAAATCACGGCACAGGTCAATCAAGATGTTGTTGATGCGCTTTTGTGCGTCGAGCAATGCAGCGAGGTAATCGTAATGTTCAATTTGTGTGGTGTACTGATACCTGTGCAATCCAAGAATATTTTGAACGAAGTGATTCCCAAATTCCTGCCAATCGATTGAAGGGTATGCAACGTGATGGGCGTTAAAATTGCCTGTTGCCCCTCCGAATTTGGCAGCTATGGGGGCATTTTGCAGCATTTCAGCCTGGTTTTGCAATCTTTCTACAAACACCCGAATTTCTTTTCCCAATCGGGTGGGTGATGCGGGTTGGCCATGGGTATGCGCCAACATGGGGATGTTGTCCCAATCGCTTGCTAGTCCGTCGAGCAGCTCAATGAGTTGGTACAATTCAGGCACCAATGCAGTCTCGAGGGCTTCCTTGAGTGACAATGGTACGGCCGTATTGTTGATGTCTTGGGAAGTGAGCCCAAAGTGAATGAATTCGAGGTATGGAGTTAATCCCAGCACATCAAACCGTTCTTTTAAAAAATACTCAACCGCTTTTACATCGTGGTTGGTTGTTTTTTCAATGGTTTTGATGGCCACAGCATCTGCTTCGGAAAATTCCTGGTAAATGTTCCGCAAATGGGGAAACAAGCTGGGCGAGATGCCTTCGAGTTGAGGCAAGGGCCATTCGCACAATGCTATGAAGTATTCGACCTCCACGCGAACCCGATAACGGATCAGGGCAAATTCTGAAAACCAGGGGCCCAACGAAGCGGTTGCCGCATGATATCGGCCGTCGACAGGTGAAATGGCGGTAAGTGGTGAAAGATTCATGAAAGCTTGGATAGACAAATACTTTTAAGCGAATTTTGTGGTTACCTTGGTAATGCCCGCAAAATTACAAAAGCCCTGCGAATGAAAGCCTTTATTTCGGTTTTATGCTGTTTGCTGCTGTTAACCGCTCTGGCTCAGGCCCAAACGGTGACCTTACAGCCCAAAGCAGGGGAGTTGCCAGCCATTATCGACGAAAATGGCGACACCATTCCATACGTGTATTTGCCTTCCATCATCATTGTCAGCAAACGCACTTTCAAGGGCAAGCGCGACGAACAGCGATTTAATCGTTTGTATGCCAATGTTTTAAAGGTGTATCCGATGGCCAAGGCAGCTGGCGACAGGTTACGGCAACTCGAAGCCGAATTGGAACAAATGCCTGAGCGAAAGCACAAAGTACATATCAAAAAAACCGAGGACGACCTAAAAAAGGAATACAAACAGCAGCTGCTGAACCTTACGATTAGTCAAGGCAAAATCCTGATCAAACTCATCGATCGGGAAACAAGCCGGACGAGCTATGATTTGATCAAGGATTTTCGAGGGGGTTTTCAGGCATTTATGTGGCAAAGCTTGGCAGGCTTATTTGGCACAAACTTGAAAACAGGCTACGATTTGCAAGAAGACCGTGACATTGAGTTCATCTTACAACAAATAGAAGGGGAAAATTACAGACCTCCCCAACAGGATGCGGCCCGATGAAGGCTGTGCGAGGGTCGCGCCTTTGCACTATATTTGGCCATGCAAAAATTAGATATTCTGGCCTTCGCAGCTCACCCCGATGATGTAGAGTTGAGTTGTAGCGGAACCATTATCAAACATATTCAAGCAGGAAAACGCGTAGGAATTGTCGACCTCACGCAGGGCGAATTGGGTTCTCGTGGGAGTGTAGCCCTGAGAAAGGAAGAAGCATCGAGGGCAAGTGTTATCATGGGCATTCATTACCGGGCCAATTTGGGCTTGAGAGATGGCTTTTTTACGATCGATGAAGCACATCAGTTGGCCATAATTTCCCAACTAAGGCATACGCGACCAGATGTTGTTTTGGCCAACGCTATAGAAGACCGCCACATCGACCATGGCAGGGCTGCCAAGCTGGTGGCCGATGCCTGCTTTTTAAGCGGACTGCGACAAATCAAAACGACTTGGGAAGGAAAGGAGCAGGACGCATGGCGACCCAAAGCCATTTATCACTACATACAAGACCGATACATTGCACCTGATTTTGTAGTAGATATAACCGATCACTTCGAGCAAAAGTTGGAGTCAATCCGCGCATTTGGATCGCAATTTTACGCTGAAGACAGTCAGGAGCCAGAAACGCCCATATCGCGTCCCGATTTTCTGGAGTTCATTGAGGCACGTGCCCGTGAGATGGGCCGCCAAGTGCCGGTAACCTACGCAGAGGGTTTTACTACCCACCGAGCACCTTGTGTGAATGATTTATTGACGCTATTGTGAAATGAAAAACTGGCTGGTAGGTTTGGGGCCCGGCTTGTTGTACGCAGGAGCTGCCGTAGGGGTATCGCATGTGGTACAATCAACTCGAGCCGGGGCCTTGTACGGTTTTGGGCTGATTGGTTTTGTGTTGCTTGTAAATCTGCTCAAATACCCATTTTTTTCATACGCCAGTAGATATGCACGTCACAGCGGTAAAGATTTGGTAGATGGCTACGGCCGCATGCATCCATGGGTACTTCCAGCATTTTTGGTCCTTACTATTGCGACCATGTTCCCCATTTTGGCAGCCATTACTTCCGTTTTTACTGGTATAGTGCAGTTTTTGCTTTTTCCAGATGTCCCCGCTGCTGTTGTTTCAGGTATTTCGCTTTTGATTTGTGCTTTGCTGCTAAGCCTTGGACGGTTTTCGGTTCTTGACAAAAGTATCAAGGTGATCATGCTGCTTTTGGTTTTAACCACTGTAGTGGCGTTGCTTACCGCTTTTGGAGATCCTGAGCGCATTCGATTTGCCAGTTCGGGTGGGTTTGTTTTTGATAAGGCAGGTTGGGTTTTTTTGTTGGCATTTGCTGGCTGGATGCCAACACCGATTGATGCATCGGTTTGGCAGAGTATGTGGACGGTAGCCAAACGCGAAAAGGAGACAGTCAGCGATGCGCAATTGCGTTTCGATTTCAGATTGGGCTACCACAGCAGCATGATTTTGGCCGTTTTTTTTGTTATGCTTGGGGGATTGGTCCTCTATGGAAAAGGCAGTTTGCCTGAAGGAGGAGCTGCTTTTGCTGGTTCCTTCGTCAGCCTTTACGTGGCGTTATTGGGTGACTGGTCGTTTCCAATCATTGCCATCAGTGTATTTGTAACCATGTTTAGCACCCTGCTAACCGTTATGGATGCCTACCCACGTGTTTTGGCGCGTACAATACGTTTTTATAGTAATTCAAAAAGCACTGAGCAGCGCTTTAATGAAAATAGCTGGCGTGGGTTCATTTGGATTTTTGCCGGAGGTAGCTTCTTGATTTTGCTTTTTTTAAAAAGCAGCATGATAACCTTGGTTGATTTTGCTACCATTCTTAGTTTTTTGTCGGCCCCTATTTTGGCCTGGTGGAACATGCGCTTATTGCACCATCACAAGAGTTCGGAGTCATTCAGGCCCGCAAAATGGATGCGTTTTTGGGCCTGGTTGGGCTTGGCCTTTCTGGTTGTGATGAATGTACTCTACCTATGGTTTAGGTAGATAGGGGATCTGGTTCGCCTCGCTCTAATGTAATATGCGTAACCTCGGGCCAAATACCGGCCCTGCCTGGGTAGCCAATAAATCCAAAGCCACGATTCACGTACAGATATTGTTTGCCGAAGGCGTACAGACCTGCCCAATAAGGATAAATCCATGAACTTGGGCTCCATTTTACATAACCTGGAATTTCAACTCCGAATTGCATGCCATGGGTGTGACCCGACAAGGTGAGGTCAATATCCGTTTTTATGCCATTTACTTGCGCTTCGAAGTGGGAAGGGTCGTGGCTCATGAGGATCTTAAATGGAGTACTTTCTGTGCCTTGGAGTGCTTTTTCAAGGTCGCCATATTTGGTAAATCGACCACGTGCACCCCAATTTTCGATACCAACGAGCGCGATTTTTTCGCCTTTCCGTTCTAGTATTTGGTGCTCATTGAGGAGTAATTTCCATCCCAATTGTTTGTGAACCTCGAGCATGTGGCTTAGGTTGTCTTTTTTCGCTTGTTCATTGGGCCACTCGGTATAATCCCCATAGTCGTGATTGCCTAAAATGCTGAATTTTCCTTCCTTGGCTTCCACTTTTGAAAGCAAACCCATCCACCGATTTACTTCGTCGGTGCGGTTGTTTACCAAGTCGCCTGTGAACAGGAAAAAATCGGCCTGTTGGTCGTTTACCATTTCGATGCCTCGTGCAACGGCATTGTAATCGCTAAACGAGCCCATGTGCATATCGCTTAGCTGCACAATGGTCAAGCCATCAAAGGCCTTGGGCAGATTGGGAAAACGCAACCGTACCTTGCGCAATTGAAAACTGTATCCGCCTTTGAGCATGCCGTAGCCCAAGCTTAAAAATGGAATGGCGGCGAACAAAACAGCCGATTTGCCAATGAATTCCGAGCGCGACATACCACCGCTATTGGGTTTCACCTCTTGCTCCAACCAGCCGATTTTGCGACCGATCCATTGAAGCATGCTCCATACGTCGTCGAACAAGATGAAAGGCAGCATCGTGAGTTTGGTGAAGAAAAGCAGGCCGAATCCGCCAATGACGATGTTGCGAAAAACAGGCTCACTCAAATCATAGCCCTTCAGGCCAAGTGCTGTAAGGCCGAGATAGCCCAACAGGTTGAGACCCCAAAAAGCCCGCTTTTGAGCTTTGCTTGGCTTTTTGGAGCGCTTTATTTTGTAAAGGATGCGGTAAACATATGCATCGAGCAAAAGTGAGATGCTGAAGAATGTGAGTAAAACGTAAATCGAACGCATGGTAGATGAAACAACAAGATAATGGCTTTTCTTTAGGGAAAGTTTTAGTAATAGTGTTAAATATGCGCAAATTCATCATGCTTCTTGGATGCTCCCTGGCAATAACATCTATGTCAAATGCTCAAAGCAGCTTTGGTCGGGCCGACAGCTTGCGAGGAAGCCTTACCGCATGCCGCACGAGCTACGATGTGGGCCATTACGATTTAGAGGTGAATTTCGAAACACTGACAGGTGTAACCGAAAAAGATGGCAAATTATCGTTTCCAATTCAGGGGCGTGTAGGCATGCTTGTACGCCATTTAAGTACAGAGCGCTGTTTGCAAGTGGATTTGCAGCCTCATGTGCATATTGATAGCATCATCTTCCAAGGTAAAAAGCTGTCCTTCACAAGTGAAGGCAGTGCCCATTTTGTGCAATGGCCAGAGCTTCCAAAAGCAGGAAGCGTTTCCGTTTTCCAGGTTTATTATAGCGGCCATTTGTTGATTGCCAAAAAAGCACCCTGGGATGGTGGTTTTGTATTTGAAAAAGACAAAAATGGTAAACCGTGGGTGGGTGTAGCCTGTGAGGGGCTTGGCGCCAGTAGCTGGTGGCCCTGCAAAGATCATTTGAGCGATGAACCCGATAGCATGCGCATGACCTACAGCATTCCAGCGGGCTTGGGTGTGCGTGTGGTTGGGAATGGAAAGCTCATACAATTCGATTCAAAGGATGAAAAAGATACTTATGTGTTTTCTGTACAAAATAAGATAAACAGCTACAATGTAACCGTAAACATAGCCGATTACGAAACAGTCACTGATACCGTGCATACGGCAGCATCGGGTGTTCAAAGCTTGACCTATGAGGTGCTGCGCGGCAACGCTGCCCAAGCAAAGGCACACTTTGCACAAGCCCGACAAATGCACCATTGTTTTGAGCGGGTTTTCGGTCCATATGCATTTTGGGAGGATGGATTTAAGGTTGTTGAAACACCTTATTGGGGCATGGAGCACCAAAGTGCCATTGCTTACGGAAATGGATTCAAAAATAACCGCTGGGGATTTGATTTTATCCTGGTACATGAAAGCGGACACGAGTGGTGGGGAAACAGTGTAAGCGTAGCCGACCATGCTGATATGTGGATACACGAAGGATTTACTACCTACAGTGAAACGCTGTTGATGGAATGCAAGGAAGGATTGGGCCGTGCAGCGGAATATTTGCAAAGCCAACGGGCAATGATTGCCAATAAGCGTCCAATGGTAGGCCCATTGGGTGTAAATTATCAGCAAAAGGACAATGACGTGTACTACAAAGGCGCTTGGATGTTGCATACCCTGCGTATGAGTTTGTACAACGATGCGCTCTTTTTCGACTTATTGCGCTTGTGCTACAAACAATTTTATCTGCAAGAGATCAACAGCTCGGCCATGATTGATTTTTGGTGCAACCAGTTGGGTGAAAAATACCGGCCATTTTTTCAAACCTATCTGTATCAAGCCGAAATACCCCTTTTGCGTGTGCGTGAGGCCCAGGTGGAAGAGGGTTATGCCTACACCTTGCGGTTTGATGGAGTGGCACCTGATTTTCAATTGGCCTTACCTGCCAATGCAGATTTGATTCAAGTTGGTACCGATGCTGTGTTGGTGCGCAGTGACAAACCCATTGCTTTCGACAGCCTGCGTAAACACATGCTCATCCGGGTGGTTATCGAACGCTAACGCAACGACTCGTGTTTTTCAAGGATGGTTTGCAAGATGATGGCCCTTCTCCAATCATCGGTGCTTTCGGGTAAAAAATCGTTTGAAGCTGGTTTTACAAGTGCATCAATGGCCGCTTCGCGCTCGCGTTTTTCGAAGTGTGTGGTTTTGGTAGCATATACATCTTCGAGCGAATCGAGGGTTTCAAGTGAGCGATGATCGACCACTGCATTTTTTGTTTTGCCTTTTGATACCGGTTGGGGTTTGGGCTTCACCTCAAGGCTGCGGCTCAATGGCTCTCGCGTGGTGAGCGTAGGCTCTTTTTCGTTTTGGATGATCGGTTTCGGTGAAGGCGCAGGTGTGGGTGTAGGCTGCGGTACTTTTTCTTCTCCAAGAGCATCCCCAAAAATATCTTTCATCCATTCGGGGACATCAGGTTTTTGTGATTTAGGGGTGCTATTTTGAGGTTTTTTAGTATCCTTGTTGCTCTTTTTCCACCAATTGTAAATCGAGTAGGCTACAACAGCCAAAAGGTATATGAGCGTAGGTGCATCCATAATTTGCCAAGGGTGAATGATCAAAGTTAATGGCAAAACGTACAAGGTGGGAACAATGAAGGAGGATTGTTGAAGATATGCGGTTAAAATCCATTGAAATCAAAGGTTTCAAGAGCTTTGGCGACAAGGTTACCATTCATTTTAACGATGGTGTAACCGGTATTGTAGGTCCCAATGGTTGCGGCAAAAGCAATGTGGTAGATGCCATGCGTTGGGTGCTTGGCGAGCAGAAATCGCGCATGTTGCGCAGTGATAAGATGGAGAACGTGCTTTTTAACGGCACCAAAAGCCGGAAACAAGCGCATTTGGCCGAGGTGCATCTGAGCTTCGAGAACTCCAAGAACATTCTGCCCACAGCATTCAATGAAGTAACCATTACCCGCAAACTTTTCCGTTCGGGTGAAAGCGAATACCAGCTCAACGGGGTGAATTGTCGCCTCAAAGACATCACCAGCCTTTTCCTCGATACGGGCATCGGAAGCGACTCGTATGCCATCATGGAGTTGAAGATGATTGACGATATCCTCAACGACAAAGAAAACTCAAGGCGATTGCTGTTTGAAGAAGCATCGGGTGTGTCGAAATACAAAATCCGCAAGAAAGAAACCCTCAGCAAGCTTCAGGATACCGAAAACGATCTCGACAGGGTAGAAGACCTGCTATTCGAAATTGATAAAAACATGCGGATGCTGCAGTCGCAAGCCCGCAAAACGGAGCGCTATTACAAAATGCGCGACGATTACCGTCAAGCCAGCCTCGATATGGCGTACTACAGCTTGCTGGGATTCAAACAGCAGTTGGCCGATGAAATGGTGAGAGAAACGGCACTCCGCGACAAAAAATCGGGCATAGAAGCTGCCATTCAACAAGGCGAAGCCAATATCCAGGCAGTTAAACTGACCATTACCGACAAAGAAAAGTTGCTTTCATCGCGCCAAAAGGCTACCAATGAACACATTGCGGCGATTAGGCAGTACGAAAACGAGCAGCGTTTACAAAACGAACGCCATCGCTTTTTATCAGACAAAGAACAAAGCCTTCAAAAACAGTTACGCGACGATGCAGAACACCTCAAATATGTAAGCGAGGAACTCAAGAAGTTGGCTGTGCAGCTTGAAGAAGTGGGCAATACAGTGAATCAAAAAGATGCTGATGCGAAGGCCAAACAGGCGCTTTTAGAGTCAACCCGACTACAGCACAAAGAGCTCCAGCAGCGCAATCAACAGCAGCAATCTACTTTGCAACAGCAACGACAGCAAATGCACCAGTTGGAAAAGGAAACGGCTGTTTATCGCATGCAGTTGGAGTCGTTGCGGCAAGAAATTGACCGTAATCGCGCCGATAGGGCACAAAAAGAGACCGAATTTGATGCATTTGGGTTAAGTGTAGAAGAGTTACAAAAACTTGCCAACCAAACCCAAGTCGATTTGACAGCGCGTCAGGCAGCAGAAGCGGCTCTGCAGGAGCAATTGCGCCACCTGCGTGCCAATATGGATCAGGGCAAGGTAAGGGTGATAGAACTGAATCGCAAACTCGACCAGCTGACAAACGAGTACAACCTGACCAAAAGCTTGGTAGATAATCTTGAGGGTTATCCCGAATCGCTCAAATTCTTAAAAAAGAGCACCTCATGGACCAAGAACGCTCATTTGTTGAGCGATATCCTCTCGGTTCAGCCCGAGTTCAAAGCTGCTATTGAAAATTACCTCGAGCCTTACCTAAATTATTATGTGGTGAATACCTATGCAGAGGCCAGGGCAGGCGTAGATTTGTTGAGCGAATCGGGCAAGGGGCGCGCCAGCTTTTTTGTGCTTGAAGCTTTTGAGCAGATGAAGCAAATGGTGCCCCATATGTTGCCCGATTGCACCGACGCCCTAAGCGTTACCGAATGCGATTTGCCTTATGCAAACCTGATCAACCACTTGCTGGGCAATGTGTATCTGTGCGCTTCTGAAAATTTTGAAGCAGCCCTTAAAACACACAGCTCAAAACATCCTGGTATAGTGCTCATCAGCAAATCGGGGCGTTACACCGGCACCGGACTGAGCCTTTCGGGCGGATCTTTAGGCTTGTTTGAGGGCAAACGTTTGGGCAGAAAGCGCAACCTCGAGTTGCTGCAAAAAGACATTCAGAAAACCGAGGCCCGTGTAAAAGAGGAACAAGACCTGCTACTCAAGTTACAGCGTCAGGAAACCGAAGCGCAAGCCAGCTCACAGGCCAGTTTGATTGAGGAATTGAAGGCGCGGTTCAACAAACAAGAGCGAGATCTGGCCTTGTTGCTGAGCCAGCAAGACCAGCATCGCAAATTTTTGGATGCCAACAAAAACAGAAGCGATGAGCTAGAATCAAAGCTCAAAGAATCAGTAGATAAGCTAACGAAATCTGAACCAACACTTGCAGCTTTGATTGCGGAAGTAGATGCCCTACAAACGGCTTCAGCAGCAACCCAACAGCAGTACCAAGAAGTGAACGAACGCTTGCAGCAGCAATCAAATGCGTTCAACCAGGCCAATATTGCTTACCATCAGGAGTTCAATCGACTGAGCAATCTGCAAAAAGACCGCGACTTCAAAAACAGTCAGATTGAGGTCTTGAACAAGCGCACTACAGAAAATACCATTCTTTTGGCCGATGTGCAGCAAGAGGTAAAAAACATTTTGAACCATACCGATTTTAGTGATACCAAGTTGCTCGATATGTATGAGCAAAAGGAAGCCATGGAAAAAGGGGTGCAAGAAGCAGAGGTAGACTACTACAAGGAAAAAGGCAAGCTCGACGAAATTGAAAACCACATTCGCGATTTGCGCCGCGAAAAAGAACAAGCCGACGTCCTTTTGCAACAGTTGCAAGAGCATGCCAACCAAGTCCGCTTGCAAGAAAACGGTTTGATGGAGCGGCTTTCGGTAGAGTTTGAAGTAGACACAGAAGCGCTTAGGGCCCGCGATAAAGCACCGGAAAGTGATGAAGCCCAACTGCGTTCGACTGTGTCGGAGATGAAGCAAAAGCTCGATAATTTTGGTCCCATCAATCCCATGGCGGTAGAAGCCTACCGCGAAATTGAAGAGCGTCATACCTTCATTACGACGCAGAAAAACGATTTGTTGCAGGCCAAGACTTCCTTGCTACAAACGATTTCTGAAATTGATGAAACGGCCCGTGTGAAGTTCATGGCGGCGTTCACCACCATCCGGGAGAACTTCATCAGGGTATTCCGCTCACTATTCACCGAAGAAGATACCTGCGATTTGGTGCTTACCGAACCGGATCAGCCTTTAGAATCGGCCATTAACATCATTGCAAGGCCCAAAGGCAAAAAGCCCTTGACCATCAACCAGCTCTCGGGCGGCGAAAAAACGCTTACGGCAACGGCCTTGTTGTTTGCCATTTACCTGTTCAAGCCAGCGCCTTTCTGCATCTTCGACGAGGTGGACGCGCCTTTGGATGATCAAAACATCGATAAATTCAATCGCTTGATCCGTAAGTTTAGTGAGCATTCGCAATTCATCATTGTAACCCACAACAAAAAGACCATGGAAACCACTGATGTGATTTACGGTGTAACCATGGTGGAGCAGGGGGTAAGTCGTGTCGTACCCGTTGATTTCAGGGGATTGGTACTCAATTGAGCAAACGCGCTTGGAGTTCGGGGGTTGGCAGGGGACAGACCTCGTATTTGCCAAACCAGCGGTAGCGGTTGTGTGCAATGAAACGATAAATCATGTTGCGCAAAGGGGAAGGAACCATCCAGAAAATCCCCAAGAACGACCAAAATCCACCCAACAGCCCCATCATTTTGAGAAAGGCTGCCGATTCCCTGTAGGTGCGGTCGCCTAATACAAGCAATACCGAATCGGGTACATCACTTTTCAAATGCCGCTGGGCACTCCAGGCGCTATCGAAAGTGGTGAAGAAAAATTGCCGCTTGCGGTCGTGGCGGAGCAGAAACTGCACCGACCAATGACACAAGCGGCAATGGCCATCAAATACGATTACGGGTTCGTTCATGCGTCGCGCAACACCAACAACTTTTGGTGGAGCTGCTCGAGTTCAATACGCGCTTTGGCAATTTTTTGTTCGATTTCTTTCTTCAACAAATCGGCATTTTTTGATGCTGCAAAGAAGCCCATATTGTTTTCCCACAACAGAATGTCGTTTTTGAGTGCGTTGATGCGGTTCTGAATCTGGAACTGCTCTTTGCGCAATGCTTTGTCGCTGTCTTTGCCCGATTTGAGGTTTTCCACCTTGGTCTGGAAATTCATGCGGGTTTTTTCTGTCTGCGATAGCTTCAGGGCATCAAAATGCAGGTTGAGGGCTTTGCGGTAGCGTTCGTTGATATCGGCTTTTTGCTTGATGGGGATGAAGCCGATTTCAGTCCAGCTGCGCTGGAAAGCCTTCAATTGTTCCAAATCTGCGCGTTGGTCACCTGTGGCTACAAATTGCTCAATTTGCTCAATGAGCTCTATTTTGGCTTTGAGGTTGTCCTCCTGGCGGGCATCTTGCCCGCTGAAATGTTGGTTTTTACGCTCGAAGAAGTGATCGCATGCGGCACGGAAACGGTTCCAGATTTTGTCACTGGCCTTGCGGTTCACGGCGCCTATTTTTTTCCATTCCTTTTGCAGCTGGATGATGGCATCGGTTGTGCTTTTCCAATCTTCGCTGTTCATCAGGGCCTCGGCCTGTAGGCACAACGCTTCTTTGGCTTGCAGGTTTTCGAGTTGTTCGGAACGTACGTGCTTGTAAAAGAGGTTTTTACTGGTATAAAATTGATCTGCAGCTTGTTTGAAACGCCTCCAAATGGCTGTATTCTGCGCTTTTGGGGCAAAACCAATGGTTTTCCAGCTCGCTTGGATCTTTTCCACCATTTCGCTTTGTTTCACCCAACCCTGATGATCTTTCGGTGCAGTTTCCAACAAAGTCTCGAGTTCAACGCAAAGGGCTTCTTTGCGCTCAAGATTGGCAGCGCGCTCTGTATCGAGACTGTTGAAATACAGCTTGCGTTTTTCATAAATTTTGTCCGAAGCGGCCTTGAAGCGGTCCCAAATGGCTTCTTTTTGCTCGCGTGGCACTGGACCTAATTGTTTCCATTGCTCATGCAATACATTAAGCACTTCTACAGCTTTTTTGATGCTTTCTTCGAGCAATAATTCTTCTGCCTTTTCGCACAACTCAATTTTGCCCTCGAGGTTCTTCTGCAAATCGAGTTCCTTCAACTCGCGGTTGATGCGCAGGTTATCGTAGAATTTATCGATGAGGAAGTGGTAGCGCTGCCACTGCTCATTGCGCTGGGCAGGGGCAACTGGACCAATTTCTTTCCACTGGGTTTGCACCAAGCGCAATGCATCGATGTTGGTGATGCCTTTGGTTTCTTCGTCTTCAATGAGCTGCTGCAATTGCACCAGCAATTTTTCTTTCTGATTGAAATTTTGCACCAAGGCCTGCTCACGACTCTCTTTTTCTTTTTGCCTACGCTGCATATATTTGGCATTCGCGTCGAGGTACAAGAGGTGCAAGGGATTGGCATTGGGAGCAAAGTCTTCCTCTTTATTGCCAGCCTCTGTAAATGCGGTCAGTTTCTCTTGCCGCTCGGCTTGAAAGTGGTGTTCAATCATGCCCCGCAAAACCGACATTTTGCCCCGAATCTCGCTCAGGTTATCGGCCTTGGCCGTTTCTACAAACAAGCCTACCAATTGCTCAATGTCGAGATTGGCAAAAGCCGCTTCATCATGCTCTTCTTCCACATGCTCTTCGTGTTCTTCGTCGTGCTCTTCTTCAACAATTGTGGTAACTGCGACTTCGGCACTGCTTTCAACGAGGATTTCAGCTTCTTCTGATGGATCAGCTATGCTTACGGACGTGGCCTCGGTAGCCGTTTCGGGCTCCTGAGCTGCTTTTGCCGCTGTTTCTTGGGCATGCACGTCGTTTACCTCTGCTTCGGCTGGAGAGTCCAGTTCTTTGGCTGCCTGGTTTGTGTCAGTAGCAGGTTCGGACTGGGGCATCACTGGATTTGCTGCATTTTTGTCTGCTTCAAATGCTCCGGATGTGTTTTCTTTGTGATCGATTTCGCTCATTGAGTGGCGCTTGATGCGGGTATGGTTGTAAAAACGCCGAAAATTACAACCATTTGCCCCAAATTCAAAGTAAATCGCAAAACAACTCGGTCGATTCCATGTCAAATTCCGCCTTCATTCAGCCCCTCCAGCTTGTAGAATGCCCACGCGACGCCATGCAAGGCATACACGAATTTATTCCTACTGACCTCAAAGTAGAATATCTCAATCTCCTGTTATCGGTTGGATTTGATGTGCTCGATTTTGGCAGCTTTGTATCTGCCAAGGCCATTCCACAATTGCGTGATACCGAGGAAGTGCTTGACCGACTGGTTTTTGACGATACTGCCACGCAATTGCTCGCCATAGTGGCCAATGAAAGAGGGGCACAAATGGCGGTAGGACACGAAAAAATCCGCTATCTCGGCTTTCCATTTTCGGTTAGTGAGGAATTTCAAAAGCGGAATACGAATAGCAGCATCGCCGAATCGTTCGTTACTGTTCAGCAGATGCAAGATTTGTGCATACGAACAGGTAAAGAGTTGGTTGTTTACCTATCCATGGGTTTTGGCAATCCCTATGGCGAAGCTTACAGCCCGGAAATTGTGGCCCATTGGGTAGATCAATTGGCGACTGTAGGGGTAAAAATCATGTCATTCAGCGATACCGTGGGCGTGGCGAATCCCGAGAACATCCGTGCCTTATACAGCCATATCACGCCTTCGTATCCTGAAGTAACTTTTGGTGTCCACCTGCATTCGCATCCTGCTAGTCGTGACGAAAAGATTGCAGCCGCTTGGGATAGTGGCTGCCGCAGATTCGATGGTGCATTGCTAGGATTTGGTGGCTGTCCGATGGCCAATGACGATATGGTAGGCAATATGGCCACCGAAAACCTGATTGCCTTTGCCCGCAAAAAGCAAATTCCGCTGAACATCAACATCGACAAGCTGCACGAAGCGCAGTGGTTGGCTACCGGTTTGTTCAGCCGCTACCACTGATTGGCGCGCTAGGTCTTTTTTCCGTCTGGCCGGGTGAAACATGTCTACAAGCTTTGTTCTGAGCTTTGTGGCCATGAAAAACTTGAAAAAATCGATGGTGGCAGGAACATTAGGAATCCTCATTGCTTACTCAGTAAATACGCTATATATGGTAAATAAGCATTTTGCCCGGCATATCAGTTTTGAAAACTTTACACCAAGCCATTGAAGTTACTGGGTGCAAATGCCCGCCCAAAATGCTCCATTGAGCTTTCTGACGCTCTTGTTAGGCCATCAACGCAAGCAAAGTTTGGTAATCAGAATTTGTCATGTTGAAATAGGCACCACGCACCTTGTTGCTTTCAAGAGCGGCCAAAATGCGCTGGTGTTCATCGGTACCAATGTTCCACTGCTGCAATCGTTTTGGTGTGCCAATCTGGTCGTAAAACGCTTCCAAAGCCGCAATGAAATCATCGCCGGACTTGCCCTGCCCCAACACCCGTTCGGCCATAAAATCGAGCTTATCGCTGATCTGTGCTTTGAAATGGCGCATCCAAGCTGGGTAAACAATCGACAAGCCGGCACCATGAGGTATATCGTATAGAACACTCAAAACGTGTTCGAAAGCATGCACCCCAAAGTCGCCGTTGCGCTTTCCGGCATTCAAACTGCCATTGAGTGCCACGGTCGACAGCCAAAGGATGTTGGCCCGTGCCTCGTAGTGCTTGGGCTCGCTCACGGCTGTGGGACCGTACTGCATGGCCAATTTGATGATGTCGGTAGCCAGGTGGTCGGAGAGGGGCGATGCATCGGTGCTGAAAAACAATTCAAAAGTGTGCGCCATCAAATCGGCCACGCCATAAGCGGTATAATCGGCGGGCACGCTCATGGTGAATTGCGGATCGAGGTAGCTGATTTTGGGGTACAGCAATTCATTGCCCCAACCACGCTTGTGGGCATTGGCTGTGTCTTGCAATACCGTGAATCGATTCATTTCAGTGCCAGTGGCAGCCAAGGTCAACACTACCAAAAGAGGAAGGGCATTATCGGGCTTGAGTCCTTTGCCTTGATAGAATTCCCAAACCGAATGGTTGGCATAAAAACCGGCGCAAACGGCCTTGGCGGTATCGATTACCGAGCCTCCGCCAACGGCAATGATCATTTCGGCACCAAAAGCTTTTGCCTTGGCCACCGCTGCATCGGCATCCTGGTATTCGGGATTCGATTTGATGCCTTCAAAAAGTTCATAGTCAATGCCCGCGGCCGCAAGCTGCTGGTAAACCTGATCGAGTATGCCATTTTTCTTCACCGAACCTTTGCCGATGAGGATGAGGGCCTTTTTGCCATATGCCGAAGCATCGGTGCCCAGGCTGTTGATGCAGTTTTTGCCGAATTGAATGCGGGTGGGATTGTATGCGCTGAAATTTTCCATGAACCTTTGGTGCCTTTGATTGATTACTACATTTTTACACACAAAGAACTTAAAAAGTTTACCGCATGTCGCAATTGTTGCACTGGCACCCCAAAAAGGTTCGCCTGTTTTTGATTTTAGGGGGATTTTTCATTGCCAATGCCTTGCTCGCTGAGTTCATTGGCGTGAAGATTTTTTCGCTTGAAAAAAGTTTGGGTTGGGAGGGATTGAATCTGTCGCTCTTCGGACAAACAGGTTTGGGATTTAACCTTACCGCCGGGGTGTTGTTGTGGCCGGTGGTATTTATCATGACCGACATTATCAACGAATACTACGGCATGAAAGGCGTTCGCAGCTTCAGCTTTTTGGCGGCTACGCTCATTGCTTATGCCTTTGGTATGGTGTTTTTTGCCATGAAGCTGGTGCCAGCCGATTTTTGGCCTGCATCGGCCGAGGCGCGTGGCATTGCCGACATGCAGTTGGCGTATGAAGCCATCTTCGGACAGGGCTTGTGGATCATCATCGGCTCTTTGGTGGCCTTTTTGGTGGGACAGTTGGTAGATGTTTTTGTTTTCCACCAGGTAAAAGTGCTCACGGGTGAAGGAAAAATATGGCTGCGGAGCACAGGTTCCACTTTGGTTTCGCAACTCATCGACAGTTTTGTGGTACTTTTTATTGCCTTCTACATTGGGGCCGACTGGTCGCTGGGCTTGGTTTTGGCCATTGGGGTGGTGAATTACATCTACAAATTCACTGCGGCCATTGTGCTTACGCCCTTGATATACGTTGCCCATTGGGCCATTGACAAATACCTGGGGCCTGAACTTTCTGAACAAATGCGCAACGAAGCACATGGCAGAAATGCCGTAGCATCGGTTTAATTCTTATTTTTGACTCGCAATTCACAAAACGACGTATGAAGATTAGCAAATCACTTTTGATAATAGGCTTGATAGTAGTGGCAGCCCTCACCCGCATCATGCCACATCCCGTGAATTTTGGTCCGCTTACCGCCATCGCCCTTTTCGCTGGCGCCTTGTTGCCCCAGCGTTGGATGGCAGTATTGGCCGTGGTGCTTTCGGCCATGCTCAGCGACGTATTGGTGAATGCCGTTTTGTACAACTATTACGATCTATCCTATGTGGTTTCGGCCGGAGCTTTGGGCTTGTATGCTTGTTATGCTGCTTTTATATTCCTCGGTTCGGGTTTGCAAAATCCAGCTGTTAAATCAGTTGCAGGCCGTTCGTTAACGGCTTCGGTGATTTTCTTTTTGGTAAGCAACGCCTTGGTATGGGCTTCGGGCAGCATGTATCCTACCACTTTTGGAGGCTTGATGGCCGCTTATGCCGCTGGTTTGCCTTTCTTCCATTATACCATTTTGGGTGACCTGGTTTACAGCGGGGTATTGTTCGCAGGCTTTGCCGCCATCATGCAAGCGCAACCCGCTTGGTTGAAAAAGTAAGCGGTTTCAAAATACAAAAGAGCCCTGCTTCGAAAAAGGTGGGGCTTTTTCGTTTTACACATTTGCCTCAATATTTTCAGATGATAGTTTCTCGTGTATCATTGAATTTTGTAATTTCAATTAAAATTCTGCCATGAGCATTGCCGAAAAAAGATCATTTGTACAAAAAGCGATTGAACAGGCTGATGATGCGTTGATTGAAGCCCTATATCAAGAACTCTTGACAGATTCGGTTTTGAAACAGAAGCTGACAAGTCGGGCTAGTAGGGCTGAGGATGACATTAAACATGGGCGGTTGATGGACATCCATAATTTTAAAGAAGCACTGGCAAGAAACAGATAGCTTATCGATGGAATTGGTATTTACTACCCAGGCGCTGCATGGTTTTGTGGAAACGCTTGATTTTGCAAGGCGCTATTTCAACGAAGAACAAGTATTAAAGATTGAGCAAGAAATTCTCGGGGCTTGCGAAACGTTATTGATTCAACCGTACACAGGTCAACTTGAACCTCTTTTGGTACATTTTGGATTGAATCATCGACGGATTTTAGTCAAGCACACCAAGGTGATTTACAGGGTTGAAAATCAAACTATTTACATAATCGACATTTTTGACAGTCGGCAAGACCCATCAAAAATGAATGGCTGATCATTAGTGAGTCATAAGTATTGTTATTATGCGTTTCGCTTTTATATTTGAAAACAAGTGGAAGTATCTAACCTGAAAATCATGAAATCTAATCCGACTACAACTCCCAAAATAGCTAGAACCGGGAGCCTTATGACTGAGATTTTAGGCGCCTTGATGATTATAGGTTCACCTACACTTATTGGTGCAGCAGTGGGTGGTTATTGGTACGCAAGCAACCCCAATCAGCAAAACCAATGGCTTTTTGGGGCACTCACCGCGCTTGGACTGCTCCTCGGCATTTGGTGGGCCGTGCGCGAATGGAAAAGTAGGGGTACCGTTTGGTTTATTTCACGCTTGATATCGACGCCTGAATTGGATAAAAAAGACTGAAGCAAGCGCTTTCCGAACCATAAAAAAAGCCCCACCGAGAGGTGAGGCTTTTCACTTTGATGACAATGCATTACGCCAATTTGGCTTGTAAGTTGGCATTCAATTTCTCGAGGAATTCTTCGGTGTAGAGGTAATGTTCACCGTGTTTCACATCGTTGCCGTAAATACATACCGCCAAATCTTTGGTCATATAACCAGCTTCTACAGTTTCGATACACACGGCTTCGAGCGCCTGACAGAAACGAATAAGTTCCTGATTGTTATCTAGTTTTCCACGGAACTCTAAACCTCTGGTCCAGGCAAAAATGCTGGCAATTGGGTTGGTACTTGTTGGCTTGCCTTGCTGGTGCATGCGGTAGTGGCGGGTAACCGTACCATGGGCTGCTTCGGCTTCCATGGTTTTGCCATCGGGCGTTACCAAAACCGAGGTCATGAGTCCCAACGAACCGAAACCTTGTGCCACGGTATCGCTTTGCACATCGCCATCGTAGTTTTTACACGCCCAAACAAAATTGCCATTCCATTTGAGGGCTGAGGCCACCATATCGTCGATGAGGCGGTGCTCGTACACAATGCCAGCAGCTTCAAACTGTGCTTTGTAGTCGCTCTGGTAAATTTCTTCGAAGATGTCTTTAAACCTACCGTCGTACTTTTTGAGGATGGTGTTTTTGGTTGACAAATAGAGCGGCCACTTTTTCATGAGGGCCTGGTTGAAACAAGCGTGTGCGAAACCGCGAATCGATTCGTCGGTATTGTACATGGCCAAAGCCACACCATCGCCTTTGAAGTTGTACACTTCAAATTCCTGCACGGTACCGTCTTCACCTTCGAACTTCACGGTGAGTTTGCCTTTGCCTTTGGTAACAAAGTCGGTAGCACGGTACTGATCGCCAAAAGCGTGGCGACCAATGCAAATAGGGGCGGTCCAGTTGGGCACTAGGCGTGGGATGTTCTGCATCACAATGGGCTCGCGGAAAACCGTGCCATCGAGGATGTTGCGGATGGTGCCGTTGGGCGACTTCCACATTTGTTTGAGGCTGAACTCCTTCACGCGTGCTTCGTCGGGGGTGATGGTGGCGCATTTGATGCCCACATTGTATTTTTTGATGGCCTCGGCCGCATCTATCGTCACCTGGTCGTTGGTGGCGTCGCGGTGTTCGATGCCCAAATCGTAATATTTGATATCGAGATCGAGGTAAGGAAGAATCAATTTGTCTTTGATGTAGGCCCAAATGATGCGGGTCATTTCATCGCCATCGAGTTCTACGACCGGATTGGCTACTTTGATTTTTTGCATGCTGAAATAAATTGGAGGGCAATTTTAAGAAAATTTGTTCAGGGCTCGGTGAATGATGTGTGAAAAGGCTGAAATTCTTGGCATCGCGAATTAAGGCTGCATGCTTTGACTTGCAGCTACTTCCTGTTTGCGTAAACGCCTTTCGAAAAACGACTGGGCCAAAACGAATAAAAAGATGCCCGTTGGAATACAAACCAACAACCAACCGCCCACCGCAGCACCGGCCCAATGCAGCAGTTGATCGAACCAGCCGGGATTAACAGGTGCGGCATACGAAACGGCTGCAAAACCCCATTCGCCTAACCAGGTAAAGGGTACCATGAGCAGTAGTTGTAGGGGGTAGAGCAAATAAATCACGGCCAACACCAACGGAATATGCAAGCGAAACAACCAACCCAAGGCCAGGCTGAGCAGGGTGACCGGACCAAGAATAGGGAAGAGCCCAGCCACAAAACCAAATGCCACCGAAGCCGACCAGGTTTTGGCCGATACTGCTTCGAACTGAAATAGTGCCTTGATTTTTTTGCGCACGGTCAAAGGTCGTCTTGGGATGTTAATTTCCGGTTAAGCGTTACCGATGGCTTTAAATCAGTTGCTTCATCGCCTCCACCACCTGCCGCGCATTGCGGTGTATTTGGCTGATGCCGGCCTCCATCATGTAGCAGGGCGCACTAACGATTTTGAGGGGCACATCTACCTCAATTTGGTCAACGGTACGCATGGCTACCTTGCTGCCCAAGCTTTCCATGCCTGCGCTGATGGCGGCAATGTCGTAAGGAGAGGGGGCCTCGGTGCTGCCCACTGTGAGTTGGGGCTGGAATTCGCTGCCGGCAAAGGCACTGGCCAAAACGGTAGGTCCCATGCACAAGGCCCCAATGGGTTTACTGGCGCGGGCAAAGGCCAGGATGAGGGTTTTTACTTGCGGGTCGATGGCGCCGTCGGGACCCGCCAAGGCCCATTGGTTCAAGTTTTTGGCCGCACCAAAACCCCCGGGGATGAGCAATCCATCAAAAGCAGCCTCGTTTACTGCATCTAAAGCCAATACATTGCCACGGGCAATGCGTGCCGATTCAACCAACACATTACGGGCAGGCTGCATTTCCTCACCAGTCAAGTGGTTTATTACATGGTGCTGCTCTTTGTTGGGGGCAATGCATTGGTAGTCGAAACCAGCTTCCTCCAGCGCCAGCAAACTCAATACGGCTTCGTGAATTTCGGAACCGTCGTACACCCCACAACCGGCCAATAGAACCGCCATTTTCTGCTTTTTCATCTGTTTGATTTTTTTCTTGAAATTAGGACAAAACACTCTAAATTCGAGTCGAATTAACATTCATGTCGCAAAACGCCCTGTCTTACAAATATACAGCAACGGCTGTTTCAGGCCTACAAGCGAACAGACTTTGCTTTCATGAACCGCAGATTACGCAGAAAAACGCAGAAATGAGAGTCAAAGTCACGCCATCCGATAGCCAATCTCTGCGGCCTCCGGCTAGGCTGCAAAGCATGCCTGGCCAAAAGCCTCCGCTCACTCGGGTGCGGCATATCGCTTATTCCTGCACTGAAAGCTGCCGTTCTATGCTACCACAGCCTTTAGTACCTTCAAAAGTTCATTCAACATATTCATAACATCCGCGCCTCTGCGGTTAGCCCCTCACACCATGCCCACCGACCTCGACATCGCTCGCCTCCATCCCCCCAAGCCCATTACGCAAATTGCCGAAAAAGCCGGTATTCCCACCGAGCTGCTTGAGCCATATGGCAAGTACAAAGCCAAGTTGCCCTTGCATTTGATTCAGCCCGATCGTTTGAAGCATTGCAAGCTCATTTTGGTGTCGGCTACCACGCCTACCCCGGCAGGTGAGGGCAAAACCACCATCAGCATCGGCCTCACCGACGGACTCAACCACATTGGCAAACAAGCCATGGCAGCCCTGCGTGAACCCAGCTTGGGGCCTGTTTTTGGCGTAAAAGGCGGCGCAACAGGGGGTGGACATGCCCAGGTGCAGCCCATGGAAGACATCAACCTGCATTTCACCGGCGATTTTGCGGCCATTGAAAAAGCCCACAACCTCTTGACAGCCATGATCGACAATGCTATACAGGCCAAAGATCCACACGTACACATCGATCCACGCACGGTGCGCTGGAAGCGGGTCATGGACATGAACGACCGCGCCTTGCGCAACATTGTGGTAGGCATGGGCGGCAAAGCCAATGGCTTTATGCGCGAAACGGGATTCGACATCACCGCAGCTTCTGAAGTAATGGCCATTTTGTGCTTTGCCAACGATTTAAGCGACCTCAAACAGCGCTTGGGCAACATTTACATTGGCAACGACTTTGACGGAAAACCTGTTTTTGCCCGTCAGCTCAAAGCCGAAGGCGCCATGGCCGCTTTGTTGAAAGATGCCATCCAACCCAACCTGGTGCAAACGCTCGAAGGAAATCCGGTGCTGTTGCACGGCGGTCCGTTTGCCAACATCGCTCAAGGCACCAATACGGTTTTGGCCACCAAATTGGCCATGAGCATGAGCGATTATGTGGTTACCGAAGCCGGTTTTGCTTTTGATTTGGGGGGCGAAAAATTCCTCGATCTCAAATGCCGGTATGCAGGCATTTCGCCGGCAGCAGTAGTTTTGGTTACCACGGTGCGCGCGTTGAAATACCACGGCGGTCAGCACATCAAAACCCTCACCGAAGAGGGACTCGAAGACCTGCAAAAAGGCTTTACCAACCTGCAGCGCCATGCCGAAAACGTGCGCAAGTTCGACTTAGAGCCTGTGGTGGCTATCAATAGGTTTCCATCGGATACTGAAGCCGAATTGGCCCAATTGCTCGAAATGTGTGCGGCAGCAGGTTACAAAGCTGCTGTGGCCGAAGTTTGGGCCAAGGGTGGGGAAGGAGCCGCAAACTTGGCGCAATTGGTGGCCGAAGCCGCCGAAAGTCGGGGAGGAAAGCCGCACCGCTTGCTCTACGATAACAACCTGCCAATGGCCGATAAGATTGCCACCGTAGCCCGCGAAATTTACCGGGCGAAAGGGGTGAATTTTGGTCCCAAGGCACAGCAAGACCTCAAACAAATCGAAAAACTGGGATTGAGCCATTTGCCGGTATGTATTGCCAAAACGCAGTATTCGTTCAGCGATAACCCGAAAGCCATTGGTACGGCCACCGACTTCGAAATCACCATCCGTGAAATTGAGGTAGCCGCAGGTGCTGGCTTTGTGGTTCCCATTGCCGGCGAGCTGATGCGCATGCCTGGCCTGCCAAACAATCCCGCCGCCGAAAACATCGACATTGATGCCCATGGGCAGATCAGTGGGTTGTTCTAAAATGGTGAGACCAAACGCTCAATTAAAATCAGCAAACGACCTTTCACCAATCTGCTGGCGCCACATGGCATAGTACAAGCCCTTTTGGGCCAATAGGCTTTCGTGGCCGCCGGTTTCTACAATTTTGCCTTTTTCGAGCACGTAAATGCGGTCGGCATGCATGATGGTGCTCAGGCGGTGGGCAATCAATACGGTGATGTGTTCGTCGGTGCTGCTGAGCTCGCGAACGGTCTTCGAAATTTCTTCCTCGGTGATGGAATCGAGGGCAGAGGTAGCTTCATCGAACACCAGCAAACGTGGGTTGCGCAGCAGGGCCCTGGCAATGCTCAATCGCTGTTTTTCGCCGCCCGATACTTTCACGCCACTTTCACCAATGACCGAGTCGAGGCCCTTATCGGCACGGGCCAACAAACCTTGACAAGCAGCACGCTCCAAAGCATCTAAACATGCTTCATCGGTGGCGTTAGGGGCGGCAAAAAGCAGGTTTTCGCGGATCGTACCTGCAAACAGCTGGGTATCTTGGGTGACGAAACCAATACCGGCACGCAATTCGTCCAAATCAATGTCCTTGGCAGGGGTTTGGTTGTAATAAATTTGTCCTTGCTGCGGCGGGTACAAGCCCACCAGTAATTTCACCAAGGTCGTTTTGCCCGAGCCTGAGGGACCTACAAAAGCAATGGTTTCGCCCCGACGGACCTCAAAACTCACCTCTTCCAAAGCAGCCTGGCGCGCCGTGCGGTGCTGAAAGGTAACCCCGTCGAAAACCAATTTGTGCAAAGCCCCGATGGCTTTGGGAGCGGCAGGTCGGGTTTCCTTGGGTCGGCTAAGTATGTTTTTGAAATTATTAAGCGAAACCTCTGCTTCGCGGTAAATATTGATGATATTGCCCAGTTCTTGCAGTGGACCAAAGATGAAAAAGCTGTAAATGAAGAGCGAGAAGAATTGTCCCACTGTGATTTTATCTGCAAAAATGAGGTACAACATCATCATCAAAATGCCATTGCGCATGAGGTTGACAAAGGTGCCTTGGATGAAGCTGAGGCTGCGGATGTACTTCACTTTTTTAAGCTCCAAGCCGAGAATTTTGCCTGTGATGCTGTTCAAGCGTTTGGTTTCTTGCTGTGCCAAGCCCAAACTCTTCACCAATTCGATGTTGCGCAGCGATTCGGTGGTGCTGCCGGCCAGCGAAGTGGTTTCGCCCACAATGGTCTTTTGAATGCGCTTGATGCGCTTGCTGAGCACCGAACTCAAAATGCCCAGGAGCGGAATGGCAGAAAAATACACCGGAGCAATGGCCCAGTACACATTGTAGGCGTATACCATCACAAAAATGACACCCACCAAGGAGGTGAAAAGGATGTTCACTACCGCCGACACCAACTTTTCCACATCGGTACGCACTTTTTGCAAAATACCCAAGGTTTCGCCCGAACGCTGGTCTTCGAAATCCTGGTAAGGCAAATCGAGCGAGTGGGTGAGTCCATCGGTATAAATCTGTGCCCCTAAACGCTGTGTAATCACATTTACATAATAATCCTGGAAGTTTTTGGCAATGCGGCTTACCATGGCCACGCCCATGGCGGCTAAAATCAAGAGTCCGGCGCCTTCAATAAAACCTTTTGCATCGGCGGGTCGTACCGAACCCTCTACCACATAACGGTCGATGATTTTTTGGAAGATCCAGGGGTCGAGTAATGAAAAAACTTGGTTGATGGCTGCCAGCAGAAGTGCCAGTAGGACCAGCTTCCAGTAGCCTTTGAGATATTTGAAAAGAAGTTGCATGCAATAAGTTGGGGTGTGTGGTGTCAAATCTAAGGAACTCCAGAATAATCGTGCATTACTTCAGAAAGTTCATAATATTTTTGCTCCCTAACCATTTGATAGTATGCGCTTACATCTCGGACTCATTTTCACTCTTTTGCTTTTAGGATTGGCTGCATCTGCCCAAATGCGTCAAGGTGATTTTTTAAATGTGGGTATCAATGGGGGCACTGCCAACTATCCAGGAAGACCAACCAGTAGGGGGTTGGGCATGAGCGTGAATGCTGATTTGAATGTCAATTCCTATTTATTTGCCAATATTGGCGCCAATTACAACCTCTACGATACCGAAAACAACACCATGGTGATCAATTTTGGCATCAAAGCCTTTGTTTACCGACTGGTGTATGTGCATCCCTATGCAGGTTATTTCCGCATTTTGGCTGAACCTGAGGTGGTGAAACGTGGATCCTTGGGTTTGGGGGTAGGAGCAGCCGTTCCTTTAGATGTTCGCCACATTAACTTTGAAGCAGGGGTAGAAGCGCTGCCCTGGTATGCCGCTGGTACCTATTATTTGTATGGCAAAGTGAGCTTCCCGCTTTTTGTGGGCAATATGGACGAAGACGAGCGCCGTCGACGCCGTTAAATGCCGTTTCTAAGCCCTATATTTGCGGCTTAATTTGAAACCATGGCATTAAAGTGTGGCATCGTTGGATTGCCCAACGTTGGTAAATCTACCCTTTTCAATTGTTTGTCGAACGCCCGTGCCCAAGCGGCCAATTTTCCTTTTTGTACCATCGAACCCAATGTGGGCACCATCACCGTACCCGATGCCCGCATCAACAAGCTGGCTGAATTGGTGAAGCCCGAACGTTTGGTTCCCAACACCATCGAAATAGTCGACATCGCCGGTTTGGTGAAAGGTGCCAGCAAAGGCGAAGGATTGGGCAATAAATTCCTGGCCAACATCCGCGAAACCGATGCCATTCTGCACGTTTTGCGTTGTTTTGGCGACGACAATGTGGTGCACGTACATGGTAGTGTAGATCCCATTCGCGACAAAGAAATCATCGATACCGAACTGCAGTTGAAAGACCTGGAGTCGGTTGAAAAGAAAATCCAAAAAGTAGAGCGTGCAGCCAAATCGGGCGACAAAGAAGGCAAATTGGCTTTCGATGTCCTCACCCGTTACAAGCAGCACCTCGAGCAAGGTCTGTCGGCCCGCACGGCTCCTGTAACCGAGGAGGAACGCGAGCACGCTGCCGATTTGTTCCTGCTCACCGAAAAGCCAGTGATGTATGTGTGCAATGTAGACGAAGCTTCGTTGAAGACCGAAAATGCGCATGTAGAACGTGTGCGTGCCATGGCCGCGGCCGAAGGGGCAGAGGTATTGGTGATTTGCGCCGCCATCGAATCTGACATCGCCGAACTCGAAAGTTTCGAAGACCGTCAGCTCTTCCTCGAGGATTTGGGATTGGCTGAAAGTGGTGTAGAAAAACTCATTCGGGGTGCCTACAAACTGCTGAAGCTGCAAACCTACTTCACCGCAGGTGAAAAAGAAGTGCGTGCATGGACCATCCAACGCGGCACTTTGGCACCGCAAGCGGCAGGTGTCATTCACACCGACTTCGAAAAAGGCTTCATCAAAGCCGAGGTAATACGTTACGCCGATTTTGTGCACTACGGCTCCTGGAGTGCTTGCCGCGATGCTGGAAAAGTAGGCATCGAAGGCAAGGCTTACGAAGTACAAGACGGAGACATCATGTTGTTCCGTTTTAACGTGTGATGATAATGGAAAAGCCAGTTTACGATCCGAATGGCGTGGGACAAGCCAATGGCAATTTGTACGGATTGCCCTACAGTCCCGAAGAAGCAAACGTAGTAATCATTCCAGTCCCATGGGATGTAACTGTTTCATATGCAGATGGATGTGCCAAAGGCCCTGCAGCTATACTTGAGGCAAGTCCGCAGCTCGATACTTACGACCCTGACATTCAGGAAGCTTGGAACATTGGCTTGGCCATGCAGCCCATCGACGAAAAGTGGCTAGAACGCTCGAAGCAATTGCGCAAGCAAAGCAGCAAATACATACAGTGGTTAGAGGCTGGTGCCGAAGCGGGCAAAGCAGAAACCATGCTTGGCGTATTGTCGGAAGTAAACGAAAAGTGTGAGTTTTTGCTCGACTGGGTACATGCCAACGCCCAATTCCGCCTGCAACAAGGCAAATTGGTAGGTGTTTTAGGGGGCGATCACAGCACCCCGCTTGGCTTGATGATAGCCTTGGCCGAAAAGCACAAAGAATTCGGCATTTTGCAAATAGATGCCCACATGGATTTGAGAGATGCCTACGAAGGCTTCACCTTCAGCCATGCCAGTATCATGTTCAATGCCCTAAAAATCCAGCAAGTAAAGCAACTTACCCAAGTGGGCATCCGCGACTATTGTGAGGCAGAAGCTGTATTGGCGCAAAACGATGAGCGCATCAGTGTTTTCTACGACCGCGATTTGGCCCGTGCTGCCTTTGCCGGCAAAAGCTGGGCCGAGCAGTGCAAAAAAATCGTTGCTACCTTGCCCAAGGAAGTGTATGTGAGTTTCGACATCGATGGGCTAGATCCCAAACTTTGTCCGAACACGGGCACTCCGGTACCCGGCGGTTTAGAGTTCGAACAAGCCATGTTCCTTATTGAGCAAGTGGTGGCCAGTGGCCGAAAAATCATTGGTTTTGACCTCTGTGAGGTGGCGCCAGGCAAAAAATCTGATTGGGATGCCAATGTAGGAGCAAGGGTGTTGTACCGCTTGGCCAACTTGGCGTGGAAGTCGCAACAACCCGCAAAAAAGTCTTCAAATTCACGATAAATTAACAGCGCACGGGTCAATCTTTTTACCTTTGCGCCAGCAAAAAAAGAACAATTCATGGGAAAAGTTTTGATCATAGGTGCCGGTGGCGTTGGAGCCGTGGTTACCCACAAATGTGCCCAGGCATCTGACGTATTTACCGACATCATGCTGGCCAGTCGTACCAAGTCGAAGTGCGATAAAATTGCCGCTGAAGTAGGAGGCAATCGCGTTAAAACCGCACAGGTGGATGCCGACAATGTTGACGAATTGGTGGCCCTCATTGAGAGCTTTGGTCCCGAAATGGTGATTAACGTGGCCTTGCCTTACCAAGATTTGACCATCATGGAAGCTTGTTTGCGTACCAAGGTGCATTACCTCGATACGGCCAACTACGAGCCCAAAGACGTTGCTAAATTCGAGTACCACTGGCAGTGGGCCTACCACGACCGTTTCAAAGAAGCTGGTTTGATGGCCTTGTTGGGATGCGGATTCGACCCGGGTGTATCGGGCATCTTCACCGCCCACGCCCTCAAGCACCATTTCGACGAAATCCATTACCTCGACATTGTAGATTGTAACGCAGGTGACCACGGTAAGGCATTTGCCACCAATTTCAATCCCGAAATTAACATCCGCGAAATCACCCAAAAAGGCAAGTATTGGCAGCAGGGAGAGTGGCATGAGATTGAGCCATTGAGTATCCACCAGCCCATCAATTATCCCGAAATTGGCGATAAAGAGTCGTATTTGCTCTACCACGAAGAGCTGGAGTCGCTGGTGAAAAACATCCCCACCATCAAACGTGCCCGTTTCTGGATGACTTTCTCGCAGAACTACATCAACCACTTGCGCGTGCTTGAAAATGTGGGCATGACCAGCATCAAGCCGGTGAAATTCCAAGGCATGGACATCGTTCCACTGGAATTCCTGAAAGCGGTTTTACCTGAACCATCTTCTTTGGGTGAAGGCTACAAAGGCCAAACTTCTATAGGTTGCCAAATCAAGGGCATCAAAGACGGCAAGGAGAAGACCTACTTTGTTTGGAACAATTGCGACCATGCCGAGGTGTACAAAGAAATCAAAGCCCAGGCCGTTTCTTACACCACAGGCGTTCCTGCCATGATTGGCGCCATGATGATGATGACTGGCAAATGGAATGGCCGCGGGGTATTCAACGTAGAAGAATTTAACCCCGATCCTTTCATGGAAATGTTGCCTAAATACGGTTTGCCTTGGCACGAAGCGGTGAACCAACCATTGGCATTCAACGATTACAACCTGTAAGGTTTCAAATGAACCCCGGCCCAAAAGGCTGGGGTTTTTAATTGTAGGTGCGGAAAATCTTGATTCAATATCCAAACCAGGGCGGCGTACATCTCAGGATGTTTTTCGGCCATCTGAGCTGGAGTCTCGAAAAAGCTCTCTATGGCACAGGCAAACAATTCCATGTTGTTGGTAAAAGCATAAGGTCGTAAGTAGCCTGCTTTCTCCCATCGTCGAATATTGTCGGTATTGGCAAGCAGGTTATCCCATGCTGCATGATTGATTTGCAAGCGATTGTCTACTTCTTTGTTCTTGTGTAATGCAAGCCAAAGCGCATGACTCCATTCGTGTAGGCCAAGGTGCAAATTGTCGGTGGGGTTGTCAAATCCTGCAGCCAGATCGGGCCATGAAAAAATGACGATACCCCGCGATTGCGTTTCACCTTTGTGCCATTGTCGGGTGATGGGCGATTGATAGGGGCTGGGATAGAGCCAAACCTCCTTGAATCCATCTATGATGTATTTCCGGTAACCATACGTCAATTTGATGAGGCCAGCACAAACTTTCATGCGCATTTCCTCGGTAACGGCTAAATCCTGTTTGCCAAGTATCTTGAGCTTGGTCATACTGCGCGCCACTCGACTTTCAAACCTCCGTTGCATGCTGGTAGATAGCTGACGGTAATATGGCATTTTGCGCAATTCGCTGCCCAAGTCAACCGGAAGGCTCAATAATTTAAAGCTGATTTTCCATGGTTTGCTCACGCCTAAAAGCAAACTGGCTGTTTCAGAGAGGTCCACCAAGTGGTATAAAAACCTGGTGATAAACATATAGCCTGTGCAAAATGCAGTTCCAATGGCTGGCCAAGGCAAAAAGGACAAGCAGAATGAGTTGGATAATCGCCATTGTGAACAAGATGGTTTGAAAAATACATGTCAAACGCTAAAATGCAATGTAACCCTTGCAAATCAAAGCCTATAAAACCCTCAAGAGCAACTCAAAAAAAAAAGCCTCGCATTGGCGAGGCTTCAGTGTTATGAATCAGTTTTAACGATTTACTTGCAGTTTTTTGTGGATGCTGCCTGTAGTTCCATGTACCTCTACCAAATACATACCCGTGGCCAATTGCCCAATGGGTAAGGGTAAATTTGTTTTGCCACTGAGCCAGGTAGATTCACTCTGATAGATCAGTCTTCCGCTGATATCGGTGATACGGATAGAGACTGCTTGTTCGCGCTCGCTATTGAGGTAGAGATAGGCTTGGTCACGGGCCGGATTTGGGTAGATTGCACTTTCAATCAGGCCCAACCGAGTTTCCTCAACGGAGGTGGTATTCAGCCGATAAAAGATTTCAAAAGGCGCTCCTTGCTGGTAACCAGTGCCACCTCCATCCATCGCCTGATAACCAGTAGATGTATACTGCTGCGCATTCCCAGTCACCGACATGCCGTTCACGCTGATGGCCGGTTGCCAAGGGCCTGAAGCCAAATTTCCTTGAAGCGACCACTGGATGTAGTATTTCTGTCCACCACGCAAACTGGTAGGTTCAAAATACAAGCCCGTGGTTTTCATTATTGGACGGGTAGAATCGAGCGGAGCAGCTGCCGATGCCCGGTAGATGCCGCTGAAGTACGTGTTGTCTAGAATGCTTTGCAGTTCACTTGTATCCCCATACAACACATTGCCGCCGCGGTCGGGGTGACCATCCCAAATGGTAACATACAAATTCGTAAAAGTAGAGAACACCGGAGATCCCGTTTGATAGGCAAAAAAGCCCATCGAATCAATCGAATAGTTCGATGTTCCCGGCAATGTGAAGTCCTCCAGAATTTTGAATCCTCCGGTATTGATGTTCGAGCCAAAGGTGGTAAGAGGCAAATTCAAGCGACTGAGGTCAGCACCTCCAAAGCCACCTCCCGGATGTGTCACCAAGGGGCCATTGTCATATTTTCCAGGTGTTGTATTTGGGTTGTAGTAAACAACAGGAGCGCGCAGGGTGTCGTCCAAAATATAGCCATCGTTGGCCGTATTCACGGTAAATGTCCATTGTCCGGTTGCAGCACTGTCAACCAAAACACTGTCGAATACCACCAGCGTACTGCTATCCCGGTCGAGCAGGGCTACTTGTCGGGTACTCACATAACCACGGGGACCATTGGCGGCAACCGTAATGCTGGATGCATTTTGCAAACCTGTATTTCTAATGCGCACAGCTGGAAAAATAATGTCGCCGAGGTTTGCAAATTGCTGACCAGCTTGTTCAACGGCGCCCACATTGATTTGTGCCGGGAAGTTAAAGCGGATGGTAGGTTTACGCAGGTTCGAGAGGGTGGTCATGTCGCTGGCAAAGGTATCTACCGCTGAAATCACGTATTTGGTGGTGTTGTCGAGGTAAGCGGGTACCGACCCTGCATTATCGTAACCGAAGCGAATTCCCGAGCCCGATGCTGATTGCGTATATTGGATATACATTTCGATCGAACTACCCGCCGTGTAGGTAAAAATAGAATCAAGCGGAATGGTAATGAATCCTTCTGCCGACCCTAAAAACGCTTGCGGATTGCCGTCATACACTTTCATGGCCGAGGCTGCATTGGTCACCCAATTGATGGCTCCCAAACCAAAGTCAACCAGGCTTGAGTTTTTCATGTAGATTTTCAAGTTGCAGTTGAAGTTGGCCGGCATGCTGATGCCCGGATCGCGGCGATAAAACGACAGACTTGAAATTTGAGAACCATTGGTAATGGTAGTCAACAATGAAGCCGGATAAATGTAGGCCCAGCGACCTGCGGCTGACGAAGTAGGCAAATTTCGAATAGGGCCGTAGTCGTTGTTGTTGGTGTAGGTGGTAGGAAATTGGTTGTTGCCAATTTGCACAGTTTGCGCCATTGACCATGAGCTTACAATGACCAAACAAAGCACGACAAACAAAAAAGAAAAGGTAAACTTTTTCATCATGGATCAGGATTTAGTGAAACGAATATATTGGTGGAGATTGAAAAGTGGAAAGGCTTTAACAAATTATGGCCAAGTATGCGTGCAAATAAGGAACTTTGCAGGATGAATATCCCTATCCATGAACTTCCGTCTCCCTTGTTCCTGATGCATGAGGAGAAGTTAGCACGCAATCTTGAACTCATGCGTCATGTGCAACAAGCGGCTGGCGTGAAAATAATCCTGGCGCTCAAGGGCTTTTCGATGTACAGTACCTTTCCGCTCATCAGGCAATATTTGCCGGGAAGCACTTCGAGTTCCTTGCACGAAGCCCGTTTGGGTGCGGAAGAATTTGGAGGTGAAACACATGTATACAGTCCCGCATACCGAGTCGACGAATTTGATGAACTGACACGCTATGCTGGTCATTTTTCTTTCAATAGTATTGCGCAGTATCAGCAGTTCAAAGACAGGCTCTTCAGTTTGCGGCCCGATGCGCATGCTGGTATCCGCATCAATCCTGAGTTTTCTACGGTAAGTGTTGATTTGTACAATCCGTGTATTCCCGGTTCCCGCTTGGGCATTCGTGCTGAAGATTTACCTGAGACTTTACCTGAGGGCATTCACTTTTTGCATAGCCATAACCTTTGTGAAAGCGACTCCTATGCGCTTGAACATACCCTCAACAACATAGAGCAATTGTTTGGCAAATACCTCCCACAGGTAAAATTGTTGAACTTGGGAGGAGGACACCTGATGACGCGAGAAGATTACAATGTCGACCATCTTATTAGCACCTTAAAAGCCTTCAAGTCAAAGCACCCGCATCTCGACATTATTTTGGAACCGGGCTCAGCTGTGGCTTGGCAAACAGGTTATTTGGTGAGCACCGTGCTCGACATTGTAAACTCCAAAGGCATTGAAGTGGCCATTCTCGACTGCAGTGTTTCGGCACACATGCCCGATGTGATTGAAATGCCTTACAAGCCCAAAATACTGGGTGCTACAGAGCCAGTGAAAGGCAAACCTACCTATCGTTTTGGTGGACAAACTTGTTTAGCAGGGGATTTCGTAGGTGATTATTCATTCGAAGCGCCTTTAAAGCCGGGCGACAAAGTGGTATTCGATGATATGATGCACTATACCATGGTGAAAACGACCACCTTCAATGGCATCAACCTGCCACACATTGGTATTTGGAAGCAGGGGGGACGATACGAGCACGTAAAGTCATTTGGTTACGAAGATTTTAAATCACGCTTGTAGTAACCTAAATAAAAACAAAAAAGCGCCACTTCGGCGCTTTTCAGTTTTATGACCAATAAGTGGTAGAATACAAACCTTACCTCGCGTCGTAATCAATTACCAAATCGTTGCTCAACGGCTTACTCACGCAAGTCAAACAAGCTCCTTCTTCAATTTCACTCTCCGAAATGGCTTCTTGCTCTTCGATGAGCATTTCTCCTTGCACTTTAACCGCACGGCACATGCCACAAACACCCATGGTGCAGGCATAAGGCAGATCAAGGCCATGCTCCAAAGCGGTTTCGAGAATGTATTTGCCCGGCTTTACAGTTAGGTCGTGTAGCTGCCCATCGAGCTTGATCTTGATTTGGTGTGTGCCATCTCCACCACCGGCTGCAGGCGTTTCAACTGCTGGTTCGGCTTTGTGGGCTAAAAAGAAACTTTCTTTGTGCACGCGCTCAGCTGGAATTCCTTGACTGTCGAGCAAGCCCAGCACAGCGTGCATCATGCCATCGGGACCGCAGATATAGTAGTTCGCCGAAGCATCAGCAAAAAGTTGCTTCTCGCTACACAAGGCTTGAATAATACCGGCTTCAATACGGCCCTTTACACCTGCATAGCTTGATGATGGCTGACTGAGCAAGTGGGTAACTTCCAGTTTACCAGGGTATTTGTCCATCAGCTTTTCAAGCTGTTCTTTAAAGATGATGCTGCCCTCGTTGCGGTTACCATAGAACAAATGCACTTTGGGTGCTTCGGGCTTATCGATTACCGATTTGATGATCGACATCAAAGGCGTAATGCCACTGCCTGCACCTATGAGGACGAGGGTCGGCAATTGTGCCATTTTGTAATTCAAGGTAAAGCTGCCATAGGGCTCAAGCACTTCCAGTACGTCGCCCTCCTGCAGTTTATCAACCAAATAGTTTGATACCAAGCCACCGGCCACCCGCTTTACGCAAATGCCAATCATAGGCAAAACGGCAGGAGCAGTGCAAATAGAGTAAGAACGACGTGCCGACTTGCCATCCAATTGCATCACCAGGGTCAGAAATTGACCGGGCCAAAAATGGGCAATTTCACCTTTTTCGTCCCTGAAATAAATGGCAACTGCATCGGGGGTTTCCCGTACGATGGTATCGACTTTGAGCTTGATGGTATGCATGTTTTCAATTAGACCGCAAAGATAACGCAGTGGTCGCAAGGTTGTTTGTGCCGAACTACTCTTTGGAGCGAATTGAAGGGGAAATAAAAAAGCCGGGAGCGAATCCCGGCTTTAATAGCATTTTTTCATTTATGCGTAACGCTGTCCCACCCACACAAACCTGCGGTTAATGAAGTTGGGATCGGCAAAACTTGCATTGCCGGCAGCATTGCCACCGGTAACGTGGAAATCGGAGAAGGCCGCATGCTGGTTCAGGTAAATGGAGCCAGTAAGGTTGAACGAAACCGGCACAAATACTTCCGCAAAGACATCAGCAGCCTGTTCGCAGAAAGTAGTATCGGTGCTGTATACCCCACAAGAAATGGCACCATGACTGGCCACCAGCTCTGTTGCTAACTGCAAGGCTTCGGCAGCATCTTTGGTTTTGATTACAATGCCAATAGGGCCAAACAGTTCTTTTTCGTAAGTGGCTTTATCGTTTGCATCCACTTCGAGCAGGAGGGGGGAAGCGGTGCGGGCTTCTGCAAATTCTTCGTTGGCAAAACCATGAGAGCTTACCAATACCCTTTTGCCCGAATCTCCTACTTGCTTGATGCGGTCGGCCGTTTGGTCGTTTTGCAAAGCAGCCAACACTCCAGGTGCCATCTTGGGATGGCTGGCAATGCCTTCAATGGCACTCACAAGAGCCGCTACAACTTCTTCATATGATTTATGTCCCTCGGTGGTTGAAATGCCACTGGCTGGAATGAAGAAATTTTGAGGTGCCGTGCACATTTGACCAGCGTATAAACTGAGGGAGAACGCCAGGTTATCTGCCACCGCTTTCAAATCGTTTACTGATTCAATTACCACTGGATTCACACCAGCTTTTTCAGTAAATACTTCCTTGCCTAAAATCTGTTGGGCTTCGAGCCAGTTGCCAAACACCGAATTGCCGGTGTAGTCGATGAGCTTTACATCGGGGTGCGCTACAAATTCTTTGGCAATTGGGAATTTGGTGCTATCAACAGCCAATTGGCAAATATTAGGATCCATGCCATTTTCAGCCAAAACCTTTTGCAATTCTGCAATCACAATGGCAATCGGTAGTACAGCCTTGGGGTGAGGCTTCACAATAACGGTATTACCCGTGATCAAGCTGGCGTACATGCCAGGTACGGTGTTCCAGGTGGGGAAGGTTGAGCAGCCAATCACAAGCGATACGCCCTTGGGAACAGCGCGCCATGTTTTGCGCAATTGAATGTTGAACTTGCCCATGGGCTTGTCCCAAACAACTTCTTGTGGAAAACGCGTCAACTCCTCGTAACCCATGGCGATCGCCTCAAGCGCGCGGTCGGCGGCATGCGGGCCACTGGCCTGGAACGACATCATGAACGATTGGCCAGTCGTGTGCTGGGTCGCATGCGCAATTTCGAAGAAACGGCGCTGCATGCGCTCTAAGCTTTCAACCAAAATACCTGCACGGGTTTGCACATCTACCTTGCGCCATTGTTTCATGGCTTCTTTGGCGCGCACCACCACAACTTTATCTGCAAAAACCGGGTAACGGATGCCCAAACCTGTTTGCAAATAAGGCGACACTTCTTCGCCTTCAAAGCGAATAGGTTGTTGCTGCAGCAATTCCGAAAAATCGGTATTCATGCTTACTTGAAAAGCATGGAGTCCGGCAGCTGGCGCTTCTTCACCGTAAGCTTTGGGATTTTCGGGATAGTGGGCGTAGAAAACACGCTCGCGGTTGGCTTGTATGGCTCGCTCGATGGCGCCCTGGTGTTTTTCGAACAATGACATGGGTCAAATTTTGGAAGCGCTAAAATAGCGATTAAGGCTTGTTATTCCTGCCCATGGACGCCAGCATCTGGAACATTTCCATGTTTTTTGCCTTAACTTCGCTCACACATTATTGGAGCATGAACAAAGTAGAACAATTAGAGGCCAAACGGGCCGAAGCCCTGCTCGGGGGTGGACAAAAACGCATAGATTCACAACACAGCAAAGGCAAACTTACAGCCCGTGAACGCATCGATTTGCTGTTAGACGCCGGTTCATTCGAAGAAATAGGCATGTTGGTGACGCACCGTTCACATGATTTTGGGCTCGACAAGGAAGTGTACCTCGGCGACGGTGTTGTGACCGGCTATGGCACCATCCATGGGCGTCCGGTGTATGTTTTTTCACAAGATTTTACTGTTTTCGGTGGCTCCCTGAGCGAAACCCATGCCGAGAAAATCTGCAAAATCATGGACTTGGCCATGCGCAATGGTGTGCCTGTAATCGGATTGAATGATTCAGGCGGTGCACGCATCCAAGAAGGAGTGGTGTCTTTGGCAGGGTATGCCGATATTTTTTACCGCAATGTGCAGGCATCGGGTGTAGTGCCCCAAATCAGCGCCATTATGGGGCCATGCGCGGGTGGTGCGGTGTACAGCCCAGCCATGACCGATTTTATCTGCATGGTAGAGAAGAGCAGCTATATGTTTGTTACGGGTCCAAACGTAGTAAAAACCGTTACCCACGAGGATGTTACATCAGAACAGCTAGGAGGTGCCGAAACGCATGCTACCAAATCGGGCGTTACGCACTTGACCTACGCGAATGAGGTCGCTTGTTTAGAAGGCATCAAGCGCATGATGCGTTATGTGCCCCAAAATTGTGAAGAAATAGCGCCGGTATATCCTTACGAAATGCAAGGTGAGGAGTTGCGTGAAAAACTCGCCAACATGGTACCCGATAATCCCAACCAGCCTTATGACATGCGTGAGGTGATTGAGGAAGTTGTGGATGCGGAGTCTTTTATGGAAATCCAAAAAGATTTTGCAGAAAACATTGTGGTTGGTTTTGCGCATTTGGCTGGCCGCAGCATCGGCATTGTGGCCAATCAACCTGCTTCTTTGGCAGGGGTGCTCGATATCAATGCATCGAAGAAAGCAGCCCGGTTCGTACGTTTTTGTGATTCTTTCAACATCCCTTTGCTAGTGTTTGAAGATGTCCCCGGCTTTTTGCCTGGTACCGACCAGGAGTGGAATGGCATTATTACCAATGGTGCCAAGCTGCTTTATGCTTTCAGCGAAGCTACCGTGCCTCGGATCACAGTGATTACCCGCAAAGCCTATGGTGGTGCGTATGACGTAATGAACAGCAAGCACATTGGGGCCGATATGAACTTTGCCTGGCCAACGGCCGAAATTGCTGTGATGGGCTCAAAAGGTGCAACCGAAATCATTTTCAAAAACGAAATTTCCAAGGCAGATAATCCAGAGCAAAAACTGCAGTTAAAAGTGGATGAATACACTGAAATGTTTGCCAATCCGTACAAGGCTGCTGCACGGGGATTTGTGGATGAAGTTATTCGACCTGAGGAAACCCGTAAAAAGCTCATCCGTGCGTTCCAAATGATTCAGAACAAAGCCGTAACCCTGCCACGTAAAAAGCATGGCAACATTCCATTGTAAAGAAGATGAATACCAAAATACACTATGTTTTGCATGGCATCAGTATGACAGCCATTGCCATTCTGTTTTTCCTTGTACTTGGGAAAAATCAATCTCATTCAGCTGCTGGCGAAAGCGACTTGGAAGCAGTGGATACGGAAAATTCGATGAGCGAATCTGCAGGATTTCCGGTTTACAATGAGGCTGATACAGCAAATTTGGGGCAAGCCGGATTTGGTTTACGCATTGTTTATGTGAATGCAGATAGTATTCTTACAAGATTTGATTACTACAAAAAACTGCGTGCCAGCATGGAGGCCAAAGCGCGTCGATCAGAACAAGAGTTGGAGTCGGAAGCACGAAAATTAGAATTAGAGTATGCAGATGCCCAAAAAAGAGCACAAGGCATGAGTCAGGAACAATTGGCCATGTTGGAACAAGGCTTGATGCGGAAACAACAAAACATCATGATGCTTCGTGAAAATTTGTCGAAGGAGTTGGCAGATGAAGAAGAAAAGCTCGACAAAATTTTGAGACAAAAAGTGCAGTCGTATTTCAAGCGATTGAGCAAGCAAGAAGGCTACGATTATGTGCTATCGTATCATTACGGGAGTAACGTTGTTTATGGCAATCAAACACACGACATTACAGCTCGGGTGATTGCCGATCTGAATAGAGAATACGCAGCAGAACAAGCCAGCAAGAAGAAATAGTCTAAGGAGCCGGATTTCCGGCTTTCTTTTATTTTGATAATTTATATTATGTATAATAGAATTGAGAGCTTTTGGCAAACCGACCATTATTACCCCTTCTTTGATGTGGTTATTGTAGGTGGTGGATTTACTGGCTTGATTGCAGGTATAGAACTCCTACTCAGCAAACCAAAGTTGAAAATTGGCATATTTGAATCACAGACGCATGGTACCATGGCCAGTTCCCGAAATGCAGGTTTTATGTGTTTTGGAAGTCCAACCGAAATACTTGCCGACATAGCGCAACATGGAGAAACCGCAGTAGCTGAGCTTTTACAACAAAAAAGTCTTGGATATGCCTGCTTATTGCAACATTTGGCGGGCAACAAAGGCATTTATCGCAAGTGTAATGGTTACGAGTTGTTCGATAGCCATGCATCCCACGAAATCGACGAAATTGTTGATGCTGCTCTTCCGAAACTAAATGCGTTGTTTGAAAAAGGTACTGGATTGACCGACTATTACACGCACAAACAACATATTCACGCCAGTGCGCATTTTCGTGCAATCAAATTCAAACAAGAAGGCCAAATTCACCCAACGGCAGCGATAGTAGCCTTGACGCGGAAATTCATGAATCTCGGAGGCGTGTTTCATGCCGGCAATGCCATTCAGGCATGGACGAAGTCGGGAGATAAATATGTGCTTCAGGATAGTGTAGGAAAACAGATTGAAACCCGACAGTTCATTTTGGCGAACAATGCATTTGTAAGTGAGCTCCTACCCGAAGAAAAGGTTCTGCCCCAGCGTGCACAGGTATTGGTAACAGCACCCATCAAAAAACTCGCCTTTCATGGTAATTTTCACATGAACAAAGGCTTTGTGTATTTCAGAAATGTGGGCAATCGCCTCCTATTAGGCGGATTGCGGAACATGGATTTTGAAACTGAGCAAACAGATGAAGCTGCATTAAACACCAGTATTCAAAACCAACTAGATCAACTTTTGAAGACGCTTATTCCAAATGAATCAGTTTCCATCACGCATCGTTGGGCAGGTATCATGGGCTTTCGTCAGGACAAAACCCCTGCCCTTCACATACATCAAACAGGCATTGTTGTGGCGGCTGGAATGAATGGCATGGGCACCCTTTTGGGGCCTGCCATGGGGAAACAAGCTGCACGGGCAGCATTAAAGCTCCTTAAATAATCAAAACAACCCTAGTTGTTGCTGTGCTGGGGGTGTATTTTGTTTTTTAGATTTGGGAGTACTCATATTTGGTTCTATCCCCAGCTTCTTGGCCAAGTGCATTTCACCCCATTTGTTCAAGGCTTCTAACACAGGAATAAGGCTCTTGCCATAATCAGTTAACTTGTATTCTACCCTAGGTGGAATTTCAGGATACGACTTTCGGGTGGCAATTCCATCGCGCACAAACTCCTTGAGCTGCTGTGTCAGCATTTTTTGTGTGATGCCGGCTACATCTTCTTTGATTTCACTAAATCTTTTTGGTTTTGATTTAAGACACCATAGAATCTGAATTTTCCACTTCCCTCCGACCATTTCCAAAGTGGCATCAATTCCGGGCATGCTACTATTCTTTTCTGCTTTATTCTTAACAGCTTCCATTGGTTACTATTTGAAATCTAATATATTTTCGACTTCGAAAGTACAGAATGTTCTTTACTTGCCAAATGTTTTTGGCGCATAAAAAAAGCCGCCTTGTCAAAAGGCGGCTGAATTACTGTTGCTTAAAACCTACAAACCATGTTCGCCTAACCAGCGTTCAGCGTCGAGGGCGGCCATACAACCTGAACCCGCTGCCGTAACGGCTTGTCGATAAATTTTATCTTGGGCATCACCGGCTGCAAAAACACCTGGAATATTGGTTTTCGAAGTGCCGGGAACGGTTAAAATGTATCCTGTCTCGTCAAGATCAAGGTACGACTTGAAAAGATCTGTATTGGGTTGGTGGCCAATGGCTACAAAGAAACCCTGTATTTCGAGTTCTTTGTGTTCGCCGGTTTTGTTATTCAACAAGCGAACGCCGGTAACACCTTGTTCGCCTAAAATTTCTTCGGTCTCATGATTCCACAACATCTCAATGTTTTCGGTTCTGAAAACCCGCTCTTGCATGGCCTTTGATGCGCGCAATTCATCACGGCGCACAATCATATACACCTTTTTACAAAGTTTGGCCAAATAGGTTGCCTCTTCAGCTGCTGTATCTCCACCTCCTACAATGGCAACGGTTTGATTTCTGAAAAAGAAGCCGTCGCATACAGCACAGGCTGATACGCCAAAACCATTCAAACGTTTTTCAGAAGGCAATCCCAGCCATTTGGCAGAGGCACCAGTTGCAATGATAACTGCATCTGCGGTAACTTCTTTTTCCATGTCTACCACCGCCTTGTGTGGATGCCCCCCAAAATCTACACTTGTCACCATGCCGTATCGACAATCTGCACCCATCCGTACGGCTTGTGCCCTGAAATCTTCCATCATCTTGGGGCCATGCGTTCCTTCGGGATACCCTGGGTAATTTTCAACTTCTGTGGTGATGGTTAACTGACCACCGGGCTGCATGCCTTCGTAAAGCACAGGGTTTAAGCCGGCTCTTGCCGCATAAATGGCCGCAGTGTAACCTGCCGGGCCTGAACCAATGATCAGGCATTTAACGTGTTCTGGTTGTGACATATTCAAAATTATGCTATTTATCTTACAATGTATTGGTAGCGCAAAGTTCCATATCCTCCCCAAATTCCCAAACCTCTTCCCTTTGTCGCGCGAATATTCGAAGAAACTACAGTGGGTGTGGCAAATGGATTCCCGCTCCCACCGGTTGCCGCACCTAAAGTAAGCCAAAAAAGATAATGTGGTCGATCAATTGCACTCCACTTAACTTCGATGGTATCACCTACTTCAAAAAAGCCGAATTCATCAAAAGTGGTTGAATCAGCAAACAAATACGCTTCTTTACCCCTTCTCAAGATAAAGTCAACACTCTGACCGTTGACCAAATCGTCGCTGTAAATGGGATTGAAATCGGAACTCCACTGCGATTCGCTATTTCTTCTGGAGAAAGCACGTACGTAATTTCCCGAAACAGCCGGATCGCTGTAACGGAAGTACAAACTCACCAATTCACTGTCGCGTTTTGTTGGCTGAAACTGACCCGCCTCACGCACAAAATCAGCCCGTGTACGGTGCCAAAGACTATCTAATGGCAAAGGTGTTGGAATGCTTGTTTCGGCTTCCAGTATTACCTCTGATGTTTCTATCCTGAGTTTGTAACGTTTTCCTGATTCACCTTTTATTTTGGTGCCTCTGTAGTTGAACAGCGTGAAGTGTTGGAAATTGAAGTCGGGTCGCAGCGTATCTATCACTCCCCCCTCCTCTACAGTTACCAAAGCGCCTTGAACGAGCAAGGATGCCACGGTTTGCAAGTCAACAGGATCAAAATAAGGGCTATTGCGCGACAAGGATACAAAGGCAAAAGAATCGGGTTCGATGTGCCCATGCACCACTACATATTCCCGTTGTTCGGGCAAATCCAATTCGATGACACGTTCGCAAGAAGCACCAAAAATCGCAATCAACACAATTAGCAAATTTCTCATGGGCTTAAAACTTAAAATTCCAGGTCACAGATGGAATGATGGGAAACAAACTCACTTGGCGTGCCTCTACTTGCAAACTTTGCTGTTGCAATGAGCCCGAATTATTCAAATAAACGAAATAAGGGTTTAGTCGACTGTAAACGTTGTAAATGGCAAATACCCACTCATTTTTAAGCCGTTTCCCCTGCTTTCGGGGCTTGTACACCGCAGCTAAATCCATGCGGTGATAGTTGGCCAAGCGTAAATTATTTCTATCGCCTATTTGATCGATGATGCGGCCTTCAATAAAATAACGTGACTCTGGTACGGTAAAGGCGTTTCCGGTAGCAAATACAAAGGTGCCCGAAAATGTCCACCGTTCGTTGGCCTCGTACGAAGCAACCACCGAAACATCATGGCGACGGTCAAATTTATACGGGAAACGCCTTCCCGCCATGATGTCAGGAAATTCCCGCCAAGCCCAGGCCAAGGTATAACCTATCCAGCCTGTCAGTTTGCCTGTGCGCTTTTTGATGAAAAACTCCGTACCGTAGGCTTCGCCTGTGCCAAAAACAAAGTCATTCTCAATATTGGCGTTGAGGCCATTCACAGAACCATCGCGAAAATCGATTTGGTTGAACAGCTTTTTGTAATATACTTCAACGGAGGTCTCAAATTGATTCTCCTTTAAATTCCGAAAGTAACCCACCGAATATTGATAACCTATTTGAGGTTTTACTTTGAGCGTGCTGGGTACCCACAAATCAGTTGGCAGTGCATTTCCCGAAGAACTTGCAAGGTGGATGTACTGCAAATTGCGCGTGGCACCCAACTTTAAAGACGATTTGCTATCAATGCTGTAGCGTATCAATAAACGAGGCTCAAGTCCGCCATAATTCACAATCCGGTCACCACGGTTGAAACGGCGCTCTTCTACCTTCTCAATCAAATCCTTGTCGGCATATCGCTCAAAAATATATGGTCCGGTTTGCAAATAATTGGAATAGCGAAGGCCTGCATTGATTTGAACACGATCACTCACGTCCCACTGATCCTGCCCATAAATGGCAAATTCATGCGCATTTAATTCGCTTACCCCCGGTAAACTGAATACGTTGTCGCCGCTCCTGGCCTCTACCACCGATGGTGTAAACATGTGATAGGTGTACTGAGCCCCCCACTTCACTTGGTGCCTGATGTCAGGAAAATAATCAAAGTCTACTTTGGCCGTAGCATTGCGAACTCCTGAATTCAGCGCAAAACGAAAACTTGATTGTTCAACAGCTGTACCAAAATTAAAATCGCTGTAAATACCGCTCACATTCATGAACAACTTATTCGAAAACAAGTGATTCCAACGTATGGTGCTGGTAGCATTTCCCCAAGGAATTTCAAAATTTAATCCTGATTCCCTGTTTCTGAATAAAAAGACATCTCGACCAAAATATGCACTGGCATACACACGGTCACGGTCGCTGAATTTGTAATTGACCTTGGCATTGAGGTCGTAAAAATAGTACTTGCTTCCCTTGGCGATGGCGTCGGCCGGAATGAAAGGGTCTGCCAACACATCTGCATAGGTCCTGCGTCCCGATAGGATGAAAGAGCTCTTGTCTTTCACCAAAGGTCCCTCGGTTGTAAACCGGGATGAAATCAGCCCAACTCCCCCTTCAGTTTTGTACTGCTGATTGTTGCCATCGCGCATGCTGATGTTTAAGACCGATGATATCCGTCCACCGTATTCAGCGGGCATGCCACCTTTGATCAGGGTAGTATTGTTGATCGCATCGGCATTAAATACCGAGAAAAAGCCGAATAAATGGGCAGCATTGTACACCACGGCTTCATCGAGCAAAATCAAATTTTGGTCAGGTCCACCACCACGAACGTAAAAACCGGTATTGCCTTCGCCCGCCGTTTGCACGCCTGGCAACAGTTGAATGGTCTTAAGGATATCTACTTCACCCAAAAGTGCTGGTAGTGATTTTACCTGTTCAATGTTTAGGTCTGCCCTTCCCATGCTGGCATCCCGCGTATTTTGATCTGCACGTTCGGCCTCAACCACTACTTCTTGTTTGGTAAGCGATGCGGGCTTCAATTTGAAATTATATTGAATGTTCCTGTCGAGTTTAATTTCTACTACTGCCGTTTCAAACCCTAAATAGGACACCACTACTTGGTAGGTTCCTTTGTCTAGCGTGAGCGAATAAAACCCATATTCATTCGTGATGCCCCCACGCTTCAACTCTTTTACGAGCAAATTGGCAGCAATCAACGATTCACCACTCTCTGAACGCACATATCCACTGATCGTGTATTTCTGTGCACTGGATGCGGAAGGAAAAGCAAGTAAAGCTATGAGCCACAACAATGTGGCTAAAGACCTCCTCAAAAAGTAGTTCACATTTATTGTTTTACAAGGCGAAGAATGGAAGTGTTGTACTCATTCGCTATTTCCAAAACATAAATGCCTTTCGATAAATCAGACGGAAGCGACAGCTGAAAGGCTTGCGCACCAATATTTACCCTTCCCATGTTCTCCTGATACACCAGCCGTCCTTGTACGTCACGGACAACAAGCGTATTTTCAGCAGCAATCTTTTGTTCAAATTGTATCATGAGCTGGTTTGAAAAAGGATTGGGAAATGCTTTCATCTCCGTCAATGACTGTTTAGGCTGGTTGCTCAAAAGCGTCAAAGCAAATTGCAAATCTGGTTTGCCCCAACCAATTTGGTTATTCGGGTTTGCTCGGTTATCAGCACTTTGCAACAGTGCTTCATATATTTCCATGTTTGACCGCGTGGGGTACGCCTGCCACAAAATGGTAGCCAAACCCGCCATGATGGGGCCCGAAAATGAAGTGCCACTTACAAAAGTAACACCCTGCCCATTCAAAGCACAACTCACGGCTGCTTGTCCTTGCGCCATCACATTGGGCTTAATCCTACCATCCGACGTTGGTCCCAACGAACTGAAACCCACCCGCTGGCCCTCGGCATTGGTAGCACCAACACTCAAAACGGAATCACCATCAGCAGGTGCGCCGATGTAGGTCCAGCCACCATTGCCGTAATTGCCTGCACTCACAACCACCAGAATTCCTTTGCCTGCGGCCAAATCAGCCCCCCGTGTGATGCGCGCCGTGTTGCCATCCATATCAGCATAGGTATGGTTCATGGTTGGGTCATCAAAAGTTGTGTACGACAAAGATGTATTGAATACGTCTGCACCCGCACTGTCTGCGCGCTCCGCAGCAGCTACCCAGTTGTCCTCTTCTATTTGGTTTTCTGAACCATTGACATTGTTCTCGGTGCGATACAACATGTATTGAGCTTTAGGGGCTGTTCCAATCAGCTCATTTGGGATGATGCCTGCCATACAACCCAATACATAAGTACCGTGACTATCAAATACATAAGGATTGGTAGTGAGATCAACAAAATCATAAGCATCTACCAAGCGGTTTTCTGCAAAAATTGAGTCAAAACAGGTAAGGGTGTTTACATTGATGAAACCTGCATCAAACACAGCGATGCGCATGCCTTGCCCGCGATAGCCAAGATTGTGCAACACATCTCCGTTGTGCATGCGGATTTGATTATATGAAACACCATAATCGGCATTTGTCAAACGATCAATCCGCAGCACAGGGCTGTTTTCCACTTTGCCCAACCATTTTCCTTCATCTGTTTGTGGCCTGTTGTAGGCAATTCGTCCGTTTTTTCGACTTGCTCTAACAAATGGAAGCGCTTGAATATCACTCAGCACCTGCATATTTGGCACCTCAATGGTAGCCCCATTCAACCATTTCGATTTGTGGCGAATGCTGGCTCCTTTGGCGATCAAGGAGTCTAAATAAACCTGATTTACAGGCAAATCGCTGCTGTCTATGGCAATGCCTTGTCGCTGACGGCGTTGAATCGCCCGGGTCGACAAATAGGCTGAAGGATTGTTCAGGTTGTAGGGTGAGTTGTTTTTGTCGGTAAATTCAATCCAGTACCGATTGCCTGTTTGTGCAATGCCCTCATGCCCTGTAAACAAGGTCATGGTGAGACAAAGTATGCCAATGATCTTTTTCATCGTAATAGTTTAAATGTCAAATGAGGATTCAATCCATCCACCTCCCACTACATCTGCCCCTTCATAAAAAACGGCGCTCTGTCCTGGAGCAATGGCTTTCACCTTTTTGTTGAATTCTGCAATGATTTTATCTCCTTCTTGGCGGATGTGTGCCGGACTTCCTGGGTCTTTGTACCTGATTTTTGCAATCACATCCATGCCGTCCGCTGGCAATGCAGCATATTTCTGTAAATTGAATTTCCCAACCACCATGCCATTTCTATCGAGCTCATCCAGTTCTCCAAGCACTACTGTATTGGTGTCTGGTCGGATTTCAGTAACAAAAACGGGTTTTCCCAAAGCGATATCCAATCCCTTGCGTTGGCCAACTGTATAAAACGGGTAGCCCCTGTGAGTACCCAAAACACGACCATCTTTGTCTACGAAGTTTCCTCCTCCAACTTCCGCCTCAAGTCCAGGGACCCGGCGCTTCAAAAAGCCACGGTAGTCATTGTCGGGCACAAAACATATCTCGTAACTCTCACTTTTTTTGGCGAGGGATTCGTAGCCCATGTCCATGGCCATTTGCTTGATGTCCGACTTTTTATACTGTCCCATGGGAAACAAAGTTCTTTTCAAACTTTCCTGACTCAATCCCCATAACACATAAGATTGGTCTTTGTTGCCATCAAGTCCGGTCGAAATCACAAATCGTCCGTTTTCTTCGCGAATTTGTGCATAATGCCCGGTGGCAATGAAATCGCAATTCAGTTTGTCGGCCCTACGCAAGAGCGCATCCCATTTGATGTGTGTATTGCACAATACGCAAGGATTAGGGGTACGACCAGCCAAATACTCGCCTACGAAATTATCGATGACATAATCCCCAAATTCGTCGCGAATGTCCAAAATCATGTGGGCAAAACCACTGTTCACAGCAATCTCACGTGCATCGTTGATTGAATCGAGACTGCAACAGCCTGTTTCCTTTTTGCTACCGCCTGCCGAAGCATAATCCCAAGTCTTCATGGTCATGCCTACAACCTCAAATCCAGCCTCGTGCAACATGATAGCGGCAACGGTACTATCAATGCCACCACTCATGGCAACCAAAACTCTTCCTTTCGTGCTCATAATGAATCTTCAAAAATAGCCAAATTCAAGGCAGCATGCTTTACAATTAACCCTTTTTTAGCAATTTTGTTGAATCTATAAAGCCCTCTGTTTTGAATAAAAGTTCCCCGGCCTACCTGAAAAGAATTGAACAGCTCTTCAAAGAAAATGGGTACAAGTTGCGCTATGAAAAAGGCACTTTCAAGCCGGGTCGCTGCCTGCTGTTGGATCAACAGGTAGTGGTAGTAAACAAGCTTTACACGGTTGAGACCAAAGTAAGTGCCCTGAGTGACCTTGCCCGCGAGCTTGAATGGAACGAAACAGCCTTGAGTAGCGACAGCAAGAAGACATTGTCAGAAATCCGCCAAATTGCATTGAAACTGTGAAAATTACCTTTTTGGGAACCGGTACTTCACAGGGGGTTCCGGTGATTATGTGCGAATGTGAAGTGTGCAAATCGGAGGATCCGCGCGACAACCGCCTGCGTACAAGCGTAATGATTGAAGGCACAGATGGCCAGAAAGTAGTTATTGATACTGGCCCTGATTTTCGGCAGCAAATGTTGCGGACAAAACCTGACAGATTGGATGCAGTAGTCTTTACACATGCACACAAAGACCACATTGCAGGTTTGGATGATGTTCGCCCCTTTAATTTTTTCACCAAAAAAGACCTGGCAGTTTATGCCAACGCCGATGTGCAAGAAGCATTACGGCGGGAGTTCTTCTACGCTTTTGAAGCGGTTAAATACCCGGGCATTCCGCGCATAGCGGTACATGCCATTGCTGATCAGCCCTTCGAGGCTGCTGGACTTACTTTTCAGCCCATAAAACTGCTACACCACAAATTGCCAGTTCTGGGCTTCCGCATCGCTGATTTTGCCTACATCACCGACGCCAATTATATTTATCCTGAAGAATTAAATAAACTAAAGGATTTAGATGTATTGGTTATTAATGCTTTAAGAAAAGATACTCATGTATCGCACTTTAACCTTGAGCAAGCTTTGGAGGTCATTGCACAGCTCAAGCCCAAGCGTGCTTACCTCACGCACATTAGTCATCAACTCGGTTTACATGAAGTAGAGGAGGCATTTTTGCCCCAAGGGGTGTTCATGGCCTACGATGGTCTCACCTTGCAGCTCTCATGATCAACCACTACTTTTTCTTACGAAAGCTTGCGGCTGGCTTGCACCAGGCGCTTGCTGAAAGCACCATAACTGCCATCGTATCTCCACACAAGGATGAGATTCAGTTGTTTTTCGATAAAGGAGGCCAAAGTCAATTACTACGGCTGAACTGGGAAACCGATCAGTTTTTAATCAGATACTACAACACGGATACCAGATTGCCGAAAGTTTATGAAAAACAGCTTTTTGATGCCTGGAACCGGCGGATTGTGGCTGTTGAGCAAGCGTTGTTCGACCGATACTGGTTGTTACGGCTCGACGATAACTACACCATTGTCATCAAATGCTTCGCCTCGGCGGGCAATGCCATGTTGCTTCATCACAACACCGTGACCTCTGTATTTAGAAGAAGCAGGCAGCGTGACTTTGTATTTGAGCTGGACAAGATTGTTCCTGAAGCAGAAGCAGCATTGCTGACCCATGACCCACGCTTTTCTCTCCTGTCACAAAAAGTTGATGCAGTTGGCGGAATCGATTGGTTGACTTGGTCGCAGCATGCGTCATTCGGTTGGCAACCATCCTTGGGCATCTATCCCGATCAAAAGCCCAATACCCAGGCAGCATTGGATTTGGCAAATCAGCATGCCGCGTGGTACCTTGGTCACTATCTGTACAACCACCGGATGGCCAAACTGAAAGCAGCTTTGGCCCATGAAATGGCGCATTTGGAGTCGAAAATTGCACATGCTGAGTCACATCTGCTGCAAATAGCACATCAGCTCGATTACCAGACACAGGGCAGCCTTCTCCTGAGTCATATGCAATCCATTCCACCTGGTTCGAAACAAGTCTCATTACCCCGGTGGGACTTGCCCAATGAACAGGTGCAGATTAAAATTGACCCGGCCAAATCAATTGTCGAAAATGCCAATAGGTTGTTTTTGAAAGCCAAAAACCAGCACATCGAGCAAGAAAAGCGTGAACAGTATCTGCAGCATTTGCGAGACCAACGCGCAGGCGTCGAAGAGAAACAAGCTGCGCTCCAGAAGATTTCGAGCTGGAAAAATCTATTGCGTTTTGAACAAAAGCAGCCACCAAAGACCCAAAGCGTCTCTCCTTGGAGGGTGTATCACATCGGCAACCTTGAAGTATGGGTAGGTAAAAATGCCCAAGGAAACGACGAAATCCTTCGAAGGGCACATAAAGACGACCTTTGGCTGCATGCGAGAGGAGTTGCTGGCTCGCATGTCTTGATTCGAAATGCCGGAAAAAAACTTACGCAACCTTCGCTCGAAAAAGCTGCTTCTTGGGCTGCTTTTTTTTCAAAGGGCCGCTCAGAACAGTTGTGTCCGGTTTCTTACACCGAGCGCAAATATATTAGGAAGCCAAAAGGGGCTGCAGCAGGTGCTGTCATCATGGAGCGAGAAAAAGTAATTATCGTGGCTCCACTTGCGCCAGCGACTTCCGAATGATTGTTTTTTTGGTGACCTTAGCATTCTCATTTTTTATAACATGGAATTAGGCAGTAAACTACCCTATTTTGAGCTTAAAGCTTGTGACAACAATGTACATTCTTTGGTCGATGTGGCCGATAAGTCCTGCATACTAGTTGTTTTCATATGCAACCACTGTCCGTATGTTCAGGCCTATCTCGACCGCTTGAATAAGTTGGTGCACAAATTTTACGAGGACAATCTGGGGGTGATTTTTATCAACTCCAATGATGTGGATCAGCAACCTGCCGATTCTTTTGAAAATATGCAGCGCTTAGCCGAAAAGTACAGCTGGGAATCCATTTATTGGTTCGATGAAAAGCAGGAAGTCGCGAAAATGTTTGATGCCAAGCGTACGCCTGAGGCATTTTTATTCAATTCGAATCGTGAATTGGTATACCACGGTGCCATTGACGACAGTTGGGAAGCTCCTGGTATGGTAACCCGTATTTGGTTGGAAGATGCCATCGAGTTCACCCTCGACGGACTGGAGGTTGACTATCCAGAGGTTGCTCCTGTAGGTTGTACTATCAAGTGGAAATCATGACATTGCAGCAAACCATTGAGGCGGCCTGGCAAGACCGCAGCATGTTGAAAGATGCTGCCGTTCAGCAGGCCATTGCGGATGTGATTGCCAAGCTTGATGCAGGCACTTTGCGGGTCGCCGAGCCAATTGGAATTGAATGGCAGGTGAATGATTGGGTAAAAAAGGCAGTCATTCTATATTTCCCCATTCGAAAGATGGAAACCATAGAGGTTGGTCCATTTGAGTTTCACGACAAAATGGCCCTCAAAAAGAACTTTGCTGCGCAGCAAGTACGCGTAGTACCTCATGCCATAGCGCGTTATGGCGCTTTTTTGGCTCCCGGAGTCATTATGATGCCGTCATACGTGAACATTGGCGCTTATGTCGACAGTGGTACGATGGTGGATACCTGGGCAACGGTTGGTTCTTGCGCCCAAATAGGCAAGAACGTCCACCTAAGCGGTGGTGTTGGCGTAGGCGGTGTGCTCGAGCCTGTTCAAGCGGCACCCGTTATCATAGAAGACAATGCCTTCATCGGCTCACGATGTATTGTAGTTGAAGGTGCCCGCATAGGGTCCGAGGCTGTTTTGGGTGCCGGTGTGACCATAACAGGTTCAACGAAAATCATCGATGCTACTTCTCCTGATGGCACCACTTACCAAGGATTTGTTCCTCCTCGCTCGGTTGTGATTCCGGGCAGTTACACCAAAAAATTCCCGGCTGGTGATTTTCAGGTGCCTTGTGCCTTGATCATTGGCCAGCGCAAAGAGAGTACCGATAAAAAAACATCTCTGAACGACGCTCTGCGCGACAATCAGGTGGCCGTTTAGGTATGATTACCATTGGTTACGACGCCAAAAGGGCTTTTAACAATGCAAGCGGACTGGGCAATTACAGCCGTTTGCTCGTTGAAAGCATGGTGCAGTATCATCCCGAAAACAAGTATATCCTATTTACCCCAAAAATAGGTGCAAGCTGGCAACCTTGGCAACAGCAAATGCAGGAGTTGGGTGTAGATTCCCTCCTGCCTCCTCGCCGTTTGCAGCGCATTTTTCATAGCTACTGGCGGAGTGTGGGCATTGGCAAGCAAGCCCCGGGAAAGGGCATTCAAATCTATCATGGCCTGAGCCATGAACTACCGGTCAAATTGAACAAAAGAGGAATCAAATCCGTGGTAACCATGCATGATTTGATTTTTCTGCGCTACCCCGAATACTTTCCGCGCATTGATCGCTTTATTTATGAGCGGAAATTCAAACAAGCTTGTCAGGATGCAGATGCCATTGTATCTATCAGTGAGCAAACCACGGAGGATCTGGTAAATTTCCTGAAAGCTGATCCGAAAAAAATCCATCAAATCTACCAGGATTGCCATCCCGTATTTCGGCAGCCGGTTTCAGCAGGCGATCTGACAGCATTTAGGGCAAAACATAGTGTTTTGGCCCCCTACATTTATGTTGCCGGAAGCTTTGAAAATCGCAAGAACCATTTGCGGGTTTTACAAGCTTATGCTCAACTCCCGTCTGATCGGCCAAAATTGGTTTTGGCAGGAAAGAAAACCGCCTATTTACAAGAGATATACAAGTTGGCAAACAAGTTGGACATAGTTGGAGAATTACATGTATTGCACAACTTGGCTTTTGAGGAACTGCCAGCATTGTACGCAGGAGCCGTATTTACAACCTATTTGTCAGAATTCGAAGGGTTTGGATTGCCGGTACTTGAAAGCATGGCCGTTGGCACACCTGTTTTGATCTCGAACATCAGCAGCATGCCTGAAGTTGGCGGCGTAGCTGCTTTATATGCGCCTCCTTCCGATGTAGAGGCCATGGCCATGCAAATGCGCTTGCTGCTTTTTGACGAAGAAAACTATGCGGCACTCCGCCAAAAGCTTCGGCCACAAGCCGACCAATTTTCAGCACAAAAAATGGCCAAACAGCTGAATGACTTGTACCTTGATCTGTAAGTTACTGTTTGAGGTAATCGCCAAAAATCTTTTGGAGTTTGTCCATTTTAGGCTTAATGACCACCCTGCAGTATCCGTGTTCGCTGTTTAGCCTGTAATAATTCTGGTGGTAATCTTCCGCCTTGTAAAAAGTGGTGGCAGGTGAAATTTCAGTGATAATCGGATTGGGAAAAGCTTTGGCTTCGTTTAGATTATTTTTCACTTCCTCGGCCTGCTTTTTTTGCTGCTCATTATGGTAAAAAATGGCAGATCGGTACTGTGTGCCCACATCAGCACCTTGGCGATTCAGCGTAGTTGGATCGTGTGTGCCATAAAATACTTCCATCAATTGCACAAAACTGACCAATGCCGGATTGTAACGGATTTGAATCACTTCTGCGTGGCCAGTTAAGCCCGAACACACTTCACGGTAGGTGGGATTGGGAATTTTACCCCCCATATATCCCGAAATAACGGTGTCGACACCGTTTATTTGTTGAAATACAGCCTCAACACACCAAAAGCACCCGGCACCAAATGTAGCAATCTCCATATTGTTTTGTTGAAATACGCCATCGTCACGCAAATTGACACTTGACTGCTCATGACCAGGTTGGGATTGCGCGCAGGATGAAGCAAAAATCAAAAAGCCTAACAGAATGGTACGCATACTTGTATGAACCAAAGTATGGCAGAAAAGTTTCTCTTACCCCTTCAATACGCCTTCCAAATCTGCAGGAGAATAGCCAACACTTTTCATTGTTTTATGGTCTTCTTTTCTAAAAACCAAAAACAAATCCCCTTCTTGCCGAATAATGCAATCTTCACCTTTGGTTTCGGCGTAATACCGAACGGTGGCTTCTGCTTCCGCTAAATTTTTGCATGCCTTGCTCATGTTTGAACGCTGGACTTCATCAAACAAGGCAGGAAATTTGGCAGCTAACCCAAATTCAAGCACTGCACCCGACAAAACATATTGAAGGTCACAAAGTGCATCTGCAATAGCCACAATATCCTTTTCTGCTATGGCTTCCTCTAATTCCTTTAGCTCTTCTGCCAGTAAATTTACACGCAGTTTGCACCTTTTTTCGTCAGGTATCTGTGGACTTGGCAATACAGGATGATGAAAGGTAGTATGAAAATCCGCAACCTGATTAAGGGAATCCAAGGTCCCAAATGAGGTTTTATCAGTAATTTTCATTTCGCTCATCATCCTCTCGGTCAAATTGTTCAAAATCGTATTCTGGCATCAGTTCGTCCTTCACGTGCTGAATGGTTTCACTCAAACCACTTAAGAACTTGTTGAAATCTTCTTTGTACAAGAATATTTTATGCTTCACATACTGACCATCGTCAAAACCCCGCTTGCTTTCAGTGATAATCAAATAATAATCATTTCCACGGGTGGCCTTCACATCGAAAAAATAGGTGCGCTTACCTGCACGAATTTTTTTTGAATACACTTCGTCGCGTTGTCTGTCCGACCGGTTATCAAACTCCTCCATAAACTGCAATTTGCTCATCAAATTAAAGACATGCGTTCCACATCTACATATATTAATTTCCCACAATTGTGTATATGTAGGTCAGATTGTGGCCTCTTGTTGTGCTTGCCGGGCATGGATGCTGGCATAAAATCCGTTCGCTTGAATCAACTCCTCATGGGTTCCTTGTTCCACAAGTTCACCTTGCTCCAGCACCAAAATCAAGTCGGCTTGCGCCACTGAACTAATTCGGTGGCTGATAATAACGGTGCTAACTTCGCGAGTGATTTGCAACAAGTTCTCCAAAATCTCTCGTTCGGTTTTGGCATCCAAGGCGCTCAAACAATCGTCGATAATGTACATTTTGGGTTTGCGCAAAATGGCACGAGCGATAGAAACGCGTTGTTTTTGTCCACCCGACAAGGTTACACCCCGCTCACCCAAGAGGGTATGAATGCCATCTGGGAGTTGCTCGAGCGTTTTTTCCAAAGCTGCTTTTTGTGCTGCAATCGCTATATCATCCGCTGAAGCATCTTTGTTCCCAAATGCGATATTGTTGTAAATGGTATCGCTGAACAGAAAGACATCTTGTGGTACAAAACCCAATTGAGAGCGCAGGTGCTTGGCGTTCAACAGCTTAAGATCTTTGCCTCCCATGAGTACCTTACCCGACTGAGGGTCGTATAACCGAGCCAATAGATGCGCCAGTGTAGACTTTCCAGATCCTGTTCGGCCTACAACACCCAAGGTTTGACCAGGCTTTAGTTCAAACGAAATATTACGGAGGGCAAGGTTTTCGTGCCCAGGGTATCCAAACGATACTTTATCGAAAACCACATGGCCATCAAAAGTCAATGCTAATCCCGCCGAAGCATCAAAGTCGGGCTGAGCGTCAAAAATGGCGTTGATGCGCGTCTGCGAAGCAGCAGCTTGCTGGATAATCGACGCGACCCAGCCCACCGATGTAACAGGCCAGGTAAGCATGTTCACATAGATCACAAATTCGGCAATATTGCCTGCGGTGAGCCTGCCGGCTTTTACTTCCAAACCGCCAATGTATACGGTAATGATGGTGCTCAGTCCTATCAGTAGCAAGGTCAAAGGAAAAAATAGCGCATCGGCTTTAGCCAATGCCAGCGACTTTGTTTTGAACGCGCTTAGGTCATTGGTAAAAAAACGTTCAAATGTTTTTTCCAGGCCATATGATTTGAGTACCCGAATGCCAGCGAAACTCTCCTGACTTCTCGATGTAAGTTTTCCAAGTTGCTCTTGAATGGCAGTGCTCCGCTTCAATATGACGTTGTTCACATAATAAATGGTCACCGACAATATGGGCAAAGGAAGCAGCACATAGAGCGTGAGTTTTACATTCACGCTGAACATTACCCCAATCACAAAGGCAAAAAGCACAATCAAGTTTATGCCATACATAATGGCGGGGCCTATGTACATCCGTACCTTGCCAACGTCTTCACTTACCCTGGCCATCAGATCGCCTGTAGGATATTGCTTGTAAAATGAGGCCGAAAGCTGCTCGTATTTGGCAAATAGATCGTTTTTCAAGTCAAATTCAATCCACCGCGACATTACGATGATGGTTTGCCGCATGAAATACATGAAAATGCCTTTCAGCAGCGACAGTGCCAATACAAGTACACCAAACCACAACAATTTGCTTCCCAGCGACTCCTTCAAGGCGGGCACAGCAGTGTTAGAAGTGTTTTTAATCGTCGCAATGTTCTCAACGATGAGATCTACAGATTTGCGTATGATTTGTGGCGGTAATATGCCGAAGAGATTGGAAACAATGACGAAGACAATGCCCAATAGTAATTTTCTTTTGTGCCGAAGAAAATAGCCATTTAGCCGCATCAAAGAGTTCATGTGGCAAAGGTACGTCTTTGAGGCAAGCATCCTAATGCGCCGCTGGTACGACCCACAAATTCTATGAAAACCAATTCAAATAGGCTACCTTTGCCCCTCTTAATTTTAGTTTCATGAGCGCACTTACCGCCACCACCTCTCACGACGTGCTATTTGATAAAATAGCCGCAATGGGCCACGAACAGGTTGTTTTTTGTCATGATGAAAAAACCGGGTTAAAAGCCATTATTGCCATTCACAATACGGTTTTGGGCCCTGCTTTGGGTGGAACCCGCATGTGGCAGTATGCCAGCGATGCAGATGCCATTTTAGACGCACTGCGCTTGTCGGAGGGCATGACTTACAAAGCCGCTGTTGCGGGCCTTAATTTGGGAGGTGGAAAAGCAGTAATCTTGGGTGATCCGCGCAAGGATAAATCCGAAGCCTTTTTTCGCAGATATGGCAAGTTTGTTGACAGCCTGGGCGGCAAGTACATCACGGCTGAAGATGTAGGAACCAGCAAAACCGACATGGAATACATTGCCATGGAGACAGACCATGTGAGCGGTTTGCCTGAACACAAAGGTGGCAGTGGCGACCCTTCACCTGTTACTGCATATGGGGTTTTCATGGGGGTAAAAGCCTCTGCTAAAAAAGTTTACGGAAACGATAGCCTTACGGGTAAAAAAGTGATGGTACAAGGCGCAGGAAATGTAGGCCGCTACCTCATTGATAACCTCATGAAAGAAGGAGCCATTGTTTATGTATCCGATATTTTTGAGGACCAAATCCAAAAAGTCACTGCTGCACATCCTTCGGTGAAGGTGATCGCACCAGCCGATGTTTACAGTGTTGATATGGACATTTACGCGCCATGTGCTTTGGGTGCAACCCTCAACGACGAAACCATTCCACAGCTCCGTTGTGCCATTGTAGCAGGTGGTGCCAACAACCAATTAAAAGACACCAACATACACATGCGCATGTTGATGGACCGCGGAATTCTTTACGCTCCCGATTTTGTTATCAATGCTGGTGGTTTGATTAATGTATATTCAGAACTAGAAGGGTACAACCGACAGAATGCACTTTCGAAAACCGAGCATATTTACGACCAAACTTTGGCTATTTTCGAAGCAGCTCAAAATGAAGGGATTTCAACCCTTGAGGCATCCGTTCGCATTGCGCGTCGCAGAATAGAGGCAGTTGCCGACATCAAAACAAGGCTTTAATACAGGAAATGCTCAATAGACGTCACCTGCGGCTGAAAGTGCTGCAATCATTGTATGCATATCACCAGTCTGAGGTAAGAGACCTGCAGAAGGGCGAGCAAGAATTGCTGCAGAACATCGAAAAGATGACCGAAGCATATATCTTGTCACTCAAGTTGATTGACGACTTGATCCATTTCACCCAACATTGGGCCGACGAACGCGATGGCAAGATGCTCGCAACCATTCAAAACCGCAAAGAAAACCGCAAATTCGCGGGCAATATTTTTGCGAGTTATCTCGAGCAATCTGAAACCTACACCACTGCGCTCAAAAAGTACAAAATAAAAGGTCAAACCCTTGATCCTGAGTTTTTAAGAAAACTCTTCATGGTATTTGCCGAAACAGAAGGCTATCAGCATTATGTTGAAGCAGGTGAACGCACCGAAAGAGAAGACCTTGAGCTAGTACTCCTTTTGTACAAAAAGGTGTTGCTGCACAGCGAAGTGGTTGATGGGTTTTTCGAAGAAAAATCGATGTATTGGGAGTCAGATAAAGAATTGGTATCTGCTGCTGTGATCAAAACCATCAAAGAAGCCCTTAAAGGAAGTCAAACCTTCAGGCTCATTGAACTCAGTCGCGATTGGACTGGTGATTGGTCTTTTGCGCAAGGCATATTTCGTAAAGCGGTCTTGCAACACGACTACTTTCAGCAATTGATTCAAGAAAAAACCAAAGGTTGGGATGTAGAGCGCATTGCATTGATGGATGTTTTAATCATTCAGCTTGCCTTGTCAGAAATGATTGTTGAAACGGCCATCCCGGTGAAAGTCACGTTGAATGAATATCTCGAGATATCCAAAACGTATAGTACACCAAAAAGTAGCCAATTTATCAATGGTATTCTTGACAATATCAGCAAGGAACTTCAGTCAAGCGGCAGCATTCTCAAAACCGGCAGAGGACTCATTGGTTAACCTAAATCATTAATTTTGGCAATATGAAAAAGAAGCTTTTATTCCTTTTGGTTATTACCGCAATGTTTGTGGGATGCAAGACGTCCGATGAAGAAAAGGTAAGTAACGAAGCCATTAGCAACCCTCTTTCAGCAGAGAGTGGTGAACAGGTAAATACTGAAGACCTCCCTGCAATTCGTTTTGAAAAAGAATTGCATGACTTCGGGACCATCAACGAAGGTGAAAAGGTTACTTACTCTTTTCGTTTCACCAACACAGGCAAAAGCGATTTGATCATCCAAACGGCCAGCGGCTCTTGCGGCTGCACAGTACCTGAAGTTCCTGAAAAGCCCATAAAACCAGGCGAATCAGGTTTTATCAAAGTTCAGTTCAACAGTGAAGGCCGCATTGGCGTACAAGAAAAACAAGTAACAGTTGTTTCTAACACCATCCCCAATACCACCATTGTAAAAATCAGAGCTGAAGTCAGCGAACGCTAATTGAATATGATGCAACATTTATTTTTGATGGCTCCTCCTCAAGGTGGAGCCGAAGGCGGTAACCCATTGGTTGCCTTGCTTCCATGGGTACTCATTTTTGTGGTTATCTACTTTTTTATGATTCGTCCGCAAAATAAAAAGGCAAAAGAACAAAAGCTTTTCCGCGAAAACATTGCCAAAGGCGATCGAGTGGTGACCATTGGAGGCGTCCATGGCAAAATCGTTGAATTGGGCGATACAACTGCAATCATTGAGGTTGAAGGACAAATGAAGCTGAAAATTGAAAAAACAGCTATTTCTCAGGAAAACACCCTCATTGCATATCCAGTAGAGAAAAAGGCTGCTGAGAAAAAATAAACAGGAGGCGAAAGCCTCCTTTTTGTTTGAACATGACACTTCAAGTGGGTATTACCGGCAACATGGGCAGTGGCAAAAGCACTGTTTGTGGCATCTTCGCTGAATTGGGTATCCCAATTTATGATGCGGATAGTCGCGCCAAAGGCTTAATGCTTCAAAATCCGCTGAAGAGCCATATTTGTGCACTTTTGGGGGATGAAGCGTACCTGCCCAATGGCGAGCTGAATAGACCCTACATCGCCAGCATGGCATTCTCGAACAGTGAAACGCTTCTGAAACTAAACGCACTGGTACACCCGGCAGTAGCGACAGATGCGCAACGCTGGCATAAGGAGCAAGCAAACGTCCCGTATACTTTACGTGAAGCAGCGCTTTTGGTAGAATCGGGAAGCTATAAAAAACTTGACTATTTGATTCTGGTCAGTGCCCCCGAATCAATTCGCATTGAGCGCGTTGTAAAACGTGATCATACGAGCCACGAAGATGCGATCTTGCGCATGCAAAAACAATTGCCCGAAGCACAAAAAGCTTCATTGGCACATTTTATCATTATCAACGATGGTACATCAGCTTTGATTCCTCAAGTGCTTACCATTCATCAAGCACTGCTGGCAGCGGCTAAAGGTGCATCCTGATTTTTTCTGTTGCAGGAAGACAATTGATGAACTGGCCTTGTTTGTTGTAGCCCCAGCCCAAGTTTAATTGGTTATACGTAAGCAAAAAATGCTCCTTGTGAATGCTGCCAAGTTGAAAGTTTGACCGCGACAAATACCAAATGGCCAACTGTTTACTTAAGGCGATGCGCTCGGCCATTAACTGTACGTCGGTCGCCAATGCCAATGCATGGGCCGGTACGAAATATTTGTCTTTCCATTGACCAGCTTCGGTGCCGCTCCTGAGCACGCGCAGGTCTTTTCCCACTTCATTGCACCATTTAACTTGCTCCGCTAAACCTATGTTGAGTGAGCCTTTTTTTCCTTCTATGACCTTAAGATGGTCATTCAATTCGATCTCAATGCTCCCAAGTGCATGCCGCTCGACCTTTCCTGCATGTAAGGACTCATTCGGAAGCATTCCTGGCTTTCGAAAACAGCATATAAAAAAGCCTTCACCTCTGCTGATTCCAGGGATACTCCGATAGGCCATTCCAGCTGGAATTTCCGGAAAAGCCTCATGTACATCCAGAAAGCCCCATTGTTCAGGGAAGTCGAGCCTCACGGGTTCTAAACCGCTTGCTGAAAGCCATTGCCAACGATATTCGTTTTCTACCCTGGCAAAAGTACAAGTGCTGTAAATCAAATGGCCACCTGGTGCAAGCATGGGAAATACTTCTGCCATAATTTCTCCTTGCAACCTTCCACACGCTTCGGGTAATTCAGGCTTCCAGTGCTTTGTGCTGTCCGGATCTTTGCGAAACATGCCTTCCCCACTGCAAGGTGCATCCACCAAAATACAATCGAATACTTGTCCAGAAGACCGTATTTGAGCCAAGTTGGCATTGGTGACTACTACCCTGCTATTGCCCCATTTGTCGAGATTGCTTTTGAGGATTTCTGCACGCTTTGGAATAATTTCATTGGCAATCATCCAGCCATTGGGTGCAAGATGGTTGGCTATGATGGTGCTTTTACCTCCTGGTGCGGCTGCCGCATCCAGTCCCTTGCGAATCGGTGGCAAGCGTTGCAGCACTGCCTCCACCAACATGGACGCGCTTTCCTGCACATAATATGCCCCAGCATGAAAAGATGGGTCGGCGGTAAACACGGGCCTTTCATCAAGCCAATATGCATTTTTTGCCCATGGGATAGGGTCGTTTTTCCAAAGTAAATCAGCAGGCTTGCCAGGGTTCAAGCGCAAAGAAGCAATTGCATTTGTTGCCTCAATGGCAGCAAGCAACTGATCCGCAAACGCTGGTAAATCATGTCTGATTCTGCTGATAAATTCCTGAGGTAGCTCCATAAACAGAAACTGCCCCATGCGGGGCAGTTGATATTCAGCGAATGATATTATTTGATGGCTTCGCGCTTTTTCTTCATCTCCATGGCTTTATCATTCAACTTCAGCTGTGCATAAAGTTGCTGCAAGGATGCCATGGTGTTGATGTCTTTGGGATCGAGTTCATGCGCTTTTTCAAGAAATGGCTGTGCTTTGGTGAATGCTTCTTTCACTTTCTTCACTGCCTCTTCATACTTCTTCTGTTGATTGAAAGGGATTTTATTGGCTTCATTCGCCATTTCAGCCGCTTCATTAAAGAACATTGCACCTAAGTTGTAGTAAGCATCAAAATAGTCGGGTTTGTTATCAATGGCTTTTTGATAATTGATGGCAGCTTGCTCTTTGTTCTTCAATTGATCATGGGCCGTACCTAGGGCAAAATACAAGGTGGCATTCTTCGGGTCGAGCTTGATGGCTTCATCCAAGTTCTTGATAACCTCTTGTTGGCGACCTTGCACCAAATAAATGTTCAACTCGTCGATAATCAATCCAACTTCACTTGGAAATGCCTTTCTACCTTCTTCCAGGTAAGCAATGGCCTTGGCCGTGTCTTTTTCCTGCTTGCTGATTTGGGCCAGCGTTTGATAGATGGCGGGTTTTTTATAATCGGCCTCCAGCAACTTATTAAAGTACAAAGCTGACTTTTTGTTGTCGTTTACCTTTTCAGAAGCCAAAGCAGCATTAAAAAGCAAGGACGTATCGCCGGGCGTATATACCAAAAGCATCTCAAAGTCTGCCAGTGCGTTTTGGAAGTCCTTTTTCATGTAACGCTCTACCCCTCTGTTGTACAAATTTGCGGTGGCCGAGATCACTTTTCGCTTCGAATCATCACTGAAATCATTTTTGGTATCCAGCTTGATGCTTTTGGCATAACTTTCAAGTGCAGCAGCCAACGGATCTTTGGCCAAAGTTGCATACGTTTCGCTACCAAAAATCGCGAGATAAATTTCTCCGCGATGGTACCAAGCCTTTGGAGATTCTGCCGTTTTGGGGTTGTTTACAGCCTCTTCTATGGCCGCAAGCGCTTTGTCGAGTTCGCCATGACGGTTATACAAAATGGCACTTTGAACTTTTTGGTTTTGCGCCATGAGTTGTTGAACTCCCAACAACAATACGGCTGCCAGCAATAACTTTTTCATAACTTCAATAGATTATTCTTCGTTGTTTGTTTCAGTTTCGGGGTTTTCGCCCTCGGTTTCTTCTTCTTCTTCCTTTTTCACTTTTGTAATCGACGCAATGGACTCGCCATCTTTCAGTTTTATCAGGCGGACTCCCTGTGTTGCTCTTCCCATAACGCGCAAATCGGCTATTCCCATGCGTATGGTAACGCCCTTTTGGTTGATAATCATCAAATCCTCCTCGTCAGTAACGTCTAAGATGCCTACCAGTTTGCCTGTCTTGTCGGTAACATTCAGGGTTCTTACACCCTTGCCGCCCCTGTTGGTAATCCGGTATTCATCTAAATCAGAACGTTTGCCATAGCCGGTTTCTGATACCACCAAAATGGTAGTTGCAGGGTCGTCGACACAAACCATGCCAACCACTTCATCTTGCTCATTGTCGAGCGTGATGCCCCTTACCCCTGTTGCTGTACGTCCCATCGGGCGCACCTTGGCTTCAGGGAATCGAATGGCCCTGCCCGAACGGATGGCCAAAAGCACCTCTGAATTGCCAGTGGTTAATTTTGCTTCTAACAATTGGTCGCCTTCATTGATGCCAATAGCGTTGATGCCATTCACCCTCGGACGACTGTAGGCTTCCAAACTGGTTTTTTTGATCACACCTTGCTTGGTGCAAAACATGATGTAGTTGTTATTGATGTATTCCTCATCCGTGAGGTTTTTCACAGCAATGTAGGCCCTGATTTTGTCATCCGACGGAATGGCGATCATGTTTTGGACCGCACGTCCTTTGGTGTTTTTGCCACCTTCGGGTATCTCGTACACTTTGAGCCAGAAACACCTGCCTTGTTCGGTGAAAAACAGCATGTAATTGTGGGTAGATGCCACAAAGATGTGTTCTATGAAGTCTTCTTCACGGGTGGCACCTCCCTGTACACCCCTACCACCACGGTTTTGTACGCGGTATTCGGTCAACGGCGTGCGTTTCATGTATCCCAAGTGGGAAATGGTAATGATTACGTCTTCGTCGGCAATCATGTCTTCCATGCGGAAATCACCCGCGGCATATTCAATCACCGAACGACGATCATCGCCGTAACGCTCTTTGATTTCCAACAACTCGTCCTTGATGATTTGCATGCGTAAACCTTCGTCGGCCAAAATGGCTTGCAAGCGGGCAATCAATTCCATGATCTCTTCGTACTCACGTTTGATTTTGTCGCGCTCCATGCCTGTCAAACGCTGCAAACGCAATTCAAGAATGGCTTTGGCTTGGATATCGCTTAACCCAAACTGCTCAATCAATCCGCTTTTGGCATCATCTGGTGTTGCAGAATTGCGGATCAGGGCAATCACCGCGTCAAGATGATCGAGCGCGATCAGATAGCCCTGTAGGATATGGGCTTTTTTCTCCGCTTCGCGCAACTCATATTCGGTACGACGCACCACCACTTCATGGCGGTGATCAACAAAATGAACAATAAGGTCCTTCAGATTGAGCGCTATGGGGCGACCCTTCACCAAGGCAATATTGTTCACCGAAAAGGTACTCTGCAAATTGGTGTATTTGTACAAGTGGTTCAAGACCACACTCGCCATGGCATCACGCTTGATTTCATAAACGATGCGCATGCCATCGCGGTCTGATTCATCGCGTATATCGCTGATACCTTCAATTTTCTTCTCGTTCACCAATTCAGCTGTTTTTTGCAGCATATCGGCTTTGTTTACGAGAAATGGAATTTCGGTAACGATAATACGTTCGCGACCGTTATCGAGTACTTCGATATTTGTTTTAGCCCGGATGACAATACGTCCACGACCAGTCAGTAGCGCTTCACGCACCCCTTCATAGCCGTAAATGATGCCTCCTGTTGGGAAATCGGGTGCTTTTACATGTTTCAGCAATTCTTCGCAAGTCACCTCACGGTTGTCGATGTATTCCACTATCCCATCTACAACCTCTCGCAAATTGTGCGGAGCCATATTGGTGGCCATGCCGACAGCGATGCCGGATGAGCCATTGATCAACAAATTCGGGAATTTACTTGGCAAGACCGTTGGTTCCTCAAGTGAATCGTCAAAGTTCAGCTGGAAATCAACCGTTTCTTTGTCAATGTCGTTGAGCAGCTCCTCCGCCATACGGGTCAAGCGGGCTTCGGTGTAACGCATGGCAGCCGGACTGTCGCCGTCTACTGAGCCAAAGTTACCTTGCCCGTCAACCAAAGGATAACGCATACTCCAATCTTGGGCCATGCGCACCATGGTGTCATAAACCGAACTGTCGCCGTGTGGGTGAAACTTACCCAAAACCTCACCGACAATCCTTGCCGATTTTTTGTAGGGCTTGTTGTAGTTCACGCCCAACTCGTTCATCCCATATAATACCCGGCGATGCACAGGCTTTAATCCGTCGCGTACATCAGGCAGGGCTCGTGAAACAATCACCGACATCGAATAATCGATGTAGGCCGATTTCATTTCATCTTCAATGTTAATGGGTATAATCTTCTCTCCTTCAGCCATCTGAATATTGCTTGGTATGAATCATTTTACAAAGCCCGAAAATACGAAAAATCAACATCTTCGGGGCGCTCCGAATTGGCCAAAAGGTCACTTACACGTCAAAGTCATCAGTTTTCGCCTATTTGGTCTGAAAATGAGAGTTTTAAGCACTATTCAACATATCAACATTCCTGACAATTTATTCCACAGGCAACAAAATGCTCTTGTAGAGCTATAAATTTGTAGAATGTAAAAGAAATCAGTTTCCTTTTCGTTATTCCACCATTAATCAACAGCATGTCACTTCTCCTTCAAATCACAGAAAGTACCTTGCCGCTTGCCCAGCCAACGGAAGAAAAATTGAACCTCATTGAACTTTTATTCAAGGGGGGCTTTTTTATGGTGCCTTTGATAGTTTTATCTGTTATGGCAGTATACATTTTCGTTGAACGCTATTTGACCATCAAAAAAGCACGGAAAGAAGACAGTCAGTTTATGAACTTGATCAAAGATTTTGTTGCTTCAGGCAATATCCATTCAGCACAGGATCTTTGCAATAAAACCGACCACCCTTTGGCGCGTATGATGTCGAAAGGAGTTATGCGCATTGGCCGCCCTTTAAAAGACATTGAAACAGCGGTAGAAAACGTTGGTAAAATCGAAGTTGGCAAGTTGGAAAAGAATTTAGGCACTCTGGCAACCATTGCAGGTGCAGCCCCGATGATCGGCTTTTTGGGAACCGTAACCGGCATGATCAGGGCGTTTTACAATATGTCAAAGGCTGGCAACAACATCGATCCAGGCTTGCTTTCGGGCGGTATATACGAGGCCATGGTCACCACAGCAGCTGGCCTGGTTGTGGGCATCATTGCCTATATCGGCTACAACCTCTTGGTGTCGATGATTGATAAGGTTGTTCATAACCTCGAAGCACGTTCAGTTGAATTCCTTGATTTATTGCAAGAACCCGGTAAGTAATGAACCTCAAGACCCGAAATAAAAGGCAAGTAGATTTCAGCATGTCGTCAATGACGGACATCGTTTTCTTATTGCTCATATTCTTCATGCTCACTTCAACCTTGGTTTCGCCAAATGCTTTGAAGTTGCTATTGCCCAAAAGTTCAGGACGTACCCTGGCGAACCAGAGCATTTCAGTGAGTATCGACCAGGATAAAAACTTCTATTTTGGTCAGGAAGCCGTTACACCAGAGCAACTCGAAATGCGTTTAAGTGATGTGGCCAATTCCCAAGAAGAGGCAACCGTGGTGCTCAATGCTGAACGGACGGTTCCCATCGAAGAAGTAGTGAAGGTGATGGGGATGGCCAATAAGCTGAAGATCAAAATGATTTTGGCAACTGATCCTGAATAATGGAAAACGAAAAAAGAAATAACCTCAAAGGCATCCTTGGCACTGTGATATTTCATGGTTTGCTGTTGGTTTTCTTTTTGTTTTTCGGTTTCCGGACCCCGCTCCCATTGCCTGCAGAGCAAGGAATTGCCATCAATTTCGGCACCAGTGATGAAGGCATGGGAGACGTACAGCCCGATGAAAGTGGCGATAACCAAGGCAATACCGACGAGACTTCGAGCAAGCAGGAGTCGAATGCTTCGCCGAGCGCTTCTGATCGTACTTCTGCTACACAAGACCTAGAAGATGCACCCAGCGTAAGCAAAAACAATTCATCCAAAACAACTCCTAACAATACCAATCCGGTCACCAAACCTTCCGAACCTACGCAAGAAGAAACCAAGCCGCAGATCAACACAAGGGCTTTGTATCCTGGAAAAGGTGCAGGATCATCAGGCGGTTCGCAAGGCCAAACCGGTCAAGCCGGCGATCAAGGTAGCCGCGATGGCAGTCGCAATACCGACCGTCAAGGCGATGGTGGACGCGGCGGATTGACCGGGTCTCCTGATTACGACTTGGTTGGACGTCAAATCACCAAGAAGCCTAGCATTGCTGATAAATCGCAAAAAGAAGGAAAGGTAGTCGTATTGATTTGGGTAGACAAGGATGGACGTGTCTTGAGGGCGCAGGCTGGGCACCGAGGCAGCACGCTGCAAGATGCAGCACTTTGGGAAAAATGTCAAAATGCAGCATTAAATGCCCGTTTTTCACCCAATGAAAATGCACCAGAAGAGCAACGGGGCACCATTACCTTCCTATTCAAACTCGAATGAGTTCAGCTAACTATCAGGAAACACTTGATTATTTATATGCTCAACTCCCCATGTTCCAACGTGTGGGAGCTGTTGCATTTAAAAAGGATTTAGGAAACACCAAGGCGCTTTGCAAGACCTTAGGCAATCCCGAAAGGCGTTTCAAAAGCATACACATTGCGGGAACCAATGGTAAAGGATCTGTATCGCATATGTTGGCTGCTGTATTGCAGGCATCGGGTTATGTAGTTGGTTTGTACACCTCCCCTCATTTACGTGATTTTCGAGAGCGCATCCGCATCAATGGCGAAATGATTGCCGAAGCAGAAGTTGTTGCCTTTACGGATAAAATGCGTCCGGTGATTGCCGAGGTAAGCCCTTCTTTTTTTGAGTTAACGGTAGCCATGGCTTTTGATCATTTTGCCCAAAAGCAAGTGGATATCGCCATTGTTGAAACGGGATTGGGGGGCCGCCTTGATTCTACCAACGTCGTTACACCTATCCTTTCAGTGATTACGAACATCGGTTGGGACCACATGGACATGCTTGGTGACACCTTGCCCTTGATTGCGGCTGAAAAGGCGGGCATCATCAAGGCAGATGTTCCGGTTATCATTGGAGAATTCCAAGAAGATGTGGCGTTTGTATTTGAGCAGCAGGCAAACGAGCGCCGTTCTCTGCTCAAGTTCGCTTCCAAGAGTTGGGATCTACGTCAAGTAAGCCATGAAGCTGGTCTCCAATGCTTTGATGTTTACAAGAACGGCAAATTGAAATTCAGTGGCTTGGCGACCGACCAATTGGGAATTTATCAATCGAAGAACTTGGCCGCCGTTTTGGCTTGCGTAGAGCAATTGCAGACGCAGGGATGGAATATTGAGGAAGAGGGTTTGCGTACCGGATTGGCCTCGGTTGGGCAGCTTACTGGTTTTAGAGGTAGGTGGAGCATTCTGCAGCACCAGCCGTTGGTGGTAGCAGATACTGCGCACAATGAACCCGGAATTAAGTTACTGCTTGAGCAAATTGCCCAAACGCCACATGAAAAGCTCCGGATGGTCATTAGCATGGTCAAAGACAAGGATATCGACAAGGTCCTTTCCCTATTGCCAAAAAAAGCCATTTATTACTTTTCTAAAGCAAGTATCCCAAGAGGATTAGAGGCTGCGATTTTGGCAGATAAGGCTGCAATCCATGGGCTAAAAGGCAACTCCTTCCCCAATTTACATGAGGCCTATTCAGCAGCAATTTCAGCAGCTGAAAAAAACGATTTGGTTTTGATTGGGGGCAGTACTTTTACTGTTGCAGAATTGATCTAATGGCAGAGATAAGCATTTATACCGATGGTGCTGCACGGGGCAATCCTGGTCCAGGAGGCTACGGCATCGTTTTGCTTTCGGGAACACACCGCAAAGAACTGAGCGCAGGGTACAAACATACTACCAATAACCGCATGGAATTGTTGGCCGTGATCATTGCGTTAGAAACCTTAAAACCTGGGCAGCATACCATCAAAATTTACTCCGACTCCAAATACGTCACTGATGCCATCAATAAAAAGTGGATCCAAGGCTGGATCAGGAAAAACTGGAAAGATGTAAAAAATCCCGATTTATGGCAGCGTCTTTTGCCGCTCTTACAGCGGTTAAAGCCAGCGTTTATTTGGGTAAAAGGCCATGCCGATAATCCGCTAAACAACCGTTGCGATGAGTTGGCGACAGCTGCCGCCGATCAGGGACCTTGGTTAGTCGACCAACAATACCTGCTGCAGCAAAAATAAAGGGGACCATATTGGCCCCCTTTTTCATTTTGTGCGCTTTACCGCGCAACCTGAATGGTTCTTTTGCTTAGCCGATAGGATCCAAATACCCCTACTCCCCCGCTTACATTGTTGTACATGACTGTAGGTTCACTAAAGGGATTACTGCCCGAATAATTCAGCCGCAATAAGTGATAGCGGTAGTACGCTTCGTCAACGTGTGCCAAAATCATTTCAATGCCAATTGTGTCGCCTTGAGCCAAGCCAAGAGAAGTCTGGAATGAAGTAGTGATCCGGTTGTTTTGGGCAAATTCGTCATCAAGCACCTGGTTATCCAAAACAAACTTGCCAGGGTCGCCCATCAAGGTGTCTTCGCTGCTGCCCTCTGAAGTCGTGTACAGTTGAAAATAGTTTTTGCTGCTTGCAACATCTTGCCAATACACCCTTACCAAATCGAGTACGATGCCAAATGGACCTGCTTGTTGGGTGACAGAAAAAGAATCGATGTTTGCAATTCCAACAGGGATGGTGCTATTGGCGGTTACTCTTTTTCCATCGGGTGTACTTACTTCCAGATCGTATCGAATTCCCTCTGCCAATGGAAATTGGCTTTGAAGGATGCGATATTTCCCTTGGCCTATGTACGGGAGCTGCACTTGATTGCTGCCTTGTTTCAAAACAACCACAGCATTGTCGATGGTATCGTTTCCCGAGATGCTACCAGAGAAAATGGGCATGGTTTCTCTCACTTCAACGGTAATGAAAGGTTCATCGGGACTGATAAAACTATACACAATGAGTTCAGGTGCTACATTGGGTGGTGTCACATTGGTCACCATGCTGTCGCATGCGGTCAAAAGTGCCGACATCGCCAAACTGATATATGAGATGAGGGTTTTCATGATTAGAATTTGATGTTGTAGGAAATAGAAGGGATGATGGGGAACAAGGTTACCTGACGTAAAACCCGCTGGCTACCTGGAGGGGCAAACAATCCATTTCTACCGGCAGCACCAATAAAATAGAAATATGGGTTTTTGCGGTTATAAGCATTGTATACACTTATTTCGATAGTGCGGGTGTACCATGATTTTTTCCGAATCAGTTGTAAGCCTAAATCCAAGCGGTGGTATGGGGCCATCCTGAATTCATTTCTTCCGGTGTATTGGTTGACATAGTTGTCGAAGAAAAAGTCCGAAATCGGATCGCTTGTACCTTGTCCAGGATTATTGATCGGCGCATATTGATCGGCAACGGGCAGGGTGATTGCATTTCCTGTACCGTACACCCATGTGGCTGAAACGGTAATGCCATCACGTCCTTTTTGCTCAGGTCTTATTTTGTAGGTGTTTACGTAGGATATGTCGTGGCGTCTGTCATATCGTGCCCAAAAAGGCTGACCGTTATTCAATTCATCAAATTGCAATTGTGTCCACGACAAAGTATACCCGATCCAGCCGGTGAATTTGCCTGATTTCTTTTGCAAGAAGAATTCGAAACCATAGGAGGTTCCCCGTCCAGAGGTTACGGCCTCTTCCCAACGGAATCGTTCGGCATTGGATTCTTGCGGTCCTACGCCCACAAAACTTGCTCCTTCCTTGTAGGCGATGATGTTGTCCATCGTTTTGTAATAGCTTTCGATGGTCAATTCCAATTTGGTTTTGGGGATATCATAGGCGAAGCCCGCTGCCACTTGCTGTGAACGTTGAGGGGCCAAATTTTTTGTTGCGGGCACCCATAGGTCGGTGGGTAAACCAGCACCTGTATTCGAAAGCAAATGAATGTATTGGTTCATGAGGGCATATGAAGCTTTTACCGACATATCAGACCGCAATCGGTAATTCATGTTGAATCGCGGTTCAAAGTTGAGGTATTGTCCTCCTCTTGGTGTAAAATGGGTAATTCTAAGACCGGGCTGGATATTCAGGCGTTCATTTACGCGAAAATCATCCTCAATGTAGATGGCGTTTTCGAAGGCGGTAGTGCGTTCGGCATTGGTCGTGTCTGTGTTTGAAAAATCATCCACAAACGCCACAGCGCTGGGTGTAAAAATGTGGTGCGTGAGCAATACCCCGGCTTTGATAGCATGACGGTCATCAGGACGAAAATCAAAATCTTGTTTGAGGCTAAAATCGCGGATGCCGCTGCTGTATACCAGTGAGAATTGCTGATTGGCTACGTTGAAGGTTAGGAAATTCCGGAAGTTGTAGTCGGTAAAAATAAAGGATGTGTTAGAAAACAACCGGTTGTTTACCATGTGGTTCCAACGCAATGTTCCTGTTGCGTTGCCCCAATCGACGCCGAGGCTGAAGGCATCTGCTGTGCTTTTATCGCTTAAAAAGAACCTATCGCGCCCGAAATAACCGCTGGCGTATAGTCGGTTTTTCTTGTTGATTTCAACATTCGTTTTGGCATTCAGGTCATAAAAATAATAGCCACCATCCTGGCCAGCAGGCAATGCCGGACGAATCAATGCATCGGCATAGGTTCTCCTGCCACTGATCAGAAAAGATGCTTTGTTCTTCACAATGGGACCTTCGATGGTGGCCCTTGAAGAAATCAAGCCAACTCCGGCTTCACCTTGGAACTTTTGTTGGTTGCCTTCTTTCATATTCATTTCAATCACCGAAGAAAGCCTTCCGCCATAACGTGCTGGGAAACCTCCTTTGATGATGTCTACACTCTTAAGCGCATCGCCATTGAATAAACTAAAGAAGCCAAACAAGTGAAAGGCGTTGTATACAGTAGCCTCGTCAAGGATGATAAGATTCTGATCGGGTCCACCACCGCGAACGTATAAACCAGAATTCCCTTCACTCCCGCTTTGAACACCAGGCAGTAGTTGTAGCACTTTGAGGACATCCTTTTCGCCCAATAAAGCAGGAATTTCTTTGATTTGCTGAACTGGAACATTGATTACGCTCATTTCTGTTCGCTCCGAAACCTTTTTTTGTATGGCATCTGCAGATACTACCACTTCATTGAGGGTACGATCGGTGCCTTTGAGGTTGATGTCCAGTTCTTGGCTTCCATTGCGCAGATCCACGAAGGCTCGAAAAGTTTGATAGCCTACGTAGGAAATCTGGACCGTAAAGGTATCGGCCGGAAGCGTTATGGTATAGAAACCATACATATTTGACGTTGTGCCTGATTTGGCATAAGGCAAATAGATTGCGGCACCAGGAAGGGTTTCGCGTGAGGCGGCATCTCGGATGAACCCGCTCAGGGTGGCACGTTTTTGTGCCGAAAGTTGCTGCATGGATGAGAGCAATAGTGCAAGCACCACGAGCCATCGTTGGGTTTGTTGCATAGGGTGAAAATTGAACGCCGGTGATGAACAAAGCTTATGCCATTTTTGAAAATTTAAAAACAGATAAACAGGTAGTATTATTTATTAATGCTCTCAAAAATTGAAAGTACAGATTATAGGAATCACCGTTTCATCCGCGAAAATTGCATTTTTTAACAGTATGTCAAGTCTGCTAATTAGAATCATTCCAAACAGCCATTATGACAATCGAATGACAAAAGGCCATGCGTGTAGCAGGAACTTTGCGACGTTAAATTCAAATCCTTTGGATAAGCTTACAGTACTGGCTTTTACGCACAAACACTTTTATCTTGACGATTTGGGCAAACTGGTAGTTGAAAAATCAGTTTTGCCCTCAAAATTACAAGGGATTTTGGCAGATGAGTCATTGGGCATTCAAGAGGTATTTTACCTGGCCACTTGTAACCGTGTGGAATTTGTGATGAACACCCCAAATGGATTCTCGACGCAACAGGCACAAGAATTATTGGGTGATTTTTACCATGAGTTTGCCCCTATTCAGCTATCCAACTTATTTCAATACGCCAAAATATACCGTGGAACCGAAGCAGTAAAGCACCTGTTTGAGGTATCCTGTTCGATGGATTCCATGGTCATTGGTGAACGTGAAATTGCACGTCAGTTGCGGCAAGCCTATGAGGACTGCCGCGAATTGGGTACAACAGGCGACTTTTTACGTTTGCTTATGAAGCAAGCAGTCGTTACTTCCAAGGAGGTATATTCAGAAACACGCATTGCTGCCAAACCCATCTCCGTGGCTTCGTTGGCCATTCGAAAACTCGAAGAATTTAATTTAACTCCCGAAGCAGGTATTGTCTTGGTTGGTGCTGGTGAAACCAACACATTGGTATCAAAATACCTCAAAAAGGCGGGGTACGTGAATTTCACGGTTTACAACCGCACATTGGAAAAAGCCCAGAAATTGGCCAACTATTTAGGTGGGAAAGCCTATCCACTCGAGGCCTTTTCAGCACATGCTGATCGCGTTTCTGTATTGATTAGCTGTACAGCAAGTCCAGAACCGATTATTACTACTAATATCTGGGAAAAATTACCACGAGATCCTGGCTTTCCTGCAGTAGTAATCGATTTAGCTGTACCCGGCGATGTGTCAACTGAAGTGAGCAATCGTGCCGATGTTGCTTATGTGAACATCGAAGTGCTCAAGCAAGAAGTTGAACGCAATCTGGAATTCCGGGAATCAGAACTCGAAAAAGCTCGGGAAATCATTGACCGTGGAATAGAAGCTTTTGGTGAAATGCAAAGAATAAGGAATGTTGAACTCGCATTGAGTGCATTTCCAGAACAAGTAAAAGAAGTACGCAAAAAGGCATTGGAGGAAGTTTTTACCAAAGAACTTAGCAACATGGAGCCCGCTACGAGAGCATTAATTGAAAAAATGATGCTCTACATGGAAAAGAAATGCATTTCGATTCCAATTAAGGTGGCAAAAAGCATGCTTCTTGAAAAGAAATCTCAACCTTTGCAGAGCGAAATTTCCGCCATCAGGGTAAATCCTAAAATGGTTGAACGCGTAGCTTAATGTATTCATGCGAGAAATCATCATTGGTTCACGGGGTAGTGACTTGGCCCTGTGGCAAGCAAACTTTGTACAAGCGCAGCTGCAAGCATTGGGATACCCCAGTCAAATCAAAATCATTGTTACCAAGGGTGATCGTATTCAACACCTGAGCTTCGACAAAATTGAGGGGAAGGGTTTTTTTACAAAAGAAATTGAAGACGCCTTACTGGCAGGTGAAATTGACCTTGCAGTACATTCACTCAAAGACCTTCCTACCACCTCACCGGCTGGCTTGGTCATAGGCGCAACCAGTTACAGAGAAGATCCAAGGGATTTACTCTTAATCAATCCGAATGCATACGATCCGGCTGCACCACTGGGCTTAAAGGCCGGTGCTGTTGTTGGCACTTCCTCTGCACGCAGAAAAGTGCAAGTAAAACTGCTGCAGGACAATGTGTTGCTCATGGATCTGCGTGGCAACGTTCCCACCCGTATCCAGAAATGCCGAACAGGCCAGTACGATGCGATTTTGCTGGCTGCTGCAGGGGTTGGACGCCTCCAATTACCCCTCGATGATTTTAAAGCTGTTTACCTCCCAGCCGACAAATTTGTACCCGCTCCTGCTCAAGGTGTATTGGGATTACAAATCCGTGAAAATGATGACTGGATGCAAACGGTTACCCGTCAGCTACATCGCCCTGATGTTGCGCATGCCGTTGAGGTAGAAAGAAAAACGCTGCATTTGTTTGATGGTGGTTGTCATATGCCTGTTGGAGCTTATTGTGTACAAGTTGCTGATGGATATGAACTCACGGTGGTAAAGGCAGTAGACGACCAACAATTGCCCGTGAAACTCAAACTCCACGGGGCCGACCCTGCCCTACTTACCCAAAAAGCAATAAATTTGGCCAATAAGCAGCGTGAGGGAAGAATTTTCATCAGCCGTGAGCGATCGCAATGCCATTTGTTGGCGGCACAATTGGAAAGCCAGGGTTATACAACGGAATGCGCCGCATTGATAGAAACGGTTCAACAACCCTTTGGTGCGATACCAGATGCGGATTGGCTGTTTTTCGTCAGCAGAAATGCTGTAAATCACTTCTTTAACGGCCTCAAGGGCCCAGTGCATATGCGCATTGCTGCGCTTGGCGAGGGAACAGCACAAGCAGTTGGCGCATTTGGCCATGCTGTGGACTTTATGGGTGAGGGTCGCGATCTGATGGCCATCGCCAATGCGTTCGCTGCAATAGCAGCTGGCACAAGAGTTCTTTTTCCTGTTGGCAACCGCAGCAGACGTTCTATTCAACAACACCTGCAGGAGGTATGTGAGGTGAAAGAATTGGTGGTTTACTTGAATCAAGCCACACCCAAAATGCTCAATGGCCAATTTGTCGCAGCCATTCTTACCAGCCCATCCTCGGCCGAAGCCTATTTGGAGCAAAACCAATCCGGAGGCCAAACGTTATTTGTGGCCATGGGCAGTAGTACGGCGCAATTCCTTAGAGAAAAAGGGGTACATCATCTGGTAGAATCATTTGGATTTAGGCAAGATGAATTGGCCATGACCATCTTTAGTGAGCTGTAATGATGGAAACTGCTACATATTGGATCGAAAAACTGGGGTTGATGCCACACCCAGAAGGTGGTTTTTTCCGTGAGGTACACCGTTCGTCCGAAGAATTGGCGGCCACATCATTGGCGCCTCGTTTTACTGGAGACCGCAGGTATTTTACTTCTATCTATTTTTTAATCAAATCGGGATATCCTTCTCATTTTCATCGGATTAAATCAGATGAAATATGGTATTTCCACATTGGAATGCCAGTTGATTTACATCTGATTGATGCTTCGGGAACGTACAGTTTAAGGCGTTTGGGCGACACCCAAGCACCTGGTTTGGATTGTTTCCAGTTGTGCATTCCGGCCGAGACCTTGTTTGCTGCAGAATTACGCGATCCGAATGCTTATGCACTTGTAAGTTGTGGGGTAGCTCCAGGTTTTGATTTTCAGGACTTTGAATTGGCAAATGCCGAATCCTTACAGCAATTATGCCCTTCGCAATCAGCACTTATTGAACGCTTGTCATATGACTGAAAAATTTTCCCGTTCACAATCCCTTTTTGAAGAAGCTCGTAGGTATTTTCCTGGCGGTGTGAATTCACCTGTGCGTGCATTCCGTTCGGTAGGCGGAACCCCGTTGTTCATCACCAAAGCCGATGGCGCATATGTCTGGGATGCGGACGGAAACCGTTACCTCGATTTTTGCGCAAGCTGGGGACCTATGATTTTGGGCCACAACCACCCACAAGTAAAGCAGGCCATCATTGCAGCTGTTGAAAATGGGACTTCCTATGGCGCTCCTACCGTTCAAGAGAATGAACTTGCACGTCTAATCATCGAGAATCATCGATTCATTGAAAAGTTACGTTTTGTAAGTTCTGGCACAGAAGCAGTAATGAGTGCCATTCGCTTGGCACGTGGCTACACTGGACGGGATAAATACATCAAATTTGAAGGTTGCTACCATGGCCATGCCGATCACCTTTTGGTAAAAGCGGGTTCTGGTCTGGTGACATTTGGAGAAAGCACGTCTGCTGGTGTTCCGCAAAGTTTTGTCGATGAAACAGTTGTAGTGCCATTGTTCAATGAAGAGGCGGTGCGACAAGCATTTTCGCAATTTAAAGGTCAAATTGCGGCAATTATCATTGAACCAATTCCAGCCAACAACGGCTTGTTGCTACAAACACGTAGGTTTTTGCAGTTTTTGCGCGACATCTGTGATCAAGAAGGCGCTTTGCTCATTTTCGATGAAGTAATCAGTGGGTTTCGCGTGGGTTTTGAAGGGGCTGCTGGTTTGTACCGCATTCAGCCAGATATCCTGACCTTTGGTAAAATCATAGGCGGCGGACTTCCGGTAGGTGCTTATGGCGCATCATCAAAAATCATGGGTACCGTTTCGCCCGAAGGCCCCGTATATCAAGCTGGCACCCTTTCTGGAAATCCTGTTGCCATGAGTGCAGGTAAAGCGCAGCTCGAACAACTTTTGGTGCCGGGGTTTTATCGTCAAATGGCGAAAAAAACGGCTGCCTTTGTACGAAAACTACGCAAGCATATCCGCCAGAACAACTATCCCGTTCGTGTTTTTCAGATTGGGTCGGTCTTTTGGCTGTCGTTTAGTACACGTCCGCATGTACGGGCTGCACATGAAATCGAACACGACAGCATGAAGTCATTCAAAGAAGTTTTTCATTTTCTATTGGCGAATGGGATTTATTTTGGTCCCTCTGGGTACGAAGTGGGTTTTGTATCAGCCCGCCATACCGAACATGAATTGGCAATGGCTGCCGACGTGTTGTGTGAAGCTTTGAACCGCATTTATGCACCATAGGGCATGAATTGTATTTGTTCGAATTCGCTTATCTTGTAAACGTCATGCGTTTTCGTCCACGTGTTACCTTTTGGTTTGTATTGGCCTACATCCTCGCCGCTTTTGGTTGGTGGACCTATATTCATATTGACGATAACGGGAAGATACAAGATTTCAAGCGGGAACTTTTGGAATTAAAGCGGATACAGGCGCAACGTGATGTGTATGCCAACCTGCTAGAACAGAAATTCAATGCGCCGCATCGTATTCCTTACACCTTGTATTTCAATGGTCGGGTTTTTGGCATAGATACTACCCTGCTGAACGCTTATTTTTCGGTTTCCTACCCCGAAATGGAACTGAGTTACTATGAATCAGGAATTTCGGTGGAAGTGCGTGAATCAATTTTGGCAGAAATAGATTCAAAAGAAAGAAACCGTAACATGATGTTTTTGGGTGAAGGCATTGTGTTCGTGGCTTTGCTTTTTTGGGGCTTTTTAACCATCTTCAAGGGATACCGGGAAAAAGATGAGCTAAATGCGATGCAATCAAATTTTTTGATGTCGGTTACGCATGAGCTCAAAACGCCTTTGGCCAGCACCAAATTGATGTTGCAGACCATGCGTAAACGCAAGCTTGATGCTATCCAAACCGAAAAATTGGTGGATAATAGCCTGGAAGAAATCAATCGGTTAGACAGCCTGATTGAAAAAATACTGTTGGCTTCGCGTTTTGAAAATCCCCATAAACATGCACAAAAACGCAGCATCAATCTCTCTGAGCTATGCAAAGACATGGTTGATCGGCTTGGGCATTCGGCAAGGCTCGAAGGACGTTTGGTTGCAGCCATAGAAGAGAACATCAGCATTCAAGGAGATGTTGCCTTGCTCATTTCAGTTTTAACCAACCTTATTGAAAACGCTGGCAAATATGCCCCAGGGGACTCGCCCATCAGGGTTGTTTTGCGACAGCATCACAAAATGGCGGTTTTACAAGTCATTGATGAAGGTCCAGGCATATCGGAGGACGACAAAAAAAACATCTTCAAAAAATTCTACCGCATCGGAAGTGAGGAAACCAGAACCACCAAAGGAACAGGACTTGGTCTGTTTATTGTCAAAAATATCATAGAAGACATGGATGGCAGCATCCAAGTGCGCGACAATCAGCCCAAAGGTGCTATTTTTGAAATAACCTTACCAGCCCTCGCATATGAACTACAGGATACTTTTAGTTGAAGACGAAGAACACCTCCGAGACACCATTAAATTGAATCTGGAGCTTGAAGGATACAGCGTTACTGCTGTAGCAGATGGTCTCGATGCGCTTACCAGCATTCAAGAGTCACGGTTCAATTTGGTTATACTCGACATCATGATTCCCAGTATCAATGGTTTAGACGTATGCGAACGTATTCGGCTTGAAAATCGCGATACGCCTGTGCTGATATTATCGGCCAAAAACACCTCAGAAGACAGGGTGAAAGGCCTGAAGCTGGGGGCCAATGATTACCTGACCAAGCCCTTCAATTTGGAAGAATTGCTCCTGCGCGTGAACATCCTCATCAAGTCGGGCCTCAAAGGCACCGAAAATGAAAAAGAGCTCTATAAATACCGTTTTGGGGAGAATGAAATTGATTTCAGCACTTTTTTGGTTACCAATACCAAAGGCAGTTTTCAAATCACCAAACGAGAAACCATGCTTTTGAAACTTTTGGTTGAAAAGAAAAACCAGGTGGTATCGCGCGAGCAAATACTTGAAAAAGTGTGGGGATACGATGTTTTTCCAAGTACACGTACCATTGACAACTTTATATTGGCCTTCCGGAAATATTTTGAGGCCGATCCGAAAAACCCAATCCACTTCCACAGTGTTAGAGGTGTAGGTTATAAGTTCACTGATTAAGTTCGCATGCAACAACAAACCGGTATCCTGTTGGTAAACCTGGGTACCCCCGACTCCCCTGCTACATCTGATGTACGCCGTTATTTGAAAGAATTTTTGCTCGATCCACGTGTCATCGACATCCCTGCTTTGCCAAGGCAGTTGTTGGTGCGTGGCATCATTGCGCCTTTCAGGGCGCCCAAATCGGCCAAAAGCTACAAAGCCATTTGGACGGATGAAGGATCCCCACTCATGGTATATTCGCAACGGGCTACCGAATTGTTGCAAGAGGCGTTGGGAGATGGCTACGTTGTAAAATTGGCGATGCGCTACCAAAACCCTTCAATAGGAAGTGTTTTGTCAGAAATGCAAATAATGCAGCTAAAGAAAATCAGGGTGATTCCTTTGTTCCCTCAATATGCATCTGCAACCACAGGTTCTGTGCATCAACGGGTGATGGAAGTTGTGGCCAATTGGCAAACCATTCCGGATATAGAATTTGTTAACTCTTATCCGGCTCACCCCTTGGTTATTGAAACTTTTGCTGAAAACGGAAAGGCTCAAAACCCTGATCATTACGATCATATACTATTTAGCTTTCACGGATTGCCTCAGCGACAATTGCGAAAGGCCGATACTGGCAAACATTGTTTGAGTAGCGGATCGTGCTGTGAAAGTTACGGCAGGCATAACCAATTTTGCTATGGTGCTCAATGCCAATTAACAGCGCGCAGCATTGCTGAAAAAATGGGAATTCCACGTGAAAAATACACTGTTTGCTATCAATCAAGGTTGGGAAAAGACCCTTGGATTCAACCTTACACCAGCGCTGTATTGAAGGACTTGGCCAAAGCTGGTAAAAAGCGAATTCTCGTGTTTTCACCTGCTTTTGTAGCTGACTGCTTAGAAACCATCTTCGAAATTGGAACTGAATACCAGGAAGAATACGAAGAAATGGGTGGTGAACATGTGCAATTGGTGCCAAGTCTCAATGACCATCCACGTTGGATTGAGGCTCTCAAGGACCTTTCTACTGCCCCTTTGGCATCTATTGGCGCTGCTTGAGGTAGTGAACCAAGGCTTCAACGGCCCTAGCGCGGTGGCTGATCTGATTTTTCACCTCAGCAGGTAATTCGGCGAAAGTAAGATCAAAGCCATCAGGCAAAAAGACCGGGTCGTATCCAAAACCAGCTGTTCCACGTGCTTCATTGGCAATTTTTCCCTCAACACTTCCTTCGAAATAACGAGGCTGCCCTGCTTCCATCAAACAAATTACCGTTCGAAAGCGTGCACCACGCTCACGCTTACCTGTGAGCACTTGCAAAAGCTTTTTGAGATTGCTTTGGTCGCTTCGAGGTTCACCTGCGTAACGTGCCGAATGGACCCCAGGCGCACCAGCTATGGCATCAACCTCTAAGCCAGAATCATCGGCAAAACAATCCAAGCCCAATGCATTGCTCAAGAAACTTGCTTTCAAAAGGGCATTTTCTTGTAGAGTATCTCCTGTTTCCGGAATCTCATCGTAAAAATGCAAATCATGCAAGCCTTGCACTTCGTACCCCAAGGGTTCGAGCAAGGCCCGAATTTCCTTTAATTTATGGGCATTGGCAGAAGCAAATAACAGGCGTCGCTTCATTTGAAAAATGACTTCATCGCCCCCCATAATTTCTTTTTGGCTTCTATATCGGCTTCAATTTCCAACAGCTTATCAGCCATGATCACCGTAATTGACTTGCTACGCAGTTGGTAATCGGCTTGAAAATCGGTAACTGCGCCGAAACTCAGCACAATGCGGCTACCTTCGAACTGTCCGAGCGATTTCGCCTGAAAATATTTCTCTTGTACCCATACCTGCTCGTCAGGAATGCCGACAGCGGCCAAAACTTTGTGCAGAAATTGCACTTCTTTGATTGCAGGTTCTGGAGGCAACAAGACTACCACTTTGTTTTGCCAAGCAGTACTAGGTTGCTGCGTTTTGTTTTGAGCTGCCGATGTTGCAGGAACTGCGGGTATATTTTCTTGTGGCTGTGCTATTTGTGCGGTTTCTCCTCTTGCAAATTTGTTGCCTTCTACTGCTGTTTCGGGTCTGACAGCAGTTTGCAGCCCATATGCTGGATGCACGGAGGTTTGCTGTTCTTCAGCACTATCCGTTGAATCAGCCAACGAACTTTGTTGCGGAAACACATACGCTCCTTCTTGCAAAAATTGCGCGATGAAGTCGGAATCCGTGGCCAATTGCCGTAGTTGTTGCTGTAATGCGTTCAAACGAATTGCTTTATTCTCCAAAAATAAGCCTTAAAACCGTATTTTTGGACTTCACCAGAAACAAATTACATGCTTTCGAACATCAAAATTACCCATACCACTTCATCTCATTTTGAGCAAGTTGATTGGGAAAATATCCCCTTTGGAAAGGTTTTTTCTGACCATATGTTCATTGCAGATTTTCGTGATGGCAAATGGTCCGACCCACGAATTGTGCCTTATGAACCCATTCCCATGAGTCCAGCCATATCGGCATTGCACTATGGCCAAGCCATATTCGAAGGCCTTAAAGCATACCGCGATCCACAAGGAAAACCACTGCTTTTCAGGCCCGAGGCCAACCACAAACGCATGAACAAGTCGGCAGAACGTTTGTGCATGCCTGCCATTTCAAAAGAATTCTTTTTAGGCGGATTGCTCGCCTTGCTAAAGGTAGATGAAAAGTGGATTCCCAATAAAGCGGGTTATTCGCTCTACATCAGGCCATTCATGTTTGCGATTGATGAATACGTGGGCATTCGTCCCTCAGAATCATATCGTTTCATCATATTTACCTGTCCAGTAGGGTCATACTACAACGCACCTTTGAATGTAAAGGTAAGCGACAATTATGTTCGGGCATTTCCACGCGGCACTGGCTATGCAAAAGTGGCTGGCAATTATGCTGCTGGCATGTTGCCGTTGAAATTTGCAAGGCAAGAAGGTTTCGATCAGCTCGTATGGCTCGATGGCAAGGAAATGAAATATGTGGAAGAATCAGGAACCATGAATTTGTTTTTCCAGATTGGCGACCATTTGGTTACCCCTGTTGCTGAGGGCACCATCTTGGAGGGCATTACGCGTGACAGTGTGCTGAAACTTGCCAAAGGCTTGAATCTCAAAGTAGAAGTGCGTAAAGTAAGCATTGAAGAGGTGTTTGAAGCCTACAACAAAGGCAAGTTGCACGATGCTTTTGGAACAGGAACCGCAGCTACCATAGCCCCCATTCAAACCATCACCTACAAAGGATTCAAGATGGTATTGCCTCCAGTTGAAGGGCGTGTTATGTCGAAAAAAATACATGAAGCCCTTGATGCCATTCGTACAGGTGTGGTTGCCGATGAAAACGGTTGGGTTGTACGTTTGTAAATGATAAATATCGTTAAGCATACCAAGTATTATCCCGTTTATTCGGATAAGGCTGCATCTTTAATTCGCTAAATCAAACTCATGAAAAGATCTATTCTTTTGCTCACAGGCATGCTGTCGGTTTCGGCTGTCTGGGCGCAACAACCTGCCATCAAGTTCGAGAAATACGAACTTAAAAATGGCATGAAGGTTATCCTACACCAGGACAAAAGCACTCCCATTGTAGCCGTTACAGTATCGTATCGGGTAGGCAGTAAAAATGAAGATCCTCAACGGACCGGCTTTGCACACTTTTTTGAGCATTTGCTGTTCGAAGGCAGTGAAAATATAGGCCGGGGTGAGTACATGAAAATGGTAAAAGAAAATGGCGGAACCCTGAATGCCAATACCAGTTATGATCGTACTTTTTATTTCGAGATTCTTCCTTCTAACCAATTGGAATTGGGGCTTTGGATGGAGAGCGAGCGTTTGATGCATGCCAAAATTGAAGATATAGGCATTGAAACGCAGCGTGAGGTGGTAAAAGAAGAGCGCCGTCAGCGCTACGACAATACACCCTATGGCGGTTTGCTCGACGAAACCATGAAGCGCACATTTAAAGTGCATCCTTATGGAAGAAGCGTTATCGGCTCGATGGACCACTTGAATTCAGCCAAGCGAGATGAGTTTTATGATTTTTACAGAACTTTTTACGTGCCTGAAAATGCCATTCTGAGTATAGCAGGTGACATCGACATCAAACAAACCAAAGTATGGATCGAAAAATATTTCGGGAGCATTCCCAAAGGCGGAAAGCCAATTCCACGTCCTACCGTAAAAGAACCGGCTCAAACTGCTGAAGTCCGCGATACGGTTTATGACAACATACAATTGCCGGCTGTGATTCATAGTTTTAAAATCCCTGCCCGAGGAACTTCAGAGTATTATGCTGTTGACATGCTAACCAAGCTGCTGTCGCAGGGACAAAGCAGTCGTTTTCAAAAACACATCGTTAATGAGCAGCAAAAAGCACTATTTGTAGGAGCATTTCCCTTTGCACTCGAAGACCACGGTGTTGCATTGATGTTTGGCATTGTGAATATGGGTGTTGGTCCCGATGACTTAGAAGCGGCCATGAACAGTGAATATGAACGCGTGAAAACAGATTTGATTTCTGAACAGGAGTTTCAAAAGTTGCTGAATCAGGTTGAAAACGATTTTGTAAGTGCCAATGCCACCGTTGAAGGCATTGCTGAAAGCTTGTCGGATTATTGGATGTGGCAAGGTGATCCGAATTTGATCAATACTGAAATTGAGCAATACCGCAAGGTTACCAGAGAGCAAATGCGTGCAGCAGCTCAGAAATTCCTTACGACGAATAACCGCGTGAGTTTATATTATCTGCCTAAACAAGCCAACTGAGATCTATCATGAAAAAAATACTTTTCCTCCTATTGATGCTGGCGTTTGGCACATTGGGTCATGCCCAAATAGACCGTAGTAAGCGTCCCCAAGCAGGTCCTGCTCCTGAAATCAAATTGAGCGACCCCGCCACCTTTGAACTGCCCAACGGCTTAAAAGTATTTGTTGTGCAAAACAGCAAACTTCCGCGCATTTCCGTTTCGCTTGTACTCAATACAGACCCAGTAATGGAAGGTGAAGCCATCGGTTATGTAGACATGACCGGTGAGCTGATCAGGACGGGCACCAAACAAAAGCAAAAGGCCGATATCGATGCCTATATTGATCAAATTGGCGCCTCAGTAAGCACTTCATCTACTGGCTTTTACGCATCTTCGTTGAGCAAGTATAAAAACGAGCTTTTCAGTATTCTGAGTGAGATGATACTCGAATCAGAGTTTCGTCAAGAAGAACTTGATCGCTTGAAAAAACAAACCATTTCAGGTTTGCAAACGGAAAAAGACGATGCCAATGCCATTGCTGCCAATGTGAGAAAAGCATTGGTGTACGGCAAAAACCATCCATACGGTCAAATAACCACTGAGCAGAGCGTAGAGAAAATTACCCTCGACTTATGTCGAAATTATTTCAAAACGTATTTCCGTCCGAATGTAGGCTACTTGGCCCTGGTTGGCGACATAGGCCTGGAAGAAGCCCGTACATTGGTTACACAGGCCTTTGGCGCTTGGGAAAAGGCTGAAGTCCCCAAACACCAATACCTCACTCCTGCTCCACCGGCGCGTACACGGGTGATTGTGGTTGACCGGCCAGTAGCTGTTCAAACGGTCATCAATATTGCCCATCCTAGCCCCTTGAAGCCGGGTGCAAGCGATGCCATTGCTGCGAGCGTTATGAATACCCTTTTGGGTGGTGGAGATGCACGCTTGTTCAACAATTTGCGCGAGACCTATGGCTTCACCTATGGTGCATACAGCAGCTTGAGCCGGAACATTTTGGTAGGTCAATTCAATGCTTTTGCACAAGTACGCACAGCAGTTACTGACAGTTCAGTAATGCAATTTATGTATGAATTGAACAGGATTCGTGACAGTATTGCACCCGCCAAAGAAGTGCAAGGCATATTGAGCTATCTGAATGGCACTTTTGCTATTGGCTTGCAAAACCCGCAAACCATAGCTGCTTATGCCATTGACATTGAACGGTATGGCATGCCCAAAGATTATTACCGGAATTACCTCAAAACTTTGGCAAGTGTTTCGCCTGCCGACGTTCAAGCAGCGGCTCAGAAGTACATTCTTCCCAGCCAGTCATACATCATTTGCGTTGGCAATGCCAAAGCCATTGCCGCTTCACTCGCCAAATATGCAACCAGCGGAAAAGTAGAATTGCTTGATATTTACGGAAATGAAATAAAGGCCCCATCCAAACCACTTCCCGTTGGTTTGACCGCCCAAAAGGTTGTTGACAATTACATTCAAGCAACAGGTGGCTTAAAAGCATGGAATAAGGTGAAGACCATTGATATTACCATGACGGCAAATATGCAGAACATGACTTTGGCCATGCAGGTGCGTAAAATGCGTCCGAATTTGATTGAAACCAAAATGACTTTGAATGGCGTCATGGTCATACAGCAAGTCAAGTTTGATGGTGAAAAGGCTTTCGAAAGCGGCATGCAATCACCTGGAAACAAGGAAATGGATGCAGAGCGCTTGGCACAGCTGAAGGAAAATGCGGCCATGTTGCCTGAAGCGCTGTATGCTTCGGCTGGCTACGAGCTGCGTTTGATAGGGGTAGAAATGCTCAACGACAAAGAGGTGTATGTGCTTGAAGTGGTATTTCCATCAGGCAATAAGCAAACCGAATATTATGAAGTAGCCACAGGCCTAAAGTTAAGAGAAGTGCGTATAGAAGATGGACCTGAAGGTCAAGTAGCACAAACTTCGGATTTGGCTGATTACCGGAAGGTAAAAGGCAATGTGCTGATTCCACACCAAACAACCATTCAGTTTGGACCACGGAGCTTGACCATGGAATTGAAAAACATCATTGTAAATGGCAAGATGAAGGCAGCAGAATTTAAGCCTTAACACATTTACATTGAAGCAAAAAAGCCGCCCGATTGGGCGGCTTTTTTTATGGATGGGTTTCTGTAAATAGCATTTTCAATTCTGTTGCTTCGTCAGGCTTCATGCGGCCGCCCAAAATAAGTCGCAACTGACGCCTTCGCAATGCTCCTTCGTACAAACGCTGCTCATCAGGAGTTTCGGGCTTGAGTTCAGGCACGTTGATGGGATTGCCCATTTGGTCTACTGCCACAAAGGTGAAATACGCTTCATTGCATTTGTATTTCTGTCCTGCTGGAATGTTTTCGCCCCACACTTCTATGTGCACTTCCATACTTGAGTTGAACGATCGTGTAACTTTGGAAGTGAGCGTAACCACATCACCCAGTTTGATGCTTTTGCTAAAGCTCACGTTGTCGACACTGGCAGTTACCACGATGCGGTTGCTGTGCTTTTGGGCCGAAATTGCCGCGCAAATATCCATCCAGTGCAATAGCTTGCCTCCCATGAGGTTATGCAGGGTATTGGTGTCGTTGGGAAGCACCAATTCATTCATGATGGTAACCGAATCAGCAGGTGTTTTGAAGGATTTGTTGCGCATGATACTCATTTGAGCCCAAAGATACGCTTTACATCCATAAAGGAAGGTTTTACTGGCGGATGAACCGTTTGGTATAGGTTCGGCCTGTTTGGTTTTGCAAGCTGATGAAATACATGCCTGGATCGATTTCACGCACATCCACCTGATGAAGCAAAGGAGCGTGAAGTTCCTTGATCAGCCTGCCTTGAATATCCCTGATGACCACAACCACAATGTCGGTTAAACCCGACCATTGCATGATACCACTGGTTGGATTGGGATATAATTGCCAAAGCACTTCCGTTTGTGGCATCACTGCTGTTGGAAACCGCAGCTCTGTAGCCAAAACTGGCCGTATCATCCAAGAACCGGTAATGGTCGACGCATTCCACTGCCCCAAAGTATTGAACCATTTTACCCCTGAAACCTGGTGGTTGCGGTCTAAACCAATATTCAACAGCTTCTGTGTAAGTTGTTGCCAACCCACGTAGAAGGAGTCTCTTACCAAAACAGGGGTGTCTAATGCATAAAAAACAAATTGCCCAATGCTATCGGCATATCTTGGACGCAGTAATGGCTGTTGGGTGAGCAGGGCTTCATTGCCAGTAAAACTTCCCTCTCCGATGAATGCCCAAACTTTTAAGTTGAAGAGCTCAAGTGATGCGTTTTCAGCAGCTTGTGTAAAGTACATCCAAACACCCCGCAAAGTATCGGGCGTTGCAGTGTAAAATTTGTAAGCAACACTGCCCCCAATCGTATTCAGGCCGTAGCCTGTTTCTGCCGTGCCATCGTCGTATGCAAAGTGATTCCAAAAGGTTTGTTTGCGCCGAACGGTATCGTTCGATGACCGGAAATCGGGTGCATTTTGAAGGACATAGGTGGTTTCGAGGATCAAACTGTCGGTTGTGGTCGATGGAAAGGCGATTGCCGGGAAGTTGAATGTAAAAGTATTTCCAGCCGGAAAGGGAGAGATGTTTTGAAAGCCTACATCCGCAACGGTACTGCCATTGTTGAGATTCACACTTGTGAATTTATAGGCCACATTACGCGCTTGTCCCAAGTTGTGCGCCAAAACACCGTGATTAGCGGCTTTAAATCGCGCGCTGTCTGCTGCAAATTGTTTCCAAGGCATTTCCTGGTACAATTGCAGCATTGAACGTGGCCTCTGGCGAAAAGCAACATCAGTAATGGCTGTGTCGGCTATGTTGCGTGAACGGTTTAGGCGCACATAATCAAGGTGCCAAACGTCTACATTACCTGTTTTGTTGCCATATGACGACCAGCGCATCCGAAAGCCTTCGTGGAAGAATGCACTGTCGAGCAAGGGAATCATGACCTGCTTAAAGGTGTCATTTGCAGACCCTGTAACGCGCCAAACCGAACGCCAAGCATTGTCGTTGGCCCAAAACTCGAGGGTCAAGGAGTCATTTGCCTCCGGAGGATCGCACAAACCAGCAGGTTGATAAAAAAAACTCAAATAAATGGAGTCTGATTGATCATCATTGCTCAAATCAATGGCCTGCGAAGTCAACCTATCAGCCAAACCACTACCAGTAGGCGAAAAAATGTCATATGCAATACCCTTTTCATCGAGACCGTCAAAAGTAGCTACACCCAAGGTGGGCGGTTCATCGGCCATATCGGTATTGATGTAAACCCATCTGTCGGTCCAAAGCCCCTGTGCAGGCAATGGGCCATTTTGACTAAAATCATCAACAAAGGGCAATACAAGGGTATCGAGTTGGTTGCTGATTCTTGCACTGATTGCACTTTGGAGAGCAGGATTGCGCTTCAAAGGTACCAGCACCTCCTGTGCAGAAGCGGTTACAATCGCCAGAAAGGCGGTCCAAAATGAAATACTAAACTTATACAACTATTGCTCCTCCACCCAAATGTCGACAAACGACATGGTATTTATAAGCTCCTCCTCTATTGCCTCGGGGAACTGACGGGTAACTAACGCTTTGGTCGTATCTACTATTGTACCGATGTAATTGATGCGCCCCAAATACAAGGCAGATTCAGACAAGTAAAAGCGGGATTCTTCAATGGTCAATCCTACCAAATTGGGGATAGCAACCAAAGAATCCACGTTGTAGATGCCGATGACCAGATCGACCGCAGTTCCTTTGGGAACCTCTTTGCCCGGCATTACCTTTTTGCCCGACAAATTCATTTCCAAGACCACATTATTGGCAATGTCTGGCCGCATGATGAGCTCACCTACCTGTAGCCCCAAATTGCGCAAATCGATGGTTGCTTTTCTCAAGCTTAAATCAATTAGATCGGGTAGTTTTACCTTGGGGGTATTGGAAGAGGTGATAGACACATAGATGGTTCTGCCTTCTTTTACTTTGCTACCGGCCACGGGATCCTGTTCATACACCAAATCAGGTTGTTTTCCGGGAATGTAGGTAGAGTCGACCACGACATAGGACAAGCCAATTTCTTCGAGTATCACTTGAAGTTGACTGGGTTTCAAATCCTTTAAATCAGGCACTTCAATCTCTTGACCATGATTGGTGTATACTTTTAACACCTGCACCAGCCCAATCACGAGCACTACGGTGATGGCACCCGCCAAAATCAGTTGGTTGCGAAATGTTTTACTCTTTAAAAACGACCAGATGTTCATGAATTCAAGGCTTTTTTAGCACGACCAAAGCTCAATATTTTGTCGATAAAGTCATACGGTTTGTAACCGTTGATGGCACATTGGTGGAAGATACAAGTGGCTGGCGTCATTCCAGGCAGTGAATTGATTTCGATGATGTACACCTCTATTCGCTGCAAATCATAAATTTTCACGAATGCATCGATGCGGCAATAGCCTTCTACCCCCATGAAACGCGCAGCACGTTCGAGCTCTTTGCGGACGAATGCGCTTACTACGCCATTGTCGGCCAAGCTATTGGTATAACGGGCTGGGGTAATGTTCAGGCCCTCTCCTGCCAAAAACTTTTCTTCGAGCGATAACACTTCTCCTTCGGCCAAGCTTTCGCTGGGCTCGAAAACCTCGTATACCACATCTCCATGCTCGTTCAATCGCGTGAGCATGCCACCGGTAACTTCTAGGAAAAAGGTTGCATCGCCTTTTTCAATGAATTCTTCGACCAAAAACACTGGTTTTTGCGGAAATTCTTCTTTGGACTTGAGTTTGAGCACCTGTGCAGGGCCTTCCATCAAATCTTCCTGATCGCGGTAAATCAAGGCAGCATAGGCCAACAACTCTTCCTTGTTCTTTAGCTTTTTCACTGCAGAAGAGCAGCCATCATCGACAGGTTTGGCAATGACCGGTAGTTTGAAATTTTGCATGATATATTCGGCCAAAGCTGCATGATTGGGAAAATCGCCTTCGTATATCAAAGCATGCTTGGCTACCAACATGCCTGCTGCCGCCAGGCGTTCGTTGGTTTCATATTTGTTGATGGTAAGTGCGCTCGACGCCGGAGAGCTGCCGTTGTACGGCAAACCTACTTTCTCGAGTTCGAGCTGCAATGTGCCATCTTCACCCGGACGGCCGTGCAGGGCGATGAAAACCTCTTCTACCCGATTGGCAAGGTCAGCAAAGGATAATTTTTGTGGTTGCAGCAGGGCATTGAATGCAAACAAGCGGGTAATGTCTTTGCACTCTTCCTGTATTTTTTTGATGACAGGATGTAGCTCAAAATGACGGATTTTGCCTGCGATGTCATCAGCATTGTCTTTTAAATGCAAATTGATGGGAATGGCAAACAGCTCAAATGCATCGGCATTTCCGGTGAGGAAAACGCTCAAGGGTTCATATTCGGCAGAAGAGCTGAGTTTTTCGTAAATGTTTCGCCCTGATTCAACTGAAATATGCCTTTCACTTGAGTAACCGCCCATGACAACTGCCACTTTGCGCTTGGCATTGGCAGTTGATTGCTCCTTGGCCAAAGCTTCGTCGAGCTGGTGCAGCAATCCGCCACCGTTGGGTGAGAACATGCCTTTGCGGCCACGTTGTTGCAAACTGGTGCGGATGATGTACGTGAGAAATTGGCTTGGATTGAGCCCGATTTCTGCCGCTTGGTGAAAGAAAAAAGACGAGGGCATCATGCCCGAAGTGGTATTGGGGTCGTTTAGGAAAATACTCCCGTCTTCGGCATAAAACCCATCGATGCGCGCATAGACCTCAAAGCCAAAAAGCACGAACAAATGGCTGCAGGCGGCACGAATTTTTTCGATTACTTCAAGTGGTAAATCGATGGGTGTAACCTTTCTTGATAGGCCTGGTAGGTATTTCGAGCGGTAATCGAACAGCTCTTTGCCTTTCACAATCCCTGTAGGCGGTAGTGCAACCGGTTGTCCGTCGGCTTGCTGAATGACGATGCACGAGAACTCCTTTCCCTGAATGAAAGATTCGAACAATACTGTGTGTTCTCCGTCGGTGGCTTCGAGCAACACCGACGCGCCTGTTTGCTGTAACTGTTCGTTCAAAAACACGAGCAAGTCCTCGGGGTGGTAAATGGTCGTGCCCGTGTGTGTTTGTACCGGCAGGCCAATATTGGACCTGATGTCGGAAAACTCGCGGACCCAACGCACGCGTTCGACATGATTCATCGCCAGCCAATCATCCGCATTTACTTTCAAGCGGAAAAAGGAACGGTTGACGGCTTCTTCGAACAATTCGGCATTTGGTTCGGCCAATATGCTGATGCCAATGCTGCTGCCCTGGTTGGCAGCTTTGACTACCAGCGGAAAGCCTACCTCCAACTGCAGTTGAGCAAGGATAAGTGCTTTTGCCGCGGCATCCATGGCCAGCCAGTCGGCACGGTGCAAACTACTGAAGCGCGGCACCGCCAAGCCCATGGCCTGCATCATTTGCTTTTGCGCCGATTTATCCATGCCCAAGGCCGATGAACCAATGCCCGAGCCGGAATAGGGAATGCCGAACCATTCGAGCAGCCCTTGCAATCGGCCATCCTCCCCATTTTTGCCGTGCAAGGCCAAAAAGGCAAAATCGATGTGCTGGTGTAATTCGTAGGGTTGCAGGGGTTTTCCAAGGCGTTTCAACAGCTCCTGTTGTGCTGCGCCGTCTAATTGCCCCAAATGTTCGGCATACACTTGAAACAAATTGGGAGAAGGCAACAGCGCTTCCACCGGCGGATAAAAATCACGTATAGAACCTTTGTACAAGTATTGCCAATCGAGCAACACCAAATTGCCAAAACTGTCAACAAAAATGGGTACCGCTTCAAAAAGCGCTTTGTTGAGATTGTCGTACACGGTGCGGCCTCCTGCAAAAGATACTTCGCGTTCGCGTGAATTGCCGCCAAAAAAAATGCCTATGCGCATGACACAAATATACGGTTTGGGGTGTTTGTGCCTGCCGGTGTGCACAGGCTGTGTAAAAAAGAAAGCCACCGAGGTGGCTTTTGGTTCAATCGAGGTGCAAGGCTGCTTTGCGCTCGAGCAAAACTTCCTGCGATTCACGCCGATCTGGATCGGGTACGCAGCAATCTACCGGACAAACCGCAGCACATTGTGGCTCTTCGTGGAACCCAACACACTCGGTGCATTTGTCGGGAACGATGAAATAAATATCGTCAGAAATGGGGGCATGCCTTTCGTCGGCATCTACCGATTCGCCTTTGCTGGTTAAAAAAGTACCTTTTACCCCTGTACCATCGGCGTAAGCCCAATCAATGCCGCCTTCATAAATGGCGTTGTTTGGGCATTCAGGCTCACAAGCCCCGCAGTTGATGCATTCGTCGGTAATGATAATGGCCATGTTGCGTAGTTGATGTGTACTTTTGTGGCACAAAAATACAATCTTAACCTTTACCAAAAGCAATTTGCCGTGAATTTACCTGCCAATACCCGTGCCTTGCTCCTATTCAGAAATATGCTCCGCGACGCGCTGACAAAAGCTGAAACAGCGGCCATTTTTGACCGTGCAGTAGCGAGCAATTTGTGGTTTACCATGGCAGGCATCCGACAGGCAGTGGAAGCTTGGGCTGAGAGTTTAAGCGAATCGCAAGTAAAGGAATGGGTCCGCCATGATGTTGTGAGCCACAACAGCAAGGAAGTAGGACTGATATTGGCCGGTAATATTCCGCTGGTAGGTCTGCACGACATCCTCTGCGTCCTGCTATCGGGCCATAAAGCCCGTATCAAATGTTCGAGCGATGATGCTATATTGATTCCGTGGGCATGCGACTTGCTCGCTCAATGTCACCCCAACTGGAAAAACCGAATAAGTTTCTCTGATAAACTTAATGGCGTGGAGGCACTTATTGCTACAGGAAGCAACAACAGCAGTCGGTATTTTGAGTATTACTTTCGGCATGTGCCCCACATCATCCGCAAAAACCGTCATTCAGTTGGCATTTTGACGGGGCAAGAGCGCACCGAAGATTTGCGTGCATTGGGCAATGATGTGTTTGATTATTTTGGATTGGGTTGCCGGAATGTGAGTCTGTTGTGGATGCCAGCGGGTTTTGAACTGCCCCGCTTGTTTGAAGCCTTTGCCGAACGTTGTCAGGAGGTGCTGCAGCATCCCCGTTATGTGAACAATTTTGATTACCATCTGGCATTGCTCATGATCAACCGCGAGCCCCATTACACCAATAATGCGGTGATTTTGCAAGAAAAAACCAGCTTAAGTGCAGCCATAAGCGTGTTGCACTATGCCTACTATCAACATCCCGATGAAGTGCAACAATGGCTAAGCGAAAATAGGGAACAATTGCAATGCGTGGTGGCAACTGCTGAATGGATACCCGGAGCTGTTGGATTTGGCCAAAGCCAACAACCGCAATTGTGGGATTATGCCGATGGGGTAAATACTTTGGACTTTCTCGCGAAGCTGTAGATTCAAAGTTCAAGTGGATGAAGGCTGCGCCTTCATGTGCGAAACCCTTTTGAACTTTGAACCTTGAACCTTGAATGCAAAAAGCCGCTCCTTTTGAGAGCGGCTTTTTGCTTAGGACTCTTTCGACTTTTTCCAAGCCTTGTAGCCACCAAGTCCGGCACCTGCTGCGAGCAGGATGCTCAAGCCTCCATCGATGGGCACCGCAGCGGGATTAGCAGGCGGGGGTGGTTGGGCCATGGCTACCTGACCGAGGATGATGAGCGCCACCAAAAGCGACCAAAAGATTGCTTGCTTTTTCATGATTGTATGCTTTAGCGGTTGATTTTTAAGATTTGAGTTCCTTGGGCATCTTTCAAACGGAAGATGTACGTACCAGTTGCCAGGGCTGGCAAGGTGTACTGACCGACATCTGTAAGGTTCCAGCTGAAAAGCTGACGACCGAGCATATCGGTGCAGCTGATGACAAATGCACCTCCCTCGCCTTTTACGAACAGCTGATCATCCACTACATACATTTGATGTGCTGCTTTGTTAACATCCATCACAGAGGTGCTCAAGGGGGCAAATCGGATCACAAAACGATCGGATTGTGCGGGAATGTGTAAGCTCCTGTACGCAAATCGTGTCTGCGGTTGAGGTGATGGTCCTCGAGCATTACAGGCAAGTTGGCATCTACCTCTTGCAAATTGGCTTCAATGGTCATCAAAACGCTTTGGGTGCATTCGAGCTTGAGGGGCAAAATGGTCGAAGCTCCAAATGCATCGGTGGCATTGATCGAAAGACGCTTCCCGTCGGCTGACAAACTGCTCAAGTTCACCGCAGCAGCATTAAAGCTGTTGAGTTAGTAGGCATCGTTGGCCGACTCAAATTGGGGCTGCGCTCCTACGGCACTCAAAATGGCCGTTTCGTCGTAATGACCATTTTGTGTATTGGTAACACTCACATACATGCGGTTTGTAAAGTTAGTGGCCGTGCGCAGTTGATTGTTGGGCGTACCAGTGGTACGTGCAGCAGTACCGAAAGTAAGGGCAGGACTCGCTGCGTTGGCCTTTACCAAAAATCCTTGTCCGGGAGGAATTACGCCATTGAGGGCTACACCGGGGTTAGACGTTCCATTTACATAGCTGGCATATGCACCATTGCCGCTGTTGGCCGTTGGGTCCCAGATGTAATAGGCATTGTCGAGGTTGGTGCGGGTATTGGCCACATTGTCGAAAGTGATGCTGCAGCAAACGGATTGCCGACCAAGCTCCATCCGAAATCATTGGTGCCGTTGCCATCTGACAAGCCGGTAACGGACACGTTGCTGCTTTGTATGCTGCCTGTGGTACTGAGAGTGGTTGCCACGGTGTTGTTGTTCACGCCACTTCCGCCGAAATACAGCGCATACTCCCTACCGGCCACCAAGGCGTCGGTTCCAGTACCTCCTTGTGTTATCCATGCATTCGGATTGGCGGTATTCAAACGAATGACATTGGCCGAACCCGTAAGCACTGGAGAAACCCCAAGATTGGAGAGGGTGCCCAAAGTAACAGGGCTGAAAAAACGCCAGCCAGCGGTGCTGCTCGAAACGGCACGTTATAAAGTCACATTTTCACTAAGTGTACCCTCGTTCAGTATTTGTGAATACACCGATTCTGACGTTGCTTTTAAACTCAATGTGTGCCCATTCACATTTAATGAACCGCCCGATTCAATGGTCAAGATGCCAGTAACATTCCGGCTGCCGGTTAACGCTACTGCAGAATTGATGATGCGAATGCTCGCAGGACTACTGGCACCAGGCCATTCGTTTGACGTGTTGTAGGCACCTCCGGTGTTGTAAGTCAATTGCGAAGACGAGCCATATGTCGGGGTGATTGAAGTAAACCCACCTGCATTCAATCTAAAAATACCATTCACCACCAAGCTACCTGCACCTGAAACGCCGCCAGTAACAGAGAGACGCTGGTTTGCATCGATTGTAAGCGTATTACCGGTTGAGATGGTTACGCTAAAAGCCGCTGCCTCAGTTGTGTTAACAGACACATTTTGATAGATTTGCACTGCATCTGTACTCAAGGGCGTATTACCATTTGTCCAAGTCGCATTTGTCGTCCAATCTCCAGCGGCATTTGAAGGAACTGTACCACCTGTAAATCCACTGGGATACTCAAAATAGGTAGTGTAAGTCATAGCTGCAGAACATGGATTTCCGCCAGTAATGCCTCCACCAAATGCTTCATTTGAACTACACATCAATGAATTGGAGGCATCGTTAGGATTGCCATAGGTTACGACAAATTTGAATTGATCAGATGATGTTAGACCGATCGAAGCCCAATCAAATGAGAAATTGAATGTTGTAAAATTTGCTGCAGAAGGATTACCAACACTCGAAACAAAGTTCAACCCACCATTGCCAACTGAACTAGTTGACGGAATTGACCATAAACCACCAAAACTAGTATTTATGGCTATTGCATGCGTTGCTTCAAAACCAGCTGGAAACGTCAAATTACCACTTCCTACGTTCGATATGGACCTTCGATGTTCATCATTAAAATCACGAACTCCAGTACCAATTACGGTTCTTCCTGCCGAGCCATTGGCAATATACATTACCATGTAATCATTAAATTTGCCCGCCCCTCGCGTCATGGTGACAGTAACTGTTGTACCAGTATGTGATATGCTGAATGATCCCCCACCTACTGCCCCACCGAAACCTGAATTTCCGATACCATTGTAGGCAACCTGAGCAATGAGTGATGTACTCAGAAGCATGCAAAGCACAAAAACTATTTTGTTCATACAAAAGATTTAGGTTTTAGACATCTTCCCCTAAAATTCAGACTCGTTCTCTATAGGGGAAAATTTCCCATTATTAAGAAGTGATTGAGAAATACAAAAAAAATAGCGCCCTTAGTTACATATATTTTTTCAAACATACGTTCTGAAAATTTGCAACCCAGGTTACACCTTAGCGTTTGAATTAATCCGAATTTCGCAATATGTTTTCATTGCCTAAGCATTTTACCGGCTGGTTGTTGTTGTTTGGATTGGCTGCTGGCGCCATGGCGCTTAATCCATGGGTGCCCGGCTTGGGCAACATTACCCTTGCCTTGTTGCTGGCATTGGCAATGGGAAATGTTTGGAATTGGTCGGATGGCTTGCGCAACGTCTTTCATTATGCCGAAAAACATTTGCTCGCTTTGGCCACCATGCTTTTGGGATTTGGCTTAAATGTGCAATTGCTTGCCGAACTATCTCCTTTGTATTTAGCTGTGATTGCGGGGATGGTGCTGTTGAGTTTGCTGAGCTCACAATGGTATTGTCGCGGTATGTCGCCTGCACTCAAATGGCTCATGGGTGCTGGCAACGGCATTTGTGGCAATAGCGCAATTGCCGCAACTGCCCCTGTGGTGCATGCCCAAAAAACCGAAATAGGTCTTGCGGTTGCTGTAGTGAACTTACTTGGTACGTTGGGGATTTTCTTTTTCCCCATTATGGCAGGCTTGCTGCAAATGAACCATGCCGAAAGCGCTTTGTTCACAGGTTCCATTTTGCAGTCGGTGGGGCATGTGGTGGCAGCGGGCTTCAGCATCGATGCCGAAACTGGCAAACTGGCCTTGTTGATTAAAATGGCGAGGATCCTATTGTTAGGACCCGTGATTTTTTACGTGGGCTTTCGAGTGAACAAAGGGACCGGACAAAAGCTTAGTGTGGGCTTGGTGCCCAACTATGTTTGGGGCTTTTTATTGGCAGCACTCATCACCTCGAGCGGCTGGCTGCCCGAAACCTACACCAAAGGCCTGGAAAAGGCTGGTAGTTACCTCCTGCTTTTGGCCATGATTGGCATAGGTTTCGGCATCCAATTCAAACAACTGATCCGTACAGGCCCCAAAGCGGCTGCAAGTGGATTGCTGATCTTCAGCACCCAAATCGCCGCCATGCTGGGCTTCATTTTGTTGTCGCGCCTGTTTTAATTCAAAGTTTTCCGGCCACAATTTCGTCTACCACCAGTGGATCGAGCAAGGTGCTGGTATCGCCAAGGCTACCAACTTCGCCTTCTGCCACTTTGCGCAAGATGCGTCGCATGATTTTACCTGAACGGGTTTTGGGCAAACCACCTACGATTTGAATTTTATCGGGTTTAGCGATTTTACCAATTTGGGCGACCACTGTTTCGGTGATTTCGGCTTTGAGGTTGGTGACATCGAACTCTTTTTCGCGGCATACTACAAAAGCATAAATGCCCTGTCCTTTGATATCGTGCGGGTAACCCACCACTGCCGATTCGGCCACATGCGCATTTAAATTGATGGCATTTTCAATTTCAGCCGTGCCAAAACGGTGGCCCGAAACGTTGATTACATCGTCGACCCGGCCAATGATGCGGTACATGCCGTTTTCGTCGCGGCGGGCGCCATCTCCGGTAAAATAATAACCTTTGTAGGTATCGAAATAATTGAGTCGGCAGCGCTCGTGGTCGCCAAAAGTGGTTCTGATCATAGAAGGCCATGGGAATTTGATGGCGAGATACCCTTCTTGGTTATTGCCTTCGATTTCTTTGCCTTCCTGATTGAGCAAAACTGGCTGGACACCCGGGAGTGGATAACCGGCATGACCAGGCTTCAAGGGAGAAACACCCGCCAGCGCTGCAATCATGATGCCTCCTGTTTCGGTTTGCCACCAAGTGTCGGTAAGCGGACAGCGTTCTTTGCCCACGTGAATGTGGTACCAATGCCAGGCCTCCTCATTGATGGGCTCTCCTACTGAGCCCAAAACCCGTAATTTATCGAGGCTGTAGGAAAGCACATGGTCTTCACCGGCTGCCATGAGCGAACGAATGGCGGTGGGAGCGGTATAAAAAATGGTGACAGCGTGTTTGTCGCACACCTGCCAAAAACGGCCTGGATCGGGATAGGTGGGCACGCCTTCGAACATCAGCGTGGTGGCTCCATTCAACAGCGGGCCATACAAAAGGTAGCTGTGGCCAGTGATCCAGCCCACGTCGGCCGTACACCAATACACATCGTTGGGCTTTATTTGGAATACATTGGCAAAGGTATAAGCAGTGTACACCATGTATCCCCCGCATGTATGTACCACTCCTTTTGGTTTGCCGGTGGAACCCGATGTATACAAAATGAATAACATGTCTTCGGCTTCCATGATTTCAGGTTCACAATGCCCAGATACACTTTTGATTTCATCGTGCCACCACACATCACGGCCTTCTATCATTTGTACCGGCCAGCCCACTCTTTCGAAAACAATCACTTTTTCCACTGTGCTGCATTCGGCCAAAGCCTCATCAACCACTGCTTTGCAAGGGATTTGTTTGGCGCCTCTATTCAAGGCATCGGCTGTGATGACCATTTTACAACCCGAATCATTGATGCGGTCGGCCACGCTGTGTGCTGCAAAGCCAGCAAAAACCACGCTGTGCACAGCACCAATGCGGGCACAAGCCAAAACGGCAACCGATAGTTCGGGAATCATGGGCATGTAAATGCATACCCGATCACCTTTTTGGATGCCATTTTTTCGGAGGACATTGCCAAACCTGCTAACATGCTCATGCAATTCGCGGTAGGTATAGCGTACAAAACGTTCTTTTGGATCATTGGGCTCCCATATCAAGGCCAATTTATTGGCGTTGGTTTCTAAATGCCTGTCGAGACAATTCTGGGTAATATTCAATTGCGCCCCATCAAACCAGCGTATATCAGGCTTTTCAAAGTTCCATTCGAGCACTTTGTCCCACTTTTTGTGCCATTGAAAATGGGAAGCGATTTCTTCCCAAAACGCTTCTGGTTGCTTAACACTTTTTTCATATGCCTTTTCGTAAGCTTCGCAGGTTTGAATGGGTACTATCATGTTGTTAATTTTCAGCCAGTTTAGAACTATTCGTTTAAGAAGGCAAATATTTGATTGCTAAATTGCTATAGTCATTGAACTGGTCTTCTGAACGAAGAGGTTAGATATGCAGATGCAACATTAATTTCATATCATATGTTTGAGAAACTATTGGTCACAGCGGAGGAGCGCATGATGCCGTAGGTGTTTGGATTCAGGCTTCAGGAAGATGACTATGACGTACAAATTGTTGATGATGGTGAAGTAGGGCTTAAACAGGTTGAAAATTGTTTGGTTGTTTTGACCATCACCGACATCACGAAGCTTTGTGTTTAGGAATTGGGAATTATTGTGCATGTACGCAATACCTTTCGCTTGAAACGATATCCAGGTATTTTTGATAGCGGGGCTCGAAAAAAACATGGTTGAAGCCTTTTCACCAGAATCTGATGACTTTATTAGCAAGCTATTTCGGGCGGAAGAAAGAAGCCCATGCGTTTGCAAAAACTTGCCCCATTGAAAATGCGGTACTTATTGAGCTTTTTCGCGATTTGCATACTGGCAACTCTTTGCTGCGGAGAATTGGATTACCATCGTCCTTTCCGCCGGTCATGGCACAGACCGGCGAAAAAATCAATTTAACCACTTCATGGGCAATTTCGCCTACAATCCCATCCAACACAAAAGAAGCTGTTCCAAAGGTATTACCCTTTCAAAGCCTTCTTTTATGTCCCAACCGAAGCGTCAGACCTCCATTATTTCTTTTGGGAATATTACCTGCCGTTGCTCAAATTCGTTTTCGGCAAATAGCCGTTGACATCAACCAATAAAATACTCGACGGTCTTGGTGGGTGAATAGGTCCGCATGAATTCTTCAACCTTTTCAACCATGTTTTTGCTTCCCAGCACAATTGGTGTCCTTTGGTGCAGCGATTTGGGTTGAATATCGAGAATTCGGCTAAAGCCATCAGAGGCTTTTCCACCCGCTTGCTCTACAATGAACGACAACGGATTGCATTCATAGCCCAAGCGCAACTTGCCTTCGGGTGATTTGCTTGTGGCGGGATAAATGAAAACACCTCCCTTGATCAAATTTCGGTGAAAATCGGCCACCATTGACCCGATGTACCTAGAGCTGTATGGCCGCTTTGTCTTTTTATCGACCTCTTGGCAATATTTGATGTACTTTTTCACACCATCGGGAAAATCGACGTAATTGCCCTCATTGATGGAGTAAATGGTGCCATTTTCGGGGATTCGCATATTGGGGTGCGACAGGCAAAATTCACCAATGGAAGGATCGAGCGTAAAGCCATTTACGCCATGACCAGTGGTATAGACCAACATGGTACTACTTCCATATACCACATAACCTGCAGCCACTTGCTCACTTCCGGGTTGCAAGCAATCGTCGAGCGTGCCAGGTCCGTTGAAAGATGTACGTCGATATATAGAAAAGATGGTCCCAATACTCACATTCACATCGATGTTCGAACTGCCATCAAGTGGATCCATGAGCACCACATATTTTGCGTCTTTCGACACTTCGCTGAACATGGGAATGATATCTTCTTCTTCCTCACTGGCCACCGCGCAACATTCTCCACCAGCACTCAAAGCTGCAATAAACTGTTCATTTGCAAAAACATCCAGTTTTTTAACGTCCTCTCCTTGAATGTTGGTAGTGCCTGCTTCACCCAAAATATTCACCAAGCCCGCTTTGTTTACTTCACGGTTCACAATCTTGGCTGCAATGCCAATATCGCGCAGCAATCGCGAAAGTTGTCCTTTGGAGTAAGGAAACTCCTTCTGGCGTTCAATGATAAATTGGCCAAGGGTAATAACGCGGCTAGGTGATTGCATAAGTTCCGTTTTGTAGAACGAAATTAAATATTCCATAGCAGATAAGGTAGAAAAAAGGCATTTGACTAAGGAAAGGTTAATTTTGCGACATGGATTGGCTCATTCATAACGGCAAGCTCGTGCCGACCGACACTTATCAGCTACAGCTGAACAATCGCTCCTTTCAATACGGCGACGGTGTTTTTGAAACCATCCGTGTCATGTACGGCCAACCGTTGTGGCTAGGCTGGCATTTCGACCGGCTCAGCCATGGTTTGCGTGTATTGGGCATTGAGAATCCCTGGCATCTGGCCAGCTTTGAAAAAGAACTTCAACAATTGGTTGACGCATGCAAGTTGCGACAAGGTGGTCGATTGAAGGTTCAGGTTTGGCGAAGTGCCGGTGGCTTCTATAAGCCAGAAAGCAGCAAGGCAGAATGGATCATGCAACTGCAAGCCTTGCCCAACAACACCTTCCAACTGAACTACAAAGGGCTGCAATTGGGTGATGCCAGCAGGGCCAAACAAACCCTTTTTATTCCCGACATCAAAACCACCAACGCATTGCAATATGTGCTTGCCGCCCAAGAAGCGAAAGCTGCGGGCCTCGATGATGTATTTCTGTATCATACAGAAGGGGCATTGTTAGAGAGTAGCAACAGCAATGTATTTCTGCTGCACGACGGCGTATTGCGAACGCCCGCACTTGATGGGGGTTGCTTGCCCGGCATTTTACGTTCAGTTTTTCTGCATTTGCTGCCTTCAATGGGTTATACTGTTAAAGAGCAATTGCTGTCACATGCTGATTTGCAGGCAGCAGAAGAAGTATACCTTACCAATGCAGTGAGCGGGGTACAATGGGTGGGTGGTTGGAAACACAAACGTTATTTCCGCAAGCATGCCGTAGCATTGGGAGAAGCCTTAAATCAACTGGCCTTGAATAGCCTTACGTCGTGATCTTAGTGCAGGAGCATGGTGGCCAAATTGGCGTTTCCCCGCAATAAATCTGCCGCCAACATGCGCTTTTTACCTTCTAATTGAACTTCCGACAAAATCAACCAGCCGTCTTTTACGGCTACTCTCCATTCGTTGCCCACAAGGCTGCTTTGTCCGGGAGGTACAAAGTGCCGATCATGTACGAAAGCCGCCTTGTATACCTTGAGCACCAATCCTCCAGCCATTGCAAAGGCTCCGGGATAAGGAGACAAACCCTTGATCTGATTCACCAACGATTCACCTGCTTTGCTCCAGTCAATCTTGCAGTGCTCTTTGAAGATTTTTGGCGCAGGCTTTAGGCCCTCTTCGTGCAGGGGTTGAGGGTGGAACACAACTTGTCCGTCGAAAACCTCCTGAACGGTGCGGAGCATCAACTGCGCACCCATTTCCATGAGTGCATCGTGTAACTTACCTGCGTCCCAGTCGGGTTGAATGGCCATTTTTTGTTGGTGCACCCAATCGCCGGTGTCAATGGCATGTTGAAGCTTAAAAGTTGTCACCCCAGTTTCTGTTTCGCCATTCATGATGGCCCAATTGATTGGAGCTGCCCCTCTGTACTGAGGTAACAAGGAGGCATGCAAATTATAGGTACCCAAAGGGGGCATGTTCCATACCGCTTCTGGGAGCATCCGAAAGGCCACTACAACCTGCAAATGAGCATCAAAATCCGCTAAGACCGCAAGAAATTCGGGACTCTTGAGCTTTTCGGGTTGTAGCACGGGTATGCCTTGTTCTATGGCATATTGTTTTACCGGCGATGCCTGCAATTTTTGTCCCCGTCCCGCAGGCTTATCGGGCATGGTTACTACCGCTACTACCTGAAGACCGGCTTCTACCAAGGCTTTCAAGCTGGCAACCGCAAAGGCGGGTGTTCCCAAAAACACAATGCGTTTTTGCTCCATCTAACGTACGATTAAGGGTATAAAAGATATTTTTGCCGCATGGCTGCAAACTGCTGCAGCCCTTCTTCCCAACTTTTTCTGATTTGCGTTTCGCTCCAGCCAGCCGTAATTTGGGTTCGCAAAGTGCTAGTACCGGCCAGTTTATCGAAAAAAGGCAGAAAGAAGCGCGATTGATCGGGAGCTTGCGCGTAAAAGGTCAGAAGTGGCTGCAAATCGATTTGACCGCGTTGCCGCAACTGTGCTAATGGGAGTTTTCCATAATCAAAACCTCTGCAAACCACGCCCATTTGAGGTGGACGTTCAGCTTTCCCTGGAATTGAGCGTGGCACAAATGACGTATCTCCTCCATTAAACCAGGGGGCACCCACCAATTGAAATGGTCTATCAGTACCCCTTCCCAAACTAATATCAGTGCCCTCAAAAAAACAGGTAGATGGATACAAATACACCGAATGCATATCTGGCAAATTAGGAGATGGTGGCACTGCAAGGTTGTAGGCCGTTTGGTGGGTATAGTCCTTGAGTTTCACTACTTGCAGCTCGCATTGCACACCTCCGGCCAGCCAGCCTTCACCGTTGATCATCCTGGCATACTCACCCAAGGTCATCCCATGCACAATCGGAATGGGATGCATGCCCACAAAAGATCTGTAGGAGGTATCGAGTAAGGGGCCGTCGATATAATGGCCGTTGGGATTGGGGCGATCGAGCAATACCAATGGGATGTTTTGCTCTGCACAAGCTTCCATGACGTAGTGTAACGTACTGATGTAGGTATAAAAGCGTGCACCAACGTCCTGCATGTCAAATACCATTACCTCAATGCCCTTCAAATCGGCCGCTTGTGGTTTCTTTTTGCTGCCGTACAAGGAGATAACGGATATGCCCGTTTTCAGGTCCTTTCCGTTTTCAATTTTGGCACCTGCCTCCGCTTCTCCACGAAAGCCGTGTTCGGGCGCAAAAACAGCCTGCACCTGTTGTTTTTCACGTATCAGCAGGTCGAGCAAATGCCCTTCCGCTGTGATAGCTGTATGGTTAACTACCAAACCGATCCTTTTCCCCGCCACCAAAGGTTTCCAAATAGTGGTTTGATCGGCTCCAGTGAGCAATTGTGCCTGGCCTTTGCATGCAATTGCTACAAATAGCCAAAGAAATAGCGTGGCTTTTCTAATTTTGGGGTAAATAGCTGTATTTGTCACTGATTCGTTTTCTTTTTAAGCGCCTGGCCATCGACCGCGGCAATCATCTCTCACGCTTGGTGGTACGCATTGCCATTGCGGGTGTGGCCACCGGCATTGTGGTTATATTGGCCGCCAGTGCTATTGTCACAGGCTTCCAGGAAAGTATTCCGGTCAAATTTACCGGCTTTTGGGGCCACATTCAAATAAGCCAGCTCGAATTAAGCCAATCTTTTGAACAAAGGCCATTTCGTTTGTCGACCGACCAACTGAAAAGCATCCAACAAACCGCTGATGTTCAGTGGGTAGCACCGTACGCGACCAAAGCCGGCATTCTCCGCACCGATGAAGCCTTTGAAGGCATCGTGCTAAAAGGCATCGATAGCAGTTACAAAACCGATTTTTTATCCTCCACCCTGTTGCAAGGTTCGATGCCTCTTTTTAGCGGAAACGAACCCACCAATGGCATCCTGTTGCCCGAAAGTGTGGCCAAAAAACTCGCCCTTTCCGTGGGCGACAAAATCCAATGCTATTTTATTCAGGATCCTCCCCGATTAAGGGTTTTTACCATTAGTGGCATATATAAACTCGGTATAGAAGGCGAGTTTGCCAAACCTTTTGTCATTTGCGATTTGCGTCACATTCGCAAACTGAATGGTTGGGAGGATGATCAAATGGGCAGCATGGAAGTACATCTTTCCAGCATGCATAACGTGCAAAACACGGCCTATGTATTGAGCGACCAATTGGATGTGCAACTTGAAGCCTTTAGCATACAAGAATTGTATCCAAACCTATTCAATTGGCTCAATTTATTTGACCTCAACAAACAGGTATTGATGATTATCATGCTGTTGGTAGCAGGTATCAATATGATATCGGCTTTGTTTATCCTGATCCTCGAGCGCACGCAGACCATTGGATTGTTCAAGGCTTTTGGCATGCAAACCCGCAGCATTAGCGCGCTTTTTATGCTCACCGGCGCATACATCGCGGGCATGGGCATGCTCATAGGCAATATGCTCGCCATACTTTTCTTTTGGCTGCAAACACGCTACAAAATCATTGCGCTCGATGAAAGTAGTTATTACGTAGATGCCGTGCCATTGGCCATCGGTTGGCAGGAATGGCTGCTGCTCAATTTGCTGATCTTTGCTTGTTGTGTGGTCTTGCTACTTTTGCCTGCATTCGCCATTTCACGCATCAGGCCGGTAGAAGCCATTCGGTTCAGTTAAGCCTCGTTTTCGTAATAGATTTTGTAGAATTTTCGACCATCAGCATCTGTGCCTTGTTCAATCAAGCTTCGGTTTCCGTGGATGTAGATGTGGAAATTCTTGTCGAGTTTTAATACGCTTTTGAATATCCTTTGCTGCTTTTTCACGGCTTGTTGAGATATTTCAAAATGGTCGGCAACTTCCCAGTTTACTTCTTCGCTGTATTGTTTGTTGTATTGGTGAAAACTGCGTATTACCTCTGCATCTTGCAACACTTCTTGTTCGAAGGTTTGTTTGTCGAAGGTTTCATTTTTTTTGAAAAACGCCACAGAGCGATTCAATAAATCGATTTGATCGGCTTTGTTTACTTCAAACTCTTCGGGATACTGCTGGGTGACAAAGTTTTTGGTGAGACCAAGCACCGCGTTGGTATGGTTCACATGGTCGTTTTTGACTTTCGCCCCCACAAAATCACGCTGCCAATATTCGGTTTCTCCTCCAGCCTTTTCAAGTGGAAGTAAGGTATAGCCCGTATCTTCACTGAATAAGACCAAAAGGGCCTTTTCAAACTTCTTCGATCCAATTCCTTTTCTAAAACGCAGTCCGGTTTCTCCCGTAATGACCTCAGAAGTCTCGATGAAAAGGTCTTTGTGCTCGATTTTATAGATGCCGACTGCTTCGTAAACGGCATTCCCAAAAGTCACGTCCTGAAAATGAATCACGAACAAATCGCCTCCCGGAATTGCCGGATGACGCGAAACATCGTGCAAATGTTTGGCCATGCCCTTGCTGCAAAACACAAAATCTTGACCTAATTCTATGCTTTTGCACAAACTGAACAGCGGATTGAGCTCGAGCGCCACAGGGTGCGTGAACTCCTGCGTTTGCGATACTTGGGTGAAGGGCTTCAGGAAAATGTGACGAAGTGCTTCATCCTCGGCTTGATCGGCTCTGAAATAAATGCTATCATTCAATTCCGGTTCCAAGCCGCTGTCTACATCGTATAGGCGATGGTAGATGAGCTTGTTGATACTTGCCAGTTCATGTTCAATCATGGCCTAGCTATCCCACTTTTCGAGCTGTTTCAAAAACACATCCATGTCTTTGGGATAAGGTGCCGTCACCTCTACCTCCACCCCTTCTGCACAACGGAATTTGAGCGCACGGGCATGCAATGCAAAACGGTTGATCATTGGTTTTTCTTCCTCAAACTTGCCCAAGTTGAACTTGCGCTTGATTTGTGATAAGAACGGAACCCTTGCTCCATAAGCAGTATCATTGGCAATGGTTGCTTTACGGGCCGACAAATGGACACGAATTTGGTGCGTACGACCCGTAATTGGGGTACATTCTACCAAGGTAAAATGCCTGAAATATTGGATGGAATTGAAATAAGTCAAGGCTTCTTTGCCGCTGCCAAAGTCAACCCGCATGAGGCCGCTCCTACCTGTTCCTATGGGTAAGTCGACTTCTTCCATTTCAAATTGGTGGATGCCTTCTACCACCGCATGATATTTTTTCAGCACACGACGGTGTTCGAACTCCATTGAAACAAAACGATAAGTTTCGTCGTCTTTGGCGAGGATAAGCGCGCCAGAAGTTTCCTTATCGAGCCGGTGACAGAGGCGCAACTCTCCGTTGTGCGCCTTTGCCATGCGCAACAAAGAAGGGGCCTCTGCAAAGCGTTCATCAAGTGAACTGAGCATGGGGGGTTTGTTTACCACAACCACTTGGTCGTTTTCAAACAAAACCAAGTCGGTAAACTGCATTTTTTTCATGCCGCAAAAATACGGGCTTCTCTTACTTATCAATTGCTTTTTCGAGCGTTACGCCAAAAGTGCTGCCACTACCTGGATTTGAGCGCACATTTACGTTTTGATTGTGGGCTTCCACGATGTGCTTTACTATGGCCAAGCCCAATCCGGTACCGCCTTCATCGCGCGAACGTGCCTTGTCAACCCTGTAGAATCGCTCAAACAAACGCGGGAGATGCTCTTCTTCAATGCCAATGCCATTATCTGATACCTCAATCAGGTAATTTTTGTCCATATCATACAAGCCAATAAGGGTTTGACCACCCTCCTTGCCATATTTGATAGAATTGGTTACCAGATTTACAAAAACCTGCCTGATTTTTTTCTTGTCGGCACGTACAAAAAAAGGAGGTATACAACCTTGCTTAAATCCCAGCGTAATCTTCTTTTCAAGGGCCTTGAATTCGAGCGATTCGAGAATGTCTTTGATGATTTCGTACACATCAAAAGTTTCGAGGTCAAGTTTTAGTGAACCACTCTCCAATTCGGAAATGGTGAGCAAGTCCTTCACCAACATTTCCATCCGATCGGCACTTTTTGCAGCCTTTTTGAGAAAATGACGCGTGAGTTCGGGGTCTTCCATGGCACCGTCCAGCAAGCTGTGGATGTAGCCCTGAATGTTGAAAATCGGTGTTTTCAGTTCGTGAGACACATTGCCCAAAAATTCTTTTCGGTATGTCTCCATGCGCATTTCCTGCTCCATCTCCGCACTGCGCTCCTTGGCCCAATCACCTACTTCATGCATAACCTCTCCCAACGGATCGCTACTCAATTTTTCCTGCAGCTGTTGGTTAAACTTGCTTGATTTGACTGTGTAAATGGTTTTGTAAATCAACTTGACCTTGCGGTACACAAAATAGTTTACTACAAACAGCACAACAAAATAAGCGACAAGTGCGGTTAGCAATAGTCCAGTGAACGCCTTCCAACCCGACCAACCCAGCAGGAGCCCAATGGGCCAAATAACCAATCCAATGACGATGGCGGCCAACAGGGCTATAGCGGATGGAGTAGGGTTTTTCACTCTACACCAAACTTATATCCTACACCCTTCACAGTTTGGATGTAATCCTCACCTACTTTTTCGCGCAGCTTACGAATATGCACATCGATGGTGCGGTTAATTACTACAACGTCGTTGCCCCAAATTTGCTCCAAAATCATATCACGTGAAAACACCTTGCCGGGCTTGCTAGCCAAGAGATAAAGCAACTCAAATTCTTTTTTAGCCAGCACAATTTGCTCATTCCCTTTGGTCACCATGTAAGTTTCACGGTCAATGGCCAAATCGTTGACCACTATTTTGGGCTGAACAACCTCCTCTTTACCACTTGAGCGACGCAAAATGGCATTGATACGACTCAACAGGGCCCTGGGCTTGATGGGTTTTGAAATATAATCGTCGGCCCCTGCACTGAATCCCATGATTTCCACAAATTCTTCGTCACGTGCCGTTAAAAACACGACGAAAGTGTTTTTTAATTTATCGATTTCACGGATTTGACGGCATGTTTCTATGCCATCCATTTTGGGCATCATGATGTCGAGAATGATCAAATCGGGACGTTGCTCACGCGCAATTTTAACCGCATCGGCTCCGTTGTTGGCCTTTAGGACCTCATAACCCTCTTTATTGAGGTTGTATCCTATGATTTCGAGGATATCCGGCTCATCATCAACCGCGAGAATTTTGTAGCGAGAGTTATTCATAACCTAAATTTAACGGCAAAGAAAACCCAATTTTACACCAACCCGAACGCCGTGGCTGTTAAGTTATCATTAATTCACGGAAGGCAAAATACCTTCCGTGAATTGTATGATTAATTGAGCAACGATTCCAACTTGCTTTCAAGCTCTGGACCACGCAAATTCCGCGCTACGATATTGCCTTGTGGATCAACAATCAGGGTAGCCGGAATCGACTGAATGGCATACAAACCAGTCACCATCGAATCCCAATATTTCAAATCACTTACATGTTTCCAGCCAAGCTGGTCATCGGCAATCGCCTTCACCCATTCGGCCTTCCCACGATCGAGCGAAACACCCAGGATTTCAAAATTTTTGCCCTTAAATCGCTCATACATTTTAACCACATTGGGATTTTCCTGGCGACATGGAGCACACCACGAAGCCCAAAAATCAACCAAAACATACTTTCCACGCAAATCACTCAGTGCCAAACTGTCGCCTTCGGGTGTTGCCAACTTAAAGTCAGGTGCAGGCTTTCCGGGCTGCAATTCGGCCAAATTGCGGTAAGGCTCTACAAATTGCTTGAACCAAGCAGTATACTTGCTTTTGGGGTGCTCGTCTTCAAAACGGTTGAGCAAACCAAAGAACCATTCGAATTCCGACTCAGGTGAAATGAAATTGGCCGCATACAATGCCGCAAAAACTGGCACAATGCCATTATCGTTGTTGTCGATAAAGTCCTTCACAAAGGCTTTTTGGTTTTCCTGATATCCTTTGTATTTCTCCTGGGCTTCGGCTCTTTTGGTTTCAAATTCAGGCAAGTTGGCATAAGGCATCAGCTCTTCGTTAAGGCTGCTTACCTTCTTTTGAAAGTTTTCAAATTCTTGAAAATAACCGATCAACTCCTGGCTTCCGGTAGAGCCTTTTACCTTGGCTGAGGATACAAAATCGTCAGCCTTTGCATCAATTTCTACGGCATTGCCATTTTCAATCAGTACAGGCACAATGCCAGAAGTACCCAAAGAAAGCATATAAACCGTTGGCTCAGTGGTAGCAGCTGTCAGTTTAAAATTGCCTTTTTCATCGATAATTGCCGAATCTACCGTAACAGCATCTTCCAAGGTGAACTCAATAAGCTTGAGGCTTTCACCTCCAGCTCCTTCAATGGTTCCGCTGATTTCAAATCGGTCGTTACCTACTTTGTTACAGGCCGTAGTGGCCAACGCCGCCAACAGCAGCACATACATCAAACGCATATTAGTCTTTTGAAAGGATTTCTGTGATTAATTGATTGGTCATCCGCGGATCGGCCTTGCCTTGGGTGCGCTTCATTACTTCGCCCATAAACAACCCTAATACGCCTTTTTTACCGCCTTTGAACTCGGCTACTTTGTCGGGCCAAGCTGCAAGCACCGCTTCTACGTGTCCGCGCAACTCGTCTTCATTCCGCTCTTGCACCAAGTTCAGGCTTTTGGCCAAGGCGAGTGGCTCCGTATTGGCCTGTTCCAGCATAGCCGGGAATAACTTCTGTGAAGCTGCTGAATGGCTCAACACCCCTTCGTCTACCAGTTGAATAATACCGGCGATTTGTTTGGGCTGTAAAGGAAAGGCGTTGATGTGCGCAGCTTCTGCATTGATCCAACTTTTCACGGGACCCATTACCCAGTTAGCAGCCTGTTTGTAGTTGGTAGTGAGCGAAGTAAGCTCATTGAAATAAAGTGCAACTTCACGTGTATCGGTCAGTACTCCTGCATCATATTCGTTTAAGCCGTACTGCTGGGTGAACTTGGCCACAAGCTCGGCTGGTAATGGAGGCATGGCAGCGCGAACCGCCCGTACATAATTTTCTTCCACTATGACGGGTTGCAAATCGGGTTCCGGGAAATAGCGGTAGTCGTTGGCTTGTTCTTTTGAACGGAGCGAAAAAGTGGTGCCGGCAACCGCATCAAAACTCCTGGTTTCGCTGTCGAGTGTACCCCCTGCTTCCAAAACATCGATCTGCCGTTTGAATTCGTACTCAATGGCGCGCTGCACATTGCGGATGGAGTTCATGTTTTTCACTTCCACCTTGGTGCCAAGCTGCTCGCTACCTTTCAAACGCACACTGATGTTGGCATCGCACCGCAGACTGCCCTCCTCCATGTTGCCATCGCAGATATCGAGATAACGAACGAGCTTGCGTACTTCGGTGAGGTAGTTATAGGCTTCTTTTGGCGAACGGATATCAGGCTCGCTTACGATCTCCAACAATGGCACGCCACAACGGTTGAGGTCAATCAATGAATCATAGGCATCTTGGTCGTGCATGCTTTTGCCTGCATCTTCTTCCATGTGTATACGCGTGATGCCAATGCGGCGAATTTCGCCGTTTTCGTTGGTAACGTCCAAGTGCCCTTCAAAACAAATGGGCGTGGTGTGCTGGGTGATTTGGTAGCCCTTGGGCAAGTCGGCATAAAAGTAATTCTTACGCGCAAACTCATTCCAGCGCCTGATTTGACAGTTCATGGCCAATCCCAACTTTACAGCAAACTCCAGCACCCGCTCGTTGAGCTTGGGCAAAGTGCCAGGATGACCCAATGAAATGGGGCCCACTTGGCTGTTCGGCGCTGCACCATAACTGGCAGAATCGGAACAATAGGCTTTCGATTGAGTATTGAGCTGGGTGTGTACCTCCAAACCCACTACCAATTCATATTTATCGTAAATCGTATTTTCCATCTTTTATAAATAGCTTAACACCGCTTCCATGGCATCGTTCAATCCTGCAGCATTTGATCCGCCTGCCGTTGCTAAAAATGGCTGACCACCTCCCCCGCCCTGCATCTTTTTGGCCGCTTCGCGTACAATGTTGCCGGCATTCAGGCCTGCGCTTTGCACCAAGACATCACCGATGGCTACCACCAACTGGGGCTTGTCGGCTACCACGGCCCCCAAAACCACCAGGCTATTGTCAGCCTGACGGCGGAGATCGTTAGCCAGTTTTTTAAGGGCATCGGCGGAGCGGACGTGCACCCTGGCCTTCAACAACTGTGCACCTCTTTCAGTTACAAATTGGGCGCTCAATTCTTGTTGCAAGCCATGCAATTGCTGGTTTTCAAGCTGCTCTAATTCCTTGCGCAACGAAGCGGTTTCTTCAAGTAACTTTTCGGCTTGAGTTACCAAATCCTTAGGATTTTTCAATAACTCACGCAGTTGTTGCAACTGCTCCAACTGGGTATTTACCCATGCCAAGGCACGCTCACCCGTGATAGCTTCAATACGCCGTACTCCGGTAGCTATGCTCGATTCGCTTGTAATTTTAAACAGACCAATATGCGCCGTATTGGGCACGTGGGTGCCACCACATAACTCTACGCTGTACGATGGGTCAAAGGTGATGACACGAACGAAGTCGCCATATTTTTCACCAAACAAGGCCATAGCCCCAAGTTCTTTTGCTTGCGCAATGGGAACTCCACGTCTTTCGTCTAAACGAATGGCTTGCAATACCCGCTCATTCACAATTTTCTCTACCTGCTGCAGCTCTTCGTCGGTCATTTTGGCAAAATGCGAGAAGTCAAAACGCAAATAATCCGCATTCACCAAACTACCCTTCTGCTCCACATGCGTGCCAAGCACTTGACGCAAGGCAGCATGCAACAAATGCGTGGCACTGTGGTTGGCAGCTGTGGCTTCGCGCTTGTGGTGATTGACCAATGCAACGAATGTATCATCAAGTTGAGCGGGTAAACGGTCTACTTCGTGCACATGCAAGTTGTTTTCCTTGTAGGTATTTAGCACCGCGATTTTTTGTCCATCGCTGCCTTGTAAATAACCGGTATCGCCTACCTGTCCGCCACTTTCGGCATAAAAAGGCGTCTCGGCAAGTACCAATTGAAATACTTCCTTGTTTTTAGCCTTTACCGAGCGGTAACGCTGAATGCGGGTTTCGGCTTCAAGCTGATCATAACCCACAAATTGCACGGGTTCTTGCTCCTCGCTTACCAACATCCAGTCGCCGGCATCTACTTTGGCTGCCTCACGCGAGCGGCTCTTTTGCTGCTCCATTTCGGCCTTGAAGCCCTCTTCGTCGATGCTAAAACCATTTTCACGGGCAATCAAAGCAGTAAGGTCGATCGGAAAACCATAGGTGTCGAACAACTCAAAGGCCGTTTCACCATCAATTTGCTTTTTGTCGCTCGCCTGCAATTCTTGTTGCACCTGCGCCAAGCGACGCAAGCCATTGGTCAAGGTGCGCAAAAAGGCCACTTCTTCTTCGCGAATGATACGCTGTACAAAATCTAGCTGTGCAGGCAATTGGGTGAATACGGCGCCCATTTGCTCCGACAAAACCGGAACCAAGCGGTACAGGAAAGGCTCTTCAAATCCTAAGAAAGTATAGCCGTAGCGAATGGCGCGGCGCAAAATACGGCGACATACATATCCGGCTTTGTTGTTCGACGGCAATTGGCCGTCGGCAATTACAAAGCTGATGGCACGAATGTGGTCGGCAATTACCCTAAAAGCCACATCGGCATCGTGGTGTTGGCCATACGCATGCCCACTCATGCGCTCCAACTGCTGGATCAATGGTTGAAATACGTCGGTATCGTAATTGCTGCTTTTGGCGGCAATGGCCCGACACAAGCGCTCGAAGCCCATGCCCGTATCTACATGCTGCGCGGGTAGCTTTTCAAGCGAACCATCGGCTTTGCGGTTGAATTCCATGAACACCAGGTTCCAGATTTCAATTACCTGCGGATGGTCGTTGTTCACCAGCGTGGCACCCGAAACTGCGGCACGCTCTTCAGCTGTACGCAAATCCACATGGATTTCGGAGCAGGGACCACAGGGACCCTGGTCGCCCATTTCCCAGAAATTGTCTTTTTTATTGCCATTGAGGATGCGCTCTGCCGGTACCCATTTGAGCCATTCGCGCTTGGCATCTTCATCGAATCCCAAGCCTTCTTTGGCATCGCCCTCAAAAACGGTCACATAAAGACGGTCTTTGTCTAACCCAAAGGTTTCGGTCAACAATTCCCAAGCCCAGTCGATGGCTTCCTTTTTGAAATAATCGCCAAAACTCCAATTGCCCAACATCTCAAATAGGGTGTGGTGATAGGTATCGTGCCCCACATCTTCAAGGTCGTTGTGCTTGCCCGATACCCGCAAACAGTGTTGCGTATCGGCCACGCGTGGATATTTCACCGGTTGATTGCCCAGAAACAGCTCCTTGAACTGATTCATGCCGGCATTGGTAAACATGAGGGTTGGATCGCCCTTCACCACGATGGGCGCAGGGTTTTCGATGTGATGTCCGCGCTCCTTGAAGAAGTTAAGGAATTGTTGCCGGATCTCTGTGGCTGTCATAAATGGCTGAACTTCCGATTAATAGCTTTTTGTACTGAAACTAAATTTGCAAAGGCCCTAAAGCTGTTGTAATTTCAGCGGCGCTAAAATACACAGAAAAACAACAGCATGGCGAGGGTTAAGTATTACTATAATGCGGCCAAACTGAAATACGAGAAGATTGAATTGTCGTGGAGGCAACGCATTGTGCGGATTTTTGGCTTTTTATCGGCTACAACCGTCTTTGCCACCATTATCATTGCCTTTGCCTATACCTATTTGGATTCACCTAAAGAAAAGCAACTCAAGCGCGAAATTGCAGGGATGGAATTGCAATACGAATTGCTCAACGAAAAAATAGAGCTGCTCGAAAGTGCGTTGGGTGAGCTGCAAAACCGCGATGACAATATTTACCGCGTAGTGTTTGAAGCCGAACCAATTCCCGAAAGTAGTCGGCAGGCAGGTATCAATAAAAACTACAAGGAACTGCAAGAATTCAGCAACGGAAAACTATTGGTAGAAAGCAGCAGCAGGGTCGACAAACTGGCCAAACAGCTGTACATACAAAGCAAAAGTTACGATGAAGTGGTGAGCATGGTAAAGGCTAAATCGGCCTTGGTTGCCGCCATTCCGGCCATTCAACCCATGAAAAACAAAGACTTGAATCGCATCGGTTCAGGTTTTGGATACCGCATCGACCCTATTTACAAAACCATCAAATTCCACGAGGGCATCGATTTTACTGCACCCATGCGGACCGAAATTTATGCTACAGGCGATGGTCGGGTGTCGGAAATCATGCGCATGGACCGCGGTTATGGCAATTGCGTTGTCATTGATCATGGCTATGGCTACAAAACCTTGTATGCCCATATGTCGCGTTTCAACGTGCGTGAAGGCCAAAAGGTAAAACGCGGTGAAGTGATTGGCTATGTGGGCAATACCGGCAAGTCTACTGCCCCCCACCTGCACTACGAAGTCATAAAAGACGGTATTAAGGTGAATCCGGTGAACTTTTTCTACAATGACATCACACCCGAGCAATACGACCGCATGATCCAAAACGCATCGCAACTCAACCAAGCTTTCGACTGATATGCCTTACAAGTCTAAACCCATTGAAAAATCGTACTACAGCATAGGCGAGGTAGCCGAAATGCTGGGGGTAAGCCAATCGCTCATTCGCTTTTGGGAAACCGAGTTTGAGCAGCTGCAGCCAAAAAAGAACCGCAAAGGCAACCGCATGTACACGCCTGCCAACATTGAGCAGCTGCGCACCATCTATCACTTGGTAAAGGAGCGCGGTTATACCCTCAAGGGCGCCAGAGAAATGTTGAAAGCAAAAGCCCCGGTAGTCGACAAACAACTGGCGGTGCGTGAGAGTCTTTTGAAAATCAGGACATTCCTCACAGAGTTGAAAGCCGAATTGCATGCAAGTGACACATCGCCGGGTGAACAAGAAGGCTAATTCACTTTCAATTCCAGCGTAAATTCCGCAATTTCGTAGCTTCAAAATCATCTTATGCTCGACAAACATGGCATCGCCAAACGCATTGCGCGTGAATTGCAAGACGGATATTATGTCAACTTGGGCATTGGCATTCCTACCCTTGTGGCCAATTATATACCCGAAGGCGTAGAAGTCGTATTGCAGTCAGAAAACGGTTTGTTGGGCATGGGGCCCTTCCCCATCGAGGGCGAAGAAGACCCCGACTTGATCAATGCCGGAAAGCAGACCATTACCACTGTAGCGGGTTCTTCCTTTTTTGATTCGGCCATGAGTTTTGGGATGATTCGCGCTGGAAAGGTCGATTTAACGGTTTTGGGAGCCATGGAGGTAAGCGAAACCGGTGACATAGCCAACTGGAAAATTCCAGGCAAAATGGTCAAAGGCATGGGTGGTGCCATGGATTTGGTGGCCAGTGCGCAAAACATCATTGTGGCCATGCAACATGTCAATAAAGCAGGCGAGTCGAAATTACTGCCCGCATGTACCTTGCCGATCACTGGTTTAAAGTGCGTCAAAAAAGTGGTGACAGAGCTGGGTTATTTCGAAATCGATGAACGCGGTTTTGTACTCAAAGAACGCGCCCCTGGCATTTCAGTTGAAGAAATTGTGGCCAAAACCGCAGGGCGCTTGGTCGTAGAAGGCGAAGTGCCTGAAATGGTGTTGTAATGGCCAAACAATCGTTTAACATCCGCTGGTCCACACCAGCAGATATGCCGGCTGTGCATGCCCTCATCCACGAGTTGGCCACTTACGAAAAAGCTCCTGAAGAACATACCTGCACTTTGTTGCAGTTAACAGAGGATGGATTCGGTCCAAATCCGGCTTTCGAATGCCTTGTGGCTGAGTTGCCCGATGCGGGTGTAGTGGGCATGGCCTTGTTTTATACCAAATACTCTACCTGGAAAGGCAAATGCATTTTCCTCGACGATTTGATGGTCAATGAGCCCTACCGTGCCTTGGGCATTGGCAAAGCGCTTTTGCATGCGCTCATGGGTTTAGCGCGTGACCGCAAAGCCCAGCGGTTGGAATGGCAGGTGCTCGATTGGAATGAACCGGCCATCGGTTTTTACCGTGCCTTAGGTGCCGAACTCGACCCAACCTGGATCAACTGCAAGTTAACTTTTCAGCAGCTTCAGGATTTTCGGGGCTAAAAGCGTTATTTTGCGGCCAAAACAACGGCAGTGAAAGTATTCAAGTTTGGTGGCGCCTCGGTGAAGGATGCAGCCGGGGTCATGAACCTGAGCCGCATTTTGGCTCTTTTTCCCGATGAATCGATTTTGGTGGTGGTTTCGGCCATGGGCAAAACCACCAATAAATTGGAATTGGTGATCCAAAGCTGGTTTACGCAACAACTTCCCGAATGCATTGAGCACATCGAAGAACTTCGTTTTTACCACCAAGAGCTGGTACGTGGACTTGAAATCACCCGCCAACAGCAATTTGAGCTCATCAAAAGCACCGATGTTTTTTTCGATCAACTAAGAGAGCTGGTAAAAAAGCCCTCTGACACCAATTACAACCTGCAATACGATCAAATTGTGGCTTTTGGCGAATTGGTATCAACGCACATTATCAGTGGCTATTTGAATGCCATTGGCACCCAAAACCGCTGGCTCGATGCCCGCGAATTTGTGGTGACCAACGATACCTACCGCGATGCCCGTATTCAGTGGAAGCAAACCCAATCCAACATCAGCCATTTGGCCACTCAGGGCAAACTCAAAGACGGCATCAATTTGGTTCAAGGTTTTATCGGAAGAGATGCGGTAAGTGGCAACACCACAACCCTGGGCCGGGAAGGGAGTGATTTCACGGCATCTATTTTCGCCTATTGCCTTGGTGCTGCCGACGTAACCATATGGAAAGATGTACCTGGTGTACTCAATGCTGACCCAAAGCTTTTCCCGTTTGCTGAAAAAATTGACGAGCTTTCGTATGAAGAAGCCGTGGAAATGACTTACTACGGTGCCTCTGTGATTCACCCCAAAACCATCAAGCCGCTGCAAAACAAAGGCATTCGTTTGTATGTGCGATCGTTTTTACAGCCCGAGCAAGCCGGAACAGTCATCCGGCAAATCGATGAGCAACGCAAGTTCCCTGCCTGCATCATCGTCAAGAAAAACCAAATGCTCATCAGCTTTTCCTCGCGCGATTTCAGCTTTGTAGCGGAAGAAAGCCTGAGTCTTATTTTCGGTGAGCTATACAAATTGGGCATCAAGGCGCATTTGAGCCAGAATTCGGCCATCAGTTTCCGCATTTGTGTAGACGACGATCCTTTCAAAATCAATCCGTTCCTCGAGGCCATCCAGCCCCATCTTGATGTTCAAACCGAAGGTGGTCTCACCTTATGGACGCTTCGTCACCAAAGTGATAAGTTGGAGAAAGGCCTAATTTCAGGCAAAACGGTTTTGCTTGAGCAGCGGGTAAAGCACACTGTTCAGTACGTTTTGCGTTAATTTGCAGCTATGGCATCAATCAAAGCAAAATTCAGCCGGCTCAAAGCGGTAGTTCTCGACGTCGATGGGGTTTTAACCGATGGCTCGATTGTAGTTACCGCCCAAGGCGAAGAAAACCGCATCATGAACACCAAAGACGGTTTTGCATTGAACCATGCAGCAAAAGTCGGTTTTCCGGTTTGGGTAATTTCTGGCGGAAAATCGTCCGGGGTAACCACCCGCTTGCATCGATTGGGATTGAAAGAAGTGCATCTTGGTATAGATAATAAACTTGAAGTACTCCAAATACTTTTAGCCCAGAACAACATAAACGCGAATGAAGTGCTGTACATGGGCGACGACTTGCCCGATTACCACTGCATGAAAACGGTAGGTATTGCCGCTTGTCCCGCCGACAGTGCACCCGAAATCAAGGCCATGGCGCATTATGTCGTACCTATAGATGGTGGCAAAGGTTGTGTGCGCCATTTGCTGCGTGAAATACTGCTTGCCAAGGGACTTTGGTTTGTGTCGGATGCTGTAAGCAGTTGATCATGGACATATTTAAACGTTTACGTTGGCCTAATCTGCTGCTCATGGCCTTTCTGTTATTGAGCGTGCGGTACTTCATGATGGCCCCCATTTTTGGTTCTTATGGTTTGAATTTGCTGCTCAACCATGTCGATATGGCCCTCCTCAGCTTATCCTGCATGCTAATAGGCGCAGGCGGTTACCTGATCAACGACTATTACGACCAAGAAGCTGATCACCACAACGGTCGGATACCTTTGGAAAACCCTTCAAATACTTTGCAGTGGTATGGTATTCTCAGTGTAGCGGGTATTGCCTTGGGTGCTTGGGTGGGATTCCGCGCCGGACTCCTCAATTTGGCCATCATTCACATCATCACCACCTTTGTGCTGTGGAAATATGCCGAAAGCTGGAAAGGTGTGCCGCTAGTAGGCAACTTGGTCATTTCGGCTTTGTTGGGCTTGCTGCTTTTTGTGCCATTGGTTTACGAATACATTGCAATGAGCGTACTTTACCGCGAGGCGGCGGCTTCAGCACGTTTTCTTTTGTATGCCAGTTTGGTGTATGCCGTCTTTGCCTACCTTACCAACCTGGTGCGCGAACTGGCCAAAACAGCCCAAGACATGCATGGCGACACTGCAGCTGGTTACCACACTTTTGCTGTTGTTTATGGTGCCACAGCTATCCGCAAACTGAGTGTTATTTTGATGTTGGTGGTTTTGATAGGATTATTGCTCATCGCCTATCAGCAAATCATACAGCATGCCTGGTACAATATGGGCTATATGCTCCTCGCTACCATTCTGCCTGCTGCGTGGGCATTGGTGCAATTGATCCAAAGCAAAGAAGCGGCTCAATTTGCCAAAGCCAGTCGCAGTCTCAAGTGGTTGTTGCTGGGCGGCATAGGTTCAATGGCCTGGTTCTACCTCCAACTCATTTATTTCTAATATGATACAGCTGCCATATCGCTTGATTTTGGCTTCGGGATCGCCCCGCCGACAAGAGTTGCTCAAACAAATGCAGTTGGAGTTCGAAATCCGCCTACAACAGGTCGACGAAACTTATCCCCCCGATTTGGCAACCGAGCGCATTGCCGAGTACTTGGCCTGCAAAAAAGCAGCTGCTTACAAGTTGGCAGGTGATGAGTTGTTGCTCACCGCCGATACCGTGGTAGTTTTGGAAGGCGAAGTATTGGGCAAGCCTGTAGATGCCGATGAGGCTTTCCGCATGCTCCGACAGCAATCGGGCAAAATCCAGGAAGTGTATACCGGTGTTTGTTTGCGCACGGCCGACCAAACCCACAGTTTCAGTGCTTTGACCAAAGTACACTTTAACCACCTGACCGACGAGGAAATTCACTTTTACATCAGCCATTACCAACCTTTCGACAAGGCCGGCGCTTATGGCATCCAAGAGTGGCTGGGATTTGTGGGCATCGAAGGAATCGAAGGCAGCTACACCAATGTGATGGGACTTCCTACCGAAACGCTATACGCTGAGTTGCGGGCTTTTCAGTTGTGAAACAAACTGAAAAAGTATTCAACGCATTTTGCGCATTAGGCTGTAATTCGGTATTTTTATAATTCAATTTACAATTATGTATACCTATAAACTTCACCTGAGCAAAGAAGAGGAAGGTGGGTACACCGTTTTGGTTCCTGCCCTACCAGGTTGCATAACGTACGGCGAAGACATTGAAGAAGCCATTTCCATGGCCAAAGAAGCCATTTCACTTTACATAGACGAACTTAAATCTCGCGGAGAAGCCATTCCCGACGACAGCAATACACTAGAATATTCGCTAAGCTTGGAGGCTTCGTGAACTTGAGCCCAAAGCACTTAATCAAATTGCTTGAAGAAAACGGTTTTCTCTTTAAACGATCTAAAGGTTCACACCAGCTTTTTTACAACCCAAATTCTGGCAAAACCGTTGTTGTTCCGGTTCATGGCAACAAAGACCTGAAAAAAGGCACCTTTCTTGCGATCTTAAAGCAAGCTGGTGTAGACTTGTTGCAGTTCTAAACTTTCCAAATCAATAGGTAAAGAAAAAAGGTGAGTCATGAATACAAACAATTCATTATTGGAAAACCACCTTTAGGTATGAACAACAACAAAGCTAATTTCGCACTTACAGTACTATTTTTAATCTCCATTTTTCTCACGATTTGGGAACTAGAAATTTATCGCCAAACAGTTATAAATTTCCACACACCTTTATTGATATGGCTAACTACTGGTTTGGTTTTAACACCATTAATGACAAAAACTCTTGACAACTACTATGCTACCAAATCTGTTCTTTTACAACTTATTTTCAATGCTGTAACCTTTGGAGGAATTGCATTATTCGCTTTTATGAGCTCAAATTTTTACTATGAGACAACAGAATTAAAAACAATTCAATGCCAAATAATAAATACTGGCACATTGGGAAAGGGTTTAAAAGGCAGATGCAATCAGCCATATGCGACGGTTGTTGTGAATGGTGTGAAAAAACAACTCATTTTTAACTGTGGAACTGCTATAAACCAATTCGACCGAATTGAACTTAAATTAATGCCTGGAAGGTGGGGATATTCAAGGATTATGAAAATGACGGCCAAAAACTAACAATAAGAAATCATCTTAACATAGTTAAGCAGTGAAGTACTTCGTTTAATCAAATCTTTGCCGTTTCAAGTCCTAATGCAACAAACCGACATCGTTACTAGCTGCCTCGTTTTAAACGAACAGCCAAATTCTTTGAAATTTCAAATTCACTTCCCAACCAACGAAAACCCAAAAGGCAAGAAACTGCTGACGCTTTCGGCTTCAATAACGGGTTGGCTGTTGCCTTGGAGGTAGATGCGGATGGGACTCCCCTGCCGCTTTTCCACATCGCTCATCACTTGCAAGCAGCCGCCGCATGGTGCAGCCGGCTCGGCATCGGCTTTGCTGGCTGAACGGATGGTGATGGCCAGTGCATCAATGCGCTTACCTTTGTGCTGCACGCCGGCGGCAAAAAAAGCCACGCGCTCGGCACACAAACCACTCGGAAAGGCCGCATTTTCCTGGTTGCAGCCTTGCAGCAAAGTGCCATCCTCTAAACGAATGGCAGCCCCTACATGAAAATCGGAATAAGGCGCGTATGAAAGCTTGGTAGCATCGACGGCAGCAGCCAACAAATCGCGGACTTCGGGAGCCAGCTGGCGGTCATTTTCATGTTCAATGAGTCGGATATGTCGGTTGATTTCTTTCACTTTTTTGTGTTTGTAGCCATGCCTGATGCCGGCTTATCTCACTAATATTGTCCCAATTTTCATAAAACGCATCAAAAATCCATCGGTTTTGAAAAATATTCTGATTTTGGGCGCTGGCCGCTCGAGTGTTTATCTCATCGATTACCTGCTACAACACGCTGAGATTCAGCAATGGGAAGTCACCATCGCCGACCTTTCGGCAGAAGCTGCGGCGCAAAAAGCCAAGGGGCATCCGAATGCACGCGCGATTGCTTTCGACCTGAACAGCAACAATTTGCTCCAAGCAGAAGTGCAGCGTACCGATGTAGTGGTGTCGCTCTTACCTGCCGACATGCATTTGCCCGTTGCCCAAGCCTGTGTGCAGCACGGCCGCTCGATGTTTACAGCCAGCTATGTGTCGCCAGGCATGCAAGCTTTAGATGCTGATGTACGTGCCAAGGATTTGCTGTTCCTCAACGAAATTGGCTGCGATCCGGGCATCGACCACATGAGCGCCATGGAGCTCATCGACGAAATCAAAGCCAATGGCGGAAAAATCACCGCTTTTTACAGCTATACAGGTGGTTTGGTAGCACCTGCTTGCGATACCAATCCCTGGCATTATAAATTCTCTTGGAACCCACGCAATGTGGTGCTGGCCGGACAGCCCGGTCCAGCACGCTACCTCGCAAATGGCACCATCAGGTATGTACCCTATGCCCGACTTTTCAATGAAGCAGCCAGGGTAGAAGTCCCCAACTTTGGTTTTTTAGACGCTTATGCCAACCGCGATTCGCTTCCCTACCAAAGTTTATATGGACTCGAAAGTGCCCATACCTTGTTGCGTGCTACCTTCCGCTATCCCGAATATTGCGATGCATGGTCAGTAATGGTATACCTAGGTCTTACCAACGAACAGTTACAATTCAACAATTGCCGCCAAATGCGTTACCGCGATTTGCTGAATGCCTGTCTGCCACCCGACAGTACCCCTACTGTACGCGCTGGCTTCGAAAAAACCTTGCGTGAAAAACTGCATTTCGATGCCCCTACCGTAACGCGCATCGCAGAACAGTTTGCTTACCTCGACTTTTTCAGTGAACGCACCTTTTCGCGCGACCAGGCCTCGGCTGCTCAATTGTTGCTCGATATTTTGCAAGAAAAATGGCAGTTACAAACTGGAGATCGTGATTTGGTAGTGATGCAACACCGTTTCGAGTATGAACTGAATGGTGAACACAAAGTCAAAACCAGCACTTTGGTGTTAGAAGGCGAAAACGACTATCACACGGCCATGGCCAAGACCGTAGGCTTGCCATTGGCCATGGCCTTGCGCCGCTATTTACTGGGCGAAATTGGCTTAAGGGGCGTGCAAATTCCCATTCAACCAGAGATTTACAAGCCCATTTTGACCGAATTAGAGGAGTGGGGTGTGAAATTCCACCACAATTGATGCGTAAGCACTTGTTTAAAAGCGACTTTCCACTATCTTTGCAGCTCGTTAAAAATTAACGTTCAATGTCAGTTAAAATTAGATTACAGCGTCATGGTAGAAAGGGTAAGCCAATCTATCATATTGTGGTGGCGGATGCACGTGCTCCAAGAGACGGGAGATTCATTGAGCGTTTGGGTCAGTATAATCCAAACACCAACCCGGCAACCATCGAAATCAATGTAGACAAGGCCGTAAACTGGTTGCACAACGGTGCCCAGCCAACCGATACTTGTCGTGCCATTCTCTCTTACAAAGGCGTGCTTGTGAAGAAGCACCTTTTGGAAGGTGTAAAAAAAGGAGCTTTCAGTGCTGAAGAGGCTGAAACGCGTTTTGCCGAGTGGGTAAGTGCCAAAGAAAGCAAGGTTAGTGGCAAGGTGAACAACCTGTCAGCTGCAGAGCAGAAGCGTAAGGCGGAAGCCATGGCTCACGAAGCCAAGGTGAAAGAAGCCCGTGCTGCTGCCATCCTCGCTAAAAACAGTCCGGTTGCCGAAGCCGTAGCTGAAGAAGCCGCCGAAGAGGTTGCTGAGGAAGCTGCTGCAGAAGAAGCTGGCGAGGCACCTGCAACAGACAACAACGAAAGCGCTGAGTAATCAGTGACCTTCGATCAGGTTTTTGAGCTGGGTTACCTCGAACGCTTGCACGGTGTGCAAGGCGAAGTAGTTTTGGTAATCGATGCAGATCAACCTGAGCATTACAAACAATTGGGATCAATTTTCCTGGACATCCGGGGTAAATTGATCCCATTTTTTATTGAAAAGCAAAAGCAATTACGCAAAAACGAGCGCTTGCTTAAGTTCGAAGACATCAAGAACGAAGCAGAAGCCTCAGACTTGGTAGGATCAACCGTTTATTTGCCCATCAGTCAGCTGCCTCCACTTAAGGAGCACCAGTATTACTACCACGAGCTCATCGGCATGGCCGTAATTCACCAAAACCAACAAAATGTTGGCACGGCAACTGCTGTGCTTGAAACTCCGCAACAGATGTTGCTGCAATTCGACCACGAGGGCCACGAGGTTTTGTGCCCCATGCACGACGACATCGTAAAAAAGGTCGACAAAGATGCCCGCTGCATTTATGTAGAGTTGCCTGAGGGCCTGCTCGACGTCTATAAGTCATGATTATGCGTATCGACATTCTAAGCGCGGTACCCCGTTTGCTCGACAGTTTTTTGCAGCACAGCATCCTCAAGCGGGCGCAAGACAAGGGCTTGGCAGAACTGGTCGTGCACGACTTGCGTGATTACAGCAGCAACAAATACCGGCAAATCGACGACCAACCTTACGGTGGAGGTGCTGGCATGGTTATGATGATTGAGCCCATCCACAAGTGCATTGAGCAACTTAAATCGGAGCGATCATATGCCGAAGTAATTTATATGTCGCCCGACGGACAAATGCTCGACCAGCCACTATGCAACCGATTGGCAGTTTCGGGCAACCTTATTTTGCTATGTGGCCATTACAAGGGCGTAGATGAAAGGGTTCGCGAGCACCTTTGTACCATGGAAATTTCGGTTGGCAACTATGTACTCACTGGAGGTGAACTGGCCGCCGCCATTGTAGCCGATGCTGTGGTGCGTTTGCTCCCAGGTGTCTTGAATGACGAGACATCTGCCCTCTCCGATTCGTTCCAAGATGGTTTGGTGGCGCCACCGGTTTATACACGTCCGGCCAACTACCAAGGCTGGGAAGTACCTGCCATTTTGCGCTCAGGTCACGAAGCCAACATTGACCGTTGGCGGCACGAGCAAGCCGTTGAAAGAACTCGCCAGCGCCGACCCGAAATGCTTGGCGATTAATGCATAATATTTTTGCTTTATCCAAATTAGCGCTATATTTGCAACTCGTTTCGAAAAAAGCTTAACACAGATATCATGAACCTGGTAAAATTTGTTGAAGAAAATGCGGCCGTAGGAGCTCAATTGCCTGCTTTCAAAGCTGGTGACACTTTGGCCGTACACTATAAAATCAAAGAAGGAAATAAAGAGCGTACCCAGGTTTTCCAGGGTATTGTATTGCAGCGCCGTGGTGCCGGAGCTACCGAAACTTTCACTGTTCGTAAAATTTCTAATGGCATTGGTGTTGAGCGTATCTTCCCAATCAGCTCACCTTTTATTGAGAAAATTGATGTAGTGAGCCGTGGTGTTGTACGTCGCGCGCGTTTGTTCTATCTCCGTGATGCCAAAGGCAAGGCTGCCAAGGTGAAGACCAAGCGCTAATAAATTCAGCGTCAAAAAAAAAGCCGTGATCTGAATCACGGCTTTTTTTGTGCCTTTACAACTGCCATTACGGATTGAGTAATGCATCTGCCTTGCGGCGGGCTTCACTCATCAATTGATCTGCCCTACTATTTGCTTCCTGCTCAGTTCGCTGGGCCTTCTGCTCACCCTCTTTTCTGATTTGTTGAGCAGCTTTTTCGGCCGCCAATTTTTTCACTGGGTTACTTCCCGCTTCTCTAATCAGCTTATCTGCTGCCTCATTGGCTTGCCGACGAATGAGATCAGCGGCATTTTTTCCTTCCGTACGCAAACGATTCGCCTGTTGTTCGGCCTGTGCCAGTAATCGATCGGCTTCGGCTCGGGCTTGTTGCCGTTTTTTGGCCAATTCTTCTCTTGCTTTTTGCTCTGTTTCTCGCTTCTTGGCGTCAAACTCCTGCTTTAAACGCTCTGCTTCTGCCTTGGCCTTTTCTTCAAGTTCTTGCTTCTTTTTGTTGAGCTCGTCTATGGCTTGTTGCTTGATGTTGTTAGCAGCTCCCACTGTCATATCACCCAAATCAGCCGAAACCTTGGGATCTGTAACGGTACCGGTCATTTTTACCTTGATGTTGATATTGGGAGAAAGCTCCAAATTCACTCCTTTAGCCGAGGCTTGCTTGTTCAGCGATTGCATCAAACTATTGGCCGCACCCAATTTCGTCCGGGGAATTTCCATGTTAATGGTATAATCGATGGTCTGGTCAAATCCATTCGAACCAAAAATGGTCAATTTCATGTCTTGGTAAGCAACCTCAAATGGTTGCATAAATACCCTGCCGTCCTCAAATTCAAAGCTCAGGTTCACATTTTTAACCTCCATGCGGCTTAGGTTTTGCATTTTGGTTACCTCAGCCAATTTCTCTAAGGGCTTAAATCCGCTGATGGTGGCACTTGGAATTTTCATCAATCCTCCTCCACTCAAACTGTTCAAATCAGGGGTCATGTCCGTGAGCAAATCTCCCTTAATGCCAAATCCTGTGCTAAAAGTACCCGTTGTGTACTGTCCGATGGGTGCAATTTTTTGCATGGTGACAAAAGTTTTGAAGGTCTCTTGTACGCTGAATTGCTGCATGCCCAAGTTGAAATCGAACAAAGGTTTGCCTGGCTTACGGGTGTCGTAAGTACCCGACATCTGAATGCTGCCACCCAAAACAGCCATGTTTACGTCGCGAAAACCCAAGGTTTGATCGCGCACCAGCAATGCCCCTTGCATATTGCTGATTTCCATATTGTCGTAAAGCACTTTTTTGAAATCAGCCATCAGGCTAAAATCGATATTGCCCGGAATTTCAATCACTGCCAATGCTGCACTGTCTGTCGCAGGTTCGTCGGGGGTAGCTGTTTCATCGCTTCCCATGAGTTCGTTGAGGTGCAATAAATTCGATTTCACTAGAAAAGTGCCCTTCAAAATATCTCTGTTGAAATAATAGGTTACCATATTATCAATGCGGCCTTTGGCAACCAAATCGGAACTTCCCATTTGCAAATCAAAATTCACCAGCTCCACAAAGCGCGGTGAAAACCGCAAACTAGCCTCTTCGATTTGTACCCCTTGCTCGATGCCTTCGTATTCGGTGTAAAAGTCACGCAGCTGCATGGCACCATCGAGGGAAAAATCGGTATACCGTTGTTGATCAATTGCGCTCATGTTCCCACGTGCGGTTAAATCGCCTGAAAATTGGCCCTTCAGCGATTTGACTTCCTCCACTGGATACCAATTCTTCACTTCGGCCAAATCCAATGCCCCTTTGAATGAAGCTTCCACAAAAGGATCGCTCATGGGTGTGGCAGAAAAAAGTTTGAGGGTCATGGAATTGCCTCCCAAATCCATGCTCAAATCTTTCAAGTTTACCGTAGTAGCGTCCAGATCGCCATTGGGATTGACAATGGCCAAATCCATTTGAATGTTTTTAACCGCTGCAGGCAAATCAGGATATTGAAAAAACCCATTGTCTACCAGCAGCTTAAAATCAAAAGCGGGCATGCTATTGTCGTTGTACACGCCCTTCATCTTGCCATCGAATACGAATTTGCCTGAAGTTTTGATGTCTTCGAAATATGTATTGAACATGCCAGGGACAACACTCAAAAGGGCTCTGAAATCGCTTTGGGGCGTATTGAAGGCCAAATCCATGCTGATATCATCACCGGGCATGGCTACCACTCCTGCAAACTTGAGATTCAGCTCATTGAGATACAGATCATTTTCTGTAAAAGTGAAACTGAAAGCTGGCATATTGATGGCAATGGGTACATCAAACTTGCCTTTGGCTTTGCTGATGTATTTCACACCTTCATAGGCATAGGAGAACGATGCCACTTCGGTAAAGGTATTGAGTACAAAATCGTCTTGGGTAAAATCACCCGATCCAGTGTGATTTACTCCCAGCAGTACTGCATTTTGCTTGTAATAAGCATCCTCGTAAATAATATCCACATTTTCAAGACTGTATTTTTGGATGCCAAATGCAAATTGCGAGGGCTCTTCTGGTATTTCTTCGGTTGTGGATGTATCAGGATAGGTAATGTCCCAGTTCACTGCCTCATCATCCAACATCCGCAAATGCAAGCGGGCATCGGCCAAAGCTATCGACTTGATTTTGAGATCTCCTCCACCCAATACCGACATTAAATCTATTTCGAAGCGAAAAGCACCAATATTGGCAAGGGTATCGCCCTCGAATGGTGCGTGATTTGCTACCACAAAATCTTCGACCGTCAAACTGAAATTGGGGAAACTCCGAAAGAGATTCAAACCTACATCGCCCAAACTCACCGTAGCACGCAGGTTTTTGTTGACTTCATCCACCAGAAGTGCTTTTATTTTGTCTTGGTAAACCATCGGCAATATGATGGCTGAGGCCAAAACGACCATGAGGAATCCACCAAAAAGCAGGAGCAATTTCTTAAGCATATACTGGGATTTACTACAAAGTTAACGATGTGAACGGCTTTTAATGCCAATTGGTGCAACAACCTTCAGCTTGTCGCTAGCGGCAAAGTACTTGGCGATGCTGCATGCCAGCTGCAAGCAAAAACGTCGGCAAAGGCACTCAAAAAGCTTGATTTTACCTGATCCATGTCTATGGCTTCTCCCCGCTCGAATTGAATGCTGGTTACGGCTTTATCATCAATGCCGCAGGGAACAATGTGTTTGAAGTAGTCTAAATTGGTATTGACATTCAGTGCAATGCCATGCATGGTGACCCATCGGCTGGTGCGCACCCCCATAGCGCATATTTTGCGCGCCTTGAGGTCGTCGTCCGCATCAAGCCAGACACCAGTATATCCAGGATACCTTTGGCCTAAGATTCCCCAATGTGATAAAGTCTGTATCACAACTTCCTCTAAACTACGCATATACCAATGTATGTCGGTACGAAACTGTTCGAGGTCAAGAAGTGGATACACCACCAATTGGCCAGGACCGTGATACGTGATGTCGCCTCCCCTGTTGATGTGATAGTAGGTAGCATTGATCTCCTGAAGAGATTGTTCGTCTAACAATAGATTTTCCGATTTCCCGCTTTTACCCAAGGTATACACATGCGGATGTTCTACCACAAGCAGCTGATGCGCTATCAAATGCTTTTGATGGGTTGACAAATCGCGGTTAGCTGTTTTCTGTTGTAATTTGCCGGCAAAGAGTGCTTCTTGCAGATCCCAGCAATGCTTGTAATCTATTTTGCCGAGGTCATAAACGGCTATTTCAGTCATGGTAGGCGGGGACATAAGTTTCGAGCAGAACGCATTCGTTTTGAGGGGTCAATGAGATGTCGGCGATGCAGGCGGGAATGAGACAAGACTGACCCTTTTGAAGCAAACAAGCTCCCGATCCTGCCTTCACCAAACAACTGCCTTCAACACAGATATAGATAACCAAGCTGTCTAAACCGAGCAAATGGCGCGCGTGATGTTGATTCAACCATAATTTATGGGTGTGGAAATATGCACCTCCTGCCAAAAAAACAGCTTCATTCACTTTGTTCTTGTATATCGACTTATAGGTTGGATATGCCTTAAAATCGAGCACGCCCAAGGCCAGTTCGGTATGCAATTCGCGTTTACGGCCCGCACCGTCGGTTCGGTCGAAGTCGTAAATCCGGTAAGTGATGTCGCTGCTTTGCTGTATTTCGGCAAGCAATATGCCTTTTCCGATGGTATGGATACGTCCGGCAGGAATGTACAATACATCGCCAGGTTGAACCTTTTCATGGTGCAATAGCTCCATAAGCCTGCCTGAATCAACAGCTGCCACATAATCCACTGGTTGGGTATCGTTTTCAAAACCAACAACCAATTCAGCTCCTGGGTCGGCGTGCAAAATGTACCACATTTCAGTTTTGCCCAAACTTTGGTGCCGTTCACGGGCCTGCTCATCATTCGGATGCACCTGCACAGATAGGTCCTCATTGGCATCCAAAAACTTGATCAGCAGCGGAAATTCTCCTGCATGTTTTTCAAATACGCGATTTCCTATGAGCAAGCCCTGATGCATGACGAGCAGTTGCTGCAAATTGGCAGAAGCATCGGCCAACTCAGACACATCGCCAGCTACGCCCGAAATTTCCCAGCTTTCACCACAATTGGGCAAATGTGCTGTGTTTTTGCCAAGCAATGCCCCCATTCGGTTCCCCCCCCAAATCTTTTCCTTCAAAATGGGTTGAAACCGCAAGGGTTGGTTGAGGGCCGTAGGTATCTGAGCGCATGAATCAGCCATTCTGAAGCATTTTTTTCCAGGCATTGATGAGCCCATTGGTAGAACCATCGTGGCTGCTAACTGGTTCAGCATTTTCTAATTCGGGCAAAATGGCATTGGCCAATTGCTTGCCCAATTCTACCCCCCATTGGTCGAAACTGAAGATGTTCCACAATACCCCTTGGACGAAAATTTTGTGTTCATACATGGCCACAAGTGCCCCCAGCACAAATGGGTCTATTTGTTTCACCAAAATAGAATTCGTCGGACGATTGCCTTCGAATACTTTGAAAGGCGTAAGCCGCTCGATTTCTGCAGCCGATTTACCGGCAGCCTGAAGTTCCGCTGATGCCTCTGCCGCGGTTTTGCCATTCATCAGCGCTTCGGTTTGGGCAAAGTAGTTGGCCAATAATTTTACATGGTGATCACCAATGGGATTGTGGCTGATCGCCGGAGCGATAAAGTCGCATGGAATCAGCTGGGTTCCTTGATGGATGAGTTGATAAAAGGCATGTTGGCCATTGGTGCCGGGTTCTCCCCAAATAATGGGACCCGTTGGATAATCTACTTTTTCGCCATCGCGGTCGATTGATTTCCCATTGCTTTCCATATTTCCTTGCTGAAAATAAGCCGCAAAACGATGCAAGTATTGGTCATATGGCAATATGGCTTCAGATGCAGCCCCCAAAAAATTGGTATTCCACAAACCAATCAGCGCCAATAAAACAGGAATGTTATCCCGAAAATCAGCTGTGCGGAAATGTTCGTCCATGGCATGTGCACCTGACAGAAGTTTTTCGAAATTCTGATAGCCAATGCCCAACGCAACGCTCAGTCCAATGGCCGACCACAAACTGTAACGGCCTCCCACCCAATCCCAAAACTGAAACATATTGGCTGGATCGATGCCAAAAGCTTCAACCGCCTTTTGATTGGTCGACAAGGCTGCAAAATGTTTCGCAACAGCCTTTTCGTCACCTGCAGCCTGTAAAAACCAGCTACGTGCGCTGTGGGCATTCGTCATGGTTTCTTGGGTGGTGAAGGTTTTAGAGGCGATCAAAAACAAGGTGGTATCGGGTTGGCACTTTTTGAGCACTTCAGCCAAATGTGTGCCGTCGATGTTCGATACAAAGTGAAGGTTTAGGTGGTTTTTGAATGGCTTGAGGGCCTCGGTTACCATAACGGGCCCTAAATCGGAACCACCAATGCCGATGTTCACCACGTCGGTAATCGTCTTGCCGGAAAATCCTTTCCAAGAACCTTCGATGATTTGCTCAGAAAATGATTTCATTTGCGCAAGTACCGCTTGGACATCGGGCATTATATCCTTTCCATCTACCATGATCGAACGCCCTGAAAAATTGCGTAAAGCTGTATGGAGTACTGCTCGATTTTCGGTTTCATTGATGGCATGCCCTGAAAACATGGCCTCGATCGCAGATGTTAATTGACATTCACGGGCCAAATCAACCAATAAGTCAAGTGTTCGGGCATCGATTCGGTTCTTTGAATAATCGACCAAAAGGTCGTGCCAACGGATGGAGAAGGTCTCAAACCGATTGGGATTTTCGCTGAAAAATTGACGTAAGTGCTTATTTTTTATAATCTCGTGGTGTTCTATCAGTTGTTTCCACGCAATTGTTTTCGTTGGCTTGGTTCGCGCTAACATGCAAATTATTTTTAATCAAAGCTTCTGAGAAAGGGCTCTGCAATGACCACCAAAAATAAGGAAACGGGACTGCTTGGCGAAACGCTGGCTGCAAACTATCTGCAAGAAAATGGATGGGAAATCCTCGCCAGGAATTGGCAATTCAAGCAATGGGAGCTTGATTTGGTCGCAAAGCGTCAAAATATGCTGATATTTTGTGAAGTAAAAACCATGGAGTTTGGTTTTGTACTGCCACCCACGCAGAAAATCAGTCGGGCCAAATTCCGTGCGCTCATGCAAGGGGCCGATGCTTGGTTGCAACAGCATGGCTTTTGGGGAGAAATTCGGTTCGATTTGGTGTATGTGCTCCTGTACAAACGTCCTGCCGAAATCATCCACTACCGAGACGTCTGGTTCCCCAACAATTGGGGCAGATGACCAAAATGGACGGGTTTTTCCTATATTTGCGGCCTTATGAGACTAGAACACCTTACAGACTTAAGAACGCGTTTAGAAGCGTTGAGGAGGTATCTTTGACGTCGATAAAAAGTTAGCTTTTATCAAAGACGTTGAAGACCGGTCAACGGCACCTGGATTTTGGGATGATGCCGAAAAGGCCGAAAAATTGATGAAATCGGTTAAGATGCCCAAGCAATGGGTGGCAATGTACGACGAAACTGCCGCAGCATTGGCCGATTTGGAAGTGTACTACGAATTTCAACAAGCGGGAGAAATAAGTGCGGATGAATTAGATCAGCACTACCATGAAGCGGTAGCCATTTTTGAAAGGCTGGAGTTCAAAAACATGCTCCGCAGCGAAGAGGACCAAATGAGTGCTGTGGTTACCATCAACTCAGGCGCAGGCGGAACCGAAAGCCAAGACTGGGCCTCTATGCTCATGCGGATGTACATCATGTGGGGCGAAAAAAACGGATATACTGTCAAAGAGCTTGATTTGCAGGATGGCGAAGAGGCGGGTATCAAGTCGGTGACCCTCCAATTCGATGGTGATTTTGCTTATGGCTACTTGAAAAGTGAAAATGGCGTGCACCGATTGGTGCGCATCTCCCCTTTCGATAGCAATGCGCGGCGCCATACCTCATTTGCCTCTGTGTATGCCTATCCACTGATTGATGACACCATTGAGATTGAAATCAATCCTGCCGACATTGAAATCCAAACTTCGCGCTCAGGTGGTGCTGGTGGCCAAAACGTTAACAAGGTAGAAACCAAGGTGCAATTGTACCACAAACCTACCGGCATCCAAATTCAGTGTCAAATTGAGCGTTCGCAACAGGCAAACCGTGAACATGCTATGCAAATGCTACGTTCACAATTGTATGAATTGGAATTGCGCAAACGCAACGAAGCCCGCGACGCGATTGAAGCTACCAAGAAAAAAATAGAATGGGGATCACAAATTCGTTCATACGTCTTGCATCCTTACAAGCTCATCAAAGACGTGCGCACCAATTACGAAACCTCCAATGTGCAAGCAGTACTGGATGGCGATTTGGATGAATTCATCAAAGCTTATTTGATGGATGCGCAAGAAAGCCAATCAAGCGCAGAATAAGTTCTAACTAAAATTTTGAAAAGGGGAATCTATTAGTTCCCCTTCGTTGTTTATATTGGCATTTACAAGACCACCCTCATGCCCGTATCTGAAGAAATAATGCTCGATTTTGCCCCGCTTTACCAACAGCTGCGGCTACGCAGCGAACAACTGCGCACTACCTCCGCCACGCAGCGTATCGAAAAACTGAAAGCGTTGAAAGCAGCAGTAGCCAATCATGAAGCTGAACTTGAAGCGGCCATGTATGCCGATTTCAAAAAGCCATCACTTGAAGTACAGCTCACAGAGCTTGGTCCTTTCTATATGGAAATCAAGCACTTTGTTGATTCACTGCATCGATGGATGAAACCTATTTCTGTAAGCAGCAGCTTTCCGTTTTGGTTGGGTAAATCGCAAATCAGGTATGAACCCAAAGGAGTTGTGCTCATCATTGCCCCTTGGAATTATCCCTTCAACTTAGCTTTAACCCCACTTATTGCCGCATTGGCTGCGGGCAACGCAGTGGTCATTAAGCCTTCAGAATTCACGCCGGCAACCAGTGACGTGATTCGCAAAATCATTGCTGCGGTTTTCCCTCCCGATGAAGTGTCGGTGATTACAGGTGATGCAGAAGTGGCCAAAGCCCTACTCCAGCAACCCTTCCATCACATTTTTTTCACAGGAAGCACTGCAGTTGGCAAAGAAGTGATGCGTGCGGCTGCAAATCATTTAGCAGGAATCACGCTTGAATTGGGTGGAAAATCACCTGCAATTATCGACGAATCGGCCGATTTACAAGCCACAGCAGAAAAGCTGGTATGGGGCAAGCTGCTGAATGCCGGACAAACTTGCATTGCCCCCGATTATGTGTTGGTGAACCAAGACATGATACCTGTGGTATCGCAGAAGCTGGTAAATGCACTTGAGCAGATGTATGGCGCTGCAGGCAAAACCCACCTCGACTTTCCAGCTTTGGTAAGTAAACGTCACTTTGAACGCATGCAGCGCTTGGTGCAAGATGCAGTTGAAAAGGGTGCCGAAGTGGTTTATGGCGGCTCAGGCGACGCCGAACGCTTGCGTTTTCAACCTACTATCCTCAGCAAGGTATCCGACGATATGCTGGTAATGCAAGAAGAAATATTTGGTCCGGTACTACCCATTATGGGTATTGGTCATGCCGCTGACGCCATTCGCTACATCAACGAGCACGATAAACCGCTCGCACTTTACATCTTTAGCAACAACAGCTATAAAACCGAACAAATTTTACAGCAAACGAGCTCTGGAGGCAGTTGTGTAAATGATTTGGTGGTACACATTGCCAATCCACACCTCCCTTTTGGAGGCATTAACCACAGCGGTACTGGCAGTTACCATGGACTTTACGGTTTCAAAGCATTTTCGCACGAGCGATCGGTTTTTTACCAATTCAAACGCTTCAATCTCAACAAGTTGTTGTATCCTCCTTACAATGGTCGTAAAAGCACGATAGTAAAATGGCTGGTGAAATTCATGAAGTAAACCACTTATTGAGCTGGACGAATTTTGAGCGGGTTGATATGCGTGTAGGCACCATCATCGCGGCTAAACCATTTGAAAAAGCCAGAAAACCAGCCTATCAACTGCAAATAGACTTCGGTTCATTGGGTGTTCGGCACTCCTCTGCCCAAATAACCACACTCTACAGTATCGAATCATTGATTGGCAAACAAGTCATTGCGGCAATCAACTTCCCGCCCAAACAAATCGCGAACTTTTTTTCGGAATGTTTGGTCTTGGGCATGCCTACCCCTGATGGCGTGGTATTGTTGACACCCGACAGCCCGGTAGCCAATGGCATCAAAATCGCCTGATCAAAAGTTTAACCGCGCCTGCACCCTACCTGTATGAATGGTGCGGGCATTTTCGGCCGCACGCCCATCATAGGTAAAATTCAATTGAAGGTTTGAACTCAATTTTCGGAAAAGACTGACCGACCACAATTGGTTGTTACCTGGCAAAAGCCCCTGCAGTATTTCAAAGGAAGCTGGATTATTGGGATTACCGGTGAAACGGTTTTGCACCAAACTAAAGCTGAAGCGCAATGAACTATTGCTGATGGAATTGTAATTCAACTCCAAGCCAACTTCGCGGATACGGGCACTTTCAAGATTATTGGCATTGAAGTCGGTGGCAAGGGTGTTTTGCTTGTCCCGCAGGGCCAACCGACTCGAAATGCGCCATTGCTGATTCACCGACCAATTGAGCACAGGCAGCCATTCCCATTGTACAATATTGAAGTTCCGGACGGCGAATAAATCGGCTGCAGCCCTGCGTCGACCCAGGTTGATTTGGCTTTCGAATCCAAGCCTACTCACAGGATTCCAACGCAACCGTAAACCATTGTCGTTACTGCTTCGGGTTTCTGTGCCATTGGCCAAAAGCAGCCGATTGATTTGTTGCTGATGGGTAAGGTCTATTCCAAAACGGGGATTGTTGCGATTGAAGAAGAAAGTATTCCTAAAATTACCCGCTGCCGAAACGAGGTTACTGTCGGCCACATTCCAACGAATAGGATTCAAATAAGCATAACCCGTTGTGCCTTGCTCCTTGCGGTCGATGGCAAAACTGCTGAGATTGCTGAATCGTTTGAGCCAAGCGGGTGCTTGCAGCCAGGCATCGGGCTGAAGGTTGATTTGCTGACTGAATCGGGTGCTAAAGGTTGGAATGAAGGTGTTGCCGGGTATAAAAACACGAATGTAATTGGCTTGGTCGGCAAAAATGGCTTGCTCAAATTCATCAAGCTCTTGCACACCATTCCCATTGTAATCGTTCCACACAAAGCTGCCTTGTCCACGGGGCACTTCCAAATAGGCCAATTCGCGCCGCAACTCTTGCCCCTGACCAAATGTGTAAAAAGTTGTGAGGGCCAATGCTTTATTGGCCATTTGTCCACTGTAATCGAATTGGCCGAGAAAATTGTAGGCCGAAGACCCGCTTTGTAAGGGCGTATCGAAAGTGAGCAAGCGCCGCACAGTGGCTGTAAGTTTTAGCTGGTGGTTCTCCCAACGGTTAATTTCACCTGCCAAGGTGTAATTGTGCCCACTTTGACTGCCTTGTAACGAAGAACCACCAAAGGGCAACCTATCGTCCCTAAATACATACTTGAGGGTAATTTTATCAAAAGTAGCTGATGTATACTGTGTATATAATTGTAGGATATCAAACCGAAAACTGCTTGGCGAAAGTGTATCGCTTCCAGGAATGAAGATGAGGTTGTTCTCTTGCTCATATCCCCCGCCCAATAACCATTGCTTCCATTTTCGGCTGTAGGCCCCTTTGATGCGGACATAATCCCCAGCGAACAACGGCGTATTGTTGCGCAACATATCGTAGCCAAGCTGTGTCCTTTGTACACTATCTACCCAATAGCCTTCCAGCTTTTGGCGCAAGCCTTCATATCCAATGCCTGTGCGGTACAGCGTAGCCTGATACGTAAGGGCGCTTGAATCGAGGTACCAAATGCCCGTGCGTGCCGAAGTGCTGAGTTCTGCGTTTTCTGCGTACAAAGCAGGTAAATTCCAGTCACGGGCAAACTCCATGTTTCTGTAAGGCTGCACCACCCGAAAAGCTGCATTGAGCCATTCTACATCACTACCCAGTTCCCACTTCAATTTTTTACTGCCCTGCAGGGGCCGTTTGGTATTGGCCGTGGCCTTAATTGCATGGCCCTTAGGCAAAAGATTGGCTGCAAATAAGTTTGACTGATTGTCGGATTGGGCCAGTTCCACCAAAACGTTTGAGTACGCATCAGGCTGGCAAGTTGCCTTCAAAGTAGTCATTTGCATTTTAGTGGGTTGAATCAATTGAACAACAGGCGCATGTGTTCCCTTTCTGATGGTATCACCTTGCACCACTTCGGGTGCCACCCATTGAAATACCCTGCCATTGGCTGTACTGATGGCTTGCACATAATCGCCTTTGCCCTGCCCAACCAAGCTAAAGCTGACGGCAAAAATGGCGGAATCAGGATCAATGCTGTATACATACACAGGACCAAAGCCAAGGGTGTCGATGCTTTTATATCGCACCTGCCGACCATCGAAACCAGCCTCTGCTGCCGAAGGAAAAAATACTGCCGCTGCTCCACTGCCTGCATCGCGTAAAAATTGCTTTTGTGCATTGCTCAAATCCTGGAACAGGGGCTGATTCCGACTGTCTCCTTCGCGGTAGGTGTTGAAGCTGATTTGCACCCGGTTACTATGCTGATAGGTGGCACCATAAAAGGCTATGGTGCGCAAATATGCCTGGTTGGCGTATTCAAATTCAACGATGATCCGGCTTTGGTTTGTAATGATACGATTGGGCGTGAAACTGAGGTCAGCCGTATTGTAATCGATCACATAATCATACTGTTCACCCCTCCGCAAGAGTTCACCGTCGATATATACCCGTTCTGAGCCTGCCAAAACAACGATAAATTGGCCGGCATTCTGCCCTGTTAACCGATATGGCCCTTGATTTCCTTCTCTTCCCAAAAACACATTTCGTCCAAATTGTCCTCTAGCCGCAGAAACACTTGCCATTTGCTTGAGTTGTCCATTTTTACCCAAAGCGGTTTGCAACTCAACACTTGCTCCCTTTACATTTTTGAAAAAATTCAAAAAATAGCTGTCAGGTCGGCTGAGATCATAATCGCCTACCGTGAGTCGGGTTAAACGGTTTTTTATCTGCACAAATACCCGATCAAAATCCTGCAATTGCTGGGTATAACCATCGGGTTGGAATGGCAAATTATTATCAGTCATGCTGGCGGTTAATTCAATGCTGTCGGTGAGCCTGCCCGACAATTGCAAATTGAAACCGGCATTCAGCACCAAGTCTTGGTTGTTGCCCAAGCCCAAGCCTCTCGAAATGCTCCCTTGCTTATCGAGCTGCCTAAAATCAACAATGTTCGTTGCAGCATTCGCAGGCGGCAATAAGTTAAATGGGTTTTCTTTTGCAAAACGGATGTCGCTTACCAGCTTTTCATCGCGCAAGAAATGCGGACGCGTCCAATCGTAGCTGAAAACTTGGTAGCGTATGGTAATGGTGTCTGTGCTAAAACACGCCCTGAGCAAATATTTGTGGGCATGCAAGCATGCTTCAGGTACCGTTTTCCACACATTTGCACCCACCAGCGTACTAGCCTGCATGGGCACCAAAGGCAAATCATCTATTTTGACAGTATCGCTATCAAAAACAAGTTGTCGTTGTTTCCAAGCTGCATTTTGGGCTTGTGTGCCGCCAATCAAGCACCATTGACACAACAACCCGAAAATTAGCTTTTTGATCATGCAGGTTCCTGGTATACAGGGAAACGAACATAAAAACGTGTGCCCACTCCTTCTGTTGTTTCAAAACCCACCTGTCCCTCATTTTGCTCAATGATTTTCTTCACAATGGCCAATCCCAATCCCATGCCCGAACTTTTGGTGGTGAAATTGGGCTGGAATATGCGCTCGCGGTTTTCGGCAGGTATACCAGAGCCATTATCGGTTACATTAATTTCCCATGCACCATCTATGCGGTTCAAACTCACTTTGATTTCAGCGATACGGTCTTCAGGAACAGCTTGCAAGGCGTTTTTGATCAGGTTCTGAAAAACACGTTGAATTTGCATGGCATCACCAAATACCCTGCACGCTTCATTTTCTACTGCCAGCAAAGCATTTCCTTGTGGAAAGGGATTTTCTGTTTGGGTAGCATCCGCAAAATGCAATTTGCTGCCATGGTCATACAGATTGACTACCGATACCAAACACTCTCTCAGATCAAATACATGCTTTTCACCCACCTGCACTTGTGCAAAAGAGCTGAATTCACCAGCAACAGCCGCCAATACATCAATTTGTTCCAATACTAAATTTGATTCACTTTTGAACCTTTCACTAAAACGCGCCGGATTTTCGCTGAAGTCGCGTAGCAGCCGTTGCAATTTTAATTTCATCGGGGTCAACGGATTCCTGATTTCATGGGAAATCTGCCGCGCCATTTCTCGCCAGGCGAGCTCCCTTTCGGAACGTGCAAGTAAGACAGCATTTTGATCGAGTTCCTGCAACATAGCATTGTAACTGCTCAGCAACACACCTATTTCGTCTTCTCTTTTCCAGTTGAGCATTTCGTTACGTTCACCTTCCTTGGTACGTAAAATGACTTTTGTAAGCAATTGAATGGGTGAGGTAATGCGCTCAGCCAGCCAAAATACAATGACCGATGCCGCCAATAGAATGATAAAGTATAAGCTGATCAAATTGCCGACAAACTCATTGAGTTCGGCTTGTTCCAATAAGTCAGTGTCGAATGAAGGCATGTTCAAAATGCCTACCAGTTGCGATTTATCGTCACGCAAGGGCACATAAGCCGATGTAAAGCTGAACGAACCAATTTGTTCTGTTTGCAAAAAGATGGTCCTTTGCATTTGTGCCACTTCATAGTAGGCACGAGGCTCCATGTAATTGCCTACCAAACCCCGTTCAAAAAGTTTGGTTTGTGAGCTGAACAGCAAGGAACCTTGCAGGTCAAACAAGTTAAAGTCGGCTTGCAAACTGCCCGATACTTGATTTAGCTCAGATCGCTGTGCTGGGGTTATTTCTAAACCTGACTGACGTAGTCGGAGCCCCCCTTCTACAGCGGCTTGGATGTCTTGCAACCTTCCCGTCACCAGTTCTTCAGTATTCGATTTGCTTCTCAAAACCGTATACGTGATGGTGATGTAGCCGATAAACAGCAAAATGACAAGCACTGAGCCTATCAACGCTATTTCAATGCGGTTGCGATAGCTCAAGCGAATGAATTTTTGCCAATTTGCCTTGGTATCCACCACCCTGTTCGCCAAAAACAAAAACATGATGGTGAGGATAAAGAGGCCTGAAGCCACTGAAAGTGGTCGTACCCAACCTGCCGCCGCAAAGCTCACCACAATGATGTTGGCTGCATCGGGTCGGTAGATGAAATGCGATAAGCCATCGAGTTGGATCAAATTAAATTCCCCCTCGCTGTTTTTCCAGCTATTATCAATTAGCTGATAAGGGTATTTACCACCTTGTTGGATCAGCTTATTTTGTTCGTAAACAGCAAAAGAAAAGCTGCTGAATTGTTCCCTCGACACCAAATCGCCCTCGATCAATAGACTCGGCAAGGGACTTTCGGGTTTCAGGCTTTTTTGGAGGAAACGCAAAAACAAGGTATCTACCGTTTGTTCTACGCCCACAAAAGGCACCCGCAGCACGTAGCCCTGCCGCGCATTTTGTTTGAACTGCCGAAGCATGCTAAAACGATCTACCTGCTCAAGCTCTTCTGCAATGGAGGCAGCCTGCTCGGCATTCAGCCTGGGTCCTTTGAATATAGCTGTTTCCGACAGCAGGTATTTTTCTAAGTATCCTTTCAAGTATTCAAACCCCAAGCGGTTTTGCAAGCGCTGTTGATCTTCCAGGTCATCGATTTTTTGGGATTTTAAGAAGGCATCCTCTTGCAAGCGCGAAACCAAATCAAAAAGCAGGTAAACGGCCGTAGCATCATTGGGCGCATAAATTTTACGGGCTGTATAGCGGGCATTTTCAATCTGCTTGCGGAACAGTGCCTCGCTCACCTGGTAGCCGATAAACATGCTCCAAAGCGCCACAAGCATGTAAAAGGTTGACCGAAACCGCCATGCATGCCATTTGAGCCAAACAAAAATGACTGCCAACAGCACCCACCATATTGCATATTTCTTCAACCATACTTGTTCACCGGTGAAGCTAAACACCCAAATGACAAACAACATGATGGCAGCAAAAAGCAGCAATAGCTGGGTATAGCTGAGTGAACGCAGCAAATATTTAAAAAGCAGATAAAAACTTGCTGCATTGATACAGATGAAAAGCAAATAGGTAAACAATGCCAAAAAGGTGTAGGCATTGAAGTCGAACAATTGGTCAATGCCAATGGGTATATCGCTGCTAAATACCAAATCGCGGCATACCAGCAATGAAACCAAGAAGAAAAAAACCACCAACATGCTCAGCATAAAACGGACAGGCCAAGAAGATGCTGTTCTGGCCAAGTCCCCTTCATGGGCATGAAAAATGCGTCTATACCGGAATAAAAACAGCAAAAACAGCACCATGACCAGCAAGTGCAACAACAAATCGCCAAAAGAAGGCAATAGCCAATGTGAGGCAAAAATGGAAGGATCAAACAAGGGCAAGGCACTCAAACCCAACTCAGCGCGGTAGTTGAACAACAATATCCTGATGACCACCACAGGAAGCATGAATTCCAACAAACTCCACCAAGGTTTCCGCGCTACCTGATCCGCCTCAATGCGCAGAAAAAACAATAAAATGGCTGCAGCAATGGCAATTAAAAAGCTGTTTCCCGAAAATTTTTCGTTTGAAGGCAAATTCACATACCCCATTTTGCTGCGGGCAGCAATCCGAAATGCCACTTGACCATCGGGCCCCTTCACCCCTACACCTGTACCTGTAGGCCCCATAAGCCTGAGCTGATCAATGGCATCAAATGTCAGGTAAAATTGATTTTGTAAATATTTGTTTTCATACGCATAGTTATCGCGTAAGGGAATCAGATAAACCAACCGATATTCACCTTTTTGCGCTTGTATCAAGTAGCCAATCAAATTTTCCAACGCCACATATCCCGATTTTTTATCAGGAAGCACACTGTCGGTAAATCGGCTGTTGTTCCAAAAAACAAGTGAATCGCCTTTGTAAACCTGTAAAAACCCACTCAAGCCGGTATTTTGCATCCCCGGTTCCCAGAAATTGGTACCGAGCTCGTCACCTGCTCTGGTTTGTCGCTTCCAACGCTCAAACTGACGCGCTTCGGTAGACAAGTAGCGACTCAGTTTCGAAGCAGCATTGGCAAGAAATACATCCGTTTTTTGCTTTACCGCCAATTGGCTGTACACCCCAAAAACAAGGGTGAAGGCAAAAACTACCCAAATGGCATACTCAACGATTCTCCTAATTTTCATTAGTAATATCTATTGAATGCCAAATAGTTAGAAACATAATCCTCAACTCCCACTTCAAGTGAAGTAAAAGCCTCCTGGTAGCCGGCCGCTTGCAGTTTCTGCATATTGGCTTCGGTAAAATATTGGTATTTGTCTCTGATGTCAACAGGTGTGTCGACAAATGAAATAACTGGATTCCGCTTCATCGCATGGAAAACGGCCCTGCTCAAATCCAAAAAGGTGCGCGCCTGTCCAGTTCCCAAATTGAATAATCCCGATGCCTTTCTGTTTTCCATGAACCACAGGCACACCTTCACAACATCTTTCACATAAATAAAATCGCGCAATTGCTCGCCATCTTTAAAATCGGGGTGATGCGATTTAAACAAGCGCATTTCACCCTTTTCTTTCACCTGTGAGTAGGTATGAAACACCACCGATGCCATACGTCCTTTGTGGTACTCGTTCGGACCATACACATTGAAAAATTTGAGTCCTACCCACTGAAAGGGCCTTTGGCTTTGTTCCTGCGCCCATAAATCAAAAGCTTGCTTCGATTCACCGTATGGATTCAGCGGATGCAAGGTATCGAGTGCGGCTTCATCATCGTTAAAACCATTTTTACCATCTCCATAAGTCGCAGCCGAGCTGGCATACAGCATAGGCAAGCCATACTTTACACAACGCAGCCACAAAGTTTGGGTGTAGTGGAAGTTTAAATCGAACAATAAGTCACGGTTGAACTCGGTGGTATCGGTACGTGCTCCCAGGTGAAAAATGTATTGAACGCTTCTGTGCTCAAGATCGAGCCATGCGAAAAAATCTTTTCTATCTACCCTAAGCGCCGATTTCTCAGCATGGTTTGGCATTTTATCGGCTCTTGAAAAATCATCGACAAGCACCAAATCGCCATAGCCTGCCTCCAATAAACCTGCAGCCAAACAACTGCCAATAAATCCCGCTGCACCTGTAATTACAATCATGCCCCAAAAATAAACCCAATTATACCGATTTACGCCAAAAAAGCAGCTTGCCTTGACCAACCCCCTGCTTTGCACATCAAATCAGCTGTATGTGCTATATTTGCGGCCTGTAATTATGATTTACCTTACACGCAAAGAGCATTTTAATGCCGCCCATAAGTTGTACAATCCGAATTGGAGCAACGAGCAAAACGAAGCGGTATTCGGCAAATGCGCCAATAAAAACTGGCATGGACACAACTTCGATTTGTATGTAACGCTGGAAGGGAATCCGCACCCGGAAACAGGCTTTGTGATGGACCTCAAAAAAATGAGCGCCATCATCAAAACCTATGTCGTGGATGTACTCGACCATAGCAATATCAACCTCGATGTGCCCTTTATGGCAGGTAAAATGGCTTCTACCGAAAACATTGCGATGGGCATTTGGGAACAACTGGAGCCTCACCTGACTTCTGAGCATTACCGGCTTTACAGCATCAAGCTCTACGAAACAGAAAGAAACTTTGTAGAATATTTTGGTCCAAAAGGCCGCCGCTAATCTCGCTTTTTTCTATTCTTGCAACCAACAGGCAAGTGCGCTTGCCCAAAAATCAGCCAAATGAAAGCATATGTATTTCCGGGCCAGGGTGCCCAGTTTCCCGGTATGGGCAAAGATCTTTACGAACAATACCCAGTAGCACGCGAGTTGTTTGAACAGGCCAATACCTTGTTGGGCTTCCGCATCACCGACATTATGTTTGACGGTACCGAGGAGGAGCTTCGCCAAACAAAGGTTACGCAACCTGCCATCTTCCTCCACTCGGTGATCTTGGCCAAATTGCTGGGAGATGCTTTTCATCCCGACATGGCGGCCGGACATTCATTGGGCGAGTTCTCTGCCTTGGTTGCTTGTGGAAGTATGAGCTTTGCCGATGGACTGCTGTTGGTTTCAAAGCGGGCCATGGCCATGCAACAAGCATGTGAGCTGCAACCGTCTACCATGGCCGCGGTCTTGGGACTCGAAGATAACGTAGTAGAACAAGTTTGTGCTGGCATTACCGACGAGATTGTTGTACCCGCCAATTACAATTGTCCAGGCCAATTGGTAATTTCAGGAAGCATCGCTGGAGTTGAAAAAGCAAATGCAGCTTTAAGTGAGGCCGGTGCACTCAAAACGGTTATGCTTGCCGTTGGTGGTGCATTTCACAGTCCACTGATGGAACCTGCACGTGTTGAACTCGAAGCAGCCATCCGGCAAACCCCTATCAGCGCACCACGTTGCCCCATTTACCAAAACGTAACTGCGCAAGGCGTAACCGATCCCGAAGCCATCAAGGCCAACCTCATTAACCAGTTGACTGGAGCCGTACGCTGGACGCAAACCATGCAGCAAATGATTGCTGATGGTGCCTCGGCATTCACCGAAGTGGGTCCGGGAAAAGTACTTCAAGGTTTGTTGAAAAAAGTGAATCGACAAATGCCTGCTGAAAGTGCCCAAATTGCTTAAGAGCGTACCCGCAACATACGTACTTTGCCTTGCATGTCCGATTTGAATGCACAGGCAAAACCCTCAAACAAGCCCCCAATTTCGGGGGCTTTTTCTTCATTCAACTCCAAATATACCGTCTTGCCCTCCCCTGCTGCCCGCAACCGTTCGGCGATGCTGCGATAAAAGAGCAAGGGATCTTCGTCGGGTGAAAACAATGCCATGGCCGGTTCTTGTTCACGTACTCGGGGCAGCAGGCTATCGGCCTCGGCATAAGGTATATAAGGCGGGTTGCTTACCACGATATCCCAATCGGGCAATTTCGCTTCCAACATATCGCCTGCGAGCCATTCCACCGCTGCCCCCAAGCGTTGTGCATTTTCGCGGGCAGTGGCCAGGGCATCGGCAGAAAGCTCCAGTCCAAAAACTTGCCAGAGTGGCTTTGCCAGGGCTATGCTGATGGGGATGATCCCACTTCCTGTGCCCAAATCAATCAAACGGAGCCTGTCGATGGAGCCTTCTTCTGCTAAAATCCAACGCACCAACTCTTCGGTTTCGGGTCGAGGGATGAGTACAGAGCGGTTGAGCACATAACTACGGTCGAGAAACCAAGCTTCGTTGAGCACATACTGAAACGGCACACCTTGTTTGAGTTCATGCACATCAGCTGCCAATTGTTCAAGCAAGTCAGCAGTGGGTACTTCATGTTGCCGCGCCAAGTAGGAACTCCTGTTGATGCCCGCCCTTTTTTCGAGCCACCACCACCACATCGCCCGTAACTCATCGGCTTCATACTGCTGACTGAGCGGGACTTCAAATGCTGTCTTTTTGAGTTGTTGCCAACTGCTGGCGGGATTCATGCTGCAAATATGCCTTTGAAAGTGACGGCTTGCAACAATCGTGGGCAATTGTCCTAATTTTGTGGCCCATGTCAGCTTTGCTTTCCGACGAAATTTTCATGCAACGTGCCATTGAGCTGGCCCGTTTAGGCACCGGCTATGTAGCACCTAACCCACGTGTAGGCTGCGTGGTGGTGCACAATGGCTGCATCATCGGCGAAGGCTGGCACCGTCAATACGGACAGGCGCATGCTGAGGTGAATGCCATTGAGGCGGTGCAACACAAGGAGTTGTTGTCGGAAAGTACGGTATACGTCACCCTCGAGCCTTGTGCGCATTTTGGTAAAACCCCGCCTTGCAGTACTTTATTGGTACAATCGAAAGTGAAGCGGGTTGTGATTGGCACCCTCGACCCCTTTGCCTTGGTTGCAGGAAAGGGACTTGCCCAACTCGAGTCCGCAGGCATTGAAACACGGGTTGGCGTGCTTGAAGCCGACTGTGTGCATCTAAATCGCCGTTTTTTCACCTTTTTGGCGGAAAAAAGACCCTACATTGTCCTCAAATGGGCACAAAGCGCTGACGGTTTCATGGCCCCAACTGGCCAGGCTCCCTACTGGATCAGCAGCAGCGAGAGCCGGATGCTCACCCACCGCTGGCGAGCCAGTGAGGCCGCCATTCTTGTGGGAGCCAATACCGTTTTGTCCGATGATCCGGAACTCACTACCCGATTGGTAGCCGGACCAAATCCGTTGCGCCTCGTGCTTACCCACGCTTCTTTTCCCGGCCCTTACCGCGTTTTCAATTCCCAGTCTCCAACCGAGCAATTGCTCTACAAAAAGGGTGAATTGGCCATTTCTTTACCAAGCATACTGAACAGTCTTTATGAAAGAAATGTGCAATCGGTTTTGATTGAAGGAGGTGCTGCTACCTTAAACGCTTTTTTAGCTAGTGGCTTCTGGGATGAAATCCGCGTGTTTACGAGTCCCCAACGATTCGAAGTGGGATTGAAAGCCGCAGCCCTACCAGCCAATGCGACATTGATCAAAGAAGAAGTGGTTGGCGGCGATAGCCTCTGCTATTACATCCCCAAAAAGGCATAAAGATGATTTGGCTATTGCTCAGCATGGCCCTTTCGGCCTGTAACTTCATCTGGTTTCGTTTGTTCGAACGCTGGCAATCAGATACGCGCTTGGCGGTAGCAGTAAATTATGTGATCTGTGTATCACTTGCCGCTTGGAGCATACCGGCAGGAGGCTTGAACGCGTTGGATATCACACAACCTTGGCTACCAGCGGCTTTTGTCATTGGCTTTTTGTTCGTGGCGCTTTTTGTGTTGATCGGACATTCAGCACAAGTGCTGGGGGTAAACATCACTACCACCGCATCTAAAATGAGCTTTGTCGTGCCCATGACGGCAGCCTACCTCTACAGCCCTTCTCCCTTCGATTGGCGCCATGGTATTGCCCTGCTTTTGGCCGTTTTGGCCATTTGGTGGCAAAGCACGGGAGGAGCCATCAAAGTGAAGGAAAGTGGCCGCTGGTTACTGCCCGTGCTTATTTTTTTAGGAGGCGGATTGGCCGATAGCCTGCTGCAGTACACTGAATCACATCAACTTCCACCGGCCCAACAACCCTTGTTTTTGATGACGCTATTTGGCACTGCTGGTTGCTTCGGTTGGGTAGGCGTAGGCCTTTTGAGCCTTCAAAAGCAGGTAAAATGGAATTGGCGCTCTATAGGTTCAGGAGCCCTCTTGGGCACCACCAATTTTTTGGCGGTATTTTCCTTGTTGAAGGCTTTTGGCAGCGGTTTGCCTGCAGCCTTTGTCTTTCCCATGCTCAATGTGGGCATTATCTTGTTGGCCAGTTTGGCTGCTGCCCTGCTTTTTGCCGAAACACCCAAAGGCAAACAGTGGTGGGGACTAGCGGCAGCCGTCGGCGCCATTCTCACCTATGCCGCCAGCTTATGAGCCGCAAACTTCAACTTTCAGCTCCAATAACCGGTCTTTTACGTGAAAAAGGCAGCAAGTTCATCGCCTATCTCTATCCCATAGCACAGGTAGAAGAAGTGCCAACCTTGCTCGATCAATTGCGGCACGAACACCCCAGTGCCCGCCATTGGTGCTATGCCTATCGTTTGGGTGAAGGCGGAGAAGTGTATCGCATCAACGACGACGGAGAACCTTCGGGCAGTGCGGGTCGGCCTATTCTGCATGCGCTCGACAGTGCCTCACTCACCAACACTTTGGCCGTAGTGGTTCGCTACTTTGGGGGCACATTGCTGGGAGTGCGCGGCCTCATTGACGCCTATGGGGGTGCGGTAGAAGCTGCTTTGCACGAAGCAACTTGCATACCTGTAGTGCGTTGGCGGAGTTTGCGCATCAACTGCAAATACACCCACATGGCTGATTTGCAGAAAGTCATGAACGAACTGCAACTCAAACCCCAGCATACCACATACGAAATCGATGGGCTGAATTTTGAATTTTTGGCCGATGAAACCGTTTTAGACCCCTTCAAAGCACGATTGTCAGGCCTTTTTGGTGTTAATGTTCTGTAAAATAGCTGAGCTTTGCAGCAATTGTAGTAGATTCTCCTATCTTCGTGCCTTCATCCTGAAAAATATGCATTTCAAATCGCTCATCCTTCTCACAAGCATCAGCGTATTCGCTTTTACGGCTTGTAACGGTCAGAAAAAATCAGACAAAAACGCAACAATGAAAACGCAAATCGACACAGTCAGCTACAGCCTGGGTGTTAGCATTGGCACCAACCTCAAAGGTCAGGGCTTTGGCGACATCAATCTCGCCACCATGCTCAAAGCCATGGAAGACGTTATGGGCAGTAAAGAGCTGGCTATCAACGAAGAAGATGCCAATCAGCACATTCAAAACTACTTTACTACCCTCATGGAGAAAAAAGCTGGTGAAGCCAAAAGCAAAGGCGAAGCTTTTTTGGTAGAAAACGGTAAAAAAGCTGGCGTAACCACTACAGCAAGTGGCTTACAGTACGAAGTAATCAAAATGGGAGAAGGCCCTAAACCTGCTGCCACCGACAAAGTAACCGTACATTACCATGGTACCCTCATCGACGGAACTGTTTTCGACAGCTCTGTGGAACGTGGTCAGCCTGCAACTTTCCCCCTCAATGGTGTGATCACGGGTTGGACAGAAGCGCTCCAGTTGATGCCTGTTGGATCTAAATTCCGCATCTTTTTGCCTAGCGCTTTGGCCTATGGCGAACGTGGTGCAGGTCAATTGATTGGACCAAACAGCACCCTGATTTTTGAAGTGGAGCTGTTGAGCATCGACAAATAAAATACATCCCTAAAATTTGAAGCCTCCCTCGTGGAGGCTTTTTTATTTTTGTACATGATTCGTGTGAGAATGCTGCTGGTGGGCAAACACCAGGATGGTTTCGTAGAACAAGGGCTATTGTTTTTTGAAAAAAAGCTCAAGCACTACTGCCAATTCGACACCCTCGTGATTCATCAACCCAAACAAGCTGGACAGCTCCCAGTAGATGAACTCAAAAAACGAGAAGGAGAGCTATTGCTCAAGCATTTTGGAAACAAAAGCTGGGTGGTACTCCTCGACGAACGCGGAATGGCGCTCGACTCTACTGACTTTGCACAGCGCATCGAAAAGTGGACCGTCAGCGGACAAAGTCAAATTGATTTTGTGGTTGGTGGTGCTTTTGGATTTTCCAAAGAGGTTTATGAACGCGCCAATTTTCAGCTATCGCTTTCCAAAATGACTTTTTCACACCAAATCATACGCCTCATTTTTGCCGAACAGCTGTACCGTGCCTTTACCATTCTCAAAAACGAACCTTATCACCACGCCTGAACATGTCTATTTCCTCTCCTTATTTTAATGCACTCATCCTTGGATACACAGGGGCCACAGGTCAAGCACTGCTGGTTGAATTGGTGAAAAGTGACAAAGTGAATCAAATCATTTGTTTGGGCAGAAGCGCTCCTGCCTTCGAGCACCACAAATTACAATTTGTGCAAGCCGATTTGGCCCAAATGACCCACCACCTCGATGTTTTCGCCAGTGTAAGCAGGGTCTATTGTTGTTTGGGAACAACCATCGCCAAAGCCGGTTCCAAAGAAGCGTTCCGAAAAGTGGACTACGATATGGTTGTAAATGCTGGCATTTTGGCCGCTCAAGCCGGTGTAGCGCATTTCAGCGTGGTGAGTGCCATCGGCGCAGCTCCTCAATCAGCCTTTTTTTACAACCGGGTAAAAGGCGAAATGGAGTTGGCTTTGCGTAAAATGGATTTGAAGCGGTTGTCAATCTATCAACCCGGGCTCATCATGGCCAAACGCTCCGAAAAGAGAATCGGCGAAATGGTAGCCATCGCTATTTATCCTTGGTTTAGTTGGCTCCTCCCCATGCGTTATCGCGGCATTGAAGCCCAAACCATTGCCAAAGCAATGCTCCTGAATTCAATTAAGACTGATGAAGGTGCCGAAGTATTGACCAATGGCGATATGGAAGTGCTGGCAAAGTCGCTCTAAAACGCCAGCTGCAATTCTTTGAAGGTCAGTGGTTCCGGTGCAAAGAGGTACCTGCCATTCGCATGGTCTACTTTTGCCATGATATGTTGCAAACCATTGCTTACCAAAAAAAATGGCACTTGTAATGGGCGATTGTATCGAGCGGCTTGATCAAAAACTTCTTGTGAAATCGCAACATGAGGTGCCTTGCATTCGATGAGCAGCAAAGGATGGAACTGATCATCGAATACAACCGCATCGTACCTCCTTTTGCTCCCTTCAACCACCAATAACTTTTCAACCGAAATCAAGTGAGCTGGGTACGCTTTATCGGCCACCAAATAATGCAGCAAATGCTGTCGCACCCATTCTTCTGGCGTAATCACCACGTATTTTCGGCGGAATGCATCGTATAGACATGCCTTACCGCCTATTGTTTTGAAATTGTAGGCAAAAGGTGGAAGGTTGAGGGTTTGTTTGTGCATAACTCACGCCTTTTGTGGCGTATACTTGTATTTCAATTGTACCCTCAAAAGTATGAAAACGAAAGAAGAGATTGTTCAAAACTGGCTGCCCCGCTACACTGGCCGTCCCCTCGAGGACTTCACCCCTTACGTACTGCTCACCAATTTTTCGAACTATCTCAAATTGTTTTCCGAGTGGTACGACGTGCCCATTATGGGGCACGATAAACCCATCCAAACCGTGGTGGCCGACGGTATTACGTTGATTAATTTTGGCATGGGTAGTCCCATGGCAGCCACCATGATGGATTTGCTCACAGCCATCAAACCAAAAGCAGTTTTATTCTTGGGAAAATGTGGTGGGCTCAAGCGCAAAAATGCCATCGGCGATTTGATATTGCCCATTGCAGCCATCAGGGGCGAAGGAACATCCAACGACTATTTTCCACCTGAGGTGCCGGCCCTTCCTTCTTTTGCCCTGCAAAAAGCCATTTCCACCACCATCCGCGACATGGGAATGGACTATTGGACGGGTACCGTGTACACCACCAACCGCAGGGTTTGGGAGCACGACAAAGTCTTTAAAAAATACCTGCAAAGTATTCGGGCCATGGCCATCGACATGGAAACGGCGACTGTTTTCACCACAGGATTTTACAATGCCGTGCCTACAGGAGCCTTGCTCTTGGTGAGCGACCAGCCCATGATACCCGAAGGCGTTAAAACGGCTGAAAGCGACGCCAAAGTAACCGCCAACTACGTTGAGAATCATCTGCGCATCGGTATTGGTTCTATCAAACAACTGATCAATAATGGCTTAACCGTTAAACACCTGCGTTTTTGATATGGCGCAAGTGGCTTACCCTGCTTTGATTGATCAGCTCAAAAAAGGCAATTTTCCGGCTATTTTGCTATTGCATGGAGAAGAACCCTTCTTCATGGATCAGCTCACCAATTGGATTGAACAGCATGCCATCAGTGAAGAACAAAAGGGATTTAACCAAACCGTATTTTACGGGCGCGACGTAGATGCCGTAAACATCATCAATGCCGCACGCCGTTTTCCAATGATGGCCAATCACCAACTTGTTTTGGTAAAAGAGGCACAAGGGCTCAATGAAAAGGAATACGAGAAATTACAAGCCTACTTTGAAAAACCTCTTGGAAGCACTTTTTTGGTCCTTTCGTTCAAGAGCAAAACGCTCGACAAACGGAAAAAAGCATACAAATCTGCCGATGAAAAGGGCTTGATTTTCCAAAGTGATAAGGTAAAGGATTATCAATTGGCGAAATGGATCGAAGGCTATATTCAAGAACAAGGATTTAAGGTTTCATCCGAAACGGCCGTCATCATGTCGGAATATTTGGGCAACAACTTGAGCAGAATATCCTCTGAAGTTGAAAAATTAGCCATTAATCTGCCAAAAGGAGCCTCCATTACAGTAGAGTTGATTGAAAAGTATGTGGGCATCAGCCGTGATTACAATGTATTTGAACTACAAAATGCCATTGGTAAGCGCGATATGCTCAAAGCCTTTCAAATTGTAAGTTATTTCGCCGAAAGTCCAAAGGCCAGTAATTTCAGCATGCCCGTATGCATTGGGTCGTTGTACTCCTTTTTCAGCAAGGTCTATAATTTTCACCACCACAAAGGAATGCCACAAGCCCAGTTGGCCAGCGCATTGGGCGTAAATCCTTATTTTTTGAAGGATTATGAGACCTATGCGCGAAATTACAGCTTGCCAAAAACAAAAAAAGCGATTGGGCTGCTCCTTGAATACGATTTAAAATCAAAAGGTTTGGGCAGCACAGATACTGCCGAAGGTGAACTATTGAAAGAATTGGTTTACAAGCTGATGGCCTAAGCCAAATCAAAATACATGCGAACCTTGCGTTCGTCTAAAGCAATTTGCTGGGTAAGTGCTTCAAGACTATCGAATTTTAGGTCGTGCCGCATATGGCATTTGAAAGCAATTTCCAAATATTTGCCATACAGATCGCCCTGAAAATCAAATATATTGGTTTCTATATTGTTCGCTTGACCATTGATTGTCGGCCTTGTTCCAATGTAGGTCATGGCTGGCAACCAATCTTCGCCCATTTTAACCTCGGTAGCATACACCCCTGCACCAGGAATTTGTTTGTAAGGATCATCCACAGAAATATTGGCCGTTGGATACCCCAAGCGTCGTCCAATTTGGTCACCTTTCACTACTGTGCCACGCAAAGCATAATGATATCCCAAAAGCTTGTTCGCCAAACCCACATCACCCGCATCGAGCGACATCCTGATTTTCGTAGAACTAATGGCTAAATCATCGATGGTTTGCTGGGATATCTCCTCTACCGAAAACAAACCGGTACGGCTTGCCTCTGCTTGTAAATAGGTAAAGTCACCAACCCTGTTTTTTCCAAAACGGTGGTCATATCCAATCACCAGATGTTTGACTCCCAATTGCTTTATGAGCACTTCATGCAAAAATACCCCAGCTTCTTGTTGGGAAAAAGCACTATCGAATGGCACAAAAAACAATACATCTAAACCAAACCGCTGCAATAGTGCCTCCTTTTCGGCATCATTGCTCAACAATTTGAGTTTGTCCTTGTCTTTGTTCAACACTATCCTCGGATGAGGCGTAAAGGTCATCAGTGCCGATCGTCCACCAATGGCTTCGGCACGAAGTTTTAAAATCTGAAGCAATTGTTGATGCCCCAAGTGCACACCATCAAACGACCCGATGGTCAACACCAAGGGCGTACCGGTATTGTGTTCGTCAATCCCCCTGATTACTTGCATCTATTTGTTTTTGCACCTTACGTTCAGCCACAAAAGTATCCAATTCCCAGGCATCTTCGAGTTTAAACGATCCAATTGCCGTCCTGCAAAGTGATGTTAAAACGGCACCTACCCCCAACATTTGACCTAAATCGTTTACCAACGACCGGATGTATGTTCCCTTGCTGCAATGTACCCGGAAGTGCACGTCGGGGAAATCGATTCGTACAACGTCAAATGCATATACTGTTACCTGGCGCAAAGGAATATCTACTTCAACACCTGCACGGGCCGATTTATACACACGCTGCCCATCAACTTTAACCGCTGAATGTGCCGGGGGGCGCTGAGTGATTTCACCAACAAAGGAAGCTGCAGCCATTGCAACAGCAGCTTCAGTGATGTGCGAAATATCAACAGCTAGGGTAAGTTCGGTTTCAAGATCGTAGCTCGGTGTAGTTTGCCCCAATCGCAAAGTGCCGGAATACACTTTGTCTTTTCCAGTTAATTCGGCAATCTGTTTGGTCTGCTTTTCGGTGCACAAAATCATCAGCCCAGTGGCCAAGGGATCGAGTGTTCCGGCATGACCTACTTTTTTAATCCGCAAGGTATTCCGTACTTTTTTGACCAAATCGAATGAAGTCCAGCCCAATGGCTTGTTCAATAGCAAAATCTCGCCCTCAGGTCGCGTATGCTGCATCAATTCACTCCTAATTGCAGGCCTGTGTTGTACGCATACGCCAAAAACAACAAGCCAATAACAATGCGGTACCAGCCAAAGTGCTTGAAGCCGTATTTGGTGAGAAAGCTTACAAAGGCCTTCACCGCCAACAAGGCCACCACAAAGGCCACAACTGCCCCCAACGCCATTACCGGCGCCGTATCGGCGGTAAACAACTCGTGATTCTTGAGAATGTCGTAACCCGTAGCCGCAAACATGGTTGGTATTGCCAGCAAAAAGCTGAACTCAGCAGCCTGAACCCGGTTAAAGCCCGAATAAACCCCGCCAAAGATGGTGGCTGCCGAACGCGACACACCGGGTATCATGCTCAAACATTGTATCAAACCAATTTTGAAAGCATCGAGATACCCAATGTCCTCAATTTGGCTGTAACGGCTTTCTTTCTTTTCGGTCCAACGGTCCAATAAAATCAAAAGCATGCCTCCTGCAATCAGCGAAATACTCACCGTGGCCGGATTAAAAAGGTATGCTTTGATGGTTTTGTAAGCCAAAAACCCAATAATGCCTGTCGGAAGGAATGCCACAAACAACTTGAGGTAAATATCAATGCCTACAAAAAAACGCTTGTAATAAAGCGCCAAAACGGCCAATATGGCTCCCAGCTGAATGATGACTTCAAAGGATTTTACAAATTCGTCCTCATGAATGCCCATCAAAGCCGAAGCCAAGATCATGTGGCCTGTAGAACTTACCGGCAAAAATTCTGTGAGCCCCTCAACAATAGCGATGATCACCGCTTGGAACCAAGTCATGCCTGCTTCTTTGCACGAAACATAATGGCATAAATTTCCACCAGAAAACCAGCCATGATGAGAATGGGTGCCAAAGTGATTTTGGTAAAGCTGTAAATATCTTCATTGCCAATCATCAGGATGTTCCCAAGGGCAATCAATCCCAAACCTATCAACATCAAGGTGTAGTTCTTCTTGCTAAAAAGCAATACTTGCGGTTCTTTCTGTGAAGCTTTCATTAGTATAAATCGTCGATTTTATTTCTTAAGTATTTGGATATAGCAAACCAGGTGCTGAGCAAGCTGATGACCAATCCGATCAAAAGCATCCCTCCTGCAATGAACAATGTAAACTGATCGTTCCGCAAATCTCTGAGCTCGGGCAATTGGGCATCGCCAATCTGCAGCACGCCAAACAGCAATCCTACGGCTATAAAGGTACTCAACAAGCCTTGGATCAAACTTTTGCTCAAATAAGGCTTTTTGATAAACCACGAAGTTGCGCCGACCAATTGCATGCTCTTGATGAGAAAGCGTTGCGAATAAAGCGACAAGCGAATGGAGTTGTTGATGAGGGTAACCGTAATGAGCAACAGCAGAACACTGAATGCCCCCACCACCAACGCCATGGTGCGCAGGTTTTTATTGATAAGGTCCAATACCACATCCTGGTAGTAAACTTCTTTTACAATTGGATTCGCCAACAAATCTTCTTTGATTATCAACAAGCTGTCCGAATTGGCATAAGTGGCATTCACGGTGAGGTTAAAGGAAGCCAACAGCGGGTTGTATCCTAAAAAATCAACGAAATTTTCTCCCAAGTCTTCAGTCAATATTTCTACTGCCGTTTCTTTGGAGATAAAATCCAATTCCCGCACAAAAGGATATGCCTTCAATTGGCGCTCCAGGGTTTTAATGTCACGTAATTCGGCGTCTTCCTGTACATAAATCTGTATTTCCAGGTTTTCTTTGATGTAATCCGAAAGCATCTTGGCGTTCATCACCAATACGCTGAACATTCCTAACAAAAAAAGCACCAAGGAAATGCTGATCACAGCTGTCACCGTGGTCCGACGGGCTTTGCGCCTAAAATATTTGAGTTGCGATTGTTCCGACATACAAATGAATGCGCTAAAATAAGATTTATTCGCGCAGCGCCACCTGCTTTGGGCTATTTTAGCATCCTTTCCGTTAATAATTCCTGCATTTGCTATTTTTGCTGTTCAGATTTTCCCCATGTCAGAATATTCCTTTGCTCAACAAGAAGCTCATTGGCAGGCCTTTTGGCGCAAACAAGCCATTTACCGTACCGGTAGCATCCACGATACAAAACCCAAATATTATGTGCTCGACATGTTCCCCTACCCCTCGGGAGCAGGTTTGCACGTAGGTCACCCCCTTGGCTATATTGCCAGCGATATCGTAAGCCGCTACAAGCGTATGCAAGGCTACAATGTGCTCCACCCCATGGGCTTCGACGCCTTTGGGTTGCCAGCAGAGCAATACGCCATCCAAACCGGACAACATCCGGCCGTGACTACAGAAACCAATATCAAACGCTACAAGGAGCAACTCGATAAAATTGGCTTCAGCTACGACTGGGAACGCGAGGTACAAACCTGCGACCCAGCCTATTACCGCTGGACCCAATGGATTTTCTTGCAGCTATTTGAAAGCTGGTATGACAAAAGCATCGACAGTGCCCGCCCTATTGTCGACCTCATTGCCATCTTCGAAAAAACTGGAAACAAAGATGTAAATGCCGTTTGCGCAGATGAAACACCTGTTTTTTCAGCCACCGAATGGCAAAGCATGGGTGAAAAACAGCGTGCCGACCTGTTGATGCACTATCGCCTGGCCTACCTGGCCGAAGCCCGTGTAAATTGGTGTCCCGCTTTGGGCACCGTATTGGCCAACGACGAGGTGAAAGATGGCCTTTCGGAACGTGGTGGCCACCCGGTTGAAATCCGCATGATGAAGCAGTGGATGATGCGGATCACCGCTTATGCCCAACGATTGTTGGATGGCTTGAACGAAATCGATTGGTCGGAAGCCATCAAGGAACAGCAGCGCAATTGGATTGGTCGCTCCGAAGGTGCATCCGTTTTCTTCCAGCTGCAAGGTCATCCTGAAAAAATAGAAGTATTCACCACACGTCCCGATACCATTTTCGGTGTCACCTTTATGGTTTTGGCGCCAGAGCACGAATTGGTTAACCAAATCACCACTCCTGCCCAAAAAGCCGAAGTGGATGCCTACGTAACCAAAGCCAAAAACCGCTCTGAACGCGAGCGCATGGCCGACGTGAAAAGTGTGAGCGGTGCTTTCACCGGCGCTTACGTTGCCCATCCATTCACCGGAGCGCCTGTTCCTGTGTGGATTGCCGATTACGTGTTGGCCGGATACGGCACCGGTGCAGTGATGGCCGTTCCGGGCGGCGACGAGCGCGACTGGCGTTTTGCCCGTCATTTCGGCTTGCCCATCGTTGACGTGGTAGAAGGCAGCAATATCGAAGAAGCGGCCAATCCGTCGAAAGACGCCCGCATGATCAACAGCGATTTCCTCAATGGCGTTGTAGCGCGCGAGGCGATTGGCAAGGCCATTGCAGCCCTCGAGGCCAAAGGCATGGGCAAAGGCAAAATACAATTCCGCCTGCGCGACGCCATTTTCAGCCGCCAGCGGTATTGGGGCGAACCCGTACCCATCTATTTCGAAAACGGTGTGGCCAAAGCCGTTCCTTTCGAAGACATCGACCAAATCACCCTGCCTGCGGTTGACAAATACCTACCTACCGAAGACGGAGAGCCGCCTTTGGCCCGAGCTGAAAATTGGACGTATCAAGGACATCCGCTCGAAACCACCACCATGCCCGGTTGGGCTGGCTCAAGCTGGTACTTTTTGCGCTACATGGACCCGCAAAACAAAGATGCCTTTGCCGATCGTGCTGCCACCGATTATTGGAATCAAGTAGACCTGTACATGGGCGGCTCGGAACATGCCACCGGGCACCTGCTTTATGCCCGCTTTTGGACGCATTTTATGGCCGACCGAGGTTTTATTGGCTTCCGCGAGCCCTTTAAGAAGCTGGTGAACCAGGGAATGATTCAGGGGGTGTCTGCTTACATCAAAGTATCACCCGTCCTTAACCATCCAAAAGAGAGCTTTTCACTCTTTGCTTCAGATTTAGATGATACCGATAACTTAATTTCTGGAGCGCCTAATTTTCCGGAAAATTATAGGAGGATTTACTTTTCAGCTGATTTAAAACTAAGCAACATTGCAGAATTTGTGAGTAGATCTGTTGACATTTCACATGTCGACAACCATAAGTTAGACGTACAAGCCCTTATTGATTCTGGATTTGATACAGAAGACTTTGCCAATGCCATCTTTGTTTGCAAGGGCGGTTTTATTTATCAGGGAAAAAGTTATTCATTTCATGGGGAGGAGTTAACTGAGCCTTTGAGCTTTTACACCTATCCCGAAGTCGAAAAAATGTCGAAGTCAAAGCGCAATGTCGTCAACCCCGATGACATCATCGCCCAGTACGGAGCCGATACGCTGCGGATGTACGAGATGTTTTTGGGTCCGCTCGAAGACAGCAAACCCTGGGATACCAAGGGTATTGAAGGCGTTTACCGCTTTTTGCAGAAGTTCTGGCGTTTGTTCCAAGAGGCAGGCGAAGTAGCCATCAGCAACGATGCCCCTACCGAAGCCGAGCTCAAGCTGATGCACCGCACCATCAAAAAAATCACCGACGACATTGAACGTTTTTCGTTCAACACCAGTGTAAGTGCTTTCATGATTTGTGTCAACGAGTTGCAAACGCTCAAATGCCGCAAAAAAGCCATACTTGAACCGCTAACCCGTTTGTTAGCGCCATTTGCACCCCACCTTACCGAGAGTTGCTGGCAATTGCTGGGGGGTGAAGGTTCGGTGCACCTGGCCTCCTTCCCTACCTACGAAGAGCGTTATTTGGTAGACGACACCTTCGATTATCCAGTGCAGGAAAACGGCAAAATGCGCTTCAACATCACCTTGCCCAAACAGGGCAGCAAGGAAGAACTTGAAAAGCTGGCCATGGAAGATGAAAAAATGAAGCAATTTTTATCGACACGTCAGCTGAAAAAAATCATTGTCGTGCCCGGTCGAATCATAAACCTTGTATTTTAGCAACTTGTCTGAAAACAATAAACCAATTCGATTGATATGTTGCCTGCTCCTGTGTGCAAGCCTCCACGGCCATGCGCAGCCAGATACAGCACAAATCAATCGAATGCTGGAAAAGTGCTACCAATGGCAGTATGAAAAGCCCGATAGCATTTTACAGTTAGGCCAAATTGCCCTTGCCGCTTCCAAATCTATTCCGTACAAAGTGGGCATCGCAAAAGCCAGCTATTACATTGGCCATGCGCATCACCAACAACACCAGTACGACTCAGCCATTTTGTACATGGGGCAGGCCATTGCGCATTTCGACCCCAAACGTGAACTTGACCGGCTGGGTGCTGCTTACAACATCAAGGGCATTTGCCATAAAAACTTGGCTGATTATACCAAAGCATTGGCATCGCATCTCAAGGCCATCCAATATTTCGAAGCTGCCAAAGACACGGCAGGGTCGATTATTTCGCTGAATAACCTCGGCATTCTTTACAACGATCAAGAAAAGCTAACCCAAAAAAGTACTTTAACCAAGCACTAGAACTGTCCTCAGTTTTCGACGATCCTTACATGCTGGTCACCACGCAGTCGAATATCGGCATGAATTTACACAGTCAAGAGCGCTATGCCGAAGTGCTGGCCGTATTTGAAAAGGTATTGGCTTTTGATGTGAAAGATGGTAATGCGTATGAAATTGGGGCGTCATTCAACAATGTGGCTACGGGTCACTTGAAATTAGGTGCCTACCAAAAGGCTTTGGCCATGGTTGATAGCTCCATTGCTTACAAGCTTATCAGCGGCGATAAATATGGAATGGTTATTGCCTTTGGCAACAAGGCCGAAATATTTGACAGCCTTAATAGACCAAAGCTTGCAAAATTGTACGCCGACTCGGCATATCAACTGGCCTTAGATTTAGGTGCTCAAAAGCTGCAATCCGACATGCTTTTGAAGCTACATCAGGCTTATTTAAATTAGGAGATACAGCAAAAGCTTTCTTTACCTGTAAACAGTACCATTCGCTGGCCGACAGTATTAAAAACCAGGATACAGAATTGGCTTTGGCCAATGTGCAACTTAAATATGACTTGGACCAGGCAGATGAGAAACTTGAACAGGCCAATCTCAAATTAGCACACACTCAAACCACACAGCACCTGTATTTGCTGGCCTTTTTGACCATATTGGGTGTTTCTTTTTTGGCAAGCTGGGGATACCTCCGCATCCGAAATTTGAACAAAGTTTTGCGCAAAAAACAATTTCAACTCAGCGAAAAAAACGATGAGCTGAATGCGCTCAACAACAAATTAGAGAACGCAAAAAACCAAGCTGAAAGTGCCAACAAAGCCAAATCGGCCTTCTTATCAAATGTCAGCCACGAAATCAGGACACCATTGAATGCCATTTTAGGGCTGATAGACATTGTGAATCACGAGCAAAACGAACAGGACCGCAAGCGCATCCTGGCCACTGTGCAGCACTCTGCCAACAGTCTCTTGCATATCATCAACGACTTGCTTGACTTCAGCAAAATAGAAGCGGGCAAAATCAGCTTTGAAGAAAAAAGTTTCAATTTACCAGCCTTGATGGAGCAATTGACAGAAACGCTCAAGGGATTGGCTGTTGAAAAGCCGATTGAAATTATCTTGGAAATCGACCCTGATACACCTGCTTACATCATTGGTGATCAATTTCGTTTGAATCAAATACTATTAAATCTCGGATCAAATGCTATTAAGTTCACCAGCAAGGGACAAGTAAAAATCGAAGTCAAATGCCAGAAACACCAGAACAATGGCCCTTGTTCGCTTTTCATTGCCGTTTCTGACACAGGCATTGGCATTTCTCCCGACAAACAAAAGAGCATATTTAATCGATTTAGCCAAGCCGAAGAGGACATTTCACGCAAATTTGGCGGCACGGGACTGGGTCTCGCCATCAGCAAAAAACTGGTGGAATTGCAGGGCGGAACCATCGGCGTTGAAAGTGGTATTGGCAAGGGGGCTACGTTTTGGATAGAAATCCTTGTAAAACCAGCCCCTTCCCAAGAAAGCATGGCCCATTTGGTGGTGGAAGAAAGCGACAAAATTTTGCCGAACAAAAGTGCTTTGGTAGTCGATGATAATAATCTAAACCTGCACTCGCTGCGCAATTACTCAAGCGTTGGGAAGTAAACTACACACTCGCACGCAGTGGAAAAGAGGCCATTGAAGCTTTTGGTCAAAACACTTCATTCGACATTGTTTTATTAGACATTCACATGCCCGAAATGAATGGGTTTGAAACTTTTGAAGGCCTGCAAAAGGTGGGCTTGAAATGTCCTGTATTGGCATTTACAGCCGATACATATGAGGAAACCTGGCAACAAATTGAGCAGTCGGGCATGCATACCATCGTCATCAAGCCTTACACCCCTGCACAATTGAAGAAAGCCATGATTGGTGCATTGGCATAAAAAAAACGGCTGCCAGGGTAAGCAACCGTTTACAGGGATTAGTGTGGAAGCATCATCAGAGGCGGAATGATACGCCGGCCATTACCGGATTCAGACTCGGATTGTTCGGTGCGTTTTGGCGAAACATTTCAGTGATACCATAACGAACAAATACATCTACATCGCCATAGCCTGCGCGGGCTACCAAACTGGCCTTCCATGGCATGGTGTTTTGCGGGCCGTTGGTATTCACTTCTTGGAAGATATCGTTGCCAAGATCATAACGTTGTGTTGTACGCAAGTTACCGATGCGCAGGCCTAGCTCTGCTCCTACTGCCAGGTTAAATGCGCGGCTTGGACGGTAGGGATTTGTGGTGAAGTGCAACATCACAGGGAAATTGATCCAGTTGATGTGCATGGTATTGCGCGTTAAACCTGCGTTGGCTGGAGCAGCAAAAAACACTGTGTCGCGGTTCATGCGCAAGATGCTGTCATCACGCAATCGGTAGTTGTTGAACTCGAAGCCCATTCCATATTGCAAGCGTACTTTTTGCACAATGAGGTTTTCGGTACGGGCAAATGTGAAGCCCCATCCTATTGACTTGTTCAATCCGTTTTCGGTACGCAATGGTGCATTTGAACCTGTGAGATCAAAAGCGCCATTTTGCATGAAACCATTCGATCCAATGTCGACCAAGAACAAGTTCTTTTCTACTTTTTTCTTCTTCGGCTTTACTCCTTTCAGTTCTTTTTTGAGCTCTTTCATTTCCGATTGAAAGTCTTCCATGGCCGCTTCAATTTCTTCCTCTACTTCCGCTTTGATTTCGTTGCCTGGATTTGGCTTTTTGGCATCTACATAAGTGGTATCCCATTTGCCATCTTGGTATTTGATAATCATTTTCTTCTTTTCAGGCTGAGGTGGAGCCGGTGCTTCAGGAGCTGTTTGTGCATGGGTGGTAGTCAGGGCCATACCTAGTACGACCAAAACAGACAGGAGGTGTTTCATTGTAGTTAAGGGGTTGTTTTATTTGTTTTCAATTGTTTCTGTGTTCTCTTGGCGGCTGAGTTGGATCGTTTGACCAATTTCAAAAGAGCCCAAATGGAAAGAAACATAGTGCTCCTTGGTTTTGAAATCATCGAAACGCTCTTTAGCCAATTCAAAAAGCCCACCATTACTTAGCAAACTATATGATTTACTAAGTGCTGGCAACAAGCCTTCTTCATCTGCAGAAGCATAACCATATTCAATCGGTGAAGCTTCTTTCTTTTGCAAAGGCTGCCATTTAACACCTGCAGTGCGAATGCCGCTTACCGGGCGCATTTCCATGGCTTGAAGCATTTCTACTTGTTGGGTTTCGGGCTGCACTTCAATTTGTTTATTGGTTTCAAAGGCAAGACGCACCGAAGGACTAGCAGGTTGCACGGGCTGAATATTTTTATTTCTTGCTATGCGTGCTGCATCTTCGCTGGCTTGGGTGGCTGCAAATTTGAGCGACTCCAAACGGTCGTCAACGCGCTCCTGCTGCAAACTGTCGAAGCTTGCCAATCCTGGCGACATGCGCGTACCCTCTTCTAATTCTGGCCAATTGTTGAATAATAGGCCTGCAGAAACAGCAAACAAAGTGAATGCTGCTGCTACCCGGTACAAGGCAGGTCTACGATACCATGCAACTTGAACGGGCCTGTCTATTTGAGCGGCAATACGCTCAAACATGGCAGCTGGCGGCTCCATCTCAGCACCTTCGAGTTTTTCACGAAGTACTTTTTCAATTATTTCCTGCTGCTTCATATGGTATGTTTTTTTTAATCAAAAGAGATTTAAACATGCTCTTGGCCCGTGCAAGTTGAGATTTGCTTGTGCCTTCGCTGATGCCTAACATCCCGGCAATTTCTTTGTGCGAGTAATCCTCCAAGGCATATAGGTTCAGCACTGTGCGGTAACCTGCAGGCAACAACTGCATCACTTTGATGATTTCTTGTGACTCAAGCTGACTCAAAAAGTGCAAGGAGCTGCTGTCTGCTACGTCTACGTCATCGATATCTGCCATCATGTGAAGCTTTGATGCCTTTCTGAAGTAATCAATGGCTGTGTTCGCCATGATGCGCCGTATCCAGCCTTCTACCGACCCATCGAAACCAAACTTTTCCAAAGAATGAAATACTTTCACGAATCCATCTTGCAGAATATCACTCGCTGTATCGTAATCATTCGCATATCGCATGCATACGGCAAACATTTTTCTCGAAAACAAACTGTAAAGCTCAGATTGAGCTTTACGGTCGTTTTTTAAACATTTGTACACAAGTGCGTAATGTTGATCCAACGGGTTATTTTTGTCAGGTTCCGAATGCAAGACGCCAGCTTTACGTCAAAGGTTGCACCAAGACGAAAATTATCTTCAATAAAAATAAAAAAATGCGCAAGACCATGAAAATCAGCTATCTCTGTTTGGCCATGCTGTTAGGTACTCAGCTGGCACAAGGTCAAGACCTCCTTACCGAGGAAAAAATATGGGAAATGGGGCAAGTTGGCTTACCCAAACTACATCCCAAAGGAAGCTCTGCTGTATACAGCGTGCGTTACACCCAACTGTCGGAAAACAAAGGCCAGAACGACTTATATACGGTTGATTTGGTTTCGGGACAAAGTACGCGTCTCACCAACACACCCCATTCCGAAAGTCAATACAGCTGGCGCCCCGATGGCCAATGGTTGGGGTACTTAAGCAATGCATCGGGAAGCATGCAACTTTGGGAGATGAAACCCGATGGCTCTGAAAATCGCCAGGTTAGCCAAATTGAAGGCGGTATTGAAGGATATGGTTACAGTCCTGATTTGCAGCATATCTTTTTTATCAAAAGGGTAAAATTAGACCAAAGTCTGCGTGACAAGTATCCGCAATTGAGCAAATCTACAGGTGAGTTATTCGATGGATTGATGTACCGCCATTGGGACCATTTCCACGACGGTACCTACAGCCATGTATTTATTCAAGCCTATGCAGATGGCAAATTGAATGGCCAACCTATTGATTTGTTGGCAGGCGAAAAATACCATGCCCCCTTGCAACCCTTTGGAGGAAGTGAACAAATCACCTGGTCACCCAACGGGCAAACCTTGGTATATACAGCCAGAAAACTACAGGGCACAGCGGCGGCCACAAGTACCAACAGTGACCTGTACGCCTATGATTTAGCTTCAAAAACCACCACAAACCTTACCCAAGGCATGGCTGGCTACGATCTTGAGCCCGTTTTCTCGCCCGATGGTAAAAAATTGGCTTGGCTCAGCATGGAACGCGATGGTTATGAAGCCGATAAAAACAGGGTGATGACCATGGTTTGGCCTAATGGCAAAGCCCAGGAGGTGACGGCATCTTTCGATAATAGCGCCAATGCGCTCTTTTGGGGAAAAGATAGCAACCGCTTGTTTTTCGGCGCCTATGTGAATGGTACAAGTCAATTGTACGAGTATTTCTTCGACTTGCAAGCAGGTGCCAAAAGCTACGGCATCAAGCTAAATCTCAAGGGACAAGCCACATTAGCCGTCACCAGCGGGTCTTACAACCATGGTGGATATGCCTATGTTCCGTCTGGACAAAACGGGCAAATCATCATGCAACGCCAAAATATGTTGCGCCCCAATGAATTGGTTTTGCTCGATTTGAGCAATAAAAAAGTCAAAATCCTGACCGAAGTCAATGGCGCCATGTACAAACAATTGAAGCCATCACGGATCGAATCGCGCCAAATAGCGACAACCGATGGCAAAGAAATGCAAGCCTGGATCATTTATCCACCCGATTTTGACTCTTCCAAGAAGTATCCTACGCTTTTGTACTGCCAAGGTGGCCCACAAAGTATGATTGGCCAATCTTTCAGCAGCCGATGGAATTTTTACCTCATGGCCAGCAAGGGGTATATTGTGGTGGCGCCCAACCGACGCGGCTTGCCTGGTTTCGGACAAGCATGGAATGAACAAATCAGCGGTGATTGGGGTGGCCAAGCCATGCAAGACTATTTGTCGGCCATTGATGCCATGAGCAAGGAAAAATATGTGGATGCCAACCGCCTGGGAGCAGTAGGCGCATCATTTGGCGGATATTCGGTGTATTGGTTGGCAGGCAATCACAACAAACGCTTCAAGGCCTTTATCTCCCACTGCGGCGTGTACAATTTGGAAGCCATGTATGGTCAAACCGAAGAAATATTCTTCACTGATTTTGACATGAAAGGAAAACCATGGGAGCAACCACAGCCCAAAAGCTACGAGCTCTTCTCTCCTCACAAATACGTACGCAATTGGGATACCCCAATATTGGTCATTCACAATGAAAAAGATTTTCGCGTTCCCTTGGCACAAGGCATGGAAGCATTCACAGCAGCACAATTGCAGGGTGTGCCAAGTAAATTCCTGTACTTTCCCGACGAAAACCACTGGGTGCTAAAACCTCAAAACAGTGTTTTGTGGCAGAAGGTATTTTTTGAATGGCTCGACACCTATCTAAAAAACTAATATGAAATTATTGAACTGGCCCGTATGGATGGTGGTTGTCTTCGCCTCCTGCCAATCGGCCCAAACCGACAAAAACATGCAGCCCCCGCTAGCCAAAGCCATCCCCCATGAACTGAGTGCACACGGTCATACCCGTATTGACCCATATTATTGGCTCAAGGAAAGAGACAATCCAGAAGTAATCGCTTATTTGGAAGCAGAAAACGCCTATGCTGAAGCGCAAATGGCGCATACGAAAAAACTTCAGGAAACACTTTTCAATGAAATGAAAGGTCGTTTGAAGGAGGAAGACATGAATGTTCCGTATTTCGAAAACGGGTATTGGTACTATACGCGGTTTGAAAGTGGAAAGGACTATCCTATTTATTGCCGTAAAAAAGGCTCACGCGAAGCAGCTGAAGAAGTCATGTTCAATGTGAACGAGTTTGCACAAGGTCATGACTACTTCAGTTTAACTGGAGTGCGGGTGAGTCCCGACAACCGTTTGGCCATGTTTTTCACCGACAGTGTAGGGCGCCGGCAATACACCTTGGGCGTGAAAAACCTCGAAACGGGTGAAATACTCAACATCAAGCAATATCCAACCAATGGTGGAGCTGCCTGGGCCAACGACAACCAGACCATATTTTACGGTACTACCGACGAGCAGACCCTGCGGGCCGATAAAATTTGGCGATGTAACATCGCAAATCCTGAGCGCAAGGCGGAACTCGTTTACCACGAAACCGACGAAACATTCAGCACTTACATTTACAAAGCCAAGTCCGGTCGATTCTTATATGTGGGAAGTGGCAGTACCCTCACTTCGGAGCAGCAATACCTGGATGCCTCGACACCCAATGGCAAGTTTCAAATGATTCAACCAAGGGTACGTGGCTTGGAGTACAATGCCGAAGACTATGGTGACCACTTCTACATCGTCACCAATTTAAACGCGCAAAACTTTCAGCTCATGAAAGCGCCGATTGCCAAATCAACCAAAGAAAATTGGCAAACAGTCATTGCCCATCGCGCTGATACACGTTTGGAAGATGTGCTGTTTTTCAAAGAGTTTATGGTTGTTGATGAACGCCAGAACGGACTAAGCAGGCTGCGCGTGAAAGATTGGAAAGGCAAGACCGACTATTACATCCCCTTTAATGACCCTGCCTATACCGCTTATACCGAAATCAACCGCGACTACGAAACCAACGAGCTGCGCTATGGCTACTCATCGCTTACAACACCCAATACCTTGTATGCTTTTGACATGCAAACGAAAAAGCAAGTGGTTCTCAAACAGCAGGAAGTCGTAGGTGGATACAATGCAGCTGATTATGTATCAGAAAGGATTTTTGTGGTTGCACGCGATGGTGCAAAAGTGCCAGTTTCATTGGTATACAAAAAAGCGTTGCGCAAAGATGCGGGCAACCCTACCCTCCTTTACGGATACGGGAGCTATGGTGCGAGTATGGACGCCTATTTTAGCAGCAATAGGTTGAGTTTGCTGGACAGAGGTTTCGTTTTCGCCATTGCGCACATCAGAGGTGGTGAAGAAATGGGTCGCCAATGGTACGAGGATGGTAAGTTATTGAAGAAGAAAAATACCTTTAACGATTTCATTGATTGCGCAGAACACTTACTCAAGGAGAAATACACGGAAGCCGGTAAAATGTACGCCATGGGTGGAAGTGCCGGTGGATTGTTGATGGGTGCTGTGGTAAATATGCGACCCGATTTGTGGCATGGTGTAATTGCGGCAGTGCCTTTTGTAGATGTAGTGACGACCATGCTCGACGAGTCGATTCCCCTCACGACAGGCGAATTTGATGAGTGGGGAAACCCAAAAGACAAGGCATATTATGACTATATGCTGTCCTATTCGCCCTACGACCAGGTAAGTGAGCAGGCCTATCCGCATTTACTTGTTACAACCGGTTTGCACGATTCTCAGGTACAATACTGGGAGCCTGCCAAATGGGTAGCGAAGCTCAGAACCAAGCAGCAAGGAAACGGCAAAATATTGATGGTTACCGACATGAAGGCCGGACACGGAGGCAAATCGGGACGCTACAATGCCTTAAAAGACGACGCATTGGAGTATGCCTTTCTACTAGATTTGGCAAACATTCAAAATTAAATCCAAAAAGGCCGGTTCTACCGGCCTTTTACATTTGTTGCAATTCTGACCATAAAGCTTCCTCGGGCAAGCCTCCTAACTTTTTGGCCATTTGGTTTTGCCAGGCGTCAAAATCGGCAATGCCCAAAGCATGCGCCAACGCGGCCACTTCTGCGGTTGACAATTTGATCTTGACCAAAGCCATCAGCAATATATCTTGCTCGAGCATGGCCGGAAAAGATGTTTTGATACGCACAAAGTATTGATTGTAGCAACGGTCCATCAATTCGCGTAGTTGTTCTTTCCAGCCTTCCGGTTCGACAAACGAGTTGTCGGGCTGTCGTTGGAGCAAATGTGCATAATACATCAGGTTTTTGCGTAGGAGCATCAACTCTTTGTGTTGCATTTGCTTTTGCATTTCGGCGAGCACAAGCGCATGGGCTTTTCTCGATTGCATCAACAACACAATGGTGGCAAATGCCAGCAATAGCAACAATCCTGCAATCCACATACTTGCCTTTTGCCAAGCCTTGCCTTCGGAACGCGCTGAAAGCAGCTGCATTTCAGCCTCTAATTCCGCCAGCTGCAAGGCATATTGGTGTCGTTTTTCAATTTGCAGCCTTCCCTGCAAAAGCTCTTTCTCTTCCACCAATTGAGCCAAACTATCGAATGCCAATTTGGCGGCAAAGGCTAGTTTGTATTGCCCCTTTTGCTCGTAATAATCGTCTAATAAATCAGCTATAAAATGCTTTAAATAAAGGGCAGGCTCTTTGGTTTCAAAATACTTGGCCAGTTCAATAAAAGGCCAACTTTTATCGGGCAAGCGCATTTCGAGATACATCTCGGCCATCAAAACGGCAGCATTGCAAGCACTTGCCCATCCTTGCACCTTGGTGCTGGTTTCGATGTCGTATTGGAGGTGTTCTTCGGCACGCGGATAGTCCTTTTGCTCGTAATACACCATGCCGATGTTGCCATAAGTGAGTGCCTCCCAGCCTGTATCGCCCATTTCACGGGCCATTTGATTGGAAATTTGGAATACCTCAACAGCCTTCTGATAGTTTTTCAATCTCAGATACGATAAACCCAAGGTATTGTAAGCATGCATGACACTGTAGGCATCGTCATGCAAGTCATTAAATACCAATGCCTTTTCGAAATACTGTACCGACAATTCATAGTAGCCAGCACGGTGAAAAAACTGCCCAATGCCAAAGAGGCTGCTGGTAACAGATCGAAAACCCTCGTAATTGTATTTTTGAAAAACCGCCTCAGCTTTAAATAGATGCTGCAGTGCTTCTTCAAACGAACCCAATTCAATGAATGTTTCCATGGAGCGCAACATGGCATTGGCCATGAGTACCCTGTCTTGCGCTTCTTCGGATTTATTAAAAGCAAGCTGATAGTGGTGCAACGAACGTGCATAATTGGCGCTTAAGTGGCGATAAAACCAGCCCGCAGCATACATTAAAGCGGCCTGTACTTTCTTATCAGTAGCTGCATCTGCAGCTGTTACCAAAGACGCCACCAAGGATGGGTGCTCCGAACTATCGGTTTGCTGGCTCCACAAAGGCAAATATTGGGAAAACAAACTGTCGTACCTGCTCGAAGGCACCTCCTGCAGCAGTTGCTGAAACGAAACTATTTTTTGATCATGTGTCGCTGCAAAACCTTCCGCCCACACCAAGATGCTGGAACAACAAACCAATGCACACAATAAAAACTTCTTCATAAGTATTGCAGCAATATACAAACATTCAATTGCATGCTGCAAGGGCACGTTACATAAAAAAAACGGCTTTCGCCGGTTTTTTTTACATAGCCATTACACGTGGCGCTCCTGAAAGAATGGCTTCGCTCGCCCCTTCCCGGTACTTTTCGAAATTGGCTACAAAGGCCTCTGCAAGTTGATTTGCTTTGAGATCGTATGCCGATTTATCCGTCCAAGTATTGCGCGGATTGAGCAATTCAGCTGGCACCTGCGGACAGGTTGTTGGCATTTGAACACCAAAAATGGGATGTGTTTCGTACTGTACATCCTTCAACTTGCCTTCGAGTGCTGCCGTAATCATGGCCCGTGTATGCTTCAGCGACATCCGATGGCCAATTCCGTAAGGACCACCCGTCCATCCTGTATTGATCAACCATACCTGTACTTTGCCACTGGCCAGTTTTTCGCCCAGTAACTCGGCATATTTTGCAGGGTGCAGCGGCAAAAAAGCCTTGCCAAAACAAGCAGAGAAGGTGGTTTGCGGCTCCGTAATACCAACCTCTGTACCGGCAACCTTGGCTGTGTAACCCGATATAAAATGGTACATGGCTTGTTCAATACTGAGCTTGCTGATGGGAGGCAATACGCCAAATGCATCTGCCGTCAAAAAGAAAATATTCTGCGGTTCTGCCGCCACTGAAGGCAACAAAGCATTTTCAATATGTTCAATGGGATAGGCACAGCGGGTATTTTCGGTTTTGCTTCCATTGTCGTAATCTACGACGGTAGTGCCTGGCAGAAATTCGATATTTTCTACAATCGAACCAAAACGGATGGCATTCCAGATTTCAGGTTCTTTTTCCTGACTCAAATTGATGCATTTGGCATAACATCCGCCCTCAAAGTTGAATACACCTTTGTTGCTCCAACCATGTTCGTCGTCACCAACCAAAGCGCGGTTTGGATCAGCCGAGAGCGTGGTTTTTCCTGTTCCCGACAATCCAAAGAAAACCGCCGTGTCACCACCCATGCCTACATTGGCAGAACAGTGCATCGACAATACCCTTTGTTCATGTGGCAAAAGGAAGTTCAACACCCCAAAGATGCCCTTTTTCATTTCACCCGTATAGCCGGTACCTCCTATCAAAATGATTTTCCGGCTAAAGTTGAGAATGGCGAAATTGTGCTGACGGGTTCCATCAATGGCCGGATCGGCTTTGAAGCCTGGGGCGCATACAATGTGCCAATCGGGATCTACAGTATTTTTGATTTCTTCGGGAGTAGGACGCAAAAACAAATTGTGGCAAAACAAATTCGAGTACGCCAATTCGGTCACCACCCTGATATTGAGTCGGTAAGTAGGATCGGCGCAAGCATAACTGTCCTTTACAAATACCTCCCTGCCTGCCAAATAAGCCGTCATCCGATTATAGAGCGCGTCGAACTTTTCGGGTGCAAATGGAATGTTTACATCGCCCCACCAAACAGTATCGCGGGTGATATCATCTTGCACCACAAAACGGTCCTTTGGCGAACGTCCGGTAAATTCACCTGTATCGGCGGCCAAAGCACCCGTAGATGTAAGTTGCCCCTCACCACGCAAGATGCATTCTTCTACCAATTCGGCAGGACTCAAATTCCAATGTGCAGCAGCAACATGCTGTAAACCAATAGTCGACAAAGAAGCTTTGGGTGCTTTTAGTCCAAATTCATTCATAGTAAAACCTATTTTTGAGACTTTCCATTTAAGAAAGCGCAAAAGTAAGCTTAATTATTGGCTGTGTATTCAGATTTTCTTAAAAAGTGAGTGCAACGTTGATACCGTCGAAAAGAAGCAAAAACCCTCCCTGTACCACGATACCAGCACCATGCCCATGCCAGCGGTTTTGCGGATGTCGCAACAAATACCAACCCAATCCCAAATAGCCCACATCGAGTAAGGTATTCACCAAAAGGATTTTTCTAAACCTTTCTCGCTCCTCTTTTGGACTTCGCAATTTTAAATCAACCCGCTGCAATTCACGTTGACCGTACCAGGCAATTCCACCATCGATGGCACCCCATACCAATTGTTGCATCCCAAATGCGCGCGTAAAAGGATTGGGACTGAACAATTGCACTGCACCTGTCCCCATCGACAGGGCTGCCCAACTCCCCAAAACCACATTGGCCCGGTGCATGTGGGTGTAGGGCCTGTAATTGTCGGGCAAACTGATTTGCATCAACGAATCGGGAGGCTTCTGCCACTGGGCAAACGCCTGTTGCCCGCTGCCCAGACACAGTCCCGATAGGGTGGCCAAAATCAAGAGGAAACGCATGTGAACTTTACAATCCTGCTACCCTTTTGTTTGCCGGATAGCGCACTTGCCAACCATATTTCCAGCTTTTGTTTCCGCCAGGAGCAATCGCTAAGAATTGGGTGAATATGCCGCTTTCCTTTTCTAGGCCAGCTCCCTGCAATTCAACTTCGGTTATTTCTATTTCTTTTTGTGCAGTGATAGGCAATTGATCCTGTACCACCAACTGAACGGCTTGATTGCGGTTATTTTTCACTTCTAACTGGTAACTGAACTGTTTGATGGCCGTATTTCCAAGTCGCTTTTTGTCAGATACCACCGGCATGTTGTTGAATTTCACCACCAATGCTTTATCCACCCCCAAAGGTAAATCCAAGGTGTCGTTTTCGGCGGCAAAATTCAGCCAAACAGTGTTGACGAGGCTGTTTTCGAAATAAATCTGCGTTTGTCCAGGCAGCTGAGGCAAACTATCGGTCAAGGGAATGCGCGCAAGCAGTAGAACTTCCTGACTTTGGCGTGGAGCTAAAAAATGCTCGTAAGTTGCCGGCAGTTCACGTTGTTCGATGCGCAAGCGTGTCTGTTCACCATGTCGTAGGTTTAATGCCGTTTCAGGTTGGTAGACAGCTGTAAAAAATCGGTTGTCACGCTGGACACCTGCCCAATTTTCAACACCATCGCTATCTGCAAGATTCGCTTTTTCAAATGCACGTGCCGAAGCAGGCGAAGGTGCATCGCTATATCGCTGAGATGTAATTGGCCGAAGCTCTAAAAAATCTAAAAACCAAGGGGTTAACACCGGCTTTTGCAATTGAGACGCCGGCATAAATGCGGCCAACTTGACTTTCACATTTTTCCATGCCAAACCGGTTTGTTGGCTGATCTCAGCTTGCATGGTCAACTGTATGGGTTTGCCCGGACCTTCTGAACGAATCACATAGGTAGGTGACCACGAAACCTGATCACAGTTGTAGCTGATTTCTAACGTTTGACTACCCGCCTTTTGCGCTACTACTTCTGCTTGTATGACATTTTCATACGCTGCCAGAGAAGCTTTGCGTTCCTCCAGACTTTTTTTAAGCTCGTCGGCCTGCATCAATAGCTTTTTCTCTTGCTGCTGGATGTCGAGCAACGACTTTCCCAATTCTCCCAAACGCTGACGGAAATAGGTCGCCATTTTTTGCAGTTCAGCCACTTGAACACCTTGGGTACCCCCCAGTTGTTTGTTCGCCAAAAGTAATTGTTGCTCTTGTTGTAAAACGTCTTTGCGCATGCGTAACTCTTCTAAGTCGGCACGCCATAGGTGCAGGCTGTCATATCCCGCTTTCAATGGCCAAGGTTCGGGTAAACTTCTCAGAGACAAATGCTGCCATTGGTAATGCATCAATTGTAAGCCTTTGGGAAGCATTAGCCGCGTGCTTGCCTCGTCTGCTCCATCTGCCAAACCAGCAATCCGAACGGTTTGTGCACCTTGCACAAGGTCAAGCTGTAATTGGTGCACCAAGCGAGCGCCCTGCAAGTAAATATAAACTTCCTTCACAGGTGCTTCTGTGGCAAGTGCTTTCGTAAACGATGGCTGTAGTATCCAACCGAATGCCAGCAATATCAAGGTCCTTTTCATGGTGCATGTTTTTGCTCTAACGTCCATCCATGCCTTTTGGTGGACGGGCTTTCGATTTTAGGAAAAATTTAACAGGACTGCCCTATTCAATGATGAATTCTATCCGGCGGTTGCGGGCGCGATCGGCATTGGTGAAGACGCCTCCAGGACCACTTGGACCAAATTTCGGTTCATCTTCACCGCGGCCAATGGCCATGATGCGATCAGCCGATAAACCCAGTGAAATCAGTTGCTGTTTGATGCTGTTGGCGCGCGCCTGTGATAATTCCAGATTCAATTCCCCTGCTCCCACATCGTCGGTATGGCAAACAATGTTCAACTTAAAGCCTTGGTTGGCGGGTTGATTGAGGTATTCGACCAAATTCAGCATGTTCGAACGATCGGCTGCTTGTTTGCTTTTGCACGCATCGCGGGCTGCTGGTGTTTTTTTGCGGTCACAATTCACAAAGGTGCTCATGCCCGATTCGAATTCGATGGACTGCAAATCGGTGAGAATTTTCACTGTTTCGGCCTTTGGAGCAGGTTTACATCCGCAGCAATTTTTGGTACCAGCAACCGTCGGACATTTGTCGATATGGTCGGGAATCCCATCACGATCTACATCCAGCGCAACGCCCGAGCCATCAACCTGTATTTTTTCCTTTATAGCTGCCTTTTCGGCAAGTGCACTGAGTTCTGCCGCTGACCATCCGCAATCGCTCGCCACCAGCGCAGATAAGTCCCAACGGGTGTTTTCCTTGTCAAAAGTGTCCGGCACCCCATCGCCATCGCTGTCGCGTTTGAGCGCCTCGTCAGAATTGCCCATTTGCTCTTCGAGGCGCGCCATTTTTGCCAGTAAGTCGGTAATGCGTTGGTCTTGTTGTTTATTCACCGCACGAAGTTCCTGCAAGGCACTGTCAGACATTGAGGAGTCACCGGGTGAATGGCGATTGGCATCATATGCCTGGTATTGTTGCAAATAAGTGGCATCCCAATAACGCAGCGGTTTTTTCTTTCCACCGCCCAAAGTGAAGACAAAGCTGAGATTCACTGTACTGTATCGATCCAAATTCCGTCCGAAATTGGGTTCATTGGTATTGGCCCCTCCGGCTTTTTGTACCACCAAACCATCGAAACCATCGGTATTTAAAAAGTGAAGATTTCCTTGCAAGTCGATATGGAACTGGGGACTTACTTTGTAAGAAACACCTAAACCCACGGGCACCACCAACACTTGTCCGTTGGCACGGCCAAAATCTGTTTCTGTTAAAAACTGTCCAGTGGTTTGCTCTTTCAGTCGTGCACTAAAACTATTAAATCCCAAGCCCACTGCCCCAAAAGCATTCCATTTACGATTTGCCCTGGGATAATGATAGCCTTCGAAACCCATGCCCGAAAAATTCACCAACACTTGCGTACTGAACTCAAAGTAGGTGGTCTGACTTCGGGTGATGCCCAATAAATTTAATCGACTGATATAAGCAGCTTGGTTGATTTCGCCATTCACACTGCCATATACCATTTGGCCACGCAAGCCAAATGCAGGGCTAAACCAATGCGACAAGTGCGCTCCCAAGTTGTAACGGATATCGCCTACTTCAAAAAATTCTGCACGCCGAACATCATGCAGCGGACTTGTGATGCCTGTGGTTAGTCCAATGGCCCAAGGTGTTGAAGCCTCTCTTGCCGTTTGGCCCTTGGCTTGTGGCAACATCGCTGCCACTGCACATAAGCATATGCATAATATTTTCATGGGAATGTTATCAGACAGGTAAAGATTGAAATAAAATGCAAGAACAACAATCGAAAACCCCCCTAAATAGGCTTGAGGGCGTTCAAATAGGCAGGAACCTGCAACAACCTACTGCCATACCACGAAAACATATCGCCTTCAACCAGTAGCACAGGCGCATTTATGCCACCTCGCTTCAATTCATCGATGTGCTTTTGCTTAAAGGGAAAAGGCTCTGAGCTGAGCAATACCAAATCGGGCTGCAGCAGCTTCATTTGCTCAATAGTTGCATCGGGATACCTACCAGCACTGCCTGCAGGCACCAGCAGTTCGGCTCCCAACAAGCGTAGCATCGACCCGATAAATGTATCGTGACCAGCCAACATCCAGGGCTTGTACCAAATGCTATAAAGCACGCGCTTGCCTTGTAAAACAGAAGGGAGACTGTCAAAACCGGCTGCAATTTCAGCAGCCATGGGCCTCGAAAGCTGGCTTTTACCGGTTAACTCACCAACCGCCTCTATCATTTGCAAGGCATCGGGCAACGAACGTACATCGCTGATCCAAACCGGTGCAAACTGGCTGAGAATTTCCAATACGCCCTGTTCGTTTTCTTCCTTGTTGGCAATGATCAAATCGGGCTGCGATGCAAGTACTTCTTCGATTTTCACATCTTTGGTGCCGCCAATACGCTTTTTGTTCTTAAACCAGTGGTTCGGATGAATGCAAAATTTGGTGATGCCCACCACCTCTTCATCCAAGCCCAAACTGGCCAACAACTCGGTTTGCGAAGGCACCAGCGACACAATGCGCCGGGGAGGCGCATCGGGCAGGGTGATTTGCCTTCCGATTTGATCGGTGAAAACGCGCATTAAGCCAAAGCTTGGATGATGTCGTGACTGGTGATGATTTGTACCGTATCGCCTTCCAACTGCACCAAAACGGCGCCCATCTTTTTATCGACCTGTTTGGCCAACTGGGGCAATGGCAAATTCTTGTCTACAAATGCAAATGGGGCTTGCATGACTTCCAAAACCGCTTTGCCGCGCAATTCCGGCTCATCGATCAAACGGGCAAGCAAGTTCTGATCGGTGATTGACCCCACAAACTCAGCCCCGTTTTTCACAGGCATTTGGCTGATGTTGAAGTGCATCATCTTGTGGATGGCTTCACCTACCGTCTGGCTGGCCTCTACCGTTACCATGGGCAAGTGCAGGCGGTGGCTGATGCAGTCGATGGCACGCTTTACTTCTGGCTCGAGGAAGCCCCGGTCGCGCATCCAATCGTCGTTGAACATCTTGGCCAAATAACGCGTACCGTGGTCATGGAATACCACAACCACCACGTCTTCGGGACTGAGACGATCTTTCATCTGCATCAAGCCAGCGATGGCCGATCCGGCTGAGTTACCGGCGAAAATGCCTTCTTCCCGCGCAATTTTGCGGGTGTAAATGGCCGCATCTTTATCGGTCACTTTTTCGAAATGGTCGATCAGGCTGAAATCAACGTTCTGAGGCAGGAAATCCTCGCCAATGCCCTCGGTGATGTAGGGGTAAATTTCATTTTTGTCGAAAATACCCGTCTCCTTGTACTTCTTGAACACCGAACCATAGGTATCGATGCCCCACACCTTGATGTTGGGGTTTTGCTCTTTGAGGTAGCGCGCAATGCCCGAAATGGTGCCGCCTGTACCCACACCCACTACCAAATGGGTGATTTTGCCTTCGGTTTGGGCCCAAATTTCGGGACCGGTACTTTCGTAATGCGCCTGCCGGTTTGAGAGGTTATCGTACTGATTGGCCTTCCACGAATTGGGCGTTTCGCGCTCCAATCGCGATGAAACGGAGTAGTACGAGCGGGGGTCTTCGGGGTCGACGTTCGTAGGACAAACAATTACCTCAGCGCCCAAGGCACGCAAAGCATCTACTTTTTCTTTCGATTGTTTGTCGGTAGTGGTAAAAATGCACTTATATCCCTTCACAATCGCAGCCATGGCCAATCCCATGCCCGTATTGCCCGAAGTACCTTCGATGATGGTGTAGCCGGGCTTGAGTTTGCCCGCTTTTTCGGCATCCTCGATCATGCGCAAAGCCATGCGGTCTTTGGTTGAATGGCCCGGATTGAAGGTTTCTACCTTTGCCAAAACCGTAGCAGGCACCTCTTTGGTAACTCGGTGTAATTGTACCATGGGCGTATTGCCAATGGCTTGCAGGATATTTTGATACCACATAATGCTGCAAAAATAGCCCATCCTTTGAAATACCCGCCCGCTTTTCTGAACTTTGGCATTCGATGTTCATCAGCGCCACCATTATTTGTTTGAACGAGGCCGATAAAATTGGCCTGTGCCTGCAATCGCTATTGCCGGTGGCCGATGAGTTGGTGGTGGTTGATTCGGGCAGCACCGACGATACGGTGGCCTTTGCCCAGTCGTTTGGTGCGAAAGTGACCTACCATGCCTTCGAAGGGCACATCCAGCAAAAAAACTTTGCCTCGGGTTTGGCAACGCATCCTTGGATTTTATCGCTTGATGCAGATGAGGCCCTGTCGCCCGAATTGGCTGCAGCCATACTTCAAATCAAACAAGCCAAAGATCAGTCATTTAAGGCCTTCAGCTTTAACCGACTTAATAATTATTGCGGACAGTGGATCAAACACGGGGGCTGGTACCCCGACCGAAAAGTGCGTTTGTTTCACCGCGATTGTGGGCATTGGGGAGGCACCAATCCGCACGACAAAATCATCGTTGCGCCAGGCACTCCACAGGCCCATCTGCCCGGCGATTTGTTGCATTATACCTACGAGCGGCCCGAAGATTTCGACCGCCAAAACGAGCGCTTTGCCGAAGCTGCGGCGCGTGCCATGCTGCAACAGGGCAAAAAAACTTTTCCGGCACAGCCCTACCTCAAGGCAGCCGTGCGCTGGTTCAAAGGGTATGTGCTGCAAGCTGGTTTCTTGGATGGGGCGGCGGGATGGCACATCGCCCGCGGCAATGCCTGGTACACCTTTGAAAAATACCGTCGATTGGCTCAATACAAAAAACAAGATGTTCGTTAGTGGATTTACAATCATTCGCAATGCGCAGCAGTACGACTACCCCGTGCTCGAAAGCCTTCGCTCGCTCCTGCCATTGGTCGATGAGCTGGTGGTGTTGGTAGGCAAGAGCGAAGACGCTACCGAAGCGCTCATTGCATCGATTGGCGACCCCAAAATCAAAATCCACCACTCGGTATGGGACGACACTTTGCGCGAAGGAGGTCGGGTTTTGGCGGTTGAAACCGACAAAGCCATGGCGCTTATCGACAAGCGAGCCGATTGGGCCTTTTACCTGCAGGCTGATGAAGTAATCCATGAGCAATATTACCCGGTCATTCGTGCCGCCATGGCGCATTACCAAAACCAGCCCGAGGTTGAAGGTTTGCTCTTCCACTACACCCATTTTTACGGCTCGTACGATTATGTGGGGGCCAGCAGGCGTTGGTACCGGCACGAAATACGGGTGGTGCGGCCGCAAGCCCATTTGCATGCCTACCGCGATGCCCAGGGCTTTCGCATATCCGACCGTAAATTGCGGGTAGCAGCCATTCCGGCACACATTTACCATTACGGCTGGGTGAAACATCCCGCCTTGCAGCAGGCCAAGCAACGCTCGTTTCACAAAATGTGGCACGATGACCATTGGCTGGCCGAAAACATTGCGCCGGTAAATCAGTTCGATTATACTCAGGTAGATGTACTGCACCATTTCACAGGCACCCACCCCCAGGTGATGCAGGGACGTATTGCTGCCCAAAACTGGCAGTTCAGCTTCGACCCTACCCAGGCAAGGTGGACACCCAAAGCGAAATTTTTATACTGGCTTGAACAAAAAACCGGCTGGCGGCCGTTTGAATACCAAAATTACCGATGCGTAACGCGTTTCACTGCTTCCTGATTTGCTTTGGCCTGTATGGCAGCTTGCAAGCCCAAAGCCTGCAGCCTGCCTGGTTGCCCGATTATTGCTCGGCCCCGCGCAAAGCCCCTGTTACGCATGTGATGCTGCATTACATCAGCAATGTGCTCGAGCAGCCCGAAAATCCGTATGATTCGGCTGCTATTCGCCGCATTTTTACCACTTACAAACTATCGGCCCATTACCTGATCAACCGCGAAGGCCACATTTTGGCCTTGGTGCCCCATGAACGCGCGGCTTTTCATGCTGGCAAAGGCAAATTGCCCCATCCACCGCATCACGAAAATGGCTTGAACGCCCGTTCCATCGGCATCGAAATCATGGCCGTTGGCACGCGCGAAGAGATGGCTTTGCTGGGGGTGAAAAACTACGACCGCATTGCCGATGAGCACCGGGGTTTTACCGAAGCCCAGTACCAAGCCCTGGCTTGGCTTATCCAGCACATCCAGCAAAAAGAAGCTGCATTTGTGCCCTCGCCGCAAACGGTGGTTGGACATGACGCCTATGCCCCGCAGCGCCGTGGCGATCCGGGCAAGTTGTTCGACTGGAACCGACTTTTTAGCGATTTGGGCATCGAAAAAAGCGCGCCTTAGTCGCAGCTTGACGCTTAGCGAGTAAATTGCAGCATGATTCGGCTACTCCCCCTCCTGCTCCTGTTTGTTTCGCTTTTTGCGCAGGGCCAACAGCCCGACAAAAAGCTGGTGTATCAGTTCGACATCCGTCAAGAAATTGGTCCACCCGCCTGGCGCAACACCCAAAAGGCCATCGACGAAGCCGAAAAAATGGGTGCCGATTATGTGCTCATCCACATGAATACCTACGGCGGTTTGGTAGATATGGCCGACAGCATCCGCACCCGTTTGCTCAACGCCAAACCCACTGTGCTGGTGTTTATCGACAACAATGCCGCCTCGGCCGGGGCACTCATTGCCATTGCCTGCGACAGCATTTACATGCGCAAAAGTGCCAGCATTGGCGCGGCCACGGTGGTGAACCAAACGGGCGAAGTGGTGCCCGACAAATACCAGTCGTACATGCGGGCTACCATGCGGGCCACGGCCGAAAGCACGGGTCGCGACCCTAAAATTGCGGAGGCCATGGTCGACCCATCGGTCTACATCGAAGGCATCATCGATTCGGGCAAGGTGCTCACCTTTACCAGTTCAGAAGCCCAAAAACACGGTTTTTGCAATGGAGAAGCCGAAAACATCGCCGAAGTTTTACAATTGGCCGGGGTTGAAAACTATGAAATTGTAAAGCAGGAGCTAACGGCCACCGACAAGGCCATCAACTGGCTCATCAATCCCGCCATCAGCGGTATTTTGGTGCTCATCATCATCGGCGGTATTTATTTTGAGTTGCAAACGCCGGGCATTGGCTTTCCACTGGCCGCTTCGGTATTGGCAGCCATCCTTTATTTTGCGCCTTTATACCTCGAAGGATTGGCCGCCAATTGGGAAATCCTGCTCTTTTTTGTGGGTGCCATCCTGCTGTTGGTTGAAATATTTGTGATCCCCGGTTTTGGCGTGGCGGGCATCTCGGGCATTGCGCTCATCTTGTTTTCGCTGGTGAGCAGTTTGTTGCAAAACGAAGGCTTCGATTTTGAGGTGCCGCAGTCTGGAGCCGGACTCAGCGTGGTACAAGCCCTGGCCACGGTGCTCATTCCGTTTGGCGTGCTCATTACCTTTTTACTTTTCTTCGGCCAAAACCTGCTGCAAATGGGCGCGTTCAAGCGTTTGGCCCTACAAAGCACCCAAGATGCCGATGCCGGTTATGTGGTGGCCGACCAACAGCACCATTTGGTGGGCGAAACCGGCCTAGCCATGACCGATTTGAGGCCAGCTGGCAAGGTTCAAATAGCAGGCAGACCCTACGATGCCAAGGCTACTACCGGCTGGATCGACAAAGGCACCACCGTGCGTATAGTCGCGCAAGAACGGTTTGAGTTGGTGGTGGAGCCGGTGGCAAATTCGTAGAACAGCTGAATTTTACCGAATACCATTGTTAAAATGGCTTTTTCAAAAAATCAGCAATCTACATTTCACCTCATGCTCAGCTCTTTGAGAAAACGCTGCTGATAAATCCAATTTTCGGCAGGCCATGCCGACAATTATCTGTACCTTTGTATCCCGTACACAAGGTTCAGGCATGTCAGCAAAATACATCTTTGTTACGGGAGGCGTTACCTCTTCATTGGGTAAAGGCATCATCTCCGCCTCACTGGCCAAGCTTCTGCAGGCCCGGGGCTACTCCGTAACCATTCAGAAATTCGATCCCTACATCAACGTCGATCCGGGAACCCTCAATCCATACGAGCACGGCGAGTGCTATGTAACCGACGATGGGGCCGAAACCGACCTCGACCTGGGTCATTACGAGCGTTTTTTGAACGTGCCTACCTCGCAGGCCAACAACGTAACCACCGGCCGCATCTACCAAACGGTCATCGAAAAGGAACGCAAAGGCGATTACCTGGGCAAAACCGTGCAGGTGATACCGCACATTACCGACGAAATCAAGCGCCGCATGCAGATTTTGGGCAAAAGCGGCAAATTCCACATCGTCATCACCGAGATCGGGGGTACGGTGGGCGACATCGAATCGCTGCCTTATGTCGAAAGCCTGCGCCAGCTGCGCCTCGAACTGGGTGAAAACAACTGCCTGGTAATCCACCTCACGCTCATCCCCTACCTCAGTGCCGCCGGCGAGCTCAAAACCAAGCCCACCCAGCACTCGGTTAAAATGCTGTTGGAGCTGGGCGTGCAGCCCGATATTTTGGTGTGCCGTACCGAGCACGCTTTGAACAAAGAGCTCCGCAAAAAAGTAGGCTTGTTCTGCAATGTGATGCCCGATGCGGTAATCGAAGCCAAAGACGCCAGCACCATCTACGAAGTGCCACTGCTCATGCAAAAAGAAGGTCTCGATAAAATCGCCCTCCGCAAGCTGGCCCTGCCCTACGAAGGCGAGCCCGAAATGGAAGAATGGCGCGACTTTTTGAGCCGCATGAAAAAGCCCCAAACCGAGGTCACCATTGGTCTGGTAGGTAAATATGTGGAGCTTAAAGACAGCTACAAATCCATTTCCGAAGCCCTTTTGCATGCTGGCGCAGCCAATTCGTGCAAGGTGAACATCAAATGGATTCATTCTGAGCACCTCACCCCCGAAAACGCCACCGAACACCTGGCCGATTTAGACGGCGTACTGGTAGCTCCCGGCTTTGGCCAACGCGGCTGGGAAGGAAAAATTCAGGCCATTCGCTATGTGCGCGAAAACAATATCCCCTTCTTCGGTATTTGTTTGGGCATGCAGTGCGCAGTCATTGAGTTTGGGCGCAATGTGCTCGGACTCGAAAAAGCCAACAGCACCGAAATGGACCCCGAAACGCCCCATCCGCTCATCGATTTGATGCTCGAGCAAAAACAAATCACCGACAAGGGCGGTACAATGCGCTTGGGCGCCTATCCCTGCAAATTGAAAAAAGGCACCAAGGCTTGGTCGGCCTACGGCGAACAAAGTCAGGTGAAAGAGCGTCACCGCCACCGCTACGAATTCAACAACGCTTATTTGGAGCAGTTCCAACAGAGCGAAATGGTCATCTGCGGCGTTTATCCAGGCAAAGGTCTGGTTGAAATGGTAGAGCTCAAAAACCACCCCTGGTTTGTAGCCTCTCAATTCCACCCCGAATACCGCAGTACTGTGGTAAATCCTCATCCACTTTTTGTGGGTTTTGTGAAAGCCGCCATGAACACGATACCCTTTTCACGTGTTCAGCAAAGCAAATCGCTTGCGAAAAAAGCAAACGATAAAGCCCACATTTGATTAGTTTTGTCGCCCCAATGAATTGATATACATGGATCGTAATTCCATCATAGGATTGTTTTTGATCGGCCTCATTCTGGTCGTATTCAATTACTATTTCTTACCCGATGCACCGGTAAAACCGGCCACCGAACAAACGAGCACCGCCGCTGATAGTGCCGACGCACCTGCAGCCAAAACCGCTCAACTGCAGGCAAGTCCGAACGACAGCTTGCTGCAAGCAGCGGCAGCAGCCAATTTTGGCATATTTGCCCCTTTTTCACGCGGGGAAGAGCAGCTCCATCGTTTGCAGAACGACAAGATGACGGTGACTTTTAGCAACAAAGGTGGTTTTCCGGCAGAAGTGACCTTAAATGAGTTCACTACCTACCGCAAACAACCGCTGCGATTGTTCGAAAAAGGTCAATCTACCTTTAGCTACGCTTATGCCGCAGCCGGTCGTACGGTAGAAACCAGCGATTTGTATTTTAACCTGCATAGCCAAACCGACAGCAGTGTAAGCTACCGTTTGCAGTTTGGCGAAAACAGCTACATAGAGCACAAGTATGTCCTTGCTTCGGGCAGCTACCAACTCAAACACGAAGTGCAACGCGTGGGAGTAAACGAGTTGTTGGCTTCGAACATCGATTATACAACTTTGCGCTGGAAGATGAATACCCCGTCACAAGAGCGTGACATCGTGGAAGAGCGCAAAGTGCTGGACATTTACTACCGCTATAAGAACGACAGTCCCGACTACCTCACCATCACCAGTACCGAAACCGAAGACCTCAAAAACATGGTGAAGTGGGTGTCGTTCAAGCAGAAGTTTTTCGTGACTTCGCTCATTGCCGATCAGCAATTTGAAGAGGGAAAAATCAGTGGTGGTCCTTATAAAAATGATGATTTCGTGGCCAATTACCAGGCCGAGCTCATTTTACCGATTGAGCACAAAGCGGCTGAATCGGCCCTCATGAGTTTCTATTTTGGTCCGAACCACTTCCAAACCCTCAAAGCCCTTGATTTGGGCCTCGAAAAGCAAGTACCACTCGGCTGGGGCATTTTCGGCTGGGTGAACCGCCTGTTCGTCATTCCTATTTTCAACTGGCTCGACAGCTTTAACCTGAATTACGGCCTCATCATCTTCATTTTAACGCTCGTTTTCAAAATCCTGCTCTTCCCGCTCACCTACAAGTCGTATTTGTCGGCCGCCAAGATGAAGGTATTGAAGCCCGAAATGGACGAGCTCAAAGCCCGCTACGAAGCTGAGCCACAGAAATACCAAACCGAGCAGATGAAACTGTTCCAGAAGGCAGGCGTAAATCCGCTGGGTGGATGTATTCCTTTGCTTTTGCAGTTCCCCATCCTCATCGCATTGTTCAACTTCTTCCCTGCCTCTATCGAATTGCGCCAGCAGGGCTTTTTATGGGCCGATGACTTGTCGAGCTACGATTCCATCCTCGACCTACCGTTCACCATTCCGTTTTATGGTGCGCACGTGAGTTTGTTCACCTTGTTGATGACGGTTTCAACCATCCTCTACACCCGCATGAACAACCAAATGACTGGGGTGTCGGGACAAATGAAATACCTCGGCTACATCATGCCATTGGTTTTCTTGCCGGTATTGAACAGTTACTCATCGGCGCTGAGCTATTACTACTTCCTGGCCAACATGATTACCTTCGGTCAGCAGTGGGCCGTGCGTAAGTTCATCATCGACGAAGACAAAATCCACCGCCAAATTCAGGAGAACAAGAAGAAGCCGGTGAAGAAGTCGAAGTTTGCGCAACGACTCGAAGATTTGAGCAAGGCTGCCCAGCAACAGCAACAGCAGCGTGCCACCAAGAAAAAGGGCTAAACGGGTCATTCAGCCCAAAACAAAGCCATAGCGATACGCGCTAACTGCAAAGATTCAATTTGTAGTTAGCGCGTTTTGTTTTTCGCATTAAGCATACACAATTCTCCTTTTAGTGTCATCTTTTGCGGGTTCAGTCAGTTTGGTTTGGCGAATATCAAAAGCCCATGCATCTTGTTAACTCAATCTTATTGCTATGGAAACCCTGCCCTTACAAGACACCTTTCAAACCATTGACAAGGCCATGATTGCTGCACTGCGTTTTCGACCTGCCTTCGCAACCAACAATAGCAAGCTATTGAACAAATTGGCTTATGCCCTTCGTTTGGGAAATGCGCATCATGTGAAAGTAAGATTGTATTTTAGTGCCAATGAAGGCAACTTCTGCGTTGAAACCACTGTATGGGCATACGACAACAGCAGTGTTTGTTTGAAAGGAGGCATTTGGATACCCTTACATCACATCAGCGATATTCGGTTTTATTGAAAAATTGGCTTTTAGGGCTGTTGTGTGCAGCTTGGATCCATCCCGCTACTGCCCAAGTATATTTATTCAAAAATACCACAGTTGCGATTGTCTCCGACGCCCCTCTGGAAATCATCAAAGCAGCAAATAACGATGTTGCGGGTGCGCTTCAACTAACAGAGCGCACTTTTTTTGTGCAAATCAAAAACGAGAGTTTCAAGGGTTTCAACAGTCCTTTGCAACAAGAGCACTTTTTCGAGAATTACCTGGAAGCGCACAAATACCCTCGTTCTAGCTTCAAAGGAAAGCTCATCGACACCTTCGACCCCAACACCACAGGCGTACAATACATCCGTATCAAAGGCATATTGAACATCCATGGCATTGAGCAAGAACGGATTGTTCGCGTAGAATTAAACGTGCGCCCCAAGCAAATTACGTTCAAATCGGCTTTTACTGTCCCACTCCATGAGCACCAAATCAGCATTCCTCGCATTGTACACCAAAAAATAGCCGAGGAAATTAAGGTACAGGTAGAGGGCGAATTGCAATTAAAACAACCTTAAGGTGCGCTTGCTTTGGTTCATCGGCTGTATGTTTTTGGGGGGCATGATGGCCCATGCACAGCGCGACACCGACCATGCATTGCCACATCACCGGCACATTGAAGTACCTAGCCTCCGTGAAAAAGGTGGACAGCTTTTTCAAGACCAAGATGGCTTCGTGTATCTGCTCCAACCACATCAGGTGCTTCGGTTTGACGGAATTAGCTGGGATAAATATGAACAGCGAAACAGCGAGCTCACCTACACCTCCTTAACCTTCTTCAAAAACAGTTTGTGGATTGGCACCCGCGAAGGCATGCTTCTCAAGGCAAAAGGCGATAGCGTGCTGCCCTATGCCTTGGAAGAGGGCTGGCCTACAAAAGCCATCACAGCCATGCTGGCTTCACATGAATGGCTCTTTGTAGCAACGGCTGGCGAAGGCCTGTATGCTTTTAATGGACATCGACTGCTGCTCATTGACGAGGCCGATGGTCTTCCTGACAACGTTGTCACCAGTTTGGCCATGCGCAAGGGTGAGCTGCTGGTAGGAACCGATATGGGCTTGATTGCGCTCAGCATCGACACCAATTACAAGAAGAAAATCAAGCAAATCAGCAATGAGCCCCTTATTTCAGCCATTTTCACGGCCGATACTGCTGTTTGGCTCGGCTTTCAGTCAGGAGAATTTGGTGTTTTGCAGCACGGAAAAATGACTTTTCTGCCAGCCGGCGATGAAGATCCAGTGTCTGAAATTGTTCAAGTGAACCAAAACTGGTGGTACCACGACAAGGCAGGTCACTTGCACCAATACATGCCAGAAAAAGGCAAAACAGTTCATCTTCACTTCCAAAAAGCCGACAGAAATGCACGCATCATCGATATGCTGGCCGATAAGGACGGCAATATCTGGTTGAGTACCGATTTGGGTATATTTCTGGTGCACCCCCACTGGCAGCTTTTGTCATTTAGCCATGAAATTCAAGTGCAAGCCCTCGGAAAATTGGGCAATGGAGCTTTGGTCGCCGGCACCAACAAAGGTTGTTTTTTGTGGGATGAAGAAAGGGGCTGGCAAGCACTCACATTTTCGGGTCAATTGCTGAATGTACTTTGTTTTGCACCTAACAAGCGCGGAGGCTTGTGGGTAGGAACCTTTGGGCAAGGACTTTATGAAATAGATGCGCAGGCCAGGCTATCGGCAAAGGTGCCCGTGAACGGCATCGACTACAATACAAACATTTTTAGCATTGAACCCTCAAAAGAGGAAAATACATGGTATTTGGGCACCCTTGGTGGCATTTATGAATTAAGAGCAAGCAGCAACCAAACACAAATCAAAGCCTTCCATCATGGATTAGGACCGGGTCAATTTTACATTTTCGACCTTTTATTGAGCCGCCAAGGCGTTTTGTGGGTTGCCACCGATGGCAAGGGCATATTCACCCATCAAAACGATCGTTTTGAAACCCAACAAATTCCCAGCACATCATCTGCGCTAATCATTTCTGCCCTGTCGGAGGGAGTAGATGGCAGCGTTTGGGCAAGTTCGCCCCAAGGCCAACTCTACAGATGGAAAAAAGGCTCATGGGAACAGTTCAATATTCCTTACGAGAATACAATTTCCCTCTTACATGCTACCCAAAAAGGCAATATACTGATGGGTAGTCAAAATGGACTTTCCCTGTTTCAGCCAGGCAAAAGGTTGTTGCTGCAACTGGATAAAATGTACGCATTGCCGGCGCTTTCCTTTACTGGAAATGCCCTGTTAACCGATAGCAACACCATTTGGCTGGGTGCCAACGGCCTGGTGTTGCAAACATCGACCGGCCAAATCGACAAGATCTTCCAACCAAGGGTTAAACTATCACAGCCGTTTTCAACACATAAGGCCAGCGTTGAAAATAAAGAGTATGTATTTGATGCCGATGACAACAATCTTCGTTTTTATTTACAAATACCTTGGTTTTACGAAGCAGGCATGCTCTTTATTCGGTACAAACTCCACGGCTTGCACACGCAATGGATGGAAACCGAAAAACGTGAGATCTTTTTACAAGGCTTAGAACCAGGCACGTATACCTTGGAAGTTCAAGTTTCATTGCACCGCGATTTCCGCTCGTTTCATGCGTCAAAAAGATCCTTTGAGGTAAACAAACCATTTTACAGCACTTGGTGGTTCTTGTTGCTGATCACCGTGGCAGTAGCATTGATGCTCAGGCAAGTCATCCATTGGCGCGAACAACGTAAAATATTGCAGGACCGGGCAGAAAAAGAACGCATCCGGGCGCAATACGAAATTTTGAAAAGCCAAATTTCGCCTCATTTTCTGTTCAATGCCTTTAATACCTTGTCGCAATTGATCGAAATAGAACCCAAAAAGGCCAGCAAATATGTCGAGCAGTTGTCGGAATTGTTCAGGAAAGTGCTGCATTTTCGAGATCAACAGGTCATTACCCTTGGAGAAGAAATGCAATTGGTGAATGCTTTTGTACACTTACAACAACAACGGTTCGAAAACAAATTTGAAGTGCGCATCAGCATTCCCGAAGCAAGTGAGCAGTTGTTGGTCATCCCCATGTCGGTTCAGTTGTTGGTGGAAAATGCTGTTAAGCATAATGTGATTTCTGCAGCACATCCACTACTGATCGAAATTTTTGTGCGTGATGGCTTTTTGATTGTGCGCAATAAGATCAGACCTAAAAAAACCAACGAACCCTCCACCGGATTCGGATTGAGCAGTTTGAGTAGCAGGTACGAGCAAGATTTTAACCAAAGCGTGGAAATCAAGCGTGATGATTCATTTTTTACCGTGTCTATTCCCATGCTAAAACCTTGACCATGAAAGTACTATTGTTAGAAGACGAACCCCTAGCGCAACAGCGCATCATTCAATTGCTTCAAAAAGCCGATGCCGAACTCGAAATTGTACAATGCATCGACAGCATTGAAAGTGGGCTCGCTTGGCACAAATCAAATCCTGGCCAGACGTATGATCTCATCGTGGCAGATATTCAATTGGGCGATGGACTCAGCTTTGATTTGTTACAGCAAATCGATAGTTCTGCCCCCGTCATCTTCGTGACTGCATACGATACCTATGCCCTGAAGGCATTTGAATTTTACAGTGTGGCCTATTTATTAAAGCCCATTCAACCCGAAGCACTGGAAAAAGCCCTTCAAAAGGCGAAAAGTTTGTCAGACAAACATACCCTCCATGCGTTGAGTGAAATGATCAGGCAGCGCACGGGTAATTACCAGCAAAGGCTCATTGTAAAGTATGGTTCACACATCAAAGCCATTACCATTCAGGAAATTGCTGCCTTTTATGTAGAAGAACGTGTTGTCATGCTCAGCACGTTTGACAAACGTCAACTGGCAGCCGATCAAAACCTCGAGCAATTAGAAAGCATGCTCGACCCGTCGCGCTTTTTCCGGATCAACCGCAAGGTCATTGTGAACATCAACGCCATCAAAAATATGGAGACCCACACGCGGAGCCGCGTGGTACTCGAGTTGGAGCCTGGCATCAAGGCCGATCTTGTGGTAAGCACCGAAAGGGCCTCCGCTTTTAAAAAATGGCTGGAAGGATAAACACCATTAATACCCATCCACCCAATGTTTTCACTGCTTGAGCATCATTGCTTCCTTTCATATTCAGCTTTTTAAGTTATTTTAAACCATGAGCACTAAAGTTTTTTCTATGTTGGCTGGCCTCGTCGTTGTGGCAAGCTGTCAACACGACCCCATTGTACCTGGTGCAGGGAATCCCAATCCAAATGCACCTGTAGTGTCTACGCAGGGATGTAGCTCCGACACGGTATATTTCGAAAACGATATTTTACCGTTTCTCATCAGCAACTGCGCCATGAGCGGTTGTCACGACGCACAAACGCGCGCCGAAGGAATCAACCTTACAACCTATGCCGGTGTAATTTCAGGTGGAGAAGTGCAACCTGGCAATCCGAACTCAAGCGATTTGTATGAGGTACTTGTTGAAAACCGTCTTGACAAACGCATGCCTCCTCCACCCGCTCCTGCCCTACCTGCTGATAAAATAGCCATGGTACGGAAATGGATAGAACAGGGAGCCAAAAACAACGCTTGTCGCGATACTGCTGCATGCGACACATTAAACATGGGATTCGCCGCCGACATTCAACCCGTGATACAATCGTTTTGTATCGGCTGCCATGGCGCCAACAATCCGTCGGCTGGTATCAATTTAAGTACCTTAGCGGGTGTTCAAGCCGTAGCCACCAATGGCAGACTGGTGGGTGCTGTGGCCAAAATTCAAGGCTATGTGCCAATGCCCCCCGCAGGCAATGGCCTCAACAGTTGCCAAGTCAACCAAATCAAAGCCTGGATCAACCAGGGAATGCAACCTTAACCCTATGAAGATGAATCAAAAAACCAAAATCCTCTTGTTAATCGTGCTGTTTGGAGGCCTTTTGGGCGGCAGCATTGGACTCTATCTCTGGTTTAAACCGGTGCCAGGCATTGAAAGCCTTGATACCGAAATAAGCATTCCGGCCAACGACCTCTTTTTGGCGTATGAGGCCGATGAGAACTTGGCCAACGAAAAATACCTCAACAAGGTAATAGAAGTAACCGGACTGGTTCGCGAAATCAAAACCAATGAAGCCGGCTTTCCAGTTGTGGTGCTCGAAACCGATGATGTGATGTTCGGCGTCATCTGCGAATTTGAATCAAAAGACCCTTTGCCACGCGACGTGCAAGCAGGTGCTCTCATCACCATCAAAGGACTTTGCAATGGCAAATTGCTCGATGTTGTCTTAAACCGTAGTGTATTTATCAACTAATTATTTTTATGAAAAAGCTCTTTTTTCTCGCGTTCATGCTGACCGCAAGCGTTACTGCTAACGCTCAAACCAAGTTTATGACCCGTACTGGCACAGTTAATTTTGTGGCCGAAGGTCCGGTGAAAGATGACGTAAAGGCCACCAACAACCAGGCAGCCTGTGTACTCGACGGATCAACTGGTGAAGTAGTGTTCCAAATTGCCATCAAATCGTTTGTGTTCAAAAAAGCGCTCATGCAAGAGCACTTTAACGAAAACTACATGGAGTCGCACAAATATCCCAAGGCAGTTTTAAAAGGAAAAGTGATGGATTTTGCCAAAATCGACTTAACCAAGGATGGCAAATACAATGTAGAAGTTGTGGGTGAAATGGAAATGCACGGGGTCAAAAAACAAGTACGCGAAAAAGGCATGCTTGAAGTGAAAGGAGGCAAAATCACTTTGCATTCCGATTTCAAAGTGACCTTAGCCGATTACAACATTGCCATTCCAAAAATTGTGGAGGACAAAATTGCCAAAGAGGCAGAAGTAAGTCTGCACATGGAATTGGCTGCAGCCGGCAAATAAATCAACTCAACACCAAAAACTCCTTGCGAAGCGGATTCATTTCACGCACGCAAGTATCAATGAAATCGGGTCCAGCCCACGCATAAAACGTGATAAAGCTGTCGTGCCGCTCTTGCAAGTGGTTTTCGGGAAAGAGTTTTGCCTTCAAAGCACGAATCTGATTTACTTCAGTTTCGTGCTTTTGTTTTTGTGCCTTGATCACACGTGCTTGAAGTCCTTCCAAACCTCCCTGCATTTTTTTTGATTCGGCCAAAACAGCAGCTTTTAAGGTTGGATCAACCTGCTCTATGCGCTCAGCCAATTGTTCAAAAATGGCTTGCAGTTGTTGGGCCTCCGTTTCGAGGCTGAACAAACCTGACTCGTGCGCTGCAATAAAATTGCGGATGAGTTGTTCGGTTTCTTCAAAAAGTTGCAAGGTATCAAGTCCCAGTTTTTGCTGACGGTTCAACGAGGCTTTGTCAACCACCATGGCCGAGGTCCTCAGCATGACAACCGGAAAAGGAACTTGGTATTTTTCAAATACTTTTGGCAATAAATTCCAGTATGCCACTTCTGCTCCTCCCCCAATAAAAGCCACATTGGGCAATACATGTTCCTGAAAAAGGGGACGCAGCACCACATTTGGGCTGAAAGAAGCGGGTTGGCGTTGTAGCAATTCCAGCATTTCAAAACGGCTCCATTGCCTGCTACCATTCGCCAGTGTAAAACCATCACCCGCCGAAACAATGCGCTCACGCACACCTGACTCCAGCCAGAAGAGGTTGATTTCGCGTGGGTAAATTTGGGCCTTGTATCCTGCCTGCTCCATCTGCGCAGCGGCCGTAAGCACAAGTGACTCACTTGCATTTTCCGTCAATTCGAGCAGCATTTGCGGCACAAACTGTGCTTTGAGTAAATCGTCATCTCCATCAACAACCACAAGACCATACGCACCGAACAATTGGTCGATCAAGCGCCGTGTGGCTTCGGCTACTGTGATGCCATTTACATAGCAATCTTTGATGATGGCAGCCAACTCACCAGCAAAGCCTTCGGCACCTAGCATTTCCAGCAATTGAGCACGTACTTCTGTCAAATCATCGAGCAGCATACGTCCAACGGCGCCAGTTTGTTCGGTGTGCCATGTCAGGCGTTTGCCAAAAACATGCGTATGATTCAATTCTTCTAAATCATGGTCTTCGGCTCCCATCCAATACACAGGTACGAAAGCGCCCAACCCTTCGGCTTCGAGGGAACGGGCCAAGGCGATGGTTCCCGCAATCTTGTAAATGAGGTATGCCGGACCAGTAAACAAGTTGGGTTGATGAGCCGTGGTGATGGTAAATACCCCTTCATTCCCCAAACGGTGCAATTGGTCAAAATCCAAGCGACAGTTCGGCAGTCCGGCATATTGCCGTTCCAGCGCTTTAACCAACACCTGGCGTTGCGCTGCGCCGAACGACTGGCGTTGCTGAATAGCTTTTTCTACCCCAGCCCTATTGAAAGGCAGCGGCAACCATGCAGCAAACTTTTCAGGCGTGTCAAGATAATCGTTGGCAAGCGTACTGAAAGCTCCAGTGCTGCGAAATGAAATAGATTGTACGTTCATGTAAGTGGTGTTCCGTACAAATCGAATTCAGCAGCGCTGTCGATGCGTACCTGTGCAAAATCACCAATACGGACAAAATGTTCCCTTGCGTCTACCAAAACTTCGTTGTCGACCTCAGGTGAGTCGAATTCGGTACGGCCTACAAAGAAGTTGCCCTCTTTGCGGTCAAACAGCACTTTATACGTCTCACCTATTTTGGCTTCATTCAATTCTGCTGAAATCTCCTGCTGCAGGGCCATGATTTCTTCTACGCGCTCATCCTTCACTTCTGCCGGCACATCATCCGTCAGATTGTATGCTGCTGTATTTTCTTCGTGTGAATAGGCGAATACGCCCAAACGTTCGAAGCGATTGCGTGCTACAAAATCGAGCATGGCTTGGTGATCGGCTTCTGTTTCACCCGGATAGCCACTGATCATGGTCGTGCGCAAATGAATGCCTGGTACTTCCCCGCGGATCCGATCGATGAGTTCTTGTGTGCGCGATGCTGTAATGCCCCTGCGCATACTTTTTAACATGGCATCAGAAGCATGCTGCAATGGCATATCAAGGTAATTGCAGATGTTGCTGCGTTCCCTGATAATTGGAAGGATATCTTCCGGAAATTGAGAAGGATAGGCGTATTGCAACCTGATCCACGACAAATCGGGCACATCGCTCAATCGCTGCAACAATTCGGCAAGATTACGCTTGCCGTATAAATCCAGACCGTAATATGTCAAATCTTGGGCGATAAGCACCAATTCCTTTACGCCACCCTTGACCAGGTTTTTTGCTTCACGTTCGATGTCTTCAATAGATTTCGAAACGTGTTTACCACGCATCAAAGGAATCGCGCAAAACGAACAGGGACGATTGCATCCTTCCGATATTTTCATGAAGGCTGTATGGGTGGGCGTGGTGATAATGCGTTCACCCAGCAATTCGTGTTGGTAATCGGCGCCCAAGGTTTTCAAAATCCGCGGGAGCTCCATGGTGCCAAAAAAAGCATCTACTTCAGGCATTTCGGCTTCCAATTCGTCTTTGTAACGGTGGCTCAAACAGCCGGTCACATACAATTTGTCAACCAATCCCTCCTGCTTGGCATCGATATAACTTAAAATGGTGTCGATCGATTCCTGCTTTGCATTGTCGATGAAACCGCATGTATTCACAATGACCACCTGAGCTTTTCTGCTCGACTCATGTGCCACGTCAAATTGGTTCGCTTTGAGCTGGGTGATAAGGTTTTCAGAGTCAACCAGGTTTTTGGAACAACCCAAGGTAACTACATTCACCTTGGGCCGTTGAAGATTTTTGGTTTTCATGCTTCAGGTTGACTAAATAGTGCTTCAACAAAGGCGTTGCGATCGAAAGGCTGTAAATGTTCCATTTTTTCGCCAACGCCTACATATTTTACAGGTACGTTAAATTGGTCGCTTATGCCAATCACCACACCGCCCTTGGCTGTTCCGTCGAGCTTGGTGAGCGCCAGGGCATTCACTTCGGTGGCTGCCGTGAACTGACGGGCTTGTTCTACCGCGTTTTGTCCGGTTGAAGCATCGAGTACCAACAGTACCTCGTGCGGTGCACCTGGCACCACTTTCTGCATCACATTTCTGATTTTGCTGAGTTCGTTCATCAAACCCACTTTGTTGTGCAATCGTCCGGCAGTATCAATGATCACCACATCTGCCTGCGTTGCCAAGGCCGATTTGAGGGTATCGAAAGCCACAGAGGCAGGATCAGCACCCATTTGCTGGTGCACCACACGTACGCCAACCCGTTCACCCCAAATTTTCAGCTGGTCGATGGCCGCTGCACGGAAAGTATCAGCCGCACCCAAAACCACTTGTTTGCCTTGGCTTTTGAGCTGGTGGGCCAATTTCCCAATGGTGGTGGTTTTACCCACACCATTTACCCCCACCACCATGATGACATATGGACGGCTGTCGGCTGGAAAATCAAAATGCCCATCATTGCCTTGGCGCGACAACAAAGCTGCTATCTCTTCCCGCAACAAACGGTTGAGGTCGTCGGCTTGCAGGCCTTTTTCCTGGCTTACCCTAGCTTGAATTCTCCCAATGATTTTGATGGTGGTTTCTACCCCTACATCGGCACTGATGAGGATTTCTTCCAGCTCATCGAGCATATCGTCGTCGATGCGGCTTTTACCGGTAATGAGGCGTGCAATTTTCGAAAAAACCCCTTCACGGGTTCTCTCCAATCCCTTTACCAGCGAATCCTTGTTTTTACGGCTGCTGAAAAAATCAAAAAATCCCATAGACGCTTAAAAAAAAGAGCCGCTTCAATGAAACGGCTCTGTGTGAAAAAACAAAAGTGGAAGCCGTTCAATGCCAACTCCACTGCTGCGGTATTACTTGCTGAAGTAGTCCTTTACGCGGTCGGCAGTAATGAACTCTTCTTTGAAAGTGTAAGCACCTGACTTGTCAGAACGTTTTGCTTTGATCACTTTTACAACTTTCTCATTTTCTGAAGCCTGACGCTTCAGGGTGGCTACTACTTTCTTTGCCATGATTACTTAATTTCTTTGTGAACGGTTACACGCTTGAGAATGGGGTTGTATTTTTTCAACTCCATACGCTCGGTGGTATTTTTCTTATTCTTCACGGTAATGTAGCGTGAAGTACCCGGCATGCCACTGGCTTTGTGCTCGGTGCACTCCATGATTACCTGAACACGGTTCCCCTTCTTAGCCATGATTTATCAGATTTTTCCTTTTTTCAAAAACTTATTGATAGAAGCGCTGAAACCATTTTTATTGATGGTTTTGATGGCGCTGGTCGACAACTTCAAGGTCACCCATTCACCGGTTTCGGGAATGTAGAAACGCTTGGTCTGCAAGTTCGGATAGAACCTGCGCTTTGTCTTGATGTTCGAGTGCGATACGCTGTTTCCAACCATCACCTTCTTACCGGTAAGTACACAAACTTTAGACATTTTTCTTGCTCTTTTAGCTTATTTTTGCAGAAGGCACAATATCCCCCGCAAATGAGAATGCAAAGATAGAAGAAGCAAACTAATTCACAAACGCTATATCCCAAATTTTTACGCATGAAAGCCACTCTTACTTCTGTTGACTTTGAATTTAATCCGGAAATTTCGGCCGATGCCTCCATGGCATTGGAACACGATTATGGTGCTTACAATTACCATCCGTTGCCGGTGGTTTTGTCGAAAGGACAAGGAATACGCGTTTGGGACACTGCAGGCAAAGAATATTTCGATTTTTTATCAGCATACAGCGCCGTAAACCAAGGCCATTGCCACCCCAAAATTGTGGCTACTTTGGTTGAACAGGCAAGTCAAATCACCCTCACTTCCCGTGCTTTTCACAACAATGTTTTGGGGCAATACGAAAAATTCATGACCGAATTATTCGGATATCAGCGGCTTTTGCCCATGAATACAGGTGTGGAAGCCGCAGAAACAGCTGTAAAACTGGCGCGCAGGTGGGGTTACGACAAGAAGAACATTCCCGAAAATCAAGCACGCATCGTTTTTGTAGAAGGCAATTTCTGGGGGCGTTCTATTGGAGCTATCTCCTCCTCTACCGACCCTAGTTCACGCAAGGGCTTTGGCCCTTTTGTGCCCGGTTATGATTTGATACCCTATAACGACCTTGAAGCACTCGAACATGCTTTGCGCGACCCGCATGTGGCCGCCTTTATGCTCGAGCCCATCCAAGGCGAGGCTGGAGTAGTGCTGCCCGACGACGCTTACCTCAGGGGTGTTCGTTCGCTGTGCAGCAGGTATGAGGTATTGATGATTGCCGATGAAATCCAAACCGGCATTGGCCGTACGGGCAAAATGCTGGCTTGCGATCATGTAGATGTTCGCCCTGATATCTTGGTTTTGGGCAAGGCACTGGCGGGTGGAATTTATCCGGTGAGTGCCGTTTTGTGCGACGACGACATCATGTTGAATATTCGTCCGGGCGAACATGGCTCTACCTTTGGTGGCAATCCGTTGGGTAGCCGCATTGCGATGAGCGCACTCCAAGTGCTTATCGAAGAAAAAATGATTGAAAATGCCGACCGCATGGGTAAGCTGTTCCGCAGCGAGATGCAAAAACTTGTTGACAAATACGACTTACTGCAATTGGTACGGGGCAAGGGATTGTTGAATGCAGTAGTCATCAACGATCGTCCCGATAGCGGTACTGCTTGGAATTTGTGTTTGAAAATGATAGAACTGGGTGTGCTTGCCAAGCCTACCCATGGCAACATCATCCGACTTGCCCCTCCTTTGATTGTGCAAGAAGGCGAAATTCTGGAAGTGCTCAATCGATTTGAAACTGCCTTAAAGTCCTTTGCAAAATGAGCTAAAACGAAAAAAGCCCCGAAAACGGGGCTTTTTTTATGGGCGTAATGCCACTTAATTGATTTCTTTCACGACTGCTTGAAAAGCTTCGGGGTGATTCATGGCCAAATCGGCCAATACTTTGCGGTTGAGTGCAATTTCGGTCTTACCGAGTTTGCCCATCATCTGCGAATAGCTCATTCCTTCTTGGCGGGCTGCAGCGTTGATACGTGCAATCCACAAAGTGCGGAAATGACGTTTTTTGGCTTTGCGATCGCGGTAGGCATAGCCGAGGGCTTTTTCTACTGCGTTTTTCGCAACGGTCCATACGGTACTACGGGTAGTGAAGTAGCCTTTGGCCATCTTCATTACTTTTTTGCGGCGTGCGCGCGATGCTACGTGGTTTACTGATCTTGGCATAGCTTTTCAATTTGTGTCAGTGGTTCGAAAACACTTGTAAACTGACTTATTTTCCGATAGTTAAAAGTTTCTTGATGAGTGACTCATTGGTAGAATCTACCAAAGATCCTTTGGTTAGACGACGCTTCTGCTTGGTCGACATTTTGGTAAGAATGTGACGCTTGTAGGCGTGCTTCCTTTTGATTTTTCCTGTTCCGGTAAGAGCGAACCTCTTTTTAGCACCGGAGTTGGTTTTCATTTTAGGCATCGTATTCTATGGTTAAATAGTTTATTTCGTTTTAACGGCTTTGGGAGCAATGCTGATAAACATCCGCTTTCCTTCCAGTTTGGGCAGGCTTTCCACCTTTCCTAATTCTTCCAGCTCTTGGGCAAAAGTGAGCAACAACAACTCTCCACGCTCTTTGAAGACAATCGCCCGACCTCTGAAGTGTACATAAGCTTTCACTTTCGCACCCTCTTCGAGGAATTTTTTGGCATGCTTCAGCTTGAACTGAAAGTCGTGATCATCGGTATTGGGACCAAATCGAATTTCTTTGATTACGGTTTTGGCCGTATTCGCTTTGATTTCCTTTTCCCGCTTCTTTTTTTCGTACAGGAACTTGCTGTAATCGGTAATGCGGCAAACCGGAGGCTTGGCATTCTCAGTTATCAAAACCAGATCCAACTCCAGTTCGTCGGCAAGTTTTAAAGCTTTGGCAATGGGATAAACGCCGTTCTCAACGTTTTCGCCTACAAGCCTCACTTCAGGATAATTGATGTTTTCGTTGATTGGATCAACGGGTTTCTCCCTCCTGAAACGGGGATTTGCCGATGGCTGCTGTGCGATATTTTCCTCCTTTTTGTTTAAACGGGTTGAATCTGGCGGTTTATTTCCAGTTTCAGGTAATCCAACAGTCCTTCAGGCGACATCACGCCGATATCGCCTTCGCCGTGTTTGCGCACCGAAACTACACTGTCGGTTACCTCTTTTTCGCCGATAACAAGCATGTAAGGCGTCTTTTGAACCTCCGCATCGCGGATTTTCCTGCCTATTTTTTCATCCCTATTGTCTACGAAGCTGCGAATATCGTGATAATTCAGCAACTGAGAAACATTTTCAGCGTAATCTTTGAATTTTTCACTGATAGGCAACACAATCACCTGCTCGGGCGACAACCACAATGGGAACTTTCCGCCACAATGCTCAAGCAAAACTGCTACAAATCGTTCCATTGATCCAAATGGTGCTCGGTGAATCATAACCGGACGGTATTTCAAGTTATCAGAACCAGTATACTCCAGTTCAAACCGTTCAGGCAAGTTGTAATCGACCTGAATGGTCCCCAACTGCCATTTTCTGCCCAGGGCATCACGCACCATGAAGTCGAGTTTGGGACCATAAAATGCCGCCTCACCCAATTCGGTTACGGTATTCAATCCCTTTTCAGCTGCAGCCTCAATGATAGCGCGCTCTGCCTTCTCCCAAGCCTCATCCGAACCAATGTATTTCGTCTTGTTCTCTGGGTCACGCAATGAAATTTGCGCAGTGTACTCACTGAATCCCAAAGCATTGAAGACGTACAATACCAGATCGATTACTTTTTTGAATTCGTCTTTTACCTGGTCAGGCCTACAAAAAAGGTGTGCATCGTCTTGCGTGAAACCACGCACACGTGTCAACCCATGCAGCTCGCCATGTTGTTCGTAACGGTAAACAGTGCCAAACTCAGCCAAACGAACAGGCAGGTCCTTGTATGACCTTGGCTTACTTTTGTAGATTTCGCAGTGATGCGGACAGTTCATGGGCTTGAGCAGGTATTCTTCTCCTTCATGCGGCGTATAAATAGGCCTGAAAGAATCTTGACCATACTTCTCCCAGTGACCAGAAGTCACATACAATTGTTTGCTTCCAATGTGCGGTGTAATTACTTGCTCATAGCCTGCACGTACTTGGGCTTTGCGCATGAAGTTTTCCAATCTTTCGCGAAGCAAGGCTCCTTTGGGCAGCCACAACGGCAAGCCCATGCCCACTTTTTCACTAAAAGTAAACAGTTCTAACTCCTTGCCCAGCTTGCGGTGATCGCGTTTTTTGGCCTCTTCCAGCTTTTCGAGATGTTCTTTGAGCTCTTTGGATGAAGGAAAAGTAACCGCATAAATTCGGGTGAGCTGTTTGTTCTTTTCATTGCCCCTCCAGTAGGCACCAGCGGTATTCAAAAGCTTTACCGCTTTGATCCTGCCGGTATCGGGCAAATGAGGGCCGCGACACAGGTCTGTAAAGTTACCCTGCTTGTAAAAGGTAATGGTTCCGTCTTCAAGTCCCTCAATGAGCTCAAGTTTGTACGGATCGGCTTTTGCCGTGAAGTAAGCTATGGCTTCTGCCTTGCTCACCTCGGTACGCTCAAAACTATTTTCTTGCTTGGCCAATTCCAGCATTTTGGCTTCCACTTGCTCAAAGTCATTCGACGAGAAGCTGTATTCACCAAAATCGATGTCGTAGTAAAATCCATTTTCAATGGGTGGGCCTATGCCCAAGCGAATACCCGGATAAAGGGCTTCCAAGGCTTCGGCCATGAGGTGTGCAGAAGAATGCCAAAACGCATACTTCCCGCCATCACTTTCCCATTTGAGCAAACTCAGGCTACACTTGGCAGGCAATGTGCGGCTCAAATCCCAAATTTCACCATTCACCTCTGCCGCAAGCACTACACGTGCAAGTCCCTCGCTGATGCTTTTGGCGACATCAAAAGCGGTTGTTCCCTGCGGAAATTGTCGCGAACTGCCGTCAGGCAAAATAACTTCTATGTTCATGTTTATCGAAGACGGTTAAGGCCACGAAGCGCCAAGTCGAAGCCAGGTTCCAAGCGCAAGACTTCGCGGTATTCCTTCTGCGCAGCCTCTTTATCGCCTTTGAGTTCATAAGCAAGGCCCCTGTTGTACATGGCTCTCATTTGCTTGGCATCAAGTTGGAGTACCTTGGTAAACCATACCACAGCATCATCATAGCGTTTCTCCAGCAAATGTACGTAGCCGGTATTGTAGGTTGCATCAACATGTTCGGCATTGATGCTTAATATTTTTTCATAATCTGCCAGGGCGCTGTCAGGATAGCCTTGCTCCTGCACCAACATCCCCCGGGCATACAATGCTTCGACGTGATTCGTATCTAACTGAAGTACATTGTTGAGGTATTGATGGGCCAATTTGGGCTGTTTGGATAAGTTTAAAAGGGCCATTTGCATATACGCCTCAAGGTATTCAGGATCCTGCTCAATACACGTCAAGAAAGATGAAGTAGCTTTTTCCTCATTTTTTTGCTCCAAATAAACCATTCCTTTCCAAAAGTAACCTGGTGCATAGTTCACATCTGCCCGCAAACCGTCGTTGATGAATTTGAGCGCATTGTTGTACATTTTATTGTAAAACGCCAACTCGCCTCTTTTCACAAATGCCTTGGCAAAAGTCGGGTTTTTCAGGGTTGCTACCGACAATACGTCGTCGGCTTGCTCAAATGCACCGACTTTGATGAAGAGCTCGCCAGCTGTGTAGAAATAAGCGGCATTGGTGGTATCGTACTTGAACACCGAACGCATATCAACCAAAGCATAGTCGTACTGCCCTTGTTCCATGTAGTACAAAGCTCTTTTGTGGTACAAAGAAGCATCATTTGGCGCACGACGAACTTGGCGGTTGAGCTCTACCAAGGCAGGATCAAGCTCAGGCGCTGCCTCTTTCTCTTCACCCGATTGCTGCTCCTTTTTGTCATTGCAGGCAGGTGTGCTCAGGACCAATCCCAAGAAAAATACAGGCAAAAGCAATCTGAAAAAGTTTGTCATCAATCAGCTAATTTTGGCAGAAATTGCAAAAATAGCCGAAGCGGTGCATAACCCGTCACATTAACGTCACTAATTACCTAAATATATGAATATTCCGTCCATTCGCCTGCTGGCCTACTCGGCTCTCCTGTATTGTAGCCCATTACAAGCACAAGTAGTTACCATGTCGGTAACAGAGGGACAACAGCCCAATCTCATTCACGACAAAGAAGTGAATTTTGCCAATATGGTGCAATTAACGGCTGGTGGCGACAATGCTGAGGCCTATTGGAGCTTTGATGGTTCAAGGTTGGTGTTTCAATCAAACAATGCCGACTGGGGCGTTGGCTGTGATCAAATTTTCGTAATTCCAGCCATGGACCCCAGCGACGCCCGTCCACCGATGGTATCTACGGGCAAAGGCCGCACCACATGTGCCTACTTTATGCCGGGCGATACTTTGATTTTATATGCTTCTACCCATGCCAGTCAGGAAAACTGTCCACCCCCACCAGCCCCACGTCCCGACCGCAAATACCTTTGGCCGATTGATCCCGCCTACGACATTTACGTGGCCGATTTGAGGGGACGGATTGTGCATCAGCTCACTGCTGAGCCGGGATATGATGCCGAAGCAACGGTTTCGCCTGATGGAAGGTATGTGGTATTCACCAGCACCCGCAATGGCGATCTCGACCTGTACTTATACGATTTGCAAACCAAAGCCATCAAGCAAGTAACCAATCAATTGGGATACGACGGCGGCGCCTTCTTTTCACCTGATAGCAAGAAGCTCGTCTTTAGGGCTTCGCGACCCAAAACGCCTGAGGCCATCAAAGAATACAAAGAACTATTGGCACAGGGACTCGTTGCCCCTACCGACATGGAGATTTTTGTATGCAACATTGATGGAAGTGAGTTAAAGCAAATCACCAAACTTGGCAAAGCCAACTGGGCTCCTTTCTTTCACCCGGATGGCAAACGCATTTTGTTTAGCTCGAATCACCACACCACGCGGGGATTTCCATTCAATTTGTTCATGATTGGATTAGATGGCAAAAACCTCCGACAGATTACGTTTGACCCTACTTTTGACTCATTTCCGATGTTTTCGCCCGATGGCAGAAAACTTGTATTTGCATCCAACCGAAACAATGGCGGTGGTAGGGATACAAATTTGTTTGTAACTGATTGGATAGAAGATTAAAGATTGATCCTTGAAATTTGCCACTGGCATATTCGGACAAGAATGTATAAATTTGTAAAAATCTGCACTTATGCCTGTTTACCACAAACTCGGTAAAATTCCTGCCAAGCGGCACGTACAGTTCCGCAAGGAGGATGGGAATTTATATTACGAGCAGCTCTTTGGCACCATCGGCTTCGATGGGATGTCGAGTTTGATGTACCACATACATCGCCCTACCATCATCAAAGAGATAGGTGAAGTGCTTGACCTCCGTCCAGAAATTGCCGTGCAGCACAACATCATGCCAAGGAGGATGCATGGCTTTAAGCTTGCGCCCCACACCGACTATCTAAACAGCCGAGTACCCTTGATGGTGAACAAGGATGTAGTTTTCGGTTTGGCTGCACCGAGTGCATCTTTGCGGTCCTATTTTTACAAAAATGCAGATGCCGATGAGCTGCTGTTTGTGCATCGGGGAAAGGGTGTTTTGCGTACACAGTTGGGCAATATTCCGTTCGAATATGGGGACTATTTGCTCATTCCACGGGGTATCATTTACCAAATAGATTTTGAAACCGCTGACAATAGGCTGTTGTATCTCGAAGCCTTCAGTCCGCTTTACACCCCCAAACGCTATCGCAATTGGTTTGGTCAATTGCTAGAGCATTCTCCCTTTTGTGAACGCGACTATATTCTCCCTCAGGAACTGGAAACCCACGATAAAAAGGGTGATTTTGTGGTGAAAGTGAAAAAAGAGGGACTATTGCACAGCATCGTATATGCCAATCATCCCTTCGATGTGGTTGGTTGGGATGGCTACAATTTTCCATACGGCATTTCCATCCACAATTTTGAGCCGATCACCGGACGCATCCACCAACCGCCGCCTGTACATCAGATGTTTGAAAACGCAGGTTTTGTGGTTTGTTCATTTTGTCCGCGCTTGTACGACTATCATCCATTGTCGATTCCCGCTCCATACAACCACAGCAACATCGATAGCGAAGAAATTCTCTATTATGTCGATGGCGATTTCATGAGCCGCAACGACATAGCGCCAGGCCACATCACTTTGCATCCGGGTGGAATTCCGCATGGTCCCCACCCTGGCGCATATGAAAGGAGCATTGGCAAAACCTCTACAGAAGAACTGGCAGTGATGGTAGACACCTTTAAGCCATTGGCCCTCACCAAGCAAGCCATGGGCATCGATGACGGCAAGTATTTCCGCTCATGGATGGAACCCGATTACGAATAAATTTACTTTTATGCATACCGAAACAGCAAAAATGCCCCAGCAAGCGGTTGATTTTTTACCGTTGAATGGCACCGATTATGTTGAATTTTATGTAGGCAATGCCAAACAATCAGCCTACTATTATCAATCGGCCTTTGGTTACGAACTCATTGCCTATGCAGGACCCGAAACTGGTCAGCGCAACCGTGCATCATATGTACTGCAACAAGGAAAAATCAGATTGGTACTTACCACCTCCCTGCATCCTGATTCAGAAATTAGCGAACATGTGCGCAAACATGGTGATGGCGTGAAGGTGCTGGCTTTGTGGGTAGACGATGCCCGCAAATCATTTGAAGAAACCGTCAAGCGTGGCGCTCGCCCACATACCCCCCCTGCCGTGCACACCGATGCGCATGGGGAGGTGGTAACCGCATCTATCCATACCTATGGCGAAACCATTCACACCTTTGTAGAACGAAAAAATTACCACGGCTTATTCATGCCCGGTTTTCAGGCACCAAGCTGGAAGGTAGACAGTACGCCCATTGGTTTGTTGCATGTTGACCATTGTGTAGGCAATGTAGGTTGGGGGGAAATGAATGAGTGGGTGAAGTTCTATGAAGATGTCATGGGCTTTAAACTGTTACTCACTTTCGACGACAAAGATATTTCTACCGAGTATTCAGCTTTGATGTCGAAAGTTGTTTCAAATGGCAACGGCTACATCAAGTTCCCCATCAATGAACCGGCCGAAGGCAAAAAGAAATCGCAAATCGAAGAGTACATCGACTTTTACAAAGGTCCCGGCGTACAACACATTGCGGTTGCCACCAACGATATTCTGCACACCGTAAGTGAGTTGCGGAAACGTGGGGTAGAATTCTTGCACGTGCCCGACACCTATTATGACGATTTACTCGACCGTGTGGGCAACATTGACGAGGAATTGCAGCCATTGCGCGATTTGAATATTTTGGTTGACCGGGATGACGAAGGGTATTTGCTCCAAATCTTTACCAAACCGGTAGAAGATCGTCCAACATTGTTCTATGAAATCATCCAACGCAAAGGGGCAAAATCGTTCGGCAAAGGCAATTTCAAGGCATTGTTTGAATCGATTGAACGCGAACAAGAGCGCAGGGGAAACCTGTAAACCGTGAAATGATAAAAATTGCAAAAGCGAGCCGAATGGCTCGCTTTTTTTGTTTTTTAAGCGTTATACTGCTAACCTAAATCAATCATCATGAAAGCCATTATCCTTGTTGCACTTGGTAGTTTGTTGCTAAGTTCATGTGCCATCATTCGTCCCGGACAAGTGGGCGTAAAAACCCGCTTTGGACAGTTCAAAGGAGAACCCAAAAATGGGGGAATCATGTGGTATAATCCATTTGTGGCCCGGGTTGAACGTGTGCCTGTTCGTACCATCAACCGCGAATTGACCATCGACCTTCCTTCGAAAGAGGGGTTGACCATTCGTTCTGACATTTCGATTTTGTATCACATCCAACCCAATGAAGTAAAAAAGGTTATTGCCGAGATAGGTACCGATGATATTGACCAAATCATCACCTCCGTATTTCGTTCAGCTTCTGCCGACGTTTGTGCAAGGTACTATGCAAAAGACATGCATTCGGGTCGGCGCGATACCATTGAAAGGGAGATCGCACACAAAATGAATAGCTATCTGCAAACAAGGGGATTTACCATTGAGTCGGTTTTGCTAAAATCCATCACCTTGCCACAAGGGCTGGCACGTGCAATTGAAAACAAGCTGGAAGCTGAGCAAAGGGCCCAGCAGATGGAGTTCGTATTGATTACCGAAGAGAAGGAAGCACAGCGAAAAAGAATTGAAGCTGAGGGCACACGCAATGCGCAAAAAATTCTGAGTGATGGACTAACCCCGGAAATTTTAAAGCTTAGAAGTATCGAGGTGCTGCGTGAATTGGCAGCGAGCAACAATGCCAAAGTTATTGTGACAGACGGCAAAACCCCAGTGATCATGGGCGAATAAGCCCTCCATGATTTGTGCAAAAGGCCCGACCGGTGAAATGCCACCTGTCGGGCTTTTTAATTCACATCCTGTGGACAACTAAATTGTTTTATTATGCTTGAACCTCAGAGTTTTGAGCAAATAAAACTACCAGTATGGATGCGTCAATACTTTCATTGCCTTGGTATGTACCGATTACGGTTTGGGCCAGTATTGTCATGGGAGCCGTTTTTTGGATATTGGCCATTCGCCCCCTCAAGCACGGCTTGATTTTCGTTTTGGGTTGGCTGCTCCTCGTTTTGGGGATTGGGTTTGTTGCGCAGATTTCCCCTTGGTTATGGGGTGCTGCAGCAGTGCTTTTGGTTGCCGTGATGTACTTTGCCTTGGCGCCCAAATTGTTCTTCCAGCAGGTACAGGACGAGCACTTGCATTACCTTCATTTGTGGCGTTTGCCGTTTGCGTTTTTGCTGTTGTGGTTTTACCAACATGGATTAAGTCCTTTGGATTTGACATTTGAAGGATTAAACTATGACATTATCATTGGCTTAACCGCACCAGTGGTAGCCAGCTTGGCCTTTTCTCAAAAAATGCTGAATCGAGAAATCGTGATTGGTTGGAACGTATTGGGGCTCATAGCCTTGGGCATTTGCATCTATTTTGTTTATAGCGAATATGGTCGTTCTGCCACATTTGCTGACATTTTTGGATCTACACCCTACTTGATGCTGGTCTGCCTTCTATTTCCATTGAGCATTATGGCACACGTCATTTGCATTCATCGGCTATTGAAAAAAGAAGTTGAGCTCGATGCTTGAAGCTGGAACCAAAAGTCGGTTGAAGGCTTTATAGGAAGATGGAAATCATTTACTTGTTCGACCCGCTTTGCGGATGGTGTTATGGTTTTGGCCCACAAATGTTCGCGTTTGCGCAGGCGCATCCCGCATTCAGTTATACGGTGCTCAGTGGTGGTATGGTTACAGGTGAACGCGTGGGACCACTTGCACAAATTGCCCCTTACATCCGTGAAGGAGTGCGGCGGGTGGAGGAATTGTCGGGTGTAGCGTTTGGCCCCGATTTTTTAGCCGATTTGCATGGAGCAGGCAACAGTCACATGGACAGCACGCCACCTACCAAGGCATTCATTATTTTGAAAGAACTTTTACCCACCCAAGCAGTCGCTTTGGCGCACGCGGTTCAAGCGGTTTTTTATGCCCACGGACTTGATTTAAATGCGGCGGCAAGCTACAAGGGGCTTTGTGATGATTTTGGTGTTGATTTCGAGGCTTTTCGCGAAAAATTTGAAAGCGTTGCATACCAACTTGCCGCAAAGGACGAATTCAAAGAGGCAGCCCGATATGGTGTATCGGGCTACCCCACAGTGGTGGTTAGGTTTGGCCAGCAATACTATATGCTGGGTCATGGTTTTGCAAAAAGCGAGCAACTCACGAGCACCCTTCAGCGCATACGGGAGCAAGAGCAGGTCTGATTACCAAGTGCCACCCAGAGCTTTGTAAAGCAACAAGGCATTTGCAAACCTTTGTTGCTGCACCTTTACCAATTCCATTTCGGCCACCAGCATGTCGTTTTGTGCAATAAGTACTTCAAGGTAGGTCGCATAACCTGCAGCAAATAATTCAGCAGCAGTGCGTACTCCTTGGCGCAAGCTGTTGACCTCCTTTTCCTTTTCTTCGAATGCCTTATCGAGGTTATCGGCCAGCAGTAATGCTTCATATACTTCGTTGTAGGCGGCCAGACTCACTTTGCGGTAGTGTTGAAAAGCTTGATTTTGACGTGCTTGTGCCTGCATCAGTCCCGCTTTTAGTTGCCGTTGCTGAAATACAGGTGCCGTAAGTCCACCTGCTATTTGCCAAGCCAATGAAGCGGGGTCGAAAAAACGCTCGGCATTGAAGCCCTGCAAACCGAATTCAGGAGTGAGCATCAATCGTGGAAAAAATGCCGCCTCAGCGCTGCGTGTATCAAAACCGGCTGCATCCAGCTCAGCTGCCGCCTGTTGCACATCGGGTCGTTGGAGCAGCCATTGTGCCGGAATACCGGCTCTTTGAACGGTAGGTGCCATTGCCTGCATGAGTCCAGCGGTGTCGATGAGCTGTGCTGGATACTTCCCCAACAACAACTGGAGCTTGTTCGCTGCTTTGATGCGGTCGTTGGCGACTGTTTGACCCAAGGCTTTTGTGCGAAACAACTGAGCCTCTGTTTGTTGCACAGCCAAGGCCGTTGTGCGACCTGCGGCTTGTTGTAATTTTACAAGTTCAACCGCCGTTTGCTGGGTAATGATGTTTTCCTGGACGATGCGCGCCGCTTCATTGAGTGCCAGCACTTCATAGTACGACTCAGCCACCAAGGCAGCCAAACTGGCCCTTTGCCAGCGCAATCCAGCCTCACTTGCCATGTAGCGATAGGCAGCAGCCTTTCGCATATTGTTCAATCGGCCCCACAAATCGAGTTCCCAACCAACCTGCACTTTCAATGCATAATCAGGTAGAGGATTCGGCATGCGTTGGTCTGGACGAATATTCGGTGAAAAATTGGTATCAAAGTTGCCAACTCCATCGATGCTATATTCGCTAAACCGGCGGTTAGCTGCTCCCACAAACAAATCAACATTTGGCAAAAGGGCATTTTTTCGTGCCAACAAATCTGCCCGTTGTACTTGAACAGATGCCTGCAAGGCCAGATAATCGGGATTATGGCGCATGGCAGAGTCCAAAAGCCCCTGCAATCGCTTGTCGTTGAAAAAATCAACTGGTTTGGGTAGTTCCAGGCTATCGATCTGCAGAAAATCTGGCATTCTGTCGGCCGATGGCTTCGGGCTACGGCAAGAAGCTATGAGCAAGAGCAGCAAGATGACCGCCCCCTGAGATGTTTTATTCAGCATGGCTTATTCGTAGTGATAGGGTTTAGCCGTACGTTGCTTTTGTAGCGCTTTCAAGCGTTTTCGTCGTCCAGGTGCTGCAAAAACCACGAAAAGACCTGGAATGATGAGCAAACCAAACAAGGTGCCTGTCAGCATGCCGCCGGCCGCAGCAACGCCGATGCTTTTATTACCCAATTCACCAGCACCACTCGCCAAAACCAAGGGAAGCAAACCGGCAATAAATGCAAAAGAAGTCATGAGAATGGGCCGCAATCGCGATACAGCGCCTTCCATGGCCGCTTTGAGTTCACTCACTCCTTCTTTTTGACGCTGAAGGGCAAATTCAACAACAAGAATGGCGTTTTTCCCAAGCAAGCCAATGAGCATCACCAGCGCCACCTGTGCGTAAATGTTGTTTTCCAAGCCCATTGCCCACAAAAAGAAAAATGAACCAAAAATTCCAGTTGGCAAACTGAGCAATACCGGAAGTGGAAGCAAGAAGCTCTCATATTGAGCACTTAGAATCAAATACACAAAAATGAGGCATAACACAAAAATGTAGACCGCCTCATTGCCCGCAAGTACTTGTTCCCTTGTCATCCCCGAAAACTCAAAATCATATCCCCTTGGCAAGACTTTTTGGGCCGTTTCTGATATGGCTGCTATGGCTTCGGCAGACGAAGATCCAGGGGCGGCGTCGCCCGTGATCATGGCCGAGTTGTACATATTGTAACGGGTCAACTGCTCTGGCCCAAATACCCGCTCAATGGTCATAAAGCTGGCATAACTCACCATTTCTCCATTTTCGCTTTTGGTATACAATTTCAAGATGTCTTCTGGATGTTGGCGAAATTCAGGCAAAGCCTGCACCATTACCTTATACATTTGGCCAAAACGAATGAAATTGGTGGCATAAAAACTCCCAATCAAGGTTTGCAGATTGCCCATGGCATTATCGATACTTACCCCTTTAGCAGCTGCCAAATCTTGATTTACATGCAACATGTACTGCGGAAAAGTGGGGTCGAAATTGGTAAATGCTGCACCAATTACAGGCGACTGACGCAAAGCTTTGAGCAAGGTATCGCTCACCTCTGCCATGCGGTTGAGGTTGGCTGTGCCGCTTTTGTCGAGCAACCTGAATTCGAAGCCCGAAGCATTGCCGAATCCCGGAACCGCAGGCGGCGGGAAAAACTCAATGGCAGCGTCTTTCAGATGCATTGTATTTTTCCGCAACATTTCCATCAGCTCGGGTACTTTTTCTGCTCTATCGTCCCAAGGCTTTAAGCCAATCATGCCCATACCGTAAGATGCGCCTGCCGTTTCGGTTAGCAAGCTGTAGCCCGCCAAAGTGGTAACGTTTTCTACTTGTGGCATCGCTGATGCAATACGTTGCACCTCGTCAAGGATTTTTTCGGTGCGTTCCATGGTGGCACCAGGTGGAGTGGTGATGTTCACGTAGATCATGCCCTGGTCCTCGGTAGGTATAAATCCACCGGGTAATACGGCCGATGTACCCCAGGTAAGCAGGAAGAATAAGGCCAGAATACCGGTGGTCATGCCCCTTTTGGGAGCTATTTTGCCCAAAACACCCTTGTAGCCCATCTCCAATTGGTGATACCCGTTGTTGAATTTCCCGAAAAACCTCCCCAAAATTGACCGCTGGTCAACGTGTGTGTGACGCAACATCAATGCACACAAGGCAGGCGTTAGCGTGAGAGCGTTGATGCCTGAAATGACAATAGAAATGGCCAAAGTCAAGGAAAACTGGCGATAAAATACACCTACCGGACCTGAAAGGAAGGAAACAGGCACAAATACTGCCGACATCACCAGCGTAATGGCCACAATGGCTCCACTGATTTCTTTCATGGCTTCTATGGTGGCTTCCATGGGCGGCATGTGCTTTTGGTGGATTTTAACGTGTACCGCCTCTACCACCACAATGGCGTTGTCGACCACAATGCCTATGGCCAACACCAGTGCAAACAAGGTGAGCAAATTGATGGAAAACCCGAGCATCTGCATGAAGGCAAGGGTAGAAATAAGTGCTACCGGAACAGCCAAGGCCGGAATAAGGGTCGACCTCCAGTCTTGTAGAAAGATAAAGACAACCAAAAACACCAATAAAAACGCTTCCACCAAGGTTTTCAGCACTTCCTTGATAGAGGCATCCAGAAATCGAGATACATCGTAGGCATAGTTGTACTCCATACCAGGCGGAAATGACGATTCCTTCAGCTCGGCCATCCGTTCCTTGATGCTGTTGATGACATCACGTGCATTCGAGCCAGGACGCTGTTTGAGCATGATGGACGCCGATGGGCGACCGTCGGTTTTCGACGACATCCCATAACTTAAGGCACCAAATTCCACTTCAGCAATATCTTTTAACCGCAAAACAGAGCCGTCTTCATTGGCTTTGATCACGATATTCTCGTACTGTTCCTGGGTGAAAAACTTCCCACCATAACGCAAAACATATTGCATACTTGGCTCACCTCTACCACTCGATTCGCCAATCTTGCCTGGTGCAGCCTCCAGATTTTGTGCGCGCAACTTGGCAACCACCTCATCTGTAGAGACTTCATATGCCAAAAGTTTTTCGGGCTTGAGCCAAACACGCATGGCGTAATCCTTCGCCCCCATGATTTCCGCAAAACCGACTCCTTCGATTCGCTTCAACTCCTGCAACAGGTTGATATCGGCAAAGTTGTAGATGAACTCCTCATCTGCCGCAGGGTCAGTTGACGTAAGGTTCAAATATAAAAGCATCGAATTAACCTCCTTTTCGGTGGTCACACCTGCCTTGATTACTTCTTCTGGCAATTCGTCGAGTACCGTGGTTACCCTATTTTGCACATTTACCGCAGCCAAATCGGGGTCGGTACCCACCTCAAAAAACACCTGAATCAGGGTTACACCATTGTTGGTAGAAACCGACTGCATGGCTGTCATCCCCGGCACACCATTGATGGCGCGCTCGATGGGTGTAGAAACGGCTTTGGCACATACTTCTGCGTTGGCACCTGTGTAACGTGCTGTTACTACCACAGAAGGAGGAACAATATCGGGAAATTGCGTGATGGGCAAGGTGTTCAGGGCCAGCAAACCCACCATGGTGAGCAGCAGCGAAATGACGAGCGAAAGAACCGGTCGTCGAATAAACATTTCTACCATGGCCTAGGGATTGGTTTGTGCGGTTGACGACAACGCCTTTACTTTCATGCCCTCACGTACCGATTGCAATCCTTCAGCTACAATGGTTTGTCCTGCTTCCAAGCCAGCCGACACCACATAAAAGGTTCCTACGCGGGCAACGGGCACGAATGATTGCATCCGCAGCAGCTGGTTCTTGTCGACTACGTACACAAAGTATTTGTCCTGAAGTTCCTGAACCGCTTTTTGGGGAACAAGAAAAACATCCTTTTGATCAAGTTTTAAACGTACTTGTCCGGTGCTGCGGTGCTTTAAGAGTCCCTCTGGATTTGGGAAGCGGGCCCTCAGCGCTATTGCACCAGTACCAGCGTCGAATTCCGACTCCGTTGTTTCGATGATGCCGGTGAACTTGTGAATACTGCCATCCGCCAATAAGAGTTGAACATTGCGTGGAAGACTCCCTTGTCCACCTGCCAGGTTCTTGCGGTTCTTGAGGTATTCCTTTTCTGAAAGATTAAAATACGCCAAAATACTCCCTGCATCCGACAAGGTTGTGAGCAGCTCCCCTTCTCCTACCATTGCGCCCATTTTTAAGGCAAAGCGGTTCACCTTTCCAGTGAAGGGTGCCTTGATGGTGGTGTAACTCAATTGCGCTTCAGCTGACTTCAAATCGGCATTGGCATCTTCCACCTGTGCTTTGGCAATCTGCAATGCGGCTTCCGAAAGTTCAAGTTCTGTGGCCGTAACTACTTTATTGTCGACCAAAGACTTCACCCTTTGGTATTCGAGCCGGGCTTTTTTGAGTTCCGCTTGCGCCAATAGCACTGCAGCTTTGGCGGAAGCAACTTGCGCTTCCAATTCGGTGGAAGTGAGTTTGAACAGCGGCTGGCCAGCCTTTACGGTTTGCCCTTCGTCAACCAGGATATTTTCGAGCATACCGCCCTGACGTGCCCTGATTTCAACATAGGTTTGGGCGTGGATATCGGCCACGTATTGTACTTCAACCGCTGTATCGCGTGGTTGCAGTGTGATTACCGGTACCTCTAAAACGTCGGTTTGGTTCTCGTTTGATGTTGGGTTGCATGCATAGCCCAGAAAGCCCAGACACAGCACGCTAGCAAAATGTATTGTTTTTAACATAAAATTGATTTTTTATTTCGAAGAAATGAACTGCCTTAGGCACGTTCAAAACGGGGTGTATCGAAATAAAAAACCTGCTTCACCTGCTTTAACTGGACAAAAGCCAATATGCTGTTTGTAGCGTTGAGTGGTTGGTTTTTCAATGGCACTGCTGATTGCCACACCAGCTGTTTTTACAGCACTCCATTGAAAAGGCGCTAACCTTCTTCTATGGTTTGTGAAATACCTTGGCGCTATTTCTGAGGCCAACTCTTCGAGGACAAGCCATTCTTGAGGCGCTGATTCTTCAGAAACTGAGCCCACCACACGCTGATCTATGTCATTTGTAGCTGCAGCCCAAACAACCGAATGCCCCATGCACAAGGCCAGCGCAAAACCGCAAAACATTTTTACCAGAAGTGCTCGCATGGGTTATAAAAGCGGTGCAAAAGTATCAAAAAATCACATAGCTAACATCGGGTATGCAGAAATGGTTTGCCGCGAAAAAAAAATCCGGAACAATTGCCCGGATTTTTTTGCTCTGTGTTTGTGGTGGTTACGGGAAAACTCCCAAAGACTCATAAGAACGTGCGATTTTGCGGATAGCTACCACAAAAGCAGCTGTACGGTAGTCGGGTATTGCGGGAATTTCTTTTTTCACTTCTCTAATCTGACGATAGGCTTCGATCATGGTCTCCTCGAGGCCCGAATACACAAAATCAACTTCATCGGCACCTCTACCGATCAACTGTCGGTGCTTTTCACTGAGTGAACGACCGGTCATGTCTTCAACCGCAGCAATGATGCTGTTGTTCATGTTTTCTTCGAATCGCTTGCCCAAGCGACCAAAACGTACGTGTGAAAGGTTTTTCAACCACTCGAAGTATGAAACAGTCACGCCACCGGCATTTAGGTAAATGTCGGGGATAACCATGATGCCTTTTTGGTTGAGAATCAATTCAGCTTCGGCAGTCACGGGGCCATTTGCGGCCTCGCCAATGATTTTGGCTTTAACCTTAGCGGCATTGCCTTCATGAATTTGGTTTTCGAGCGCCGCTGGAATCAAAATATCGCATTCCAGTTCGAGTGCATCGCTGCTTTTGGCAAGGTTGGTGGCACCTGGGAAATTGAGGATACTGCCTGTTTTCTTCCGGTGTTGAAATACCTCTTCATAGTTCAAGCCATTGGCATTGTAAATGGCACCTTCAAATTCGGCAAGGGCAATCACTTTTGCTCCGCCTTCATAAAAGTATTTTGCGGCATGGTAACCTACATTTCCTAGTCCTTGCACTACCACGGTTTTGCCTTCAAGGCCTACGGTCATCCCCAGACGTTCCATGTCATCGGCAAAACTACATGCTTCGCGTACACCAAAATATACGCCTAAACCCGTGGCTTCACGACGGCCGGCAATTCCCCCTTGGGTAACAGGCTTTCCGGTTACACATCCGATGCCGTCAATTTGACCAGGGAAGAAAGTGGTATAAGTATCCATGATCCAACTCATTTCCCGTTCCCCAGTTCCGTAATCGGGTGCTGGCACGTCGGTTCCGGGTCCAATGAAGTTCTTCTTGATCAATTCGGTTGTATAGCGACGCGTAATGCGCTCGAGTTGGTCAACCGTGTATTTTTTGGGATCAATTTTCACCCCTCCTTTTGCACCGCCAAAGGGCACATCTACGATGGCACATTTATAGGTCATGAGCGCTGCGAGTGCCATCACTTCGTCTTGCGTTACGCTCATGGCGTAGCGTATGCCACCTTTCGTAGGCATGCGGTGGTGCGAGTGCTCTACACGGTAGGCTTCAATTACTTCGAGCTCATCGCCAACACGCACAGGAAAGCGCATCCGATAAACGCTGTTGCAGTATTTGATTTGGTCGAGCAATCCTGTCGGATAATCGAGGTATTTCGCTGCATTTTCGAAATACTGAAGCACATCGCCAAAAAAACTGTGCTCTTCGTGCTGGTTCGATGCCATAAAAGGGAATTTATTGATTGTAATTATTCTTTTTTTCGAGAACTGTTAGTTTGCGGTCGAGGTAAATGACATAACCCAACAAGCCTACGACCAGGATCAACACCACTCCCAAAACAACATAAATTTTACCATTGCTACGCATGGTGTCGGCCATGTCAACAGCCGATTCCTGCGCATGGCCATAGACGGCCAGCAAGGAGAAAATGATCGTGAACAGGGTTGATTTAAGCTTCATTGTTTTGTTGAATAATTGTAATACGGGTACGAATATTGGCTATCCAAAAGCCCAGGAAGGTCCAACCAAGCACGGCTGGATAAAAAACCAAACGCATGCGTCCATCGAGGTCATATGCACCAAAGCCCGGGTTGCCCCCGTTGCCTGGATGGAGTGAATCGGTGAGTCGCGGCAAAATGAATAGCAAAGGAATGAGCGCAGCAAAAGCGAAAATATTATACACTGCCGATACCTTTGCGCGTTGTTGATCATCTTTGAAGGAGCCACGCAATACCAGGTAGGCCATGTAAATGAGCAGGGCGATGGCTGAGGTGTTCTGTTTGGGGTCGCTGCTCCACCATTCTCCCCAGGTGTATTGGGCCCATAGCATGCCTGTGGTCAAACCAAGAATGCCGAAAAGAATCCCCACTTTGGCCGTGCTTTCGGCTTTCAAATCAGCTAATTCGTTCGGATGTTGCAAATAACGTATGCTGTGCCAAACCGAAGCGCCCAAAATGATAATCATACCAAACCACATGGGTACATGGAAATACAAATTGCGTATCGATTCATTCAGTACCACTTTCCTGGGCACTTCACCCATGATGCCAAACCATGTAATGTAAAGCAGGAGGATTACTGCTGCGTATTTGTACCAATTATACTTCATACATCAATCTTTCCAAAGGTAAGGAAATAATAGCAGGGCAATAGCGATTACCAGTACATCGATGGCAGCCAATTGCAGCAACCAGGGGCTGCTCAGCTCCCGGTCGAGTCCATCGAGCGCCTGTTTGCTCACACGGATGACCAATACCAAAACAGGTATGACCACAGGAAAGCTCAATACAGCCATCAAAGTGCTTTGGTTGTTTGCTTTTTGTGCAATGGCCGACACCAAGGTGAGCATAGCGGTAATGCCCAGCAAGCCTACCCATCCACCGAGCCAAAACCAGATGGGATCTTGCAAAGGATTTCCCACCAACAAGCTCATGATGGCCATGGTGAGCAAGTGAATGAGCGTTAACAGACAAAAATTGTACACCAATTTGGCAGTTAATAACTGCATCGGATGCACCATGCTGTAGTAGTACAACATTTTGCCATTGCTGTGCTGCATAAAACTTTTGGCTACGGCATTGGTGGCAGCAAACAACAACATGACCCAATACAATGCAATCCAGCTCAAATCTGGAACAACTTTGAAGGTCATGTACGCCACGAAAACTGTGGAAAGTACATACAACAGGATGCCCCCTAACGCATTGCGTTGGCGCCATTCAAGCAGCATTTCATGCTTAAGCAAAACCCAAAATTGTTGCATGCCGATGCACGCAAAATTAGGTTGAAAAACAACCGTTGCACCCCCTGCTACGATAAAAGCCTACCTTTGTGGCCGCATGGCAAAAAAAGAATTTTTTAGAACACTTCAACTGGCTTGGCCTATCATCATTGGTCAATTGAGTCACATTGCATTGGGTGTAATTGATTCTGCCATGGTTGGCCGCTTGGGGGCTGATCCATTGGCTGCGGTATCGGTATCGGTGGGCTTATTTTCAATTCTGATGGTTTTTGGCATCGGCATTTCCTTTGCCATATCACCCCTTACTGCCATTGCCAGGGGGAACAAAGACGCTTTGCAAATAGAAAAGATCCTTAAAAACGGGGTTTTTAACGGGATTGCTGTGGGATTCCTGTTGGTTTTGCTGATGCTTGGCGTGGCCGCTTTGTTGCCCTGGATGCGTCAAAGCCCCGAAGTTAGCTTGCTGGCCATGCCGTATTTGCAAATACTGTCCATTTCGATGTTGCCGATCATGATTTTTCAATCATTCCGACAATTCAGTGAGGGCATGGAAATCATGTATCCTGCCCTGCTCATTGGCTTGGCCATGATTCCCATCAATACCTTTGGGAATTGGTTGCTCATTTATGGCCATTGGGGCTTTCCACCCATGGGGGTAGAAGGAGCCGCATGGGCCACGGTCGTCACGAGGCTACTGGCTGCCGCCATGATGGCTTGGTATGTATTGCGGAATCGTCGATTTGCAGCTTACCGACAATGGGACTGGCGCCAATCGTTCGACGCCGTGGTGGTAAAAAGATTATTGGCACTCGGCATTCCCGGGGGGGCACAGTTGATATTTGAAACTTCCGCCTTTGCCTTTGCCGCTATCATGATTGGCTGGTTGGGTAGCCAGGCACTTGCCGCGCATCAAATTGCCATCAACCTGGCCAGCATCAGTTTTATGGTGGCCATTGGCATTTCATCGGCCAGTGCCATTCGGGTTGGACATGCCCAGGGACAAGGCAATTTTCGTTTGGTGAGGAACATTGGAAAATCGTCATTTTTCATGGCTGCAGGTTTCATGGGGTTGTGCGGCATACTCTTCATCCTGTTGCGTTTCAAGTTGCCCGCGCTGTACATCACCGACCCGGTGGTGATCAAACAAGCAGCACAATTGTTATTAGTTGCAGCGGCCTTTCAAATCGTAGATGGCATCCAGGCCGTAGGCGTGGGCTTGTTACGCGGCATGGAGGACGTAAAACGTCCAACCTTGTACGTGATGCTCGCTTATTGGATCCTGGCTTTGCCGTTGGGTGGATTATTGGCTTTTCAATTGAAAATGGGTGTATTGGGCTTATGGATTTCGCTGGCTTTGGGTCTTGCCGCTTCTGCCGGATTGCTCTCCTACCGTTTTTTTCGACTCACCAGCCAAAAAATGGCCGGTCCGAGCATTTAAAGTCCGTATTTGGCCATTTTTACATAATTGCTCTTCCAAACAAGCCGCTTGCTGACGGCTAAAATAGCCATGGGTGAGGATTGCGGCAGTGGTGTTGAAGGAGCAGCATTTGCCAAATTCACCCCTCTCGCCGGATGATTGAGGAAAAAGTTGGCGCTGATTTGCCAGTCATCTGGTCGGTTCAGCAGCATCCCAAAACCAAAATAATCCCCAACACCTGCCCAAAATTCTTGAATGTATTGCAATTCCAGTTCGGTTGTGTTGGGGGTTTGTATCCTTATACCATATACCTTTCAGTCGATTTGCTCATAAGCGCTCCTTCCAAACCACTCTGAATACCCTACAATCGACGAACCATATTCGATTCGGTAGATATTCACAAACCTGTCCACCGTTTCGGCGTAATACACGAATTTCAACTTGGGGTGGCCTGCGTACAACGATAGACCCCGTTGGCGGATGGAATGACTGCTCACTGCAGCATACCCCTCTGCCCTATGCCAATGCCAGCCAAACCCTACATATTTGTTGGCAATTGGCATGATAGAAGCCGTGATATGCAAGCCTGGATTCACCACAGATGTATCTTGAAATTGCCACCCACTGCTTGTGCTTGCATTGATGCGGGTTGGTAAATATGCCCGTGAACTCCCCCATTTACTTCCGCCTGTAAATCAAGCCATTCAATCCAATTTCCTTGGGCCTTCACCCAATGCGGTGCTGTTAAAAGCAACAATATGTATAAGCACTTACGCATATTAAAAAAGAATGGCCGTTAAAAATTGGAGTCCTGACGTGGCAAATGGGGCGTGTATCGGGTGGATGATGTTTCTTCCTCTATCGTACAATATACCGGCACGTACAACAGTGCCATCGGCTGTCGGAAAATCAACACCCATGCCCAATGTTTGGTGCATGCGATAAGGATCAAAGGTTGCTGTGGAGATGTCTACATCGCTGTAATAATCATCTTGCGACACTCCCCTCGTTTGTACTTGACGGTAAACGGGTACAAATGCACGCAAGCCACCGCTCACCCAAGTGTTTGACAAGGCCGTTCTGAAAAGATACAAACGTGCCTGTAGGGGAAGCTCTAGGCCATATTCTTGAAGTCGCCATAATCCACCTGTGCCGGTAGTACGGACAAAATCAGCTCCTTGAAAAACACTGGCCGGAACACCTGCCGCAAGGCTGATACCTGGTCGGAGATCGAATTCTTTCTCCACGCCAATGACACGAACATTCACTTTGGCACCGTTGTAAAATACGTCAACTGCACTTGCTGACTGGAGCCATGAAAAGCCAATTGATGGCAAAATCAAACTCAATTTGTTCTGGCTACGGAGCAGCTTACGCGATTCGTTATAGCTCAAATCCAAACTAGAGCCCATGAACATATCAAAGTTTCGCAGTACACCCACCCTAAAAAACTCACCTCCCGGGGTAGCATCTTCTCCAAAACCATAGCTTTTTTCTCCACTGCGGCGATACGACCAGAAGT
>CAZNWC010000002.1:0-8202 GCA_964577055.1 uncultured Chitinophaga sp. | reverse complement strand
GCATCTTCTCCAAAACCATAGCTTTTTTCTCCACTGCGGCGATACGACCAGAAGTACTCCCCAAATGCATGAAATCCGTGAAAGTTGTCGTATTCGATGCGCATGCCATTTTGGTAGGCCAATAAAGCAGGCGTTGCACGCGACAAATTCTGAAAAGAGGGATTTTCAAACAGTGCCAAAATGCTCAGATTGTGCGCTTGGACCCTTTTTTCCTGGTCCCAACTAAAGCGTGGTCCAACGCTGTAACGTTGAAAATTGTACCGACTCTTGCCATCACCAATTTGGGTAGGCTCAATCCAATAATAATAAGAAAAATTGCGGATTCCGGTCTGGTAACCCACTTGTAACTTCAACTGTTCAGCACCTGCAAAGGCCGTAAATCCACCACTCGCGCCCCAAGAGAAATTTTGAAAAAGGAAACCATGACCAGCATATCCCGCTGCTTGCACACCAAATCCCAGCGTTTTGCTGTATACGGGCCAAATCTCTCCCCCGGCTGCAAAATCGAGCGTGCCGGTTTGATAGTCTTTGGTTTCTGAATCATAAGTATAGGTGTTGCCATCGTACGTTTCTTGGGTGAAATTTTGCCAAATGGGAGCCGTTGTCACCGTATAGCCCGCTTGTCCTTTGAACCTCAAGGTAGATGCAAAAAAGTCATTTTCTGCTTGATGCTCCCCTACATCATTGAACAGCATCATGGCAACTCCAACATGCAGTGCTAAGGCACTGGCAGCAGCCGTTGAAGCAGCTTCCATATTTGCTTGCCGTTGTTGATCGGTACGTTGCTGGTACTCTTTGAGTCGCTGTTGGCGTTCATACTCCATTTTTCTCCGCTGTTCTCCTGCCTCGCGATCCTGTTGCGCCCTTTCAGCTTGCCGATCGGCTTCTTGTTTGGCCTCTTGCTTGGCTTCTTCGGCTTCTGACGATTGGGACTCGGTTTTGCCTCCCGCTTCATTCTTCATGGCGGCATCTACCTTTGCAAGCCCTTCACGGGCTTCTATAGGGTTGTCGTTTAAGCCCAATGCAGCTTGGTAGGCCGATTTGGCAGATGGGTATTCCTTTGCGTAAAATGCCTGGTTGCCCTCATCAATTTTCGTCCTGTAAGCGGCATTTCGGTCATTTTCCTTCTTCTTTTGGGCAATGGCAGCCAATTGATCACGCGGATATGTGGTCTCGCGGTTGAGTTGTTCGGCTTCGTCCCATTGTTCCGTTCTAAAAGCTGCATCGGCTCGGCCAATTACCTCTTGGTAACGCTCTTTGTTTTTGGCCTCTTGTTGGTTCTTTTCATATTGAGCAATGGCCGATTCAAATTCATAATAGTTTTCAGCGTAATTCTTGGCCCCTACGCGCAAATTGCGAATGCTGTATTGGGCTAAAGCCTGCTCGCCCCCAATGTCTTTGGTAAACCAGCCTGGACGGTATGACTCGCCCAACGAACTACCAAAACCCTAGATCACACAATTTTTATTGAAAGAAGTAACACGATAAGCATCTTTGAAAATATCGGCAGAGATATCGGCACAGAAAAAAGACATCTTGTTAAATGGCTCGGAGCCAATTTCAGCAGCGGTGTAGCGCTTCCCTTTGTACCAATATGCGTCGGAACTCGCCTCAACGCTTGCACTCATGGGGATTTCTATTTCCCAAAAAACATTCACAAAACGATAAGATAAAGTAACACGCACTTCCGGACCATTTCTACCAGAACCTGGGGTATACGTTGCCGACACACTTTGTGCCAGGGTCGACAGTCCTATCAACAGTTGAGCTCCGACCAATAGAAAGGCTTTATTCCAGTTTAATAACATAGTGTGTTGATGTACAGCAGGTTTCAGCTTCAAAAATAACGGACAAAACTTCATACGCAAATCTTGTTCGTATGGCATGTTTTACGTTCCTGTCAGTTTTTTGGCAGCATGCAAAAAAGCATTTGTAGAAATTTCAAAAAGAGCTTTACAAAATTTCGCTTTTCCTTACCTTTGCCCCCGGAGAGATGGCAGAGCGGTCGATTGCGGCGGTCTTGAAAACCGTTGACTGTAACAGGTCCGGGGGTTCGAATCCCTCTCTCTCCGCAGGCAAACCCCTTCAGCAAGAGCTGAAGGGGTTTTTTCATGCCCTGGAACGAATCTGCGGCCGCCGCCGCAAGCGAGTGACAGGGTATGAAAAAATCGGCACCGCCTCAAGCGGGGCCGAGGTTTGACTGCAAGGCTCCCCCTCCCGGATCAGCGTAGCTAATCCCATAAATCCAAATAACCAAACCGTCGTGTCTGCGGCCGCCGCCGCAAGCGAGTGACAGGGCATGAAAAAACCGGCACCGCCTCAAGTGGGGCCGAGGTTTGACTGCATGGCTCCCCCTCCCGGATTAGCAACGTATTATGTCTAGATATCTTTTCGAGCTGCTTTTTCATGTAAATTTCTGCAGATCGTCAGTCCCTCAAACAGCCTACTTGCTCGTATCCAATTAATTTTTATTTTTACTTCATGCGTAAATCGATTTTCTTGGCCTGCTTGGTTTTCATAGCAGCGGTACATGTAGGACATGCCCAATTCAAATATGAAGTGGTTGAAGAAATTGACCTGGTTGACGGGCACCGCCTCAAGCGGTATGTTTTGCCCGAAGCAGGTAAGTTGCAAGGACGGTATGTGGATGTTTGGCTTCCTCAGGGAATTGACCCAAATCAGCCGCTTCAAGTAATTTACGCCCATGATGGTCAAAACTTATTTGATGGTCAAAGCGCTTACGGCGGTGAAGCTTGGCAATTACACCTTCAAGCACAAATGCTTATAGAAACCGGTGTCATTCCACCTTGCATGATTGTTGGTATTTGGAACAGTCCAGCAAGATTTGAAGAATATCTTCCCACCCCCGCATACCAGGGCCTGAGCAATGCGCGCAAACAAAAACTACAGGCTGAAAGATCTGGTCAACCCAAGAGCGATGAATACCTCCGCTGGATTGTTGAAGAGTTAAAGCCATACATCGATAGTCAATATCCTACATTGCCAGAGCCACAAAACACTAGCATTATGGGTTCGAGCATGGGTGGCCTCATTTCGGCTTATGCCATGGCCAAATACCCTAAGGTGTTTGGAAAAGCAGCCTGCCTGAGTACACACTGGCCACTCAGTTTAAAAGAAAATCAGCTGGAAAACTCACTTCCTTTCCGCACTTATTTGGTCAATACCTTGCCCCGTACAGGCCAATACCGCTTGTGGATGGATTATGGCACCGAAACCTTGGATACTTGGTATGAGCAGCATCAAAAAGCTTTCGATGCTGCGCTACGGCCTGTGAATGGATGGCAGTCACCCAAGCTATACCAATCGCAAAAATTTGAAGGCGCTGCTCACAACGAAGTAGCCTGGCGAGAGCGTGCCGGTGAAGTACTTCGCTTTTTACTGCAGCCATGAAAACCCAGTGGCTATCCCTCATTGCGGTCCTTGGCTTGGTTTCGTGTAAGCAGCAATCGTCCGTTCAACAGGCAGGCCTGGATGCCTGGAACGACGAAATCATTTATTTTGCCCTCACCGATCGGTTTCAAGACGGCAATCCCACCAACAATAGCCTTGGCTTCAATGAATACGACACCAGTCAGGAGCACCATTACCATGGCGGTGATTTTGAAGGTTTGAAAAACGGGCTACCCTATTTGCGCCAATTGGGGATCACGGCCCTGTGGATTACTCCTCCTGTTCGAAATACCGTCTGGTCACGCGATAGTTCTGTTTCGGGTTATCATGGTTATTGGGCCAGTCACTTTATGCAAACCGACCCACATCTTGGCACCATCGAAGACTACAAAGCCTTGGCCCAAGCCGTGCATAGTACAGATATGAAGTTGATCCAAGATGTGGTAACCAACCATACTGGCGATTATTTCACCTATACAGGTAGCTACGATGCAAATAGTCCTGCCAAAAACTTTCAGAAAAGAGGAAAACCACTCCAAGCTCCTTTCGACCAAAACGATGCTGCGAACCCGGCTGACCTGACGCGCGCCATTTACCATTTTACCCCCAACATTCAGGACTACAGTCATCCGCAACAAAAACTCAGCTGGCAAATGAGTGATTTGGATGACCTCAATACCGAGAACGAAGAGGTCATTGCTGCCCTTAAAAAATCCTTTCGCTTTTGGATGGACAGCATCGGCATAGATGGCATCCGATTCGATACCCCCTTGTATGTTGATCATCCGTTTTGGAACCGTTTTTTGCATGATGCACAAAGCGAAGACCCTGGCCTGAAAAAACATGCCTCGCGTACAAAAAAGCCACATTTTTACACCTTTGGCGAAACATGGGTGCATTCCAATCCTTTTGAATCGGCAGGTGAAAGCAAAGCCCTGCGTTATTTGGGTACCAAGGGCAAACCTGAGATGGATGGGATCTTGCACTTCCCCATGCAGCAATCTATCCACCGCGTGTTTGCCGGTGGAGCTTCCACAGCGGAACTTACACATCGTTTGCAGCTTGAAGACAGCCTATTTGTGCATCCATGGCAGCGGCTACATTTCATCGACAACCACGACATGCCTCGTTTTCGCAGCTCGGCTTCAGAATCGGCCACAAGGCAGGCGCTTGCTTTCATCATGACCATCCCTGGCATTCCGGTACTCTATTATGGCACCGAACAAGGCCTCAAAGGAAGCCGCGAAAACCTTTTCAACAAATTAGACAGCACGTCTGAAACATTTGGTTTCGTTCGATCCCTCATTGCCCTTCGCAAGAGCACCAAGGCCTTCAGCCGGGGAAGGCTGCGTGTGATTGCCGACGCACATACACAACCCGGTTTGTTCGCCTATGAATTGGCGCATGGCGGAGAGCAGTATTGGGTATTTTTCAATACCTCAGAAAACGAATTGCAAGGTGGCGGACTGGCACTTGCAGCACACCAAGGCCAGTTCGACATTGCCTTGCAACAAGGCGAAGTGCAATTTGGAGCTATTTCCGCCGGAAAATTATCGTACCTGCGTTTGGGTGCCAAGTCCATGGCCATTGTTAAGCTCCAGCCTTCGGCTGGCAAAAGGATGGCACCGGAAGGGAAATTGCTCCTCCATCCTATTCCCGATACGCTCAGCACCCCACTGCTGCAAACAAGTGGTCGGAGTTCTAATTTTGATAGCCTCAAGCTCTACATCGATGGCCTGGTAGCGCTTCCTGTTGAAATCAACAAAAAAGGCGATGCAGTGCGTGCATTGGTTCCATTGAACAATATTCCCGACGGTCGGCACCACTTGGTTTGGATTGGCTATGAAAAAGGAACTGCCGTATTGGCCGCAAAACAAACGTTTGTTACTGCTTTGCCTCTAAAGAGCATTTTTGCCGCCGACGACCCAATAAATGATGACCGTGGACCCAAGCTCCGGTATGTTTACCCGAAGGCATTCGAAAAATTGAAAAGCCTGGATTTAACGGGAGCGCGCGTTACTGCCAAAGGGCATTCCATAGGCTTGGAGATCTCATTTAATCAAGCTTTTTCAACCGTTTGGAATCCCCCTTTGGGTTTTGATCATTTACAATTGACGGTTTTGATGCGCCTAAACAACCAAAAAGGTGCATCGGTATTGGAGGAAGCCCATTACACCATGCCAAGTGGCAGCAGCTTTACGCACATGATTAGCCTAAATGGCTGGCAAATGCAAGCATTTGGGTCAGATGGCACAGGCAAACCCAAAGCGCTGGCAGCAGCACCCGCATTGGTACTGCTTGGCCCAAAGACACTTCAATTGACCATTGACCCTGCGTTACTGGGATTTCCGGCTTCGATCCATGAAATGGAATTTCACATCCTCACTTGGGACAGCGCTGGCGAAGGCGGATTACGCCCAATAACACCTGCAGGCGCCGATTACGCCTTTGGCGGTGGCTCCCATATGGATCCAAAATGGATGGACCGCATGATTCTTCAAGTGAAGTTTTAATGTACTCACCATTGGTTTGTACCTGAAAAAGTGTAGCTTAGAACAACCAAAGCTTGTTCTATGAAAAATTTATTACTCTTCGCATGCCTGATTTTTGTCCAACAGGTGAATGCACAATTGGGATCTGGAGGTCCTGATGCGTATGGTTACACATGGCGCGACTCAAATGAACCCAATGGTCCATCGGCCTCATGGTTCAACATCACAACAATCGGCACACAGGTCACGGGTCTTTCAGACGACAACGTGGTAGGCCCTTTTGGCTGGATTGATGGTTTCCAGTATTACTGGTACATGCCAACGCAAGTTTGGATTGGATCAAATGGCTACTTGAGCTTCAATGGTTCGAACATCGCCTCACCTTTTCCCAGCATACCCAATACTGCAGCACCCAACAACTTTATTGCGCCTTTTCTTTCGGATTTAAATTTCTCCGGAGCGGCGAATCCAGCACAATGTTACTACTACAGTGCTGGCGATACTATTTGTGTGAGCTGGCTAAATGTGCCCTTTTGGGTAAACGCAAATCCTGCATACACTGGCAGCAATAGCTTTCAAATCATTTTGAACAGGCAAGACAAAAGTATCACCTTCAATTACCAATCGATGACTGGAACCACCCAAAACAATGATATTACGGTGGGCATTGAAAACATTACGGGGCAATTAGGACTGCAGCACAGCAAGAACCAGTACCAACCTGCCAATTACACCATCAAATTCTATTATCCTACCAACGTGACGTATCAAGCGGTTGATGGTGGGGTAAACTGGAATATGGATGAGGGAAATGGTGGTGTATTTGTGAAAACGGGCGTCAACAACCCCCTGAAAAGCAGTATCAGGAATTTTGGCAATCAAAACCTTCCGACCATTAATGTAAACAGTACGGTAACACGAACAGGCAGCCCAACGGTTACCAATACCGCCAGCATCACCAATTTGGCCGGAGGCGACGATACCACTTTGCAGTTGTTGAATCCATTGAACCCAACTGTTCCAGGCATTTACAACATGAGTTCAACCATCAGTGGTATTACGGGCGATCTGGTTCCAGCCAATAATACCTTGGCAACCAAAATTGTTGCTGTTGACAGCAGTGCTCCTGCTGTATTTCTCGATTATAGTGATGGAACGCCAGACGGAGCTGGATTGAGCTGGTCAGGAGGCTCAGGTGGTATTGGCTACTACATAGAGCCGCCCTTTTACCCGTGTCGCATCACTGCCTATAGAATTTTCATCACAGCCGACGCTACCAGCCAAGGTTGTATCCTGCGCATCTTCGACGACAATGGCCCCAATGGAGGACCGGGCACACAGTTAGATTCTACATTTGCCGCTACTGGAAGCTTTGCACTCAATAGTTACAGCAGCGTTATCCTGAGCAACCCTTTGGTTGTGAACAGTGGTGGATTTTATATATTCTGGGAAATGCCACAAGGGTCATCCATTACTTTGGCCCGCGATTTAACACCACCGATTAGCTACCGCTCTTTTGAGGTTTTAGGAGGTAGTTGGTCTGGTTATCGCAGTCGCTTCACAGAAGATTTTCTTTTCAGCGTTGAAGCCAATCAACTGCAAATTGAAGATTTGAGCATGCTTCGGATCAATAATATCGCAGCCAATGCAGTCCTCACCACGCCCACTGCACCTGCGATTACCGTTAAAAATACTGGTCAGCTACTGAATAGGGCCGTGCAACTGCGGTACCGTTTGGGGAATCAACCCATCGTGACCGAAAGTTTGTTTGCCAATATTCTTGGTCCTGGCGATTCGCTCAATTATACATTCAATACGCCCGTTAGTGCACCTCAAACTACCAGCACCGATTTGTGTGTATGGCTGAGCATGACAGGCGATATCAATACTTCCAACGACAGTATTTGCATCCCAATTACTTACCAAGCAAACAACACCAGCGTAAGCGAAGGTTGGCTCGCACAATTGAAAGTGTTCCCAAATCCCGCGCGCGATGTAGTTGAAATTACAGGCTTAGAAGCTCCAACTACTTTGCGGATATACAATATTCAAGGAGCGTTGGTGCAAGAAAAACAAATCGGAAACGACGCAAGTACTGACCGCATCGTGATCGATGCCTTAGCAAGCGGCGTTTATCACATCAGCCTCCAAAGTGGTGTTCATACAAAGCGCGTGCGATTGGTGATTCAACCATAACAAGCTATTATGTATAAAAAAAACCCAACCAATTGGTTGGGTTTTTTTGTGCCCAGGACTGGACTCGAACCAGCACAGGAATACTCCCACTACCCCCTCAAAG
>CAZNWC010000001.1:294691-335069 GCA_964577055.1 uncultured Chitinophaga sp. | reverse complement strand
GCCTTAAAAAATCAAAAGTGCAGAAAAAAAACTTGCAAGTCAACACAGAATCTCGCAGCCTACATACAGCCTTTACCTGCACTGACAACCAAGGCATTTCGGCGCTGCAAAAGCTTTAAAAAATGCACTCAGCTATTCCTTCGGTAACAATCTTCTCTCCGCCTCCCCGGTTAACAGCCGCCTAGAAGTCCATCTCCATGCCGCCACCGCCGCCGCCAGGACGACGCATGCGCTTTAGCAGCGAAACATCAAACTCACCGAAACGATAGCTCACTGTTAGCCGCAAGAAGCGGGTATCGCGCCGACGCATGACCTCCTGGTAGAAAAACGGGGTATTGAACACGGTGCCAAAGCGACGCGTGTTGAATACATCACTCACCGTCAGGTTGAAATTCCACACCTGTTTGTAGCTTTTCGCCACCGAAAAATCAGAACCAAAGACCGGAATGGTACGGCCCTGCGGAATGATACGTGGCGCCTCGTAATCTCCATTCAATTGCACATTCCAGTTCTTGGGCAAGCGGTATTGGGCAATGAGTTTGGCATTCCAGCTAAAACCTTGGTTGCTGAGGTTGCCGAGGGCGCTTCCTCCTTGAATGTCGGTGTAAAAGACATTCGCATTCAGGGTAAGATCGAGGGCTTTGACCGGACTGTATTTGATAGAGTGCTCGGTGCCATAGCTCCACTGATTATTACCGTTGATAAAGCTGTTTACCAAAATACTGGAATCGGTGGGCAACACATACACATAGCTGGTGATGACATCTTGGGTTTGGCGCACATACACCGAGCCGAGGTAGTTGCCTTTGTCGTACTGCCTGCTGTAGTTCAATTCGCCCAGATTGAAAAATTCAGGTGCCAAGGCTGGATTGCCAATGCGGAAACTTTGGGCGTCGGCGAACATGATAAAGGGCATGAGTTGCATCCAACCCGGGCGATTGATTTTGCGGCTGAAGTTTACTTGCAGCTCGTTTTTGGCATCGAATTTTCTTGAAAAGAAAAGGCTTGGAAACAGCGCTTTGCCAATATTGTCGACACCCCGCGGATACAGGTATTCGAAGCTTTGATTTTTGTTGGTAATGTTGGCTATAAAATAGGTTTGCTCAAAACGCAAGCCAGCCGAATAAGTCCAATTGCCCAGCGGGGCGCTGTAATTGACATAGGCGGCATTGATGATGTCGTCCACATCGAAATAATTGGTCAGGCTGGTATCGGCCACAAAACCGGCGTTGGCCTGGTTGATTTGCACATCTAATGTTGAGCCATTAAAACGGTAGTTGCTGCGTAAACCCCATTCGAGCTTGGTATTGCTGGTAAGTGGATCCACATAGTCGAATTGAAACGTGAGTACCTGGTTTTTACCTGCCCCGTCGTTTTTCTGTAATCGGGGCATGTTGGGCAATAGAACACCGTTGAGGTCATAGGTGCGCAGGTCGTACAAGGCATCGGTACCATTGCGGGAGCGATTGTAGGTAAGGTCGGCAGTCCACTCTTTGCCTTCTTTGGGGGCATTGTGTTTGAAGAGCAATTGGGTGGTACTGTTGCGCCAAAAATTGGCTTGGGTGTTGGTTTGTGTGCCTGTGCTGATGACTGCATTGCTGCCATTTACCTGGCTGAAGGTTTGCGAATCATCCATGTCGAAGTTACCGCCGCCAAAACTCTGACTCAGGGTGAGAAGGTTGCGATTGCTCAACTGATAATCGAAGCCAAACCGGCCAAACTGAAACAACCGGCCTTGGGTGTTCAGGTTGTCCTGCCGAAAGCCACCAATAAAATCGTCGTTTCTGAAGTTTTCGCGTATGGTGTAGCCTTCTACGTCGTAGGTGGCTTGATTGACGTTGTAGGCACTAAAGAAATTGAGTTTACCTTCCTTGATGTTGAGGTTGAAGCCGCCGTTGTATCGACCTACGATGCCCACACCGGCATTCACCGATCCATTGTAACCGGGCTTCGTATTTTTCTTGAGTACTACATTCAATATGCCACCGGTGGTGCTGGCGTCGAACTTGGCCGAAGGATTGGTGATCACTTCTACGCGCTCAATTTGTTCGGCGGGAATTTGATCAAGGCTGAGCGTGCTCGGACGGCCATCGATGAAAATGGTAGGAGAAGCATTCCGCATTTTTACGCCACCATCGGCGTCTACCGTGAGGCCGGGAATGTTTCGCATGACCTCCAGAGCAGTGCCGCCCTGACTGGTGAGGTCTTTGTCGACGGTGTAATTCCGCCGGTCGATGCTCATGACTATATTGCTGCGCTCTTCCGAAATTTCAACGGTGGCGAGCTGGGCAGCATCTATTTCCATGCGCAGGTTGCCCAAATCGAGTTCAAACTTTTGAGGGGTGATGGTCACTTGTTTGTCGATGGGCTTGTAGCCAATAAAGCTAAAACGCACACGGTGCTGGCCGAATGGCAATTTATCGACCGAAAAATCACCATTGCTTTGCACCAAACTGCCTCCTAAGATGCTGTCTTTGCGTGCCGCAAGTACGGTTACCGTGGCGTATTCTACTGGTTTGCGGCTTTGCGCGTCGAGTAATTTGCCATAAATACGCCCGATTTTGGGCATGTTCGCCCTGTTAGCACCTCCAGGCATGCCGGCAGGCATTTGGGCCTGCACTTCTGAGGAAAAAATAAAAAAGCTCAGTCCAAAAAGGACCCAGCCAAAGGTCAAAAACTTCATGTAAGTGTGTGTGTGTAAAAACTTATTTCAAAATTTCAATCGGTATTTCCACCGAGGTTCGGTCCCAAACCAAAGTGAGCACACTGGTTTTGCCGGATTTATCAAATTTCATGGTAAAAGCTTCCCAGCTTTGATCCAGATTTTTAACTGCGACATCGAAGCGCAATTGATCGAATTGCTGTTTATAGTCATAATCGCCCCAAAGGCCAACTTGTTTGTTCACAATGATGGTCCATTTGTCTTCGCGTGGGATGGCAAATAGGGTGTACGTACCGGCCGGAAGGGTTTTTCCGCCAATTTTGATTTTATGGGTAGTGGTGATTTCAGTGGCTTCGTTTGCACCCAAACGCCACAGTTTGTTGTAAGGCACCAATCCGCCAAATACCTGGCGATCGTTTTTGAAGGGTTGGCTGTAAATGATGCGCACATAGGTTTTGCCTGATTTGAGTTGGGCTACCGCCAAAGGACTTTTACGGGGTTTGGGGGCAGCCTGTGCAGCCACATCAGCTGGCAAGGCATGGATTAAAAGCACGAAGCTCAGCAGCGCAAAAAGTTGTTTCATAAGGTCAAATTTCGACGAATTGACACGCAACCACAAGTTGTGGCAGGTGAATTCATGGATATTAACCTTTTTTAATACCCAAAGGTTTAAAGTTGGTGACGATGCAAGGTGTAAAGACGTGACAATCGCGCAGGTTCTGTTGGCTTTTGTCCGGCAAACCGAATGGTTTTTCCAGCTACGACCGCGGCGTTGGCTTCACCGCGATGCAAGCGCAGGTATTGGTCGGTGGTGATTTCTTGTCTTTTGGCCAATAAGCCATCCAAATCAAAGGCGCGGGCTGTTTGGTGCCATTGCGGCATTAATTGCATGGCGAAAACCTTGCTTTTTGAACCACTGCCGTAAGCAATGCCACCCAAAGGGGAACCTGCTGGCAAATGCGCGGGGGCATGGTACAGCCAACTGGCCAGGGCTAAGAAGATGCTGCCGGTATACACATTGCCCACCTGTTGCGAAGCCAACTGTCCCGCATCAATTTTATCCTTCACAAATTGCTGGTAGGGCGCTGATTTCGCTACCCATTTTTCTGCTCCGGCTTCCAAAGGTTGATCGGCAAAATATTTTTCCCATAAACCCGCTTCGGCCACGGCACGGGTATAGGTGCCAGCCAACATCCGCTTGCCATGGAAGGCATACGGCAAGTGAAATACTATGCCTTGCCACTCATGCAGCAGCAATTGGGCAATGCTTTTGCCTGCCTGCTCGGCATGATGTGCCAAAGCTTCTTCCATGCGGTCGGTGTAGCATTGGTTGCTGTATTGTCCATCGAACAAAGGGGTGTCATCATGCCCATACCATACCGCATCAGGGGTGGTGAAGTCGCTGGACTGTTCGTTTTGCAAATGTTGCCAAACCGTTTTCACCGATGCCTGGCTTCCAGCTGCATCAAGCACCTGTTGTAGCAAAGTTTGCTTGTGCATGGGGCGGAGGGGTTTGTAAAAATCATGCACGCCTTCCATGCCAACACCCCAATGCGGAGCTATGCTGACCAATCCCGGTTGCAAGCGAACCAAAACGGCCACGGCGCCCGCACCTTGGGTGTATTCACCGGTAGATTGTTGCTGGTATCGGGCGGTATCGGCGGCTACCACAATGGCTTGTCGGTTGGCTTCTACACCACCCGCCAATACCCAATCGCAGGCGTTTTGCAGGGCATCGATGCCACCAATACAGGCAAAGGTCAGATCCACAACATCACAATGTTTCAAACTGCGCGGGCCATGGGTTGCTTCAAACCATTCTTCTACCAACTTGGCCATATAGGTTGCGGTAGGTTTGGCGCCATCTACCGCACTTTCGGTGCCCAGGTAAATGCGACCCACCGCTTGCGGTGCCAATGCCTGCTTTTCTAGCAAATCAATGATGGCACGCGCTCCTAAGGTGACCACGTCTTCATCCACATCGGGCACGGCCATTTGTTCTAAACCAAGTCCCAAGCGGAGTTTATCTGCCTCCAGGCCCCGTAATTCGGCCAAAGCGGTGATGGGGTATCGAAGGGCGGGTAGGGCAACCGAAAGGTCATGAATGCCCACAGGAACAGAAGAAATAGTCAAAAGATTAACGTTTAAAAAGTTGACGCGTTGCGAATTACGCTATTTCAAACGCATGAGTTGGCAAAAGGTGTTCGGGTTTCGAAAAATTAGTTTTTTTTCAATTTGCGGTGCTTAGGGTGCAAATGCCAGCACTTCTTGAAGCGCAACGACCGTTGGATTGCGAAAATCTTAAGGATTTTCTTGCAACAATCGGGCAATATCTTGCTTTAAGAGGGGCAGTTGGGCATCGTCGGTGCCGTCGTATACCCCACGAATGCGTTTGTTGGAGTCAACCAAGATGATGTGTCCCGAGTGCAAGTAGCCGCCTGGGGCGGAACTATCGGCTTGCGCATGACTCAGGTAAGCCCGTTGCGCCAAACTGTAAATCACTTCAGTATCTCCCGTTAAAAACAGCCAGTTTCGGCCCGTTACGCCTGCACTTTGGGCATAAGCTGCCAGCACTTCGGGGGTGTCGTAGGTGGGGTCGACACTGTGCGACAACAGCCGTACCCGGTGATCGTTGCCATAGGCCGCATGAACGCCCCGCATGTTGCGCAGTAGGTCTTTGCAGATGGTAGGACAACTACTGAAAAAAAAGTCGACTACCAGCACCTGCTTATGCAGGCTGTCGGGAGTGAAGGGAAGACCGTACTGATCGGTTAATTCGTAAGCAGGATAGGGATAAAAAACGGTATCGATAGATCCGTCGGCGGCTGTGACCAGTTCCATAGGGCCCAATACAGGCAGCCGCTCCGGCGAAGGCGCAGAACCACAACCCACGCCCAGCAGCAAGCCGAGCAGCAACAGGCCCTTATTTGCCCAGCAGTGATTTGGCATCGGCAATGCTGCTTTCCATTTGCACCTTCACTTTTTCAATGGCTTGCAGCTGGAATTCTGCTACGGGCTTGAGTTCTTCCAGCGACTTGCTGAATTCGGGCTTTTGGTAGTTGCGCATCCAATTACGCATGCCTTCTTCGCCTGCTACCAAGGCCTCATAAGCCGCTTCAAGGGTTTGTCTTTCGGTCGACAGGCTGTCTAAACTGGCGATTTTGGCCTTGATTTCACCCTTGAGGTCAATTATTTCTTTCATTTTGGGCATGACTTCGTCGTGCAAGGCCATTGCCTTTTCGTCCATTTCTTTCACAATGGCTTTGTCTTGGCCACAGGCCATCAGCAAAGCGGGGATAAGCAGCAAGAAGAAGAGTTTACGCATCATGTTCAAGGTTCAAGGTTCAAAGTTCAAGGTTCAAAGTGAGCCTCTATTTGAAAGCAAAGTTCTGTGCTTTTGCCCACAAATTCAAGGCAAATCCAAAGGCATTGCACCGTTTTGTAGTTGGCCGACTGCTACAGCACAAATTCCTGCCCCTTGTACGGCAGCACGGTTTCGTAACCCTTTTCCACAGTGGCATCGCGCAGGGCAATCATGGCCTCGTAATCGCCGTGGGTGAGGAACAGCCTTCGGAGTTTTTTGGGGTCTTGGTAGCCGATGAAGTGCATCAAACCATCGTGGTCGGCATGTCCACTGAACACATCGGTGGCCAAAATACGGGCATGCACATCCACCCGGCGGCCTTCAATGGTCACACTCGACGCACCGTCGACCAAACGACGCCCCATGGTGCCATCGGCTACATAGCCAATAAATAGGATGGTGGCTTTGCTGTTTTGCAATTGCTGCTTGAGGTGGGTTTGAATGCGGCCGCCTTCGAGCATGCCCGAGGCAGAAATGATGATGGCCGGACGGTAATGATCGCCCAAGGCCTTGCTTTCGCCAATGCGCTGCACATAATGCAGTTGTTCAAAGCTGAAAAGGTCTTCGGCCCCGGCGGCCAGCGCTTTGGCCTCTTCGTTCATGAACCTGCTCAGCTCTTGGTAGGCTTGGGTGCTTTCAATGGCCATCGGACTATCGACGTAAATGGGAATGGGCGGCAATTTGCCCGCAATGCTCAGTTTATGTAATTCGTAGAGCAAGGCCTGGGTACGGCCCACACTGAAGGCCGGAATCAACAACTTACCGGCTTGCTCCACACAAGCTTCTTTGATGACTTTGAGCAGGATGTTTTCGGCATCACTGCCGTCTTTGTGGTAGCGCCCGCCGTAGGTGCTTTCGCTGATGAGGTAATCGACCTGCGGTACGGGTTGTGGATCGGGCAACATGGGGTAGTTGAATCGACCCACATCGCCACTGAAACAAATGGTTTTGGTTTGGCCATCTTCCTCAATTTCAAGGATGATGTTTGCTGCACCCAGCAGGTGGCCGGTTTGGTTGAAGGTCACATGTACCCCTTTGCGTACTTGAAAACGGTGTTGGTAGGCAATGGGCACAAAACGTTCGAGGGTTTCGTCAACATGCCTGTCGAAATAAAGGCCTGAAGTTTCGCCCAAGCCATCGTTTTGACGGCGTTGTTGCCGCTTGCGCCTGCGGGGCTGCAGCTGGGTATTGAGGCGTTTGGCATTGAGCATGGCACTGTCGCGCAGCAAGAGGGCAGCGAGGTAGTAGGTCGGCAAGGTACTCAGTACTTGTCCTTCGTAGCCCTCGCGAAAAAGCACTGGCAAATTACCCGAATGGTCAACGTGCGCATGGGTGAGTAGCACCACATTGATGGAAGTGGGCTCAAAGGGGAAAAAGCTCTGGTCGGATTGCGGTGCAAGCGAGCGGCCTTTTTCCAAATCGTAGCCACAGTCTATGAGGATGCGGTAGCCATCATTCAATTCGAGCAGGTACATGCTGCCGGTGACTTGTCGGCTGGCTCCGTAAAAAGTTAATTTCATGTTGTTTTGTAAAATGCCGGCTTGCCGGTGGGCAAAAATAGCAGGCTTTTGTATTTTTAAAGTCCAAACAAGATGCAGCGATTGATTGTTCAAAAGAAATCATGTCTATCACCCGCTACTTTGATCCCAAGACTACCGAGGAAATGCGCCTCAGGCACGGTATTGTACGCAAATCGGGCATTGCACGCTCAATAGATTACAAGCGACAATTTGCCGAGTGGAAAAAAAGTAACCATGGGGGACTGGGCCTGTTGCGCGCCGCATTTGAACACAGTTTGTTGCATGAAGGCCGATGCAAATGGAACCAGCTAGAGCATTTGTGCCATTTGGTGTACGAACCCGAAAGCAAGGCCAATACTTCTGAGACCTTGTTTTTGTTGGATGCCCTCAAAGAAAAAGCTTGCAGGCAGTCCTACCATTTGCTAAAGGCCGAAAGCTGGAAGGCGCTCGATCCGGAGCAAGGCGTTGAGGTGCACCAGCGGTATTTGTTGCGACCCAAATCTACCCATTGGTTCAAAGGTTTGTTTAAACGCTGGCAACGTGCCGATTTGCTGGTAGTGGAAGCAGTTTATATCGAACAAATCCACACCCGTTTGGAGTTGCGCCTCTATCCATCGCCGCGAAAACCTCAATTTTCAAGCATTCCCCAGCTCATGGAAATGCTTTTGAAAGATTGAAGGCATTTTTCCACAGCCCTCACAGCCAGCAGGCCGATGCTGTATCTTTGATGGTTTGAAACAAAAACCATGGAAATACAAGGAACCATCCACAGCTTGCTGCCCGAGGTAAACGGACAAGGCCGCAACGGCAATACCTGGCGCAAGCGTGAATTTATTCTCGAAACAGAAGGACAGTACCCCAAAAAAATCTGCATGAGCGTTTGGGGTGAAAAAATCGATCAGTTTCCCTTGCGTCAAGGAGCGAGGGTGCAAGTAGCCATCGACCTCGAAAGCCGCGAGTACAACGGCCGCTGGTACACCGAAGTAAAGGCATGGAAAGTAGCCGCAGCAGGTGGAGCCGAAGGCGGTGTTGCCGATCCAATGCCCGATTATTCGCAGCCATTCGATCCGGGTACCCCCGACGATTTGCCTTTCTAAGCAATGCCCCCAAACAAAAAAGCCACCTTTTCAGGTGGCTTTTTTGTTGCTCAAGCGAATGGTTTATCCACGGCCATGCATCATGTAAATGAGTTTGCGGCTGATGCCCCACAATACCAGTCCTGCCAAAATTACGAAGGCAGCAATGAGGCCAAAAACGGTATAAGCACCCAGGCTTTCTACATAACTGGCAATGTAACCACCGGCAATTTGCGCAATGAAGGGTGCCAAGAACCATACGCCCATCAACATGGAAGCGTATTGCACAGGCGCCAGCTTGGTAACCATGCTCAAACCTACGGGCGACAAACACAATTCACCCAAGGTGTGGAAGAGGTAAGTTAAAATCAACCAATACAAAGAGGCTTTGATGGCAGGGTCGGCAATATCGCCACCGCGCTCCAAAACGGCACCTACCATGAACAAAAAGCCCACGCCCAACAAAATCATGCCCAAGCCCATTTTTACGGGTATGCTCAGGTCTTTGCCCTTGCTGGCCAAACGGGTCCACAACAAGGCTACCAATGGGCCAAGCATCACAATGAAGGCGGCGTTTACCGACTGGAACCAAGAAGTGGGTACAGTCCAACTGCCAATGGTGCGGTCGATGAAGCTATCGGTATAAAGGGTAAGCGATGAGCCAGCCTGTTCGAATCCGGCCCAGAAGAAGATTACGAAAATAGAAATGGTGAAAATCACGGCCATGCGGTCGCTTTCTTCTTTGGTGAGTACTTTTTTCTCTACCGTACCATCGGCATTTTTGTCAACGGCTGGTTTCAAACCAATGTCGCCCAGGTATTTTTTGGCCAGTGCGTTGAAAAGGATTTGGCCAAGCGCCATACCGATACCGGCTGCTAAAAAGCCGTATTCAAAGGCATATTTGAGGATGGTTCCGTCTTCTCCCTTGGTGGCAAAATAATCTTCGGCCAAAAAGCCGCAGATGAGGGGCGACAGAAAAGCACCCAGGTTAATGCCCATGTAAAAGATGGTAAAGGCACCGTCGCGGCGTGGGTCGCCTTGCGGATACAAAGCCCCTACCATGGTGGAGATGTTAGGCTTAAAGAAACCATTGCCAATGATCAGCAGCAAAAGGCCCAACCAGGTCATGTGCGTGCCCAAGGCAGGTGTTGAAGCCAAACTGAATTGGCCCAACATCATGGTGATACCACCAATGAGGATGGCACGGCGTTGCCCTATGTAGCGGTCGGCGATGTACCCACCAATGATGGGCGTGAGGTATACCAAGCCAGTAAACCAGCCATAAATGAGTGTGGCACTGGCATTATCGAAGCCCAAGCCACCTTCCATGGCGGTTTTTGATAAATACAAGGTCAAAAGGGCGCGCATGCCATAATAGCTGAAGCGCTCCCACATCTCGGTGAAAAAGAGAAGATACAGCCCGGGGGGGTGTTTTTCTTTTGCGTTAACTGCCTGTGTCAAAGTATTACAATTTTAGTGATGGGTTCGAAGCAAGTAAAAAGGTGCGACTTCTCAAAATTATTTGAGGTTTGCATCCAAGAAGTTGGTGATTTTGGTGAACAGCTGCAGTCGGGTGACGCCCCCGCCAATGCCGTGGTTCTTGTCGGTGTATGCCATAAACTCAAACTGTTTGTTGGCATTCACCAGTTTGTCTACCATCACCATGGCATTTTGAAAGTGCACATTGTCGTCGGCCGTGCCGTGGATGAGCAAATAAGCACCCTTGAGTTTGTCGGCATGCGATGAAGGTGAATTGTCGTCGTAACCCGAGGCGTTTTCCTGAGGCGTACGCATGTAACGCTCGGTGTAGATGCTATCGTAAAAACGCCAGTTGATCACGGGGGCAACAGCTACCGCAGCCTTGAACACGTCAGCACCTTTGGTAATGGCCAATGAACTCATGTAGCCGCCATAACTCCAACCGAAAATGCCAATCTTGTCCTTGTTTACGTAGGGCAGACTTCCCAGGTACTTGGCCACGGCAATTTGGTCTTCCACTTCGTATTTGCCCAGTTGCAAATAAGTGCTCTTTTTGAAGGCAGCACCGCGGTAGCCGGTTCCCCGGTTGTCGACCGATACCACCACATAACCCTGCTGGGCCAAGTACTGGAACCACATGTAATATTGGCCAAAGCTGGCGTCGACGGTTTGGCTACCCGGACCGCCATACACAAACATGAGCACGGGGTATTTTTTCTTGGGATTAAAGTTGGCCGGCTTGATCATATAGCCATTCAAGCGGGTGCCATTGCCATTATCCACCTCAATGAATTCTTTGGGCGATAGGTTGTAGGCTGCCAAGGTCTTTTTGAGTTCAGCATTGTCTTGCAGCAAACGCAACTGCTTGCCGTCGCCGGCATGCAGGGTTACGGTTTGCGGACTGTTGGCGTCGGTATGGTAGAGGAGGTAGTGGCTGAAATCGGCGCTAAAGTTGGCGCTGTTTTTTCCGCGGTTCGGACTCAATTTCAGGGCATCGCCACCACTCACCCCTCGGCTGTAAATGGTACGCTCCATGGCAGTAGGGTAGGCTGTGGCGTAGTAGATGCGCTGGTTTTTTTCGTCGAGACCGTAGAAATTGGTCACTTCGTATGCACCTTCGGTGAGTGCGCGCACCAATTCGCCATTCATGCGGTATAGGTAAAGGTGGTTGTAACCGCTGCGCTCGCTGCTCCACACAAAGTGGTTACCGTCGGCCAAAAAGGTGAGGTCATCGTGAATGTCCACCCACTGCTCGCTGGTTTCGGTGAGCACAACCCGTGTGCTTGCGGTAGTGGCATTGATGAACATCAGTTCTACCTTGTTTTGGTGGCGGTTAACGCGCTGCATCCAAGCCGTATTGGCGTCGTTGGTCCAGCCGGCACGGGCGATGTATTGATCGGTGTTGTCGCCAGTTGCAATGCGGGTGTGTACTTTGTTGGTGAGGTCGTACAAATGCATGCTCACCACGGCATTTTTTTCGCCGGCTTTGGGGTATTTGAAGGTGTAATTGGTAGGGTAGAGGTTGTCGTAAATGGGCATCACAAACTGAGGCACTTCGCGCTCATCGAATTTGTAGTAGAGCAGTTTTTTGCTGTCGGGCGACCAGAAAAAAGCACGGGTAAAGCCAAACTCTTCTTCATACACCCAGTCGGTACCGCCATTGATGATTTCGTTGTTTTTGCCATCGAAGGTGATTTGCTCTTCGGTATAGTTGGCCAAGTTCACCACAAACAGGTTGTTGTCGCGCATAAAAGCCACGCGGCTGCCATCGGGCGAAAATTGGGCAAAGGCTTGTTTGCCATTGGGCGAGAGGGCGCGGAGACTGCGGCTGGCTCGGTCGTAAACAAAGTTGTGCTCGCGCGAGGAGTAACGGTAAATTTGCTCGGGAGCGGTGCTCAACAACACCAGCTTTTCGTCGGCACTGAGTTGGTAGCCCGCAAAGCGGATGCTTTTGCTGCTGTCGCGCGGGACCAACCACTCGGTTTTGAACAAGGTGTCGGCCACTTCGCCGGTGGCATAATTGTAAATGAGGATGGCGGGCTGCTGGCCATACACAATGCTGGCATATTGGCTGCCGTTTTTCATGGAATTAACGCCGTAGACCGAACGCTGGCTGAATTTGCCGCTGGCAAAAATCTCCTGCAATTGGAGTTGCTGCCCCTGGGGCTTTTTCTTTTTGGCGTATGCCGACGTACCGGCCAATTGAATGCCCAGTAAAAGGGCAACAAGCAACATCTTGCGCATATTTCGAGTTTAGGGAGCCTAAATTAGCGAAATATGCCTTGAATGTACTGCTGAAATTAATAGCGTTGATAAAGCGACCAGCCCAAGCGTACTCCTAAAGCCAAATGTGGTCTGTAGAAGGTGCCTTCGCGTTGGTCACCGCCCCAGCGTTCATCGAAGAGCAGTGGTGTAGGGAAGAGCTCAGTAGGCATGTGCGATATTTGTACTCGCCGAACACCCAAGCCAGCAAATACATCCACCATGAGGTAATAGTTCACTACGAATTGATAGCCCCCCTTCAAGGCTGTTCCATGCACGTTTCTTTGAATGTCTGATCGCACGTAATTGTAAAGCTGTCCATTGCGATACAGGGTGCTGTTTTCGCGGTAATATTGCTCTCTTACCGAAAATCCTTCTAAAGCCAAGTAATACGCTTTGTCGGAAAATTGTTTGCCTAGATAGTATCGGAGTTCTCCCCTCAGGCGCCGGGTGTTGTGGTCGCGTTTGCCTTCGTTGTAATTGAAAAACGCCAAGGCATCAAAGGGTAGGTTGTATTCGAATTGCAAACCCAGCTGGTCTATTGGCTGGAATTCTAATCCCACCGATAAACCTGGCGTGTAAGGGTCAAAAAGGGTGAGAGGGGCTATTTTGGAATAGCTTTTCTTTGATAGCGTGCTTTTGCTGTTCCTGCACAACAGGGATGCTGCAAAAGAAGAACCATAAAATAGCTCCTGCCAGATTTCTCAACATGGCGCAATGATGCCGAAAATTATTGAAATTGGAAAAAGTCCCAAAAAAGGAAAAAGGCCACTTCCTCCCGGAAGCGGCCTACACACACTTAAATGAACAACTTAATCGATGTGTAATTCCACAACGACTGCTGTAGCTGCATTGCCTGCTTTGTCGGTACCTTCAAAGGTGATGTGGTATTCACCTGTATCGGCATCAGCAGGAATTTGTACGTTTTCAGCAAGGCTATATTCCTTGCCCGAAATGGTATAAACTTTCGCCCATTCCCAACCCTCACCCGAAATACGGTGGCCGTGGTCACCAGCTTTGTGAATGTCGATTTTGGCATTCAGCAACTCGGTATCATCGGTCAACAAGGCTGCCAAGCTCAACATTTCACCTTGGCCTTTGTCGAGATGGTCGGAGGCAGGATTGGTTACGGTGATTACCGGACGCTGGGTGTCGGGAGCAGCTTCCTTTTCACAAGCAGTGAATCCAAATGCTAATGCCATCAGTGCAAATGATATTTTCTTCATGGTAAAATTGTTTTCTTGCCACAAAGTTGCAAGAAAAGATTTTAAATGCAACCATGTTGCATAAAAAAAGTCTGTCCTTTTCAGAACAGACTTTTACCAAACAGTTTAAGCTTTTAGCTTACTTCACTTCTTCGTAATCAACGTCGGTCACGTCGTCGGTTTTGGCACCGCCGGCATTGTCTTGCTGACCGGCTTGCTCACCACCTGCTTCCTGACTGGCTTTGTACATATCGGCTGAAGCGGCTTCCCAAGCAGCATTCAAGGTGGCCATGCTGCTTTCGATGCCCGCCAAATCGCGCTTGCCATGTGCTTCTTTCAGCTGGCTAAGCGCACCTTCAATGGCGCCTTTTTTCTCAGCCGGAATTTTATCGCCGTACTCTTTCAATTGCTTTTCAGTACTGAAGATGAGGTTGTCGGCCAAATTGATTTTTTCAGCTTCTTCCTTGCGCTTGGCATCCAACTCAGCGTTGGCAGCGGCTTCCTGCTTCATCTTTTCGATGTCTTCTTTGCTCAAGCCCGAAGAAGCCTCGATGCGGATTTTTTGCTCTTTGCCGGTGGCCTTGTCTTTGGCTGAAACGTTGAGAATACCATTCGCATCGATGTCGAATGTAACTTCGATTTGGGGTACACCACGGGGTGCAGGTGGAATGCCATCAAGGTGGAAGCGGCCAATGGTTTTGTTGTCGCTGGCCATGGCACGCTCGCCTTGGAGAACGTGGATTTCAACCGAAGGCTGATTATCAGCTGCTGTGCTGAATACCTGGCTCTTTTTCACGGGAATGGTGGTGTTCGACTCAATCAAACGGGTCATCACATTGCCCATGGTTTCGATACCCAAAGAAAGTGGCGTTACATCGAGCAACAATACACCTTCTACGTCGCCGGTAAGTACACCGCCTTGGATGGCAGCACCAATGGCTACTACTTCGTCGGGGTTAACGCCCTTAGAAGGCTTTTTGCCAAAGAATTGCTCAACCACTTCCTGGATCTTCGGAATACGGGTTGATCCACCTACGAGGATTACTTCGTCGATGTCGCTCACATTGTAGCCTGAATCTTTGAGGGCTTGTTTGCATGGCTCGAGGGTACGCTGCACCAAACGTTCAGCCAATTGCTCAAACTTGGCGCGGCTGAGTTTGGTTACCAAGTGGCGTGGTACATTGTCAACCACGGTTACATAAGGCAAATTGATTTCGGTTTCAGAAGAGCTCGACAATTCAATTTTGGCTTTTTCGGCGGCCTCTTTCAAGCGCTGCAGCGCCATAGGGTCTTTGGTGAGGTCAACACCTTCGTTCGATTTAAATTCGTTGGCCAACCATTCGATAATCACCTGGTCGAAATCATCGCCACCCAAGTGGGTATCGCCATTCGTAGCTTTTACTTCAAAAACACCGTCGCCCAATTCGAGGATCGATACGTCGAAGGTACCACCCCCCAAGTCGAATACGGCAATCTTCATGTCGGCATTTTTCTTGTCGAGACCATATGCCAAAGCAGCAGCGGTAGGCTCGTTAACGATACGGGCCACTTTCAAACCGGCAATTTCACCGGCTTCTTTGGTCGCCTGACGCTGGGCATCGTTGAAGTAAGCTGGTACAGTGATGACAGCTTCCGTGACATCATGGCCCAAATATTCTTCTGCAGTTTTTTTCATTTTCTGCAGGGTCATGGCCGAAATTTCCTGTGGGGTGTACAGCTTGTCGTCGATGGCTACGCGGGGCGTATCATTGTCACCCTTGTTTACTTCATAGGCCACATATTTGAGCTCACTTCCTACTTCAGAATGCTTGCGCCCCATGAAACGTTTGATAGAAGCGATGGTCTTTTTAGGATTGGTGATGGCCTGGCGCTTGGCTGGATCACCTACTTTGATTTCTCCGTTGGGCATAAATGCCACAACTGAAGGAGTTGTTCTGCGTCCTTCACTGTTGGGAATAACTACGTATTCGTTGCCTTCCATTACAGCTACACACGAGTTGGTGGTTCCCAAGTCAATTCCAATAATCTTTTTCATAATGCTTGTTTGCCTTTGGCGTTTTTGTTTTTTCGCTCCACGTCAAGTACGGTGCCACAGCTCAAATCAACGCATTTGACAGGCCAGAATGGCGCATTGCTGACAGTTCTTGAGACGCAACTGCCATATCGGTGTCATTTTGGCAGCAAAAAAAAGCCATCCGGTGTGGATGGCTGTGTAATGTGTGAGGGGCTGCTCCGCTTATGGCACAAAATTCAGTTGCGGATACTTCAAGCGCAGACTGTCGGTGCCTACTCCGCCCAAAGCCTCTCTGAAAAAGGGACTTGTAAATGGATAACCTGCCAAATTTTCGGTTTGGGTGCGGTTGGGAATCGACCTGCGTGAGGCGAAAATGCCCAAACCATTTTCCACATTGGAGAAGGTAGGGCGAACGTCCACAACACTTGGGCTTGGGCGATTCACACTCAAAAAAGTGTTGAGGTTATCATCGGCAAAATCGAAAATGAACAAGGTGCCGCGCAAACGACGGTTCACATCCGGATTTACCGGAATCGCGCTGTTCATGAACGCAAACATATTCCGGCCGTTGAGGCGGATCTGGGTTGACTCGTTGTTGTTTACAGTTTTAACCAGTTGGTTCGATTGGGCTTTCCAATCAACCGATTTCAGCTGTAAACCTGGGGTGTCGCTGGGCGTGACCGTGAATCGGTTCCACTCGTCGTAAAACACGCGCACGGTAAGCTCAAACATCTTGGCGTTGGCCGGCTGTCGAAAATTCACCAGTGGCGATGAGTTGGTCCAGTTGATGCCCGCAAAGCTTGGTGGTACTTGTCCACCGGGTGGCAAACCTGTTGGCAGCGATGTAGCATTGCCAATGGGATTCATGGAACTGCTTGCCACCGAATTGAAAGGTGTTAGGATTTTCAGTCGGTAAGTGCTTGAACTATCGAGAATGTTGCCGCTACGAAAACGGTATAGAACAGCTTCGGGGCTCGCAAAAAGGCCGTTTTCGAGAATATTGGTATCAATTCGCTCACACGTAAAAGTATTGATGACCGTGTTGTTGCGCACTTGTTCGATGGTAACGGTGAGGCTGTTGTAATACAGTGAGTCTTTGATTTTGGCTACTTCGAAAGCACTCCGTTCTGGGTCGAGATACGCTTTGTGAATGCGCAGGTAATGGATACTATCGGTGGTGGTGAAAATGCCCAGCACCAAGGTGGTGTCTTTCCAATCGGCATTAATGTCAACATCGGTTTCGCAGGCGGTAAAAAACAAAGAAATGGCCAGCAGGCCTAATACATACTTCCTCATAAGCCGCCAAATATAAGCTTTTTCATGTGTGCCTTACCCCATCACCACTGAAGAATTCAGAAATGATGTAAATATGACAATCAGGTATTTCGGCATTTTTTGGTCACCTTTGTGACTTCAAACCTGACAACATGTCGGTACACAAGGAACTCAAAAAGGTTACAACGCATTCGTTGCGTGAAATGAAGGAGCGAGGTGAGAAGATTGCCATGCTTACTGCCTATGATTTTTCAATGGCGCGCATCCTCGACGATGCTGGCATAGATGTGCTATTGGTGGGTGATTCTGCCTCAAACGTAATGGCTGGTCATGAAACCACCTTGCCCATTACCCTCGACCAAATGATTTACCATGCTGCTTCGGTGGTGCGGGCGGTCAAGCGGTCGCTCATTACGGTAGATTTGCCTTTCGGCTCGTACCAAGGCAATAGCAAAGAAGCCCTGGCTTCAACCATTCGCATCATGAAAGAATCGGGTGCGCATGCAGTGAAACTCGAAGGCGGGGCGGAAGTCATCGAATCTATCGAACGCATTTTGACGGCAGGCGTACCGGTGATGGGACATTTAGGGCTCACACCACAATCGATCTACAAATTTGGCACTTATACGGTGCGTGCCAAAGAAGAAGCAGAGGCCGAACGCTTGAAACACGATGCCAAATTGTTGGAAGAGGCGGGCTGCTTTGCGCTGGTGCTTGAAAAAATACCTTCTAAGTTAGCGGCAGAAGTGGCGGCATCGCTCAGCATTCCGGTGATTGGCATTGGTGCCGGTGCAGGGGTGGATGGACAGGTGCTGGTGATGCACGATATGCTGGGCATTACCAACGATTTTAGTCCGCGCTTTTTGCGTCGTTATCTCAACCTCTACGACGATATCAAGGGCGCTGTGGGTAACTACATTGCCGATGTAAAAAGCAGGGATTTTCCCAATCAAAAAGAACAATACTAAGTGGAAGTACAAATATTATTCGAAGATAACCACCTGCTGGCTGTTAACAAGCCGGCGGGTATGCTCACCCAAGGTGACGATACCGGCGATTATTCGCTGGTAGATGCTGTACACGATTATTTGGTGAAAAAATACAACAAACCAGGTGCTGCTTTCGTGGGGCTCATTCATCGCATCGACCGGCCAGTTTCGGGATTGGTGCTGTTTGCCAAAACAAGCAAAGCTCTGGAGCGCATGAACAAGCTTTTTCACGACCGCGAGGTACAGAAAAAATACCTTGCCGTCGTAAAAGAAAAGGTAATCATGGAAGAAGGCACTTTGGTGAACTACCTGAAGAAGAACACCGACAAAAATTTGGTGCATGCCCACGACCGAGAAGTGCGCGACAGCAAGCGGGCCGAATTGAGCTATCGGGTACAAAAGCACGGGGGCAAAACTTCTTTGTTAGAGGTATCGCCAAAAACAGGTCGTCCTCACCAAATCAGGGTGCAATTGTCACACATGGGACATCCCATTGTAGGAGATGTAAAATATGGCTATCCAACGCCCAACGAAGATTATTCTATTGCTTTGCACAGTTGGAAGTTGGCGTTTGAACATCCGGTAACCAAAGAACCTATACAGTTGCGTTGCCCGATCCCCGATAAACCTTGGTGGCGCTTGGTGAAAGAATAAAAAAAACCGACAGTGTGTAGGAATTTGGGTCCTCTTTACTGCCGGCTTTGTCAAGCATGTCAGCCAATTAACGATTAATTCGGCATTTTGGCTGTGGCATGAATCGACTTTAATGGTATTTTAATTTGCTTTTAAGATTTTCTGCACAAAATGTTTAAAATCAGCGGCATTTCTACTTTGGGGTTGTTATGCGCATTGCTGCAGCTGGTAGTGGTGCAGGGGGGCTTTGCACAGGTGGAGTCGGATGAAAAGGCCTTGCTCAATGTGCGTAATGGCATCAGCATTTCGCAGGATTCGCTGTTTTTGCTGAATCTCCGTTTCCGCATGCAAAATCGATTTGGATTGCAAAGCCTTTCGGGTGATGATTTCGGCATCAGTCAGGTAGATGCTCGGGTACGTCGCTTGCGTTTGCGCTTAGACGGTTTTGTGATGGACGAAAAGCTGCAATATTATATTCAATTGTCGTTTTCGCGGGCCGATCAGGATGTAGACCAAACAGCCGTGCCGCAAATCGTGCGCGATGCGGTGCTGTATTACACCTTCAACGAGCACTTTTATGTAGGCATGGGCCAAGCCAAATTGCCTGGTAATCGACAGCGGGTGGTGTCGTCGGGTAATTTGCAGTTTGCCGATCGCTCTTTGTTGAACAATGAACTCACCATTGACCGGGATTTTGGTTTTTTTGGTTACGGTAATTGGATGGTGGGCAGAAGCAAATTCAACGTTAAAGCCGCCTTCACCACCGGTGAGGGAAGGGGAGGATTGCCGGGAAACAACGGATTGGCCTATACGGGGCGATTGGAATGGTTGCCATTTGGGGTTTTCAGGGGAGGTGGAGATTACTCAGAGGGTGATTTGGTTCGGGAAGAAAGGCCCAAACTTTCTGTAGGTATTGGTGCCAGTAACAACATAGGCGCCCGCCGTGTAGGAGGGCAGTTGGGACAAGAATTGTTTGCGCCTCGTGATTTTTACACCACCATGGCCGATGCCATTTTGAAGTATCGTGGTTGGGCTGTTTCACAGGAATACATCCGACGGAATGTGACAAATCCCTTGGTTTTTAATGTTGATTCATCGGCATTTCAGGTGGTGTACAAAGGAGCAGGGCACAACACCCAACTGAGCTATTGTTTCAAAAGTGGTCATGAATTTGCCTTGCGCTACACCCGCATGTTGCCGCATGCTGATGTTCAACCTTTTCGCAAGCAAACCGAAGAAATGTGGTTGGGATGGAACAAATACCTGAATGGTCACCGCATTAAAACCCAAGTGCTGGTGCGGTATCGCTGGTTAGAAGGGAATATGGCATTGGGTCAGCCCGGCAACCATTGGGCAACCATGTTGCAAGTGGAATTTGGCATTTGATCAAAGCAGTCGCAATGCTTCACGCTTGCTGAGTGCAGGCAAAGGTTGATGTGCTACAAAATCAGTCACCCATTTGGCATCGGTGCGACTGTAATGCCGCAACGCCCAACCCATGGCTTTTTGGATGAAAAATTCTTTGCTTCCGGCAAATTGAACACATAAATCGGCAAGAAGCGCCACATCCGTCTGTTTTTTATAGTGCAGCTGGAACAAGATGCACGTACGGTTGAGCCACATATTCGGTGCGTGGCGCCATTGGGTAATGACCTCTTGGCGCGAATCCAGAGCAAGTTGCAAGCGCAAACCGATGCCGCGCGTTGCCAGTAAGTCAACCGTGTCCCACCAACTTTTGTGCGTGATCCAATATTCCCAATCGGCCATGTTCTCCGGCAGCTGCTTGGGCTGCGACAAGGCATAATCCATCCCCAGGTATTGCCATTCGCGTTCGTTTTTGAGCCAGCAGTGGTGCAGCATGCTTTCACCCGACAAATTCATTTTGCGCAATTGGGGAAAAAATTGTTTTTGTATGACTGTGCGTGTGGGCTTTTGTATGCCCATAAAATCAAACTGGCTTTTCATATAGGCCTTCATGTCAGCTGCCTTTTCTGCATCAGATTCACGCACCAAAGCCTCTTCCATGGCGTCAAGCAAGCTGCTTTGGGCTTCAGTGAGCATCGGCGGTAAAATGGTATTGGTCGAGGTCGATTTTCTCGGCTTGTACGGCTTCACCATAAAACAAGGCGGCTTTTTCCGAGAAAGAGGCGGCATTGTCGGTGGTTAAAAAATGGCGTTGACCTTGCTTGCTGAGGCGGCTTTCCATGGCGGGATGCCGCTTCAAATAATCAGTTAATTTACTGGCCACCAATTCGCCCTGCGCCAAAAAGCGCCAATGTGGAGGCGCCAGTTTTTCCAATTGAGGCAAAAGCAGTGGGTAATGTGTGCAGCCGAGGACCACCGTGTCGATGTGCGGGTCGCGTTGCTGCAATGCTGTGAGGTGCTGCTTCACAAAATAGATGGCACCTTCGCTTAGGTGTTCGTTGTTTTCGACCAAGGGTACCCAAAGTGGACAAGCCTCTTGGCTCACCGTTAAATCGGGAAAAAATTTTGCAATTTCGATGGGATAGGAATCGGAGCTGATGGTACCCGGGGTGCCCAATATGCCCACGTGTTTGCTTTTGCTCAACTGGCCTATTGCTTCGGTGGTGGGCCGAATCACCCCTAATACACGTCGGTTAGGAGCAAAATGAGGCAGTTTTTCTTGTTGAATGCTACGCAGTGCCTTGGCAGATGCGGTATTGCAGGCCAAAATCACCAAGGGACAACCCATGCTGAACAAGGCTTGTACACATTCCCAAGTGTACTGGTACACGGTTTCGAATGAACGTGTTCCGTATGGCACCCGGGCATTGTCGCCCAAATACAAATAATCGTATTGTGGCAGGGATGATGTAAGAGCTTTCAGGACCGTTAAGCCACCAAAACCCGAATCGAATACACCAATAGGACCTGTTTGCATGAACCAAAGATAAATGTGGACTTGTGGATTTGTTCAAAAACTTTGTGTGTGATTGGAAACTTTATCGCAGTTTTGTTGTTCTCTTTTCATAACGATGTTTAAACATTAATAATAGACAAATGAGCAACACCACTAAATGGGCGATTGACAAGTCGCATAGTACCTTGAATTTCAAGGCCAAGCACCTCATGATCACAACTGTAACCGGTACTTTCGGTAGTTACGATGCCCAAATTGAAACCAACGGCAATGATTTTTCATCTGCCCAAATCCAATTCAGCGCCGAAGTGGCTTCTGTAAATACAGGTAACGAACAGCGTGATGGCCACTTGAAGTCAGACGACTTTTTTAATGCCGAAACCTATCCAACCTTGAGCTTCAAGAGCACAGATGCTACGCGTAAAAACGACAAATCATTCATCTTGCATGGTGATCTCACCATCCGCAATGTCACCTTGCCAGTTGATTTGGATGTTGACGTGAATGGTATCGTAAAAGATCCATGGGGCAATACCAAGGCAGGTGTAAGTTTCCGCACCAAAATCAACCGCAAAGAGTTTGGTTTGAATTTCCACGTTTTGAACGAAGCTGGCAATTTGCTGGTGAGCGACGATATCCGCATCGAAGGCGACTTCCAGTTGTCGATTGCAGAATAAGATTGACGCACAGTCGAGAAAAGTCTGGCCATTGGCCGGACTTTTTTTGTTTTTGGCAAACCAGCTTCGTTTCGTGTAGTTAAATGCATATGTCAGTAGCCTTGCTATGGTTGCGCAACGATTTGCGCCTGCACGATCACGAAGCCTTGCACCAAGCGGTGCGGCGTGCTTCCCGGGTTGTACCCGTTTATTGTTTCGATGAACGTTTATTTAAAGACACGCCCTACGGTTTCAAACGATGTGGCGCTTTACGCTTGCGTTTTCTCATTGAATCGGTGCAGCAACTGCAAAAAAGCTTTGCTGAAAAGGGGGTTCAAATGCACGTCTGTGTGGGCAAACCCGAAGAGCAGCTTGCTACCCTTGCCCAACAAACGGGTGCCAAGTGGCTCTACTACCACCGCGAGGCGGCCACAGAAGAATTAGTCGATGAACAAGCTGTTGAAGCAGCGCTCATTCTGTTGGGACTCGAATGTCACAGCTTTTGGGGCAGTACGCTTTTTCATCCCGACGACCTACCATTTCCCATCAGCCGACTGCCCGAGGTCTTTACCGAATTCCGCAAAAAAACAGAGCGTGAAAGCCAAGTGCGCGAAAGCAGGGCCATTCCACGCGATATGAAAGGCTGGGCCGATTTGCCTGCTGATGTATGGCCTGAGATGCCCAATGATACTGCCGATGAACGGGCGGTACATCCCTTCCAAGGTGGCGAAGCGGCCGGTTTGGCGCGTTTGCGGTCCTATTTTTGGGAAGGCGACCACCTCCAGCACTACAAAGAAACCCGAAATGGTTTGTTAGGGGCCAATTACAGCAGCAAGTTTTCGCCATGGTTGGCGCTTGGCTGTTTGTCGCCCCGCTTCATATACGAAGAAGTAAAGCGCTATGAAAAACAACGCATAGCCAACGACAGCACATATTGGCTGATTTTTGAGTTGCTCTGGCGCGATTATTTCCGCTTTGTTGCTTTTAAGCATGGCAATAGGATCTTCCTGAAGGGTGGCATTCGGCAATACACCGAGGGTCACGCCCACAAACCAAAGGCCTTGCAATTGTGGCGTGAGGGAAAAACCGGACAGCCCTTCATTGATGCCAATATGCGCGAACTGGCGGCCACTGGCTTCATGAGTAACCGCGGGAGGCAAAATGTGGCCAGCTACCTGGTGCATCACCTCAAAAGCGATTGGCGGGCTGGTGCAGCCTGGTTTGAGCACTGTTTGCTCGATTACGATCCCTGCAGCAATTACGGCAATTGGAATTACCTGGCAGGGGTGGGCAATGATCCCCGCGAAAACCGGGTGTTTAATCCCCAAAAACAAGCCGAGCAGTACGATGCCAATGGCAGCTACCGCCGTTTTTGGTTGTGATGCCGTATGAACAAGACCGGTAGCATTGAACTCGTATTGTAGTCCGTCAAAATTTGGTGCTCGAAAATGTGGTTTGAAGCATCGATCCCCCTTTCGCGCGACATGCAGTGCTTGCTTGTTTCCTTCACCAAGACATCAGCGATTTGGCGTCTTCCAAGCGGTTGCCGGCGGCATTGTAAACGGCAAAACTGAAGCCAGGCTTGAGCGCATACCCACCATATTCTCCTGCCTTATTGATGGCAATGAAGCCTATTTGGGCTGATTTGAGGTCGGCACCACGCTTTTTGAATTTTTCGAGGATGAGCTCCACAGCTTCTTTGCAGGCAGCAGCAGGTTTTTTGCCCTGACGCATGAGCATCACCACCAGGTGCGAGCCCACCACGCGAATGACCTCTTCTCCATGTCCGGTGGCTGTTGCGGCACCCACTTCATTGTCGATGAACAAACCGGCACCTATGATGGGTGAATCGCCCACGCGGCCGTGCATTTTATAGGCCATGCCGCTGGTGGTACAGGCGCCGCTGAGGTTGCCGGCCGCATCGAGGGCAATCATGCCAATGGTATCGTGGTTTTCGATATTTACCACGGGTTCGTATTTGCTGGTTTTGCGCCATTCTTTCCACTCGGCCTCCGACTCGGGGGTGAGCAGGTTTTCTTTTTTAAAGCCTTGTTCGAGTGCAAAACGCAAAGCACCTTCGCCCACCAACATCACATGCGGTGTTTTTTCCATGAGGGCGCGGGCCACCGAAATGGGGTGTTTGATGTGCTCCAAACAAGCCACCGAACCTATGTTCGCTTGTTCGTCCATGATGCAGGCGTCGAGGGTAACGCGGCCATCGCGGTCGGGACGGCCACCATATCCCACCGAGCGTTCGGCCGGATCAGCTTCCACCACGCGCACCCCTTGCTCCACTGCATCGAGGGCTTTGCCGCCTTTGCCCAATATTTGCCAGGCCGCTTCGTTGGCCTGAATGCCAAAACGCCAAGTACTCAGTACTACTGGACCATTAGATTTGCCCGAAAAAGTGGTGGCAGCACCAAGCTTTTCCCAAGGTTTGAGCAACAAAGCCCCGGAGCTAAGGAGGGAGGCGGTGAGGAATTGGCGGCGTTTCATGCTGTGATTGCTGGTTTATGTATCAGAAAATGAGTGGTTAACATAAATAATTAATACCCATGTGGTGCGTACTTATATCCCAGTTTGTCTAATTCTGGCAAATGCAAGCGCAAACGCCGCTGGAAATCGGGTAGGTTGCGGCTGGCAGCGGGCGACCACAAAACCTCGGCCAAGGCTGCCATGCGGGGCAAGGCCATGTAGGTTACTTGGTTGAAGTTGGGCATGTACTCGGTCCATACATTGCCCTGTGCGCCCAAGATGTACTTGCTTTCTGAACCGTTTAGTTCAGCGGGCACTGGTTCGTAAGCATAAACGGCTTCGAGCGGATTGTAGCAACAAATGGCGAGGGGTTCGCCAGCTTGGTCTTTGGTTTGGTAATGGTCGAAATAGCAGGGGTTGCCGGGCGACATCACGGCAAAATGTTTGGCTTTGGCAGCGGCAATGCCTCCTTCGGTACCGCGCCAACTCATTACTGCCGCATTGGGGGCCAGTCCACCTTCTAAAATCTCATCCCAGCCAATGATTTTTCTGCCTTTGGCATTTACGTGCTTTTCGATGCGCTGGATGAAGTAGCTCTGCAATTCATGGGCGTCTTTTAATCCTTCGGTTTGCATGCGTTTCTGGCAAGCGGCACACGCATTCCAGCGGGTTTTGGGGCATTCATCGCCGCCAATGTGGATGTGTTGTCCCGGAAACAACGCGATCACTTCGTCGAGGATATCGGTTAAAAAGCCGAAGGTTTCGTCCTTACCGGCACAGTACACATCGTCGAATACCCCCCAGTCGGTAGCTGAGGCAAATGGACCGGTAGTGCAAGCGAATTGGGGGTAAGCCGACAATGCTGCCAGCGAGTGTCCGGGCATTTCAATTTCGGGTACCACCGTGATGTAGCGCTCGGCGGCATAGGCCACCACTTCTTTGATTTGCGCTTGGGTATAAAATCCGCCGTAACGTTGACCGTCGTATTGTCCACTTCCTGCTTTGCCGATCACTGTTTGTGCCCTGAAGCCTCCAACGGCCGTGAGCTGCGGATATTTTTTGATTTCGATGCGCCAACCCTGGTCGTCGGTAAGGTGCCAGTGGAACACATTCATTTTGTACAGGGCCAATAAATCGATGTAGCGTTTTACCTCTCCCACGCTGAAAAAATGCCTGCTTACATCGAGGTGCATGCCACGCCAGGCGAAACGCGGGGCGTCGCTGATGGTCATGACAGGAATTTTGCCATCGTAATGCCTGGTCAATTGCTCTAAGGTCCGATTTCCGTAAAAAAATCCGCTGGGGGTGCCTGCTTCGAGGGTGAGATGTTTGGCTTCGATGCGCATGACGTAAGCACCTTCGGGCATGCCTTGTTTGTACCGCAGCGTTAATTTACTGGGCAGATGCTGTGATGCTTTGTAGCGCTTGTTGAAAAACGCTAAGGTGCTTGCGTCGGGTATGTCTAAAAATGTAACGGCATGGTAAGCCGACACATGGATGCCCTTGCCCATCGTTACTTCGGTGGGTTGCGGAATAAGTGGAAGCGGTTCTTGCGCCAGGGCAGGCAAGACCGTCAAAAGCAAACAGATGAGCCAGAGCTTTTTCATGTGATAAGGTGGTTGGCAGGCAATGGCCGGTAGCACACAGGCTGCAAACTGCAATATCAGCATTTTCGACACAAAGCGAAAAGAGGAAAGTGGATTAAGGGTGCAAAACATAGTTTTACCAGCATTTGATGGGTTCGGCCTTTTTTTGTTAATTGCCGCATGATTTTAAGGTTTTTGGTCCTGTTCGTGGGCTTATTTATCCTTGGCCAAAATTTGTTGGCCCAAGGCGTCATTTTTGCCGAGTTACAGGGCCAACCGACTATGAATACCACGGGTTGGAACCTCGTGGGGGCAGCCCAAATTGGAGATACCCCTGGCGATGCCGACCCCTTCAACAACGAATTGATTTTGACCACCGCCGTGAACAACACCAGCGGTGCTGCTTTTTTCGCGCAACCCATCGATATGTCGATCTGTAACCGGTGGATTGCAAGTTTTGAATTCCGCATTTTCGATGGCACAGCAGCTGATGGCATTGCTTTTTGCTTTTTGGACGTGCCACCCTCAGGTTTTGTAACAGGAGGAGGTTTGGGCATTCCTGCTACAGCCAACGGACTCAAGGTGGTACTCGATACCTGGGACAATGGCTGCGGACCGAACCCCGAATTACAAGTTTATGCGGGTCCGGGTTATGGCGAGTGTTTGCCCAACTTGTTTAAGGTGCAAAACACCACGGGACAGCTCAATTTCATGCGGTCGAACAATTACAATACTGTTGAAATTGTATACGACAGCGGTTACATCGATGTTAAAATCAACAATATTGTTTGGGCGAGTGGGGTATTTGCTCCTGCCGCTTTTACAGGATATGTAGGATTTACGGCCAGCACGGGGGGCTCAACCGATTGGCACTCCATCCGCAATGTGCAGATTTATACGGATGGAAGCGATTTGCAGGGCTTCCTGGGTTTTGATACCACTGGCCGCTGGCCGCGTACCAGGGCAGCGTGTTATGGTTATAACCTCGGACTCAAAACCTTAGGTGGGTACAGGTGCAACACTTTGGAACCAGGAGGAAGTGATTTCAGGCTGTATGCTCCCAATGGTCAACTCATGCAGATACGCTCGGCGCGCGCCATCGGTTGCATCGACGGGCGTTCTGACAGCATCATGCTGGAGTTGGCCATGCCATTTGAAACGAACGGTACCTATTGTCTGGTGTCGCGCAATGGCACCGACGGGAATGTCTTGGAAGGTGACTGCGGGTCGGCTTTGGGGCCATTCGATACTGTTTTGGTGGAGGTTTTTGATTGTTATGCGTATGACCAACCGGTAGACATGCGGAATGTGAGCGTTCAAAACAACGAGGCGTCGCTGCTCCTCCATTGGGCGTTCCCCGATACCTTAGATGCCCGCTTTTTCGAAGGCTATAGTTTGCAGCACCAGGCAAATCCAGGAGGTGATTGGGCCGAATGGGGACGCTTTACCCAAATTACCGATACGTTTGTGGAGGTATATGCTCATGATCCACAAAGTGAAAGCCGCGATTTTAGGGTGGTTTTGCAATTGAATCCAATGCCTGATTGTTTGCCTGGACAAGCCTTGGGGAACATATTGCTGGAAGATGCAGATGGCCATTTGCGCCAAACCGATCCGACAACAGCTGCCCTGCGCTGGAATCGGTACGATCGTGCATGGTCGCCGGTGCAGTATCAATTGGTGCAGAAAAACGACGATGGCAGCGACTCCTTGCTGGTTGCGAGTATTGCCGATACAGCCTGTATGTATACCAAGCCCAAGAAGGCGGGTTGGTACCGTTTAGAGGTCAACTGCTTGGCTCCCGATGGTCGTTGGGCGCGTAGCAATGCCATCCGTTTTGAAGTCATTCCGCGCGAGCTAACGGTATTCAACGTGGTTACTCCCAACGGAGACGGCAAGAACGATGTGTTTCGCATCGAAAACGTAGAATTCTATCCTGGCAATGAGCTGCAGGTTTTCAATCGCTGGGGACAGCAGGTATTTGCCGCCACCAATTACGGCAACGATTGGTCGCCCAAGGAACTCAGCGAAGGCACCTATCAATACCGGCTCTTACTGCCGAATGGCGAATCATTGAGCGGATCGTTGCGGGTGGTGCGCTAAAATTAGCGAATCACCAACCTTTGACTACCCACGCCATTTTCACCTGCTAACAAAACCAAATACATGCCGGCATTCAAGCCCTCGAGCTCCAAACGCAATTGGCCTGTGCTGAAATCTTGCTGCTGGAGGTGCAGTACTTGGCGGCCCAAAGCGTCGACGATGCGTAGGCTTACAGGCTTTTCCTCGGCCAAACCCTGCAGTACAAATTGGCCTTTGCCCGGGTTGGGGTAAATCAAAAAGCTTGGTTTGCTGATTACCGAACGAACCGAAGTGGTGTTGGCCGTGGCAGGGTAGCGAGTACTGTCGGCTACAAATTGTACTGATTCGTAGGTCTCGTTTGTAAGCGCCACGGCCTTGCGAATGAAGACGGCCGTATCGGTGGTGCGATCGAAAAATACGCGCACAAACGAACGCAAAGCCGATGAACGGTTGATGGAGGTTTCCAAATTGGCGACCATGCCCATGATTTTGCCAGATGGGTGGTGATAGTAAGGCATGGCCGGACTTCCAGGAATCAACGACATCACATTGGTTGGACGAATGCCATTGATTTCCAATTCAAATGCTGTGATTTGGTTGTCGGGATTGCGGATGGCCAAGTCAACATAGCCTTGCAGGGTATCGAGGAACTGGATTTGGATATCCACCCTTTGCATTTGGTTGTACAGTCCTCTGGGGAAGGTACAGTTACTACCTGTACCGCCGTGCAACAAGCAGTTGCCAAGCAAAACCGCATCCCAAATGTTCAAAAGGCTGTCGCCACTGAGGTCGCGGCAACGGGTGTAGGCCAAATTCTGCTGCAACAAGCCGCTCATCATCAAGTTGACATCGGTAGCGGTGAGTACTGTGTCGTTGTTCATGTCACCGGTACGGGCCGAACCATTGCAGTCGCCATTGCAATCGCGCAGGGCACTGCCGTACAAATTGCCGGCACAGTCGGTGTAAGGGGCGCAATTGGGCAGCTTGGTGAATTGTTTTTGGCCTTGTGCATCGGTGTAGATGTTTAAGCACACCTGCGCCCAGTTGTTTTGATAATTGGTTTCGTGGCGACCCAAAGCGTCGGGCGATTGATCCCAGTTGACTTTGATGGCCAGCAAATATTGCCCGTTGGCTACATCGGTGATGTCGATCCACTGGCAATCGAGGCCACGGCCATAGATGTCGCCACAGCCGGCTGTAACCCCCATGTTGCCGCAACCGTATTTGGCGGTGAAGCCGGGGGGACAAGCCAAGTCCATCACGCAAAAGCCGTTTTTAAAGCCAATGGGTATGCGGGTGCCATTGGTAGGCATGGGATACAGCACGTATTCGGCATAACCTTCGTAGTGCGCATGGTTGTGGCAGTTGTTGGTATTGAACTGGCTCGGATTGGTAGCCGGATTGCCAATAAAATAGTCCGTTTGCCCAATATTTCGAATATCGGTATCGAACCGGATAACCGTTCTTGCCCCGTGACCGGTGAGGCATTGTTCGGCTACCATGCAGGTGGAACTGTTCACCACTGAGCGTTGTAAAGAGTTTTCAAAGGCAGCTTGCACCACAGTGAGGTCAGGTCCCGGTGGACAAAGGGGGCTTGGATAAAAATAGCACGGCCCCGGAATGCTCGCCAGCGGGTCGTAGTTGCAGGCGGTTGAATCCTGGCAGCCTACCAAAGGGCCCGCATAGGTGATAGAAAAGGGGATAGGTCCATTGATAGCGGTGCTTCCGCCCACGCGGATGAGGTAGGTGACGGCGGTATCGAAATAAGCATGTACCCGTGCCAGCTGACCGCAAAAGCTGTTGGTATCGTTGTAAAACACCGTGCCCATGTTGTCGTTGTTGAGCACGGGTACGTTACAATTGTCATATACCCAAATTTTGGTGTCCCAATTGGCATTGGCGCTGCAGGTAGAAACAACGTAGGTGCCCACACTGTCGGGTTTGAAGCTGTACCAGCTGTTGCGTACAGGAGCGTTGAAGCTACCGGTGCCAATGCTTTGTGGATTGTTGCAGGCTTGTGTAAGGCCGCATCCTACAAATTTTGTTTCCTGGAAGCCAAATTGGCCGCCACTGGCTTGTAATACCCCGTTCACCCGCACTTGGTACGATCCGTTGCCGTAGGCACAGCAAAGGCCGTCGCCATAGGTATCGCGGATGGTAAACACCAGGCAGGTGTTGTTGGGTACACACAAGGTGTCGCTGTTGGCCAGGCCGGTGGCCAGGGTGTCGCCGGCCTGGTTACGCAACAGCCAACTGGTTTCTTGTGGGTAATTGTCGGGCACAATCTGCACAATCACTTCCGATTGGCCAGTTGTACAGGGCTGGGCTGAGAGAGACGAAACGAGCAAGAATGCTGGAAAAAGCATCCAAAAGAATAGGCGCATATAACAGGTTGTGACCCAAAGCTACGAAAAATGAATTACTTACGAATAGCAATGGTTTTCATGCGTTGCAATTTATGGTTTGGCCTTTGCTGTTCGTCGGTACAATGCACTCATCAGTACAATGTGCGGCGCACTTACGGCTGCCAGAAACACAAAAAAGGCGGGAATCCAGCCTTCGAACGAAAGCGGACAAAACTGTGCTGCCAATCCAACACCCGCAAAACTCAGCCAGCCGCCCAGCGAAAAGGGAAGCGCTTTTTTGAATAGCTCACGTTGCGATAGTTGCAAACGTACCTGCAAGTGTTGCCAGCCCCGTCGGCTGTGCAAACCCAAAAAGTAAAATCCAAAGGCTAGTAAAAGGGGCAAAAAGGCACCTGCCAACAATACGAGCATGGTAGCGGCGTAGGAGCGCAAACGGTGTGCAGGAACAAGTAGGCCGGTCCACAGCAATACAACGCCACTCAACCACAACAAAGATTCGGTGGGAGGTACGTATGTAACCCCCAAGGCTTGCAGGTAATACACCCACTCGGCTGGGTGACTGCTCAAAATCCATCCCAGCACCCCCCAGCCGTACAGCTGCTGGGCAAAAGGCTGAGGCATGTGCCAGTGGTTGAAATCGGTTTCGCCAAAATGCCAAGCCGAATAAGCCAAAAAGAACAGCAGTCCCCAACCCGGTTGCCAGCTCCAAAGCAGCACCACAGCCAACATAACGAGCAGGTAAAATCCCACAAATAGCGGCAGGGGCCAGTTTCTGCCATGGAGCAAGTGGTCGACGGCGCCGTGGGGCAGGCCTGGAAATACCAAGCCCGCAGCCAACAACCAGGGTGCCATTATTGGCAAAGCGGCTGGTGCCCAAACTTGCAGCAACAGGCAAAGCAACAGTAAAGCGGCTACCAGCCAACGCATTTGTTGGGTTTGTTGCCACCAGCTGCGGATAAAGGGTATCCAGGGGAGGGAGGCAATCACCCGGGCTTCGTCAGCCAGGCTGCTGTCTTCGTCTAAAAACCGGAACAACACCGGTGCCGCTACCCGGCTGTACATGCGGGCAAATAGCATGCGGCCCAAGGCAGGTTGCCGTGCGAGGAGGTTTAAAAAAACCGCATCGTAAAAACGGTGACGGGGGTGCTGGCGAAAGGCAGGCAGGGCCGATTGTGCGCCCACCGACTTGGCAATGTCGGTGGCATGGCGGTACATGCGGCTGAAAGCGTAACCCGTGCTGCTGCGCATCACCCCGGCAGCCATGCCCAGGCGGATATGGTGGCCCCAACGCTGCTCAGCTTTGGGCAGAAGGCCCATGGGCAGCTGTCCGGCCTCGGTTTCAAGCAGGGTATAATCTCCCAAATGCTGCTGCAGCCAGGATGCAATTTGTGGCTCAGCGGTTTGGGGCAGCAGCAAATGACGGTCGAAGCGGGTGAGTTCTACCAAACATTCGTTGTTTTTGCCAGGCAAAATGTACCAGAATTCACAACTGTTGATGTCGGTTTGTTCAAATTGCATGAGCTGCAAGCCACCCTCGTGAGGCTTTGTGCTGCGCACCCGCCAGCCAACAAACGATTGTACCAACTCGCCATGGGGGGCGTGGTGGTTGCGGCTGTCGGCCACTTGTTTGCTGAAATACCGCTGCTCGGGGGTGTTCAAATAATAACCGCCAGTCATCACGGCTTCCACACCTTGTACAGTGGTTTTTTGCCAGTGCAAAAGTGGGTAGGCGCTGCACAGGTTTTGGATGTGTTTGTAAAAGGTACCCGCCCTCAGCTCATAATAACGATATGGCGCCAAGGCCTGATGGTGACCAGCCATGGCGGCTTGGTCCCAGGCATTGCTCAACAATCCATCGAGCGCTTCTACCAGCGGGTCGTCGGGCTGGGCCCAAAAGCACCAGGTGCGGTCGTTGTTGGCTTTTTCGGCTGCTTCGAGCACTAACACGCGCCTTTCGGCCAGCAAACCCTGCTCGTGCAAGGCCAAAAGCAAGCACATGCCCGCACCGCCGGCTCCCACCAGGGCTAGGTCGTAAGGCAAATCTTCGGGCGTGTTCATACTTTAGGTCAAAGAAAGACAAACGAAGGGATTGTTTCGTTTGGATAATCTTCGAGCGCAGGAAATCCTCAGGCACCATGCACATTTGCACGGCAATGTTTACCTTTAAATTATCCTACTGTCATGAGCAAAACCTTCAAAATAGTTGTACTGGTATTGGTGATCCTCACCGCTGCCGCCGTCGTTTGGTTCCGCAATTTACAAGCCGAAACCCGCAAACACAGTCCCCAAACCACCCTCCAAAGCGAAGCCCTGGGCTTGCAAATGGTGTATTGCAGTCCCGCCGTGAAAGGCCGCGCCATTTTTGGCGGTTTGGTGCCCTACAATGAAGTATGGCGCACGGGTGCCAACGAAGCCACTACCTTTGATACCGAAAACGATTTGGTGATCGGCGGACAAACATTGCCTGCCGGTAAATACACCTTTTGGACCATTCCCGGTGAAACCGAGTGGCAGCTCATGTGGAACAGCGGCGCCTACGGTTGGGGTGTGAGCTGGGGAGGCAAAGCCTCGCGCAAGCCCGAAAAAGATGTACTTACGGTAAAAGTACCAGCCCAAAAATTGCCAGCATTGCAAGAAAATTTTACCATTACGCTGGCTGAAAATCCCAGCCGCCTGCAATTGGCCTGGGAAAACACCTTGGTAGAAGTGCCTGTAGCAAAGCCCTGATGGCCGAAGCATTGGTGCCGGGTCCCGACCCGCAGTTGCTCCTGAGTTTGGTGCGCGACCGCATGCCTTATGGCAAGTACAAAGACACCATTTTGGCTGAAATTCCGGTCTATTACCTCGAGTGGTTTGCGCGGCAGGGTTTCCCAAAGGGCAAGTTGGGGGTGCAGTTGGAGACTTTGTGGGTGATCAAGACCAACGGGCTGGAGAAGTTGTTGGTGGGGTTGCGGTGAAAGGCTTGTCTGTGTTGCAGGTTTGAACCGCAGAGGCGCGGAGAGGTTTTTAACCTGCTAAAAGTCAATGGCACATTCTTATGACGGCGGCAGCTTAGAACAGCAAATTCTCAGTGCAGAAATAGGCTGCACGCTTAACCCAAGAAAGCGGAGGCATTTGGCCTGCACTGCTCCGCAGCTTGTCCTAAGCCCGCAGAGCTAAAAAGGCTTGCAGTCACAAGGATGCAATAGATAGGTGCCAATACATCGGTACCACAAATAGGAGCGCAGTATGGGTGAAATCTGTGGCCCTTTTCACGCATATGTTACAAAAATCAGGTTCAAAATCTGCGTGTGATCCGCATCATGCGCGGACTATTTCCCCGTAGTGCGGCGCTTGGCCTCCTCGGTGAGGCTCATGTCTTTGCTGCGGGTAAGGGTTTTGATGAAGCTCACCCGGCGGAAACGCAAGGCACTCCAATCGTCATCTACGGCCACCTGGCGCACGGGTTCAAAGCCAAGCGCACCTAAAACGGTCCAGCCGGTATCGCGGTTGAACTCGCATTTGTACTTTTTGCTGCTGCCTTTGGGGTAACAAATCCAGATGATGCCATCGCCCGGTACAGCTGCGGCCAATTGCTGCGACAGGGCGTCTAAGCCCGCTTGGGTGGTAGCAAAGCCCATGGCGAAATCGCAGTCGATGGCTGTTGTATCATCGAGCAGCACTTCGGCGCGGCTTCGCATCCAGGCAATGGCTTCGGCCATGCTGTCGGGAGCAGCTGCAAACAGTACCTTGCGCTGCTCCTTGAAGTTGAGTTTTTTGAAGAGGGCTTCCATCAGTCATCGGTTTTGGTCCAGGGTACAAAATTTTCGATTTCCTGCAACGAACTGCTCCAATCGCCACGGAAACCAATGGCCCGGTCATCGAGGTATACATCGGCCATGGGCTTGCCAAAGGTCCAAATTTTATCAAACGGAATTTGGTGCTCGGCCAACCAGCGTTTCATGGCCACTTCCTGGTCTTCTTCGTCTTTTTTGCGAAACATTTTGTTGGTACGCGTACTGAAAATGTAGATTTTCCAGCCCTTGTCCTTCAGGGCTTGCAAGGCTTCGCGGGTGCCGGGCACGGGCGGATCGTAAATGGCGCCGCCGTTCCATCCCTTGCTGTAGGCGTGAATAACGCCATCAAAATCAACTGCTATGGTCATGCCCAAAGATGCCGAATTTGGGTGAAAACAAAAAAGCCCATCGTTTTCAGACGGGCTTTTCAGATATCCTAAATCGATTATTGCTTCACCAAACGTATTTGTCCCTTACCCGGAACTTGCAACCAGTACACTCCTTGGGGCAAAGTGCCTGCATCGAGGGGCTGCACACCGCTGTTCCAGCTTCCGCCAGCAACACGCTGTCCCTGCACATTCATCAGCTGCCAAGGAAGGTTTTCGCTGCCTTCGGGCACCTTTACCTGCCATTGACTGGCAGTGGGATTGGGATACACCTTCCAGTTGAATGCTTCCAAATCGGCTACCGAAGTGGTGTTGATGACGGTGAGGGCTGCGGCGGCAGAGGTATCGGTACAAGGTGCCCGCACAATGATGCAGCGGTAGAGGTTTCCGTTTTGACCAAGGGCCACATTCAACAAACGGAGGGTGTCGCTGGTAGCGCCTTGCACATTGGTGCCGTTGGTGAGGTTAGCATAACCGCTGCCACCGTTCACCTGCCATTGGAAGCTGGCTGCCGGGTCAAAACTGCTTACCCTGAAGGTGGCTGTTTCCTGCATGCGCGCGCTGGCAGGCAAAGGTTGGTCGCCCAACATCACATTGCAAAGCACACTCAAGGTCACGCTTGCACTGGTGTCGCTGCAGGTACTATCGCTGACAACGCAGCGGAATTGGGCTTGGTTGAGGTCGAAATCAACGTTTTGCACACGCAAACTATCACTGGTTGTGCCTTGGTAGCGACTGTTACCGGCTGCAATATTGCTAAAGCCCGCGCCCGTATTTACTTGCCACTGGCGCTGGGCAGCGGCAGCAGCTCCTCCTGCCACAAACAAGGCGTCTTGGTTGCGAAAAAGTTGCTGGTTGGTAGGTTGCTGACTAAATCGTGCGCCGCAGCCCGAAAAGAGGAGGGCCACTTCATTGCTATCGAGCGCCCGGTTCCAAAAGCCTACCTCGTCGATTTTGCCCAACCAGTTGCCACCGCCAACACCTCGGCCAATCCACAGCGGCAGGTTTGCGCTATTGGTGGCGGTATGTGTAAAGGTGTTGGTAGCCGCGAGCACGCCGTTTTTGTACAACTTCATGGCAGGTGCCTCGTACACACATGTGTAATGCTCCCAAGTGTTAAGGGTATTCGGCGTCTGGGCCCAAATCCAGGCCGATTGTTGTTTGTTGGTACCGAATTGGGTATTGGTGGTGCCACTTTGTAAAATGGTAATGAAGTTCCCGGCAGCATTGGTGGCCACCATCACGGCTACCGTACCACCCGTTTTGAGCACCCAGGCACTCATGGTGAAGGGTTGGGAGGGACTCAAGGTAAAACTGGGTGCCGTGTTGGTGAAGTAACCCGCTCCGCCGAATTCATAGGCGCTGTTGGGGTTCCCAAATCGGTCGGTGGTGGCCGTTACCCCCGTGGTACCTACTTGGGTCAGGTGATTGTTGGCGGGCGAAGCATCTTGGATGTTGCCGTTGAAGCCATAATAGGCTACCAATCCTTGGGTAGGAACGCCGGCAGGTATTTGGGCATAGGCACAGGTGGCCGCCAGCAAACCGCTGATGAGGAGCGTTTTTTTCATAAACAGGTCTTATCAAACTGCAATATGCACTACAAATCGCTCAATTTCAAAACTTGGTCGGCTTTTACGCCTTTGTCCCCGGCAACGACCGAACAAAGCTCAACCTGAGGGTCGTGCTCGAAGTACAACAGCCATTGGTTGGCAGCAGCCATTGGCAAAATTTCGGTTTTTTCGCGAAGGGTGTCGAGCGGACGCATGTCGTACGCCATGATCCATGGCAAAGGCAGGTGGGCAATCGACGGCAGCAAGTCGGCACAATACAAAATGGTTTGGCCTTTGTAGTGGATTTTAGGCAATATCATGGCTTCGGTATGGCCATCTACCCGAAGGAAATCGAGCCCGGCTGCTTTTTCGCCATCTTTGATCAGCTTGGCATGTCCGCTTTCCATAATAGGCTGGATGTTTTCTTTGAGGAAGGATGCTTTTTCGCGTGCATTAGGGGTAGGATAGGCCCAGTGGTATTGGTCATGGTGCATCCAATAGGTTGCATTGGGGAATACCAGTTCAAAACCCGAACGATCGGCTTTCCACTTTACCGAACCACCGCAATGGTCGAAATGTAGGTGAGTGAGGACCACATCGGTGATGTCGGCCGCAGTGAAGCCGTGTTTGGCCAGACTTTGATGCAGCTCGCCTTCGCCGTGGAGGTAATAGAAGCCAAAGAACTTTTCGTCCTGTTTGTCGCCCATGCCATTGTCGATGAGGATGAGTCGGTCGCCATTTTCCACCAACAAGCAGCGCAGTGCCCACGAACACATGTTGTTGCTGTCGGCAGGATTGTGTTTTTGCCACAAACTTTTGGGGACCACGCCAAACATGGCGCCGCCATCGAGTTTAAAGTGGCCTGTGTCGATGGTATAGAGTTTCATAGGCTTTTTTGTGCTAATGTACGATGTTGAGAGAGTAGATGCGCAGACCGCTCACTTCGTCAGCTTTTTAGACCGCTCGCTGCGCTCCCTGAGAGAAGGCTCACTTCGTTCACTCAACGAAGGCTTACAGCCTGCCAAAGCAGGCAACCACGGCCCCGCCTGCGGCACCTACAGGATGCAGTCCACCCACCGAAAATCGTGGATAAAGTTTCAATCGCATTCGCCAAATTGCAGCTCACAAAAAGGATGATACTCCAAACGCTGAAAACATGAATATCCACCTCATAGCCATAGGCGGCGCCGTGATGCACAACCTGGCCCTCGAACTGCAAGCCAACAGCCATACCGTAACTGGTTCAGATGATATTTTACAAGAACCCTCACGTTCGCGACTCGAAGCGGCTGGACTTCTCCCTGCCTCCACAGGTTGGTTTCCCGAAAAGATTCATGCAGGCCTCGACGCGGTGATTTTAGGCATGCACGCCCGGGCCGATAATCCCGAATTGCTCAAAGCCAAGGAGCTCGGCTTGAAGATTTATTCTTTCCCAGAATACGTTTACCAGCACGCCAGCCATAAAAAGCGCCTGGTAGTGGCGGGTTCGCACGGGAAAACGACCATTACCGCCATGGTGATGCACGTTTTGCGCTTCCACAAACGCGATTTTGATTATTTGGTGGGCAGTCAATTGGCCGGCTTTGAACGCATGGTGCGCCTGAGCGAATCGGCCCAGATAATGGTGATTGAAGGCGACGAATACCTCACTTCACCGCTTGATCCACGCCCCAAATTCCTCCATTACCAACCGCATGCGGCAGTGATTTCGGGGGTGGCTTGGGACCACATCAACGTATTCCCTACTTACGACAGCTATTTGCAGCAGTTCCGCCTTTTGGCCGAAAGCATGTTGCCAGGTGCCGTTTTGGGTTATTACGATGGTGATGCTGATTTGGTGAACTTGGTACAGCCTTATGCCGAAAAACTGCAACTAAAGCCGTACCACGCAGCCGATTATGTGATGGAAGATGGCTATTTATTCCTCAAAACATCATTGGGCAAGATTCCCATGCAGGTTTTTGGTCAGCACAACATTGAAAATGTGGCTGCAGCACGTTTGCTAACAGCAGAAGCCGGTATCAGCAAAGAAGAATTTTACCAAGCCATTGCTTCTTTTCCCGGTACTGCGCGACGATTGGAGTGTATCCACCGCAGCAAAGATTGGGTGGTGTTCCGCGATTTTGCCCATGCCCCCAGCAAAGTAAAGGCTACCGTAGCAGCCGTTAGAGAAATGTTCCCAGCTAGAACTTTGTTCGCTGTGCTTGAGCTACATACTTTTTCAAGCCTAAAGCGTGAGTTTTTGTCGCATTATGCTGGAAGCATGGAAGGGGCCGATGAAGCGGTGGTTTATTATAGCCCGGAAGTGGTTGCCAGTAAACGCCTAGAAGCATTCAGTAAAGAAGAAGTGCTCGCTGGTTTTCAAAAAGAAGGACTACAAGTGTTTGATTTGGCCCCAGCCTTACACCAAAAGCTGGCTTCTCAGCCGCACCAGGGAGTATGGTTACTGATGAGCAGCGGCACCTATGATGGCATGGACATCCAAAAGATATTGGCGTCTCAGCCTTGAAGTCGCAGCTGGAACATCCTGCTGGCCAATGAATCGCAAAGAGAAATGCTTTCGGGCATCAAAGGCTTTGTAATGCAAGCTTCGGGGGCAAAAAAATCGCCGAAATGTGGTTTTTCAAGTCCTGATGAAATCCATATCCACGGAAAATCATAGCCTTGTTGACGCAATAATTCTGCGAATGAAACCCCGGTAAGCTCGGGTAAATGATGGTCGATGATGGCCAAATCAGGTTGCCAGGACGGATCTACCAAAGAGTTAAGGGCATCGAAAGGGTTTAAAAAGCTACGCAAATCCCAATTGAAACCTGCATGATCGGCCATGCGCTTCACTACATAGTGCGCCACAGCGTCATCGTCGATCAAGAGGATGTTTTTTTTCAAATCGGCGGAATTCATGTGGTAGTTTGGTGAAGAAAGTCATTGTGGATGCTGATGAGATGCTCCGCAGGCAATGGTTTGCGGAAAAGTGAACGCACCCGCTTGTATTGAAATGCCTGGGCGCGTACTTCGGCTGTGACTTCACTGCTCATGAGCACCACCGGAAGCGGATTCTTTTCAGGAAGTGCCCCGAGTAAATGCCAAATTTTGGAGGGATGTTGCAAATGAACGTCTGACAGGAGCAAGTCGAAGTGGTTTTCATCAATCAGGTGCAGGGCTTCCTCAAGAAAGTACACATGCCTGATACGCCACGGCAATTGGGCTTTCTTACTCAATTGCTGCACCAATAGATGAACGAGTCTATCGTCATCGAGCACCAATACTTCCTTCCACTTCATCATACCAAATACGTGTGTAGGGCTCTAAGTCAAGTTGTTATTCGATGAATTGCACCGGTTCATCGACCAATTGTCTATGGATTGAAATCGTCGAATTGGTATGATAGCCCTTTGGCTTTTGTATCTTTGGCGTTTATTGTAACCGACATGCTCTCGCTCAAACGTCCCCTTGCTTTTTTCGACCTCGAAACCACTGGCCTTAACCAGGCCACCGACCGCATTGTGGAGATTGCGGTGCTCAAGGTGATGCCCGATGGCACCAGCCAAATGCTGCACCAGCGCATCAATCCCGAAATGCCCATTCCGGCCGAAACCAGCAAGATCCACGGCATTTACGATGTGGACGTGAAAGACATGCCAACTTTCCGCGAGTTTGCACCCAAAGTAAACGAATTCATGCGCGATTGCGATTTTGCGGGTTATAACTCCAATTATTTCGACCTGCCCATGTTGGTAGAGGAGTTTTTACGTGTGGAGGTTGATTTTGACATTGCCCACCGCAAGTTTGTCGACGTACAAACCATCTTCCACAAAAACGAACCCCGCGATTTGAAGGCGGCCTACCGTTTTTACTGCGGCAAAGACCTCGAAAATGCCCACAGCGCCGAGGCCGACATTACCGCTACCTACGAAATCCTGCTCAGCCAGCTGGAGCGCTATTCCGACATAAAAAACGATGTGGATTTTCTGCACCGTTACACCGCCCGCAACAACAAATCGGTTGATTTGGCGGGGCGAATTGTTTACAACGATAAAAACCAGGAGGTTTTCAATTTCGGCAAACACAAAGGCGTGCCCGTGGAGGAGGTATTTGCCCGTGAACCTGGTTATTACCAGTGGATGATGGATGGCGATTT
>CAZNWC010000001.1:290525-294591 GCA_964577055.1 uncultured Chitinophaga sp. | reverse complement strand
AGGAGGTATTTGCCCGTGAACCTGGTTATTACCAGTGGATGATGGATGGCGATTTCCCAAATTACACCAAAAAAGTCATCACCGCCATTCGCCTGCGGTCGTTCAACAAAAAGTAAGATGGGTACTTTTCAGGAAGATTTTGCTTTGCAGCAAGAGGTTGAAGAGTCTGAAGCGCCATCGCTTGAACAGGGCGCCCAAGACCAGCGCACCGTGGCCTTTTACACCCTGGGTTGCAAGCTCAATTTCAGCGAAACCTCGGCCATTGGCCGCATTTTTACCAACAATGGCTTCCGCAAAGTAGAATTCAACGAAGGGGCCGATGTGTATGTGATCAATACCTGTTCGGTAACCGATCATGCCGACCGCAAATGCCGCAAGGTGGTGCAGCAGGCCCTCAAACATTCGCCAAACGCTTACGTAGCCATCATTGGCTGCTATGCACAGCTCAAGCCGCAAGAAATTGCCACCATTCCGGGCGTGGATGCCGTTTTGGGCGCCGCCGAGAAGTTCAACCTTATTGAACATTTGGGCGATTTCAAAAAATCGGATACACCCAAAGTACTGGCCGGCGACATCGAAGGGGTGAACCGTTTTGTGTCGAGCTATTCGGTGGGCGACCGCACCCGCTCTTTCCTCAAGGTGCAAGATGGCTGCAATTATTCGTGCACCTTTTGTACGATACCGCTGGCGCGCGGTCATAGTCGCTCTACGCCCGTTGCCGATATTGTGGCCAATGCCCGCGAAATTGCCGCCAAAGGGGTGAAAGAGATTGTGCTTACCGGCGTGAACATCGGTGATTTTGGCTACGATGGTCAAAGCGACGACAAACGAAGCCGTCCCTTCGGCACCTTCCTCGAACTCATCAGCGAACTCGACACCGTGTCCGACATCGAGCGTTTCCGCATTTCGAGCATCGAGCCCAATTTGTTAAGCAACGACATCATTGGTTTTGTGGCCGATTCGCAGCGTTTTGTGCCGCATTTCCACATTCCCTTGCAGTCGGGCTCCAACCGCATCCTCAAAAAAATGCAGCGCCGCTATTTGCGCGAGTTGTATGCCGACCGCGTGGCCGAAATCAAACGCCTCATGCCGCATTGCTGCATTGGTGTGGATGTGATTGTGGGTTTTCCGGGCGAAACCGACGAAGATTTTAACGATACCTACGCCTTTTTGAACGAGCTCGACATCAGTTACCTGCACGTTTTTACCTATTCGGAGCGCGACAACACCAAGGCAGTGCGCATGGATGGAAGGGTGCCCAATGGCAAACGCTCGGAACGCAACCGCATGCTCAACATTTTGAGCGAAAAGAAGCGCCGTGCTTTTTACGAAAAACACTTGGGCGAGGTACGCACCGTATTGTTTGAACACGAGCAGCATGAGGCCTTTATGTACGGCTTTACCGATAATTACATCAAGGTAAAAGCCAAGTACGATCCATTGCTCACCAACGAATTGCACCGCGTACGTTTGTTGGAGATTGATGCCGATGGTACGGTGCTGGTGGCCGACGCGGAGTAGACGGACGACAGCAATACTGACGACGGGTGACGGGAAACGGGCGACGGGAAAACGGGCGATGGGCGGCGGAGTGTTCGGCGGTCTGTAAACGGCTGCTTTTAAGCAAGCTTTCTGAAACGCACCGCTGGTGCTTGGGTTTCCCGCAGACATCGCAGCATGGCGCAGAACATGGTCGGCGAATATCCGCGAAAAAACCGAAGCTACAAGGTGGGCCGACAGGTGAACGTTTGCTCATCTAGGTTTGCGAGAGATAAAAAAACACCCTAGCTTTCGGCCCGTAAACGCGAAAGGCTTTCCCTGTGAAAACCCTCAAAACCTATCTGCAAACCTATTACCGCGATTATTTTGTACACCACCGAGGTCTGTTGTGGCAACCGGTGCTGTTTTGCATGCTGTTGGTGGTGGCGGAATATGGCTGGGGATATGAGCGCTTTTTTCCATCAACCAAATCGCCGCTCTGGCTGCGTTGGATGGCCGACGGGTTGTATGTTTTAGTTGTGTGGGGTGGAAGTTTGTGGTTGGTGAGGCGCAGTTTTGCAGGAAAGCCAACCCGCCGCGATGCTTTGTTGCTGCTCTTTGGTGCCGGTATTTTTGCCTTTCGTTCGGTTTATCAAGGCCATTTCGATTGGTTGCAAGCGCAGGTAACCCAATGGTCGGGCCTGGTCTTTTATGCAGCCTGGTATACCGCTGGCCAGTTGGTGCAAATGCTGCTGGTGGTACCGCCCTTGTTGCTGCTGCATTTTTGGCTGAATAGCAGGGGAGAGGCGGGCTTTGCAGGTTTGAAATCAACGCCAATTGGCGGATATACTTGGTTGCTGCTGGCTGCGGTTCCATTGGTGGCCTTTGCGGCTACACAGCCATCGTTTACGAATTATTACCCCTTGTTTGCCCGCATTTTTCCTCCCGACCATGTGGCTTTTCAAAATGGAGGTGACATTTGGCGGGTTGCCATGTTCGAGCTTTTTTACGGCCTCGACTTTTTCTCTACAGAACTGTATTTCCGCGGTTTTTTGGTGCTGGCCTTTGTGCGCTGGCTGGGACCGGCCGCCATTTTGCCCATGGCCGTGTTTTACGTGACCATTCACTTTGGCAAACCTTTGGGTGAAACCATCAGCAGCTTTTTTGGCGGCTACCTGCTGGGTATTTTTGCCTACTACAGCCGCAGCATTTGGGGTGGTGTGTTGGTGCACATTGGCCTGGCCTGGCTAATGGAGTTGGCAGGTGGGGTGGTGCGGTTTGTTTTTTAAAACACGGAGATCACGGAGGACACGGAGGGGTATAGCGCAGATTTACGCAGAAATCGCCAAATGCACTTTATCCTAGAGCGCTATGAAACAGCGGAGCGTTCACAGAAGCGAAGCTTCGTTAACAGACCCGCCTTTGCGGGGCATTTACAGCCCTGCGCAGCAGGGTATTTACACAGGCAATTTCAACGCCCTTTGTATCGAATTTTCCAAGCTAATAAAGGTCTCGGTGCGCTGAATGCCGCCAATGGCTTGCACCTGGTCGTTCAAGATGCTGCGCAGGTGGTTGGTGTTCATGCAAATGAGTTTGCAGAAAATGCTGTAAGCACCAGTGATGTAGTGGGCTTCCACAATTTCGGGCACGGCTTCGAGCTGCTTGATCACGTCTTTGTACACCGAGCCTTTTTCGAGGTAAATACCAATGTAAGCCGTGAGGTCGTAACCCAGGGCATTGTAATCGACCAACAAACGTGAGCCTTGCACAATGCCGGCCTGCTCCATTTTTTTCATCCGTACGTGCACGGTGCCGTCGGAAACGGGAATCATTTGGGCAATGCGGGTATATGTGGTCTTGGCGTCCTCCATCAGGCTGTTGAGGATCATCCTATCGGTGCGGTCGAGTTCGTAATCTACTTTCATCAGGATAGCTATTTTTGAATGATATGCACAAAAGTAATTCTAAAATTTCGAACACACGAAAGTTTTTAAAAAATAGTTTCGAATTTTTGCTATTAATTCCGGTTTGGATAGTTTTGAATTAACAAACATTCCTTGTGGGGTGGTGAAACAGGCAGACATGCCCTCCTGTCGCGGGGGTGGAGAGCCCGGGAAAAAGGTCCGCCAGGTACCCTAACTGCTCCGTGAAGGTTCGACTCCTTCTCCCACAGCAAAAAAGGCCTCCGATTGGGGCCTTTTGTATTTACGTTGAACTGGTGAGTGCCACTAGCCTTTAAGGAACAGGCGGTTGATGAGTGGTGCCTTGCAACTCGGAATTTATGCTTCCAATACCTTCAACGCCTCTCTGATCTTTGCCAACAAAGCGGCTGATGCAGCCACCAGCGGCAAACGCAATTCGTTTTCGAGCAGGCCACGGGCGTGAAGCAGGGCTTTGATGCCGGTGGGATTGCCTTCGGCGAAAATCAGCTGCATGAGGGGCATGAGCTGGTGGTGCAAACGGCGGGCAGTGGCAAAATCGCCAGCCAAACCAGCACGGGTGAGGTCGCTGAATTGGCGGGGACAACCATTTGCAATCACCGAAATCACTCCATCAACACCCAAACCGAGCAGGGGCAGGGTGATTA
>CAZNWC010000001.1:64688-290425 GCA_964577055.1 uncultured Chitinophaga sp. | reverse complement strand
GCAATCACCGAAATCACTCCATCAACACCCAAACCGAGCAGGGGCAGGGTGATTACATCGTCGCCCGAGTAAACTTTGAAGCCGGCAGGCCGCAAACGAAGCACTTCCGAAATTTGGCTGAAATCGCCCGAAGCTTCCTTGGTAGCTACGATGTTTTTGAAATCGTGTGCCAAACGCAGCGTAGTTTCGGCCGTAAGGTTGCAGCCTGTGCGTGGCGGTACGTTGTACAAAATCACCGGTAAATCGGTGTTTTCGGCCACGGCTTTGTAATGGGCGTAGAGGCCGGCCTGACTGGGTTTGTTGTAATAAGGCGTTACCGACAGCAAGGCATGTACCCCGCTCATGTCGAAACTGTGCATGTGCTCCAACAGTTCACGCGTATCGTTGCCACCCATGCCCAGCACCAGCGGTAACCGGCCAGCCACGGCTTCGCGTACCGAGGCCAACACTTCCATGCGGTCGGCTTTGCTCAGGGCAGGGGTTTCACCGGTGGTACCCAGGGCAACCACGTATTCTACCCCACCTTCAACGATGAAGTTCACCACCTTGTGCAGGGCAGCATGATCGATGGCTCCCGATGAAGTGAAGGGGGTTACTACGGCGACCCCGGTTCCGCTAAGCTGAAACGACATGGCTAAACAGCGCTTTGAGTTGGTTAAATAATTCTGGAACGGCTTCTTCTGAACTGAGGCCGGTCCATTGAAATTCTAAGCGATAAAGTTCGCTACTTTTTGCGGGATTTATGGCAATGCGCTGAAAGCAGTGTGCTTCTACTGCTAACAAGGCCAAAGGAGGTTCGGGCATGGGCGCCAACTGCAGTACAAAATCGTAGGCATGCTGCAATATTTGGTCGCGTACCGCCATGGGTGCTTGTAAATCGGTACTCAGTTCCAACAGCCCCAGGTTTACTTGCTGGGGGTGCTCAAATTTGCCTTCGTAGGCCACTACCCAAACACTGTCAGGGGGGCGTTTTTTGAGCAGCAATTCGGCCACGGCCTGCTGCCAGGGGTCGCGCGCATCGAGCAATACCAGCCATTTGCCGCTGCCTGGCTCACATTGGGCGGGCTTTTTCACGGCTTGCTTGAAGGCTTGTTGCCAGCGCCATCTGCGCCAAAAGAGGGGCTGTTTCATGCAATCATTTGTTCAAACGCGTCCTCGCTCAAAATTTTCACGCCCAAATCGGTGGCTTTTTGCAGCTTACTAGGCCCCATACCATCACCGGCGAGCAAATAATTGGTTTTGCCACTCACGCCCGAGGCCACTTTGCCGCCATGTTGTTCAATGAGCTGCTTGAGCTCATCGCGCTCGTGGCGGGCAAAAACGCCCGAAATCACAAAGGTGAGTCCGGCCAGGCGGTGTGACAAAGCTTCGGGCTCCCTGCCCTGCCTTTCGAACTGCAAGCCTGCCTGTTTCAAAGCGGCCAGCATTACTTGGTTTTGGGCATCGGCAAACCAATTGACCACACTTTGGGCAATTTTTTCGCCTATCTCGTTGATTTGCACCAGCTCTTCTGCAGTTGCGGCCGCCAAAGCGTCGATGGTAGGAAAGGTTTTGGCCAAGGTACGGGCCACGGTTTCGCCCACATGCCTGATGCCCAAGGCAAAAAGTACGCGTTCGTAGGGTACTGCCTTGGTGGCTTCTAAACCGGCCAGCAGGTTGCGCACGGTTTTGTCGCCCATGCGCTCCATGCCAATGAGCTGCTCGTATTGCAGGCTGTAAAAATCGCTGATACGGCGCAGTAAGCCGGCATTAAACAGCTGCTCAATGGTTTCTTTGCCCATGCTGTTGAGGTCGATGGCCTTGCGGGCCACAAAGTGCTCAAGCCGACCGAGCTGCTGGGGCGGACAACCGCTTTCGTTGGGACAGTAGTGGATGGCTTCCACCTTTTGGAGTGGCGTATGGCAGTCGGGACAATGGCTGATGAAGCGCACTTCCTGCAGTCCGGGCGCCCGTTTGGCCACATTCACCCCGGTTACTTTGGGGATGATTTCGCCTCCCTTCTCCACAAATACTTCATCGCCTACATGCAAATCGAGTCGCTCAATCTCGGCTTCGTTGTACAAAGAGGCACGTTTCACCACCGTTCCGGCCAGCTGCACGGGTTGGAGATTGGCCACCGGTGTAATGGCACCCGTGCGGCCCACCTGGTAGCTCACGCTTTGCAGGATGGTGACGGCGCTCATGGGCTTGTACTTGTAAGAAATGGCCCAGCGGGGCGATTTGGCAGTAAATCCCAATTCTTCACGCGCATCAAAATCGTCGACCTTCACCACAATGCCATCGATGTCGTAGGGCAATTCGCTGCGGCCGGCATCCCAGCGGTCGATGAAGGCCATGATGCCGGCCAAATCGGTGGGTGGGGTGGTGTGTTCGCATATTTTGAAGCCCCAACGGCGGGCGGCTTCCAAACTTTCGTGGTGCGAGCGGAAAAGCCGGTTGTCGAAATTGAGGTAGTAAAGGAAACAGTCGAGTTTGCGCCGGCCCACTTCGCGCGGGTCGAGCAGCTTGAGGGTACCCGAGGCAAAGTTGCGGGGATTGGCATAGGCCTCTTCGCCGCGCGCCAAACGGTCTTCGTTCAGCTTGTCGAAATCGGCCCGGCGGATGAATACCTCGCCGCGGATTTCGAAAAAGTCGGGATAATCATCGCCCCGCAGCACCAGCGGAATGGAGGCAATGGTTTTGATGTTTTCGGTAACAATATCACCCTTTTGGCCATCGCCCCGGGTGAGGGCACGCACCAGCCGGCCTTTTTCGTAACTCAACGAAATGGCCACGCCATCGAATTTGAGCTCGCCTACATAAGCCGTGCTTTTGCCCAGGCCTTTTTGTACGCGTTCGTCGAAATCGGCCAGTTCTTCGCGCGAATAGGTATTGCCCAACGACAACATGGGGAAACGGTGCGGGGCATTTTCGAACTTGCTCAGCGGCATGCCACCTACGCGTTGGGTAGGTGAATCGGGTGAAGCAAAAGCGGGATGTTGCTGTTCTAAATCTTGCAACTCGCGCAACAGCCGGTCGAATTCCTGGTCGGAAATCGTGGGTTGGTCGAGCACATAGTAGCGGTAATTGTGTTCGTGCAGTTGTTGGGCCAAAGCGGCCATATGGGCTTGTACGGGGTTCATGCGAAGTACCGTTGTTGTATATTCGTTGTGTGTTAGGCTCTAAAAAGCGAAGGTCGTAACTTCCGCTGCGCTATGAAAGTAAGAATACGCATTTTTTGGTATTTGGTGCTGCTTTTGGCAGGGTGTAAGGACGAAAAACCTGCTCCTTTGCCGGTGCTCAACGTTGTGGAAGGTACAGCAGCCCGCAGCGTGCAAGTGCCCGATACACTGCGTTTCACCGTAAATGCTAGCGACGACGAAGGTCTGGCACGTTTGCGGGTGGAACTGGCCAGCAGCGGGGCCAATTTTGCGCCCCTCTCGCCACCCCTCATCTACCCACTTTCGGGCAACAGCCAAACCATCGCCGTGGCCTATCCGCTCACCGATACGCTGCTGGACGATGGCAACTACCAATTGGTGGTGCGCCTCGAAAGCCAGCGCGAATACAGTCAGCTGTTTATTCCGGTGCAGGTGGTGGGGGTGCCGCGGCAGGTAACCGGACTGTGCTTTTTGGCCGTTTCTGCCAATACCAGCCGGTTGTACCGCAGCGGGCCCGATTTTGTGCTGCCTCCCAATCCGGCGGTGTGGCCCCTCGCCGTGCAATTTGCCGATTACCAAGCCACACTCGGTCAAATTTGGACTGCGGGTGGGGGTAGTCCAACCGCTTACCGCTATCAATTGCCTACCAATCAACTGATTGCGGGAACCACCGCCCAAACGGCACCCGGATTTCCTTTGTTCACTGCCTTGCAGCTCGATCGAAACCAGGTGTTTGTAGGCAGGGGTGCTGGCAGCATTTGGTGGGCCAATGGCGATGGGAGCGGCCCCCGGCAGCACGTATTGCCCGAAGGTTTTTATCCTGGGGCCATGGCCGTGAGCGGCAACCGCATTTTGTACGACATGTTGCCGTACGACCCCACAGGCTTGCCGCGCATCCGCCTCATCGACCGCGAGCGGGAAGGGTTGATCCGTGAAATTCCGCGTAACGGCCGTTTGGTAGCTGCGCACCGACTCAACGACGATCAGTGGTTGCTGCTCATCGAGGCCAATGGCAAAGGCGATTTGTTCCGCTACACCACCTCATTGAGCCGCTTGGAGTCGGAAACGGGGCCCGACAGCCGCCACTTCCGCCAGCTCTTGGCCTTGCCCGACGGCAGTTTGGTGCTGCTGCACGACCAAACGAGTAAATACCAGCCTGGAACCACCGTGCGTACCGGACAATTCAGCACTTTGAGCAGCGATTCTGCCCATTTTGTGTCGTACGACCCACTGGGCGACCGGGTACTGTTGCTCACCGGCAGCCAGGCGAAACTCCTGCCTTTGGCAAGCGGCAACCTTGTTGCCTTGCAATTGCCCGAGCCAATGGCTTTTGGTTGGGTGTTGCGCAATAGATAAGCTTAAAGGTTGCGGAATTTTCTGCGATAGTTTCCCAAGCTCTCGCCCATTGCTTTTGAAAAGGCAGTATTTAAGTGACGGCTATCGGCATAGCCACATTCTATGGCTATGGCAGTAAGCGAGAGATCGCTATTTTCTAGTAATGCGGCTGCTAGTTTTAATTTCAGTTGCTGTTGGTATTTATAAAGCGTGATGCCAAATTGGTTCTTGAATGATTCTTTGAGAGAGGTAGTGTTGGTGCCAATTTCTTTGGCCAGCCATTCGATAGTGGGATTATCCACGAAATGGGCATCTATTAAAGATTGTGCTCTCAGGGCGATGTTTTCTGTAGGTGAGGTAAGTTCTTTGTTGCGGTGCAAGAGGTGCTGCATGATTTGAGGAACGATGTAGAGTCCAGGCAGCAGTGTGTTTTGCGAGTATTGTAAATGTTTAACATTTATGCAGTGGATTTCAGCGGCTTCTTGACTCTCTATTTCTAGGATGACCTCGTTAAATGGAACAATTTGGTTGTGGTAGATTTCAATGGGACCGTTCGCCGTGTAGACCATGGCTGATTTAGCGGAAAATCCTGCCAAAAATCGGGAGGTGTTGTTTTCCAACTCGCCCAGTTCGATGTACAAGCGTTTGAAAGAGGCCAGCTTGATTACGCTTACACTAACGATGGCATGGGCATCGGGGGCTCTGAGTGCAGCCTCGCTTGATTCATCTGCATGCATTTTTCCTTTTGCAGTCACTTCATTTCTTTTTTAGGCAACTCGGAAGAGGTTGGGTCGTGTACTTTTGCACGCAAATCTAATTTATAAACAGTCTAAATAAATATAAGCATGAAGAAAATTTCCTTTCTCATCCTGATGCTAACAGCAATGGTGGTTCAAGCACAACAAAGGCGTGATACCGTATCGCTTGGCCCGGGTTATGCACGCCAGGCGTGGTATAGCTTTAATCAGGGGGTAGTGCAGCAATCGCCCAAAGACAATTGGCATTTAGCATTTAGCACTGCAGGATTTGCTGTTGCTATTCACTTCAACACCATTACCGGAGGGGCCATTTTTGTGCATCCTACAGCTACGGCTGCCGATTATGAGCAGGTTGATACGTTGGGTTTACATGGCTGGGCACCATTATACAATAGCGAAACCTCTTGGTCAATAGGAGCATTGAACCAAGCTGCAAACAGTGCCAATCAATTTGATGTAGGTTGGGGAATCTATAGCATGATTACCCATACAGTAAATGGTGACCGTATTTTTATTGTTCGTTTGCCCGACGGTACATTCCGCAAACTGTTGATTGAATCTTTGGCTGGGGGCAATTTCAATTTCAAATATGCACTGCTCAATGGCACCGGTGCCCATCAAATTGCCTTAAACAGGGCTACGTACAACACCAAGAATTTGGTGTACTTCAATTTACTTACCAACCAAGTGCTCGATCGTGAGCCAGCCGCAGCAAGCTGGGACCTCCAATTCACGCAGTACACAACCATGTTACCCAGTCCGTACACCGTTGCCGGCATTTTGCAAAACCAGCAAGTGCAAGCGGTAAGGGTTGATGGTGTTGACACTGCGGTTTATGCTAACTGGCGTGCAAACAGCTTGGTAGATGATATAAACACCATTGGCTTTAACTGGAAAAGCTTTACTGGTATGGGGTGGAGTCTGCTCGATTCAACGGTTTATTTCGTAAAGGACCGCAACCAGCAAATTTGGAAGTTGCTTTTCACGGGTTTCGGGGGCTCAGCCAGTGGCAGCTATTTCTTTACCAAAGAATTATTGGCGAATGTTACTTCGGTGAATAAACGGCCTTCCTTTTTCAGCAAGGTTTACCCCAATCCGCTGAGTGAAGGCCCTTTAACAGTAGTGGCCGATTTGCCAGAGATGGCTTCGAGCATCCACATCAGCATCCGGAACCTGCAAGGGCAATTGGTGCATGAGCAGCTTGCCGAAGTGATGTCGGGTTTATCGACCTACACTTTCCACGATATGCAACTAAAACCAGGCATGTACTTTTTGACCATCGAGGCAGCAGGGAAAACCAGTATCCAAAAATTCATTAAAAAATAAAAAAATGAAGCGTTTAGCAACTTTATTACTGCTATTGGTTGCCATAGGAACGGCAGAAGCTCAAAAGAATAGTAAAGCCGAAAAGCAAAAGATGGCCCAGGACCGTGCGGCTATTTTAAGCATGGTGGGCTGTTACGAGGTAAGTTTTCAATTTGCCGAGACTTTTTCGCCTCAGAAAGATTATAAGTACTATGATCGGAAGTTTGAAAAAGGCATAGAAACCGTTTTTGTGGTAGAAGAAACACCTGCTAAAATTGCCTTGCAACACATTTTGGTAGTTAACGATACCATGGTAGTGAAGCATTGGCGACAAGACTGGATCTACGAAAACCGCGATTTTCTGGAATACCAGGGCGACAATACTTTTCAGCGCAAGCAATTAGCCGCTCAAGTAGTGAAAGGTACTTGGACTCAAAAGGTATATCAAGTTGACGACAGTCCACGTTACGAGGGTTTTGGTACTTGGGTGCATGTAGACGGACGACACTTTTGGCAGTCGCGTGCCGACGCGCCTTTGCCACGCCGCGAGTTTACCGTACGCAGCGATTACAATATTTTGCGCCGCTTCAGCACCATGGAGATTTTGGCCGATGGCTGGATGTTAGAACAAGACAACCAAAAAATAAATCGTACTAGCGATGGAACTGAAAACCTGATAGCTTGGGAAAAAGGATTCGAACGCTTTACCAAAGGAAATTACGACTGTACACCCGCCATGGCTTGGTGGAACGAGCAGCAACGTTTTTGGGATGATGTGCGTGTGGTTTGGAGCGAAACCTTCAAACATGAGCAAATTCCGCTTGACTTTAGCAAGAAGGCAGGGCAAGACCCTCTTTTCCAATTGCTCTTCAAAAAGGGCGACGAAGTGAGTGCAAGAAAAGAGTACCAAGAGGAAGCCGTACGCCAGGAAATCAAGCAAATTATTCACACCTATCTCACCCAAAAAAGCTAAAGTCATGTGGAAGAATTGGATTAACTGCCTGCATATTGCAGGCTGTGTTGCTTTAGGTTTGTTCTTCGTGAATGCGGGGGTGAAGAAATTTGTACCCAAAAACCGTCCAGTCAAACCCGAGATGGTGGCTGCCTGGCAGCAGGCCGTAACGGACAATAAATTTGAATCGCCCGTGTCATTTCAGTTGACCATGGCTTCTTTTCGCCAAAGCGGCTTTTTCAAAATGATTGGGGTGCTGCAATTGCTTGCAGCAGTGCTTTTGATTATTCCGCGCACGCGGCGAGCAGGTTTGTTGCTGTTGCTCCCGGTGACTATCAACATTTTTACCATGCACCTATTTATGGACAACCGCATGGACGAAAACATAGAAACGGGCCTCGTTCTTATGGTTAATTTGCTGCTTTTACTGCCATATACGCGCCCTTTATGGCACCATGTGTTTGGAGAAGCAACGGTTCATTTGAAGGCCAAAGCATGAGGTTTCTTCTCGGTTTGTTTTTTACCCTGGTGAGCGCATTAGCAGGTGCGCAAACCGTCCACATCGTCTCGGCCGAAACCGGAAATCCGGTGGCCGGGGCGCATGTGGTTTGGCAAAAAGGCCAACTCCTAGAACTTTTTATAAGCAATGACAAAGGGGAGGTAAATGTTCCTCCCAGCCATTTTGGTCCCGGTAGCAGGTTGCAAATCAGTTGCATCGGTTTTAAGACAATCACCGACAGCTTGCTCCGGGGGCCAAAGCGGCGGTATGAGCTGGCGCCGTTAATCAAAGGACTCGAAACCATTGTGGTTACAGCCCAAATGCGCCCGGGAAATCCAGCCGAATCGGTGATGCCCATACGCATCATCGACGAGCAACAAATTAACCGTATGGGCGCGCAACATTTACGCGATGTGCTCACCAATGCATTAAACATGCGTTTGGGGCAAGATCAAATTTTGGGATCAAGTTTGCAAATGCAAGGGTTAGGCGGACAAAACATCAAAATACTCGTCGACGGCGTGCCTGTAAATGGCCGATTGAATGGTAACATCGATTTGTCGCAGTTGAATTTACACTTGGTGGAACGCATTGAGGTGGTAGAAGGTCCTTTGTCTGTTTTGTATGGCACCGATGCCATGGGCGGTACCATAAACCTCATTACCCGCAAAACCATCAATGAAAAGTTTGAAGCCGGTTTGCAAAGCCATTACGAAAGTGTAGGTCAATATAATCTGCGGCTACATGCTGGTTTCCAGCGCCGAAACAAGGGTTTTCGACTTACTTTGGGCAGGCATTATTTCGATGGTTGGAGTGAAGGTGATCAACCATTTACCCTTCGTTTAACTCAGCGGGCCGATAGCAGTCGGCAACAAGCTTGGAACCCCAAACTGCAACACTTTGCAACAGCTCAATTTCGTTCAGCTTTTGCGGGAGGTGAGTTGCGCTTCATGAACGATTATTTCGACGAAACCATCACCAATTTGGGTTATCCAAGAGCGCCGTTTGGCACAACAGCCTTCGATGATTTTTATGCAACACGACGCTTTAATCAACAATTGCAGTGGGAAAAGCAAGATAGCAGTAACCGATACCATGTGCTTTTAGCGAGAAATGATTTTAGACGCATTAAAAACACTTGGTTTAGCGACTTGACAAATCTGGAGCGGCGTTTAACCAACAACGACGGCGACCAAGACACCAGCCGTTTTATTGCTCACCTAAGCAGGGGTACCTACCAAAGGCGTTTTAACCGACAAATACAAGCTGAATTTGGTTATGACTTTCGACACGAGTACACCTTGGGAGCACGAATTACCAACCAGTGGCAATCCATGCTCGACTTGGCGGTATTTGCAAGCGCCGAATGGCTACTGGCAAAAGGCTTCACGCTGAGGCCATCGGCACGCTTTACTTATAATCCCGCTTATCCAGCACCGGTTGTACCAGGCCTTCAGTTCCGTTATGAGCATCCCCTCAATAAAAAGCAATTGGCGTCGCTTACCCATCGGTTTTCATATGCTCGAGGTTTTAGAGCGCCCGACCTGAAAGAACTGTACTTCTTCTTCGTTGACGTTAACCACAACATTCAAGGAAACCCGAATTTACGGGCAGAGAACGGGCATAACTTCCATTTGACAAGCACTTACAACCGACAGCAGGGCAATCAACTAATTACGGCAGAAGTAAGTATGTTTTACAACCAGATCAACCAGCTGATTGGCTTGGCGCAGGCCGACGCTACGGCCTTCTCTTATTTCAACCTCGAAGAATTTAGAAGCCAAGGAGTATTGCTGAGAACGGAGTGGAAAAAAGAACAGTGGTTGGTAGCAGCGGGTGCAAGTGTTACTGGTAGAAGCAATAGGTTGGCCGATACCTTGCAAATGCCTGCCTTTTTTTATTCACCTGAAATAAATGCCCGTGTAGAGTTCCGCGAGCAGGTTACGGGAACACAATGGAATATTTTTTACAAATACACCGGAAGAACGCCCAACGTAATAACCGATGTCATGGGCAATTTAGCACTTTCGTCACTTGCAGCTTATCATACACTCGACCTAAGTGGGCATAAGGCATGGAAGAAAGTGGGCATTGAAACCACCATAGGGGTTAAAAATCTATTAGATGTAACCAATATTCTTGGTGCCACACCCGGAGGTGTACACAGCGCTGGTGGGGTGAGTAGCCCCATTGCTATGGGTAGATTGTATTTTGTTTCACTTCAATACCGTTTTAATGGCTAAGTTTTTATGGTACGCTAGCTGTTTTTTAGGGTTTTCGGTGGGCTGTACTACCAAAGAGCTTCCTGTAACAGCGCCGTTGCAAGGAACAGAACAAACCGCTGTGGTTGACATTGGCTCCGATTATCGCTTTCAGGCTTTTTTCAGCCTCGAAAAAGGAATAGAAACAGGAAGGGTGGAGAAAGTAGCTTGGGATTTGGCTTTCGAAAGCGGTGCCAATGCCTTCCGAATTTGGTTAAATACCTCCAAAATGATGCGAGCAGCCTTTTTTGAATCTGCCACCTTTTCCAACAAGCGCGATACTTTGGGTTTTGCGAGTCGGGCGCGTCTAGATGCTAGTTCGGGCCATAAAGACAGCACTGCCATCGGCGATTGGAGAGTTAATGATGGTATTTACTTGATTGACCGCGGTTTCGATCATTTAGGAATGCATTTGGGATTTACCAAAGTTCGGTTTAGGTCGGTTAGTTCAGGTAACTTCATTTGGGAAATGGCGTCTTTGCGCGATACTACAGCAACTGTGGTGAACACATCGGCCAATTTCGCGTCATCGCGCTTATTTGTGTCTTTGGGTGATGGTCAAACCATACTTGCTGCGCCACCTGCTGCTGACTGGGATTTGTATTTTGGGCAGTATACCCATTTATTCCCGAATGAAGTGCCGCCACTGCCGTATTTAGTAGTGGGAGTACTGTTGAATCCCGTCAATACTTTGGCTGCTTACAGAGGGGAGTATGGCTTTGAGCAGGCTAATAGCCAAAGCGAATCAAATGTGCCTTTACAAAATAAAATCGACATTATTGGGTACGATTGGAAGACCTTTACTGGAAACATCTTTGTAACAAATACCCGGCGGTGGTACTTGATAAGAACTGCCAGTGGACAGCTGTACAAACTTCGGTTCATCGATTTTTACGGTCCTCAAGGAAACAAAGGGGCCATATCTTTCAAGTATCAAAGGCTCTGATGCTATGTGCCAGTTTGTAACGTTCAACAAGCGGCCTGAAATTTTTGCGTGACGCCCTGGTGCGAAGGATTGTCAGCAGTCAAGGCTGCGATGCAAACGTGCCAACTTTTTCAAGCTTCAGGGCCTTTTGGCGGTAATAATGTTTGAGGATGGCGTTGGCAAAGAGGGTGCCCAAAATGACCGCTGTACCCAGGTAAAACTGCCCCGTCATACGTTCACTTTCGCCAAAGATAAACCAAGCCAGCACAATGCCGTAGATGGGTTCCATGTTCACCGACAACACAAAGGTGTATGGGGTGATTTTGCGCATGAGCCTGATGCTGGCGATGAAGGGGTAGGCCGTACAAACGATGGCCAAGATGCTCAGGTAGCCCAAATCGGCCACCGACAGGGCATAACTGCCGCTGGCATAACCGGTATCGGCCAGCAGCAACAGGCTCAAACCGGCAATGCCACCTGCCATTTCGTACACCGACACGGCTGCTGCGTTGTATTTCTGAGCGAATCGTCCATTCATCACCGCAAATAGGGCCGATAAGCTGGCACTCACAATGGCGGTGATGATGCCGGCCATGTACTGGGCTTCAAAACTAAAAATGAGGTACAAACCTGCAATCGAAATCAGTCCCAAAATCATTTCGTACCACACCACCTTGCGCTTGTACAGCAGCGGTTCGAAAATAGAAGCGAAAAAGGCGCCCGACGAAAAACAGGCCAGCGTCACCGATACGTTCGAAATTTTGATGGCGTGGTAAAAAGTCACCCAGTGGGCGGCAATGATGAGTCCGGTGCCAGCCAAAGCCCACTGCGCTTGACGCGGCAACCACAAGGCCACCTTGGTAAAACGTGCGAAGGCGTAAACGCCCACCAAAGCCAACATCATGCGGTACCATACCAATTGCAGGGCTTCGAGGGTAATGAGTTTGCCAAGAATGGCGGTAAATCCCCAGATGAAAACCACAAAATGCAGTTCCACCAAGGCTGAGCGATTATTTGGGGGCAACACGGTAGAGGTAGGCGGTTAAAATGCCGAAAACAATATTGGGGGTCCAGGCTGCCACAAAAGGAGGCAGGCTGCCTTTGGTGGCAAATGTGAGCGAAAAGCGGAACATGAGGATGTAGATAAAACACAATCCCACCCCAATGCCCAGTTGCAAGCCGATGCCCCCGCGTACCTTGCGCGACGACAAACTCACGCCCATGATGGCCAAAATGAAGGTGCTGAAGGGCACGGCCAGGCGGTTGTGTTTTTCGAGCACAAAAGCTTCGATGCCGCCGCTGCCCTTGAGGCGCTCGCGGTCGATGTGGTCTTGCAGCTGCCTGTTGTTGAGCAAGGCAGCATCTTCGGCCAGGGGACGGCCAAATTCATCGGGGGTAAAGCTCAGAGCCGAATCAAGGCTACCCAACATGATAAGCTTTTCGGCACTGTCGCTGGGCAATTCGCGCAGGGTGCAGCCTTCCATCCGCCAGCGTTGTTTGGCGCTGTCCCACACAATGCGGTCGCACATGAGTTTGCTCCGCAATTCACCTGTACGCAAATCTTCCATCGAAAAGCGGAAGCCAGCACTGTCGGGCGTTGAATACGTTTCTAAATAGGCCAAAACACCCGGTTGGGTTTGGAAATGGATGTTGCGTTTGCTGTAGTAAAAAGTACCGCGGATGTATTTGTTTTCAAAGGCAATGCGCTCTTTGTTGGCCGGTGGCAAAACCCAGCTGGCCAGCACCCAATTCGACAATGCGATGATGCCCGCAGCCACCAGGTAGGGGACCAACAGTCGCCTGAACTCGATGCCGCTGCCCAACATGGCCACAAATTCACTTTTGGCAGCCAATTTCGACGTGAAAAAAATCACCGTCAAAAAGGTGAACAGTCCGCTGAACAGGTTGGCGAAATAGGGAATGAAGTTGAAGTAATAATCGAATACAATCTCACTCAGCGGGGCATTGCGCTGCAACATGCCATCAATTTTTTCGGTGAGGTCGAACATCACCGCAATGGCGATGAAAATACCCAAGCCAAATACATAGCTGCCGATAAATTTCCGGATGATGTACCAATCGAGTATCTTCATACGCCGACAAAGATACACGCTTCACACAGCTTTCTGTCGGCCCGCCTTAACCGCAGCTTTTTTTACGCATGAAATCTATTTTTCTGTCTGTTTCGTTTTTGTTGCTGGCTTTGGTCGGTCAAGCGCAGGTTACTTTTCGCATCACCCAGGTACCAGCCTACACCCCGTCGAATGCCACTTTGTACATCGCTGGTTCGTTCAACAGCTGGAACCCCGGCAGCGCTGCCCATGCCTTGGTGCGCCAACCCGACAGCTCCTGGCTCATCACCCTGCCCGCCGGTACCGGCACCATACAGTTTAAGTTTACCCGCGGCAGCTGGGCAACGGTTGAAGGCAATGCCAGCGGCAGCCAACTGCCCAACCGCAGCTTCACCTACGGCAATGGCGATACGGTGAACCTCTCGGTGCTGAGTTGGGAAGATTTGCACGGCGGAGGTGGCGGCGGTGGCAACAGCACGGCCAACGCCCAGGTGCAGCTGCTTACCGACAGCTTTTACATGCCCCAACTCAACCGCTACCGCCGCATTTGGCTGTACCTGCCGCCCGATTATGCCACGGCTACCGCCAAACGCTATCCGGTGATTTATTTGCACGATGGCCAAAACCTGTTCGACAATCTCACGGCCTTTGCCGGCGAATGGCAAATAGACGAAACCTTGAGTCAATTGCACGCCCAAGGCAACCATGGGGCCATCGTGGTGGGCATCAACAACGGAGGAGGGCAACGCATCAACGAGTACAGCCCCTGGGTGAATGCGCAGTACGGGGGCGGACAGGGCGACGAATACGTCGACTTTATCGTACAAACCCTCAAACCCTGGATCGACGCGCGTTACCGCACCGACAGCACCCGCGCAGGCACGGCCATAGGCGGCAGCAGCATGGGTGGACTCATTTCGCAATACGCAGCCATGCAGTACCAAAATACGTTCAGCAAAGCCCTGGTTTTTTCTCCGAGTTTGTGGTTCAGTCCTTCGGTGTACTCTCAAATTAGCCAAATAGGCAAACAGCAACCCATGCGTTTTTACGTATTGGCGGGTGCCCTCGAAAGTGCCAACCTTGTGGCCCAATGTACCCAATTGCGCAGCGATTTGATGGCGGTTGGTTTTACAGCCGATGAGGTGCAGTTGGTAGTGAAGGCCGACGGACAGCACAGCGAATGGTTTTGGCGCCGCGAATTTGGGGCCGCCTATCAGTGGCTATTCGCCCAAAGCACGGGCTTCAAACATCCCGATTTCAGGGAGGTGAAGGTGTATCCCAACCCCACCACCGACCGCCTTTTTGTGGAGCTGCCCGGTGCTGCCGATACGGCCTATTATCGCATTCAAGATGCCAGGGGCAAAATTTGCCTCCAAAACGAATGGCGCAGCGGCGATTCCATCGCGGTTGACCAACTGGACCAAGGGGTGTACCTGCTCGAACTTTCGGTGGGCAGCGAAGTGCTTTACAGCCGCTTTGTGAAACGCTAAGGCAGGGGAAAGGCTTCTTTGGGAAGTTTGTACACCATGCCCCTGATTTTCAGGGCCCTGCCAGCCACATAGGACGATGGTCGCGCGGGATTGCGTCGGCGTGGATCGGGCAAACAAGCAGCTATGCGCGCCGCTTCGCCTGCACTGAGTTGGGCGGCGGGTTTGTTGAACCAGGCCTGTGCAGCGGCTTCGGCCCCATAAATGCCGGCGCCCATTTCGATGCTGTTGAGGTACACCTCCATGATGCGCTCTTTCGACCACAACAGCTCGATCAATCCGGTAAAATAAGCTTCCAATCCTTTACGCACCCAGGTTCTGCCAGGCCACAAAAACACGTTTTTGGCCGTTTGCATGCTGATGGTGCTGCCGCCCAATTTGCGCTTTTTGCCTTTTTGGTTGCGCTTGTAGGCTTTTTCGATGGCCTTGAGGTCAAACCCCCAGTGTTCCATGAAACGTTGGTCTTCGCTGGCCACCACGGCTTTGACCAAATGGGGCGAAATTTGGTCATACGCCACCCAGTCGCGGTACCAACGGTGTTTTTGTCCGGCCAAAGGCTCCTCCAACAGGCGTATCACCATCAAAGGGGTGAAGGGCACCGGCACAAAACGATACAGCAAGGTGAGGCCAATGGTGATGCCAAACCACCAAAGCAAAAGGTTGCGAACAAAACGGAGCAGTTTTTTCATGCCAGGGCGCTTTCAAAAGCTGCCCAAAGTTAAAATTTAGCCGAAGAAAGCGGGCGATAGGATTAAAAAATGAAATACACCTCTGCAATTTTGCCCGCCTGCACCTTGTAAATGGCAATGGCTTGCAAGGGCTTTTCGCCTTTTCGAAATACCACCGATTCTTGGTCGATGACCGTATTGCCCATCACCATGCGGTTTACCAGGGTGCAATGCAAGTCTGGCAGGTTTTGAAACATCTCGCCATACACCTTGCGCATTTGTTCCTTACCGCGGTATTGCAATTGGTTGGGAAAGGTGTACACCGCCACACTGTCGGCATACGGCAGTAAAAATGCCGTTAAATCGCGCTGGTTGTAGGCATCGAGCTGGGCTTGGGCCAGGTCGGCAGCTGTTTGTTGCGCCAAAGTTGTTTGGGCAAATCCCAACAAAACAAGGAGGAGTAGTTTTTTCAAATGGCAAAGGTTTTACATATTCACGAGGGTTTGGGTTTGTGCAGCAAGCGCTCCAATTTAAAGGCAAAGGCGGGCTGACTGCTGTAAATCCCCGCCGGTCCCGACACCCCCACGGCCAGCCAACACACCGGCAGGGCCACCGGAAACAACATCCAGCCAAACAATTCAGCCCCTAAAAGGGCACAGGCCAAGGGGGTGTTGGTGGCTCCGGCAAATACGGCTACCAAACCCAGGGCCGCCAGCCAAGTGGTGGGCAAGGGCAGTAGGGCCGACAAACTGCTGCCCAGCGTGGCACCGGTAAAAAAGAGGGGCGTGACTTCGCCACCTTTGAAGCCTGCCCCTAAGGTAAAGGTGGTGTAGAGGGTTTTGGCCAGAAAGTCGTACCAAGGAAGGGGCTGGTCAAAGGCTTCCAAGATGACAGGTACTCCCAAACCCAAATAACGATCGTTCTGCGTAAGCCAAAAGACCAAGCTCAACAACAAGCCGCCAACAAAAGCACGCAGGGGCAAGTTGGGGAGCCAATGGGCCAGTTGACTACTAAAAAAATGCCCCAAACTGCTGAATAAACGGGCTGCCAGTCCAAAAGCCAGGGCTGCAGCCCCCAAGGCAAACAGCCCGGCAGCTTCTAAGGTCAAAGGATGAAGCCGTGTGAAAGGGGTGTGCTCGATGCCCCAAACCAAACAAATACCGTGTGCAGCCCAGGCCGTGAGCAAGGCGGGGAGCAATTGTCGGTAACGGTGTTGGCCTTTGCCCAGCACTTCTATGGCAAAAGCGGCTCCAGCCAGCGGGGTGCCAAAAACGGCCCCAAAGCCACCTGCCATGCCCATGAGCAGCAGTGCCCGCTGTTGCTGGCGTGTAGCTCCAAGCCGATTTCCCAAGGCCTGCGCCAAAGAAGCTCCCATTTGCACCGCCGTTCCTTCGCGCCCGGCCGAGCCGCCAAAGGCATGCGTGAGCCAGGTGCCCAGCAGTACCAAAGGCGCCATCACCCAGGGAACGCCGCCTTGGCGCTCATGGAATTCGTCGATCAATTGGTTGTTTCCACGGCCTGCCAACCCACCAAAACGCTGATACAGCCAGCCCACCCACCAGCCAGCCAAAGGCAAGAGGTAAATGAGCCATTTTTGCTCGCCACGCAGTTGGGTGAGCGCATCGAGCACAGCCAAAAACAAAGCCGAGGAACTGCCCGCAAGCAAAGCCACCACCAAGGCCCAACCCAACCACCACCAGCGATTGCGCCAAGCCAAAGGGTGCAAAGGGAAATGCTTCCTTAAAAACCGCATAGCTTTTTCATCCGTACCACCTCAGCGAGGCAGCCGAAAGATAGGTATTATTGGCTTACAGGCCCATAAAACGCAGCATTTCGGTGGTGAATTTGTCGGTTTCGGTATGAAACACACTGTGCCACGATTTCTCAAAGCGTACAATTGCTACCGGTTGGGTCAACCGCGCCTGGGCCGATGTGGACATGACACCATGAATGCAAAAATACTTAGGGTTGCACCCGCAAGTATATCAGCTGGTTTTGCTTGCTAAATTGGAAAGAACAGTCGGCAAAACGAGGTGCGCGTATGGTTGGACGGTAGCCGCGCGAAAAGCCAAATGGCTCTTCCGGATACCCGAATGCATTTTTTTCAAGTTTATTGTTGGCATTCAGGTCGTGTGAAGCCGCCAGGGCATAAGTGCCAAAAGGAATTTCAAATTTGACTTTGATCGTGTCTTGTGTGCCTGCAACAATTTGGTGCTTGTATGTGCCCTCACGTTTCGGGAAATTGTCTTCGGCACGGTACAGGCCTACATTCACTTTTGAATCAGTTTTTGGGCTGATGCCTACCACGTAAACCCAAAGGGTGTGGACAGGAGCATTGTGCAAAGGGCGCATGCTCAATAAGGCAATGGCAGCAAGCAATAGCAAGTACTTTTTCAAGCAAATTTTTGATTTAATGGATGACGTGGGCAAAACGCTTGAGAACCGATTTTGTTGTCAACGGCCCACCATGCCCGGGGTACCAGCTGCTAACGCCAGCCGATACCAACTTGTTGATGCTCGCATGCACTTGCGCCAAATCGTCGGCGAAATAATGGTAATCGGCTAAGTGCGGAAAAAAATGTCCGCCCATATAGCCGCCCATCAGCACATCGCCCACCACGGCCCTGCCATCGGCTAACAAAATACTCAAGCTTCCTGCCGTATGTCCAGGCGTAAAAAGGATGTCGGCATCTACACCAAACGAAGCCAATGAGCTGCTTTCGTGCAACAACCAGTCGGGCGTGAAAGGTGTAAATGGTTTGTCTACAAAGGGAATGAGCCATTTGCCCATCAAGCGGGTGGGCTTGAGGCGATTGTTTTTTCCTGCAAGCACCTGTTGCAAATCTGCTGCACCCAAGGCGGTGATGCAATGGTATTTGGCGACCAAACTGGCGGTGCCGCCCACATGGTCAGCATGGCCATGGGTGTGCAAAATCAGCTTGATGTCGGCCCCACTGAGGTTTTGGGCCAGCAATACATCTTCAATGGCTTCCACGTCCGATGCCAAGCCCGTATCAACCAACACTACCCCGTCGTGCCCAATGAGCAAATAGGCATTGCTGAGTTTGAGTTTGATGGGAATGAGTTGTACGGCATGCATGCTGTAAGTAAATACTTTTTGTGCGAGTGACCATACGTATTAAGGTTTTTTAAATTTTTGTTTCATCGCGGTTAAATACGCCTGGCTTTGGTTTTTTGGAATCGACAACGATTCCCACTGCTCGCCCAGCAGCCATTTGCCAAGCAAGGTCATTTGGCCAACGTGGTAAGGATAGTGTGCTTGCTGCCGTTGCAAAGCTTCCCAAACACTGTGTGGTTCGGCCCTGATGTGTACAATTTTGTCCAGGTCGGCCTCGGTCAATGTGTGCAAAACACCCAGGTAAATGTCCCAACCGCCTTCCCAAGCTGCCAAAATTTCGGTTTTTGTCCAACCTATCGGCTCAAATTCTGCATCCCGCTGGCGCCAGCTTTTTTCGCCATCACTGCTTAAAAAATCAGTGAACCGGCTGCGCATATTGCCCGATAGATGGTGTACCAACATGGCAATGCTGTTCATTTCGGCATGTGGCTGAAAATGCAGTTGTGCTGCTGTTAGGCGTTCCAGAACAGCATCGCCGAGCTGTTTGTAGCGCAAGGCTTCTGTCAAGCAACTTGCCAGGTAGGGGTGTTTTTGCATTTTACAGGGGGTCTAAGGTCAAATAAACAAGTTCACCCCTTGCACGAAGCCCCATTTCATGCAAGAGCCCTACATAGGCATCCAGTTGTGCTTGGTGTTTGGGAAGCGGTGCGCCGGTTTTGAATTCGAGTACCACCACCTCATCCTGTAAATACACCAGCCGGTCGGGACGATGCAAGCTTCCATCGGCAGCCAAAATACTGGCTTCTGACTGCACTTTTAAGCCAGGTTCGAAGTAGGGTTTGAGTTTGGCATCGGCCAAAAGTTTACGCAAGGCAGGCAAAAGGCGGTCGAGTTGTTCGCTGCTCACCATGCCTTGCGCCAAATGCGCCTCCACTACCGATGCAAGTGCGCCGGCATGGGGCAAATCGGCCAAAATGCGGTGCGCAGCCTCCCCCAAAGCCAAAGCATCGGTAGGGGCATCCGTCGATCTGAAACGGTGTTGCAAAGCCATCCGCATACGCCAGTCATGCCAACGGTGTGTGCGCAATTGAAGACGGTCATCGGCAATGGCCGGTGCAAAATTTGGCAGGCTACCCCTTCGCCATACCAGGCTGTTTTCAGCACCTATGCTGCCGAGGAAATTGCCAAAAGTGCGGCTGAAATTGTACGCAGCACCAGCGGGCTTTTGCGAACCCAAAATGTACAAGGCCCCAACCGCCCGGGTAAAGGCCACATACAAATTGTTGAGGTAATCAATCTCCGTCATTTCTGTCTCGCGCTCGGCTATTTCGCGGTAGGGCGTAGCGGCCTCTCTGAGCTTTGTGGTGCTCACCAGTGCCAGCCCCGAGGCCGTAAGCGGCGTTTCGATCCAGGTTTCGGGTTGCCCCAACGAGTTTTTACCGCCATCCGGATCCGCAATGATGACTACGCCAAATTCGAGTCCCTTCGACTTGTGATAGGTCATGATGCGCACAGCATTTCCCTTGTCAGGCATCGGTAAGGCCGCTTCCTGACCCTTTTCATACCACCATTCCAACAGTTGGCCAGCCTGCGGATAACGCACTTTTTTTTCGGCCAGCAAATCAAGCAAGCGCAACAAATAGGGGTCGGTGCGATCAAGCAAGCCAAAAAAATGCAAAACCTGCTCGGGAATTTCGGCCAAAGGCAACTGCGACCAGTGCGCAGGCCAAGGTTTGCCTAAGGTACGGGCCACATAAGCCAACAAATCTTCCTTTACCAGCGGAATGCCCAAACCACTTTGCTCCAAACAGCGGAGGCACAACTGTTCGTTCACCGGATCGTTGGGATAGGTCAAATAATGCAGCACACCCATCACCAAGCGTATGTGGACTTGCTTGCACAAGAGCAAACTTTCTCCCGAAATAACCGGAATACCCGCAGCAAGCAAGTGTTCAGCAATGCTGCTGCCCAGCTCATTGGCGCGAACCAAAATCGCAATTTCTCCCCAAGGCACCTGGGCAGCCTCCAATTCGCGCAGCAAATCGGCAATGCGCGCGAGACGTAGCTGCCGCTTTTCTTCTTTTTCATCGCCAGCTGAGGTGTCGAGCAGCTCTACCTGCACCAATCCACCTGGCTTTCCTCCCAATTGTTCGAGCCCCTCATAAAAGCGCTGCAAACGCATGCTGCTCTTGTTGGTCCACCACCTGAAATAGCGGTTGTTGAAATCGATGACCGTTTCATAGGAGCGGAAATTGGTATTGAGTTGGTGCAAGGCAAAGGCCGATTCCAGCAGAAACGATCCGGCACTTCCGTCCAATTGCCGCGGCAATTGCACAAATTGCTCGGCCTCACCCGAACGCCAACGGTAAATACTTTGTTTGGCATCGCCTACCAACAACGAGTCGTAACCGCCACCCAAACCGTTTTCTACCAGGGGCAACAAATTGTTCCATTGCAACACACTGGTGTCTTGAAATTCGTCGATCAAAAAGTGGCGGTATTGGTTGCCCAATCGTTCGTAAATGAAAGGGGTGGCTGTATCGGCAAGCAAATCGGCCAAACGGAAATACAAGCTGCTGAGGGGCACGCTGCCTTCTTCCTGCATCCATTTTTCCATTTCGTGCTGCAACCTGCCCAATGTTGCCATGGCGTATTGTTTGGTGATGATACCCTCCAGCAAAGTCAACTCGGGTGCAGCCTCCATGGCCTTTTCCTGGATCTGCCGACTTTCGGCACTCAAACGCGCGGCTTCGGCCGTAAGCCAGGCTTTGGCGGCAGGAGAGGCAGCGCCGCTCGCCCATTTTTCGTTCGCTATGGCCTTGTTGATGGCAGCACCGCCTGGTGCAGCCTTGCCCTTCGACCAGCTCTGCCAAACCGAATAAGTACCACTTCCACCATTGGCAATGTCTTTTTTACCGATGCCCGCTGCTGCCAACGCGTCTAACAGCTGCTGCGCAGGCAGGGCATAGCGGTTTTGCAAGCCTTTCATGCGGGCCAACAGCTGCTGCCGCTCTTCCAGAAAATCGTTCTTTTTGTTTGCCCGCAAGCGCGGCAGCAACAAGCGCATCTCATCACGCAAAAGCTGCCGGGCGAAGTTTTTGAGTTCGCGACTCACCTGCCAGCTTTTGTCCTCCTGCATCTGTTCACGCGCCAATGCCGACAGCAATTCAGTGAGCTGTCCGTCGCTGCCCAGTTGTGCCAACAGCCGCTCAACGGTTTCGTTGAGCAGCAAGTCTTGGTCGAGCAGGATATCAAATTGCTGATCGAGCAGCAATTCCCGCGCAAACTGTCGCGCCAAACGCGCCACAAAACTGTCGATGGTACCGATGCTCAGCTGCTGGTATTGGTGCAGCATGGCCGACAGCACTTGCTCGGCCCTGCTTTGCAAAGTTGCCTCATCGAATCCCAGAGTGTCGCGCAGTTGAGCGGCCATGCCATCAAATCTTCGGTCGTCGCTTTTTCCTGCCATTGCGGCCAGGGCATTCAATACCCTGCTTTTCATTTCACCTGCCGCTTTGTTGGTAAAGGTGATGGCCAATATGCGCCTGAAGCCATTCACTTCACGCGCACCAAGGGCCAAACGCAGGTATTCACGTACCAGCGTAAAGGTTTTGCCCGATCCTGCCGCAGCGCGGTATACCATCAATGCCATGCTGCAAAATAGCCAATTGCAAAAGCCTTGTGGCAGATGTGGAAATTTTTCGGAACGAAAATGTGTTTCTTTCAGCAGAACGAAACAATCGCGCCGGCACAAACCTTATTTTACAAAGCTTTCTACGACTCCGCATGAACATCGATAAAATACGCACCCTCGGCCAATTGCGCGCCCAAGGATACAAACCCAAAAGCATCAAAGAAGAAATCAGGCAAAACCTCATCGCCCGCCTGCAAAAAAATGAATCGCCCTTCGATGGCATCCACGGATACGAAGAAACGGTGATTCCCGAACTCGAACGCGCCCTGCTGGCCAGGCACAATGTACTGCTGCTGGGCTTGCGTGGACAAGCCAAAACCCGCCTGGCGCGCCAAATGGTGGAACTGCTCGATGAATACATTCCCGTCATCGAAGGGGCTGAATTGTATGATGACCCGATGCGCCCAATCACACGTTATGGCCGCGACCGCATAGAAGAGGAAGGTGATCGCACCCCCATCGCCTGGATCCACCGCTCAGAGCGCTACAGCGAAAAGCTGGCGACCCCCGATGTTACCGTGGCCGACCTCATTGGCGATACTGACCCCATCAAGGCAGCCAATTTGCGTTTGTCGTACGCCGATGAACGGGTGATCCATTTCGGACTCATCCCACGCGCACACCGCTGCATCTTTGTAATCAACGAATTGCCCGATTTGCAAGCACGCATCCAGGTTGCACTTTTTAATATTTTGCAAGAAGGCGACATCCAAATCCGTGGTTTCAAATTGCGGTTGCCTTTGGATTTGCAGTTTGTTTTCACCGCCAATCCCGAAGACTACACAAACCGCGGCAGCATTGTTACGCCCCTCAAAGACCGCATAGAAAGCCAGATTTTGACGCACTATCCCAAGAGCATCGACATCAGCAAGCGCATTACCTTGCAGGAAGCCGATTTGTTGCCCGACCAACGACAGCGGGTGCAGGTGGCTGATTTGTTGCACGATTTGGTGGAACAAGTGGCCTTTGAAGCCCGTTCGAGCGAATATATCGACCAAAAAAGCGGGGTATCGGCCCGACTCACCATTTCGGCTTACGAGCAATTGGTAAGTGCAGCCGAGCGCCGTTCGCTCAAACAAGGCGAAGCCAAGGCCGAAGCCCGAATCAGCGATTTATTTGCCATTTTGCCCGCTATCACCGGCAAAGTAGAGTTGGTGTACGAAGGAGAACAAGAGGGACCCGCCCTGGTGGCCCGAAACCTTATCAAAAAGGCCATCCGAAGCCTCTTTCCCGTGCTTTTCCCGAATCCCGAACACCTCAAAAAGAAATCGGGAGAACAACCTTACCAAGACATTTTGCACTGGTTTGGCGAAGGCAACCAACTCGATTTGCTCCACGATGCGCCTGCAGGTGAGTATGCTTCACAATTGGCTTTGGTACCCGGTCTCGACGACCTGATCAACCGCTACCAGCCCGCTTTGGCAGCCCAGCACCCACTGTTGCTCAAAGAATTTGTGTTGCATGCCTTGGCCGAATATTCGTTGTTGAGTAAGCAGCAGTTAGAGGTTCAAACCAGCTTCAAGGACTTGCTCAGCAGCATGTTTCGCTTCGACGACGATGCCAGTTAAGCCGTTTGCACAATCGACCCGCTGAAAATCACGTTCTTTGCAGCATGCGTGGGTGGTTGGTCATTTTGCTCTTCCAGGTTGGTGCCTTTTCAGCCATTGCACAGCCCATACGGCTTGTCATCACCCATTGTGCAGGCAGCGATACGGTTGCAAATCAGGTATTTAACGATTCCACAACTGCCGCCCGCTGGCTCGAAGACCGGAAAATGGCAGCGTGGGGGCGGGGCTTCTTGGCGCATACAGCCGTTTTGCTGGCGTCAGACAGTGCCCATTGGCTCGTTTGTGAAGAAACAGGCACGGCCTATTTCTGGCGGCAAATCGATTGGCAAATGCCGCAAGATTGGAAGCTGCCACAACGCAAAAGCCTGCAGCAATGGCAAGGCAAGGCTTTGGATGCACCCAAACTCGAAGCCATGTTACAGCTTTGGCTCGAACATGCCGAAAACAATGGCCATCCCTTTGCCCACTGGCAATTGGCAGAGGTGCGTTTTGATAGCAATCGCGTAGATGCACAGCTGAAATTCGATCCTGCCCGCAAGGTGGTATTCGATAGTTTGCGTTTGGGTGGGGCTTTGCCCCTCAAACCCTGGGTGCTCGCCCGATACCTGCAATGGGAAGAAGGGGCTGCCTATGACCACCGTGTGGTTGCCCAAATCAATCGCCGATTGGCGGCTTTGCCCTATGTCGGGCGCATTGAGACTTCGCAGCTTTTTTTCTACAACAACAAAGCGGCTCTCAACCTCCTGGTCGACCGCAGGCCCGTGAGCAGTTTTGATGGTATGTTGGGTTTTTTTCCCGGGACAGGTAATAACGGACGTTTGCTGCTCACAGGCGATTTGAACTTATTGCTGTGGAGCGCACTCAAAAGGGGCGAGCGGATATCCTTCAATTGGCGCAGCCTACAAGCAGGTACCCAAGATTTACGTACTGGCGTTCAATGGCCTTTTTTGTTCCGTACCCCAGTGGGCATTGATGCCGATTTTCGCCTTTTTAGGCGCGATAGCAGCTTTATAGAAGTACAGGCGCAGGCCGGATTGGCCTACACCTTTGCCCCGGGAAACTACCTCAAGGGCTATTGGCAACAGCGCAACTACCGGCAATTGGGCAATACCACGGGCGGCTTTTCGGGCAACGGCACGGCCAATGGGCAAGTATATGGACTGGAGTATGCTTCCCAGCGGCTCGACAAGGCTTACAATCCTTACAGAGGCTGGAGTTTTTTGTTGGGCGCAGGCGCAGGACAGCGCCAAGTGCAGCAACAAAGTGTGGAAAATACCTCAGCGACTTTTGCGCTGTACCAAATGCAGCTCGAAGCGCAAGCTTTTTTACCTTGGCGAAATCGCTGGCAAAACCATGTGTGGGTTCAGGGAAAGGGCATGTTCAGCGAGCAATTTTTGCCGAATGAAAGTTATCGCTTGGGTGGTTTTCGCACCCTCAAAGGCTTCGACGAAGAGTCGCTCAATGCAACAGCCTATTTGTTGTGGAATATCGAACAGCGGTACTTGCTCGATGCCGATTCATGGATATACCTCTTTGCCAACGGTGGCTGGCTGCAACAAAATTGGGTCGGCAACAATACTTCCGACCGACCCTTTGGTTTTGGGGCAGGCATCACCTTTCAGAACAAAAACGGCATTTTTAACCTTGCCTACGCCCTCGGCACCAACACCACCCAGGCCTTACAATTCAGAAATACCAAAGTTCATTTGGGCTACCGCTATTTGCTGTAGGCTTTCTGCTAATTTTGCAGCATGAAAGGGAAGCTACTATGGGTATGGATGCTGCTATTTGCTGCTGTACAGTTGCATGCGCAGCCTGCCGATAGTTTGTTGACCGACAGTTTGCCACCGCGGGTGTATCCCACACAGGAATTGTACGACCTTGCTTTGCTCGATACCATCATTTGGCAAACGCGCTTCGCCCAAGGCCCTATGAAGCTGTACAATCCGCTGCAGGCCGATCTTTCGCAACTCAATCTGCGTATGCACCCTTCGCTCAAAAGCAAAATGTTGCCCCGTCAAAGGCAGTCAGATGCCTACTTTGCCTTGTTGTTCGCCGTGCTTGCCTCTTTGGCGTTGCTCATCAACCGCAATAGGCAATACGCCCGCAATATGTGGCAAGCACTTTTTAATCTCAGGTTGTCACTGCAGTTTGCACGCGAACAAGCAGCGCACCGAACGCTCATCTCATTGATTTACCTTGGGCTGTTCAACTTGCTTTTGGCTCTTTTTCTCGCCGAATGGGTGGCTGGCCGACTTTCGGGAAACCAATTGGGTACCTTGTTGGTCACGGTCCTGCTCTTGTTCTTGTCTGTAACACTGCTTTATCTTTTTAAATATTATTTCTACAAGTTGCTCGGTTCGTTGTTCGGATTGCGTGAGCAAGCCAGTTTTTACCTCAGCGAAGTTTTTTTAATCAATCGTTTGCTGGTGTTTTTGCTACTGCCAGCCCTGGCGGCTTTGTACTTTGTGCCATGGAATATGAGCCCTCAGGTGCGCACAAGCATTTTGGTGCTCTTGGGCTTGGGTATGGCTTGGCGCTACTTCAATGCCATCCGTTTTTTCCGCAATGGGGTGACCGCACACGTCTTTCACTTTATTTTGTATTTTTGCGCCGTTGAAATAATCCCTACAGCTGTAATTGCCAAATTTCTGCTGCATGTCTAATCCTGAAAGTCCAAATCTGAAAGTTAAAAGCATTTTGGTGTCGCAACCGCGGCCCGAAACTGAAAAATCGCCCTATTTCGATTTGGCGAAGAAGTACAACGTAAAAATCGATTTTCGTCCTTTCATCAAAGTGGAGGGAGTGCCCGCTCGCGAATTCAGGAAAGACAAGGTCAACATTGCCGATTATACGGCCATCTTGTTCAATAGCCGCAATGCGATCGATCACTTCTTTCGCATGTGTGAAGAAATGCGGATTGAAATGCCCATCGATACCAAATATTTCTGCATTTCCGAAAATATTGGGGTGTATGTACAGAAGTACATCCAGATGCGGAAACGCAAAATCTTTTTTGGCGACGGCAAGATGGAAGATCTCCTGCCTTACATGACCAAGCACAAAACCGAAAAGTTCCTCATGCCTTGCAGCGATGTGATGAAAGGAGGATTTATTGGCGAAGCTTCTAAAGTGGGCATTGAAATACAACAGGCGGTCATGTTCAGAACAGTTTCGAGCGATTTGAGTGATTTGGCTGATATCAAGTACGATATGCTGGCCTTTTTTAGTCCCAGCGGCATCAAATCGCTGTTCGAGAACTTCCCCGATTTTGTGCAAGGCAACACACGCATTGCTGGTTTCGGTAGCCAAACCCATGCTGCCATTGCCGAACATCAGCTGCACCTCGACGTACCCGCACCTACCCCAGAAGCTCCTTCGATGACCATGGCCATTGAAGCCTATATCAAAAAAGTGAATAAGTAGACTTGCGAATGCTGTGAACTTTCCGTTATTTAGTCGCTTCGAACGTGTATAGAAACGGAAAATTCTGGATGAGAAAGCTTTTACTTGCCTTGTGTATGGTCTTGTCGGCTCAGGTGTTGTTTGCGCAACAGGAGCCCAAGTGGAACCATTACATGTTTAATGATTTTTTCTACAATCCAGCAGTTGCTGGTTCCCGTGGCCAGATTAGTACTTTTCTCATTCACCGCTATCAGTGGGTGAACATTGCCGAAAACGCATCACCACGCACCACCAACCTCAGCGTACATGCACCTGTGAAACTGCTGCGCGGCGGCTTGGGCCTGATGGTAAGCCGCGATGATGAGTTTTTCAACCGCACCACCAACTTCCGCTTGTCGTACGCCTACCGCCAACCCTTGTTGGGAGGTGATTTCGGTATCGGTTTTTATGGTGGAGGTTTTCAAAGCATTCTCGACGGTACAAAGTTCCGCCCTGATAATCCCAACGACCCCTTGCTCATCAATACATCTGCAAGTGCACTGGCGTTCGACTTTGGTTTTGGCGTGCACTACACCAGTCAAGACATGTACATCAATTTGTCGAGCAACCGCTTGAACAATCCTCGGGTAGAGTACAACAATTCTGGAGCAGGTATCACCGTAGAACGGAATTTCTTTTTGTCGGGCGGCTACCACATTCCGGTAGGAGAGTCATTTAAAATCACCCCTTCAACCTTGTTGAAAACGAATATGTCGAATTTCCAGGCCGACTTTAATGCCTTGGCTACTTTCCGCGATAAGTTCTGGTTTGGCGCAGGTTACTCAACCGGTGATGCGGTGATTGCCATGATTGGTGCCAATGTTGGCAAAGGATTCCGTTTCGGTTATTCATACGACTACAATTTGGGAGGACTTTCGAACCTGAACGATGGCTCACACGAGATTTTTCTGAGCTACGATTTCAGCATCAAAATCCCCGAAAGACCGCAGGTGATCATTCGTTCACCCCGCTTTTTGTAAGCAGAAATCACAATAAAATTACGTTTGCTTCTTTTACATATCATAAATAGAAGTATCTTTACCCTTCCCTAATGCTGTAAAATGCATAAATTTCGAAAAGAAAGTCATTTGGATTCATTAGGTTTTTTAATTTTAAGCGCTTTTATCTAAAAAAGGCCCACATGAAAAGGATGTCAATTTACGCCGTTTGCTTTGGTATGGTGGCCCTCGTGTCGTCGTGCGGACCCGGAAACAGCGGTGAACTGGTAGGTGTACCCGACCGACCAACTTGGTCGCAGGAAGAGCCTTATGGTACCGTATTTGTGCCACAGGGAACTTTCACCATGGGACAATCTGACCAAGACGTGTTCTTCAATGCGAACCAGCAAGCAAAGACGGTTTCCATCAAGGCATTTTATATGGACGATGCCGAGATTTCGAACAACGAATACCGCCAGTTTGTCTTCTGGGTGCGCGACTCGCTTGCACACACCATTTTAGGCAATACATTTGAAGATGACTTCGGCAAGGAGTTCATCGATTGGAAATTGCCACTCGATTGGTCAGACCAAGCAACCCTTGAAGAATTGGAAGAGTTGTTTTTCCCCGAAAACGAACAAATATTTGGTCGCTTCGAAATCGATGTACGCAAGCTGAACTTCGCGTATCGTTACTTCGATTTGCGCATGGCAGCCGATAACCGTGATCCGGATCGCCCACGTGCAGACTTTTTGAAAAAAGTAGAAATCAACATCTACCCCGATACATTGGTTTGGGCGCGTGATTTCACCTTCTCTTACAATGAGCCACAGGCCCAAAACTATTTTTCGCACCCTGCTTACGACGATTATCCAGTGGTAGGTGTGAGTTGGGCGCAGGCCAATGCCTTTGCAGCATGGCGTACGCACCTTTTCCATTCTTTCCGCATCCAGGAAGGCGAAGCCAAACAAGGCGACTTCCGTTTGCCTACAGAATTTGAATGGGAATACGCAGCAAGAGGCGGACACCTCACATCTCCTTATCCTTGGGGTGGTCCATACATCAAAAACGACAAAGGCTGTTTGATTGCCAATTTCAAGCCTGGTCGTGGTAATTACACCGACGATGGTGGTTTCTACACCGTAAAAACCTATTCGTACAATCCTAACGATTATGGTTTGTACAACATGGCAGGTAATGTGTCGGAATGGACCAGCACTGCTTTTGATGAGTCGGTCTTCAGCACTGTTCATGATTTGAATCCGGATTATAAGTACGAAGCCAAAGACGAAGACGATATTGTGATGAAGCGCAAGGTGATTCGTGGTGGCAGCTGGAAAGATGTAGGATACCTCACACAAGTAGGTGCCCGTACATTTGAGTACCAGGATTCAACCAAATCTTATGTGGGCTTCCGTTGCGTAATGGACTTCCTCGGTCGTGATTTGAGAGATTTTTGATTAACCTAAAACCATTATTTAAATTTTAATTCGTCAAGCATGTCAAGCTTTTTGCAATCCAAAAAAGGAAAGTCGCTCCTGAACTACGCGTATGGATGGGGTGCATCAATCGTAATCATCGGTGCCTTGTTTAAAATTCGTCACTTAGATGGTGCTGATTTTATGCTCACCTTGGGTTTGGGTACCGAAGCCCTCATTTTCTTCATTTCAGCTTTTGAAAAGCCACATGAGGAATTGGATTGGGCATTGGTTTATCCCGAATTGAGCGGTGGCGAACCACGTGAACAAAAGGCTTCAGCAGGTGATTTGGGCGCCATGCTGGAAGAAGCCAACATCAGCAAAGATATTCTTGAAAATCTGGGTGGCAGCTTCAAAGCCCTCAGCGACAATGTGAGCAAAATGGCTGACATCAGCGATGCGAGCATTGCAACCAATGAATATTCGAAAAGCGTACGCGACGCTGCCGGTTCCGTAAGCGGATTTGCCCGTACCACCAACGAAGCAGCAGCTGTCATCAGCGAAGTTTCTGCTGTGCATGCCGAAGCCAAGGGTTATGCAGGTCAACTGCAGCAATTGGTAGGTACATTATCGAGTGTAAATGCCATGTATGAAATGGAATTGAAAGAAACCAACAATCACCTGCAGACCTTGAACAAGTTCTACAGCAATATTGGTGGTGCCTTGAGTTCAATGGAATCAGCACAGGCTGATGCTGCCAAATACCAGGAAGAAATTGCCAAATTGGCCAAGAACTTGAATTCACTGAATGCCATCTACGGCAATATGTTGAATGCCATGACCACTCCCCGTGTTTAATCTTTAATAAAGGAGAACACACGAGATGGCAAGTGGAAATGCGTCGCCCAGGCAGAAGATGATCAACATGATGTATTTGGTGCTAACAGCCATGTTAGCATTGAATGTGTCGGCTGAAATTCTGAAAGCTTTCGCGATGATCAACCAAAGCCTCGAGGACACCAATTCCTCGATTGGGCAAAAAAACACAGCGCTGTACGCGGCTTTTGACAAAAAGCTGGCTGACGAACCCGGTAAAACCAAGGCTGCCTACGACAAAGCCATGGTAGTAAAACGCGAATCGGAAGCCCTCTTGAAATTCATTGGCGGCATCAAGTCACAGATGATTGACAAAGGCGGCAACAAAAACGGCAAAGAAGACGAAGGCGATTATAAAAACGAGCAGGGTGTGCGCTCGGTAATCGACGATGGCAACATCGACATCAGTTCTACATTGTTGGTAAATCCTGACGGCAAAAGTGCTTTGGGTAAAGAGTTGGTTGACAAAATCAATGCTTACCGCAAGAAAATTGCAGCTGTTATTCCAGCAGCCGATCAGGGCAAGGTGAAAATCTACATGGAAGAAGCCAAAGATCCTGAGCCAGGCAAAGGGAGCCAAGTGAAGAAAAACTGGTTGCAGTCGAACTTTGGCGAAATGCCATTGTCAGGGGTCATTACTCTTTTCACCAAGTTTGAAAGTGATATCCGCAATACCGAAACGGAAGTTGTTGGATACTTGTTAGGCGCCATTGATGCCGCGTCATTTAAATTCGATCAATTAGAGGCCAAGGTTATTGCCAAGTCGAATTACGTATTGACAGGACAAGAGTACGAAGCCGATGTATTGTTGGTGGCGTATGACAGCCGTCAAGCATTAGACATTCGTTTGGAAGGTGGCGGTGCTGTGCCTGTTGAAGCAGGAATGGGTCGCTATAAGGTGAGGGCAAGTGCAGAAGGGCAAAAAAAGTGGGGTGGTTTTATTGTGGTGAAAGATGGCAATGGCCAGGAAACCAAATATCCATTCAATGCTGAGTACACTGTAGCCAAACCAGCTGCCGTTATTTCGCCCGATAAGATGAATGTGTTTTACATCGGTGTTGACAACCCCGTCTCGATTTCTGCCCCGGGCGTTACTCCTGCAAATTTGTTGCCTTCAATGAGTGCAGGTAGCATTTCGGGTAAAGATGGCAAATACACGGTGCGTGTTACCCAGCCTGGAACGGTTGATGTAAGTGTACGCGGTAAAGGTGCCGATGGCAAACCTTCCCCTGTGTTGGGCCAATCTACCTTCCGTGTAAAATATGTGCCAGATCCTATTGCCACCGTGGGTGGTTTGGAATCAGGTCAGGTATCAACCGCGCAGTTCAAAGCCCAAGGCGGTATGATTGCCTTGTTAAAAGATTTTGTATTCGATCTCCGTTTTGAAATCCAGAGTTTCCGTATGATTTACATTGCACCCCGTCGTGACCCGGAAGTGGTGACCGTTACTGGTCCTGTGTTCAGTGGTCAGGCACAGCAAATTGTACGAAACGCGAAACCCGGTGACCGCTTTATCTTCGACGAAGTGCGAGCAGTCGGTCCCGATAAGGTGACGCGTAAACTCAATGCGGTTACTTACGGATTAAATTAATCATCATGAAAAAGCTGCTAATCGTTGTTTGTGTTTTGATGTTGGGCTCCTCGGCCATGGCACAAACGCAGAAAATGGAAATTGTGGATGGTGCTTTCAAACGTGAAAAGTACAAAAAGCGTCCGCCCATTCCTTTGGCTCCCATCCGCGAAGCCGACGTAATGTACAGTTGGAATGTACTCAGGGTATTGGATTTGAATCAGAAACCCAATTTGATTTTCACCTATCCCAAGAGCATGTTCATCAATGTATTGATAGCAGCTTTGAAAAGTGGTGAGTTGGAAGGTTATCTTTTCAAAACCGAAGAGCTGTTCCCTGAAAATGCCATCACCAGTGATGATGTATTGCGCACCTTGGAGTCGTATGACACCTTGTTGGTAACCAATCCAATCACTTTGTTGCCTGAACAGCGCATCGAGAAAACCGAATTCAATCCCAACGATGCCGTGGCCATTCGTATCAAAGAAGAGTGGGTTTTCGACAAGCAGATATCTACCATGGTAGTGCGCGTAATTGCCATTGCTCCAGTAATCAATTTGAAGTCGGAAGGCCAAATCGTAGGCCAAACCGCCATGTTCTGGGTGTATTACCCCGCCATTCGCAATATTTTGGCCAATTCTGAAGTGTTTAACTGGAGAAACGACGGTCAGAAAATGTCGTTCGACGATGTTTTCATCCGCCGCATGTTCGCCAGTTACATCTACAAGGAATCAAATGCGAAGGATTTGCGTATTGAAGACTACGCAGCTGGTCGCGATATCTTGGTGGAAGCCGACCGCATCAAAAATAAAATTGTAGACTTCGAACAAGCCCTTTGGGAATACTAAGTTTATAGAAAGATCAGTAAGACCTCCTTCGGGAGGTCTTTTTTTTGTTCATAGCCAACTGAATTGTGTAACTTTTGGCAAGCATTAGCTGTTGGATATACCATGCGAGGATTTCGTTTTACCGACTATATACCCGAGGATGCTGCGGGTAAATCGACTTTTGAAAAGCTGCTCGACATTTTTTTAGAGTTGGTGCAGTACACTTCTGGAGATGTGGGGGAGACCCTTTCGTGGATGAACGAACTCGATAAGCAATACAAGCTCACCACGCCCGACTACGGCATGGGCGATTTTATTGAAGACCTCAAGCGCAAAGGCTACCTCAAAGAAGGGCAGCCGGGCGTACAGCAACTGTCGGGCAAAAGCGAGCAACAAATCCGCAGCCGCAGTTTGGAGCAAGTTTTCGGGAAGTTGAAGAAGTCGGGACGCGGCAACCATTGCACCCCGCATGCTGGCGATAACCTCGAGGCCGGTGCCGACAAACGTGCCTACCGCTTTGGCGATGGTTTAGAGCATATAGATTTCACCGACAGTTTGCGCAATGCTTACCAGAACCACGGCATCGATGAATTTAAACTTACCCCCGAAGATTTGGAAGTGGTGGAGAGCACCCATGATGCCCAGGCCAGCACAGTATTGATGATCGACATTTCGCACAGCATGATTTTGTACGGCGAAGACCGCATCACCCCAGCCAAAAAAGTGGCCATGGCGCTGAGCGAACTCATTTTGAAGAAGTATCCGCAAGACACCCTCGACATACTTGCCTTTGGCGACGATGCCTTTCCCATCGAAATAAAAGATTTACCCTATCTGCAAGTGGGGCCCTATCACACCAATACCGTGGCCGGTTTGGAGTTGGCCATGGATTTGTTACGCCGCCGCAAAAATTCGAACAAGCAGATTTTTATGATTACCGACGGCAAACCCAGCTGTTTGAAAGAGGCCGATGGCTACTACAAAAATAGCTTTGGGCTCGACCGCAAAATCGTGAACCGTTGTTTAGATTTGGCACGCCAAGCCCGGAAAGTGAAGATTCCCATCACCACCTTCATGATTGCGCAGGATCCGTATTTGCAGTCGTTTGTGCAGCAGTTCACCGAAGCCAACCAGGGCAAGGCCTTTTACAGCAGTTTGCAAGGTTTGGGTGAATTTGTTTTCCACGACTACCAGCGCAACCGACGCAAAACCGTACGCTGAGTTGTAAATTGCAGCCCATGGCGGGCATTTACCTCCACATTCCGTTTTGTAAGCAGGCGTGTCACTACTGCGATTTCCATTTCAGCACCTTGCTGCAACATCGCGTACCCATGGTAGATGCACTGGTGCGCGAGCTGGAGTTGCGTGCCGATTATTTGCCTGAGCGTAAAATCAGCAGCATTTACTTGGGTGGAGGTACACCCAGTTTATTATCGGAACAGGAGCTGGAACGCCTCTTCGATACCATTTACCGTTTGTTTACAGTAGAAGCGGGTGCAGAGATAACGTTGGAGGCCAATCCCGACGACCTGAGTCTCTACTACTTGAACATGTTGGCCGAGAGCAAGGTCAACCGCCTCAGTATTGGCATTCAGAGTTTTCGGGAGGAGGATTTACGCCTCATGAACCGCGCCCACTCGGCCGACGAAGCCCGTCATTGTTTGCGCATGGCCCGTGAGGCTGGTTTTGAATCGCTCACCGCCGATTTGATTTATGGTTTACCCCGTCTCACCGATGCCGATTGGGTAGCCAACCTCGACCAGTTGCTGGCCATGGATTTGCCGCATTTTTCGGCCTATGGACTCACCGTTGAACCCAAAACAGCCCTGCACAAAATGGTGCGCACGGGCAAAGTACGGGTAGCCACCGATGCCGACCAGCAGCGGCAATTCGATTTGCTCATGGACATGGCGGCTGCACGCGGTTATGTGCATTACGAAATTTCGAATTTTGCTAAGCCCGGAAAAGAGGCCCAACACAACAGCAGCTATTGGCATGGGGCACCTTATTTGGGCATTGGACCTTCGGCACATAGTTTTAACGGCCACAGCCGCCAATGGAATGTGGCCAACAACGCACGTTACCTGGCCGACATAGACCAAGGAGAAATTCCAGCGGAATTGGAGCAGCTGACCACTTACGACCGCTTCAACGAGCGAATTTTAACTTCACTGCGCACATCAGCAGGTTTGTCGCTCTACCAATTGGAAGCCGATTTTGGTTCCGATTGGCTGCAACACTTGCATGCCGCACTTGGCGATGTGGATGCCAGTTGGTACCAACTGCAAGCCGACCGCTTGGTGTTGACCCGTGCAGGACGTCATTTTGCCGACCGCATTGCTTCAGAACTTTTTATTTTAGCCGACGATGACGAACCGAACCCTTGAATACCTGAGCCGGGCCGACTGGCAGCGTCCTTTGGAATTGGGCCTACCGTTGAAAGCCGGTGCCGACAATCCGAATGCCTTTTACCTGGCCGACCCGGTAATGGAGCCTTTCCGCATGGGTAATTTTGTGGGACAAGTGGCCGCAGGTGGGCCGTGCAACGTAGAGAACATCCAATTTAATCCACATGGCAACGGTACCCATACCGAATGCATGGGGCACATCAGTCCGCAGCGCATCAGTTTACAGCAATGTTTGCAACGCTACCATTTTGCTGCCCGTTTGGTGTCGTTACTGCCCGAAAAGTATGGCGATGATTTGCTCATTACCCGTATGGCGATTGTACAAGCGGCGGGCGATTTAATGGGTGTAGAAGCCATTGCCATCCGCACTTTGCCTAACCTGTCTGCTAAAAAACATGCGCGCTATTCGGGCTGCAATCCAGCCTATTTTGAGGCCAGTGCTTTGGCTTGGCTGCGCGACCAAGGCGTACAACATTTGCTCACCGACTTGCCCTCGGTTGACCGCGAAGAAGACGGCGGGTTGTTGCAGGCACACCATGCTTGGTGGAACTATCCCGAGCATCCACGCATGCAAGCCACCATCACCGAAATGATGTTTGCACCCGATGCCTTGCCCGATGGCGATTATTTGCTCAATCTCATGGTTGCAGGCTTCGACAGCGATGCAAGCCCTTCGAAGCCGGTCTTTTATCCGCTTGTCTAAAGCATCAAGTGCGCATAACCATTCGCCTTGATGAGCGCGTCGAGTTTGCTACGCAAGGCTTTGGTTTGAGCAGGTGTGAACAAACTCATGGGGACGGCTTTGCTTTTGAGAAAGCCTTGTGGTGTTTTGCGGTAGAGGTACAATTGCCGGTTGAGACCGCCGTATTTTTTTTCGATTTCATAACCAGCCACTTCGTTCACCGGTAGGGTGAGGAAAAAGGCGTTTTTGTCTTCCTTATCGGTTGATATGAGCAGTTTGCCTTGCGAAACTTCCACTGCCAAATAACCTGGGTCCATCAAAATCCACAAGCTGGCTACGGCTGCCAAAGCCGCAATGAAAATGGGAATGCTAACCGCTTGCTCCACATCGGCAAAAAATGGCCAGCAACCCAAGCCTACCAAGGCAAAGGCCAATCCCCTAAACAGCAGTACTTGACGGATGTTGTGGATGCTTTGGTTCATGCTTGGTAGGTTTGAATCAAGCGGTCAATCGCGGCATCCAAGGCCGGACTGTCAAAATCGCGGTGCCAGTCGCCTTGCTGCATGAGTCCGTCCATGAGGCGGTCTTGGTATTGGCCGCGGCGCAGGGCGTCGGAGTAGCGGATGTCGGGACTGAAGGTTACCATGGTATACAGCGGAATCCAGGTATCGGGGTAGCGGCTGTGAATGCGTGCTTCGATCTTTTTGCGCAGCAGGAATTCAGCATCGGCTACTTTATCGCGCATTTCAATGAAGTTGGCTTTGGCCAGGTCGGCAATGGCATCACCGTCGGCTTTGCGCAGCTGCTGGAATTCGCCAAACAGCGCTTCCCAGTTTTCGCCATGTTTGGCGAACAACTCGTCGAATACGCGCACATCTTCAAAACCGCAGTTCATGCCCTGGCCATAAAAGGGTACGATGGCGTGGGCAGCATCGCCAAGCAGGAGGGCGTGGTCGTCGTATTTCCAGGGGAAACAGCGTACCGTTACCAACGATGGGGTGGGGTTGGCGAAATAGTCCTCCACCAAAGTGGGCATCAGGGGGATGGCATCGGGGAAATAAGCCTCGAAGAAAGCCATCAAATCGGCCGGAGTATTGATTTTGGAGAAGGAGGGATCGCCTTCGTAAGGGAAAAACAAGGTACAGGTGAAGCTGCCATCGGGATTGGGCAGGGCAATCATCATAAAATGCCCGCGCGGCCAAATGTGCAGCGCGTTTTTTTCCATGGCAAAACCGCCGTCGGCTGTGGCAGGAATGGTGAGTTCTTTGTAACCGTGCTCCAAATAATCCTGGCTGTAATCGAAGCGGTCGGTTTTCATCATGCTGTTGCGTAGGGCCGAAAAAGCCCCATCGGTACCAAACAAACGCTCATAGGGTGCCGACATGCGTTGGTGCGTATCGTTGTGCTCAAAATGTAGCTGCTTTTGCTGCAAATCAACATCGGTGCAACGCAGGTTGAAGTGCAAGCGCACGCCTTCTTCCTCAGCCAAATCCATGAGCTTGTAATTCAGGCCCGATCGCGATACCGAATAAATGCACTGGCCTTCTTTGCCGTAAGCTTGGTAGGTGAGTTTGCCGTCTACATCGTGCATCATGCGGCCGTACATGGGAATGCCCACCGAGCGAATGGCATCGGCTATGCCCACGGGGTTGAGTCCGCCAAAACCCCGGTCGCTCAGGGCCAGGTTGATGGAGCGGCCGCCGTAATTGCCACCGCGGCGCAGGTCGGGACGACGTTCGTAAATGTCTACTTCATAGCCTCTGCGGCGCAAATAAATCGATAAAAGAGAGCCAACCAGTCCGGCACCCAAAATGCTCAAACTGTTTTGCGAAGGAATACTTGCCATGCCCCAAAGATAGCCAAATCAAAACGCCAATGTATCGCTCAGTACGGTGTATTGGTAGGAGGCGCCAAAGCAACCAAGGCCGTTATTTACATTGCTGAAAATTACCACCGGCTCACTGAAGCCATCGGCACCCACCTGTAATTGTTTGCTCACGCTGGTGAAGTAGCGGTAGCTATTTTCGTCGAGCTCTTGCAAGACCCCTTTGATACGCAAACGGTAACCGTCGCCACCAACGAATACCAATCCCACGCGTTCAAACACCCTGAAACGCTTGTTTTCACGCTCCGTGTCGGCATAAAACTGGGTGGCACCCAGGTAAGCGTTTTGCCAGTATTCGCCCCTAAAAGCTCCTTCTTCTAAAATCTGTGCGTAATTCAAGCGATAAAAACGATTTTTATCGGGTTGCCCTTGCCACCTGAAATCGATATTGATGCTCCGCCCCCAAGTATCTCCACCAGGTTGTGGCGCTACAATGTTGCCAAATGCCTCAAATTGCAGGTTGGTTGCATTGGGCACGGTGCATTGCGCATCCACCCTTTTGCCATCGGGTGTAGTGACTTCTAAGGAGTAGGTTTGACCTGCCACAATGGGCATGGCGGTGGCTGGCAGTATGTATCGTTGCAGGTCGGTATTGTAGCTGAATACTGCACTGTTGCCGCCAGATCGTATGGTTACCGTGGCATTGCTTACTTTGGGGTGTTGCCATTCGTCGAAAATCGACTGACCGTAGAGTGGGCGTGAGAGGGTGACGGAGGCATACAAGGTGTCGTCTTGCGGACTAATGAAGCAACCCACGACCAATCGTTCGGGTATGTTCAAATGGGTGGTGTCGATGAGCTTTTCGCGACAGCCAGTAAATACCAGCATGCTCAACAGGAGATAGGTCCATTTTTTCATATCAAAAACGAGCGATGTAGTTGATGGAAGGAACGATGCCAAAAAGGCTGTACTGCACCAAAACAGTACGGCCATCGCGGAAACCACGGTCGAGGAACCATGGATTGGCGCGGTTGTAAGCATTGTACACACTGAATTCAATCACGCGCTCGCCCCACTTTTGTGGTTTGATGAATTGCAATGAAAAATCGAGGCGGTGATAGGCGGGCATGCGGAAGGAGTTCATGGGACCGTAATCGGTCATGCTGTAGTTGAAAAAGCCGAAGAAAGCGTCAACGGGTTCGGGCGAAACGTAGGGTGCGTCGAAGGTAGCCTGGGGCAAGGTAACCGCATTGCCTGTGCCGTAAACGAATACGGTACTGAGCTTGATGGCCGATTTTTTTTCGCTGGCTTTGCGGAAGTCGTAGAAAGTTACGATGCTCAAATCGTGCCTGCGGTCGTAACGGGCAGGGTAAGGCCTACCGGCATTGATTTCGGGGAACAGCCAATCGGTTTTGCTCAACGTATAGCCCACCCAGCCGTTGAAGCGGCCTTTGTGTTTTTGCAAGAGCAGCTCTAGCCCATAGGAGGTGGCTGTGCCAGTAGTGACTTGCTGTTCCCATTTGATGTCAATGACCTCGCCCGAAAACAACCCATCTATGCCGGTAAGCAGGAAATTGGCGCCAGGCTTGTAGGTGATCACGTCGCGCGATTGTTTGTAAAAGCTTTCAGCGGTGAAGGTGAGCAACTTTTTGGGGATGTCGTGCGCATAACCCAAGGCCAGTTGCATGGAGCGCTGAGGTCCTATCACACTGTTGGATGGCACCCACAAATCGGTTGGCAAACCAATGCCGGTATTGCTCAACAGGTGCATGTATTGGTTCATGAGGCTGAAGGCAGCTTTGATGGAGCTCAAATCGGTGAGCATGTACCTGCCGCTAAAGCGGGGCTCAAGGCGCCAATAGTTCTCTCCTTCGGCGTAAAACTGACTCAAACGCAGGCCGGTATTCAGTTCCAATCGTTCGGTGGGCTGCCATAAATCTTCTACATACAAGCCCGATTCCAGCGAGAGTTCTTGCGAAACCCGGTCGATGTTAAATTCGGGGAAATCGGTGTTTTTTAGCACAAAAGCGGTGGGAATAAACACATGTCGGGTGGTTTGTACGCCCAGTTTGAGTTGGTGCTTGCGAGATAGGGCATAGTCGGCGTCGAATTTGATGCCGATGTCACGGATGCTGCTGCTGTAGCGCAGGTTGAAAGTGTCGGGGGGGAAAATCTCTCCCGAAAAAGTACCGAATTCGTAATTGCTGTAAATGAGGGAGGTGTTGAAAAACAGCTTGTTGTTGTACTGGTGGTTCCAGCGCAGGGTGCCGGTGCGGTTGCCCCATTCCATGCCGTTGCGGCTGAAATAATCGGGTTCTTCGTAATTGGCATAAAAACGGTCTTTGCCAAAATACCCACTCAAAAATAATCGGTTCTTGCGGTCAATGTCGTAATTGAGCTTGGCATTGAAATCGTAGAAATAATAGCCTGCGGTGGTATTGGGGTCTTGCAATTGCACCAAGGGAGCTACCAAGGCGTCGATGTACGTGCGCCGGCCCGATACCACAAAGCTGAGTTTGTCTTTGATGATGGGACCTTCGAGCATCAGCTTCGAACTGATGAGCCCGATGCCGGCTTCTCCGCCAAATTCCGATTTGTCGCCGTCTTTCATGCTGATGTCGATTACACTCGACAGCCTGCCTCCGTAACGGGCCGGAAAACCCCCTTTGATCAGGCTTACATTTTTGATCGCATCGCCATTGAAGACTGAGAAAAAGCCGAAAAGGTGGCTGGCGTTGTAAACGGTGGCTTCGTCGAGGAGGATGAGGTTTTGGTCGGGACCACCCCCGCGCACATACAAGCCCGACTGTCCTTCGTTGCCACTTTGCACCCCGGGCATGAGTTGCAGGGCTTTGAGGACGTCTTTTTCGCCAAAAATGGTGGGTACTTCTTTGATTTGTTGGGGGGTAAGTTCAATGCGGCTCATTTGCGCACTTTCTGCTTGCCGTTGCAAACGGTCGTCGGTTACCACCACCTCTTTGAGGTCGGCAGCCGCGCCGAGTTGGATGTCGCGTTCGGTATTTCCGTTTAATTCAATGACTATTTCCTGACTGCGATAACCGACATACGAAAAGCGGATGCTGTGTCTACCCGCCGGCAGGTTCAAAGCGTAAAAGCCATAGGCATTGCTGACCGTCCCTGTTTTTAAGCTGTCAACATACACATTGGCCCCAATGAGGGTTTCTCGGCTGCCTGTTTCGCGAATGAATCCGCTGAGGGTATAGGTTTTTGTTTGGCCAAGGGCATTGAGGTGAAAACTGCAGGCCAGCAGCATCCACAACAGGGTTTTAGGAGGCATAACAATTTGGCTTTCAGGTAAACACCTGTGACGCTAATATACGCTAGCTGTTTTGGATTATTGCTGCGCGCAAAATTTCGTACAACTGTTGTACATCCTCAAAGCTATTGTACAATGGTACAGGGGCTACACGGATTACATCGGGTTCGCGCCAATCGGCAATCACGCCCTTTGCACTGAGGAACTCAAACACCTTTCGGCCGATTTTGGGTACCACAATCGACTGTTGACAGCCGCGTTCATCGGGATTTTTGGGTGTGATCACGTGCAAGCCGCTTTGCGGAAATTCGGTTTGTAGTTCATCGAGCAGCCAGGACAAATAACCTGTGAGCTCTACTGACTTGGCACGCAAGGCAGGCATGCCTACTTCGTCGAAAATGTCAAGCGAAGCAAGGTGCGGCGCCATGGCCATCACCTGGGCATTGCTCAGTTGCCAGCCTGCCGCACCGGGCATGGGCTTGAAGCCCTTTTTCATCTTAAAACGTTCGCCTTCATCGTGCCCCCACCAGCCGGCAAAACGAGGCAGTTCGGCATTGTGGGCGTGGCGTTCGTGCACAAAAATACCGGATGGGCCTCCAGGACCGCTGTTCAGGTATTTGTAGGAGCACCAGCAGGCAAAATCCACGTTCCAATCGTGTAATTGCAAGGATACGTTCCCGGCGGCATGGGCGAGGTCGAAACCTACCACAGCACCAACCGCATGTCCGGCGCGCGTAATGTCGGCCATGTTAAAAAGCTGTCCGGTATAATAATTCACCCCGCCCAACAGCACCAGTGCGGTTTCAGCGCCTTCCTTTTTAATGGTGGCCAAAATATCGTCGTGGCGCAAATGGGTTTCGCCTTCGCGTGGAACGAGCTCTACGATGGCTGCGTCGGGATCAAAACCATGAAAACGCACCTGACTTTCGATGGCGTACTGGTCGGAAGGAAATGCCCCACCCTCCATGATGATTTTAAAGCGCTTTTGGGTGGGACGGTAAAAACTCACCAGCAACAAGTGCAAATTGGTGGTAAGGGTATTCATCACTACCACTTCGAGGGGCAAGGCTCCCACCAAACGTGCTGCTTTTTCGTTGAAAAGTTTGTGGTAGTGCATCCAGGGGTGTGGACCCTCAAAATGCCCTTCCACCCCATAGGTTTCCCAGCTTTTGAGCTCGGTTTCGAGGTAGGTGCGCACCGATCGCGGCATCAATCCCAACGAATTGCCCGTGAAATAGCGCACGGGGGCATCGTTGTGTTTGGGGAAATGAAACAGCTGGCGGTAGTGGCCAAGTACATCTTCGGCATCGCGTTGCCGGGCATAAGTAAGGGTAGTGGCGTGTTGCATGGGTAGCACAAAACTATTGCTTTTTGAGTCGCAATAAAATCGTAATATTGCGATAAAATACAACCGTCATGAAGCAAGCAGCGGGCTTGGGCGCCTTTGAGAAAAATTTGACTTGGTGGGTGTTGCTGTCGATGGCACTTGGCACCATCTTAGGCCCAATTTTCCCGGCTTTTTTTGGTCGTTTGGCCGGTTTAGAGTGGGGCAGGGTAAACATTCCGATTGCCATACTCATCTGGCTCATGATTTTTCCGATGATGTTGCAAATCGATTTTTCGAAGTTGGGTGAGGTACGTAAAAATCCGAAGGGTTTGTGGTTGACCTTGGTGGTAAACTGGTTGGTGAAGCCATTTAGCATGGCTTTTTTTGCCTGGCTTTTTTTTGAGCATTTGTATGCGGCTTACATCGAACCCGAAAAGCTGGGTGAATATGTGGCAGGCGCCATTTTGTTAGGCGCAGCACCTTGCACGGCCATGGTGTTTGTGTGGAGCTACCTCAGCAGGGGCGATGCCAATTACACCTTGGTGCAGGTAGCCGTGAACGATTTGGTGCTTTTGGTGGCTTTTGTGCCCATCGTCGGCTTGTTGCTTGGTGTAGCCGATGTGCACATTCCATACGACACACTCTTGGCTTCGGTACTCCTTTTTGTGGTGGTGCCTTTGGCAGCAGGCTGGTTCACACATCGCTGGGCTCTTGGTAAGAAGGGCACAGCTTGGCTAGCGGAGCGTTTGATCCCGGCATTCAAGCCCATTACCATATTTGCTTTGTTGGCGACTTTGGTGCTGCTTTTTGCCTTTCAAGGAAAGCACTTAATACATAACCCGCTGCTCATTTTGCTGATTGCGGTTCCTTTGATGTTGCAAACCTATTTTATCTTTTTTGCATCTTGGTTTGCGGGAAAGTATTTAAACCTATCTCATGCCATTTGTGCGCCTGCTTCGCTCATTGGTGCAAGCAATTTTTTTGAGTTGGCAGTGGCTGTGGCCATTGCCTTGTTCGGACTCGAATCGCCGGCGGCTTTGGTCACCGTAGTCGGCGTTTTGGTGGAAGTTCCTCTGATGCTTTCGCTGGTGGCATTTGCCAACAGAAGGCGGTATTAGGCGCATTTCGGACAAATGCCGTTGGCCACAAAGTTGAAATCATTGGCTTGGTAGCCGGCCGGTAAAGTTGGCGGAACCATCATGCTGTTTTCGATGCAAACGGTTTCTTGACAACGGATGCAGTGGAAATGCAAGTGCTCGTGGTGGTGTTCGTGTTCGCTGCACTGGTCACTGCAAAGGGCATATTTCATACTGCCACTGTTGTCGGCTACTTGGTGCAGCAGCCCTTTATCGGTAAATGTATTGAGGGTGCGGTACAACGTTACCCTATCATACTTGTGAACCAGTGCGTGTTCGAGCTCAGGTTGAGAAATGGCACGTGTATGGTCGATGATAAAATCGAGCACATCGATGCGGGCATCGGTCAAACGCAGTTCGTGCGATTTCAGCAGCGAAAGCGCTCTTTTGCTCACTTCGTGGCTTTACGCTCGTTGTCAATGTCTTCAAAAGCACCCATGGTTACAAACCAGCTAACACCGGCGAGCAAACCACAAAAAATCAACATTTCAGTGTAGCCAAGGGTGTCGGGCATCATGATGCCTGCGTAAAAAATATAGCCTGCAAAAGCAAGGGTCAACAAAGTAAAAAGTACGCCGAGTTTGAAATTCATGGTCATGGCTTTGAGCACACAAAAATAAGGATTGCCAATTGAAATTTATATGCGCTTGGCTAAATGTAGTAGAGGTGCTTGTCTACAGCCGAATGCAGCCCTATATTACCAACAAATTGAAATAGATGTTTACCAACGATACTTTAGCAGGAAAGAACATTTTGGTTACTGGTGGTGGCAGCGGACTGGGTTTGGCCATGGCCAAAACTTTTGCGGCATTGGGTGCGCAGGTTGCGATCTGTGGACGACGGGAAGAAAAGTTGCAGCAAGCAGTTGCCGAAATTGGTCACAACGCAGTGTTCGAAGTGTGCGATGTGCGCGATTCGCAAGGCGTGGAGGCCATGTTCAGTGCTTTGGAAGCACGATTGGGGACAATCAATGGATTGGTGAACAATGCTGCGGGCAATTTTTTAGCAGCGAGCGAAGATTTGAGCGACAATGCATTCAATGCGGTTATCGATATTGTTTTGAAAGGTAGTTTTCATTGTACCCGTGCTTTTGGCAAACGGTTGATTGATAAAAAAGAACAGGGAGGGGTGGTTCTGAACATCGTAACCACCTATACCGAATCGGGTTCTGCTTTCGTATTGCCCTCGGCTTGTGCCAAAGCCGGCGTTTATGCCATGACCACTTCCTTGGCCATGGAATGGGCCACATACGGCATTCGATTGAATGCCATCGCGCCAGGACCGTTCCCCACCGAAGGAGCCTGGAGCCGTTTATTGCCCGATAAGAGCATCGAAGAAAAATACCTCAAGCGCATCCCTGCAGGCCGTTATGGTCAGCATGAAGAGCTTGGATGGTTGGCAACTTTCCTGATGAGCGATATGAGTGCTTATATCACAGGCGACTGCGTAACTATTGATGGTGGAGAGCGATTGCAAGCGGGTCAATTCAATTTGTTCGCCAATATGTATCCGCGCGAACAACTAAAAGCCTTTTTTGGGATGATCAAAGGCAAAGGCAAGTGAGCTTAGGCCGACGCATCTAATTCTGATTGAATATCTGCAGCCTTACTAACGATTTCGGAAATCACATTGTCGAGTTGCTCAGCGGCTTCTGCAATATAGGATTCGAGATTTTTTCGGTCGATTTCGCTTTCATAATCCTCCATCTGCAATAGCTGCACCAGGCTCATCAGGCGTGCAAGGGGTGCCCTAATCACATGTGATTGGATCCATGCTATCTCTTTAAGGGCTTCATTTTACTTGCTAATGGCAATGAGCTGCTTTTGGTTTTTGGTAATGTCTTGCAAGGCACCAACGACCCGGTGCATCCGTCCTTCGGCAGTCCGCATCAAATAATAGTAAACTATATACCTAAGGAAATTAGGTATTATTTTTTTTGCAAAAATTTGCGGAGCATCATTTCCAATTGTTCAACATGGATAGGTTTTGTAAGAAAATCATCCATGCCAGCCGCCAAACAGCGGTGCCGCAATTCTTGTAATGCACCTGCAGTGAGGGCTACGATGGGTACATGTTCACCTTTGTTGGCGCAGGCCTCGCGTTCGCGTATGAGGCGGGTGGTTTCCAGTTCATCCATATCGGGCATCTGCACGTCCATGAAAATTAGATCGAGTTTCAAATCCTCTGCCTGAAGTAACAGCGCTGCTTCGCCACTTCGCGCTTCGAGGAGACGTGCACCAGGTATCATTTTTTCAAGCATCCAACGGGCAAGGGTGAGGTTGAGGGGCACATCATCTGCCAACATGATCAATGGGCGCTCGTGCCGAAATACTCGTACTCTCTACAAATTCAAGCTGATTGGGCGATAAGGGGGTTGAACGCAGCAAGTCAACAAAGCCAATCACCCCATTCAAAGGGGTACGCAATTCGTGGCTCATATTGGCCAAAAAATCCGATTTGGCTTTGCTCGCAGCATGTGCGTCAGCTATCGCCATTTTCATTCTGCTTTGGGTTTGTGCCCGCTGCCGGATGTTTTTTACCAACATACTGGAGAAAACCTCAAGCAGCTGCCTTTCCCGATCTGAATAAATGCGCTTTTCGCGGACAGAATCGAATCCCAAAAAGCCGAGCAACTCGCCTTCAGGGCTCCGCATGGGTACCGTCATCAAACTGATGATGCCTTGGGGCTCCAAGATGTTCTTAAGTCCCAATAGCTCCTCGCCCAGCCAGGCAACATCCTCTACAAAAAAGGCTTGTCCAGCTTGGTGCGTTTCTACCCAATATGGAATTAAATCCAACGGAACTTCTTGCAGATTTTCTATTTCGGGGGTAATTCCCGCTGCGCACCATTCAAATGTATTGCTACAGTTTCCTGCTTCAAAATTGTAGTCAAACACATAGGCGCGATCGGCATCCACAAAGCTGCCCAGTTCTTGCAACGATTGGTTGATGAGCACGTCCAATTGGTCAATCGGGGCATTGATGTAGGTATTGGCCATGTGGATGAGTAATTCCAACATGCCCATGTGTTTTTCGAATGCTTTCTGGCTGTCAATTCTGTCTGCAATGTTCCGCGAAATAGCAATAACGTATTCTTTTCCCTGGATGGCGCGCAAACTCACGTATACTTCTACAGGGATTTCTTTTTCCAATCCGCTATGGAAATTGTGGCTGTACACTTGCATTTCGCCCATGCGTAAATGCTTTACATGTGATTCCCAGCTACTCGGGGTTTTGAACAAGGGCTCAAAATCAGAAACCTTGAATTTGGAAATTTGGTCGGGGCTTATGCCCAGTCGGTTTGCGCCTTCTTGATTGATGTAGACCATTTGCCCCTTTAGGTCGCTTACCTGAATGGAATCATGACTGCCGTTGACGAAATGACTGAGCCGCTCTGATGCTGCTTCAAAGCTGCCTTTGGCAGACGGCGCCTGCAACGTACAGGCGAATTCGTTTCATGGATGCTGTAAAAGGTGCCTGTATACCAACTTTCTTCCGATGCCGACCACACCGGAATTTCAAGGTGTTTATTTCCCGTGGGGTCAGCCAAGACCGTTTTTTGAAATTTTTCAAAGAAGTCGTCGGGATATGGGTGGCAATTTTTTCCGCCGTCATTGCCCCAATTTATTTCCAAATTTGCCCATAACCGTTCAAAAGCCCTATTGGTTGAGACAAAAGCAAATCCCAACACCTCATGCTCATTTTTGAGGAGCCTATGCACCGCCATGGGGAGGGGTGATTGTTCAAATAGTGCGACGGACCAGTTCGACATAAGGTAGTTGAATGAACGAAATTAAGGGTTAGCCCGATGAAATGCGTTGTTTTTTACGACGAATGCCGCATTTTATTCGACCAAATCAAGGCCCTTTTTGCCATTTCAAAAAATGCCATTGATGCGCTGTTTGAACCTCAATGAGGTAAAATCCAGGCGGCAATGTTGCTACATCCAATCGCCAAGTTTGGTTTGGCTCGGGTTGGTTGCTGATGGGCACCTCTGTTCCAGTGATATGGAAGCAACGCAGGCTTTTCACCTGGATATGGCTGGGCCAGTCAAGGTAAAGCTGTTCGGCGGATGGATTGGGGAACAGCCGGAAGGAACTGCTGACCTCGGTTTCAACGCCGACGGTGCTCACAGTAAAGCAAGCAGAGGTATCGGTACAACCTTGTTCGGTGATGGCAACCGCATATTGCCCATTGGCCAAAGCCTGGTAGCTGGCACTATTCGCACCCGCTATGGGGGCAAAATTCTGATCGCATCTCAACCACTGAAAAGCGGTGGCTTGGGTATTGGTGGCGGTCAGCAATTCGCGGTTTTGATTCACCCCAACATTCAGCTGGCGGGCACTAAGCTGCAAATGAATGGCTGAATCGCAACCTTCGTTGGCGGCAATGCGGTAATGGTAATCACCTGGCACCAGAAATTGCCTGCCGTGCAAGCTATACTGACTTCCCTGGCAGGCGCTGTCGGCAATTTGGGTGATTTGCTGTGTGCCGGTCACAAAATTGGAAGTCGCTCCCATGAGCGCTGTGCCATAGAAAAAAGCGTTGTTGTTGCTTTTAATGTCGGTGACATAGGGTAGAATCCCATTATTTCCCCCGGCAACACCCTCATCCATCGGGAAATAATGCACCAAGCCGGCCATGCTGCTGTCGAGCTTCTGGCGCGCAAGGCACAAAACCTCGGTATCCGACAATGCCCGTGACCAAATTCCCACTTCGTCAACCTTGCCTTGCAACCAAAAAGGAGTCGTTTGAAATGGAATGCGGCCTATATTGAATTCTACGTTGGGATTATTGATGATACCACTGGCAGCAATGCTTTGCGAAAGCAGGCCGTTGTGGTAAAACCGCAGTTGACTGCCCGTGTAGATGAGCGCAACGTGTTGCCACTGGTTCAGCTGACAAGTGGGCGAAGTGATGGTGAATGCTTGTCCATTGCTGTTTCGCAAGCGCGCTTCAAAATTGACGGCGCTGAGCTGCAAAATAAAAAAGTCGGCATTTGATTCATTGCGGTACCCAATAATCCCATCGAAATTGGGGAATGCCGGACTGGCGTTTGTTGGTTGCACCCAACATGCCATTGAAAAAGCCGACAAGCCCGTTAGACTCGCAGATCCATTGGCTTGGCCAAGGTAATCGTCAACCCCATCGAAATCAAAGCCATTTTGCACTTGGGCCGTTAATGATTGGGCTACGAAAAGGAACACAATAAAAAAATAGTTTTTCATACACAGGCAATTACTGCCTGAATGTAAGAAAGGCTTGTCGATTGTGAAAATTAAAGTGCAAATGCCAAAAGGCCACCGCCAAAGGCCAAAAGAATTTGTTTTACCGATAAAGCATGGTTAACTGTGCTTTCAAACAAAATGGTGGTGGCAATTTGCAAAAATGAGCCAGTAGCCAGGGCCAGCATGATGTGAAAAGTTTCACTGTCATGTCCGGTACCGGCGGCCAAGATAAAATGCCCGATCAATACCCCAAGAGGCGTCATGGCAGCAAAAAACAGCAGCATGCCCAGTCTTTGCTTCTTGCCCAAGGCCGATTGACGCAATACGGTCATGAGTGCAAAAGCCGCAGGAAATTTGTGCAGAATGATGCCCAGCAACAAGGGGTTTTCCCAAAAAGGTCGCTCGATGCCAAAGCTTCCATTCAAGGGAATGCCCTCCACCAAAGAATGAATCGATAAACTGAGGAGCAAACCAAACGATAATCCGTGTTTGTGAAAGTGCGAATGGTCGTGGTGACCATGGTCGTGTCCGGCATGACCCTCCAAATGCAAATGTCCGTGCTCAATGCCTTCCGAAAATTTTTCGAGGAGCATTTGCAAAAAGAATCCCACCAAAATCAACAAGCCCTCGTAATGATGTTGCGTAGCAAATACCTCGGGCAGCAGATGCAAAACAGCAGTGGCAAACAAAAAACCCCCGCAAAAGGTGAGCAGCATCTTCAGCGGTTTGGTCCAGTGCGGTTTCACCGCCAGCACAAGCAAACCTCCAGCCATGGTACTGGCAAACAATAGGCTCAAACCCAACCAACTCAGGTTCATAATTTCCATTTTATCAAATACATCCGCCACATACTCCAGCCAACCAAGCTACCCAAACAGGCGCCAGCCAAAACATCTAAAGGATAGTGTACCCCAACATACACTTGTGCCAAAGAGATGGTTCCAGCCCACACCACAAAAAGAAGCAATGCGGGCTTGTAAAATGGACGAAGTACAAGACCTAAAAAGAGTGCAACCCCAAAATGATTGGTGGCATGCGAGCTGGTAAAGCTTTTGCCACTGCCGCAGGGCACTAACAAACGCACCCACTGACGAATTTCCTCGTCGTTGCATGGCCGTAAACGGCCTACCCATGGTTTGATGATGCTGCTGCTGAGTAAATCGGTACAGGCAAAGGTAAGCAAGACCAAACCAATGACCCACCAACCCTTTTTGCCAAAATTCAGGGCAAAAAAAGCAATCAGAAACACATACAAGGGTGCCCAAAAAAACATATTCCTTGTAGTGGGAAACCAAGCATCCAGCCAGGCATTGGCCATTCCTCTGTTGATCCAATAAAGGACTTGTTCGTCTAATGCAATCAATTGCTCCATGGCTTCTGGCAAATAAAAATGCATCTTGGACTTTCGGGCGTCGGATCTCCTAATTGGTAATCGCCAAATTGACGCAGAACAATGAAACCTTGCGAAAGCAGCAGTCGCTCCAGGCTCTCGGGACTGTAATGCCTTACTTTTTCGAAAAAGCGGTATTGATGACCGGCATCGGTAACGTTGATTTGCTTTACAATCCAAGTATCTGTAATGTGGCGCGAAATAGCAAAATCAACGCCATCAATAGTTTTTTCTTCGCTGGGCACAAAGGTTTCCTGCACAAAGGGGGCATGCAAAAAATCAAAGACGAATCTGCCTCCGGGTTTTAGTGCGGCCAATACCGCTGCAATTACTTTTTGGTCCTCCTCTTCGTCGTCGAAATAGCCAAAACTGGTGAAGAGATTGAAAACCAAATCGAAGTGATTGTGGGCAAATACGGCCCGCATATCATGCCTTGCGAAGCCCAATTTTAGGGCAGGGTGTTTTTCGGCCAATTGCGTAGCCTCGGCTAAACTACTTTCCGATAGGTCAAGCCCTGTGACCTGCAGTCCTTGGCGGGCCATCACCAATGCATGCCTGCCTCTGCCACAGGCCAAATCAAGCGCATTACTGCCAGGCTCGGCTTGCAAATAATCGCACAAGGCCACGATGAATTGCTCTGCTTCTGCCATATCGCGGTTGCGGTAAAGCAGGGGGTAATAGGGGCTGTCGAACCAGGACGCGTACCAAGGTTGTTGCCGGTCGGGAGAGATCATCGACGCCACTCCAGTTCGATTTTTACAGGTAGGTGATCACTAAATCCGCCAAGGTAGGTTTTGCCACCGTATGTCCGCAAGGGATTTCCCTCAAATTTACCTGTGGTTTCAAGCATCCAGGGTTGCAGCCAGGCACCCGCCGAACCTGCTACGTATTGCACTTTACCATTGCTTTGAAAGGCAGTAGGTGAGAGGCTGATGTGGTCGATAAATTGCCAACTTCCGCGGTAACGGTACGACCCTTGCGTGCTATCGGCAACGAGGGCCAAAAAAGGATTTACCAGCACGCTTGTAGCGGTTGTGGGCCATTCGGCACCCATTACTTCACGTGGCGCAGGGTCGTCAGGACCGTCGTTGAAGTCGCCCATGACCAACACTATTGCTTGGGGCACCACATGCTTTAGACTGTCGACAGCCTTTCGCACTACTTGTGCGGCAGCTGCTCGGCTGGGGGCAGAAGCCACTTCTCCACCGCGCCGCGAAGGCCAGTGGTTCACTAGTACAAACAAGGGTTGTTTGTTGGGAAGTTTGCCTGCTACCAACAGCACATCGCGTGTGGGATAGGCTTTTTCACCCGGCAAAGTCACCCGCAAACTTTTGCTGTGTGTTACCTTAAAATGTTTGGGCTGATACAGCAAGGCCACATCAATTCCGCGTCCGTCGGGTGAATCGAAATGTACGTACCGGTATTTTGCTTTTTTGGATCCGATTTGTCGGGCGAGATCCGATACAACTCCCGCATTCTCCACCTCACAGAGGCCCAAAATATGGGGACCGCTCGCACCATTCATGCTGTTGATGACCCTGGATAGCTGCTGTAGCTTGTGGGCATAGCGCTCAGCTGTCCAACGATTTTCTGCACCGGGCAAAAATTCTTCGTCCTGGATGTTGGGGTCGTCGATGGTATCGAACAAATTTTCAACATTGTAATGCGCTACAAACAGCAGGTTTTGCTGAGCCTCAGCGGTTTGTGCCGAAAGGGTGAGCAGTGTGATCGTGAAGGACAGGAATGCAGGAATGAAACGCATAACAAACAGATAATAAACGCGATTTTGTGATGCGAAATTAACACATTAAAATTGTATAGTGGTGTCATTGCGTACGCCAAACCCTGTTACATGAAACGTTTGTATTTACTACGACATGCGAAAGCCGGATTCGATTTAACCGGTCAAGCGGATATTGACAGGGTGCTTACGCATGCAGGCAAACAAGATGCGGTGAAATTGGCCTATAAAATCAAAGGCCGTAACGAGCGCATCGAATTGGCGTATTGCAGTACGGCCATGCGCACCCGTCAAACCCTCGATACTTTAGTTGAAATTTGTGACGATTGCGTGGCGCGCACCGAAATGGTGCCCGCTTTGTACCAGGCAAGTGAGGAAAAAGTATTGCAATTGTTGGTGGGCATTCCTTCGCATCTGCAAGGAGTGATGCTGGTTGGTCACAATCCGGCCATGACCCAGCTTTCAAATTTGTTGGCAGCTGATTTGCGTTTAGACCATCTGCCTCCCTGTGGTTTGATGGTGTTGCATTTTGATGTGCAACATTGGCGCGAAGTAAGTGTAGGCAAAGGGCTTGTAGCCTGGTTTGATTTCCCCCAAAACGATTATTCAATTCTGTGAGCATGAGCCTGAAAAACCCGGCAATTCTGTTTAAAAAAAATCTGCATGGACTCAAATTTCAACTGCTGAACCGCGAAATAAGTTGGCTCGCTTTTAATGCCAGGGTATTGCAAGAAGCAGAAAATTTATCTGTTCCCTTGCTGGAACGGATTAAGTTTCTGGCTATTTTTAGTTCCAACCTCGATGAGTTTTTCAGGGTACGTGTGGCCAACCAACGCAGGTTGTTGGCACTTCGGCCAAGTCAATTGCAAAAATTGCCTTTTCATCCCGATGCCGTGCTTACCCAAATCCAACAAACCGTCATTCGACAGCAAGCGCGTTTTGAATCCATTTTTCACGATGAGATAAGCCCGGAACTTGAGCGTGAAGGCATTGAGATTATCAATGAAACACAAGTGCTTCCTGGCGAAGAAGAATATTTGCGCAATTTGTTCAAAACGCAAATATTTCCTTTTCTCACACCCATCATGGCGAGCGATACCAAACGCACGCCACACATCAAGGATGCTTACATTTATTTGGCCATCAAAATGTACAAACGCAGCGACGAAAATGATTTTCGCTACGCTTTGATTGAGTTGCCAACCAAGGTTTGTCCTCGCTTTTATGTATTGCCGCCCCGCGGTGAAACCAGGCGAGTGATGCTGCTGGATGATGTGGTGCGCTTTAACCTAAGAAGCATCTTTGCCATGTTCGATTACGAGCATTACGATGCTTTTACTGTCAAAATAACCCGAGATCAGGAACTTGACCTCGACAACGATTTGAGCGAAACTTTGCTCGAAAAGATCAAAAGTTCGTTGCGCGATCGGAAAAAAGGCGATCCCGTTCGCTTTATTTATGACACCGCCATGCCGTTGGATTTGCTGCAATTTTTAATTCGCCGCCTCGACCTCGACAAATCTAACCTCATTCCTGGTGGCCGTTACCACAATTTCAGCGATTTTATGGATTTCCCTGATTTGGGCCGTTCCGACTTGAAGTATGAACCTTTGATACCGCAAGCAGTGCCGTACCTCGACAAGCACCTGCACATTTTCGACGCTATCCGCAAGAAGGACGTAATGGTACATCATCCTTATCAATCATTCGATTATGTGATCAGGTTTTTACGCGAAGCAGCCATCGACCCGGAGGTTCAAAGCATCAAAATCACCTTGTATCGGGTGGCAAAAATTTCAAGTGTTGCCAATTCATTGATCACAGCGGTGATGAATGGCAAAGAGGTGACGGCGCTGGTGGAAATCCAAGCCCGTTTCGACGAGGAAACAAACATTTATTGGGCAGGCAAGCTGGAAGAAGCAGGGGCGAAAGTAATCTATGGCTTCGAAGGCATGAAAGTGCACGCGAAAATGTGCCTTGTGAGTCGACGCGAAAAAGGAAAATTACGCGAATATGCACACTTGAGTACGGGGAATTACAATGGCTTTACAGCCCGCATTTACTGCGACGATGGTTTGTTTACCGCCGACAAGCGCCTCACTTCGGAGGTAAGCCGTTTGTTCAAATCACTCGAAAAAAGCAATCGACAGTTTCAGTACAGGCATTTGCTGGTTGCACCACATTATATGCGGAGTAGGTATGTGCAATACATCGATAAAGAAATAGCCAATGCCAAGCAAGGGCAAACCGCCTATATCATCCTCAAAATGAATAGTCTGGTGGATCCCGATATGATTTTAAAATTGTACGAGGCCAGCTGTGCAGGGGTTAAAGTCAAACTGATTGTCCGCGGTGTATGCTGTTTGGTGCCTGGTGTAAAGGGACTCAGTGAGCACATCGAAGTGATCAGCATCATCGACCGTTTTTTAGAACATTCGCGGATTTATATTTTTGGCAACCAGGGCAACGAAAAAATGTACCTCAGTTCGGCCGATTGGATGACCCGCAACCTGAGTCATCGTATTGAAGTTGCATTTCCGGTATTGAGTGCCGACCTTCGTCGTGAAATCAGAGACATGATTGATTTGCAATTGAACGACAATGTGAAGGCGCGCAACATGGCCAATCCCTTGGCCAATGAAATGCGAAATCCAGCTGAAAAAGGCAGCAAGGTCGTTCGAGCGCAATTAGACAGTCATGCCTATTTTGCCAAACTTGCTCAAAACCTCACAGTTGAAGCTTAAATTATTCATGCGTTGAACGTAGCCGCCATCGACATTGGGTCAAACGCCGCCCGCTTATACATCTGTAGTTTTTTCAATGATGGTGAAGACCGTGCCCGAATAAAAATATTGGAGTTTGTGCGAGTGCCGGTCCGTTTGGGCGATGCTGTTTTCATCGACGGTAAAGTGAGCGCAGAAAAGGAGGGAGACCTCGAAAAAATGTTGCAATCATTCAAGTTGTTGATGGAATTGTTTCATGTGGAGGATTTCAGGGCCTGTGCTACTTCCGCTTTTCGGGAAGCTTCCAATGGCATAGAAGTAACCAAAAGGTTGGCAGACAAAACAGGTATTCAAATTGAAATCATCAGCGGTCAAGAAGAGGCTGAGTTGATTTACAAAGCACATCAGGGGGCACTTGAAGAAGGTAAAAAGGTGCTTTTTGTGGATGTTGGAGGTGGCTCAACAGAGATCTCGCTTTTGCATGGTGAAAGTCAATTGGCCTCGCGCTCTTTTGATTTAGGCGGCGTTCGCATGCTCGATGGCAAAGACAGCGCGGACAGCTGGAAACAAATGAAGGGCTGGCTGAAGGCCGTAATCAAACCGCTTGCTCCCGATTATGCTTTGGGCACCGGTGGGAATATCAATAAGTTGTTTGATTTGATGAACCTTAAGCAGGGCAAATTTGCCACGCTAAAACAGTTGAGTACAACACATGCCTATGTGAGCAGCTTCCCGATGGAACACCGGATTAAAAATCTCGGACTCAACCCTGATAGGGCAGATGTAATACTGCCAGCTACTGAAATTTACATGGCGGTCATGAAGTCGGCCGACGTGAATAAAATTACGGTTTCAGGCTTGGGGCTGAAAGAAGGTATTGTATCGGGCTTGCTCGAAAAGCACTATCAAACCGTTATCAAAAGATTTCAAGGCAACGAGCGATTCTCTATTCATTGAGTTTGCGCTTTAGAATCCAATAATCCTGGATGGGCTTTCCATGGCTCATTTGACCAGGCAGGTGCTCAATTACTTCAAAATACCTTTCCCAAAAAGGACGTATGAATCCTTCGGGCTGATAGGCGCCGTACACTTTGTGTCCTTCGGGGCCCGTGGCGCGTATGACCAATTGGTTGTTTTGAAAAGCCAACGCCTCTTTACTGCTCATTTGTTCTAAAAACACTTCGCCTTGGGTGGTCACAAAAAACATCCCGCCTGGTGCAAGGATCCGGGCCAATTCCAACAGCCATGCTTCGTGTGCTGCGGCCGACAAATGTGTGAAAATGGATATGCCAATCGCCGCATGCACGCTAGCAGATGGGATGGGCAAGGGCGGGTGCAATGCATTGCGCTCAAAATGGATGTGAGGCAAGGCATTTTGGCACCATTGGATGGTTGCAGGATCGTAATCGGTACCCATCACTTGCCAGCCTTTGAAGTAGGTGGGCAAATGCCGGGTGATGCGCGCCGGTCCGCAACCCCAATCGAGAATGGTGCCTTTTGCAGGCAAGTATGGGCTAAATTTTTCATGGAGCCAGCTGGCCGTGGCTTCGCCATCGCGCAGGTAATTTTCGTAATTCAGTCCATACGCAATGTACAGCATATAGGCTGGCGGGAGCGGTAGTTGTGGATGAGCAGCCTTAAAGGCCTGTATTCGCCGAAAATAATGGATGTAATTGCGCCAATATTTGAGCCGGGTAACGAGCAACATGAGGCCCAATGCCCGTAAAATTGGTTTGATGCGGTGTTTCAAAGCCATATGTGCCACAAAATACGGCAATTTCATTTGGCACTGTGTTTCCACTGGAATTGAAGGCGCAATTGATGTCGGATTGGCCCAGGCAACTCGTCCAAACCTGAACCCATTTGGACACGATCTACCAAGCGCATTTGGGCATAACGCAGCCAAAGATCATATCGCCTATGTTTGTATTGCAAGAGCAAGACAAAGCGCTGCCCTGTCCCGCTCAATTGACTCATTCCTGCTCCGTACAACACATCTGGCTCAATGAAAAAGAAGCGATTGTCATGGTTGGGGGCATCAAATAGGGCATATTGTGCAGCCAACTTCCATTTTTCACTTTGGTAGCGCATCCTCAGCCATAGGGCATTGCCTTTTTGCCAGTTGCTTCCATGGGGCGCAAAGAGGTTGAAATTCCATTGCCAGGCGTATTCCCATTGTGCATTTATTTGCTCCTTGAACTGCAATTGATGCCGCATGCGCCGCTGTTCTTGCGTTTGTACCCAGGTAGTGGTGTATTGATTGCGCTCAAATGTTTCGAAGCGCGATTGCCAAATCAAACGACGGCTTTTGTCAGCTTGCCACTGCACAAGTAAGCGCTGTTCTGTACCGGTGCTGGGTGCATCAATGCGGTAACGGAGCCACGGATGCGTATACAAATCTACGAACCACGCAATGTTGAGTTTGCGAAGCGGTTGGTATTGCAGGTTGATGAGCCATCCTTTTTCATTTGTGACTTCACTGCCGCGTTGTAGGCTGTTGGCCAAAAAAGCATGATATCCTGGAGTGAAATGGCGGTATGCCATGCGCCATTGCATATTCCCGGGTAAATTAGCATATGCCTGCTGCACGAGCGCCATTTCGCCTCCACCTTGCCATGCCCATTCACCCTGCCATTGCCAACGCTTCCGATGGTACTGATGTGCCAACGAAAGGTGCCAGCGGTTTGGTGCGGTAGGCTGCAGTTGCTTGTAAAATGGTTGTTCGGCTGCCAGCGGAAGCGAAAGATGAAAGGCTTGTGCCCCGCCAATCCATTGCCAATTGCCGTGCCTGAAATGTATGGCAGTTCCCCAGCCCCATACCGGTAAATTGTACCGATTGCCTCGTTCCGTGGGTGTGCGGTGCAATCCGTTCTTGTTGATGCTGGTTACGGAGCTGCTTCCGTCGGTGAGGCTTTGCTGCGAGCTGCTCCAACGCATGCGAAACGCCCATGGTACCCAAATGATGTGTTTTTTGAGCTGCCATTGCCCTACGACTCCCCTGAATGTGCCAAAGGCAGGCAGCCCACTGGCACCTTTGATTTGGAGTCCTGGAAAAAAATAACCGTCCAAATGCGTGGCCCGCATCACACCAAAGCCCGTGTTGGCTACCAATCCTTCTCCCAATTGCAAGTGGTAATCGCCCACTACAAGCCGCTTCAGGCGGCCATTCGAATGCAGCTGCAGGTGTCCGCCAGCTCGATCAAATCCCAATTCACCGGGCTCACGTGAAATGCTCAAGATGGCTTTGTGCATCAGGCCTTGGTTGCGGTATTGCAAACGTTGTCCCAAGACACTTCCAGCATAATGACTCCGGCCGTCAGCCGCACGCGCACGATCATATCCTGCTGCCAATGGCCAGCTGAAATCGCTGCGACTCAGCCAAATTTGATCAGCACTTTGCCAGCTACTGCGCCAACTGTTGCGTTGGTGTCCTGATGTGACCATGCAATGTATTTGCAATGCCTCCAAGCGTTGGGGAGTAAATAGGGGAATGGCCTGCAGTTCATACCATGCCAACAATGGGCCGAACCGATTGCGATGCGCCAACAATGCCTCAATCTCCGCGGCATTGAACAATCCGCTTTCATACAATTCCTGGCGATCAGCCTTGTTGAGGTCAAGTTTGTATCGCCGGCTGTACGTTTGTGCTTGCTGATATTCTTCGAGCAGCAGGGTTGATTGTTCGCTGCTTACTTCTTGGTCCGTTTGAAGCATCCAATCATCCCAGCCTGGTGGCTGTACAGGCTCTTGAGCAGCTACCCGTACTGCTCCTGCATGCCATACCAACAAGCAGACAACAAGATAGCGCCTCAGGGAGGGAATGAGGTCCATTGCAATTGGTTGCCCCACCACAAGCCGGGTAATGTCTGGTGCTTGGCTTGCAAACGTATGTGAATGTTCCGATGTTGGAAAACGAGCCCTACCGAAAACCGCCCGTATGGCGGAGCAATGGCCAGGTCGAAGCAAAATCGCTTGTTCATTTGCCATTGAAGACCGACACCAAAATCTGCAGGCCAGCCTTGTTGCTGTTGGTACATCAGCCAAATGCGTGTTTGCTTGGCTGGCCGGTGTTCGAGCAGTACACGGGCAACAGCAGGAGGGCTACCGGTTATGCGCGCCTGGTCTTGACTCGTTTGGCGCAGTTGTCCAAAAGCCAAATGCCACCACCAATGTCTACCCAATAATCCCGAAACACCCATATGGGCGTTTAACTGCCAATGTCGTTGATCGGCCAATTGGGTGCGCCGGCTCCACATGCCCGCGCCTATGCGCCATTTTCCCATGGATAGTCCTGTTTGAAATTGATACTGTTGCCAGCCGAATAAGTCATTGCCAAAAAAATCGGCGTAGAGTGCTGCATGAAATTGACCTGGTTGATAGAACAAACCGAGCTGACGCGTTTGCGCAAAAGGAAGGGCCGTATGGGCTGTATGTGCTACGCTCCATAGCAACTGTGCTTTTTGTAACCGGCCGGCTTGTGGGAAATCATACCCTTGCCAAGCCGAACCACTGTCGGGAAGCGTAATTTCCAACGCACTACAGGCATTGCTGCCGACTTGCGCCCGTACAGTATGCCGGTGTAGGCAGCAGGCCGCCAAAAGCCAAACAAAAACGGCTGATCGCATACTGCTAAACTATTTTGCAGCCGATGATTAGTCGGTTTTTGTCGGATAATAATCGGTCATTATGTCTTGTTTTGCTGAAAAAATCAGACATAATGACAATTTTTTATAGGTATTAAAGCCTATATGGCGGTGAAATGTGCGTTTTTTCTGATTGGTACATGCTTTGATGATAAGCCTTCAGAACCAAAAAAATAGGAGATTAAAAAAATGACACTTGTAAAATTCAATCACAGAAACACATTGCCAACCTTCGTTGATCGTTTCTTTAACACCGATCCTTTTACCTTGGCCGATGATTTGCTCCAGCGCGAAAGCCGCTTTGTACCGGCTGTAAACATCAGCGAAACCGAAACCGCCTTTGTCGTAGAATTGGCCGCACCAGGCCGCAAACGCGAAGACTTTCAAGTAGAGGTGCATGACAAAGTGTTGCGCATATCAAGCGAAAGCAAACATCAAAAAGAAGAAAAAGACGCACAAGGAAAGTATAGCCGTCGCGAATTTGGCTATGAGCGGTTCCAGCGTTCATTCACTTTGCCTGAGCAAGTTGATGAAGAGCAAATCAAGGCACAGTATGAAGCCGGCGTATTGCACATTGAGCTTCCAAAAAAAGAAGAAGCGCGTCAAAAAGCACCCCGATTGATTGATATCGTATAACTGCAACCCAGCACATGCGTTGAAAGCCGAATGATCTACATTCGGCTTTTTATTTGTCCTGACGCGAAGTTGGAGGCTTTTTAATAGCTTTGTTGACAAATCTAAGCCCGTATGAAGCCGTTTTATCGGAAGTATTTTCGTTTTCAACCCTTGTATCACTTGCTGATTTTTCCATTGGCGATGGCATTTTTCGCGGTTTGCGTGTACATGCTGGCCGCATATTCATACGAAAGTCAGGGTTGGAGCATCGAAGTCTTGTACTTCGCTTTGCTAAGTCTCCTCATTTTGCTCATAGGATTGCAAAGCCGAAGATTGCCTTATCTCAATCAAAGACGCATCATGATGTTGGAAATGCGCTTGCGATACCTGGAGCTTTCAGGCAAACACTTCCGACAACTCGAAATGCAGCTGAATATCCATCAAATAGCGGCCTTGCGTTTGGCCGCCGATGATGAACTATTGCCGTTGATCGAATTAACCTTGAAAGAAAAGCTTACTGCCAAACAAATACGGCAACGTATTCGTGAATGGCGCCACGACAAACACATCATTTGAGGCAGTCCATTCACAAAAAAGGGCGACACTTTGGTGCCGCCCTTTTTTTATGTTGTTCATTTTACCAGCGCATGAGCGCCGATGCCCAGGTAAAGCCGCTCCCAAAGGCAGCAAACAATACCAAATCACCTTTTTGAATGCGGCCTTCTGCATGCGCTTCACTCAGCGCAATGGGTATGGAGGCTGCTGTTGTGTTGCCATAGCGCATGATGTTGTTGTACACCTGGTCGTCGCGCAACTTCATGGATTGTTGAATGAATTGACTGATGCGTAGATTGGCTTGATGCGGAATTAAGATTTTGATGTCCTCAGGCTTTACCCCGTTGGTTTGCAATGCAGCTTGAATGGCCTCAGCAAAACGGACAACAGCATGCTTGAATACAAAATTGCCATTCATGTAGGGATAATAGTCGGTTTCTTCGGGATTGTTCCGTTCAAGAATATTGGGAATCCAATCACGGGTAGACGGAGCAGTCAAGGCCAGTTCTTTGGCATGTTTGCCCTCACTGAACAGGTGGGTCGACAAAATTCCCCTGCTATCGTCATCGCTGGCCGAAAGCACTACTGCACCTGCACCATCGCCAAAAATCACACTCACGTTGCGTCCACGGTCGGTGAAGTCGAGGCCTCCGCTGTGCAATTCTGAGCCAATCACCAGGATATGCTTGTACATGCCTGTTTTGATGAACTGATCGGCTACTGACAAGCTGTAGATAAAGCCAGAGCATTGGTTGCGTACATCGAGTGCACCTATTTCCCGCTTTAGCTCCAATTGCTCTTGCACCTGCACACCAGGGCCAGGGAAATAATAATCGGGACTTAAGGTGGCAAAAACAATGAAGTCGATATCGTCGGGAGTCAAGCCGGCATTTGCAATGGCCATGCGTGCTGCTTTGGTTCCCATGGTGGCAGTGGTATCATCGCCTCCGGCAATTACATGTCGTCGTTCGAGTATTCCTGTGCGCTCAACAATCCATTCATTGCTGGTATTCATGCGCGCTGCCAAGTCGTTGTTGGTCACCACATTTTCGGGTACGTAGTGACCCACACCCGTAATAATGGATTTTTTAAGCATAGTGTAGTTTTTAGGCGGCTTGCAAGATACGTCTTTTAAACTTTCGTCAATCACCCTAATGATGACAGCATTTTGGCCGTGATTTAGTCCTGAGCGATGCACTTGCGGTTAAGCTTTCAATTGCATGGTGTTTTCAGATATAAGCTTATATTTGACTAAAATTTCAAATAAGCTAAACCGTGGCAACTTTGGTATCCTACAGCTATCTCGAAGAAATTTCAGGAGGCGACAAAGACTTTCAGCGTGAAATTGTGAACACCTTCCTGGAGGAAATCGTGGGTGAGATGGAGAAAGTTCGCATCGCTTTGAAGGAAGAAAATTGGACAACCTTGGGGTCATTGGCGCATAAAATCAAAGCACCTATTGGCATGTTGTGCACCGATCCGATGAAAGAATTGGTGCTTCGCGTTGAAAAGGATGCCAAAAACGGAGAACGTTTGCATGAGTTGCCTGCACAAACAAACGCATTACTTGACAACTTGAATGTGGTAATAGATCAGCTGAAAGCTGACTTAAAATAAGAAAAGGCCGGGAAACCGGCCTTTTTTGCGCATTATGCACATGTTCAGTGCTTCACCAATCGAAAACTTTCATGTGCATTTGCTGCCTTCACTTGCAAGATGTACATGCCCGCTGGCCATTGCTCGCTGGGCAGTTGAACCCCATGCATGATCTCCTGATCAAAACGGGCTGTATGCACAAGCCTTCCTTGCAAATCCATTACGTGTACTTCGGCACCCTGCTGGGCCAATGCATCCTGCACACGAAGATGCAGGGTTTCTTTCCCTGGATTGGGCCATACTTGCATGTCTAACCCTGGATTAACGGCACGAACCGAGGCGGCGGTATTGTAGCTGAAAGTAGCCAGCGACGATGGTATGTATTGAAGGGTGGCCGGATTGAGTACAAGGGTTTCAATGCTGTCAGGACGACTTTGCGCCATCAGGGTGCGGTAGAAATATCCTTCATCTACCAGCCAGCCGTTTGCCACTGCATCCCACAATTCAAAGCGGCTTTCGCTCAAAATGTTGTTTGAAAAGGCAAAGACCGAACGCTCGATAGGTTCAAAAGTGGTTCCGTTGAATTCCTCATACCATGTGCTGGTCACCTGTCCGCCGGCATAGGTATACATGCTGCGGGCGGCTGCCTCCCATGCATTGTTGGCGTAAATCTCGTAAATCACACTATCGGGTGAAGCGACTGCTGGAATGGGCGTGGCACGCTCAATCGCTACCATTTGTCCGTTTACTTGCTGTGTGAGGGTATAACCCGTGGGTTGCTTCAAGAATAGTTCTTGGCGAGGAAGAAGGCTGTAGCGCTCTTCAATGGCATTGGTCATATTGCTGGCCTCGGCCCAATTGCCAAAGCCAAAATCCCAACGCATATTATTGTAAAATACCGTGTCGCTCCAGCCAGTCCCAGTGTATCCGTTGACAGCCATGTTCACAGGAATTCCTTGTGCATTGTATTGAATATTACTGGCCTTGAACATGGGCATCCAACCGTTCCATGTAAACGAAGCGGCAAGAAGGGTGTAAGAAGTGATCTGGTTGTTGCTGGTAGTATGGATTTCGATGGAGTCGCCCAAAACGGTTTCCCAAGCGGTGTTGACAATGCTAGGGCCTTGACTTACCATGTAATGACGACCAGTAAGCAATCCATTCGCGTTGTAGTTCATTTCCATGCGGAAAACCGGAATGCCATTTTCAAAGGTTTCCATGGCTGTTAAGCGATTGGCAGCATCATAATAGAAGGTATCGCTGGTTACAATTTCCCAGCCATTGTTGCCAACTTCGTAATAATCTATTCTCCGCAAACTGGCAGCATGACCATAGGTAAAGTGGGCTTTGGTGTGCATGTAATAGTTTTGATTGGCATCGTCCCAACCGTGGTAAAAGGCAGTGTCGGGAATGTACTGATTGTTGAAGGCCTGACGGAGCAAAGGGCCACGCTGGATTTCAGTTGGCCAAGCAGCCTCTGCGGCTTCAAGAAATTTCGGGCCTCCGAAAGGGCTCACCAAGGGTGACGTTTTTTGAGCTTGAACCAAGAAGATGCTGCTGGCAAAGCAGGCAGCGATGAGCAAAGTTTTTTTCATGTTTGGGTTTTTATTGGATGTCGGCTGATGTACAAGCCGTGTGCCAACAAGACCACAACAGCTTCAGGTGGCGCCACTTGTTGAGGCGCTGTCGCAGTCTGCCTGTTTTTCGAAGCGTGTTTGCAAAAAAAAAAGCCCCTGCGATAGCAGAGGCATTATTTGTGTTTGATTTTGGCTACAGAAAACCCAATTCCAATTTGGCTTCTTCGCTCATCAGTTCCTGGCTCCAAGGTGGGTCGAAGGTGAGTTCTACCTTTACTTCGCTCACACCGTTGATGCCTTTGAGCTTGCCTTCTACCTCCCCTGGGAGGGTGCCGGCAACCGGACAAGCAGGCGAGGTGAGTGTCATCAGTACATCTACCTTGCCGCCCGGACTTACTTTTATTTCATAAATCAGCCCCAGTTCATATATGTCGACCGGAATTTCAGGGTCGAAAATGGTCTTGAGGATGCTGATGACGTCGTTCTGAATTTCTACAAAGCTGCGGTCTGACATGCTTCAGGCGTTTTGCGTTTTGGTTTGGTAGGCGAGGGCATAGGCACGCATTTGTTTGAGCATGCTGCCCAAGCCATTGGCACGGTTTGGCGAAAGGTGAGCGGCGAGTCCAATTTGGTCGACCACGAAAAAGTCACCGTGCAGCACATCTTCGGGCTTTTGGCCGTCGAACACTTTCACCAGCAGGGCTACTATGCCTTTGGAAATAAAAGCGTCAGAATCGGCAAAATAGCGGATGCGGTCGCCCTCCAATTCGGCATGCAGCCATACTTTGCTCTGACAGCCTTTGATGAGGTAATTTTCGTTTTTGTAGGTGGCATCGAGGGGTTGGAGGCTCTTGCCCAAATCGATGAGGTAGGCGTATTTATCTTCCCAATCTTCGAGGAAGCTAAAATCTTCTACCAACTGCTTTTGTATGTCTTGGAATCTGCTCATCACGATAGCATTTTTTGCACTTTTTGAAGGGCCGTTACAAAACGGTCGATCTCCTCAAAGCTGTTATAGAACGCAAAGGAGGCGCGGCAGGTTCCGGGAATCTCAAAACGGTCCATGATGGGCTGTGCACAGTGGTGGCCAGTTCGGATGGCGATGCCCATTTGGTCGAGCAATACACCCACATCATATGGATGAGCACCCTCTACCATAAAGCTCAACACACTGCGTTTATCGGCAGCCGTTCCCACCAAGCGAATGCCGGGCAATGCCTTTAATTGGGCTGTAGCGTAAGCCAGAAGCTCTTGTTCGCGCAGTTCGATATTTTCCATGCCCAAGGCTTGGAGGTATTCGAGCGCCTTGCCAAAAGCAATCACATCGGCAATATTGGGCGTACCCGCTTCAAGGCGCAAGGGCAGTTCGTTGTAGGTGGTTTTTTCGAAGCGTACTTCTTTGATCATATCGCCACCACCTTGCACGGGAGGCATTTGCTCAAGCAATTCCAGTCGGCCGTACAAAATGCCTACCCCTGTTGGGCCGAGCATTTTGTGGGCAGAAAACACGAGGAAATCGCAGCCGAGTGCCTGCACATCGATCGTGCTGTGGGGCGCTGCTTGGGCGGCATCTACCAAGGTGCGGGTGCCTTGCGCTTGGGCCAAGGCTACCATCTCGTGTACCGGATTCACGGTGCCAAGGGCATTGCTGATCCAGCTGAATGCAGCCATGCGGGTGCGGGGACTCAGCTTGTTGGCAAAATCTTGTAACGACACTTCGCCGGCATCGTTGATGGGTACCACCACCAATTTGGCGCCGGTACGCTCGCACAACATCTGCCAGGGCACTATGTTGGCGTGGTGTTCGAGTGCGGTAATTAGAATTTCATCGCCCTGCAGCACCTCCAGCGAGCCCCAGCTTTGGGCCACAAGGTTGATGGCTTCGGTGGTACCGCGGGTATAAATGATTTCGGCTTCATGCCGTGCACCAATGAAATGTTGCACTTGTTTGCGCACCGCCTCAAAGGCAGAGGTGGCCTGTTGACTCAGGCTGTGCACCCCGCGGTGTACATTGCTGTTGTATCGACTGTAGTAATCAACCAGCGCATCAATCACCACCTGCGGTTTTTGCGAGGTGGCTGCATTGTCGAAATACACCAATGGGCGCCCGTTCACGCTTTCGCGCAAAATGGGGAAGTCGTTGCGGACCGTGGCCCAATCGGTATGTATGTCGGTTTGCATTCTTAAAAAGTGATTTGCATGCGGTGTAATTCGTCCATCAACTGGGCCAAGAGGTCGTCACGCAGGGCGTCAATACGGATGGCTTCGATGACTTCACCAGCAAAGGCCGTGAGCAAGATGGTGCGTGCCTTTTCTTCGCCAATGCCACGGGCTTTGAGGTAGAAAAGTTCGTTAAGATCGAGCTGACCAATGGTGGCGCCGTGTGAACACTTCACATCATCGGCAAAAATTTCTAGCTCGGGTTTGGTGTTGATGGTACCCGTATCGGCCAGCAAAATATTGGCGTTGCTTTGGTAAGCATCGGTTTTTTGAGCATCGGGACGCACCATCACTTTGCCGTTAAAAACGGCTTTGCCAGCCGGCCCCACAATGCCTTTGTACAGCTCGTGGCTGTTGCAATGCGGCTGGGCGTGGTCTACCAGGGTGTGGTTGTCGATGAGGTTGTCGTGGTCGAGCAGGTATAGCCCGAAATAATGCGTTTCGCAGCCTGTTCCGTTGTGGCGGGTTTGCAGGTTGTTGCGCACCAATTCGCCGCTCCAGCTAATGGTGGCATTGTAGTAACGGCTGTCGCGTTCTTGCTCCACACGGGTGGTTCCCACATGCCATGCATCACCGTAACGGGTTTGCAGTTTGTAATGCGCCACATCGGCATTGCTGCCAACCACTACTTCGGTGACTACATTGTCGAATATGGGACTGTCGCTGATGTATTTTTCGATGAGGGTAAGCTGACTGCCAGCTTCGGCTACCACCAGGTTGCGTTGGTTTACCCAACCGCGTTCTTTGGTGCCGGTACTGATGTGGTAAACCACTACAGGGCGCTCGCATACTTCGTTTTTGGCCAAGTGGATCACAAAACCATCGGGTGCCAAAGCGGTATTCAAAGCAGTGAGTCCTTCACTTTGCTGCTGGGCATACACGCCAAGGTGTTCTAGCAGCAAGCCTGTGCGCAGGTTGCGGGCCAAGGCCAAAGAGCTGATAAAACGCTTCTCGCTTTCAAATCGGCTGCTCAGGGTGCCGGCAAAACGCCCGTTGATGAATACCAGCTCATAGGCATCGATGCCTGCAATGCGGTATTTGTTGAGGTCGATGGCGGCCTCGTCGAGGATCGGCAGTGGTGCGAGGGCATCTAACTGCTGCAAGCCTTTGAAGTTGGTGTATTTCCAATCTTCGAGTTCGGTATGGGGCAATCCCAAACGTGCGAAATCGGCTGCTCCTGAGCGACGCATGGCTTCCAACGGATCGCCCGCCAGTTGGTTGGCAAATACGGTGAGCCTGTCGGTTAGGGTATTGGCAGGGGCAAGGGTGCTCATACAGTTGCTTTCGTTTCGGCTTTCAACCAGTCGTAACCTTTTTCTTCGAGTTCGTAAGCGAGTTCTTTGGTGCCCGATTTTACAATCTGGCCATTCATCAAAACGTGCACGAAGTCGGGCACAATGTAATCGAGCAAACGCTGGTAGTGGGTAATCACCACAAATGCATTGTCTTTGTTGCGGAGTTTGTTCACACCGTTCGACACAATGCGCAAGGCATCGATGTCTAAGCCCGAATCGGTTTCATCCAAGATGGCCAGCTTCGGCTCCAACATAGCCAGCTGGAAAATTTCATTGCGCTTCTTTTCTCCGCCCGAAAAACCTTGGTTCACCGAGCGCTTCATGAGGTTGGGGTCGAGTTCTACCAATTCAGCCTTCTCACGCATGGTACGCAAAAAAGTGCTGGCATCCATTTCGGGCAGGCCTTTGTATTTGCGCTGCTCGTTGATGCAGGTACGCATGAAGTTGGTATTGCTCACACCTGGAATTTCAACAGGGTATTGGAAAGCCAGGAAAATGCCTTCCCAAGCACGTACTTCGGGCGCCATCTCCAGCAGGTCGTTGCCGTTGAACAGCACTTCACCGCTTACTTCGTAGCCTTCTCTACCGGCAATCACACTCGACAAGGTGCTTTTGCCCGAGCCATTCGGCCCCATGATGGCATGCACCTCACCGGGTTTTACTTCGAGGTTAATGCCTTTGAGGATTTGTTTGTCGTCGATCGACGCGCGGAGGTTGTTTATGTGTAGCATGTCAGTTCAAAGTTCAAGGTTCAAAGTTCAAAGTTCAATGAACTCGGGCTTCGCCCTCGTAATTTTGGAAATATGGGTAATGGTTAATGTTCAAGTATGAAGGTTGTTTTGAGCTTCCAAGAATAACCTAGCATCTGTGGGCTCAACGAAATAGGTTGATTCTGGTTCTTTTACCTCGGAGCTATACTTAACCCTTTTGAATTCGCTGTTTTTTAGGTAGTTGATCAAAGTTTGCAACATTCTGCTTATAGCTTTGGCTTGTTCTATTAGTTTATTGGCCACTTCGGGTGACAAATATTCTAGTTCTACTGCTATTTGAATTTGGGTTCTTAGTTCACCCGATGAGCCTTTGGCTATGTACAAAAATTGGGTGAGTTCTTTGTTGCTTGCTCGTTCAAAACCTTCGGCAATATTCGATGGAATTGAAATGGCTGATCTCCGTATTTGATTGGCCAAAGCATAGTCGTGTGCGAAAGAACTATTATCGTTAATGGCTTGATAAAGCTCCTTAACAAGTAATTTTCCTTCTTGCCATACTTTAGTCTCCTCAAAAGCTAAGTAGCCCATCTTTCTTGTATCTGCCTTTTGAACTTTGAACTTTGAACTTTGAACCGGTTGGCTTAGCCAACCGACCCTTCGAGTGATACCGCCAATAACTTTTTCGCTTCTACCGCAAACTCCATGGGCAGCATGTCGAGCACTTCTTTGGCGTAGCCGTTGACGATGAGGGCAACGGCGTCTTCTTCGCTGATGCCGCGCTGGTTGCAATAGAACATGATGTCTTCACCAATTTTGGAGGTGGTGGCTTCGTGTTCTACCGTGGCGCCGTTGTTGTTGATTTCGAAGTAGGGGAAGGTATGCGCGCCGCACTTATCGCCCATCAAAAGCGAGTCGCACTGACTGAAATTGCGGGCGTTTTCGGCCGATTTACGCACTTTCACCAAGCCACGGTAAGAGTTTTGGCTCTTGCCGGCGCTGATCCCCTTGCTTACAATGCGACTTTTGGTGTTTTTGCCGATGTGGATCATTTTGGTGCCCGTATCGGCTTGCTGCATGTTGTTGGTTACGGCCACACTGTAGAATTCACCGATGCTGTGGTCGCCTTTGAGCACCACGCTGGGGTATTTCCAGGTGATAGCCGAGCCGGTTTCTACTTGGGTCCAGCTGATTTTGCTGTGGTTGCCCATGCAAACACCGCGCTTGGTAACGAAGTTGTAGATGCCGCCTTTGCCTTCTTTGTCGCCAGGGTACCAGTTTTGCACCGTACTGTATTTGATTTCGGCCTTTTCCATGGCCACGAGTTCTACCACGGCGGCGTGCAATTGGTTTTCGTCGCGCTTGGGAGCAGTACAACCTTCGAGGTAGCTCACGTAACTTTCGTCTTCGGCCACAATCAAAGTGCGCTCAAACTGACCGGTGCCTTGGGCGTTGATGCGGAAATAGGTGCTCAATTCCATGGGACAACGAACGCCTTTGGGAATGAACACAAACGAACCATCGCTGAAAACAGCGCTGTTCAAAGCGGCGAAATAGTTGTCGGTATAAGGCACCACGCTGCCAAGGTACTTCTTCACCAAATCGGGGTGGGTATGCACAGCCTCGCTGATGGCGCAAAAAATCACGCCTTTTTCAGCTAGTTTTTCTTTGAAGGTGGTAATCACCGATACAGAATCCAATACCGCATCTACCGCTACGCCTGCCAATACCAACTGCTCTTCGAGCGGAATGCCGAGTTTGTCGTAGGTGGCTTTGATTTCGGGGTCGAGTTCATCCAAGCTGTTGAGCTTCGATTCGGCTTTGGGTGCCGCATAATAGCTGATGTCTTGGTAATCGATGGGCGGATAGCTCACATTCTGCCAAGAAGGCTCTTCGAGCGTGAGCCAATGGCGATAGGCCTTTAAGCGCCATTCGAGCAACCATTCAGGCTCTTCCTTTTTGGTTGAAATAAAACGTACCACGTCTTCATTCAAGCCTTTAGGAATGATGTCTTGTTCAATATTGCTTACAAATCCGTACTTGTATTCGTCGCCCGTAATTTGTTCGAGTATGTCCTGGTCGTTGTTGCTCATCTTCGCTAGTGCGTAATTAGACTGAATCTGAATTGGGCAACAAAGATAGTTTAAAAAAGGTTTAATGTATCGCAATAAAAACCCAGTAAATCAGGCGTTTTGGAGTGTTTTGTCCTGTTTTTGAGGGCTGAAAATCATTCCCAAAATCGAAATTAATTGCGTGTAATTTTGGTTGTGATGCAAGTTGCCGGAATAGCTAAAAAGAAAAAGCCCCCGAAAATCGGAGGCTTTTTCCTTGGCGATAAGCTCGCTCAGTTTACTTTGTTGAAGGCTTCTAACAAAGTGCCGGTAACTTGTCCTACAGGCTGACCTTGCGAGTTTACCAAAGTCAAGGTCAAGTTAGGCACACTGCGAACCAAAGTGCTGTCGGTGAACTGATAGCTGGCCGAACGACCACTGGCAGTGGTGAGAGTTACAGCGGTGCTATCGTTGTTGAATACCCAGTTGAAATTGGGGCTGGGCTCGGCTTGGGTAGCCAAAAAAGTACCAACGGCCGTTCCGGTGCGGTCGGCACGGAAGGTAAACCGCCAAGTGTCGGCACCGATGATATTGATGTTGGCAGTGTCGGTTTGTCCGTCTTCAATCATGCGGGTAGATTGTACTTTCCACTGCTTTTCGCTCAACAACTGGGTTTTGGTAGGGGCAGGAGGATTGTTGTTGCCTCCGCCACCAGGATTGTTGGGGTCAACAGGGTTGATGTCGTCTTTTTTACAGGCGGTTACTGCCATTGCAGCAGCCATGGCCACAACGGCCAATGTGCGGGTGATTTTCATGCTTGCTTTTTTATTGGAGGAGCGAAAATAATTGTTCGGAACTGATTTTGAGTCTTTTGCTTAAAAAAGCCCGTTGAATTCAGCCTCTATCTTGTTGATGATGAAGCCCAAATCTTCGGGTTTGTCGGCAAAATTAAGGTTGTCGACATCTACGATGAGCAATTTTCCCTCAGAATAGGTGTCTATCCAGGCTTCGTAGCGCTCGTTGAGGCGGCGCAGGTAGTCGAGGCGGATGCCGTCTTCGTATTCGCGGCCACGGCGTTGTATTTGTTTTACCAAGGTTGGTACCGAAGCACGTAGGTAAATGAGCAAATCAGGTGCTTGCACCAAGCTACTTACAGCATCAAACAGGCTCCGGTAGTTTTCGAAATCACGGCCGGTCATGAGGCCCATGGCGTGCAAGTTAGGGGCAAAGATATGCGCGTCCTCGTATATGGTGCGGTCTTGGATTACGGCTTTTGGCTGCCTGCGGATGTCTTGTAATTGCCGAAAGCGTGAGTTCAAAAAGAAGATCTGCAGGTTGAACGACCAACGCTGCATATCTTCGTAAAAGTCGTTCAGGTAGGGGTTGTTGTCCACATCTTCAAAGTGTGGTTCCCAGTTGTATTGTTTGGCCAGCAGGGTGGTCAAGGTGGTTTTTCCCGAGCCGATATTGCCGGCGATGGCGATGTGTTTTCCCATGAATAAATCTTAAAAGCCCATGATTTCGCGCACTTCGCGCAGGGTTTTGGTGGAGCTGAGGCGGGCTTTTTCGGCGCCTTCGCTCAGCACTTTGCGAATATAAGCATCATCGGCACCAATTTCACGGATGCGCTCTTGAATTGGGGCCACAAAAGTAAGGACTTCTTCGGCCAGTTCTTTTTTGAGGTCGCCGTAACGGATGCTGCAATCGGCGTATGCCGCTTTGTAAAAATCGACGCGCTCGGGAGCTGCCACCAGCGACAAGAGTGTGAAGAGGTTGCTCACGGGTTCCGAAACCGGGCTATTGGGCTCGGTGGGGCCGGTATCGGTTACAGCCCGCATGATTTTTTTACGAATCACAGCAGGGTCGTCGCTCAGATAAATGGCATTGCCTTCTGATTTGCCCATTTTGCCGCTGCCATCCAAGCCGGGTACTTTCACCAGCTCTTGTCCGAAGTTGTATGGATAAGGCTCGGGAAAATAATCGACCCCATAAAAATGGTTGAAGCGGTTCACAAAATTGCGGGCCATTTCGAGGTGCTGCTCCTGGTCTTTGCCCACCGGCACCCGGCTGGCGCGGTGGATGATCACGTCGGCAGTCATGAGCACCGGGTACGTAAGGAGACCAGCGTTTACATTGTTCGGCTGTTTGCGCACCTTGTCTTTGAAGGTGGGGACTTTTTCAAGCTCGCCCACATAGGCGTGCATGTTGAGCAGCATGTAGAGCTCGGGAATTTCGGGCAGGTCACTTTGCAAATACACCACTGCTTTTTCGGGATCGATGCCGCAAGCCAGGTATTCGACCAATACTTGCCGTACGCTGGCACGCAAGGCGGCAGGTTCGGGGTGGGTGGTGAGGGCGTGGTAGTTGGCTATGAAAAAGTAGCAAGGGTGCTCGTGCTGCATGCGCACGAAGTTTTTAACGGCACCAAAGTAGTTACCGAGGTGCAATTGACCAGTTGAACGAATGCCTGAAACGACGATTTCCATAAGGGGCGCAAAATACGAAAAGACGACAGAGAACGGGTAACAGACGACGGAAAACTGACAAAGGAGAAACAGACAACTGGTATCGGACGACCGAAAGGTGACTAGTTAAAACGGAAAGCCAGTTATAGAAGATGAGGAAATGAAAAGGAATTTAGGACTACAAAACATTAATAACGGACCACAGACAACGCATAAGGACGAGGAAAATCTAAGAATGACATTGTATGGCTGGATTTGCATATAAGTTAGAGTATAAGTTGTAGATATTCAATTGTACGAGGGCTTGTATATCAAATTGTATATATACAAAATGCTATACAGTGCTGACGGTGAAATGACTTCCGGCCATTTTTAATCATGTTTAAATTTGAGCAATTGGAAATTTGGCACGAAGCTGCTGCGCTGACGGCAAGGGTGAATAGCTTTAGGCTTGATTTTCCGGTTACGGAAACTTATATCCAAGGAAACCAGGTGCAGCGCGCAGCTGACTCTGTGGCCCTTAATATTGCCGAAGGATGTACGCTCCAGTCAGACAAAGAGTTTGTTCGTTTTTTGATAATTGCCAACCGCTCGGCCATAGAAGTGTGTGCGTGTCTCAAATTGGCGATGCTGCGAGATGTAGGCGACAAAGTCAGCGCCGAAGCACTTTTGGCTTTGTACGAAAAATTGATCATCCGCATTCAAGCCCTTATCAAGCGTTTAAGGTTTCGACTCGCGTAATTTCGAACGCTATTTTTCCTCCTTCAGTCGTCTGTCATCTGTCACCCGTTCTCAGTAGCCCGTCTTCCTCCGCTTGCGTTCAGCAACTATCAAACTCAACTCGCGCGACATTTGGCCGGCGATGCTGGTGTTTTCGTGGGCGCGGCGGATGAGGTAAGGCAGCATGGCCCGTACCGGCGCATAGGGCAGGTATTTGGCCACTTGGTAGCCAGCATGGGCGAGGTTGTAGCTGATATGGTCGCTCATGCCCTTGAGCTGTGCAAACCAAATGCGGGAGTGTTTGTGGTCGAGGCCATGCTTGGCCATTAATTCGGCAAGCAAGCGGTTACTTTCTTCGTTGTGACTGCCCGAACAAACGGCCATGTGTTCTATATTTTCTACGCAAAAGGCCAGTGCAGCATTGTAATCACGGTCGCTGGCGGCTTTGTCGGGCTGAATGGGTGAGGAATAACCTTTTTCTACGGCACGCGCACGCTCCTTTTCCATGTAGGCGCCGCGCACCAATTTTACGGCATACCAATAGCCATTTTCACGTGCGGTGGCGAAGGCCTTTTTCATGCAGGCCAGTCGGTCGTGGCGGTACAATTGAATGGTATTGTAAACAATAGGTGCCTCGCGGTTGTAAAGTCCCATCATTTGGGTGGCCAAAGCGTCGATGGCGTCTTGGATCCAGCTTTCTTCGGCATCGATGAAGAGCGGTTGGCCAGCCTCAAATGCTGCCTTAGCAATGCCATCGACCCGTTTTTGGGCGCGCTCCCATTCGGCTTGTTCCGCGGCGCTGAGTGAAACACCCTCGTTTATCTTTTCGAGCAAGCCAAAGCGCACCACAGCGGTGGTTTTGAATACCGAAAAAGGAATGCGAGCATCGCCCTTGGCTCTGACAATGGTCCGAATAATTTCGGCCTGACAAGCATCAAACTCCGATTCCGATTCTTTGCCTTCTACCGAATAATCCAGGATAGTGCCTATGCCGTAGCGGTGCAGCTCGTCCATGCTTCGTTCGCAGCCCGCAATGCTTTCGCCTCCGCAAAATTGGTCGTAAACTGTGGCTTTCACCAAGGGGTCGATGGGCAAGCGAAGCTTTAAAGCCATGGGGGCTAAGGCTGAAAGGCTTTCTACCAGCCATTTGGCGTTCATTAGACGGAACATCCAATACGACTTACGTAGTTCTTTGTCTGATTTGCCGACAAAGGCGATGGCGGTGTTTGAAAAATCGAGGCGGGGCGGAGCTTCCATGGCGTGAAATGAGCAGTGCAAAGTTAACAGCTGGAGGCGTAAATTTAGACCGCTCACTGCGTTCGCTTTTTAGATCACTCGCTGCGCTCGTTGAGAGACCGCTCACTGCGTTCGCTTTTTAGACCACTCGCTGCGCTCGTTGAGAGAGGGCTCGCTGTGCTCGCTTTTAGACCATTCGCGACGCTCGTATGGAGATTATTCGCCGTGCTCGCGGATCAGTTGTTCTACTACTTCGGGGTAGTGGGCGTACTCAAGACTGTGAACACGTTGGGCCAGACTGTCGGGGGTGTCGATGGGGTATACCGGACAGCGGAACTGGGCCAGTACACGGCCTTCGTCGTAATGCTCGTTTACTTCGTGGATGGTAATGCCGCTTTCTTTTTCGCCCGCCAGCAAAACGGCAGCATGTACACGATCACCATACATGCCTTTTCCCCCAAATTTGGGCAGCAAAGCGGGATGTACGTTGATAATTTTGCCGGGATAGGCGGCAATCAAATCAGCAGGAATCAATTGCAAGAAGCCGGCTAATACCACATAATCAATGCCTTCTTGCTGCAAAATGTAGGTGAGACTGCCATCTGAAAGCGAGCGTTTACTTACCAGGGTAAGGGGAATGCGCAGGTTCCGGGCACGGGTGCAGACGTAGGCATCGGGCTTGTTGCTCACCACCATTGAAACTTTGGCAACGGCCTTGTCTTTGAAATAATGGTACAAGTTTTCGGCATTGCTGCCCGATCCGCTCGCAAATACAGCTATTTTTTTCATTGCACCCCAAATTCGGTTTTGAGAATGCGGTCGAGTAACACACCCAAATTGGCGTTATTGTTCAGTCGGTGCAGCTCCAAAGATGTGATGATAAATTTGCTGTTGTTGGCCGTGTTCACCCGCATGCCCATGATGCTGCTGTTGCCGCTGAAAATGGGGAATGGGGGGAAGGGATTTGCTCCGCCACGCAGTTGGATGTTGGCACGGTACAAGGGGGTCACTCCTCCAACGAAACGGATGGGGCGTACCGAGGAGGTGAAACCCCGGTAACGCAGGCTGGGGTAGCCGGCTTGCAAGGGCAAAGCTGTTGAGGTGTCTGACAGCAGGTATTCAAAACCAGCGGCTGGCTGCTGCAAAGAATCGATGGGTGAAAAATCGTAAAACTGGCTGACTACCGGTGAGCCTAAACTCGAAGACAGGCTGACCAGCAACCGACCTCCGCCATCGAGAAAACTGCCCATGGTGTTTTGGGTGAAGACAATGCCGATGTCGAAATCGGGGCCAATGAGCATGATTTGGTCGAACAAAGCAAAAACTTTGGCTTGGGTGCGGTTATTGGCCGAAAGGTTGATGAAGTTGCTACCTTGACGTTCAAAGATGCGTACCTGGTCGTAGGTGCTGATGCCAATGGCATTTAGCTCTGTTTGGTAAAGGTTGGCAATGTTGCCCGCGTTCAAGTCGGGGTTAGGGTCATTGCCGTATGCGTTCACAATCAAAAAACGGCTTTCCGGACGCTTTACAAAGGTTGGCCTACTTTCACGCCATGCCGATCGCGCGCCACTTTGGTCGACCGCGCGCAAATACACCCGGTTTGAATCTTCAAAAACAAGGCCCTGCATGCGGGTAGCGAGCGGATTTTCATTGTTGCCGGGATATACCAAACAAGCACTTCCAGCACCTGATAGATTTTCGGCTTGCAAGATAACTTCGTTGAAAGTTGCCGAAAGTGTGAAGTAATTGGCAGTTTGCAAGGTGTCGTTCAATACCAGCTCGTATTGTTCGAGGGTATTGATGCCATCAGGGTCAGATCCCTGCCAAGCATAGTGTAAGACGGGGTATGACACCAATGGAAATCCTCCTGCAAGTGCATTTCCACCCGAAGCCGGGTAGCTGAAATCAGCAGTGGGAGGGGAGTTTTTTACCGGATACCTTACCGAAGCTGGATTGGGATCTTTCAGCCCGAAATTGTCAACTGCCCGCACGGTAAACCGGAAATCGAAACTGTCGTTGCCCGCAGGTACGGTCAGCAAAAAGGTTGAATCGGTACGGGTGGTGTAGGTCCATGCGGTGGCCGGACCAGGATTGGGGTCAAACGTAAATTCGTAGCCGGCCACAAAACCATCGGGATCGGTTCCCCACCAGTTGATGACCACAGTACTGGTCAAACGGTCGTTGCCCGACCGGATGATGGTGTCGACAACGGTAAAAGTTTTAGGGGGCTGGTTAGGCAGCAAATCACCCTGAATGTCGGTATTACAGCCGTTGAACACAGCGAGCAAGCCTGTCAGGCCAAAGAGCAGGTAAAGCGTTTTCCGCATAGGGCTACAAAGCTACACAATGCCGCCGAAAAATAGCGAAGCACAACAGAGAGATAATGCGCTTGGTGAGGGTTGTATGGGCCAAGTGGCACGTGCACGTTGTCGCCCGGCGCCAGTTTGGCGGGTAGGTTTTCCCGAAAAGGAAGGTCGTGCGATGGTGCCTTTGGTTCAGCTCACCCGGCATGAGACATGCATGCTGTCAGTTTGTTTTAAGGTATTTCACTTGGAAAATTGTGCCTTGGTGTTCCGTTTGTAGGAAATACATGCCTGTAGGTAAAAACTGTACATCCAAAGTTGTGGGAGCCTGGTTGTTTGGCGATGCTTCCCAAACCACTTGTCCCATGTTGTTAAGCACCTGGATGTTTTTGCTTGCCGCAGGCCATTCCACTTGCACCAAGCCGTTGCCCGGGTTGGGCCAAAGGCGCAGTGGCTCGCTGCGCAAGTAGGAGGCGCTGGTGGCCCACCGGCGGCTGAAATCGTTGTAATATACCCCTGCATATCCCTGGTGGATGGCAAAAACCCGTCCCAACGGACCTTCAGCAAATTTCAGCACTTCCCAGCCATTGGGCCCGGGGGCAATGCGGCTATTGCGCTTTTGCCAACCTGCGGAGGTATCTGAAAGTACCCAAGCCCCTCCACGGGCATTTCCTCCCTCCAAACTGCCGTAGATGTGTGGCTTTTCTTTGAGACGGAGGATGTTGGCTGGGGCGGGTTGGTCCCACCACTGACTGTACTGCGGTCCGAAAGACATGGTTTCAACCCAGGGGTCTTTGGTGTGGGGTTCAAACGGATTATTTCTTCTTTTGCCCATCCACTGCACAAAAACGCCATTGGGAGCTCCTGGTTCTTGTACGATTCCTTCGGCCGATATTAGCAGCGTGGTATCGTCGTACCATTGTAGGTCGAACCATTCTGTTGCTTTAAAATCGGCCCGACTGCTGTCGCTTTGGTGAAAAAGGCGGATGGGCATTTCGAACCACAAAAAGGTGCCAAGCGGGCCTATCCAAGTGGTGAACAAGGCGGCGGTTTTGTTGGGTTGGTTGAGGGCCAAGGTGAGTTGATCATCGTCTTTGTGGAGCAGTTTGAAAATGGAAGTGCCTGGAAGGTTGGCCGAAACCGAATGCCAGCTTTGTCCGTTATTGGTACTGCGCATGATGCCCGACGCCTCGGAACCTCCTTGGACCAAATCGGTGGTTGTCACCACCCAATGGCCAGAGGCTAGCACGGCAAAACCCGAAGGGACATAAGCGCTCGGGATGCTCACCCAATGCCAACTGTTACCTCCGTTGGTTGATGTGTAAAAGCCGCCCACGCAGCTGGCAAACCAATGGTCGCGGCTACGTAACAAGCCAAAAATGGGCCGTGGATTGCCCGGAAGCGGCAAAGGCTGCCAGCTTTGGCCTTCGTTGGTGCTTTTGAAAATGAAGCCGCCATAGGTGGTAAGCAGCAGTTGATCGTCCCAATATTGTAAATCACTGGCGGTGCCTTGCGGCATGGTAGGTGTTAATGACCAGTTTTGGGCGCTTGTGGTACCAAAGGCACATAACAGCATAAAGAACAAAAGGATGCATGCTTTCATATTTCAAAATTCGACAATTGCTTTGGCCATTTTAAAACCTCAAGCGCCATAATACCAGCCTTGTATGTCTTGTTGGGTGGTGGAAAGCCTGTGTATATCTGGATTTGGGCATCTGTTAATATTGGGTTAACTTGCAACGTTTTTGCAAAGACTACCTTTGCAAACGAAATTTTAAGTTTTACTATTATGCGAAGAATGTTTACGATTGTGCCATTTATCTTGGCATTGCTTTTATTCGGCAATGTCCAACAAATCATGGCGCAAAATCTGGTGGCCTACTGGAACCAGAACAGCAACAGTTTGCCTGGGGGAGGTTTTGGCTTTACACCCGCTAGTTTTCCTCAACCCGCAACATTAGGGACGGGAAGTTTAACCGTATCAAACTTTGTTGATAGCATTGGTGCGAATGGGGCCTATGTTTATTTGCCTTCTTTCGCAGGTAATGTCCTCAATCAATGGTCGGGTGACACTGCAACTTCAGCAGGTGGTTCATTTAGTATTCAGGGAGGTTTGAATAATGGCAATAATGGTGCTCATTTGAATCTTCAGGTGAGTCTTGCGAATCTTCAAAATCCCGTGCTTAGTTACGCTGCTCAAAGAACAAGCACTGGCTTTAACGTGCACCAAATCTCGTACAGTACGGATGGTACCAATTTCACGGTTTTTCGTAATGATACATTGACGGGTTCAGGTTCTTTTGGACTTCGTACTGTTAATTTTGCTGGCGTAAGCTCCCTCAATAATGCTTCGAATGTTGTTTTAAGAATCACTTTTCTTGGGGCTACAGCGGCCACTGGTAATAATCGTTTGGACAATATTACTATAACTGCATCACCTATTAGTACCCAAACCACCAGCATCGTTACTTTCCAAGTGAACATGCAGTACCAAACCGTTGGGGTAAATGGGGTACGCATTGCAGGAAATTTTCAAGGATGGAACCCTTCGACTACACCCATGACGCGTTCATTGGTTGATACCAACGTTTGGACGTACAGCGATACCTTCAACATTGGGGATACCCTCCAATTCAAATATGTAAATGGCAATGCTTGGGGCCAAGACGAACAAGTACCTGCTGCTTGTGCTACCGGTGGCAACCGTACGTATGTGGTTCAGGCCAACAACCCCGTATTGCCTTTGGTATGTTACGCATCTTGCACCAACTGTTTGCCACAACGCTCGGTTACTTTCCAAGTCGACATGACAGGTGTGACTTTGGCAGGTCCGGTACACATCGCAGGCTCGTTCAATGGTTGGAATGCCACCGCTGATACCATGACACCGCAGGGCAACAACATCTACGCCCGTACTTATACATTGATTGAAGGAACACCTTACCAATACAAGTTTTTAAAAGGTCCTGGTTTTTCGAATGAAGAAACCGTGCCTGCAGCCTGCGGTGTACCCAATGGCTTTGGCGGTTTTAACCGTGAATACACACCAGCTGGTGCCAATGCAACCTTATCAGCTGTACAATTCAGCAGCTGTAACGTATTGGTGAGTGGTCCATCTTATCCAGTAGTGCCTATAGCCAGCATCCGTGCCGTTGATAGTTTAGGCGTGAATACATCGGTTGGCGACAGTGTGGCCATTTACGGTACAGTCGTTTCACACAACATCCGTCCTGCTGGCATGCAATACGTCATCAACGACGGTACTGGTGGCATGACCATCTTTCGTAACAGCGGCAATTTTGGGCTTGGGGCTTTGGCTTTGGGCGATAGCGTATGGGCGCAAGGGGTGGTAAGCCAATTCAACGGCCTTTCGCAGGTAGTGATTGACACGGCGGTGCGTATTGGCACTGGTGCTATGGTGCCAGCCCCCATGACGGTTAACGTTTTGGGAGAAGCCCAAGAAAACCAGCTGATTCGTTTCGACAGCTTACAAATTGTATCTGGCACATGGCCTGCGGCCGGCTCTACCAGCAATGGTACCAACATAACAGTGCGTAGTGCTGTAGATACCAGCCTAACGTTTACCGTACGTGTGGTTGCGAATGGCACCAATTTGGGTGGTGCAGCTCCAACCACGCCTGTATTTAGCTTGATCGGTGTAGGAGGTCAGTTTGACAACAGTTCTCCGTTCACTTCAGGTTACCAGCTTTTCCCGCGTGCAGCCGCTGACATCATTCCAATTCAGGTACAAGTACAAACCCAAGTGACCTTCCAGGTCGACATGGATACCTTCACTATCCGTCCGGGCGGTGTACGCATTGCCGGTACGTTTAATGGCTGGAACCCAGCTTCGCCTGCTGCTATCATGACCCGTGTAGGCACCAGCAGCATTTATCAGCGTACCATCACCGTGAATGCGGGCGACAGCTTGCAATATAAATTCTTGCGCGACAGCCTTTGGGGTTTTGACGAAACGGTACCTGCCGCTTGTGGTATTTTTGCGGGGGGCAGCACTTACAACCGCTTGTTGGTTGCTCCGGCTGTACCGGTTACCACTCCAGCGGTTATTTTCGGCACATGTGCTCCACGAGTACAGCAACTGCCTATCCGTCCGATTGCCTTGATCAAAACCAACAATACTGCAGGGGTACCCGATTCTATTGGAACCCGTCAGCGCGTTACGGGTGTGTTACATGGTCGCAACCACTACCGCAGTTCTTCGCAACCCATCGGTGTGCAGTGGATTTTAATCGATGGCACTGGCGGAACTACCGTTCGTCGTGCAGGCACCACCTTTGGTGTTAGCAACTGGGCTGCTGGTGATTCAGTAGTTGCAGAAGGTGTAGTTGAACAATTCAATGGTTTGACGCAAATCAACATCGATACCATGTTCCGTGTTGCTACGGGTCGTCCTTTGCGCACGCCGCAGGTGGTGACACAGCCGGGCGAAACAACTGAAAACGAGTACATCCGCATCAACAACCTCACCATCACCAGTGGTACTTGGCCTGCTGCCGGTTCAAACGGAACCATTACCGTATCGAATGGCACCTCAACTTTCCAGATGTTCATCATTGGCGTGCTCAATACACCACAGTTCCCACAGCCTACGGGTTTCTTCGATTTGTTGGCCTACGGTGCGCAGAATGACAACAGCAGTCCTTTTACAGATGGGTACCAAGTAGTACCAATGGAAGCATCAGCTTTCATTCCGGTAACCGTTACTACACCTACCTTGAACTTCGGTCGCACAGATACTTTGTTGACTAACGTAACCACTTCCTTCCCTATGTTCATCAACATTGCCAATCCGGTGAACAACACTGCGCAAGTGAAAGTGCGTTGGACAGCTACACAGGGTGTGACATATGGTATTGGCAGTACCTTCAATACCAACCCTGCTGCGGTAGCCGATACCATTACCCTGAACGTGGCAGCTAACGCTACATCTGCTGGCTTTAGTTTCCAAACATTTGGAGTTGTGCCTGTAGGCCGTACCGATACCATCACTTTCACCATTGTGAGTGCAACCGGTGGTTTGACCATTGGTGCCTTGAGCAGCAGCCGCGTACGCATCGACAATCCGGTACCTCCACCAGTGAGCAATTTGACCATTGGTCAGATTCGCGGTAATAATACAGGAGGTGTTGCCGACTCAATCAATGTGCGGGTGCGTACCACGGGTGTGGTATTGGGCTTTAACAAGCGTCCCGCCGGTTTGGAATTCCATATTTTCGACCGCACAAGCAATGCCGGTATTGGTGTCTTCCGAAATTCGGGCAACGTGGGTTACAATGTGAACGAGGGCGACTCTATCCGTGTGGTGGGCACTGTGGCACAGTTTAATGGTTTGTCGCAAATCAACGTTGACTCAGTAACCATCATCAGCACGGGCATTACTTTGCCAGCACCGCAGGTAGTTACGGCGATGAACGAAAACACCGAATCGCGTTTGATTCGCATCAATAACCTCAACTTGGTGAATCCTGCGCAGTGGCCTACTCCCGGCGCTACCGGATCGGGTGCTACCGTTCGGGTAACCAATGGGGTAGATAGTTTCGACTTGCGTATCGATGCTGATGTGAACGTATTTGGTACGCCTGCACCTGTAGGTACTTTCGATGTGATTGGTGTAGGTGGACAGTTCACCACGGCTACGCCACGCGTAGGTGGTTTCCAATTGCTGCCCCGTTATGTAGCCGATATCGTAAGCGGTGGCGGTGGTGTAGACAGCATAGCCAATTTTGCATTGCTTACGCCTGCTAACAATACCGTTTTGACGGTACAAGGTGCTCAGACTGCAACAGTTGACATTCGTTGGAATGCCGCCCGCTGGACAGGTGGATCTGCCAATTTTGCCTACACTTGGGTTCTTGATTTGCCCACCGGAAACTTTACTAGCCCTATTGCCATATTGCCCTCAAACAATGCAGGGGCTGATACGGTGTTGACCCTTACTTTTGGTCAAATTGCAGCCTTGCTAGATGCGGCCGGCGTGCCCCAAGGCTTAGGCGTTGATTTAAAATGGTCGGTACAAGCTTTGCGTTCAGGAACCTTGGATGCTAAATTTGCAGTACAACCATTTAACATCCGCTTAAACCGTGGCATCATGACATCGGTAAGCGAAAACAATGCGCTCGAAGGCATGAAGTTGTATCCTAACCCAGCTACAGGTCGCGCCTATGTACAATATGCCTTGCAACAGCCAGCTGACCTTCAGTTGGAAGTAATCAACATGATTGGCAAGCGCGTGGCTGTTGAGGTGTTGCACAACGTTTCAAACGGGGTAGCAGAAATTGAATTGGCCAACCTGCCCGAAGGTGTGTACTTCGTTCGATTGAGCAATCAGGAACTCAGTGCCACACGTCGATTGGTAGTTAAGCGCTAATCTGATGCAGTATTATTGAAAAAATCCCCGGCCTTTGGTCGGGGATTTTTTTTATTCAATGCTGGATGTCTTGCTTTCGGTGATTGGTTTGAAGTTTTTGAGATGGGATGTAGCTCGTTGGGGTGCGTTGTTTGTTTGGGGTACAATGTGTACATTCATTACACTAATTGAACCATCATGGCTAATCACAACGAAAGCGCCTCCGGAGGTGCATTTTACGGCTTGGGCTTTATTGGTGCTGCCGTTTATTTTATAGGAAAATCAACCGGCTTTGTGGGTGGGCTTGTAGGATTTCTCAAGGCGCTTGTTTGGCCTGCATTTTTGGTATATGAGGCATTGAAGGCATTGAAAGTGTAACACGCTTCTTATTCCATAAAACCTTTGCCTCGCAAAATGGCATCGGTGCATTTGGCGATGCGGCTGGCACGGGTGGCGCTTTGTTTGGCTGAACTGAAATGCAGCAGATAACCGCGTTGACGGCCAGGCGTAAGTGCGTAAAAAGCTTGCTTGAGTTCGGTCATTTCGGCGAATGCAGCGAGCAGTTCTTCGGGAATTTCAGCGGCAGGGCGGGGTGTTTCTATTTTTTTGCCTGCTGCCGTATAGGCAATGGCTTGCTGCGCAAAATCGAGAATGGCCTCGGCAGCGTCTACTATTTGGTCGATATGCGTGAAACGCAAAAGCCGGTCAACATGGCTGTTTTCACCCGCTTTTTGCAAAATGCCAGCTGGATCGTTGAGCAAAGCACCGTTCATAAAACTGATGGAAACGCTTTCTTTCAAAGCACCAAAAAGCACCACGTTTTTGCCATTGAGCGTATAGCATGGCACACCCCACTTTACTTCTTCTTTGAGTTCGGTTGAAAGCATGATTTCGCGTAGCACCTCCAACTCGGTACGCCAGCGGTTGACCTTGCAAGCTGGACTATCGAACAATTCGCAACGACCACAGCCGCGCAGGAGGTAGGTGTCAACAGTTTCGGGTAATCGACTCACGAAACAAATTTAGCGATATATGCTCAATAATGCGAAATCCCGTTGGACTAATCCAAATTGCTTAAGTGTACGACTCGGACTAAAAAGTTACTTTGTAATCACTTTCTGTTTTTTTTGTTCATCACATTTGTTATATATTTCAATACTCCGCTTGTTGGAAAGATGTGATTGAGTAATTTCATTTTATAAAATATACTACCTGCAAAAGGGAACGGCATCACTGATGAACCCTATGCGACTTGGTATAAAAACACATCTAACTTTACATATGATGATGAACTTGGTGCGATTGATTGTGTTTTTAACTCTGTTTGGGGGTTTGTTATTGAATGCACACTGTGTGGCGCATGAAGGGCCGAAAACCACGAATGACTGGACTAAGAATAGTACTTTATTACAGGGCTATGCCAGCGTCATGCCTTTGCTCGGGTATAGAAATTACAATGCAGGTGTAGAATTTACCAAACACAAAGAGCGGGTGCATATGGGGCTTCGCTTGGGTTTGTCATTCGGCGGTTACTTAGAGGATGCACCAACAGAGCTAACGTATTTGGCAGCGCCGCACCTCGCAGGAGTATTTTATTGGGGCAACAGAAATTGGCACCCTGAGCTAACAGCAGGACTTGTTGTTTTTCCTGGTGATGAAGCTGATGTACTGTACTGGCCAATATTAAATCTGGGTGTGCGGTTTGATTCACCCTCTCAGCCCATTGTATTTCGGGCTGCATTTGGCACGGGAGGATTTGGTGTTGGTCTTGGAATCAGATTGTATTAATGCTTAGGATTTCATTGACATATGCTGCCGATTCTTTGTTAAATTTTTTGTCGGTGTGAAAACACGAAGATGTAAGCCGTCGCCGGCCGTGTTGTATTCAAAGCCTTCTCTTCAAAAAGACCAATCTCCCAACGGTGGCGCTTGTTTTGGTCCCAGGCCAAAGAGGCACTTATGCGGCGGTTTTGCACTGCCTGCATCCAGGGCGACAAGGGCTGCCAATATTCGGCTCCGAGATTGGCAGTTAATTTTTTGGGCAGGTCGAATTTGAGGGCAGCCTTGTGTCTGATAAAGTCGATACTTCTGGCGTCGGCATTGCCCAAGGCGAGATCGGTGAACTGGAATTGGTATCGCGCCCGGTAACTCAAGTCTATCTTTTTATGCAGCCGATGGGTGTATTTGACATCTGCGAAAAAGCGATTGCGCACATCCCAGAAGTAGGTTTGGTTGCGCAAAGAGAAGCGGTAGGCAGCACTCAGGTCGAGTCGTTTGAATGGACTGTAGGTTACGCTTACATCTGTAAGCAAGCGGTGCACTTGGGCAAGGTTCTGATTGAGGCGTACCTCAGGCGCAAGCTCTACTGCCCACTTTTTAGCCGGCTTGTATTGTGCGGCATACCCCAGCCATGCACCAGCATCGGGCACTTGGGCATTTGCGGGCAAGTTTGCCAACACCAATAAAGCGCACAGCCGGCCGATGTTCATGCTTCGTAGAAAAAAATGCGCAATTGGGCAGAATCGCGAACAAAATCGAGTTTTTGCACCTGCACACGATGGATGGGCAAGCCGGTTTTGAGGCGCAAATCTTCGATCAATTCGGCTTCCCGTTCCTTGGCTACCAGGGCGATTTGTTCGTAGAAAATAACTTTGCTGACCTCCTTTTTATACAGCCAGGTGCTTTCCAGCAAATAGGTGGTGACCAGCAAAATGGCCGAAATGGCAATCTGCAATTGCCAGCCGCCAGTAGCCACAGCCGACAATACCCCAATGGCGATGCTCAAAAACAAATAGGTCATGTCTTTGATTGAAATGTCTTCGGTGCGGTAGCGCAACATGCTGAAAACGGCAAACAAACCGAATGCAGCTCCCATCGACAATTCAGCACCATTGAGTGCATACGAAATGAGGAAAATGACGAGGTTGAATATGAAAAAGGTGAAAAACAGGTCGCGCGTTTTGTACACACTAAAATATATGCCCCTGATCAATAACCATACAGTAGCGGCATTTATGGCAAATCGGGTAAAAAAATTCACCGAAAGCGCTTCGGTGATGTTCAGCGTATTGGGCGTATTGGCAATGAGGTCAAGAAATAGGGGATGCATGGGCAATGGCTAATAATTTCGAAATGGTAGGTTTAAAATGATTTTGTTTGAGGCCAGGCTGCAGCAAAGCCATGCCTAAACAGTATTTGCTCACAGATCGGGTGCCCCAATGCCGTTTCCGGAGGGCTTCCCACATGGGCGATACCTGGTGTTTGCCTTGCTTGATTTCGACGATGGCCAGTCCGGGCAATGACAGCTGCTTTTCGCCGATTTCAAAGCTCAAGGATGTATCAATCGTCACCCTTTCGTATTGGTAATGATGTACCAGCGTTATGCGCTCATACTTTACACGCAAGCTTTGCTCCAAGTTTTCCCAATGGTAAGGCGAATGGTCGGCAATCATTGCAGCCACAGCTTCCAAGCCTTCATCGCTGCGTTGCCCGCTGAGCCGTATTTTTTTGCTTTTTCCTTCAGCATATCTCGCCTTAACCTCCCAAAAAGCCACATCGCTTTTGGTATAATGCCTGTGCCTAATTTTGTAACGACGGGTGCGACCACCATGGTGGGACAAGTAGCTGTTTCGGTCAGGTGTATCGAAATAATCGGTTTGGTATGGATTTATTTGTAAACCGTTCACTTCCAAAACACGATAATTCGGCGCAACTTCGTTGAGCAAGGTGTCGAGTTTTGAGGTATGAACGGCCAATTTGCGGTCGATGCGCTGCAACAGCTCATTGCCTCCCAACTCGTGGAGGTAAATGGGCCGATACAAATCTTGCAGCAAGGCTGTCATTTGCGAATATAAAGCGTGTCGAGGGTAAGGATTTGTCGCTTTTCGGTTATCTCAAAAGTGAGCTTAACCGGCTCGCGGGTATTGGTATTGCCCGGAGTTGCCAAACGGTCGGAATAAGCGTACAGTGTGTATTTGCCTGGATAGAGGTACTGAAAGCGGTAAGTGCCGTCGAAATGGGTTTCTACATCTTCACCAAAAGTGGGCTCATCACCAAAAACCAAAAAGATATCCTCTCGCATGGCCGGGTACACGCTGTTGATGTTGGTAAAGGTTGAATTCCAATCCTCTACCATTACCACCCCTGTAACCGTGGCCATGCCGCCCAAGCCGGGATCGGGAGTGCAACTTGCTGTGAGCATCAGCGCCGACGCCAGCATCGCTAAATTTTTCCTCATTGTTTCACAAAGCGTTTGAATTGAATCAAACCGTTTTGCTGGGTTTGTACCAGATAAATACCAGCGGGTAACGATTGCACTTCGAGCCGATGCGTACCCGAAGTAGTTTCGCTGTGCAACAATTTGCCTTGCAAATCGTAGAGTTTGAATTCGTAATTGCTATTGATGTCGCCGGTGCGAATGTACAACCAATCACGGGTAGGGTTGGGGTACAACAACAAGCCAGCGGGTTTGGCTTTTTCAGCCACTGAAGTAGCAAAGGTGTTGTTGGCCGCAAAGGTAGGTAGGCGGAATTGAAAACTACCCGTGCCATTTGGAATGCGTGCCCAGGCCGTATCTTGGCGCTGAGCACCAAAAGTCAATTGGTCCATAACGTTCTCAAGCGAATCGCTTAAAACCAGGTCTTCACCCGCCGAAGAAAGCTTAAAGGATGCGTGCAAATTGCCTTGTGCTACACTGTCATCGGCCCAAACAATGAGGTAACCGCCCGCGGGTAGCACCAAGCCGTTAGGGAAACGCCATTTGGTTTTGTTATTGAGGTTGTCGCTCAGGTACCAGCGGCTCATGTCTTTGGGCTGTGTGCCGTTGTTGTAAAATTCTACCCAATCATCGCGCTCGCCAAATTCGTCGCGCACCCCGTTGCCGTTGGCGGCTACAAATTCGTTGATTACTACGCCATCAATGGTGGCGCTGCTGCCAATTTCATATGTAAATACATCGTGCTCGGCCCCCTCGGGTAAATAACTGACCGAACTAGCGGTGTTTGCGGCAATGGCTTCTACATAAAAACGTACACGGGTATAGGCCGAAAAACCCGGGATATCGGCGCCATATATGCCATCTCCAGCGAGACTATCGTTGTGTGCACCATCGTCGAACATGGGTATGCGGGTGAATATCCCCGTGAGTTGATTGCTGTAATGCAAATACAGCTGCTGTACTGCAACCGTACTGCCCATTTTTACCTGTACTTGTACCGCTTGTCCGGCCAGGGGAGTGCCCCATGCCTGCTGCTGCTGGTTGTAAATATTCAGGTATTGGATCACAGGTGCCTGCTGCGCAACTTCGGCATTGGCCAAAAGGTAATTGCGGCGGTTGGTGATAAAGGTTTTTAAGGCAGATACGCTTGACGTATATTGGGTCGTGGTGTAGAGTTTTTTGGTGTCGGCGGCAACCAGAGGCGCAATTTGCGCATGAATGCTATCAATCAATGGATGCGCATACGCGGGCGTAAAGCGGTCGTTTAAAATGGTGCGATAATGCGCTAAATACCGCTGTCGCCATTCGGGGATGTTTAACAACTTGTTGAGCAATGGATAATTGACGTTGGAGACGTTTTTAAAGGGTGTCCAACTGGTGCTGGTCGCTGCACTGGTCAAAAAAGTGCTGTTTCCGTCGTATTCAAAAGGAAATGTACGGCCACTTTCAGGCTCGTAGTATACCATATAGTCCATCTTGCCTTTCATGACATAACTGTCGTCGTCGGCAAAAATGTTTTCAGCAGCTAAAAACCACAACGCACGATCCACATCGATGTACTTGAGCAGTGAATCGCGGTAGGCTGTATTGGCCAGGCTGAGTTGCTGGCAGGCTGTTACCAGCTTGTTCCATGGGTAATCAATATCGCTCGATTTGAGACTGTAATAGGTTTTGTAGCTGTTCGTGTCGGGACCACGGTAATTCATGCCTGCCGTGCCATCTCCCCAGCCGCCACCGATACCACTGCCTGATTCGGGATTGGCACGAAAACGTGCGCCATTGTTGCTGAAAAACCATTCCTCTAAGAACACCTTGTCGAGATGCTGTACATTTGGATAGATGCCCCACGACTGTTCGTTGATGAAGAGGTTGATGTAGTTTCCCTTGGCTATGGGCATGTAGCGGTTGGCCATGCGGTTGTACAATACCTCGCGCATGAAACTGGCATCCTGATGCGCATTGTTGAACTTGAGGTTGCGGTAACCCAAAAGATGTTGGCTGCTGTCGTTCCAATCTATTTCAATGGCAAAGGATTTTTTTTGCGAACTCGAAATGGTGGTATAAGATGTATTTCCCCTGAATCGCACCCCCACACTGTCGTAGGTAACACCCTCGTACTGCAAATTGGCCGGAATACTTGTTTCCGAGGCGTAATTTGCTTGCATCAAGGTCCAATAATTGGCTTGTGGAAATTGAAGCCGCACCGTTTTTACACTCGCAGGATTGTAAAAGCCGGTATCATCTTTGCCGCCTTGGTACAAAATGCGGCCATCGGACGAAAAATAATAGGTTGGTGGGAAGCTTTGGGCTTGCACCAACAAGGTAGCCATCAGGCTGAAGAGCAACGGAAATACCGTGCGAAAGGTCATGAATTTCATCAACTACAGCAGTAATGTTGAAGCGACTGCCAACGTGAAATTAAGTTTAATTCAATATTAAAAAAATGTAAATTTAAGGAAGGCGCATCCACGGAACCGCTTGCCTTCCTTTTGCACCGTTGAGCACCAACCAATATTGGCCAGCGGCTAAGTTACCTGGCAAGAAGAGATTTTGTTGCGAACTTTCAATAGCAAAGGTGGCCACTTGCTTGCCGAGCACATTGTAGACCTCCAAATGCTCAAAGGTAGCTGGCGGAAATGCGAGCGTTGCGCTGCCGTGACTTGGATTGGGATACACCTTGATGCGGCCCATGGCTGAAGCCGTGATTGCAGTGGCAAATGCGTTGGCTGTGCGTGGGGTAGGTTGATAAAAAAGCGTCCAAACATATCCGCCGTCTCCACTGCGACCAAACGACACATCTTCTAACTGGGGGCCAAAAGTAATGGTGTCGAGCATCAACCACTGGTTGGCTTGCTGTCGGTAAAGTCCAACATATTCACCTGATTTTGATAAACCAAAATTGGTGTGACGCGGTCCACGGCTGGTAACGCCGCTTGCCCACACCAAATAATGGCCGAATGGGGCGATTGTGTCGGAAGGGAATGTCCACTTTCCGGGATTGGCCGGATTATCGGTCAAGCTGTGTCCAGCCAACAAGTAGGGCTCGCTGCTGTGGTTGTATAATTCAATCCAATCGCTGGCCACATTGGCTTCGTCGCGTATGCCTGCACTGTTGTCGGCCATCAGTTCATTGATGAAGAGGGGACCCCCTTCGTTTACTTGCACTTGCAATGGGGTGCACGGACTCAAACGCACTTGTTGCAGCACATCACGCGCCTCTACCTGAAAACGAATAGCCCCGGCTTGTGTGCTAATAGGTAGCCAAGCGCCATACCAGCCATCACCCGCAGCTCCATCGTTGTGTTGTCCGTCGTCGAACAAAGTCAATTCCAAATTGGCTCCTTGGTAAAAGTATACAAGTTTGACTTGTAGGGCAGCTTGATTTTCGTCTTCCACTTTCACTAACACATGTGGCCGTTGGCCCACCCGGAGTTGCTGTATCCTTGGGCGGTGTACAATAGGGGTAACGTTGAAGTTGGTTGGCAGCGCCTGCAAATTGTTGTTGCTGCGTTGTTGGAGAAAGGGGAAGATGCCTTTTTTTACATGCTGAATGGCATTGGTGTGTGTAAAGGCTTGTTGAAATTGACTGTTGGTAAAGCCATAAGCCAAGTTCTTGTAGGGATCGGCCAAAGCCGCAGGTGTAATCCGTATCCGTACACTATCGGTTTGCGACAAAAAGCCCGGACTTTGCACATACAAACTCACTTTGCGCAAATAAAAATTGAAAATGGCCCGGGTTTCAGGATTGGCCATCATTTTTTCGTACAGCGGCCGGGCTTGATTGGGTTTGAATTGGTAAGGTGAAATAGTTGTCCAGTCGATGCCCATCCAATCGATGCCCAAGGTATTGTCGGTATCGTAGGGGATGTATTCAAAACGCTTGTCGCGCTGGTTGTTGTATAGGTAAAAGTTGTTTTTGTTGTAATAGCCGTCCCAATGCCCGGCTGTGATGTCGATGGCCAGGTTGAGCAGGTAGTCTTCGATATTCAACAAACTATCGAGCGCGCAGTAAATTTGATTGGCTGGTGTTTGGTTGAGTATTTTGATGAATTGCGCCAAATCGTTGTAGTTATCGGCCTGTGTATTGGTTTTTAATTCGTAGGGTCGCCTGCCATTCGACATGAATTTGTATGCATTGGGGTCGTTTGAAATGTATACCAAATCGGCAGGAAACAAACATTTGTACAAATTGCCATGCTGGTTGCCGTATCGGGCTTGTACAAAGTCTTCGTTTACCACTTCTACGTTCATGTATAGCCCACGGTTTTGGCCGTTGATGTACAATTCAGTATGTCCAATTCGCGAGGCTACCGTTTTTAGGCCACGGGCCATGTCGGCATAAATTTTATTGCGCGAGATGCTCAAATCGTTGTATCCGCTGACCAGGTTAAAGTCTTTGAAGCCTTCGTAACGTTGTCCCGATACAAAGGTATTGACCGATATGCGGAACGATTTTTTGGCCGCGCTTCTCGAAAAATTTCCCCGCAAGCGTATGCCGACCAAGGCAATGGAATCGCGACGAGGACCCCTGATAAATACCATCGAGGCTGGATATTCATGATCGGTGTACAAATTGGCAGGCGCCAGCATGTGGTTAAGGCTGTCGGGGTGCATGAACACCTCTATGCGGCTTACTGTCAGGTCGTCGTACACGAAACCGGCGGGTGGAAAGCCTGCTTGGCCAAACAAAGAAAGAGGTAAAAGGAGCAAGAGGATTGCCAATAAGCGGACGCGCATCTCCAAATATAAGTAGCGAGGCTGATACAATTGCAAAAGCGGTTAAATCTGGGGCCGGCATCGCATGCGGCGCAGCACAAGGGGCGAGGGGCAAGGAGCAGGGTGCGGGGAGCAGGAGACAAGGTGCAAGGGGCGAATGTCCGGAAAGCATATCAAGGAATAGACGCTTCAGGCGAATGGCCCGGAGCACAAGGAGGTCCACCTAATGCCAATGGATGATCAGGCTGATGGGCATGTTGATGCGCAAAGGATAGAACCTTCTAAATCCACATGACGCATCCTGAGCCTGGCCGAAGCATCGGTGTTCCTGTTAATTCATTTGATTTACCGAATGACCCACTCATCCGCAAATATGTAAGCTTGCTCACCCGCGCTCAAATGCCAGGCCGGCAACGGCCCCAAAGGCTCGGCTACTACCCTCAAAGCCTTGAAGTTTTTAGCCTCCTTGAGCTGGAGCAAGAGGGTTTGGGTTTGTACCGTATAATCATCGGCGGGCACGCTGTTGTTCACAGTACCCAGCAATTCAAAGCGCTTGCCATCGGTAGAGCCGTAAAAGCTCACACGGGTGGGGTATACAATCCAAGCACGGGTTTCTTGCAAGCAACGCAAGCCGAGCTGTCGCACGGGGGTGGGCTGGTCGAACTGCACTTCTGCTTTTAAGGGCTCGCCAAAAAAGCCCAGCCAATCGCCTTTGCGCCAGTTTTCGCTTCCCAACAGACCATCAATCAGACTTGATGCCCCGCTGGCCCCGTATTGTGGATGGGTCCTGCTTTCCAGGGTCACCTGGCGGTCGGCAGGAAGCAAATAAAAGGAGGCGCTGATTTCGGCACTGACCTTTTTACCAGCCAAATCGAAAGCCTGGGCACGTACCAAACTGCTTAGGCGGAGTTCGATAGGCTGGTTTTTCCAGTTTTGCTGCAACAACGATGCATTGCTGTCAGTACTGGCCACAACCAACACATTCGAATCGGTAGGGTGGAATGCGCGCACGGTTTGAAATCCTTTGAATACCCGGCCAGCTGCTTCAATTACAGGATTCGCCACCAAACGCGAAGGTACTGCCTCGGGCCAAGTGGCCGCCGGTAAGCTGCTGCTAGCATTGCTACTCAGCGTGTATTGCCAGTTGCCTCCTTGTACCAAATCGGCATAAGCCCAACGGGCCAATACTTTTCGCGGTTTGCCATCCACGGTTAATGCCGAAGCATAGATGCTGCCTTTGGCACCCTTGCTGTTGATTTGGAGCGATTTGCCGTTTTCGAACTGAATGCGAACTTTTTCCAAATGCGGCGCAAAACTCACAAAATGCGGATCGCCGGGCGCTACCTGGTACAAACCCATGCTGCTGAGCACATACCATGCGCTCATTTGACCGCAATCTTCGTTGCCAATGAGGCCGTCGGGTGCATTGGTGTAGAAATGGCGGAGAATGCTATCGACCAACACTTGCGTTTTGGCTGGATTATTCAGGGCCAAGTATAAAAAGGCCATGTGGTGGCTGGGTTCGTTGCCATGGGCATACTGACCAATTAGGCCAGTAATATCGGCCTGCTGCCTGCCGGTAGTGGCAGTGGGCGCGGCAAAAAGCGCATCGAGGCGTTTTTCGAAAGCCGAAGGTCCGCCATGCATGGCCATCAAACCACCCACGTCATGTGGCACAAAAAAGGCGTATTGCCAGGCATTGCCTTCGGTGTAGTGGTTGTTTACTTCAAACGGATCGAAGGGCGAGAGCCATCCACCATTTTGTTTGGGTCGGAAAAAGCCCGTGGATGGGTCGAACAAATTTTTCCAATACTGCGACCGGGTGTAGAAATCGGCTGCCAGTTCGGCATCGCCCAGTTTTTCTGCCATGCGGGCAATGCACCAATCGTCATAGGCATATTCGAGCTGTTTCGACACATTTTCGTGCTCATCGTCTGCGGTGATTTGGCGGTTTTGCTGATAAGCGGCAAGGCCCAAGTGCTGCAAACGGGCGCTGTGCACCATGGCTGGCAGCAGCTCACGCGCAGGCAGGCTGTCGATGTTTTTGAGTACGGCATCGGCAATCACACTCACGCTGTGGTAGCCAATCATGCAGTCGGTTTCGTTGGCTGCCAGCTCCCAAACCGGCAATCGGCCGCCTTGCTCGTACATCTTTAAAAAGGTACGCAGGAAGTCGCGGGTGCGCTTTTGGTCGATGAGCGTTAGCAGCGGATGGTTGGCCCTGAAGGTATCCCAGAGCGAAAAAATGCTGTAGTGCTGGTAGCCCACTGCCTGGTGGATGCGGTTGTTCATGCCGCGGTAGCGACCATCCACATCGCTCACCACATTGGGTTGCAGCTGCACATGGTAAAGAGCCGTGTAGAAGTTTGCCAATTTGGTGGTATCGGGGTCGCTGACCACAATTTTCGATAAAGCCTGTTGCCAAGCTGCACCTGCTTCGCGCCGCACCCGGTCGAAATCCCAATGCGGCACTTCGGTCAGCAGGTTTTTTTCAGCTCCAGCGGCATCGGTGAACGATATGCCTGTTTTGATAAGCAAAGGCCTGCCTTTGGGCAGTTTGAACGAGAGGCTGATTTGCTTGCCATCGGCGCTGCGCTCGTGTTTGAAAGGTGCTGAAAATTGCATGAAGGCATACACATGCTGCTCGGTGGCCCAGGCCTTGCTCACCCGGCGCAGGCGGAGGGTGGTGTGGTTGACGACTTCAATTTCGTGCGCGAGCAGTTCGTCGCGGTGGGTTTGGTCAATCACCACAAACTGGCGCTGGTCGGGGAATTGGTAGCGCTGCATGCCTACCCGGGTGCTGCTGGTAAGCTCTACTTGTATGCCGTTTCGCAGCTTCACCTGGTAATAGCCGGCGGTAGCGCTTTCGTTGCTGTGTTGAAAGGCGGCTCTGTATGCCGTGGGTTTGAACAAGCCATTGGCCTGTACCGGCATGGTATGGATGTCGCCATAATCGCTTACCCCAGTACCGCTCAAGTGGGTGTGGCTGAAGCCGTAGATGAGACTATCGCTGTAGTGGTAACCGCTGCAGCCATCCCAACTGCCGTCGATGCGCGTATCGGGCGACAACTGCACCAAGCCAAAGGGCACGGTTGCTCCCGGGTAGGTATGTCCGTGACCCCCGGTGCCGATGAAGGGATTGACGTAGCGGGTGAAGTCGGGCGACGGGCCATTACCGGGCTTTTGCGCCAATGACAGATTGGTGCCAAATAGCAAAGCCGCCAAAATCAGCTTTTTCATAAGTTTCTAAAGGTGTTATAGTGATTTCCCTCCTAGGAGGCAGATCCATAAAATTCAAATCCAATGGCGAGGAAGCATCGATGTAAAGCTTGCTGATGGCCCTATTACTGCGGATTGTGATGGTACCGTCCTTTAGCCGAACACGCACCTTCGCATCCGGCCAATGCAGCTCTTTGGGCGGTAAGGGCGATAGGAATCGGCCTGTGGGAGCGCCAGCTACCTGCACATACAAAACGTGACTGCCGCGCTGCAGGCGCGTTTGCCAGCGTTTGGGCAGGTGCAAGGCTGCAGTGTGCCTGCCTGCCGAAAGCCGAACACTAAACCGCCGAACACCTTGCCGCCAGCGACCGCCGGGTTGCCAAAGTTCGAGCAGGAGAATTGCCGTGCTGTCGGAAGGGAGATTGCCCGAAACAAGCACCTCAAGACCGCTTGAGCCGTTGCTAAGCACTGGTAAAATGGCCGCGTACAAATGCTTGAGGGCGTAATAGCCAGCTTTGGGCCTGCCGTAATAATCGACCACGCTCCACGAAATGCCCGGCCAGGCGTCGTTGAATTGCCAGGGCAGGGTACCCATGCATTTTTCTTGTAGGCGATGTGCTTCAATGGCGGTTTGCAGGGCACGGGCTTGCAGCAATTGGGTAGCATAGGAATAGTAGAACAGGCTATCGAACCGACCATAATCACGCTCCAGGTAGGTGTCGAGGGTTTCGAAGCCAGTTGGATGCTTTTGTTTGCGTCGCAAGGCAGCACTTTGCAGACTGGGTTGTGCTTCGCCGGTCATTGCTACCAAGCTTCGCCAAACGGGCAGGGCCTGCATGCCGTATTCCGATACAAAACGACCGGTTTTGCGGCGGTAGGTTTCCAACGAATCGCGTCCCCACCACACGCCCCAATAATGCACATCGCCTTCCTGGTAGGCGCGTTCACGCCCCCAGCCATTGAGGGGAGAGGAATGGGTGTAAGAGCGGTCGGGGTCGAGCTGGCGCACCAGGGCCGGCAGTTCTCGCTGAAACAGCTTTTGGTAGGCCTGCAATACAGCCAAACTGTCGGCAGGCCGATAACCCAGTTGATTTTGCCAACCCCAATTGAACCAGCCTTCATAGTTTTCGTTGTTGCCACACCACAAAGCAAGGCTGGTGAATTGGCGCAGGCGAAGGATTTGTTCTTCGGCTTCGCGCCGCACCGATGCCACAAAGCCCGAATCACCGGGGTACATGGCACAGGCGAAAGCAAAATCTTGCCAAACGAGCAAGCCCAAACGATCGGCCGTTTCCATAAAGGCATCGCTGGCATAATCGCCCCCGCCCCAAACGCGGATGAGGTTCATATTTGCCTTTTGGGCCAGCTGCAACAGGACTACATCAGACAATGCCATGGTATCGCGTACCAAACGCGAGCGGGGAATGTAATTGATGCCTTGGATGAAAATAGGGCGGTTGTTGACCATGAAGTAAAACGACCGGCCAAAATCATCAGCTTCTTGCACCAACTCTATCGTACGTAGGCCTATGGGCTGTTCGTAGCGCTGCACCACCACATCGCCCTGCACCCAATAGGCTTCAAAACGGTGTAAAAAAGCTTCTCCCGAGCCGTTGGGCCACCAGAGGCGGGGATTGGGAATGTACAAATCGAATTCGAGCAGGCTGTCGCCAGTTTCCAAGTCGATCGCTTTGGTGATGTAACGCTGTCCGTCGCTCAAGAGCATAACCAACTGTGCGCCCGGCTGTGACCCGTGCACCACCGTACCTACCCTCAACATGGCCACTGTATCTTCTAGCCGCATGGTGCGGAAATGCCAATGCTTGAGCTCAGTCCGCTGGATTGCTTCAGTCAACTGCACAGCGCCTGTAAGTCCGCCTGCCTGCAATTTCGGACCCCAGTCCCAACCAAAGTGCCAAGCTGGTTTGCGCACAAAAACACGCTGTCCCTCGGGCAGAGCCTGCGGATATTGGCTGCGCAGCGAGTCATTGGTGGCTTGAATGGGCCGAATTTCGACTTGCAATAGGTTGCTTCCTGCCTGGGCGGCAGGCCCCAATAAAAATTGGTGGCTGTTGAAGGCATTCCCAGTACGACCGAGCAGTTGTCCATTCAGGTAAATGCGTGCGTCGGTATCAATGCGTTCAAAGTGCAAAGCCAGGGGTTTTCCTCCAAGTTGTTCTGCCGATAAGTCGAAGTAGGTATGGTACCACCAGTTGAGGGTATCAACCCCTTGCCAACGGGCTTCCAAATCTGGATGGGTGTAGGGGGGAAGTTGCCTGGCGGCAATCAGGCTTTCATACACGGTTCCTGGCACATGTGCCTGCAAGGTGTCGCTGCTGTTCAAACGGCTCAATTGCCAGCCTACGAGGGTGGTTTGGGCGGCGCTCATTTGGGCGCATGCCATGGCGAGGCAGAAAAGCAGCAGCTTCATTGGGCTAAAATACGGGAAAGGTGGCGGGAATTAAACCGCTGAGGCGCGGAGGGAATTTCAAAGCGTTACATTTTGAGTGCGGATGTTTTGGACTGCGGTAGCTTAGAAAGGCTGACTTTTCAGTGCAGGTTCAAGCTGCACGCAGGCCGCGAGTTATCGGAGGCACAAGACCGTCGCTTGCGCGGGTCAGAGGCCGCGGAGGGTTGCTGCGTTTAGCCCCTTAGTATCTGATGCGCATACCTGGCTTTTATGGCAGAATGCGAATTCCAGCGCTGTGCGGCCTCCGCTGGCAGTGCGCAGCACGTCCAGTGAAAGGCTCCGTTGCCTCGGCGCAAATCGAAGCTGATAGTTGCACTAAAAAAAGATTTTCAAAGGCTCATTGAAGAAGGCCAGCACAAATGCCTTTCACGTCAAACCTCCCTCCGCACCTCTGCGGTTAACCCGCGGTTAGCCGCTCAGTGGCTGATATGCGTGCCTAACTTTTGCGCAAGACTTCGATGTATCTCTTTGAGCGCACTGTATTCCTGTAAAGCTTCGTTCATAGCCGCTTCGCTTTCGGGGTTTTTCAACTTCTCCATGCTCTGCCGCATGAGGGTAATCACTTTTTTCAGGTTGAGGCGGTCAACAGCATTGTTTACATCGGCATGCAACATATGGGCCTTGCTGGGCGTGAGGATGTCGTGCCGCTTTTCCCAATTTTCGCTGAGTTCATATTCGTGTGCGTAAAAATGCAAAGCCGTTTCTGCAATGGCTTTGTCGGGATGGTTGAAAAGCTCATTCCGATCGGCTAGCAACTGCCGCTCTTTCCATTTTTGTTCGTAAATACGGAAAATGGCTTCAAAAACAGGGGTGTCCCATACAATTTCGTCGAGCATGTTCACAATGTAGTCAACCACCAATTGCTCTTCCATGTACACCTCGCCGCCGTGTTGCAGCAGTAGGCGGATGATATCTCCTTCCTGCGGCTCGTCGTTGAGTATGGGGGCTTGGGGTTCTGCTTGAAAAGCCATGCTGGGCAAGGAGTCGATCGACTCGCGTTCGCTCGGCCGGGCTTTTTTCATGCGGTTGAGGTGGTGCTGTTGCACTGCCTGAACGAATAACTGCTCGGTAATGTCGAGCAGCGAAGCCGTACTGCTGCTGTAAGTAGCGCGCACGATGGGATCGCCAATGAAACTCACCGTTTCGGCCATGTCGTGGATCACATCGGCCCGCTTCATGGGGTCGCCGGCAGCTTCCGACAGCAGCAAATTCACCTTGAACTGTACAAAATCAACCGTTTGTACGGCAAGGTAGTCGCGAAAAGCAGCTGGCCCCAGCAAGCGGCTGTATGAATCTGGGTCTTCCCCCTCAGGCAGTGGTACCACCGATACTTGGAGATTGTTCTCGAGCAGGATATTGATGCCGCGCAACGAGGCTTTGATACCAGCAGCATCACCATCGTAAATTACCGTCACCTTTTTGGTGAAGCGATGCAGCAAACGTGCTTGTTCTTGCGTGAGCGAGGTTCCCGAACTGGCGGCCACATTTTCAACACCAGCTTGGTGCAGGCCAATTACGTCGGTATATCCTTCCACCAAATAGCAGTTTTCTTGCTTTTGGATGGCTTTTTTGGCCTGAAACAAGCCATACAGTGTTTCGCTCTTTTTGTAGAGCAGGGTTTCGGGCGAGTTGAGGTACTTGGCTTCTTTCTTATCGTTTTTGAGGATGCGGCCACCAAAACCGATGATTTTGCCGCTCAGGTTGTAAAACGGAAAAATCACCCGGCCGCGGAAACGGTCCATGAGCTTGTCGCTTTGGGTGTGGATGCTCAAGCCTGATGCCTCTAATTCGGCCTGACTGTAATCACTGCTGCGAGCCATACGGCTAAGTGCATCGAAGCTGTCGGGCGAATACCCCAGACCGAATTTAACGATGCTCTCATCTGTAATGCCGCGCTCTTTGAAGTAGCTGAGCCCAATGGCCCGGCCGTCGTCGGTTTCGGTAAGTTGCAGGTGGAAATACTGCTGGGCAAAGGCATGCAAGGCATACTGCCGATCACGCTCGCTGAGTTCTTGCTTGTGCTGCTCACTCAGTTCACGCGTTTCTTCCTCCACTTCCAAATTGTACCGCTGCGCCAATTGCCGAATGGCGTCGGGATAGGTGAGATGCTCATGCTCCATCAAAAAGCCTACCGAATTGCCCGAAGCACCACAACCAAAGCATTTGTAAATGCCTTTGGCAGGGGTAACAGTGAAGCTGGGTGATTTTTCATTGTGGAACGGGCACAGGCCAATGTAGTTGCCGCCTCGCTTTTTCAAGGCCACAAAATCACCCACCACCTCCTCAATGCGGGCGGTGTCCATCACGCGGTCGATGGTGCTGCGGCTAATCATCTTTTCTACAGAGGCAAAAAAAGGGGCAAGGGCCCCATGTTTCAAAGGGTGAAGTTAAGCGCTCGGGGGCGATTTTAAAAATGAACTTGGTGCTGCTTAGCAAGATCGACCGCGGATGACGCAGATTCAATGGATTTGGGCAGATTGATAGTCCAAAATGTCCGAGCCACATGCATTTCCCTCAGCGAGAATCAATTAAATCCACGTATTTACTGCTCCATTGGAAAAATACTGCTAAGAGTATAGTGCAAGCACCTTTGCTCACGATTGGTTAACTTCGCAGCAGCAATTTTTTGATCTTCCTTTATGAAATTCGGAACCAAAGCCATCCATGCCGGCGTGCATGCCGATCCCACCACCGGGGCCATCATGACGCCCATTTACCAAACTTCTACTTATGTGCAGGAATCGCCGGGTAACCACAAGGGCTATGCCTATGCACGTGGTAAAAACCCCACCCGCACCCAGTTAGAAGCCAACATTGCGGCATTGGAAAATGCAGCACATGGACTCTGTTTCTCAAGCGGCATGGGCGCTACCGACGCGGTGATCAAGCTTTTGCAGCCGGGCGATGAGGTCATCACGGGCGACGATATCTATGGCGGCACTTACCGCATGTTTACCAAAATTTACGAGCCCTTCGGCATCAAATTCCACTTCATCAATTTGTATGATGCCGAAAATGTTCGCCAATACCTAAACAACAAAACCAAGCTCATTTGGGCAGAAACGCCCACCAATCCTACCTTGAAAATCGTAGACATTGCCGCCATTGCAGGCATTGCCAAAGAAGCAGGGGTGATGTTTGCGGTTGACAATACTTTTGCCTCGCCGTACTTGCAAAACCCACTCGATTTGGGTGCTGATTTGGTGATGCACTCAGTCACCAAATTTTTGGGCGGACACAGCGATGTAGTCATGGGAGCGCTTTGCACCAACGATTCGGCCTTGCATGAGCGATTGGCTTTCATTTTGAATAGCTGCGGCGCGAATCCCGGACCCCAAGACTGTTTCTTGGTACTGCGCGGCATCAAAACCCTGCACCTGCGCATGCGTGCGCATTGCGAAAACGGCAAGTCAGTTGCTGAATTCCTACGCAACCACCCTAAAGTGGGCAAAGTGAATTGGCCAGGTTTCACCGACCATCCGGGCCATGATATTGCCAAGAAACAGATGCGTGATTTTGGCGGAATGCTCTCATTTACCTTGGCAAACGACGATTTTGATGCGGCCATGAAGCTGGCTTCTTCCATGCATGTGTTTTCACTGGCCGAATCGCTCGGTGGGGTGGAGTCGCTCATTGGCCACCCGGCAAGTATGACGCATGCAAGCATCCCACGTGAACGACGTTTGGCGGCTGGTGTAGAAGACGGCTTGCTACGCTTGAGTGTTGGCGTTGAAGATGTGGAGGATTTGATTGCGGACTTGGACCAAGCCTTGGCACAAATTTAAGTTTTCACGCAGCTAAAATGAAAAAAGGGCCATTCACATGAGTGAATTGGCCCTTTTACATAGGCTTAGTTTTAATCACAAAACTGTTGGTGTTTGAAAGATCGCTGCTGTTTTGGTAGCAAATGCATGTGATTGCATGAGCATTGAACATCCATACACCAAATCGACTTTTTCTTTCACCAATGAAGTGCTATACTTTAAAGTCTTCAAACTTGGCCATTAACTGCTGCTTTTTATCGACGGAAATGGCGAATTGTTCGCCATCGCTCATCACAACAATGCCGCCGTCTTGCTTTAGAATTTTATTGATGTGCTGCAAGTTGATGATGTGGCTCCGGTGAATGCGAAGGAAATCACCCCATTGCTCCAGCTTTTCGTATTCCAACAACTTTTTGGTGACTGTTAGCCGTTGACCGTCGGCAAGGTGAATATGGGTGTACGAACCGTCTGCACGTAAATACATAATCTGATCGACTTTCACGAATAGGAGGCCATCGCCTAATTGTAGCCCTATCCGCCGTTCGCCTTGCGGTTGGGTGTTTTGCTGCAAGGCATGCAATTGTGCAGGACTGGTAGGAGCCATTTTTTCGAATGCACGCACAATCTGTTCTTTGCGCAATGGTTTGAGCAAATAATCAATTGCCGACATTTCAAAAGCCTGCAAGGCAAATTCACTGTAGGCCGTTACAAACACTACTTTAAAGTCAACTTTATCAGCATCAAAAAAACCCATGAGCTCCAGCCCTGAATAGCCTGGCATTTCGATGTCTAAAAACACAAGGTCGGGATGCAGTTGGTTGATTTTCCGCACCGCTTCAGGCAAATTGGTGGCCTCATCCACGATTTCAACATGTGGGAAATGGCTTTCTAACAGACCTCTAAGCGCGAGTCGCGCATTTAATTCATCGTCAACCAGTAAAACTCTCATGCTAGTTGTTTTTAAAAGGTAATTTAATCATGACCAAAGTGCCAGTGGCTTGGCTTTGGTCGTTTTGTTTGTCAATGATCTCGATTTCTACCGATTCCTGCAGCAATTGATTTAAGATTTCAATGCGGTTATTGAGCGAATGGGTAGCAAATGAGCGATGCTTTCGGCGTTTTTCGGCCAACACCGTGCCTTGTTTGCGACCAATGCCATTGTCCTCAATTGTGATAATGATTCGTTTGAGTTGTGGATTAAGGCTAAAATCAACAGAAAGCCTTTTTGGACCCTGCTTGTGCAGTAAGCCGTGCTTGATTGCATTTTCAACATAGGGCTGAATGAGCATCGAGGGTACTTCCGGATTTTGTTGACGCGTTTCTGCGTCAAATCGTACTTCGTATGAAAAATCGCTTCCAAATCTTCCTGCTTCCAATTGCAAATAGAGTTCGAGTGCGCTTATTTCCTCACTGATTTCATGCCACTGGCGGTCACTAAAATTGAGGGTCAAACGCATCAGTTCAGAGAACTTACTCAAGTAATCGGCTGCCTCCTCCTTTTTGTTGGCATATATCAATCCCTGGATAGAATTGAGAACATTATACAAGAAATGGGGATTCATTTGGGCTTTCATGGCTGTGAGCTGCGATGCTGCCAATTGTTCCTGTAGCTGCCGGTTTTTGCTTCGGCGCTGATTGTAAGCCCTGCTGAGCAACGTGGTTACGCCTATTACAAATATGGTTAATGCGCCAATGAACCACCATTTTGACCAAAATGGGTAGTTGACATTGAGCATCATGCGATATACATTGGAAATTTGATTGTTCGCTTGCAGCCGCATTTCAAGCATATGCGTGCCAGATGGAAGTCCGTATATGCTTAATTGCCCACTTGCTGCTGAAAGCGTATTCCAATTCTCATCTTCACCTTCAAGACGATATTGCAGCTGTACTTGACCCTCGCTTTGAAAGTGAATGGGAAGATACTCTACTTTAAAGGTCTTAAAGTTGTACGGTATTGGCCCTGTGCCCAAAACCCAAGGTTTTCCATTGACGAGGGTTTTGGTGACTTTTAGCTTGGGTGCTCTACTCTTGAGATCGGGACGAAATGGTAATTTAAGCAATCCAACATCACTGGCGATGACCAGCCAATCACCCATCCTACACATATCGAATATGAACAGGTTCGACAGGCCAAGCAATTGTTGGTACGACGAAAAAGCACGGGTGTTCGGATTGTACAAGTCGAGCCCATTTTCAGTTAGTACCCAAACAAATCCAGCAGGATCGGCTACCATTTTTTTGATGTGGTCGCCCGAGAGTTTGTCTTTACAGTTGAGAGGTACGGCTTTACGATCAGCTTGCAACTGCCACAGTCCCCTGTCGATAGTCCCGAGCCAAAGACTACCCAACGGATGTTCCATGATGTCGTTAACCAAAAGTGGACCACCGATACTGTCTTGAATGTCGAATGCTTCGCCCAAAACCGAAAAAGCACGCAATTGGTCGGTGAAGCCTACGAGATAGAAGCCGTTTTTGCTTGAATAGAAAACTTTTCGTGCTCGATGTTTGCGAATAATGAGTTCAGGACCCCATCTACGCTTCACGATTTTTGATTTTTGTGCAATAGGGAACTGGAGCAAATCAGGGCCCCTGATGGATGTTAACTCTCCAGCTACATAGGCCACATTTCCGAGTTTATCGAATGCGCCACTTTTGCCGAGAAATTGATCTATGAGCAAGCGATTGCGGGTTAGATCATATGTACCATGTGTAAAATGCACCAAGCCCTTTTCTTCGTCAATACTTATGAATTGGATTTGATCGAACTTTTTGCTCTGTAAAAGCTCCTTTTTGCGGCCATCTTGGTCGATTTCCACAATGTTTCCTTGGTTGGTTCCTGCAAGTAACTTATTGTTTCCGAACGAAGCAATGGAGGTAATACGGTCGCTGTTGGCTTCAAGTGGCCACAGATAAGTTAAGTTCGCATACGGGTATAAATAAATGCTGTGATCCAATGAACTTACCCAGTGATTGCCGCGCTTATCGGTCATCAAATCGGATATCCTTTTGTTTTTCAAAAATGACAATTGGAATTTACGTGTTGTTCGGTCGTAGGTAAAAACGCCTTGATTGGTGCACCAATGGATTTTATTTTGCCATATTCGGATAAAATTGCTGTGCACACGCGGCGGCAAATAGCCCAATGTTTCGATATGCCGGTTGTTGGGGTTGATTTCGTAAGCAGGTTGTGGATGCACCCCGCGGTATGCCACATAAAATAAACCGTCTGCAGTGCTCAGTTCGGTATTCGTCAGGGGCATAGGGTGTTCCATGATTTTGCGAAAACCTGCCAAAGCAAATATTTGAACCATTCCATTGATGGCCACGGCCAAATGTGTTTCCGAAACCTTGAAATCTAGAATGTTGTGGTACGCATCGGGCGAAAAAATCAATCGCTCTTGTTTTAAGCTGCGCATGTTCAACCGAATGAGTTCGGTACGACTGGCTAAATATAGCATGGAGTCAGCTACATGATAATTGACCAAATTGCCTTGTTTTTTAATGGACGAAGGCAGTTTGAACTCTCTCAGACTGTCGAGCTGATAATAAAAAAGACGATTCGAAAAATCTTTGCACCACAACACCCCATCGGTTGATTCGCTGATGTACGAAACCGAAGTAGGCAAAGCAGCCATAGGGATTTTGGTGAAACGGATCCCGTTAAATTGATACAGGCCGTCGGATGTGCCCAAATACAGCAAGTCATTCCGACCGCCATGCAAGTCAAATACCTGTATGTTGGGCAAGCCATCACGCGGACCGTATGGACGAAGATAAGGCTCTGCAGCAGTGATGGGCTGAATCCCAACCCAAATACAAAGTCCTATCAAAAGCAGACGCATGCGCTAATTTAATGAGTTGCCTGCGTAAGCTGATTTAATTTTCACAAAGCTGCCCCGGTGCTTTGTGAAAGTTGTGTTTCTATATGCTCAGGGGGCACATGCACCTGCCGTGTAAGTTACTCCGGCGCACTCTGCCAAACAGGCATTGCTGTACGTTTTGCCATCGGAACCACAAACAGGATTGTAGTCAGTGGTACAAATGCATTCTTTTTGCCTGTTACAAGCGCTAAGCATTAACATGCTGCTAAAGAGGAAGATAAGTACTTTCATGGTGTTGTGTTGATATTGGTTTGACGCAAATCAAGCCTGATTTATTGTGCTTGTGCGCAAGAAGTTGCTTTTTTGTTGGCCCATGCCCAATCAACACCTGCAATCCCAGCTCGATACCTACGTGCGGCAATACAATCGCCCTGATTTTATAGTCGATGACCCCATTGTGGTGCCACATAGCTTTACCAAAAAGCAAGACATTGAAATTGCCGGACTGTTTGCGTCCATTTTCGCGTGGGGACAGCGTACCACCATTATTGCCAAAAGCCGTGAGCTCATGGCGCGGATGGACCAAAGTCCCCACGACTTTGTGCTCAATCACACCGATTCTGGTCTCAAGTCACTCGCGGGTTTTCAGCACCGTACTTTCAATGATACGGATTTACTCTACCTCGTAGCTTTTTTGCAAGCCCACTACCGCGAGTACGACAGCCTTGAAGCAGCCTTTTTGCCGGCAAATGCCCAATTTGAAAGCATGGCAAGCTGTCTGATCCACTTTCAAGAACAGGTTTTTTGTTTCAACTGGGCGCCTCAACGTACGCGGAAACATGTTGCTACACCTGCACGCCATTCCGCTTGCAAGCGCCTGAATATGTACCTCCGGTGGATGGTGCGAAAGGATGGGACGGGGGTTGATTTTGGGCTATGGAAGCACATTCCGATGGCTGGTCTCATCATGCCGCTCGACCTGCATGTACAAAGGGTAGCATTGAAGTTGGGCTTGCTGCAGCGTGAAAAGGCTGATTGGCAGGCTGCGGTTGCGCTGACCGACGCTTTGCGCGCTTTTGATCCCAATGATCCGGTCAAATATGATTTTGCCCTGTTTGGCATGGGGCTCGAAGTCAGGCGAGGGGCAATGTGGCATTGAGGGGAGTGCTGCTTGCAGAACCAAAAACATCCCTTAAATTTCGCCATGGATAACTGCCTGAATTGCAATCACACACTCCAGGTTCATGATAAGTTCTGTGCCAAGTGCGGCCAAAAGACAGGAATAGTACGTTTGCGTTTTTGGGCGGGATTGAATGAACTCATTACGAATGCTCTTTCTTTCGATTCAAAAGTATTTGTGTCGTTACGTGAGTTGGTTTTAAAACCAGGTCTCATTACGCAACAGTACAATGCGGGCATGCAGGCACGTTTCATACCGCCCTTGCGCATGTATTTAACGGTGTCGTTGGTATTTTTCCTAACCGAATCGCTGCTGACAAAGTTGCAAGAGCAACAGCCTTGGGAAACCTATGGGAATGAGGTGGATGCTGGCAGTGCCGTTTTTGATATCAATGAAGTAGACTCTACCGATGGTGGTTTTACTCTCGACTTGGGAGGATCTTCCTACGGGCATTGGGCCCGCTGGATCAAAGATCATCCCCAAATGGCTCCTGACATTGCATTAGACAGCTTGGGGGCAAGTCCTACAGGCTGGAACGTGTTTCTTTACGCCCAGATTTATAAAATTGCCTTTTTCGAAAGGGAAGAATTCAATGCCTACCTGGAGTCCAAGACCCAATTGCTCATCTTTCTCTTTTTGCCGCTCATTGCCCTGGTACTAAAATGGATTTACATTCGACACAATATTTACTATTTTGAGCATGTAGTATTTGCCCTCCATCTGCAAACAGTTTTGTTTCTACTGGCGCTTATTCAAACAATTTTCGACTTTTTCTTTGGTACTGATACCCTGTTCTGGATACTGTTGTTGTTTGCCGCTTATTTGCTCTTGGCGCTCAAACGGGTGTATGGTCAGTCGTGGCGCAAAACAGCACTCAAGTTTGTGGTGACCAATGTAGTTGGGTTGATGACGCTTGGTTTTTTTGGAGGCATGCTTTTTTTACTACTCTTCGTGCTATTTTAACTTGGTTGGTGCCTTTTGCGCAGCACCTCCAACACGGCTTCGAGCGAACTTTCCTTGGCAGCCAACAGCACCAATGAGTGGTACAACAAGTCGGCCGCCTCGCCGTTGAACTTATCCAAATTGTCGTTTTTAGCGGCAATGACTGTTTCAACACCCTCTTCGCCCACTTTTTGGGCTATCCGATCAATGCCCGAAGCGAACAGTTGATGGGTATATGAGCCAGCCACTGGCTGCTGCTTCCTGCTTTGGATAAGTCGTTCGAGTACTTCCAAAAAATGAAAAGGAGCTTGAGCATCTCCAAAACAACTTCTTGTGCCTGTATGGCAAGTTGGTCCCGCGGGAAGTACACGAAAAAGCAAAGCATCTACATCACAGTCGGTTTGCCAGCTTACAACTTGGAGGAAATTACCCGAAGTTTCACCTTTTACCCAAAGGCGGTTTTTGCTTCTACTGAAAAAACAGATGCGTTTATCTCGCAAGCTTTGCTCAAAAGCTTCAGCATTCATATAGCCGAGCATCAGCACATCACCATTGCGGTTGTCTTGAATAATTACGGGCAATAAGCCGTTGTTGAAGTTAGGGGAGGAGGTCATAGTCGTACGGTGATGCGTTGATTGTGCAGGTATGTTTTAAGTTCTTTTATTGCTATCTCTCCGAAGTGAAAGATACTGGCAGCCAGAGCAGCATCTGCTTTTGCTTCATTAAAAACTTCAGCAAAGTGGATGAGGCTGCCTGCGCCTCCGCTTGCGATGACGGGTACGGGCAATTGGGTGGCCAGCTGACCGGTTAAGGCCAACTCGAATCCGCTTTTGGTTCCATCGGCGTCCATGCTTGTGAGCAGGATTTCGCCTGCACCCCGTTCTACCCCCTCGCAGGCCCAACCGTACGCGTCTCTGCCGGTAGGCAGTTGTCCACCTTGCAAATACACTTCGTACTGTGTAGTTCTTCCGCGTTTGGCATCAATGGCCAGTACCACACACTGACTGCCAAATCGCTCGGCTGCTGCACTGATCAATTCGGGTTGGCGGAAAGCAGCGCTATTCAAGCTTACTTTGTCCGCACCCGCATCTAACAAAGCTCCTATGCTTTGCAAATTACCGATGCCGCCACCCACAGTAAAAGGAATGGTGAGCACCTTGGCCACTTGTGCCACCAGCCATACCAAGGTGCTGCGCTGTTCGGCCGTTGCGCTGATGTCGAGCAGCACCAATTCGTCGGCACCCGCCTCTGCATAATGGGCAGCAAGTGCCACGGGATCGCCGGCATCGCGTAGCCCTTCGAAGCGGACACCCTTGACGGTACGGCCGTTTTTGATATCTAAACAGGGGATAATACGCTTAGCCAACATAAGTTCCTTTTTGCAACAATTCAATCAAACGCATACGTGGAACAACATCTTCGTAAAGGGCTTTGCCAATGATGGCGCCATAACAGCCGGCTTCCGCCAGCATTTGCACATCACCCGGACCTCGCACACCGCCGCTGGCGATGATGCGCAGTTGTGGAAAGGCGGCACACAAATCGGCATACAGCTCGGTGGCTGGGCCACGCATGGCGCCATCGCGACTTACTTCGGTGACAAAAACTTCGTAGAGGCCACGTTCGGCCCAGTATTCAAGAAAGCCAGAAAGGCCAACTTCACTCTGGGAGGTCCAAGCCCTGCTTAACAGCATTCCATTTTTAACGTCAGCGGCAAGCAGCAGTCGGGCCGGGCCATGCTTTTGCAGAAAGGCTTCCACCAAAGCAGGTTATTCTAAGGCCAGGCTGCCTACAGTCACCTGCTGTGCTCCGGCGGCAAGGATACTTTCCATATCACTCAGGCTCCGGATTCCGCCACCAAAGTCGATTTGCAATTGGGTGTTGGCGGCCAGATTTTCGAGTACTGAAAGTTGCTTTATATTTCCTGCCTTGGCTCCATCTAAATCAAACAAATGCAGTTGTTTAAAGCCTATTTGTTCAAGTATTAGTGAAGCTTCAAGCGGATGTTTGTGATAAGTAGTTTTTTGGTTGTAATCTCCTTGGTGCAGGCGTACTACATGTCCGTTAATGAGGTCGATAGCAGGTATCGGAATGATCATAAATCAAGGAAGTTTTGGAGCAAGCGGCTGCCTTGCGGGCCACTGTGCTCGGGGTGGAACTGAACAGCGTAATAGTTGCCTAAGGCCATGGCACTGCTACAATCAAAACCATATGCTGTGCTTGCGATGGTATAAGGGCTTTGCGGCAGATAGTAACCATGAACATGGTGCATCCACACTTCGTTGGGCAAGCCGTCGAAGAGCGGGTGCCCCGTGTGTTTGACGAGGTTCCAGCCCATTTGGGGAACCTTGCCAACAGAAGGTGGAAAACGCTGTACGTTGGCATCAAACAAGCCCAAACAGGGTGTAGGCCCTTCTTCCGAAGCATTTGCCAGCAGCTGCATGCCCAAACAAATGCCCAATACGGGCTGTTTCAGGCTGCTGAGCACACGATCAAGTCCGATTTGCTGCAGATGCTGCATAGCGGCTTGCGCTGCGCCTACGCCCGGGAAAATGACTTTATCGGCTTGCTCAAGATCCTGAGGGTCGGCAGTGAGCTGTCCATGCACTCCCAGGCGTTCAAGCGCTAACAAAACCGAGCGCACATTGCCGGCATTGTATTTTACCACAGCCACTTTCATAACGCTCCTTTGGTTGACGGAAGTTCGTTGATGCGGCTACTAAAATCGGTGGCTTGGCGCAAACAGCGGGCAAATGCTTTGAAGCAGCTCTCGAGTACATGATGGTCATTGCTGCCAGTAACGCTGATTTGTAAATTACATGCGGCCGCGTCAGAAAACGATTTGAAGAAATGCTCTGCCATTTGTGTAGGGAATATACCAAGAAGGTTTTGTAGGAATTGGACCTGCCATTGTAACGAAGGCCGGCCGCTAAAGTCGATACTTACTTGGGCAAGGGCTTCGTCCATGGGCAACACAAAAGCATAGCGGTTGATCCCCGTTTTTTACCCAAGGCACGTTTGAAGGCTTCTCCCAATGCCAAGCCCACGTCTTCGATGCTGTGGTGCGCATCAATGTCCAAGTCGCCCACACAACTGATTTCCAGGTCATACCCACCATGCCTGCTCAATTGCTCGAGCATATGATCGAAAAAGGGGATGCCGGTATTGGTTCTGTTGAATCCCTGTCCATCGCATAGTTGCAGTTGAGAATCAAGTGTTCCGGAGCATAAGCATTGAACAGTTCCATGGCTTCGGTTGGGTCGGCCATCAATACCGACCTGCTGTTTTCCAAAGCTGCAGCAGCCATGACACGGCGCGGAAGCCCGGCCAATTGTTGGGCCAATGCTTGTTCGGTATTTGCCAATACATTAGCATCGGTACTTACCAAAAGCACTTGTGAATCGCTACCATGCTCGGCCTGACTCAGCAAGTCGGCAGCCACCAAAACAGGATCTGCTTGCCCGTCGGCATATACTGCTACCTCCGAAGGGCCCGCGGGCATGTCGATGGCAACGCCTTGCGATGATACCATCATTTTAGCAGCAGTAACGTATTGGTTACCTGGACTGAATATTTTGTCAACGCGTGTAAAACTTGAAGTTCCATGAGCCATGGCTGCAATCACCTTTGCACCTCCCAAGGCATATATTTCAGTAATCCCACACAAAAATGCGGCATATAAAATGGCGGGGTGCAATTGTCCGTCGCGATCGGGTGGACTGCACAACACCACTTCGCGGCAGCCGGCCAGCCTGGCAGGAATGCCCAACATCAGTACTGTTGAAAAGAGCGGCGCGGTTCCCCCTGGAATGTACAATCCCACCCGTTCTATGGCCACCGATTTGCGCCAGCAGCGAACCCCAGGCATGGTTTCCACCATGCGTTCTTGGCTTTTTTGGGTAGCATGAAATCGCTCAATGTTTGAAGCCGCTTGTTGCATGACTTTTTTCAGTGGGCCTTCGAGCTGATCTGCGGCCGATGCTATTTCATCAGCAGCGAGTCGGCGTGGAGTGTAGCCATCGAACCGCAGAGCAAATCGATCTACCGCTGCATCTCCTTCATCGCGCACAGTATCGAGCAGTTGCTGTATTTTGCTTTGCAGGTCGCGTTGGTCTAAAACGGGCCTTTTTATGATTTCTGTCCAAATGTTTCTGGAGGGAAGTACATATGTTTTCATGCAATCATTTTTTCAATGGGGACAACCAAAATGCCCTCAGCTCCGGCAGCCTTGAGTTGTTCGGTTACCTCCCAAAACTGATTTTCTTCAATCACAGAGTGCAGACTGCTCCAACCAGGCATTGCCAGGGGCAATATGGTCGGGCTTTTGATACCGGGAAGCAGGGAAATAATGTCGTTTAGGCGGTCGTTGGGAGCATTGAGCAAAATCTATTTATCCCGACTGGCCTGTTGAACGGCTTCAATCCGAAATAGCAAGCGGTTGGGCAAAGTTTCTTTTTCAGCTGCCAATTGCTGTGGTTTCACCAATACCGCTTGGCTCTGTAGCACTGTTTCTACTTCACGAAGTCCGTTGGTGAGCAGGGTAGAGCCTGTACTTGCCAAATCGCAAATGACATCTGCCAAACCAATGCCAGGGGCAATTTCCACCGACTCGCTGATTTCGTGTATTTCGGCCTATACGTCATTTTCTTGCAAATATTTCTGAAGTAAACTTGGATAAGAGGTGGCGATGCGCTTTCCTTGCAACGCACTGATATTGGGGAATGCATCGTTTTTGGGAACCGCCAAAGCCAGTCGGCAGCGGCCAAATCCCAACTGGGCGGCGACCGTCAGGGGAAGTTGCTTTTCGTACAGTACGTTTTCTCCCACCATGCCCAGGTCGGCCACTCCATCGGCCACGTATTGGGGAATATCGTCGTCCCGCAAGAAATATAACTCCAACGGAAAGTTGGGTGCTTCGGTGCGTAATTTACCTGCACCGTTGCTGAAACGAATGCCACAAGCTTTGAGGAGGCCGAGGCTTTCGTCGCTCAACCGACCAGATTTCTGAGTTGCTATTTTAAAGGTTTCATATGCGTTAGGGATAAAAAAAAAGGGCTTGCCGGTAATCCGACAAGCCCTTAGGTATGTGTGCGCTTCGCTTAGCCCTGTACACAAATCACCCGTGCTGCCGGAGGCAGGTGCAGATGATGGTGCCAATGGATAAGGTTGCGGTACATTGCTATTGCAAACAAAAGAAGCAAGCTTGATTCATCAAAATGTGGGGCTTGCTGAATTCAAATTTTTTTATTTGTTGTTGTAAGTAGCTGAATTACAATGTTTCAGTCGTGCTTTTTTACAATCAGTCCATAACCCTGATACGCCACGGCTGTGAGCACTCCCGAAGTTGGGTGGGTGTGCCAAATATTTCCTTCAGCGTAATGGGGTTTTTGTTCAATTATTTTTTTGAAACTATCAGTCGTAACGGGTACCCTGATGGGGTATTTACCAGGACCTTTAATATTTCTGCCTTGGCCGTTGGTAGCTACATTCAAGCGTTCCCCATTCAGTACTATTTCGCGAATGAAGTACTGCTGACCACTCAATGACTCCAACAAAAACTCTGCATAACCATCATTGCTTTCCTTGAAATAATGCAAAATTACTGTGCCGAGGAGCCGCAAACTTACACGATTGCCTGGCAAGCTGAGCGCGAGACTCCTTTGACTGCCATCGGGCAGCTCCACGGTCAAAGTGTCATTGAACACAGAGGCAATTTTGCATGCCGATTCATCGTAACTTAATTTAAATCCACCATCGTCTTCGCGCAGCAGTTTCCATTGAATACATCCGTTTTGAGGCAAGATGAAATTGCTCCCGGGAACATGCCGATTGCCCATCAAAACCATCAGGTCAACGCTATTGGCTGTAACGTTTACAGCCTCGAGCTTCACTGTATGGAGCAAATCTCGGTATTGCACTAGGAGTGAATCAGCAATGTTTCTGCGGTAATCCTGCAGCCTTTTAGGCAAGTACGAGAGTCTTTCAATTTGAAAGGCAATCATGTCGAAGTCGGCAGGTTTGTCGAGGTAATATTGTGCCGTAGCAACCACTTCAGTTAAGTTGTGATCATATGCGAAAAAATGATTGCTCAAGGCGTTCGACAGGCTGTCATGCCAGTGCATTTGCAGGGCCACATGGTAGTAATTACGACCGGCCAGTTTGCTTCTGCGATACTCGAAGTATCGATTTCTAATCAAATGACTATCAATATTTAACCCCAATATTTGTATCCCTCTCCAGCCCGCAGCTTCTGCGGTATCAAGCAGATATTGCCTGAAATGGGCTTGAAGTTCTGCATCGGTGAGCAGGCTGTCGTTCATGCGGTCTTTATGCAACTGCAGCACCCTGTTAATCACTTGGGCCCTGGTATGGTAATATGCTTCGCGCAGGGCTTCGGCGGTATCGCTGCCCGTACCGTAGGCAGTGAGGGTGTGAGGCAGCACCGTTTGCAAGTAGTAGGGACGAATGCCCGAAGTGCGCAGTACCTGATCTGTTTGCGGGGCACAGGATATACCGAGCAACAAACCAAGACAGCCCAAAAGAACCCAACTGATGTTTACACGCGCCATTGGGCGACGAAACTAAGGGAAATGCACATTTCAAACTTGACTTAATATCCACAAAGCATTTTCAAACACCGATTTTTCCATCTTTCCACCATTTCAGTCCCAATTCCCGTAATTTTGCGCCATGATTTACCAAAACGACCTCATCCTGCGGGCCGCTCGTGGCGAAAAAACCGAAAGAACACCCGTTTGGATGATGCGCCAGGCAGGACGCATCCTCAAAGAATACCGCGAAGTGCGGGCACAAGCTGGCAGTTTTAAAAACTTGGTCGAAAATCCTGAATTGGCTGCTGAGGTTACCATTCAACCCGTTGATTTGTTGGGTGTGGATGCAGCAATCATCTTTTCCGATATTCTGGTGGTACCCGATGCCATGGGCTGCCGCTATGAAATGGAAGAAGCACGTGGACCGGTATTTCCGCAAACCATCCGCAGTACGGCTAATTTGAGCATGGTGCATGTGGCCGATCCAACTGAACTCAAGTATGTAACCGATGCCATTGGCCTCACGGTTAAGCAGCTGGCAGGTCGTGTGCCCGTGATCGGTTTTGCCGGAGCCCCCTTTACCATTTTCGCATACATGACCGAAGGCAAGGGCAGCAAAACCTTTAGTATTGCCAAGAAACTATTGTATACTGACCCTGCCTTCAGTCATCGACTCCTCGATTTGATTACCGAAAGCACCATTGCATACCTCAAAGCACAAATTGCAGCAGGGGCAGCCATGTTGCAGCTTTTCGATAGCTGGGCCGGTATTTTGAGCCCCGCCCAATACCGTGAATTCAGCGGTCGATACATCCACCGCATCTGCGAAGCAATTACAGAAGTACCAGTAACGGTTTTTGCCAAGGGTGCTTGGTTTGCCATTGAAGATTTTGCCCAGTATCCTTGTCGCACTATTGGTCTTGATTGGAATACCGATCCACAATGGGCGCGCGGGGTGGTAGGACAGCACAAAACCCTGCAGGGCAACCTCGATCCATGTCAGTTATACGGCACTCCAGAGCAGGTGGCCGAAGCTACCCGCAAGATGTTGAAAGCCTTTGCTGGTGGTCCGCACATTGCAAACCTTGGGCACGGCGTTTATCCCGATACACCAGTCGAAAGTGTGAAGGCCTTCATCAATACGGTAAAACAACTTTAACCGTTCTTCGGCAGCGCAGTATGGAATGGCAGTGGACAAAACTTGAAGATGCCGATGCAATCGCCAGGGAGTTGATTGCAATTTCAGGCGACCGTAAAGTTTGGTGTTTCGAAGGCCAAATGGGAGCAGGAAAAACCACCCTCATTGCGGCCTTGTGCAAATCCTTGGGCGTAACCGAGTCTACCGGCTCACCCACCTATGGCTTGGTAAATGAATACCTAGGGGATGGCGGACAACGTATTTGCCATTTTGATTTTTACCGGATTCAACATTTGCAGGAAGCTTTCGAAATGGGGGCCGAAGAGTACTTTTTCAGCGGCGATTATTGTTTCATCGAATGGCCCGAACGTATCGTTGATTTATTGCCCGATCATGTCGTTAGGCTGAAAATTGATATATTCGAACAATCAACCCGCATCATCCGCATTTTGCCATGAGTACGCAACCCTTGGCTGGCTTCAGCTCGAAGTACAGTCCCACTACGCTTGAAGCACCCATTCGTATTTCGCGCAAAAGCACGCAGCTTATCATTGGCGTGCCCCGTGAGCGTGGCTACCAGGAAAATCGTGTGTCATTAACACCTCAGGCGGTTACCCAATTGGTGGGTTTGGGCCACGAAGTCATTGTGGAAAGCAAGGCCGGGGTGGCCAGCTTTTTCAGTGATCAAGCTTATTCTGAGGCCGGCGCGCGCATTGTGTACGAAATCGAAGAATTGTATAAAGCCCATGTGATTGTGAAGGTGGGGCCCATCCCTGCTGAAGAAATCAAGTTTTTGAGTCCGGGCAAAATCATCTTCAGTGCTATCCACCTGCCCACCATGCAGGAGGACTACCTCAAGGCCCTGCTCGACAAAAAGGTCATCGGCATTGCCTACGAATACCTGCGCGACAAAAGCGACAGCTTGCCCATCGTGCGCTCGATGAGTGAAATTGCCGGTAGTTCGGCTATTTTGATTGCTGCCGAATACATGAGTAACCAGTTTCAAGGAAATGGCAAGTTGCTTGGTGGTGTTTCGGGCATTCCTCCCAGCAAGGTGGTTATTTTAGGTGCTGGCACGGTAGGAGAGTTTGCTGCTCGTACCGCGCTAGGTTTAGGCAGCGATGTACGCATTTTCGACAACAGCATTTCACGCCTCAAGCGCCTGCAAAACAATTTGGGTCAACGTGTATTTACCTCGGTGATTCAACCCGAAATTTTGGGAGAAGAACTACGTTCTGCCGACGTAGCAGTAGGAGCCATGCATGCCGAAAAAGGCCGAGCACCCATGGTGGTGAGCGAAGAAATGGTACAACGTATGAAACCAGGCTCAGTAATCATTGACGTCAGCATCGACCAGGGGGGGTGTTTTGAAACCTCTGAGGTAACCAACCACACCAAGCCCGTCTTCAAAAAGTATGACGTAATACATTATTGCGTGCCCAACATACCATCGCGTGTATCGCAAACAGCCTCGGTATCGTTGAGTAACGTTTTAGGAAATTTGCTGATTGATGCAGGAGAGCATGGGGGCGTGGAGAGTTATCTGTGGCTCGAAAAAGGGCTTCGGGCAGGCATTTATTGCTACAACGGTCAGCTCACTAACAAATACTTGAGCGAGAAATTCAACATTTCATTTACCAATTTAGAGCTCATCGCTTCGGCCCGGATGTGAGCAATTTATTGTTGGGCTTCTTCCAAAATTGCCCTATCATTACGCTTTCATTAAGGCATTGTAAAGCATGACTCCGAGGGGAAAACTCATTGTAATTGGTGGCGCTGTTGATACCGGCAGTTTTACCGAAAAGAACTATAAAAAAGACGCTAGCAACCTCAATTTTTTCGAGGAAGGCATTTTGAAGCGCATCCTTACAGAGTCGGTTAAGGGAAGTAAATCACGCATAGAAATCATACCCACTGCTTCTCAGATGCCGGTGGAGGTAGGTGCGGAGTATGTAAAGGCATTTTCATATCTCGATGCACACAATGCCGATGTGCTTTTTATCAGTACGCGCGATGAAGCCAACGACCCGGTGAATATTCAGCGCCTCGCCAATGCCGATGTTGTGGTATTTACTGGGGGTGATCAACTACGCTTGACTTCCATTTTAGGGGGAACTGATTTTCACCACCTTTTGCTCAAAAAGTACCGTGAAACGGAATTTTTACTTGCCGGAACCTCTGCCGGTGCTGCGGCTTGTTCCAACAACATGATTTACCAAGGATCGGCTTCGGAAGCCTTGTTAAAAGGAGAGGTGAAAATCACCAGTGGTTTGGGCCTAATCAATGATGTTATCATCGATACCCACTTTGTGCAACGCGGCCGTATTGGACGTTTGTTCCAGGCGGTAGTGAGCAATCCAATGGCCCTGGGCATCGGATTGGGTGAGGATACCGGTTTGCTCATCAAAAACGGCGGAGAAATGGTTGCTGTGGGCTCAGGCTTGGTTATTTTGGTCGATGGTCGCCATGTGCGCGACACCAATATCACCGACGTGCCCTTGGGTTCACCTATTTCCATCAGTAATTTGGTGGTGCATGTCATGAGCAAAGACGATTATTTCGATTTATCTACTCGCCAGCTGACCATTCATAAGGAGCAGCAGTTGCTCGAAAAGGAATAATTAGGAGGACCCCCTTGGTCCTCCTGGTATTTAACCTTCGCAGAGTTCAAGATGCTCATGCAGCGAACTTTGAACAGCCTCTAATACCAATTTGTAGAAAGGCACTTTGCTGTTTTCGGTACGCACAGCTTCTAAAGCTTGGTAATACGCCATGCGGCTGTTGATATCGCCTTTGAGGTTGGCGATAGTGTAGCCATTTTGGAGCAGAACGAGGTTCATCACCAAACGTGCAGTACGACCATTTCCATCGATGAAGGGATGGATGCTTACAAGCCTTTCATGCATTTCGGCTGCCAACAGCACGGGATGAAGTTGCTTGCGCAGTTGAGCATACTGCTCAAAATAGTCATCCATCAGCGCATCCACTTGCCAGGGATCGGGTGGGATGTGACTACTGCCGCCTATACGTACTGGTACTCTTCTATAAACGCCCGCATGATCACGGTCTATGTTGCGCAAGATAAGCCCATGAAGTTGGAGCAAAACATACCGGTTAAAAGGTGTTTTTTGTTGCACCAATTCCTCCAGCAACAGAATGGCCTCTGCATGGTTGATGGCTTCGAGGTGTTCACGCATGCTTTTACCTCCTATCGTTATGCCCTGGCTTACTACCAAAAATGTTTCTTGGAGGGTGAGGGTATTGCCTTCGATGCGGTTACTTTCATAAGTGTACGACGTATTGAAATGCTCTTTCATCCGTTGAAGATGCACTGCAGGTAGTGGCTTTTTTGATTGCCAGCTTATTTGCAAAGCGCTCACTTTTTCAAGGAGAGCAGAAAGTTGCACATCATCGGTCGAACCGAGGTTGTGCCCTCTGCTTGTGGATTGGTATATCATCTCTACATCTGAAACGATGTGGCTGAAATTATCTTCCTCCGACAGCAGGTTATACACCTGTTCAGCAAGCCATTTATTGCGGAAGGTTCGGTAATCATGGGAGAGGGCTTTGGCAAGTTCTCCAAGATGCTTTTCAGAAGGCAAACGCAATCCATGCTCGTATTTGCTGAGCAACGAAACATCTATGGCTGTAAGTTCTGATAGCGTTTTCAAACTTAATCCTTGTTTGATTCTGGCTTCTTTTAACAGTTTTGGCAACATAAATCCTCCGTAATTGACAAAATATGTCAACAAATATACAAATAAAGTCTAAGTATTTTTTTCCCTACCATTTATTTTATTAATGAACTTCGCGTCAAATTTTACCAATGATTCAGCCCAAGCTCATTATCCACGGAGGATTTTTCAGCGAGTCTAACACCGACGCTGCAACGAAAATAGCCAAGCAAGAAAGCATGACGCGCATTGCAAAAATGGCACATGCCTACCTGTTGAGCCATTCCGCCTTAGAGACCGTTGTTTATGCTTGTGAGCTGTTAGAGGATGATCCGTTGTTCAATGCGGGCACAGGTTCACAAATACAGAGCGATGGCAATGTACGCATGAGTGCCAGCATCATGGATGGCACTACGCGTAAGTTCAGCGGTGTAATCAATATCCAAGACGTAAAAAATCCCATTCGCGTGGCTGAAAAGCTGATGCAATTCGATGACAGGGTTTTGGGGGGAGAAGGAGCAACCACATTTGCCCGAAATCAAGGTTTTGCAGCATACGATCCAAAAACAGCACAACGGCTTGCAGAGTGGGAAGCAAAAGTGGCTTCAGCTGGCTTAGGCACGGTGGGTTGCGTAGCTTTAGATGGCCAAGGGGCTATAGCAGCAGCAACTAGCACAGGAGGGAAGGGATTCGAAATGGTTGGGCGAATCAGCGATTCTGCCACAGTCGCGGGCAATTATGCGAATCATGTTGTGGGCATCAGTTGTACAGGTGTTGGAGAAGATATTGTGAGCGCAGCGCTTGCCGCCAGCATTGGCACCAGGGTTACCGATGGCATGGAATTACCAATGGCCTTTGAAAGAAGTTTCGATGAACTTGCCCAATTTGATGGGTTTGCTGGTGCGATAGCCTTAACAGCTGACGGACAAGTGCATCACCTCGATAGCCATCCGAGTATGGTATTTGCCGCATACGACGGGAAATTGCTCGATGTATTTTAGAAATAGCGTCATTAAGTTTAAATTATTGGGAATATTTGCCTTTTTCATTGTTTATAAATTAGACATAAATATCTTTATATCTGAAAAGCAAAACAAACATCATGAACAACCTATTAAAAATGGCCGGTATAGCCCTGATGGGAATGATATTGATGATCGCCGGTGCTTGGATGGGTGTGGTGAAATTCACCAACCGTTCACATCAAATGACCATTGCAGGTACTTCAAACCTGCACGATTGGACTACCAATGTAGAGTCTATACAACTGCAAGCAGAAATGGAGCTTGTAAACGGATATGTGAGCACCGTGGGTACAGTAATGATGTCGGCCAAAGTAAACAGCATCAAAAGCGACAAAGGCAGTGTCATGGACAACAAAACCAAAGAAGCCCTAAAAGGCGACAAGTTTCCAAACATTGTATACCAACTCAAGCAAGTTGAAATAGTCCCCATGAAGGACAAAATTTCAAAGCTAAAGACCGAAGGCACCTTGAGCATTGCAGGTGTAACCAAAGCTGTGACAATGGACGTATTCGCAAGGCAATTGCCGTCAGGCGAAGTAGAGGTCTGGGGAGCACACGCCATTAGCATGAAGTCATTCGGTATGCAAGCGCCTACCGCTTTGATGGGCTCAATCAAAACTGGAGACAAAGTAACTGTCAACTATAGCGTAATCTTGAAAAAATAACCACAAACCACCTAAACAATTTTAACCATGAAAAAGCAATTTTTCGGAATGGGCATAGCCCTTCTCACCCTTGCAGCACAACCAGTGCTTGCCCAACAAGCTGAAATTCAATATTTCAGACACTATGATCAGCGTGGTATTCACATGTTCGAAACCCCTAAAGCCGATACAGTTGTGTACAATGGACTGGCAGTAAGGGTAGGTGGACACTTCAGCCAAGCTTTCCAGGCGATTGGACATGAAAACAATGCCAACATGATTTTAAACACCGCTACACCTCCGCAAAACATCAACGAACTCAAGCGCATCACTCCCGGATTCAACCTGGCAACTGCTAACTTGAACATCGATGCACAATTGGCAGATGGTATTCGGTTGAATTTGGTGACCTACCTCTCTTCACGTCACCACTCCGAAACTTGGGTGAAGGCCGGATTTATCCAATTTGATAAGCTTTCCTTCTTGAAGTCGGCTGCGGTAGACAACGCCATGCAATACCTCACCATCCGTGCTGGTCAGATGCAGATCAACTATGGTGACGCACAGTTCCGTCGCTCTGACAATGGTAATGGCATGTACCAACCATTTGTAGGCAACGTTATCCTCGATGCATTCGATACCCAAATTGGTACTGAAATAATCTTTCAAAACAAAGGATGGTTGGGCGTAGTGGGTATCACTTCAGGTGAAAACAAGGGGGTAATTACTCCTGGTCCACAAATTCCAACTGACCCCAACAAAAATCTGTCACCTGCATACCTCTTGAAAGCAGGATATGACAAACAAATGAACGAAGATCTCCGCTTGCGCTTGACTGGCTCAATGTACGCTACTGCAAGTTCAGGCCGTAACTATCTCTACGATGGTGACCGTGCAGGTTCACGCTACTATCTCGTGATGGAAAATGTGGCTGCCAGCGCTGCAAGCCCTCACTATTCAGGCCACTTCATCCCTGGTTTCAATGACAAAGTTACTGCTATCATGATCAACCCCTTTGTAAAGTGGAGAGGTCTCGAATTCTTCGGAATATATGAAACTGCAAGTGGTAGGGCACATGCCGAAACTGCTGATCGCAGCGTACAACAAATCTCTGGCGAAGTGATTTACCGCTTCGGCCGTAACGAGAGCATCTTCGTCGGTGGTCGTTATAACCAAGTATCGGGTCAATTGGCTGGTGCTGGTACACCTGAAGTAAGCATGGACCGTGTACAGATAGGTGCTGGTTGGTTCATGACTCCCAACATTTTGTTGAAAGGCGAGTTCATCAACCAAAACTACAATAACTACCCTGCAGCAAACCGTTATGCTGAAGGCAAATTCAATGGATTTATGCTCGAAGCCGCAGTAGGTTTCTGAGAAATTTCATAGCAATAGGTTGGAGGCTGCGTCGAGAGACGCGGCCTTTTTTGTTTATTTGCGCATGCCTTTCAGCTATTATATGCTTTACAAACCATATGGGGTACTCAGCCAGTTTACTACTCCATCCGAAGGCAAGCTGGGCTTAGGTAGTCTATATGATTTTCCCAAAGACGTTTACCCAGTAGGTCGCCTCGATGAAGACAGTGAAGGACTTCTGCTGCTTACCAATGACGGAAGTGCCAACCGTAGGTTGCTGGGACAAGGAATTGAAAAAACGTACTGGGTTCAGGTAGAGGGTAGCATACAGGAGGCCGACTTGGAGCCGATTCGCAGGGGATTGACCATCAAGGTAAAAAAGGAATCCTACAACACCTTGCCTGCGCGTGCCAGGGTGTTGCCACAAGTACCGGATTTGCCCGAGCGTAATCCGCCCATCAGATTTAGGGCTAACATACCTACCAGCTGGATAGAAGTGGTTTTACGAGAAGGTAAAAATCGCCAAGTGCGAAAGATGACGGCAGCTATTGGGTTTCCGACATTGCGTCTGGTTCGGGTGCGTTTTGGTTCATTGCAACTGGCGAAGACCCAAGTAGGAGAAGTGGTGCAGCTAAGTGGTTTCTAACAAAAAAGGCGATTCATTTGAATCGCCCTGCATTTAGAAATTTATCAATACTTTTTAGAGCTGAACAGGGCCTGTCCAGCCCATCATGCCCTTTTGAAGGTTATACACCTTACCAAATCCCTGGCTGATCATAAAAGCGCCGGCATTCGACGAACGCGCGCCGGAACGACAATACACCAAATAGGTTTTGGTCTTGTCAAGCTTTTTGACCCTGCTTTGAAAATCGGGAGCGTAGATATCGATGTTGATGGCGCCGGGAATGTAACCGCCAATGTATTCATCTGCGGTACGTACGTCCAAAATCACCACATCCTTGCCCTTCATTTGTTTTTCGAAGGCTGCTTGATCAATATTTTGAAGCTTGGCCGGAGCCTGAGCGCGTGCCAAATCACCGCTCAGCATCAAACCCAGCAGCGCTCCTAAGAACATGCTGGCAAATTTGTTTGAAGTGATGCCACAACTACCGTTGCTACAACCGATAAATTTCCAGTAGAGAAAGCCAATTCCTGTGCCTCCTGCAACTGCTACTAATGTGCTAATCATGCCAATTGAGGGATTTGTTGTTGAATGATTTGTTTGAGTTGGTGTGCTGGTACTACGCCCGATTGCCGCCAAAGCTGCTTACCGGCATGGAATAAAATGAGCGTGGGTACCCCTGTTACACGAAAAGCTTGACTGGCTTCGGGATTGTGGTCCACATCAATTTTAATGATGCGTACCTTACCTTCCATCAGCTGGTTAAGTTCCGATAAGATAGGAGCCATCATTTTACACGGCCCACACCACTCCGCCGAAAAATCGACCAGTAGGGGTGTATCGCTATTCACGAGGTCTTGAAAACTTTGTTTGCTCATGGTTTAGTTTTTGTATGGCCAACGCATGATACCGCCCGATAAATTAACAACCTGTAAGCCGGCAGCTGCCATGCTACTGCAGGCCATGGCACTGCGGGCGCCTGAACGACAATAAACAAAGTAGATTTTTGACTTGTCGAGTGCAGCAATTTTTTTACTGAAATCGGCTGAGCTTACGTTGATGTTTTTAGCACCTTTGATTTTTTCGCCGGCAAATTCACCCGGAGAACGCACATCAATCAATACAGCATTTTTATCAGCTTGCATCCGCTCTCGGAAATCGGCTGCCGACAAACTCTCATAGTTTTTGGCGAAGAGGCTTTTGAGAAATTTGAACATATTTTTTTTTTGATACAAATTTCGTCGGTTTATTCAGCATGCTTGGTGACAGAAGTTACAAGACCTAAAAAGCCAGCAATTTGAGCTTCAATATTTCTATTTGGTTGCGGTGCAGCTTTACTTGTCCCTTGTTCTCAAGGGCCTTTAGCAAACGCGAAATCACTACCCGCGAACTCCCTAAATCTCGCGCAATTTCTTCGTGCGTGCGGTTGATGAGGTTGCTGCCGATGCTCTCTTGCTGCTTTTTGAGGTAAAAAACCAAGCGCTCGTCCATGCTCTTGAAGGCCACTTGATCAAGGGCTTCGAGTATTTCTTCAAAGCGTTGACGGTATGTTTTCAGTACAAATTGGTACCACGAGCGGTGGTGCTGCATCAAGTCGTCCATTACCGCTAAAGGGATAACCAAGGCGGTGGTGTCTTCGTCGGCAATGGCCATTAAGCCACTGGTTTCTTGACGGATGGCGCAAATCATGCTAATGGCACAAGCTTGTCCGGGCTCAAGGAAATACAAGAAGTAATCTTGACCTTCTTCGTCTTGCCGGTAAATTTTTACTCGCCCGTCAAGAATGATCATGGTGTTTTTGATGTACTGTCCGCTGTCCATGAGAATACTCCCCGCTTTGAAGCGCTTTTCCTGGGCATTGGCGGCTATTTTGTCAACCACCACTTTTTCGAGCTGGGGGAAGAGGTGTTGTATGTTTTCCATTAAGTGGGTTGTGCTTAGTAAGAATGAAGCTCGAAAAGCAATTACTGTGTTGCTAAATTAACTAAATATTGATTTTTGAACGTAAAATGTAGGATGACTTGAGGTCATTTTGCAACTTTCGATTTAACCAATGACTGAAAAATTTGTCATTGGTGGTTTCAGCGTAGCTTAAAACGAAATGGCAAGTTATACTGGACAACAATTGGGTCACCGTCGTAAGTACCTGGAGCCCAATTGGGCATGAGCCTTACCACCCTTAAGCACTCCTCATCTATGTCAGGAGCAACAGATTTTATTATTCGAATATTATCAATGGTACCGTATTTATCTACCACGAAAGTTACCATTGCAACGCCCTCTTTTCTTTTTCTCCGTGACCCTACAGGATAAACGGTGTTGTTTTTCATGAATAGTGCTAGTGAATCTAACCCTCCTGGAAAAGTAGGGAAGAGCAGTAAATCGGTGTATACAGTGTCAGTACCATCTACAGAAAATGCCTCGCCCGAAATGAGTTTGCCTGCCTTGTAAGTTGCCTTTCTTTGAAGGTTGCCGTTTGGATAATAAGCCAGGTGTATTCCATCCTCCTTGCCTTTGTGAAAGGTAATAATGGATCTTTAAGCGCCTGATTCGTAGAAACTGGAGTCAATACCGTGTTTTTGATTCTTTTTAAAATTACTAAAGGGTGTAATTCTTTTGAGTGAATGGTCCATATAATAATCTCTTTTCACTACGCCTTTTTTAGTGGTGGTAGCAATGCTGTAATGGGTTGCCTTGCTTCTATCCTTTGTCAAATGATTTTCTCGTCCACCCCAAAAAGTGGTGTCTTGCGCATGCAAAAGATTGACCAACAACATGATGTTTGAGAAAAGTAGAACGAGAAAGTTTTTCATGTGTTAAATATATAGAGTTAGATTTATTTCTGATTTACAAATACACGCAGTTGCTGTTCAACCGAAAAAATCTCATTTTCGCAGCATGCTCTATTACCTGGTGTATTTTCTGCTGGTACTCGCCACACCACTCTATTTCAGGCGTTTTACCATCAACAAAAAAAGGAGTGAATGGCACCGAAAGCCGGTAGCCCGGCTTTTTGCCGTAAACCACAGCAATTCTTTTGTCGACCCCATTTTGATTGCCTGTAATCTGCCTTTTCCAACTTGGTTTTTGGCCAGGGGAGATGCTTTGGCGGGGCCCATCGGTCGTTTTGTAGCCCGCAGCTTTTACATCATGCCTGTTTGGCGACAAAGAGAAGGGGCCGGCAACCTCAAAGGCAATTACGACACCTTTGCACGCTGCATGGAAATTTGGAAGACGAAAGGTTCGGTCATGATTTTCGCAGAAGGACTGTGCGAAAACAACTGGCACCTCAAACCCCTTCCGAAAGGCACGGCACGCTTGGTGTGGCAGGCTTGGGAGCAGGGTATGGAGCTTGAAATTATCCCAACGGGTGTGAATTATGAGCATTTTCATGGACCAGGCAAACAGTGTGAAATCCGCTACGGCACCCCCATGGCCTATGCCGATTTGTTGGAGAACACCACCGAAGCCCGCTTTTACAAGCAATTCAATGAGCGCTTATTCGCCCATTTGCAGCCTTTGGTGATAGAAGCTGCCGATGAAAAAGCGGCTTTAGATGCATTCAGCGTGCCTACATCACGCAGCACAATAGATCTGGCAATCAGAACCATTGCCAAATTTTTGCATGCGCCTCTCTATTTGCCCTTGCGCAACTTCTTCGAACGCAAAACAGCCGGTACGGTGCACTTTGATGCGGCCATGTTTGGCGGCCTTTTGCTCATTTACCCGCTTTTTGTGCTGGTAATAGCGGTAGTCAGCGCTTTGCTGGGCGGTCCTTGGTGGCTGGCCTTCATTTGGCCGCTTTTGGCCTATTTGGGACGTTGATCAGTCTTTGATTTTATTCATCCCCAACAAACCTACCATCCAATCGGGCAGGGTTTTGTAGGTGCCGCGCTTTTTCAAGTTAAAGTAGATGCCCAGTTTTTTGAACACTGGTACTTTGTGCGTTTCTACCAGTTCAATGAGGGTGCCATTTGGGTCTTCCATGTAGGCAAACCTGCCACCCGCTTCGCCCATATCAAAGGTGTTTCCGCTGTCGACTGTAAATTCAACGCCCAAGCCAGCCGCCTTTTGTTGGAGCCCGTCCATGTCGAGGGTATCAAAACAGAGGTGAATGTAGCCGCGGTCGCCCCAGCAGCGGTTTTCGAAAATCTTGCGGCCAGTGCCATCCATCCGCTGAATGAGTTCGATGCGCACATTTCCCAGCAATTTGCTGAACGCACCATAGGGCTCAAACTGCTTGCGGAGTACCACGCGGCGCACTTCAGTAGCTTCGGGCAAATCGGCAAAAACGCCTGTTTTGTCGAGCACAATCTCGCGGATGCCCAATACCTGGGTGTAAAACTTAATAGCAGCATCCATATTGCTCACACCAATCACTGCGCCGCAAACACCACCGGTAAGTTCCTCTGTTGATTTGAACCAGCTTTGTCCCTGTATCACTTGAAATGGATTGCCCCAAGGATCGGTGATCCAAAAGGTTCGCTCACCTGCCGGATCGATATGTAAGGGCCCCACGGGAAGTCCCTTTTTTTTCAGTTGCTCGTGTAACGCCGGCACATTGCGGCTCTTCATTTTGGCTGCAAAAATGCCCAAATCGCCGATTCTGATGTCGAAACTGGCCGCTACGGCTACTTTGCTGGTATATTGCCATATCTCAAAACCACCACCACCGACCATGTTCAATGCCAGGACCGCACGCCTTTTTTCTACGATACCATTAGTGTAACGGGTCATGAGGGCAGCTTCAGCAGCATCGTCAAATACCGATACATTCATGCCAAAAGCAGCACGGTACCACTTCCAGGCTTCGTCTACATCGGGTATGCCAATGCCAATTTGTTGGATGCCGGTGAGGTAGGGGCGGGTATTCATAAAGGACTAACTTTTCTGCTGATTTTGCGGTAGAGTGGGGGGATGAATTTGCTGAACCAATACAATAGCTTTTCGCCTCGGGCAACCAGCACCAAATTCTTTTTGTTTTGGAAGGCTTTCCAGATTTTTTGGGCACAAACATCGGCCGGAATGCCATTCGCTTGGCCTTGGTCCATTTGTCCGTGCGCTTGCCCGCTGTCGGTGATGGCGCTGTAGCTGATGGGGGTGTTGATGCGGCCCGGACATGCAATGGTTACTTGCAAACGGTCGGCCTCTTCCAGGGCCATGGTGTTAAAATAGCCATGCAGTGCGTGTTTCGATGCCGAATAAGTTGAGCGCGTAGGGAAGGCGAAGAGCCCCACTACACTGCTAGTGATTACCAAGCCGGCCTGCGGTGCAAAATGTGGGAAGAGCAGTTTGGTGAGGTAAACCGGACCAAAATAATTGACCTGCATCAACTGTTTTTCGCTTTCAAAGCTGGCTGTGCTGGCCCGAGCACGCTGGCTGATACCGGCATTGTTCACCAACACATCAAGCTGCGGAATGAGGTGCTTGGTTTTTTGGGCTGCCTGTTCAATGCTTTTTTCATCTGAGAGGTCGAGTTGAACCACTTCACACCAGCTAGTATTTTTGAGGCAAGCCGCTTTTACCCTTTCCAATTCGGGCAATCGACGCGCTGCCAAAATGAGTTTGGCGCCTTGTTTGGCAGCTTCCATGGCCATTGCTTCGCCAATGCCCGAACTGGCACCGGTGATGAGCACATATTTGTCTTTTAACGCAAACATGAGGCGAATATAAGCTTTAGGCATTTGGCTTACTCACCTATCTTTGCACAATGCGCTACCTTTTTTGCATCTGCTTTCTGGCACTTTTGGCGTGCAACAAAAATGAGTTTTCTGCTGAACGCGCCCTGCTGGAGGGAAAGAAGTGGAAAGTGGTGGAATACACGGTAAATCCGTTTTGGACACATCCTCAATCAGGTGTGCAGTATTCCAATCTTTTATTGGCTGCCGAAGCCTGCAGTGCCGATGACTATTATCGCTTTGAGCCCGACAACCAATTTGTACAGTATTTTGGTGAGCAGCGCTGTTTCGAAGCCGAGCCCCCAAGCAGCGCCACTTTTTATACTTTAACGAAGAACCAGGACAAAACCTGGCTATCGGTCGCAGGCACTGCTTTTTATGAAGTAGAGCTTGTACTGCTCACAGCCGACTCCATGCGTTGGTATATCCCCAATTTAGACATGGGCGATGGCCAATTACGTACGGCCCAGCTCACACTCATTGCGCAACCCTGATCAACGGGGAACCGTCCGCAATTCGCCAGTGAGGTGCAATTGCTGCAGTCGGTTGATTTCTTGTCGGTTTTGCAAATTGATCAACCTGATTTTGCCACTCACCAATTGCGCCTCACGTTGGTTGATGATAAAAATGGAGCTCTCACCCTGCCCAAATCTTACCTTTTCTGCCTCTAACATCAAGCGAAGGTTGGTTACGACTACATTTTGCGCTTCAATGAGTGCATCGAGCTGATCAAATTCGAGTTGCAAGGCTGCCAAACGGTTGGTGAGTCCCAATGCTCGCTGGTTTTGATCGAGGGTAAGCGATTCTTGCTGCAACCGAACCAACTTCAAACTCCCACGTGCATCGCGTAGGAATAGAGGAAACTTAAAATCAATGCCCACGCGCTGGCCAGGAAATGGATTGATGTCTAAACGGCTGGGTTCGTTGATGGCGTAAAACTTCACACGCACATCAGGCTTCAATCGTTCAAACTGCCAACGCTCCTCATATTTCAACTGTCGCTGCCGGTAGTCAATAAGGCGATAAGCCGGGTTGCTGAGTGCAGCCGAAAGCGGTTGATTGGGCAATCGTAAAAAGCTGCTGTTTCCTGCGGCAGAGGTGTCGGGTTTGCTGCCCGATGAAAGTTCGAGGGGTTGTCCTGCCGCATCCCACAGGAAAGTGGCGAGCTCAAAGCCTGTAGTTTGGTATTTCAAACCTGCATCGATGCGCAGTTGTTGCCAATTTTGAAGCTGAATGGCCGCCTCCAATGTATCTACAGCAGCACGATCGCCAAACAGATAAGCCAAACGAACGGCATCGAGCACCTCAAGGGCGATGGCCTCAGCCTGTACATACGCCAAATACTCGCGGTAGTGTTGCTGCCATTGCCAATAGGTTCGTCCAGCCTGTAGCAGCAAATCATTGAGCATTTGTTCCCGCTCTACAAAACTCGCGTCGCGGATGGCTTGGGCTTTGCGCAATTCCGTCCGTCTTTTGTCTACCCAAAGACCTTGACCCAAAGGCAAACTGAGGCCTGCCTGCCACTGTCCATCAGCGGGTGTTCGGTTCTCGGGATTAAAATAGGAGCCTGTAGTACGATTGTATCCCGCAAAAGCTTCGATACCAAACCATGTTGGTACTTTTAATCCGTAATCACGCAGGTCGTAATAGGAGGTGCCATCATACACTTTGTTGCTAACGCCACCTTCGATTACCGGGTCAAAGGCGCCTCGCGCTTGACGCAGTTGGGCCGCGCCGCGTTCCGTAGCAATTTCAGCTTGCCGCACCATGGGGTGGTGCTGCAACACCATGTCGAGAAAGGCTTTGATGCCCATAGGTCGCAAGGTGTCGGTGGTTTGGGCACTTGCCCATCCACTCAAGCTGATCAAGCCAAAAAGGAGAAGCTTTTTCATTTGGCTACCTTGTCCTTTTTGTTGTCGCCATTTTTGCCATAATTGTTGGTGGCGTAATAGTCGGGTGGGAATCCATTGAGCTGCCGCCAGAATTCGTACCAAATGGGCACATCTTGCAGCAAAGCAATACCTTGAGCACCCGAGCCAACACGCAGAGCTTCGGGCCAACGGGTATCCTCAGGATCGGGCAGGACCAGCATGCGGTACATGCCCTCTTCATTAGCGAAATTATCGATAACGGCCACCACTCCTCCAAATGTACCAAAGGAGAGATTGGGCCAGCCACTAAAAATTACAGCAGGCCAACCGTCGAATAAGAATCGAACCTTGTTGCCCGGACGAATCAAAGGCAGGTCGATGGGACGGATGTACATCTCAACGGCCAAATCTATATTGCCAGGCATGATGCTTACAATCTCTTCGCCTTCTTTGATAACTTCGCCTATACCAGTTTTTGCTGCACGGGTGATGTAACCATCCTGAGGCGCAAGCACCCAATATAAGCCCGAACGGAACTCGTAATTTGACAGTTGATTGCGGAGCTTGTTCACGTCTCCCTCTGCCGCATACAACATGGTAAGTGAACTGTACAAATCGCTACGGGCCTTGGCTAATTTTTCCTGGTACTCATTTTCAAGGGTTACCAATTCCACTTCAGCATTGATGACATCGTTGCGGCTGGCCAACAATTTGTTTTGCGCAGCTACCCAACGCGCCTGTGCCTCTTGATAACGCATATTCCGCGCTTCGAATTCATTGAGCGGGGTAAGACCTTGGTTGTACAAACTCTTCACCCTTTCAAATTGGTCGGTGGCTACTTGCAGTCGGGTACGGGCAGCATCAATTTCAATACTGTCGGTTTGTACCTTCAATTTTGCTTGGATGAGGTAGTTTTTTGCCTGGGCTATTTTGTTCATTCGCGTTTGGTCGAGTGCCTCTATCTGATTGCGCAATGCATCCACCTTTTGCTTGTAACTGCCAATGGCATCTTCTTTGGCTTCTACCTGTCCAAGGGTACGGTCAACGAGTAAACTATCGAAATACTCTTCTTTGATTTCAGTGATGTGCAAAATAGTGTCACCCTTTTGCACATAGTCACCTTCCTGTACGTACCACTTTTCGATCCGTCCGGGGATGGCCGATTGTAAACTCTGGGGTCTTTTGTCGGGCCTGAAAGCGGTAAGGTATCCTTTGGCCCTGATGTTCTGTGTCCAAGGCAAAAACATGACGGCCAAGCTGACGATGAATGCCACTTGAAGCACCCTGGTGATTTGTTTGCCAGGTTGATCACCAATTAATTTAAAGGCCTTGAACTTTGATTTATCAACCGATGATTCTATTTGGTCGCGCGATATTTTGAGCATAGATGGGGCGGTTTAGAGTCCTTCAAAACGAATAACACGATCACACTTATCGATGAGGTTTTCATCGTTGGTCACAGCAATGAGCGTCCAGCTACCTGAAACCAACATTTTGTTAATGGTTTCACGGTCGGCAAGCGGAAGGGTTGCCATCAGGTCTTCATACAAAATCAAACCCGGGGTGCGTACAATGGCCCGGGCCATGATGATACGGTTGACCAGCTTTTTTGAAAACTGCTTTCCTTCGGGTAACATATACGTATGCAAACCCTCGGGCAGCATATCCACCAAGCGGGTCAATCCTAAATCGTCCATCACCCGCAAAACATAGTTTTTGTCGATTTCTCGGCCCATTACGATATTGTCGTAAATGCTGCCGTGAAAAATGGTTTCGGTACTGATACATTCGCTCACCCAACGGTGCAAGGTTCGGCGGTCAATGTCTTCGAGCCGCAACTTATTCATTTTGATGAGACCGCTGTAATTGCCGTAAAAGCCAGCCAGCAGTTTGAGCAAGGTGGTTTTACCTCCCATGGTACCGCTCACAAGTGCTACTTTTTCACCGGCTCCAATGTGCAAATGGAGGTCTTTGAGGGTGGGCTTGTTCTGGTCGGCATAGGTAAAACTGAGGTTTTCAATTTGTATTTCGATGCCACGGGCACACTGCTCTTCGGTGAGGCCAAAACCACCTTCTTCATCCAAAGGCATATCAGTAACGTCACCCACTTTTGACAAGGAGGTCAGGAGGTCATAAATGGTATCCATGCTAAGCAGCAATTTTTCAACGCCACTTAACACAGTTAGGATAATGATTTCTGCGGCAACAAACTGTCCGATGTTGATCTGCCGATCAATCACGAGGAAAATCCCCACGCCCAACAAAAACGCGGCAATGAGGGTTTTGAGCACCACCATGGCGGTGTATTGGGTCATCAGCACACTAAAATGCGACTTACGGGCTTGCAGATACCCGGTTACCTCTTTGTCGAGGCGCTTGTGTGCAAGTCCTGTTTCGTCAGAAACCTTAAAAGTGGTAATGGCCCTTGCAATCTCCTGCAACCAATAAGCCGTTTTGTACTTGTATTTGCTTTCCATCAAGCTGCTTTCCATGCCTTTTTTACCAGTTACACGAAAGAGTACATACAACGAAAGGATGAGCGCTGCACTCAACGCAATAAACAAGGGATGGTAAATCGAGAGCAGCAATAAGCCAAAGATGACTTGCAAAGAGGCGATGCTAAAGTCAATCAAGACTTTGGCCAAACCTTTTTGTATTTGTGGTACGTCGAAAAAGCGGTTGATAAATTCGGGTGGGTAGATGCCCTGCAAGCTTTCGAGCTTGATGCGTGGGATGCGGAAGCTGAATTCAAATGCACCCCTGGCAAAAATTTGCATTTGGATGTATTCTGCAAGGCGCAGTTGCATGATTTGCAAATAACCCGATATGGCAATGCCCAAGACCACCATCACCACCAAAAGGGTTAGGGAGGTGCTGAGCTGGCCGGCCATCACGAATTGTACGATGGCTTGCATGCCCAAAGGCAAGCTAAGTGATACCAATCCTGCCACCAATGCATAGAAATACAAGTAGGTGACTTCTTTCTTAAATCCACTCAATAGTTGGAAAAATCGTTGCGTTGGAGTCATTCCTCTTCAAAATTTAAAGCGCCAAAAACCATATTTTTTACAAAATGGGTGATCCGTTGGTCGTTTTCCTGTAGATCCGATAAGCTAGGAAAATGTCCGGAATAAAAACGCTGTACAAATAAAACATTCATTGTGGCTGAAACAAGCGAATTCGGATACGGGTATTGTGGAGCTGCTTCTACAATCATTTCACTCAAGCGTTGGCAAAAACGTATGTAATCAGTGAACAATCCGGCCTGGTTTTCAGCATCAATTTCTCTCGTGTAATACACCCGGCCCCATTCGGCCACAACCAGTTCCTGCATACGATCGAAACTGAATTCATCAAAACCCCAGTGCAATTTCCCCGGCATGCTGATCATTTCCAGTGCTTTGTGCAATCGTACCCGTGGATCGTTCAGGTTTTGAACACCAAATGTAAGATGGTACTCGAGCCATAGCCAATACATCGACATATAGTAAAGCAGCAAATGATGTTTGTTTTCGAAATACCGGTATACCGATGCCTCAGTCGTCTGCAAGCGTTCGGCCAGTTTTCGGAACGTAAATGCTTCAAAGCCCAATTCGTACAGCAAGGGCAATCCCTCCGCCACAATGCGTCTACCCAACTCGCTGCTTTCAGGCTCTTTTTTGAAAAATGCCTGACCAGGTTGTGGTCGCCAATGTTGCATGAGTTGCTTCATATGATAGGGATGATCACAAAAATAATAGTAATGCTATTAATTATGTGTGTGTAACCATTGAAAATTCAAAAAAGTTTACGGCTTTCAAAAAAAAACGCGCGTCTTCATCGAGCGCTTTTGCTACCATCCCTTGTCTTTATTCCGTATTTTCGGGCAAAAAATCGCATTTCGGTATGAAAAACATCACTGTCATCGGATCGGGTACCATGGGCAATGGGATTGCACATGTTTTTGCCATGCATGGATATCATGTGCACATGGTTGACATCTCAGAAAAGGCACTTGAAAAAGGCTTGGCCACCATCACCAAAAATCTCGACCGAATGGTGAGCAAAGGCAGCATTACCGAAGCGGAAAAGGCAGCCACATTGGCCAATCTTCATTTGCAAACCGATATTACAGCTGTTGCACCCAGCAGCGACTTGATTGTAGAGGCAGCTACCGAAAATGTAACCCTAAAATTGAAGATTTTTGAGCAGCTCGATACATTGGCACCTTCACATGCCATTCTTGCCACCAATACTTCTTCCATTAGCATCACCAAAATTGCTGCTGCCACCAAACGTGCCGATAAAATCATTGGCATGCACTTCATGAATCCAGTGCCGGTTATGAAACTGGTAGAGGTAATCCGTGGCTACAATACCAGCGACGAGGTAACGAATACCATCATGGACTTGTCGAAAAAGTTGGGCAAAATACCGGTTGAAGTGAACGACTATCCGGGTTTTGTGGCAAACCGTATCCTCATGCCCATGATCAACGAAGCCATCATCACCTTGCATGAAGGAGTTGCCGGTGTAGAAGAAATAGATCAGGTAATGAAATTGGGCATGGCACACCCCATGGGGCCGCTGCAACTGGCCGATTTTATTGGCTTAGATGTATGCCTGGCCATTATGCACGTACTCTATGAAGGTTTAGGCAATCCCAAATATGCTCCTTGTCCATTGCTTGTAAACATGGTTACCGCAGGCCATTTGGGTGCAAAATCGGGCGTAGGCTTCTATACGTATAGCCCGGGAAGTAAGGACTTGGTGGTTGCGCCAAATTTTGCAAAGTCCTAACAAAGGCCATTCAAACAAAAAGGCTACCGCATCAACGGTAGCCTTTTTTTATATGGGCGCTTTAACCTACTTCGCAGGAAGTGGCTGACCTACCGGCACTGCACAATCGTGGCCTGGCTCGCCGTGAGGTGGATTGAGCTTGACGGTGCTGCTGGTGCTACTACCTCCAGCTGGAATCGTGGTTTCAATGCGCGGACCACCCTGTTGCATAGCTGCCGGTGCCTGCTGCATCGCAGGGTTATTCTTGAAATCTTCTGGTTTACTGTTCAATGGCGCGCCAACCGGAATCTCACAACGATGACCGGGTTGCCCATGTTCGGGATTAAGCGTAATGTCTACCGTTTTGGGTTTTCCATTGCTGTCGGTGCTGCCCGGTACAGGCACACTCACCGTAGATGGGGCTGGAGCAGGTGCAACGGTAGGAGCGGTTTGTTTCAGGCTGCGCTCGGTACGGTCGGTGCAGGCCGACAGACTTATCAAGCCCATGAGGGCGAAAGGAATGATTTTGTTCATAAAAGCGTGTAATGGTTCTAAGATACAATTATTCGTCATTGCTTGTTTGTTTGTAGGTGAAAATGGCTTTTCCGAGTTGCTGACAAAGGTCACTTGCCAGGAGACTGCTTTCATCCTGCGCTTGGATGGCCAAATCGGCGGCTGAACCATGCAAATGCACGCCCAAAATGGCAGCGTCGGTGGGGGAAAGCCCCTGTGCCGAAAGCCCTGTAATGATGCCTGTGAGTACATCGCCGCTGCCACCTTTGGCCAAGCCCGGATTGCCGGTACCGTTCACCACCGGCTGATTGCCTGATGGTAAAAAGATGAATGTTCGGGCATTTTTCAAAACGATGATCCAGCCTTTTGCTTGTGCCAATTGGTTGGCAGTTTGCAAGCGCATCCACCAATTGATTTGTGTGCCAAACAAACGATCAAATTCTTTAGGGTGTGGGGTAAATATGGTATTTGGCGGAAGTTTTTCTAAAAGGGCAGGATGGGCAGCCAACAAGTTTAATGCGTCGGCATCAAGCACCAAATTTCCGTGATACTCCTCTATAAAGGCTGCAAATGTCGCTGAAGAAGGAGCTGATATTCCCAATCCAGGCCCTATCCCCACAGCATTGTAACCATTGAGCGATAGGTGGTTCGACCAGTCGATGCCATCGCTTTGTAAAAACATGGCTTCGGGCAATCGACTTGCAAGGGCGGGCTGCAAACTTGCCGCACCTGCTACGGTTGTTTTTCCTGCTCCGGTTCGCAAGCATCCCTCAGCTGCCAGTAACGCAGCACCCAGCATATTGTTGCTACTTGCAATGAGGAGGGCATGTCCGTAATTGCCTTTGTGTGAAAATGGCATTCTTGCCGGCAGGTGGGGCGGATTTTCCAAAGCGTCTATGAAAAAGCCTAAACAATCAGTGGGATCTACAAACGCTTCGATGCCCAATGGCAATCCGTGCACTTTCCCAGCCTTATTTCCGCCTTCTGGCAAAAGTAAATTGAGTTTCCAAAATGCAAAGCAAAGGGTATGTGTGGCATTTACCACGGGCCAGCTACTGTCAAAAGGCAATTCGGCTGGCATTCCCGAAGGCAAATCAATGCTATAAATCACTTTGTGCGGGTGCTCATTGATGCGCTCTATGCAAGCCTTGTAGTTTTGATTGGTTCGGCGGTTGGTTCCGTATCCCAAAAGCGCGTCTATGATTACTTCGCAGGAGGCAAGCTCATGGGCAAGGGCTTCTTCGGTGAGCCATAAATCGGCGCGAAGCAACCCAGCGTTTTTTGCATTGTCGGTGGCGTAATGCTCACTTGGAACGCGAAATACCTTGACTGTATGGCCGATTGTATCAAGCATGCGCGCCAAGGCAAGGCCGTCACCACCATTGTGGCCATGTCCTGCGAAAACCACTATCCGAGTGGGCTTGGGCAGGGCCAAGGCAAGCCAGTTGCAACATAAGGTTGCCGCTTGTTCCATCAGCTCCCAATTGCTCATGCCTTCGGCGGCCAGAAATTTTTGTTCGGCTTTTTTAAAACCTGCTGCCGATACAACCCTGTTCATGACAAAACGCGGGTAATGAGCCGCAATTGGTGACTGTATCGCTGGTTGTCTTGGTTAAATATGCCAAAGTGGTCAATTTGATCGATGCGCACATGGCCACTGGCATGCAGTATTTTGCTTTCGGGTAAAATCATGCCTACATGTATGATCCGACCTTCTTCATTGTCGAAAAAGGCAAGGTCGCCCGGCCGTGCTTCACCAATGAGGTGTACGGTTTCTCCAACGGTTGCTTGCTGGTAGGCGTCGCGGGGTAGGGCAATGCCGTGTATGCGGTAGAGTTGCTGCATCAATCCCGAACAATCGATGCCCCATATGCTGCGTCCCCCCCAGGCATAAGAGGTGCCCAAATACAGCCGGCCGTGACTTTCCAGACTCATGGCAGTCGGGACCAAAGCTGGAGAGCACTGCCCATTTTCTGCGAAAAAGCCGCCCTCGGTATAGCCCTCGGCATTGAGTACCAGTCGCGTGCCATGTGGTACACACCAAGCATGTGTTTTGCCGGCAAGCTGCGTGAAGGCTGCCGTTACATATTGCACTTGGCCTTCAAAGGCCTCGACTGAAGCTTTCAGCTGCTTTTTGTCGACCCAACCTTCATATCCATCGAGGACAGAACGCACCAAACACCATTTTTCACGCTCTTCGAGCATGATCAATGGCTCTTCAAACAGCCATTGGGTGATTTGTTCGGAACGGTCATTCGGTTCACGTCGTACAGGGACGACCGGCACTGCGGCCAGCATATTTGCCTTCATACCACAAAATAAAAAAAGGTCTGTGCGGTTTGGCACAGACCTTCTGAAAATAATTCCTATTTGATTATCGGATAGCCACTTTGAAGTAGTCCTGCTCCCAATGCTTGATGAATTCGGCATCGGTTTTGGCCATGTCGCGGAACTTAGCATCGGCAGCAATCGCACGTGTAAGACCGGTGGTCATCATGTCACGGTTGTCGGTACGTGAGCCAATAATAGCGCGGAGGTAATAAACAGCAGCTGATTTGTCGTCGATTTTGTCGGTTTCACGCTCTGCTGCGCTGTAATTTTTTACCAATACAAAGGCAAGTGCTTTGTTGAAGTTGCCATCAACTTCGTTCATCTTGCCGGTAGCCTCGGTCCACTGACCCATGCGAATGGCACAGATGGCGATGTTGTAATCATTGCGCTGTCCTGCGTTGCGTGCTTGCGAGAAATAATCTTTGGCAAGTTTGTAGTCGCCGCTCAACGCTGTTACAATACCCAAGTTGTTGCGTACTTCAGAAGCATTTTCGTCTTTTGCTTTCGCATCCTCGAAATACTTCTTGGCTTCTTGGTTTTTACCAGCTTGCAACGACAAAACACCGAGGTTGTTGTAACTGCGGTAATCAGCAGCATGTGCAGCCATCATGTTCTTGTAGATGTTGATTTTGTCGTCGTACTTGGTAGCCTTTTCAGCAGCCTTTACGTACTCGTTAGCGCTCAAAGCATCACCCCCTTGCAAAGCCATGGCAACCAAAGTAGAATCGTTTTTCACCGGCTCAACTGCCTTAACAATCATTTTGGCACGACGCAATGGTGGCAAATATTTATCGGCCAACACTTTGTAAGCGCTGGTGAGTTTGCGCAACTCGTCTTGCTTTTCTTCGCTGCTGCCTGCACCGTTGATAATGGCAATCACTTTGTCCTTTTCAGGGATGTCGTTTGCATTTTGAATAGCAGCCAACAAACCTTTCCAGTCTTCAGTAGCAGTTTGCTCTTGGTAGAAATTGTCATCGAACAATTTCTCCTTGTCTTTTTTCATGCCCTTCTTACCGTAAAGTGCATTGAAAACAAAGTCATTCGCGGCTTTGGCACGCTGATCGGCCAATTTGTCGTTCAATTGCAATTCACCATCGGGAGAGGCGTAGCCATTCACCACAATTTGACGGATTTCGTAACCCTTCTGCATGAAGTTTACCAGCTCCTGAAGCTCAGCTTTTTTCTTTTCGCTGTTGCGCACTTCAGAACGGTTGATTTCAAACAAGATCGTTGCTTCTTGCTGTACGGTTACTTCTTTGAAATTGCTGGAAGAAGAAACAGGACGGAAATCGGTTTGCAACAATTGCTGAGTTACGATGGTACCGTCGGCCAACTTTACATCTGGAAAATCAACTGTTTTGCTCTTTACACCTACTTTTACTTTAGCAGTAAGTTCAGCCTTTTCCATGCCTTTTTTGTAAGCAATGCTGGCCGATTGTGAGAATTTTCCGCCGTTTTCGTAGTTCACTGTGCGTCCACTGGCTTCAGCAGTTTCACCTTTGAAACTTGCAGCTGGCAGCTCAACGCTGTTGCCACTGTAATTCAAAACAGGTGTGGCAACCAAGGTGCCGCGCTTGTCGAAAAACTTGGGACCGAACTCAAGGTTCATGGTAAATGCCATACTGTCGCCTTGTAGTTCCAATACTTTGGGCTCGGTGTTGTAGGTCACCTTTTCAGGCGTTTTTAACATTTTGCTCGCACATCCGGCCAAAACACCGGTTGAAAGCAGAACGAGGGCAACTTTTTGCGTAAAGTTCATGGTTAATGGTTTGAGTCCTTTAGAATCAATTTCTTTGGGCGCAAAGATAAGAAATGACACCTTTTAAAACAAGGTAAAAGGCACATGCCCGAAATGTTTGATAATTTTCGTCTATTTGTGGTAAAATCACAGCCGTATGTCAGAAACCGCCGAAAAAGTCATCTGTGTAGAAGATGTTTCGATTTACCAAGACAAAACCTTGGTGCTCGATCAACTGGGTTTTGATATTCGCCAAGGCGAATTCGTTTATTTAATCGGCAAAACCGGAGCAGGAAAAAGCAGTCTGCTTAAAACTTTGTACGGCGAACTACCCCTGATGAAGGGCACCATTACCATTGCGGGCATGGGGCTGCAGAAACTAAAGTCGAAAGATGTTCCGGCTTTGCGTCGACAATTGGGGATTGTTTTTCAGGATTTCCAATTGTTAACGGACCGTTCGGTGCATGAAAATTTGCGTTTTGTACTAAAAGCTACTGGTTGGAAGAACAAAGATGAAATCCAACAGCGTATCGAAGAGGTGCTGGGTTTGGTAGGCCTGCCTACAAAAGATTTCAAAATGCCCCATGAGCTCTCGGGTGGAGAACAACAGCGGGTGGTCATTGCCAGGGCTTTGCTGAACAAGCCAGCCATCATTTTGGCAGACGAGCCTACCGGGAACCTGGATCCTGATACATCTCAGGAAATCATGAAGTTGCTGATCCGTATCAGCAAAGAACAAAATACAGCCGTACTCATGGCAACGCACGATTACATGATCATTGAACGCTTTCCCGCCCGCTTGTTGAAATGCGAAGGTGGCAAAGTGATTGACTTGGGTGGCATCTTGTTTTGATGTTGCTGTCGGTTCTGATACCGGTTTATAAGCAGCATCCTGCTCGGCTGCTGCACGATCTTGTCGCGCAAATCCAGTTTTTTTTGCCTGGAGAAGTGGAAGTGCTCGTGGGCGATGACAGTGCCGATGCAGCTGAATCGGCATGGCATACGCAATATCCACCGCTGGATTTTCCTTGGCTGCATATCTACCGTCACCCGCACAACTTGGGAAGGAGCAAAGGCCGTAATTTCCTCATAGAACAAGCAAAAGGTAGGTATATCTGGTTTTTAGATGGAGATGTAACCATCCAACCCGGTTTACTGCAAGCCTATGTGCAACAACTCACACAATTTCCGGCGGTTTGGTGTTCGGGCATTGGTTGTCCCGACGATGCCCCAGATAATTTGCGTAATTGGTACACCCGGAATGTAGAAACACGAACCGCAGATGAGCGCAATAAAGCGCCATATCGCAGTTTTTCAGCAGCCAATTTTGCCATGCCACGCCAATGGGCCGAAAAGGTGCGCTTTCCGGCTGCTCATCAGGGTTACGGACATGAGGATACCCATTTTGGTCTGCAGTTATTGTCAGTTGGCATAGCGGTACATCATTTCGACTTGCCTGTATGGCATGGTTCCAACGAAAGCGATGCGCAATACCTGGTCAAAATAAAAGAGTCGACAGCCAATTTGGCCCGACTGTACCGGACTGAAAAATTGTTTCAAAAGCACCGCAACGAACTCAGGTTGATCCGCAGCTGGGAACCACTTCAGCTGCTTGGAATGGCTTTTTTCATCAGCCTGCTAAGCCCTTTGTTTGAAAAGCAACTTTTGCAAGGCAAGCGTTCACTCCGGCTACTTCAGCTGTACAAATTGGGTTGTTTCGATCGCTATTTCAGGACGAGGATTAGCTAAAAACCGACGCATAAAATGCCAGAAGCGTCTTTTTTTCGCTTTCCCAGGTCCATTCTCGCGCTGCAATTTGGCAATTGCTTTTCAAATAGGCATAGCGTTCCTGATCCTTCCAAAGTGCATCTACCAGCGGCAACCAAGTCTTGGTTTCATGGCTACTCGACAGCACAGCTACCTCAAATGCACTGTTCATGTGCACATATTCTGGAAAATCGGCACACAGTTGTGGTACCCCAGCCTGCACATAATCGAAGAATTTATTCGCCAAGGAGTAATAATAGTTCAACGATCGGCTTTCGAGCAAATTAATGCCGAGCCATGCCCTAGCGGTAAGCTGTTGCAGGGCCTCGGGATCTAATTGTCCCAATAGTTTTACTTTATCTCCCAATCCTCTTTCCCTCACTGTAGTTGTCAGCCAATCGGCCAAATCGCCTTTGCCTGCAATGTAAACGGGCAATGGCAGTCTTGGGGCAGCCTCTAACAAAGCTTCAAGTCCACGCCCAGCATTCAAGGCGCCTTGGTAGAGGATAAATTCAGCGACGCCAAGCGCTAATGGTTCGTGGGCTTCTGGCATGTTTCGAATTACCTCCATCTGGATGCCGTATTGCTTTTTGTACCAGGTAGCAAGACTGTGGTTGACCGTATATGCATGTCGGATCCTGGGTAGGAGCAAGCGTTCCAGCGATTTCCAAAGGCGTTGTTTTAAGCCGCCAGGAGCCAATTCGGGTACTTCTGTGAAGATTTCGTGGGCATCATACACAATGGGGCAGTTCCGCAATCGTGCTGCAAGCCACATGGCTGGTAGCGTATCGAGGTCAACCGCGCTATAAATCGCAACCTTGCTACCCAATGCGTACAAGAATAGGCGCAAATTGTATTCGAGGTAAAACATGGGGCCTTTGTTGAAAAACAAGACCATGCGGTGTTGGGCATAGGTGCGTTGTGGCAATACCCTGCTATCGGGCAATTGTCGGCCGACGAGTTGTGCGTGGTAACCTGCAGCTTGCAAACTGGCGCAAATCCGCCACATTCGTTGGTCGCTATTGAGGTCGTTGGTAACCGAAAAGAGGATCTTTTTCATTTTTTCCAGCGCAAGGAGTTTGTTTCGGTTGTTTCCAAATGACCATGATCGATGAACCAATGCATGGCATGCAAGACAAGGGCTGGATTTATGTCGGAGAATGCGTGAATCACAGCTTCTTTGGTCGTTTCTTGGCGTGTAACTTGTTCAAATCTGATGGCGAGTTGGGCAAGCAGATTTTCCGAAAGTTCCAACTCATGCAAACGTTTGCAATAATCGCACTTGCCGCAAGCTGATGTACCCGATTCATCGAAATACTGCAGGAGCATTTGGCTTCTGCAGCTTGTGCGGTTTTCGCAATAGGCCAACATGGCTTGCAACTTTTTGGTTTTAAGCTCGAGCAAGCGTGCATACAAAGCGTCGGGAATGACAACGCGCTTGGCAGCTATGCGTTCTTTCAGCCAATATATTTGCGGCTTATCGGTCTTAGGGATGTAGTCGAGTAGCTCCAATTGCTGTAAACGCATCAAAAGAGGAGGGATTTCGCTACTCAAAATGCGCAGTTTTCCCGCAAGCCTAAATTCATCTATTTTGACGTATTGTTCCATAATGCCGCTGTAAGTACGCAGCAGTAAGTCAATAAATGGGTCAAATTCCCGATGTCGCAAGCGGAAGTCGTAAACCGTTGTGGCGTCGGCGGTGAAGCGGACTTTTGAAGGCAGTAAGACTTCTTCACCCACAAAAAGGTAGCCCGCACGGTGTAAAAATTGAAGGCTGTGGTGCACTTCAATGGGTTTGAGGTTGTAGGATTGGGCAAAGCTACTGAGTTCAAAATCGAAACGTTGACCTTTGCCGCTGCCCAACGCCAATTGAAAATGCTGGCCCAATGCGCCATACACTTGTCGAATGGTTTCGAGCGAAGGGAAACCCAGTGCCAAAAAATGTTCGGCTTCTTGCCTGTCGGAAGGATGATAAAGTAACAAACAACGTGCAGCTTGTTCATCTCTACCTGCCCTGCCTGCTTCTTGAAAATAGGCCTCAATACAATCACTCGGAGCAAGGTGTACCACCAATCGCACATCGGGTTTATCGATGCCCATGCCAAAGGCATTGGTGCATACCACCACACGCACTTTGCCAGCAATCCAATCGCGCTGGCGGGTATCCCGTTCACGTGCATCCAGTCCGGCATGATAATGCAAAGCAGAAATGCCCTGGCGTCTTAGCCATTCTGCGGCCAATTCGGTCTTGCGTCTGGTGCCAGCATACACCACTGCGCTACCAGGGTTGCGGTTCAAGGCTCCCAGCATGGCACCAAACTTATCTTCTTCATAGGCCACTTCATAAGCCAGATTACCGCGCCAAAAACTCTTCCTGAAAATTTTGCCCTTGTGCATCGCAAGCTTTTCCATGATTTCTTCTACCACACGGGCAGTAGCAGTGGCTGTGAGTGCAACCACAGGCACTCCAGGAAGATGTGGGCGGATTTCAGCTATTTTGAGGTATTCGGGCCTGAAGTCATGTCCCCATTGCGAAATACAATGTGCCTCATCAACCGCCAGCAAGCTGATATTCAGCCGGGCAAGTCGGGCCTGAAGCACACGGGTTTGCAGTCGCTCAGGAGAAACATATAAAAATTGATATCGCCCAGCGGCGCAGGCTTCTAAAACAGCATCAATTTCGCCGTTTCCCATGCCTGTAAAGATGGCTGTAGCGGCAATACCGCGCTTGGTGAGGTTGAGCACCTGGTCCTTCATGAGTGCAATGAGTGGTGAAACCACCAAACAAAGCCCTCCTTTGACCAATGCAGGTACCTGAAAACAAACGCTTTTACCACCCCCGGTTGGCAACAAGGCCAAGGTGTCGTTTCCGTCGAGCACCGATTGTACGATGTCTTCTTGCAAGGGACGGAATTGGGCATGACCCCAGTACTTTTGAAGTATGTCGACCGGTGATGACATGAGATGCCGAAATTAAGCGATTCCTGCAGTTATTGGCAATGTACCCGCATTTTTGCCTAAAGTTCGCGCTTGCATGGGCGGGCACTCCTGCAAAATGCTATTTTATGAATGCACAATGCCGTCGACCAGGGTGATTTTTCGGTCGGCAAGTTCAGCCAATGCCATGTTGTGTGTAACCACCACAATGGTTTGCTGATAGGTTTCTCGTAGCGTTAAAAAAAGTTGATGCAACTCACGGGCATTGTGCGTATCGAGATTTCCCGATGGCTCGTCGGCCAGCAGTACGGCTGGTTTATTGATGAGGGCACGCGCTACGGCAAAACGTTGTTGTTCGCCACCCGAAAGCGCCGCTGGTTTGTGGTCTTTGCGATCTGAAACGCCCAATAACGCGAACAAGTCATGGGCATATTGCCTTTTCTCGGCTGTAATTTTGCCCGATATCATGGCCGGGAGCAATACATTTTCTTCGGCCGTGAATTCGGGCAATAAGTGGTGTTGTTGGAAAACAAATCCAATCTGCCGATTTCGGAATGCTGCGAGTGCCCTGTCCGACAACAGGAAAACCGATTGGTTGTCAAAAAAAACTTCACCACGATCGGGTTTGTCGAGCGTGCCCATGAGCTGCAGCAAGGTGCTTTTGCCTGCACCAGAGGGACCAACAATGGCAACCAGCTCTCCTGTAGGAATGTCGAGACTTAGTCCGCGCAGTACCTGCAGATTGCCATATGCCTTGTAGAGCCCATTAACCCTAATCATGCTTAAATGTCGAGCTTGGCGTAACGCGCGTTTTGTTCGATAAATTCACGGCGAGGGGGTACTTCATCACCCATCAGCATGCTGAAAATGTGGTCGGCTTCGGCAGCACTTTCGATGGTCACCCGGCGCAGGGTACGCGTATCGGGATTCATCGTGGTGCTCCACAGCTGCTCGGCATTCATTTCACCCAAACCTTTGTAACGCTGGATGTTTACGGTACTTTCATTGCCGCCTTTGGCCAAATCCTTTACTGCTTCAAGCCTTTCCTTGTCATTCCAGGCATAGATCTGATTGTTGCCCTTTTTAACCAAATAGAGTGGGGGTGTGGCAATGTACACGTATCCCGATTCGATTAACTCCTTCATGTAGCGGAAGAAGAAGGTGAGGATCAGGGTAGTAATGTGCGAACCATCCACGTCGGCGTCGGTCATGATCACAATTTTGTGATAACGCAATTTCGAAGTGTTCAAAGCCTTTTGGTCATCTTCGGTGCCCACGGTTACACCAAGCGCCGTAAAAATGTTCCTGATTTCTTCGTTTTCGTAGATTTTGTGCTCCATGGCCTTTTCAACGTTCAGGATTTTACCCCTGAGCGGCAAGATGGCTTGAAAGGCACGGTTACGGCCTTGCTTGGCCGTTCCACCGGCCGAGTCACCTTCGACAAGGAAGATTTCGCATTTTTCAGGATCACTTTCTGAACAGTCGGCCAATTTTCCCGGCATGCTGTTGCTCGACAAAACGTTTTTGCGCTGCACCATTTCACGTGCCTTGCGGGCAGCATGACGCGCTGTGGCAGCCAAAATTACCTTGTTAATGATTTGACGGGCCTCGCGTGGGTTTTCTTCTAAAAAGTTGCCCAAGGCTTCGGCTACGGCCGTATTCACCGCACCAATCACCTCGTTGTTGCCGAGTTTGGTTTTGGTTTGACCTTCAAATTGAGGTTCTTGTACCTTCACCGAGATAACGGCAGTTAATCCTTCGCGGAAGTCGTCACCAGCAATATCGAATTTCAATTTGGTGGTCATGCCTTCTTTGTCGGCATATGCCTTCAGCACACGGGTGAGGGCCTGGCGGAATCCGGCAACGTGCGTGCCACCCTCGTGTGTGTTGATGTTGTTTACATAGCTGTGTACATTCTCCGAATAGGAGGTGTTGTACTGCATGGCCACTTCAACAGGTACAGTGCCCTTGTTGTTTTCGATGTAAATGGGTTCAGGGATAAGCTTTTCCCGGGTATTATCAAGGTAGGCGACAAATTCTTTCAAGCCACCTTGCGAGTAAAATGAATCTGATTTGAAGCCGCCTTCTTCCAATGGCTCACGTAAATCGGTGATGGTAAGTCGTATGCCTTTGTTCAAATATGCCAATTCGCGCAAACGCGTGGCCAAGGTACTATAATTATAGTCGGTTGTAATGAAGATGCTGCCATCGGGAGTGAACTTAACGATGGTGCCGCGATAGTCGGTTTTGCCGATTTCACGCACACTGTACAAGGGTTTGCCGCAGCTGTACTCTTGCTCGTACACAATGCCGTTGCGGTGTACCTCGGCACGCAAATGGGTACTTAGGGCGTTTACACAACTTACACCCACCCCGTGCAAACCGCCCGAAACTTTATAAGTGTCTTTGTCGAATTTACCACCAGCGTGGAGCACCGTCATCACTACTTCAAGGGCCGAACGCTTCTCTTTTTGGTGCATATCGGTGGGAATACCCCTACCGTTGTCTTTCACCGAAATGCTGTTGTCTTCGTGAATAGTGACTTCAATATTGTCGCAGTGTCCTGCAAGGGCTTCGTCGATGGAGTTGTCAACTACCTCATACACCAAATGGTGCAATCCTTTGACCCCTACATCACCAATGTACATGGCCGGACGTTTCCGTACAGCTTCTAATCCTTCAAGTACCTGGATGTTGTCGGCGGAATATTGCGTGGACTTGTTTTCTTCGCTCATTTTTCAGCTTTCTATAACCGAACAAAGATAGCAAAATAGCGACCTTTTGGGGAGGAAAATGTCCACATTGCCTTTTGAATGTGGAAAACAAAAAACAAAAAAAATGCTGACTTGTTTTCCACGCCTGCACCTCTAAAAGAACATACTATCTCTATAAATGTTGGCAATGTTGCGCTTCGCAATGGTGATGGTGTGCCAGTCGAGTGCAGTGGTACCACCGCTCTGGCTTCAATCGGCAAAGTGGGGATATGCGCTCAAAATCGACTGTCGCTTGAGGCTGTATTCAAACTTCTCAGGCATGTGCAGGGCGAAAGGCAATTTGCGGTGGTTTATTGCTTCCCCGACGGGTGTCGTCGCCTGAGGAAACAAAGCAGTGTTGGCTTTGCTGGTGGCAGCGTAGCCAGGCAAGTGAGTTTCACGGTCGCCGCTCCAGTTGATGCTGCCATTTTCGCTGCAATGGGGTACCATGAGTAGATTAAAAGGCACGTTGCCTACATGCTGCATAGGCCTTGGCTTAATCTTTCGCTGGAACCAACCTTGGTTTTCATAAGTCATGCCAAATCCTGTTCAAACACCCGCTACTAGTATTTCTGCGAATATTTTGAGAATTAATCCTATCTCGAACTTTGAATAATATTAATGTTTCTCACGGGTAATTTGTAGAAGTTGCCCATGGACCGACCCAAATTTGTAAGGCAAAATTCCTATTTATTTAGAAGTATTTATCAAAAATAGAATTGCTTTGCCAATGGCACCTTTCCAATCGGGTTGGATGAATCAAGGTGATTGCCCGAGCATGCAAATAAAGTCTGTCGGCAATAGGAAAATGTGAAAGAGCATAGCGATTATCGCCCAAAATAGGGTGCCCGAGGTTGTGCAAATGAATCCGCAATTGATGGGTTCTTCCTGTCAAAGGGAAAAGGTGAACAAAACTACGGTCTTCCAAGCGTTTGATGGTTTTGTAACGGGTTGCAGCAGGTTTGCCCCAAGTCCCCGTTAAATCTGCACCGATGGCGTACTTTTCACCTGGTAAGCGACCAACTGCCAAATCAATCAGTCCTTCGTCGTGCTGTACCTTTCCCCAAACCCAAGCCTCGTAGTGACGGTGAATATTGGCTGAACGAAATTGTGCATCCAGTCGCTGCTTCGCGAGGGTGTTTTTGGCCAAAACCATGATGCCCGATGTGTCTTTGTCGAGTCGGTGTACCACAGCCTCGCGGAGTAATGCATGGGTTTGATTGGTTTGTTGATAGTGGTAAGCCAAGGCGTGTAAGAGTGTTCCCCGATAATGGCCAAGGCCCGGATGTACTGGCATGCCCGCTGCTTTGTCGACCACAAGCAAATCTTCGTCCTCATGCACAATGCTTAACGGCAGCTTTTGGGGCAGAATTTCCCCCACATGCCTTCTGACCAATGCAACATGATCGCCCATGTGGAGGAGCGTGCTTGGCAATGCAGGCTCGCCATTGACGCATATGCGTTTTTGATGAAACAAACTTTCAATTTGTTGCAAGCCGATGCCAGCGAATCGGCCTGCTAACCAATCTTGCAGCAGGGTGCCCCCTTGCTTCACAACCTGTTGAAAGTGTTGTAGCTCCACAACACAAAGATAATGGGCAAGGCTTGCCCAATTTCGAGGAACCGTTGAATTTTCGTTGTTTTGCAAGGTGCAAACCCAACGCTTATACATCTGGCTCCTGCGTTTTTTTAGCCATAACCTGCGGCCCGGCACACAAATCGTGCTTTTGAGTATGCTCATCGGCTTGTCGGTAGGCTTGGCCGCTGTAGCCCTTAAGACCCTTTTGCATTGGCTCGAAGACAGCGTTCTCGACCTTTTTCCACGATTTTTGCTTTTTTTTCTGCCCCTCATCGGGGTGATGCTGGTAGCTGCCTTGAACCGCAGCATTTTCAAGCTCAATCAGCTCGAAATAGGCTTGTCAGGAGTGCTTTACAGCATTTCGCGGCAGAACGCATTCATGAACCGCACCCTCATGTATGCACAGCTTTTTTTATCGAGCATCACGCTGGCCTTCGGTGGCTCGGTAGGTTTTGAAGCGCCTATGGTGGTAACGGGCTCGGCCTGGGGAAGCAACATCGCACGGTTTTTCCGACTCGATTTCCGGCAACGCACCTTGCTCATGGGCTGCGGAACAGCTGCAGGTATTAGCGCCATCTTTAATGCGCCCATCGCCGGGGTTATTTTTGCGATGGAGGTGGTGCTACCCGAAATTACCACAGCACGTTTCATTCCCATCCTCATCAGTGCAGCCATGGGCAATTTGCTGTCGAGTATTTTCATCGAAAATGAGGCCATTTTTAGGGTTGCATGGGTCAATCCCATTGGCTGGAAAGAAGTAGGTTTTGTATTGCTTTTGGGTGGACTTGGGGGCTTATATGCCACCATGTTCAGTCGTACCATTCAACGCACCGGTCGTAGCCTCCAAAAAATCAGATTATGGTGGAAAAAAGCGTTGGTGGGGGGCTTGTTGTTGGGAACAATCATCTACATTTTTCCGCCCTTGTACGGAGAAGGGTATATTGGCGTACGTTCACTCATTGGTGAAGAAGGTGCAGGTTTGTTGCAGAGCACACGCATTCCCGGATTGGCCCAACGGCCCGCAGATACCTTGCTTTTGTTGTTGGGTTTGCTGTTGCTAAAACCCTTGGCTGCAGCCCTTACAACCGAAGCCGGTGGCGTTGGAGGGAAATTCGCCCCATCGGTGGTAAGCGGGGGCTATTTGGGTTTTGCCTTCGCCTTTGGCATGAATATGCTTCAACCTTTCGTGAGCCTCAATTTGGTAAATTTCACTTTGCTGGGCATGGCTGCCACACTGAGTGGTGTGATGCATGCTCCGCTGACGGCCATCTTCCTGATTGCCGAAATTACCGGCACCTACAACCTAATTGTGCCTTTGATGCTGGTTTCGGCGATGGCGTATTTCATCAAAGTGTATTTTCAACCCTTGTCCTTGGTGGCTGGTAAGCTGCAAAAAGCGGGCGATTTGATGCACGGCAACAAAGACAAACTGGTGTTACACGACCTTGATTTGGTCCGTTTTATCGAAAAAGACATTATTCCCATCCAATCTGGGAGCAGTTTGGGCGATCTGGTGGAGCGTATTTCCATTTCGAAGCGGAACATTTTCCCGGTGCTCGACACGCATGGTCAACTGCAAGGAATCATTTTGCTCGACAACATTCGCCAAGTCATGTTTGAGCGCGAGAAGTATGATGTTGTGTTGGTCGACGACCTCATGCAGCGACCACCTGCAGAAGTGCCCCAAGGCAGTAGCATGGAAGAAGTGATGGAGATGTTCGACCGCACAGAGGCTTGGAACTTACCAGTGGTAAATGGCAACAAGTACATTGGATTTATCAGTAAGTCGGCCGTTTTTAGCGCATATCGCGAGCAATTGAAGGCAAATGGTTGATTTCCGTGTGGATCAATTGCCTTAGAAATTTAATAATAATAGGGTGAATAGGCAAAGGCCACTCACTTTAATTCTGTACTATCTACTTTGGATAAAAGCAATTACTTCAAAAAGTGGAGTTATGCCAGTAAAGTGCTATTCAAGCATGAATCCAAGCTACTTAACCTATGATTGTTGATTCTGAGCAGCGAATTTTAATAATGCTTGTTCGTTATTGCGCCACTATTTTTCGCGAAGTTCGTATTCCTTCAAATACGACTGTAAATCATTGCGCCTGAATAAATGTTGTAGTTCGATGTGATTATATGCAATATTTTCGTGCCTGATGCAAAGATCAAACTGCTTAAGCACCTTAGAACAGTTCCTTGTAATTGTAGTAAGATTACTTCCCCAGCTTTGAAAATGATTCTTAAGGCACGATAAAAAAGTCTTTGCTTGTTTTGCATTTTATTAGGTGCTCCAGCATAAATAGGTTTATTCGTAAATACACCATTCTTTTTACAAAAAAAAGTTTTTCGACAGTCATTCGATGGCCTTGCAATTCACTCAGTTGAGTTTGTTTTGTTTTCTATACAGTTCGGGTCATTTCTGATATCCACTAGCGGTTTACTGAAAAATCAAGCGGCGTTCATGTTCATTTTTAGGTCATTCATAGGTGCATTTCTACCGCTTATGAGGTGAAAAGGCAATGCCAACACGCCTGGTGGCTTTATTGGCACATTGTTTGTCATTGGCGGCACCGTTGCTTTTGAGCCAGCGGGCAATTAAGCAAACCCAACCCAACCCTTAAACCCAAAAAAGAGTACACATGGAAACCCACACAGTGACCAAAGCCCCCTTGGTGCGCATGTCGATAGTGCGCGACATCCTTTTTTATGCCGAAAAACAAGGTGTCAACCTTCAATTCATTTTGCTGGAATCGGGCATCAGGCAGGTAGATTTTGAAAACCCTGACTTTATGCTGCCGCGCCACCAAGTAGATTTGGTTTGGCAGGTGGCTACGCAAGCAACCCAAAACATGAACCTCGGTCTCGACATGGGGAGTGCAACCCAGCCGGGCATTTTGGGTTTGGCAGGACACCTCTACCAAACTTGCCCGCATTTACTGGAAGCAGTACGTTGTTTGGAGCGATTTAATAACCTTTTTGGCAATTCTGTTAAGCTACATGTGGTAGAAAAGCATGACCTGGTAGGCATTTGTTTCGACTCCAGTGGATTCATCCACTCAGGCAGTTTTGGTGCCCGACAAGGCATTGATGCTTGGATGAGTGCAGTTCGCTATATTTTTGAACGCGCTGGTGCCGCTCGACCTAAGCCGGTAGCAGTGCATATAAGTTGTAAGCGCGATGACAGACGCGCAGCCTACGAACATCACTTTGCTCCTGCCACGTTGGTAATGTCGGTAGAAGAGGACATTATCTGGTACAAACGAGAAGATTTAGAAGCACCCCAGATTACTTCTGATCCTGAGTTGTACCGCCATTTTCTGAAGTTGGCACAAGAAAAGCTCGATGAAATGCAAGGGGCGGACCCAATTGCCAACCAGGTGCGGCAACTTTTGCTCACCACCTTCAATCAAGGATTCCATGGCATTGAATTCATTGCCGACAAACTACACATGACGCCTCGCACTTTGCAGCGACGCCTCCAAGCCCAAGGCTATACTTTCAGCCAGATTTTAGAAGAAATGAAACAGGAGATGTCGTTCAAGTTGCTCCGCAGCCGACAGCACAGCATTTCTGAAATCGCGTATATGTTGGGCTTCTCCGAACCCGGTAGCTTTTCAAGAAGCTTCAGGAAGTGGACGGGAACCACCCCCAAACACTATTTGAACTAAAAGATAAAAGTTAAGAGATAGAAACTTCGTGAAAGCACGACGCAGATAAAAGGTCGAGATTGTACTGGCTTAAATGAAATAGCGATGGCCAATACAGTGGTTCATGGAAAATATTCTTCCAATGCTGGACAACTGAATCAATGGACCAGGTCGTGAAAGTGCTTTGTTTGAGATAGATTTTGCGCAAGTTTTAAAAATCCCACTTTTTATTTTTGTATGTGCGTGTTTTACGACAAAAAAGCTTTGAGTTCGCGGTCGATGTAGTTGATTTCGCGAGAAGGATCCAGAAGGAAAAAGCTGAGTACATCCTATCCAAACAACTGATAAGAAGTGGAACATCAATTGGCGCGAATATTAGGGAAAGTAGATTTGCGCAGAGTAGAATAGACTTCATTCATAAATTGAAAATAAGCTTGAAAGAAGCAGAGGAATCGGAATATTGGCTGATGTTGATTCAGAAGACTGAAAGCCATCCTGTTCCGGAAATAGAGCCTTTGCTGTATAAATGCCAAGAGTTGATTGCCATGCTCGTCGCTTCTCTTAAAACCTTATCAAAACAAAAAGCCTTGAACCGCTAGGCTCAAGGCTTTTTGTTAACTTTTAACTCTTAGTTATTTTTTGAGGTACATAACTTCTTTCACCGCCTTCACCACTTTCTCGACTGAAGGCAAATAAGCCTGCACCAAGTTGAGGGCATAAGGCATAGGAACATCGGCGCCATTCACACGCAGTACAGGTGCATCGAGGTAATCGAAAGCATCTTTTTGCACGCGGAAAGCGATTTCTGACGATACAGAAGCGAAAGGCCAGCTTTCATCAATCACCACCAAACGGTTGGTCTTTTTTACACTGTTGATGATGGTAGCCGAATCGAGCGGACGAATCGTACGCAAATCAATTACTTCAGCAGAAATACCTTCTTGTGCCAAAGCTTCAGCCGAGGCCAAGGCAACCTTCATCATTTTGTTGTACGATACCAGGGTAACGTCGGTACCAGTGCGCTTTACGTCGGCAACGCCAATGGGAATGAGGTATTCGCCTTCGGGCACTTCGCCTTTATCGCCATACATCTGTTCCGATTCCATGAAAATCACCGGGTCGTTGTCGCGGATAGCCGCCTTCAACAAACCTTTGGCATCGTATGGATTAGAAGGAGAAACCACTTTTAAGCCAGGCACATTTGCATACCAGCTTTCGAATACTTGTGAGTGTTGTGCACCCAAAGTACCAGCTGAACCTGATGGGCCGCGGAAAACGATGGGTACATTAAACTGACCGCCCGACATGCTCAACATTTTGGCAGCAGCATTCACCACTTGGTCGATGGCCACCAACGAAAAGTTGAAGGTCATGAATTCAATGATCGGACGCAAACCATTCATGGCAGCACCCACACCTATACCAGCGAAACCCAGCTCGGCAATGGGGGTGTCGATCACGCGGCGATCGCCAAACTCGTCGAGCATGCCCTGACTTACCTTATATGCACCATTGTATTGGGCTACTTCTTCGCCCATCAAAAACACGCGATCGTCTCTGCGCATTTCTTCCTGCATGGCTTCACGCAGGGCTTCGCGCATTTGAATTTCTCTCATGTAGACTTATTTAACGGAGGTCTTTTTTTTCGACTGCAATGATAGGCATAAAAGCGTTAATGCTTATCTGTGTGGATGAAAATTGCAGTTTCAAAAGCTGAAAATTATAGATTTCGAAATGGATGGGGTCGGTACTTAGGATTTCTTTCCTTTCGGCTGCAAGGGCCTGATTTCCACATCCACCGTGAGGAAATTGGGGGGCGATTGCAGCAATTGAAGCAGGAGGGTAGCCACATCGTCGGGCTGCAGCATATTGGGGCTGACGGTGATGCCATCTACCGAATCAAAAAAGTTGGTTGCTACCGAGCCTGGATACACGCAGCTCACCTTGATGCCGTCTTCGCGCAACTCGGCATACAACGAGTGACTAATGCCGCGTACAGCAAATTTAGTGGCCGAATAGCCGCTTCCCTGTACGATGCCATTCAAGCCAGCAATTGAGCTGATGTTGATGATGTGTCCGCGTTGCTTTGCTTTCAAAAAAGGCACCACTTCGCGGGTGCAATACATCAGGCCATGTACATTGGTATTGAACATGTCGTGCCACTTTTCGAGGGGCAGTTCTTCAACCTTTCCAAAATGTCCAAAACCAGCATTGTTGATCAGGCCATAAATATTTTCGCCCAAACGACTGCGGGTTTGCTGCACCGCCGAAGCCACCTGCCGCTGGTCGGAGACATCGCATTTGATAAAATGGAAGTTGATATCGGTGAATGCAGGCTGGGTGCGGCCCCAACCAGCAACAGTATAGCCTTTTTCGCAAAGTAGCTTTGCGGTGGCCAGGCCAATGCCTTTGCTTACGCCGGTGACGATGATGATGTCGTTGTGTTGCATGGGGCGAAAATAGGAAAACAAGCCAGCGCGTGATTGGTTTGTTGAAAACGCACCATTAAAGCAATTGCTTCAAATCTGCAATGGTATTGGCCTCGTGATGGGCTTTATCTTTCCGCCACCGCAAAATCCTCGGAAAGCGCAAAGCCACCCCCGATTTGTGGCGATTGCTGGCCTGAATGCCCTCAAAACCAATTTCGAAAACCAATTCAGGCTTTACGGTGCGAACCGGACCGAATTTTTCGAGCGTATTGGCTTTGATGAATTTGTCGACTTCCTTGATTTCGGCATCGGTTAAACCGCTGTAAGCTTTGGCAAAGGTGACCAACTTGTCGCCATCCCAAACAGCAAAGGTGTAATCAGTGTACAAACCCGCACGCCTGCCATGCCCTTGCTGTGCGTACAGCAGCACGGCGTCTACCGAAAGCGGATCAACCTTCCATTTCCACCAATCGCCCTTTTTGCGGCCACTTTCGTAAGCCGAATCGAGCCGCTTGAGCATCAGGCCTTCGGCCAGCTGGCCCCGACTTTCGCTTCTGGCTTGGGCCAAATCTGCCCAGCTTTTAGCTTCAATCACCTCAGAAACCACAAATCGTGTTGACTGTAAAGCTGCACAACAGGCTTCCAATTGGGCGCGTCGGTCGCGCAAAAAATATGTTCTGACATCTTGATTTTCCCACTCCAACAAATCGTAGCAAAGCAGGCTTGCCGGCAATTGCTGCAGCAGCTTTTTGCTTGGTTTTTTGCGTCCCAACCGTTGCTGCAAATCGGCGAATGAACGCAGACCGGTTTCATCCATAATCACCAATTCACCATCGAGCACGGTGCCATCGGGCAGCGCTTGGGCAGCCTCCACCAAATCGGGGAAGGAGTCGTTGAGCAATTCTTCGCCTCGCGACCACAGGTAAACCTGTCCGGCACGCTTGATCAATTGCGCCCTGATGCCGTCCCACTTCCACTCGGCTTGCCAATCGCGTACTTTGCCCAAGCTTTCGGCTTCATTTTCGAGTGCATAGGCGAGGTAAAAGGGGTAGGGTTTAGAAGCATCTTCACTTTTGTTGCTGGCCAACAACTGGGCCAATGAGGTGTTTTGCGGCTCCCATTTACCGCTGAGGGCGTAGGTAATTGCAGATTCTTCGCGTTGATAAACCTTGGCAAGCGCTTTTATAATGAGTTTTTCCGATACACCCACCCTAAAGCCGCCGGTAAGCAACTTGTTGAATAAAAAGCGTGGTGTAGTGGCCAATGCCTGCCAATAATGGGTTACGAAGGCTTCTTTGGCAGCTTCGTCGGCCTTTTGTAAATCGAGCAATTCGGTCAACAACTGATGCAAAGCAGGTTGCTCGCTTTGTTCAGTTGGCGGTGGCAGCAGCAGGGATAGCGTTTCTGCCAAATCGCCCACATGGGCGTAACATTCTTCAACCATCCATTCGCTGAAGTCACTTTGCAGCACAGCCCATTGCCGCAATTGCCCACTGCTGATGAGGCGACGCGGACGCCTGCCCGTAAACAAAGCAATGGTCCATACTTGGTCGCGTGGGTCAGCTTCGCTGAAAAAGTTTTCCAAAGCCTCGGTTTTGGCCGAAGTAGAGGTGGTTTGGTCGAGCGACTCGAAAAGCTTTACGAACGATTCCATCAGCCTTCGGCGCCTTCCTCACTTTTTTCGCTCTGCTCACTTTCACCACTGAAAAGTGTATGTTCTTCACGGGCATTCCACCCCAATTCGCGCAATTGTCTGCTGAAAAGTGCAGTAAAGCCATGTGTGCACACCACGCGTTCGGCACCACAGGCCTTGATTGCCTGTAACAAACCAGGATAATCGGCATGGTCGCTCATCACAAAACCGCGGTCGAGCGACTGCCAACGCCGATTGCCACGTACCTGCACCCAACCCGATGCCGAGGCATCGCTGTACGGTTCAAACTTTTTTTCCCAACTACCTCCACCAGCTCCTGGCGGGGCAATCACCATCACACCAGTGCCATACACTTTTTTGTTGTAGGCCGATAAGGGAAGGGTCGTAGGCAGTTGATAGCCTACTGCTTCCAAAGCTGCATTCATTTGGGCAATGCTCGGGTGGACGAAAATAGGACCAATGCCTGTGTCCAAGCCATTCAATAACCGCTGCGCCTTGCCCAGCGAATAGCCAAAAAGCAGGCAGTTTTTGCCCAAGGCAGCTTGTTGGGCCCACCATTGGTTGATCTCGGCATAGCGCACCGACTGCGGCTCCCAGCGATATACAGGCATGCCAAACGTACATTCGCTGATGAAGGTGTGGCAAGGAACCGGCTCAAAGGCAGGAGAGAGGCCGTCGTCTTCTACCTTGTAGTCACCAGAGGCTACCCACACTTCGCCACGGTGTTCTACCCTGATTTGTGCCGAACCGGGTATGTGCCCGGCAGGATGCCAACTGAATTTCACCCCGTTGATGTTGATATGCTCTCCGTAAGCTACCGTTTGCAGCGAGATATCCTTGCCCAATCGCTCCCGCAATACATAGGCATTGTCGGCCTGAGCAATGTAGTGCCGCTGGCCCCACCGGGCATGGTCGGCATGGGCATGGGTGATGAGGGCCTTGTCGACCTTGCGCCAAGGGTCAATAAAAACGTCGGCAGGTGGACAATAAATGCCTTGCGGCCTGAATTCGAGCAAATCGGGCATGGGGTAAATTTACCCAAAAGCTTGGGTCATCTTTTGGCAAACAATCGAATGCCGGTAGGGTTTACACTTTTTGCGCGTACCAATGTCGGGTGCGCTGTGCAATTTTTGCGCTGTCTTGCAGCAGCATGCATTGGAAATGGCCTTTTGGACAAGTCTTATGACCAATTTTTGAGCACGGTCGACACGATAATCCCAACACCTCTACGTCTTCATGGCGCTCAGGATGCTTTGGCATGTAAGGATACATCCCAAAAGCAGGTACGGTATTGCCCCAAATGGCCAGGGTTGGTCGTTGAAAAGCAGCAGCCAGATGCATTAGGGCCGTATCGTGTGAGATGACCACGCGGGCTTGCCGAACCAAATCAGCTGATTGGTTGATGCCTACTTCTCCACAAACCGAAAAAATGGGCAGTTGGCCACAGGCTGCATTAATTTCTTGTGCGGTATGCGCTTCTTCTTTGCCTCCTAACAACAAGATTGGGAGATCCAGTTGTTGGCATATTTCAATGATTTTGTCCTTGGGGAGCTGCTTGGTGGCATGCTGGCCGCCAATGGAAAAGGCCACAAACCCATCTGCCAGCACAGGGTGAATGGTGGAAGCTTCCAAGCGGGCATCATCGGGTATAAAATGATCAAGACCGGCACCATCGTTTTTGATGCCCAAACCGGCTACAGTGGCCAAATAGCGGTCAACAATGTGCAGCTTGGGCAAGCGGTTAATCTTAAAATTCACCAACAGCCACTTTTGCAAATTCAATTTGTTGAAGCTTTTTGACTTCCCGTGCAGCGCCCTTTTGAATTTCAAACTGCGCAGGTTGTGGTGCAAATCGATGATATGATCAAATTTTTCCTTTTTGAGCTGTTGAATAACCTTTTCTTCATTGGCATCGAGCAAGTGAATACGATGCAGATAAGGGTTCCCCCTCAACAGTTCATAATTTTGGCTTTTGGTAAGGTAGTGTACTTCAGTACCCGGTAATTGTTGATGCAGGCAACGAAGCACAGGCGAAGTCAGAACAACATCGCCCATGGAACTGAATCGTATAATGAGGATTTTTAAACCCATAGGAACCTGCAAAAATAAATAAGCCAGAGCAATTGCCCCGGCTTATTTTAGGCATTTAGTAGGGGCGTAAATTTTCCCATTCCAGGCGTGCTTGAAAAGGATGGTTTTCCAAAACGCGTTTCGCTGTTACATAATTGTTGTACAATGGTCCGAGCTCTTGTGTTACAGCCCTGCTTTGTGCATTCATCAATCCTTCGAGCGCCTTTTCAATGGGATTTTCTTGATCAGGTAATTCTCTGATTTTGTAATTGTCGAGTTTGGCCATGCGGGCTGCACAGGCGATGGCATCGTCAAGGTCGCCCATGCGATCTACTAAACCTAATTTAAGGGCCTGCTCTCCAGTATAAACGCGTCCTTGGGCCATGGCATGAATGCTGTCAACCGGCAACGAACGGCCTTTGGCAACTACCTGCACAAACTCTTCGTAGATGCGGTTCACCATGCCTTGGATGATTTGCTCTTCATCTGCCGTCATGGGGCGCAGGCCATTCATGGCATCGGCATAGGGCCCCGTAACCACGCGGTCGAATGTGATGCCGATTTTGTTCTTCATGAATTTGTCGAAAGTTGGAATTAGTCCGAACACACCAATCGAACCCGTGATGGTATTGGGTGCGGCATATATGCTGTCGGCACCTGCAGCAATGTAATAACCACCAGAAGCAGCTAAACTGCCCATGCTCACTACAAAAGGCTTCGCTTTTTTAGCCAGAATGGTTTCGCGCCAAATAACGTCAGATGCCAAAGCGCTGCCACCCGGTGAATTCACGCGTAACACAATGGCTTTTACCTTTTTATCGAGACGGGCCTTTCGGATGGCTGCTGCAATGCGGTCGCTGCCAATGGTTTGGTCGTCGCCTTCGCCACTCTCTATATCCCCAATCGCGTAAATTACCGCAATCCGATCTTTGGCATCGGTGTTTTCAACAGCAGGCATGGCTTGCACGTAACTCGCAATGCCCACCAACTCGATTTTTTCAATGTCTTTGGCTTCGGTTTTCTCGGCCAAAAGTTCAAGCATTTCGTCGCGGTATATCAACCGGTCCACCAAGCCATGTTTCACGGCGTCGGCCGCATTGCGGATGCGGAATTCACTGGCCATGGCGCGCAGGCTGTCAACAGGAATCTTTCGTCCTTCAGCATAAGCCGCCAGCATCTGGTCGTACATGCTGTTGAGGTAGCTGCTGATCTGGTAGCGGTTGTCGTCGCTCAAATTCTCGCGTATGAAGGGCTCGCCGGCACTTTTGTATTTACCTACCCGAATGAGCTTGACATCAATCTCCAGCTTATCGAGCATGCCTTTGAAAAAGGTAGGTGAACTTGAAATACCGTTGAACATCATTTCACCTACCGGTACCATAAAAATGCTATCGGCAGCAGAGGCGATGAGGTAGTCGGCCTGGCTGTAACCCTCGCTGTAGGCATAAATGAATTTGCCACTTTGTTTAAAGTTAACCAATGCCCTGCGAATACGCATGCGTATGGTTTGGTCGGCTTCGATGCCTGCCAAATCAAGGAAGATGCCTTTTATGTTGTTGTCGTCGGCCGCTGCCGCTATGGCATTTACATAGTCGCTAACCGATAGGGTGTTGTTGCCACCTTCCAAATTCACAAAGTTGATGTTGGCGAAAGGGTCTTCGCTACTGCGATCAACGATGGGAGTACTGAAATCGAGGTGCAAAATGGAGTTTTCCTGGATGCTGACTTCTTTTTTTCCACTGCTGGCCAAGCCTGCAATGATGCCGGCACCAATAAAAAATAACAGCACAACGGCAAGGAATATTCCCAGCATACTTGCCAGGGTGAATTTCAAAAACTGACGCATTTAAGTTAGGTTTGTGGCGCTAAAATAAAAGCTATTTTGAACAATACACGGGTCGCAGTGTTGAGCGGTGCCAATCTGGGCAATCGTTATGATAACTTAACAGAAGCACGGCGTCTGCTCGAGCAAAAGTTGGGCACTCCAGAGGCGGTATCACCGGTGTACGAAACACAGGCGTGGGGAGGAAAAAGTACAGGCGACTACCTCAACCAAGTACTAATTTTTCAAGTGTCGGGAGATGCACGGTCTGTATTGTCGGCATGTTTGGATACCGAAAAGGAAATGGGACGCGTAAGAACAGCAGCGAGATGGACCGACCGCATCATTGATCTAGATGTGCTTTTTTTTGGCAACGAAGTCATGGAAGCGCCCGATTTTCAGTTACCACACCCACGAATGACCGAGCGCCGATTTGTACTCATACCGCTTGTTGATGTTTGCCCACAGTGGGTACACCCCATTTTCCGTAAATCGGCGGTTGAATTATTGGCTGCGTGCACCGATGACTTACGTGTAGTCCTATACACAGAGGAGGTGAAAGCATGATGCCGCGTTATTTGGTTGTTGAAGGCAACATTGGGGTGGGCAAAACAACACTGACCCAAATGTTGGCCGATGCCTGGAAAGTACCGGCGCTTTTTGAACGTTTCTTGGAAAACCCATTTCTCCCCAAGTTCTACGAAGATCCCAAGCGCTATGCATTTTCAGTAGAAACCGCTTTTTTGGCCGAGCGCTACCGCCAAATGCGCGATGAATTTGCCGCCCATGATTTCAAAAAAAACGGACTGCTGGCCGATTACAGTTTTTACAAAACTTTGATTTTTGCACAACGAACACTCGATAAAGACGAATACCAGCTGTTCAGTGAGCTTTTCGGCATCATCAACAGCCAATTGCCGCAACCTTACTTATTCGTTTATCTCAAAACCGACACCCAAAAATTATTGCAAAACATCGCCAAAAGAGGCCGCGAGTTTGAACAGCAGATTTCTGCCGACTACCTCATGCAAATTGATGAAGGGTATCGGCAGTTTATGCAGCAAGCAAGTGGCATGCGCTGTTTGCTGGTGCATATTTCTGAACTTGATTTTGTGAAGCAACCCGAAGATTTGGTGTTGCTGCAAAAGTTATTGGAAGCGGATTACAAGTATGGCCTCACAGAAATAACCATTCGCTAAGGCTGGGTTTGATTTGTGGATAAAAACCAATCCTTTCTGCAAGCATTAACCGAAAGATAAAGGGGCAAAAGCTGGCAATTCAGACAAGGTTGCTTAGTTTTACCACCCGATTAAAAAGCGTGTATTGAAACAGCTCTACTCTCTTTTCTTGCTCCTCTTGGTAAGTGCAGCTGCATTTGCCCAAAAGGGAGGTATAGCAGGTGTTGTGACCGATGCCAATGATAAATTGCCACTCATTGGGGTGAATGTGGTGATCAAAGGAACCACCTTTGGCGCATCTACCGATTTCGACGGGAAATACCGCATCGGCGATTTGCCAGCTGGAACCTACAATGTAGAGGTGAGCTATTTGGGCTACGAAAAAAAGGTCTTCACAGGCATCAAAGTCGACAAAGGTCAAATACGCACTTTGAACATCTCGCTGGGTCGTTCTTCACTCACTTTTGATCAGGAGGTAGTGATTGTGGGAGATAAACCGCTTGTAGACATTGAACAAACACGCACCGAACAGCGCGTGAGTCAAGAGGCCATTGAGGCCGCTCCGGTTCGCCAATTACAAGGGGTGTTGAATACGCAGGCGGGTGTAGTACTCAACCCCGAAGGTGTAAGCATCCGTGGGGGCCGCACCTACGAAACGGCATTTATTATTGACGGAGTAAGTGCCTCCGACCCTTTGGCTGGTACAGGCTTCGGTATCGATTTGGGCACCAACAGCATCGAAAGCATCGACATCACTACGGGTGGTGGTGACGTAGCATTTGGCGATGGTACTTCAGGCATCGTAAAAACCAAAACACGTTCGGGTGGCGACCGTTGGGAGTATTCCTTTACGCACCGACGCGATAATCTGGGCTTCAACAGCGGATGGAATGCTGTTTGGAACAATGCGGTATATGAAGGCACGGTGGGTGGGTCTATTCGTGGCTTGGCGCCCAAACCCATTCGGGTATTCAGTTCATTCAAAGGCAGCTTCGACGACCAATATTTCCGGACGCCTGCCAATCAGGTGAATTCTTCGCTCTACCCAAATACTCGCATGTCGCCCTTCCAAGACAACCGCTGGGCAGGCATGTTGAAACTTGATTACGATTTTAAACCAGGCATGCGTTTAAGTTTTACCTATTTGCGTTCGATTACTATCAACCAAGACGTAAACATGCTGCGTATCATCGGCAATGACGTGCCTTTTTTACCGGGATTTCAGCACGATTTTATGCTGCAACCCGATAATGCTAATACATACACCCATGATACCAACATGGAAACCCTGAACTTTACGCATACCCCAAGCAATAAGTTCTCCTATACCATCAATGCTTCGCGTTTGTTCGTGCGTTTGCGCGCCGATGCCAACGGAAGGTACTGGCGCCCCGAAAATGTGGATTCGGAATTTGACCCTACCAGCATTGTAAATTTTCCAGTTACCTACTTTAATCCTGCCGACAGCCAGGTATTTGTATTGCCTGGTCCAGGATTATTCAACAATGGGGGAATAGGTACCCTTTGGCACGATCACTATGTGACCGAATATACGACCCGCTACACCGGTAATTACTACTACAATTCACGGGGCGACCGTTTGGTATTTGGTGCAGAGGTAAAGGCCCAGGACATGCTGTGGATAGACATCATCCGCCCGTGGATTGGAGCGCCAATCCCATTGCCCGATGGAAGTGTGAGCCAGAGTTTTCGTTTGGGTGATTACAGCGACGTATGGAAGGTAAGTCCTACCCGTGGCGCATTTTACGCATCCAACAAACTCAAATACCGGGGTTTAATTGCAGAGATAGGTGGACGATTGGAATACTGGTTTCCAGGAAAATTTGTTGATGATGCCGTAAATGATGCGCGTTCACCCATCAGAGATGAAATTCGTCAGAATTATCAGGACAATACCTTGGGTGTTTTCGGCCGACGGATGAAAATGCGCTTGCTCCCCAAAATCTCAGCTTCATTTCCCATCAAGGAAAATCAGGTGATGTTCTTCAACTACAATCACTCCATGATTCTGCCACATCCCAGTTGGGTGTATCAGGGATTGAACCCTTTGTATCAAGACCGTTCGGTCTTGTCACGTGTGGGAAATCCTGATTTGAATCCGGAAGTAGACATTTCCTATGAGTTGGGTTTGCGTTCGCAATTGAGCAGCAATGATGCATTAACGGTTTCGGCCTATTGGAAAGATAAATACGACTTCATCACGGCCGCATCGGTACAAATTCGTGATTTTACCGGCCGTGAAGTTACCCGTACCCTGCGCATCAATGCCGACTATGCGCGGGTGCGTGGGGTTGAGGTAACATACCTGAAACGGATAGGCAAGTGGTTTGTGGGCCAAACCTCGGCCGCCTACATGGTTGCTACCGGTCAGAGCTCTTCTGCAAACGAAGCCCTGAACCAGATATTGAATACAGGTAACCGTGAAGATACCCGTGAAACATACCTTGCGTGGGACAGCCCTTTTGATATCAAAGGAAATGCAACCTTTACCATCAACAATAAAAAGGGACTTTTTGGCATCAAGGCGCTCGATCGGATGTCGTTTTACGTCGAAGCCGTATACCGCACTGGCCGAAGATATACGCCCTTTATTTATCAAGGTGACGAGCCTATTACAGGCCGGCCTATTTATGAAAGAGACCCTAATCCCCAGGCCTTGTGGTCGGGCTTAGGAGCCAGTCAGAATTGGGTCGACATCAATTGGCGGAAGTGGTGGCAGGTGAAAAAGCGTTTGCGCATTGAGGCCAGTATACAGGTGACCAATGTGTTCAACATCATGAACACCACCATCCCCAATCCTATTACAGGCCGTGCCTGGATGCCTGGCGATCCTGTTCCATCGAACCAGCGCGATCCGGCATTCCTCGACCCGCGCGACTTCCGTTCACGCGGTACTCCTCCCGATAATCCCGCACGCTTTATGCCCGGCCGCCATATCATGTTTGGTCTTGGGCTCAAGTTTTAATCCTTACATTTAACAGATAATAAAGCCGCGAACAGCGGCTTTTTTCTTTTGGTGATTTGTTGGTATCATGCGTAAATGAGGTAATTTGACCAATAAAAAAGCCGCGGATTTCCGCGGCTTATTTTATACCAACTAGTGATTATGCTTACTTCTTCTCTGGTACGTTGTTCAAACCATTGGTTTTACCAAACAACTCAACAGATTTTGCATTGTAAGCCAAAGCAGCTTCTTCGGGTGTAGCAAATAAACCAAGGTCGATACGCTCCTTGTTGAAGAAAATGATTGCACGGAACTTCTTGCCGCTCTTCACTACGCCACGGTAGCCGAACTGATTTTCGGTTTTAGAGGTGTTGCGAACAACCTTGGCGCGAATGGCCCACTCGAGGTTGGCCAAACGACAATCAAGTGGGTTGCTGTTGATGAGGTTTACCAACAAACGTTCGTTCGACTCATGCTTCGGGATGAATTTCTCAGCAATGAGTTTGTGCAGATAGATGGTCTCGTTTTTATAAGCGCCATCGCCCAAGGGCCAGTTCTTTTGAAAAAAAGCATAGCCGCGCGAGTGTTTGCGCAGATTGGCAACAAAGCCGATTTTTTTCAAGTAGGGGTTCTCCGTAAGGAACTCGTACACATGGTCGTCTACAATGGCAGACTCGTCTGTGTTTTTCAAAGGAATTTTTACCAACATGTTTGTGACTGTTTTTTGTTTTTCGTCAAATGACGTTAAATAACGGACGAATATAAGTGGCTCAATACTGAATGTCAAGCCCAAATTTCTCGACCATTGATAATAAATGAGGGTTTTTTTCGACCATTCTCCCGAATTTGTCGACAGATGTTACTGGTTTGATATTTTCTGCATCGTTTTTTAAAAAAACATAAGCAAAGTGAATATTTTCATTGCCAGTCCATTTCCGAATTTTTTCCAGCATTTCTGTTTTTTCTACCTCAATGAGTTGTAGTTGGGCCTCGTTGTGGATGTTTAATACATAAGACTGGTCATCTTGGAGGACGGGCTGATTTTCCAACAAAATGGCATGGAGGTAATCTTTTTTTGCACTTTTGGTTTCTGTCAGCAAACGCTGCCACGCCGAAGCAAAATCTAGGATTTCATATGCCTCTGTTGCCTGCTCTGTTGTGCTTAACTCAACATGGGCATGGGTGGTCTTAATGCCTGCCAGATTTTTCCCTATTTTGATTTGTGTACCAGAAATTTTGGGCTTGGCGGTAGCAGGTGTATTTGCGGTTTGGTTGGTGGCTTTGTTTTCGTCGGTCACCAGATTGGCGGCGGCCTTCGGTTCGATTTGTTGTACAACCTTTACAGAAGCAGCGGGCGGATTACCGCTGAACTGTTGAACAGTTGGCTGCTCAATTACTTTTTTTTTTAGCCCATCGGCAAGTTCCTGCCCTGATTGGAATTGCGGCAAAAAGCACATTTTCATCAAAGCCAATTCAACAAGCAAACGCGGTTGCTTGCTCTGCTTGTAATTGATTTCTGCTTGAGATGCTAAATTGAGTGCCGACAGTAAGAAGCCTGGATGACATGCTTGTGCCTGTTGCAAATAGTTGTTGCGGATTTCGTCACTCACTTCAATGAGCTTCACGGTGCGCCCATCTTGCGCCATCAACAAATTGCGAAAATGGCTGGCCAAACCAGTGATGAAATTGATGCCTTCGAATCCTTTGCTAACAACCTCATCAAGTAGCAAGCTTACCTCAGGCATGTCTTGTTGCAGCAACAATTGTGTCACCCTGAAATAGTAATCATGGTCGATGATGTTCAGGTTTTCGATGACTGCCTTGTAGCTCAAGTTTCCGCCTGAAAAGCTGACCACCTGGTCCATGATCGACAATGCATCGCGAAGAGCACCATCGGCTTTTTGGCCGATTACGTGGAGTGCATTGTACTCATAGGTGATCCCCTCTTGTTTACAAATACGCTCCAACTGTTTGGCTATGTCATCTATTTGGATGCGATTAAAATCAAAAATCTGACACCTGGAAAGGATGGTGGGCAGAATTTTGTGTTTTTCGGTTGTGGCCAAAATAAAGATGGCATAGGAGGGTGGCTCTTCCAGGGTTTTCAAAAAGGCATTGAAAGCCGCTGTAGAAAGCATGTGCACCTCGTCGATGATATAGATTTTGTATTTGCTGCCTTGTGGTGCATATCTGACCTGCTCCACCAAACTCCGAATATCATCCACAGAATTGTTGGAAGCGGCATCCAGTTCATGAATGGCCATGGAACCACCACGGTTAAATGAGATGCAAGAATCACAAGCATTACACGCCTCATGCTCGGGGGTGAGATTGGTGCAATTGATGGTTTTGGCAAAAATGCGGGCACAGGTAGTTTTACCAACACCTCGCGGTCCGCAAAACAAAAATGCCTGTGCCAACTGCTGGCTGGCAATGGCATTTTTGAGTGTTTCAGTTATGTGGTGCTGCCCCACCACCGTGTCGAAACTGGCGGGACGGTACTTACGAAACGAAACAATGTAATTCTCCATTTCACAAAAGTAAAAGTAAATATGGCTGCTTTGTAAGCACAACAGCTGAGCTTATCCACAATTAAAAGAAAACGCACGACATCTGCCGTACGTTTTGCTCATTGCTGTAATTGGTTAAAACTGAATTACTCCCAGATCTACAATATTGCCTGGAACTACGCCAACGTTATTGATCACCACGTTGCCATTGTTGCCATTGCCTTGTACAATGACTTGATAGGTGCCCTGCGACAATCCCTTGATCAGAAATTGACCATTCAAAGCAGGTATGGTGCCGAAAGTATCGGTTCCACTGATGGCCATGGCATAAACAGCAGTGCTGTCTGGATTCGCATCGCCGCGTATTCCGCCCGACATGCTCTCGGTAATGACACGAATGACCGGCTTGAGCGAGTAATTTCCATTGCCTTGTTGCACAATGGATCTGCCAGCATCGAAATCGAGGATAAACTTATAGTCTATGTCGGCCAGCAGCTCGTATTGGACGTTCAGCTTTAAACCCGACTGCTGGGCAGAAGGCGTCTGGAGTGGAATGGTATCTCCAGCAACCACCACATGATTGTTGTTGCCAAGGATGAGCCGTATTTGACTCAACTGGCCTTCTGGCAATTCCAGATCAGCAAGCAAGGTGTCAAGCCCATTGCTAAATGCCAATAAGTTGTAAACGCCTGGTCTCGCCAGCGTTTGTGTGAAGGATGCATCACCCGCCTTGACCTCAATCTGCTGTATGTCTATCAAAACGGCGTCGTATTGTCCAGAGGCATCAGTAAGTCTGAATTGTACCCTGGCATTTTCATTTTTGTTACACGCGTTGAACAGGCCTGCATACAGCAGGGCAAGGACAACAATAAAACCATGTCTTTTCATAATCAATATGTTAAATGGTAATGTGCGCTTTTTTCTCTGTTTTTATTGCTTTTCGGGTTGCTTGTTTATGTCGAGTAAAGTGCTTACTTTTGCATTCCATTTTTTAAAATTAAACTGAAATCGAATGAATCAGTACGAAACCGTATTTATCATGACGCCGGTGTTGACCGACGAGATGGTAAAAGACGCGGTCGCGAAGTTTGAGAAGGTGCTGAAGGAAAACGGCGCCGAAATCGTTCACCAGGCAAACTGGGGCCTGCGTAAACTTGCGTATCCTATCCAGAAAAAATCTTCAGGATTCTATCACTTGGTAGAATTCAAAGCTCCAGGTACCCTTGTGGACAAGCTTGAGCTTGAATTCCGTCGTGATGAGCGTGTCCTGCGTTTCCTCACCGTGGCACTCGATAAGTATGCCATTGCTTACAATCAATCACGTCGCAGCAACGCGGCTAAACCCGTAACCGAAGAAGCTTAATCCATGATCAGCAACAGCTTTGCCGCCATTCCCGTCAAGGACGAGAACCGCAAGAAATACTGCCGCTTTAAGAAAAATGGCATTAAGTACATCGATTATAAAGACGCAGACTTCCTTTTGAAGTTCGTGAACGAGCAAGGTAAAGTATTGCCTCGCCGTCTCACAGGTACTTCATTGAAGTACCAGCGCAAAGTAAGTCAGGCCATCATGCGTGCCCGTCACCTGGCCCTGATGCCATATGTAGCCGACGGTTTGAAATAAGAGGAGGAGAGAGACATGGAAGTAATTTTGAAACAAGACGTTAAAGGTCTGGGCTATAAGTACGATGTAGTAAAGGTAAAACCCGGTTACGGCCGCAATTACCTCATTCCACAGGGAATTGCTACCATCGCGAATAAGTCGACCATCAAAGAGCGCAACGAAAACGTTAAGCAAGCTACCTTCAAGCAAGACAAGCTGAAGAACGATGCGCAGGCATTGGCCAACAATCTTACCAACCTGACTTTGAAGCTGGGTGCTAAAGTAGGTGATAGTGGCCGTATTTTCGGTGCCATTACTACCCTTCAGGTTGCCGATGCTTTGAAAGAAAAAGGTTTCGACGTTGATCGTCGCCGCCTCGAAATCAAAGCCGACATCAAAGAAGTTGGTACATACACTGTAGAAGCCGATTTACACCGCCAGGTGAAGGCTGAGTTCAGCATCGAAGTAGTTGCTGAATAAGCGATAGCCGCAGAAAGAAAAAGCCGCAACCGTTTTCGTTGCGGCTTTTTTGTTTGTTAACCAAAGTGGGGAACAGGGACGTAAGGGGCTGATTCAGTACTTAAAGATGCATGTGAAACTTTGTGCGTGAATTTTAATCAGGGGTAGGTTCTTACTTTTTTACTTATCCTCTTTCCACTGGCTCGGATTTCTACAAGTATCAGCATTTGTGGCTTTGGAGAAAAGTTGAAGTCATCGATACTTTTACCAGAAAAAATGATTCGGCCCAAAAGGTCATATACTTCAACGCCAACAACCGGACTGTTGTCGTCCATATCAAATACACTGCTTGCTAAACCAGCCTCGGTTTGGGCTACCCAAAACACATAGGTCAAATTGCTGTCAACTGGGCTCATTTTGTTCCAAAGGCCAATGGGGGTTGCCAATCGATATGAACGGGTTTCGGTGCTTCTTACACCGATTTGAAAGGGCTGAAAATGACGCGCAAAGAGGAAAATGCTGGTGTCATTTCCGGCAGGAGAAAAAGCTGATGCCTGTGAAAAGCTGCTGGTTTCTGCAGTGAAGTCAGTGTAAAGAGGCTTAAAGCTGCTACCTCTGGGGGTTTGGGTGGTGAATTGAAAGGGAATGTAGGCATTGATGAATGCTTCTCCAGGCTGTGCATTGGTCCAAACGATGGGGAAGTAGCGGTGCCAATCTTCTGTAAACACCACTTTTGGTGTGAAGTTGTTGGCATTGCTGTTTCGCAGAAAGTGAAAGTCGGTGAAACACAAAGCCCCAATGGTTGAATCGGTATGGCTTATATTGTCCATCACCGGCAAATCGGTCAACCGATGTACATAGCGCAACTTTAAGGTGTCCTTACCAGTGGGCAAAGGAAAGGAATGCTCATACCGGTGTATCTGAATTTCACGACAGGGTAGCGCACTAATCCAGCTGCCACAATTGGGGTAGTAGAGGTTTTGCAGGGTGTTGAATGTTTGTCCCGACTGAAGTAGTAAGGTCCTGTTCAGCAACCAGCTTCCTGTAGCTGCATTAAAAACGTATTCCTCAATCCTTTTTTGTGCTGCCAACAACTCGGGTTGGGTAAATTGCTGGTACAAGCGAACGTTTAATTGATTGCCCGATTTTTCAACTTCAATCCAGCTGGCGCGAACATCTTTTTGTGCCAAAGCATCGCTCATCCACAAAGCCATGAGCGATATGAGTACAAGTTGCTTCATACAATTTCGATTAGGTTGAAACGAAAATACAAAGCAACACAGCAGGATGTGCTCAATGTTCTTTGTTTTACACAAACATGACTTTAGGCAAACAAGCCAAGCAAAGCAGCCGCTTTGAGCTCGCATTCTGCCAGTTCTTGTGCGGGTACCGAATCGTAGGTGATAGCACTACCCGTCATGAGGCTGAGGTAACCGGATTCGGCATTGTATTGCAAACTCCTGATGACCACGTTAAAATCGAAGTCATCGTTGGGCGCAAAATACCCGATGGCTCCCGAATAAAGGCCGCGTTTGCTTTTTTCGAGCGCCTCAATCAGTTCCATGGCCTTGATCTTTGGCGCACCAGTCATAGAACCCATGGGGAAGGCCGCGGCAATGGCTTCAATGCCTTTGTTGGTATCGGCCATTTCACCGCTCACAGTACTGATCATTTGGTGCACGGTGGCGAAGGTGTATACTTGCTGTAAAGACGGAACCTGTACTGTTCCTGCTTTGCATGAGCGGCTCAAATCATTGCGCACCAGGTCAACAATCATGATGTTTTCGGCTTTTTCTTTTTCGTCGGAGCCCAGTTTTTGGCGCAATTGCTCATCCATTGCAGCATCGCCTGCACGCCGGATGGTGCCTTTGATGGGTTGACTGATGAGTGTATTACCCGATTTACGTAAAAATCGCTCAGGACTTCCGCCAACCAGCCAACGGTTATTCCATTGCAAGTAAGTAGAAAATGGAGCTTGGGTTTTTTCATTCAAAGCCCTGTATACCAAAGGCCCATCAAGTACTTCCACCTTGGAACTCCACTCCATACAATAATTCAATTCGTAAACCGTGCCTGCCCCAATGTGTTCTCTGATTTCTTCAATGGTTCGCAAGTAATTGGTATCGCTTACATGCCTTTGGAAGCTGACTTTGGGTAAGCTAAAATCAAGCGCCAATTCACCTTGCAACCAATGATGCCAATTGGTAGCGTTTGCTTGAAGCAGGCAGTCGATTCGCCCGTTTTGGCAAATAAACAGCCATTCAGGTTCCATAAAAGCCATGGCCGGAAATGCCAACCCATCGGGATGTTGGCTACTCAACGACTCCAATTCATTCTTCAGGTCGTAGGTTAAAAAACCAAATTGCCATTTTTTGCTTTGCCTGCTGATTTTCAACTGTTCGAAGGCATTGCCCGCGGAGGCTACTTCTAAAGTGGCGTGCGACGAAGCTGCTACCATCCAATCTAAATGGTGGTAATGTGGTGGCAAGCCATCACGCTTTTGGTTGCTGTTGAGCGCAACGAGGTATGGATAATGTTGGAGTGCAGCAATAAACCGATGCAAAGCCGGTTGCACTTCGCCGGCAGTCAGCGAAAGTGCATCCATGCGTTAGCGGAAGAGGGTTTGGCTGCGATCGGGGCCAACAGATACCACCTTAATGGGCACTTCGAGTTGTGCTTCCAGAAAAGCTATGTAGTTTTTGAGCTCAATCGGAAGTTGCTCGGCACTGCTCATGCCGGTAAGGTCTTGCTGCCAACCGGGCATCATTTTGAAAACAGGTTTAGCATCGGCCAAGTCAAATGGCAGGATATCGGTCAAACCTTCTGGCGTTTCGTAATGTGTACAAACACCAATTTCAGAAAATCCACTCAGCACATCGCTTTTGGTCATGATGAGCGCTGTAGCGCCGTTCAACATGATGGCATATTTGAGGGCAGGGAGGTCAATCCACCCGCAACGGCGCGGACGGCCAGTAGTGGCCCCGAATTCGTGTCCAAGCTTACGCAACTCTTCGCCCGCTTCGCCATGCAATTCGGTAGGGAAGGGACCGCTGCCCACACGGGTGCAGTAGGCTTTGAAAATGCCGTATACTTCGCCAATACGTTGCGGTGCCAAACCCAAACCGGTGCAAGCGCCGGCGGTGATGGTGTTCGAAGAGGTAACAAAGGGGTACGACCCAAAGTCGATGTCGAGCAATGTGCCTTGTGCACCCTCGGCCAGCACTTTCTTACCGGCTTTGAGGGCTTGGTTGATCATGAGTTCGCTGTCGACCGTCTTGTAAGTACTTAAAAAGGTGATGGCTTCGAACCAGCGGGCTTCCTTTTGTTCCAACTCCGGGTCGGTATAATCGAGCAAGCGCAAGGTTTGCAAGTGCTTCTCTTTGATTTGGTTGTAAGTAGCCCTGAAATCGGGACTGTTTAAATTGCCCACCCGCAAACCTGAACGGCCAATTTTGTCGGCATATGTAGGTCCAATGCCCCGCAAGGTAGAGCCAATTTTGAGGTCGCCCTTGGCCTTTTCATAGGCAGCGTCGAGCACCGGGTGCGTGGGCATAATCAGGTGAGCCTTGCGCGAAATGTAGAGGCGCTCGGCCACAGGAACGCCCAACTCAAGCAACTTGGTGATTTCTTTTTGTAGGGTGATGGGGTCAATGACCACACCGTTGCCAATGATGTTTTGGGCGTTTTCTCTGAAAATGCCGGAGGGTATGGTGTTTAAAACAATCTTGGTATTCTCGAATGCCAAAGAATGTCCTGCATTCGGTCCGCCTTGAAAACGGGCGATGATGTCGTATTCAGGTGTGATTACATCAACAATTTTTCCTTTGCCTTCGTCGCCCCATTGCAGGCCTAAGAGCACATCTGCTTTCATGTACAGCTATTAAAGCCCAAAAATAAGGTCTTTTTTAGCTTTGTGCTTGGTTTTTCTCTAAATGTGGACAATTGCCGCCGCTTTTATGCAAATCACAGCTTGCATACAGGTGTAACGAATGGTGTTTTACTTGATGGTGGAAAAAACTTCCCATGTCGTTTCTGATTTCTTGTATCCGTGGATCACAAAATTCTTCCACCTTGCCACAATCTACGCAAATGAGATGATCGTGTTGCTTATAACCATACGCGCGCTCGAATTGGGCCATGTTTTTGCCAAACTGATGCTTGGTGACCAAATCGCAAGCCAATAGCAAATCGAGGGTATTGTAAACGGTGGCCCTACTTACCCTGTAATTCCTGTTTTTCATTTGGATGTACAACGACTCGACGTCGAAATGGTCGTTTCGGCTGTATATCTCTTCCAAAATGGCAAAGCGCTCAGGTGTTTTCCGATGCCCATGCTCTTCGAGATAGGCCGAAAAGATCTGTTTTACTTCTTCTACAATTTTGGTACTGGGCATAGCAGTGCTTTATGCGAAAGTCAACAATTTTTTGGAATATCCGTTCAAGTACTCAGTCTGGGGTGGAATCAAATCGACTTACCTTCAAAACACCTTTCACCTGTAAGAGTTTGCGCATCAGCGTTTCGAGGTGTTTGGTGTCGTTTACAAATACCATGATGTTGCCTTCAAACATGCCATCGTTTGACACCACACTAATGCTCCGCATATTCACTTTCAGATCATTGGAAATTACTTGTGAGATGCCACTGATGATGCCAATATCGTCCAAACCGGTGATGCGGATGCCTGCCAAGAAACTCACTGCCGAAGCTGCCGTCCACTTGGCCTTCACCACCCGATAGCTGTATTTCGACAGCAAGTGCACGGCATTTGGACAATTCACGCGGTGTATTTTGATGCCTTCGTTGATGGTCACAAACCCAAAAATTTCATCACCTGGAATGGGGTTGCAACAATTGGCCAAGCTGTAATCAATCTTGCTGATTTTATCGTCGATGATGAGCAAATCGTCGGCGGCCGTAGAACTTGAGCGTACCAGATTACCAAAGTTCTTCTCGTCGATACGCGGCAAATTGCGGCTTTCGGTTTTGTTCGGATTGAGGATAAAGGCCTTCAGCTGGGCCAAATCCAAACGTTCAGTGGCTATGAGGTAATGCAGGTCAGTAGCGCTTTGCACGTTGAACTGTTTGATCACTTTTGTCATCAATTCCTCGGTGATGGGCGTTTTCCACTGCTTCATCTTCCGCTCAAAGATGTCTTTGCCTTGTTCGGCCATCTCGCGGCGGTAATCTTTGATGGCCTGCTTGATTTTGCTTTTGGCCTTGGCTGTGGTAACAAAGTTTAGCCAGTCAGATTTTGGTTTTTGTATGCTGGAAGTAAGGATTTCAACCTGGTCGCCATTTTGCAGTTCGTAACTCAGGGGAACGATTTTGTGATTTACCTTGGCACCGATGCACTTCATGCCAATGTCGGTATGTATTTCAAATGCAAAATCCAAGGCTGTGGCGCCACCAGGCAGTTTAATTAAGTCGCCTTTGGGCGTGAATGCAAAAACGTCTTTGGCATACAACTGCAGCTTGAAGTTGTCGATGAACTCCAGGGCATTGGGTTCCGGATTTTCAAGCACTTCGCGGATGCGCCTCAACCAGTCGTCGAAGGCATTGTCGCTGCCTGTTTCTTTGTACTTCCAGTGTGCTGCCAAGCCTTTTTCGGCAATTTCGTCCATGCGGCGGGTACGAATCTGCACCTCTACCCAACGTCCACCAGCACCCATTACGGTGGTGTGCAACGATTCGTAACCGTTGGCCTTGGGCGTACTGATCCAATCGCGCAAACGTTTGGGATTGGGCTGGTACAAATCTGTAACAACGCTGTATGCACGCCAGCAATCGGCTTTTTCGCGTTCCTGTTCGCTATCGATGATGATGCGAATGGCGAAAAGATCATACACCTCTTCAAATTCCACCCCTTGTTTGCGCATTTTGTTCCAAATGCTAAAAATTGACTTGGGACGGCCTTTGATTTCGAACGACATGCCGGTGGTTTCCATTTCGCGCCTGATGGGCACAATGAAGTCGCGAATAAAACGGTCGCGTTTGGCCTTGGTCTCTTGCAGTTTCCGGGCGATGTCTTTGTACACCTCGGGTTCGGTGTACTTGAGGGCGAGGTCTTCTAGTTCCGATTTGACGGCGTACAAACCTAAACGGTGTGCGAGGGGAGCAAACAAAAAACTGGTTTCGGAGGCAATTTTGAGCTGCTTTTCTTTGGGCATGCTGTCGAGCGTGCGCATATTGTGCAAGCGGTCGGCCAGTTTGATCAGAATTACCCGCACGTCGTCGGCCAGCGTAAGCAACATCTTGCGGAAATTCTCGGCTTGGTCGGAGGTGTTGGTTGACTTGTTGTATAGCCCCGATATTTTGGTCAAGCCATCGATGATGCGGGCCACCACATTGCCGAATTCGCGCTCAATTTCCTCAAGCGTAACTTCCGTATCTTCCACAACATCGTGTAACAGGGCACAAATCACCGAAGTGGTGCCCAAGCCAACTTCTTCTACAGTGATGCGGGCTACTTCAAGAGGATGGTAAATGTAGGGCTCGCCCGACTTGCGGCGCATGTCCTTGTGTGCCTCCAATGCCATGTCGAAGGCTGTGCGCAAAAGTCGCTTGTCTCCTTTTTTCATGAACGGCTTTACCGCACGAAGCAAAGCGCGGTAGCGTCGTAATATTTCAAACCTTTCAATTTCTTCTCTGCTCAGAGCAACGCTTTCATCCATACAATCGGCCGGAATTATGCCCTAAAACTAAGGAAATATTGGCGTTTATCGGGTGCTAAGCTTATTGTTTGGGATTGAATTTGGCTGCTCACACAAGCTTTGCTCAATTCTGTGAAAAACCCTATCTTTGCAGGCCTTAAATTAAGGGCTTTCAAATACTTGGTTAAGAAACAAAGACAGACGGTCTTCAAAAGCGGATGTGGCGAAATTGGTAGACGTGCCAGACTTAGGATCTGGTGCCGCAAGGCGTGTGGGTTCGAGTCCCTCCATCCGCACCAATAAAGTTCAAGGTTCAAGGTTCAAAGTTCAAAGTTGAGCAGCGCGTAATGCTGTAAAGCGGAGCTTCAAAGTTCGAAAACAAGTTGAATGGGTTTTCGAAACAGGGAGCGAACGGAGAACAGAGAGAAGTGAAATTGGATGAATAACTGGGTCTGGCCATTGCGGGCGGCCCTTTTTTGATAAAGATATAAATTTCCATTGCAGTGAATATTACAGCAGAAAAAGTAAGCGTACTTGAAAACAAGGTGATTGTAAATATTGAACCGGCCGATTACGCCGCGAAGTTCGATGAAGCCGTGAGAAACTACCGCCGCAAGGTGGCCATGCCAGGTTTCCGTACCGGTATGGTTCCCGTTGGCATGGTGAAAAAAATGTACGGCAAGGCTTTGCTGTACGAAGAGCTCAACAAAATGGTGCAAGACGGCATAAACAACTACCTGGCTGAAAACAAACTCGACATCTTTGCGCAACCTATGCCTGAAGAGGAGAATGATCCCTTTGGCGATGGCCTCGAAACCGGCAAAAGCTTCAGCTTTACTTTCAGCATTGGTCTCAAGCCTGAGGTGAGCACCGCTGCCCCAAGTAAAACCTTTAATCTTTACCAGGTAGAGCCAGGTAAGGAGTTGATCGAAAACTACATCAAAGACCTCCGTACCCGCCACTTCGAAGGGGCTTATCCCGAGAAGTCGGAAGCCGGCGACATGGTATTCCTGCGCATCCGCGAATTGGACGAAACCGGCGAAATCAAAACCGGCGGTTTGGTAACCGTGAGCCTGGTGAAATTGGCCGACATTGCCGATAGCGCCTTGCAAGCCGAACTTACCGGCATTGGCCGCGAGTACACCACCCGCACCCGCTTGGAGCTGATTTTTGGCGACGACAACGCCAAAATTGCCACCGGTATCAAAAAATCGGAAGAAGAATTGGCCTTGATTGGTCGCGAGGTAGAAGCCAGCGTGAGCAACGTCATGCGCGAAGGATTGGCCGAAATGAATACCGAGTTCTTTAGCAAAGTGTTTGGCAACGAAGAAATTACCACCGAAGCCGATTTTACCGACCGTATTAAATTAGAGTTGGGTCGTTCGTTGCAGGTAGAAGCCGAGCGTTTGCTCCGCAACGAAGTGATGGACACTTTCTTCCAAACCGACCACATTCAGTTGCCCGACGGCTTTTTGAAGCGTTGGTTAGCATCGAATGCCAAAAATCCGATCGACGAGGCTACTTTGGAGCAGCAGTACCCCGAGTACGCCAAGCAGTTGCGTCGCGATGTGTTGATTGATAAATTGCTGGAAGAGAACCAAGTACAGTTCCAAGGCGAAGACATCATTGAAGAAGCCAAAGGATTGTTGTACCGCCAGTTCAGCAGTTACGGCATTCCGATGGACGACCAAACTTTGGAAAAATACGCCCTCGATTACCTCAAAAAAGACGACAATTACACCAACGTCTTTTATTCGATGAAGTACCGCAAGGCCGAAGATTTGGTGCGTCAAAATGTTAACGTAACCGAAACTCCTATCAGCTACGAAGAATTTGAGAAACTAACCAAGCAAAATGCTGGTTAATAGCAGTAAATTTCGAACATGAACTTTACTACCGAATTCCGCAAATACGCCGTTGGCCACTTGGGCCAGTCGGGCAATACCGTTGATGGTTACGTACGTCACCAAATCAACAACCTCACGCCTTATATCATCGAAGAGCGCCCCATGAACGTGGCCAGCATGGACGTGTTTTCACGTTTGATGATGGACCGCATCATTTTTATGGGTGTTCCTGTAACCGATGAGGTGGCCAACATCATCCAAGCCCAGTTGTTGTTCCTCGATTCAGTGGACCACAACCGCGATATCCAGATTTATCTGAATTCACCCGGTGGCTCTGTATACGCTGGTTTGGGTATTTACGATACCATGCAATTTGTAGCTGCCGATGTAGCCACCATTTGTACCGGCATGGCGGCTTCAATGGCTGCGGTATTGTTGTGTGCTGGTGCTGCTGGTAAGCGCACTGCGCTCAAGCATGCACGTGTCATGATTCACCAGCCAATGAGTGGCATGCAGGGTCAGGTAAGCGAAATGGAAATTGCGCTCAAAGAGACCCTCAAGGTGCGCGATGAGTTGTACAATATTCTGGCAGATCACAGTGGCCAGCCTTTTGAAAAAATCAGCAAGGACAGCGACCGAGATTATTGGATGAGTGCCGAAGAAGCCAAGGCATATGGCATGATTGACGACGTTTTGGTTCGCAATCCGAAAAAGTAAAAAATGGCAAAGCAAAAGGTACATTGTTCGTTTTGCGGCAAGGAGAAAGACCAAACCAAAATGTTGGTTGCAGGTCTCGAAGCGCATATTTGCGACAGCTGCATTGAACAAGCCAGCGATATCTTGCACGAGCAAATGGCCAATGAAAAGGGTGCTCCGAGTGGCAATTACAAGAAGTACCAGAACCTCAAGCCCCTGCTCATCAAGCAGCATCTCGACCAATACGTAATTGGCCAGGATGAAGCCAAGCGTACCTTGGCTGTAGCGGTTTATAACCATTACAAGCGCATCAACCAACAATCGAAGGATGATATTGAGATTGAAAAGTCGAACATCATTTTGGTGGGAGAAACGGGTACGGGTAAAACGTTGTTGGCCCGCACCATTGCCCGGATGCTCAATGTACCTTTTTGTATTGCCGATGCTACGGTATTTACCGAGGCGGGATATGTAGGCGAAGATGTTGAAAGCATCCTTAGCCGCCTGTTGCAGGCAGCCGACTATGACGTTGCTGCTGCAGAACGCGGTATCGTTTACATTGACGAAATCGATAAAATTGCCCGTAAGGCTGATAACCCATCCATCACCCGTGACGTAAGCGGTGAAGGCGTGCAGCAAGCTCTGCTAAAAATGCTTGAAGGAACGGTTGTAAACGTTCCTCCACAAGGTGGCAGAAAGCATCCCGAACAGAAATTTATTCAGGTAGACACCCGCAATGTGCTGTTTGTATGTGGTGGTGCATTCGATGGCCTCGATAAAATCATTGCACGCAGGGTGAAGGTGAGCTCTATTGGCTTCAACAGGCCCTCGGAAGAACAAGTAGACCGCACCAATCTCTTACAATACGTAATGCCCAATGATTTAAAGGCATTTGGATTGATTCCTGAATTATTGGGACGTTTACCTGTGGTTGCGTATTTGAATCCTTTGGATAAGGAAACGTTACGTGCGATTCTGACCGAACCGAAAAATTCATTGATCAAGCAATACGAGAAGCTTTTTGAGCTTGAAAATATTCGCTTGGAGGTTGATGGTGACGTGTTGGATTTTATTGTGGATCGTGCCATGGAGTTCAAATTGGGTGCGCGTGGTTTACGTTCGATCGTAGAGGCAATCTTGATGGAGGCCATGTTTACCTTGCCTACTGCAGAGCCCAAAGTGTCCGATTTTAAACTTAACCTCGATTACGCTTCACAACAATTCAATAAATCGAACATTAGCAGGCTCAAAGCTGTTAGTTGATTTATGAATATGACGATTGTAGCTGCAACCTCAAGAGAGGATGCGGTAACGGCTCAAATGGCCCGGCTTTATCAACAGGTTTTGGCAGAAATGGGCGTAAATGCCGACATCATTGATTTGAAGGATGTTCCAACCAATATTTTGGAGACTACCCTGTACAAAAAGGTTAAGCAGCCGAATGCCGATTGGGAGAAAATGCAAGAAAAGGTGAGTGCAACCGATAAGTTTGTGTTCATCATACCTGAGTACAATGGCAGTTTCCCGGGCATTCTCAAGGTTTGGGTAGATGCCATGAAATTTCCGGTGAGCTTTAAACACAAAAAAGCTTGCATGCTTGGAATCGCGGACGGTACACAAGGTTCGGCCATGGCCATGAGCCATTTCGCCGACATTTTGAACTACGTTGGCGTGCATACCATGGCTTTAAGGCCAAGGTTTATCCATATAGGCAAATATGTACGTGAAGGGCAACTGCATAATGAAGAGTATTGGCAATTTATGCGCTTACAAGCCGAACAATTCATTGCATTCTGAAGGATAACCCGCCCATCCTGTGATTCCGCCACTGTGTAACCACATCAACTTGTCTTGATTGCTTAGTGTGCCGTTGCGATGGAGTTGTACTATTTGGGCCAAAAGGTGAGTGTCGTAGACAGGGTCGGGAGCAATGCCCGTTTGTTCGAAAAAGGATTTTGCCAAAAGCAGACGCTCGGCAGAAATTTTGCCAAAGCGCTTGCCGTCCAAGGGACCGAATACGCTACTCTGGGCGTGCACAGATTGTGCGTCCATTCGCAATCGGTTGAGCTGCGCTTGCGCGCCAATGGCCGATACGCCCAAAAGGCGAATGTTATGCCTGCCGGCCCTGTGCAAGGCTCCAGCAAGCCCTAAAAAACTCGCACCAGTACCACAGCTCAAAATGAGGTGGCTGACGAAGGGAGGGATTTCGGCTAACCATGCATCAAAGGCACGGCCATGGGGTTGTGGATGTCCGCCTTCTGGCACAATTTGAAAGTCCGGAAAGCGCAATTTGGCCTCTTCGTATATTTTTTCTTTTTGGTTGTAGGTCTCCCTGCTCAGGTGGATAAGCTCCATGCCAAGTTGGTTAAGCCAACGTTCATAGAGATTCTGCTCTCTGTTTTCGTTGCCCCGCACAAAGCCCACTGATTTTACGCCTTGTAGCCTTGCCATGGTGGCTACGGCCAACAGGTGATTCGACCAAGCGCCTCCGATGCTAACATATCCTTGTGCATCTGCATGCACAAAAGCTTGCAATTTGCGATACTTGTTTCCTGATAGCAAAGGATGCAGCAAATCATCGCGTTGCACATAGAATGAAATATCAACTCCATCAAATGCAAAAGCCACTGCTTCTATGTAGGAAGTCAGTGGCTTGAGTAGGTTCATGGCGCTTTATTGAATCACCAAACGGTGGAAAACAGGACCTTGATTTGTTTCAAATTGTATGTGATACAAAGCTGCAGGCAAAGCGGGCATCTCTATTTGATGCATATCCGAGTGTTCGTCTAGCATTTGTTCCCAAACCAATCGGCCTTGCAAGTCGTGCAACTTGAGCTGTCTTGCTTTTCTGCCTTCATTTCTGACGTGCAATGCTTCGCCCGGATGGAGCAGGGTAGGATATACCTTGATTTGGCTTTGTGCATCTTCAAAGACCGATGCACCATAAGCAGCTGATGTGGTAAAGGTACCGGCTTGGCTTGGTCCAACGCAGGTATAAGCGTGGTTAAATGGCCGTACAGTATAGGTATAGGTCAAATTGGCTTGTAATCCCGGCATGGTGAACAATTGCACTGTATCTGTAGTGATAAATTCGGTAACTGGTAAATTATTTCTCCGGATGCGCACGAAATATTGCGTTGCACCTTCTGCTTTATTCCACCTGAAGAACACCCAATTGGCGGGCTGCGGAGCAGAACCAGCCACAGGCTCAATCAAATTTACTGGGCCATCAATGGTGTCCCAAGCTGGCATCGGAAACACAGTTAGGTATCCGCGTGGAGCGGGGTCACTGGGCGTGCCACCGATGAGGGTTTGACGCATGGTGTTGATCTGTTGAGGCGAAAAACGATTCATGCAAAAGTCGCTCGAATACGACATGTATAAGGTTGGATCGGGTTGAAACAAATCCCCATTGATGTCACTATCACTCACCGTAAATCCGTTGCAATTCCAACGAAAGCCGATGTAATCGGCAGGGGTATCACAAAAACGATCTCCTTGCGAGGCACAATTCGCATTTAGGCGTGGAAGGGTTTCGTTTGGATTGCGTGTAACCCGCTCAGCAAAAACATCCTTTGGATTGTTGCTTGTACCATCAAAAGGATGTGGAAGCGCGAAAAAATGACCCAGTTCGTGAGCCAAGGTGGTATTTCCAACTTGTGAACAAGGAATGCTCATCATCACCCCGCCCTGAGAAAGGGTGCTACCCGGACCACTTCCAGGGAAATAGGCATAACCGCACAAGCCAATTGGTCCCAAGTCTACAAAATAGATGTTCACCACACGCACCTGATTGTGTTCAAGCATGAGTTGTGAGCCTGTGTTGTAAGATGTATGGCGGAAATAGTTGGAGTTGTTGATCACATTTACGCCACCTCGCATGTAAAATGACATACCAGCAGGTTCAAATTTTTCATTTAGTTCACACAGCACCGTCAACAATGTGTTGTAATCGTAGCGAGCACCTGTAAAATCAGTCACAATGTGGAATTTCACAGGGATGTTGATGCGGTCATTGGAAACCCTTTCGATGCCCAGGTCATACTGCTCATTCAGTTTTTCGATGTAAGCAAAATGCGCAGGGCTAGGTTCAGCTGTTCCACACAACTGATTTTCGTTCCATTGTGCGAAGCCATGATTTTGAAAAAAGATGGCAAATACAACGATGAGTGCGGATGTGATGTTTTTCATAGCTGCAATATAATTCACAATCGTTAAAGTATACCTCATGGCTTGATGCTAATACGTGCAAATGCTTGTTTGCCCTTGCCGCTCACTTGCAAAAGATAAATGCCCGGCACCAGATTTTTGGGCAAGTGCAATTGGCTACTTCCGGGTTCGAGTGTCATTTCAACAATTAACCTTCCTTGTAAATCGGAAAGTTGTACGCGTTGCATTTCACCAACACTTTCGCTCGCAATTTGCAATATGCCGCCAGCTTCTATCGGATTGGGATATACCCTAAGTTGTGTCGCTGAAGGCTCAAAAACCGAGGTTGTGGTAATGTAGTTACCAGCAAAAAAAGGTGTTCTGACACCGTAGGGTGTGCATAAATTCGCGCCATTTAAGGCGCGTACTTCCCAACTATGTGCACGTAATTGACGAATCGCTCTGGTGTTGCTTACAAAAAAAGTATCGGTGGTAATGGTATCGATGACAGCAAAATTGAACAACAGTACCCTGATTTGATATGCAGTTGCACCGGGCACAGCATTCCACCGGAAGATAGCTGCATTTCCAGGTACTGTATCAGCTGCCTGTGGTACAACTGAGGCTGGCGACTGGTTGATGACAGGGAAGTTGGGCATTGGTATGGTGAGCAGATACCCTCTTGGGGCATTGAGGTTTGCGAGGGTGGCACGCATGGCCAAAATTTGTTGGGTTGAAAAGCGGCTCATGCAAACATCGTTTGAATAACTCATGTAGTAGCTTGAGTCGGGTCTAAAACGATCACCATTGATGTCGAACTGCACAATGCCGGTTGGACAACTCCAACGGTTGCCGATAAAATCAGCAGGCGTGTCACAGAAACCATCACCTTCTGTGGCACAGTTGGCACCCAAACGGGGAGGTATTTCATTGACCAAACGTGTTACACGTTCTGCTGTGGTTGCCGAAAGTGGATTTCCGCTGGTTTGATCAAATGTGTGCGGGAGTCCGAAAAAGTGACCAACTTCGTGGGTGAGCGTGGTGCCATTGGGCTGTGAACAGGCGAAACTCATCACCACGGCGCCGTCGTTTTGTGGGCCACCAGGTCCAGAATTGGGGTAAAATGCAAAACCGCACAAGCCCAATTGGCCCAGATTTGTATAATAAATATTCATCGTTTGTACCACATTTTCATTGTCAATCATGGTGAACAAATCGTTGAAGTCATTCGTGTTGTAGTATAGGTCTTCATTGATGAATCTGACAGGGCCTGCCAAATAGAAGAACATGCCGCTGCTTGCCATGCGGTTGTTCAAGTCGCAGATGGTTAAAAATGCATTATTTTCAAAGAAACCACCTCCACCATTGGATGTACGTACAATATGAATCGTCACTGGAATATTGATTACCGGATAATCTTCGGGCTGTGCAGCAGTATAGTCTACCGATTGAATGAATTGTCGCACATGTGCAGGGGCAGGGCCTGTGCCACAAGCCCCTTGTTCGAATTGGCCAATGGCGGCGATAGGTGTGAGTAAACCAATAAAGGTGATAAGTTGGATGATGCGCATGAGCTACAACAGGTTAGATTTCAAAGATAAACACATTGACAATACAAAAAAAGGCAGCCGATTGTTCGACTGCCTTCCTTAAAAGCGGGTTAAAAGTCTTATCGTCCTACAACAAAGCGTTGGAAATGCGATTTTTCGCCTTGTTGCAAACGCAAGATGTAAGCACCGTTGTTCAAGCCATCGGTGGGAATTTCGTATTGGTCAGCTCCATTGGGTTGCAAACTTGCTTTTTGCACCAATCGTCCTTGCAAATCAAGCACTTCATAGGTCAAAGGTTGATTGATTACTTCACCGGCAATTACCCGCAAAGGGGCCTGCATGCTCAGCAGACTGGGGTAAACCTGGAAAAAGCCATTGCTTTGGTTTTCAACGCTGGTGCCATAACCTTGAGTTACCGTAAAGGTAACTTCGGTGCCATATGGACGGCATGTTACCTTGTGGTTGAAAGGAAGGATGGAAACCCTGTAGGTTTGTCCTGCAATGAGCTTGTTTCCACGGTAAAGAAGCGCAGTATCGCCACCATACATTACAATTTCCTCGATTAGGGTAATGTTTCTGCGGATACGCACAACATACATGCTAGCTCCCGGAACCTTGTTCCATTTAAAATACACCCAGTTGGCAGGGTGGCCAGTGCTGTTGTTGGCTGGCTCAGAAACAGTTGCACTTCCGGTAATTGTATCGTATGACTCCATGGGTGGAATGAGCAAATACATACGCGGCCCCGTGATGTTTTGCCCTGTTTGTGACTGGGTAATGGTCAAGGTGGCGCGCATGGCTGCTGTTTGCTGAACAGAGAACTTGTTTTGACAAGCATCGTTGGCATAACTCATGTACAATGTGCCATCGGGCTGAAACAAATCGCCATTGGCGTCGGTAACAGTTGTGTTCACGCCTGGGCAATTCCAACGATCAGGTCGGAAATCTGCTGGTGTATCGCAAAAACGATCGCCGGCGGTGGTACAGTTGGCGCTCAAGCGGGGTGATGGTTCATTGGTATTGCGTGTAACGCGCTCGCTCAAAGGACTGGCTGGTGCGTCGGAGGTTTGGTCGAAAGGATGGGGCAAATTCAAAAAGTGGCCCATCTCATGGGCGAATGTGCTGTTGCCAGGGGCCGAACAGGCAGGTGAAAGCCAAATAGCACCTTGACGCAAGGGCTCATTGGGGGCTCCGGTTTGGGGGTAATTCGCAAAACCACACAAACTCATGGTGCTTAAGTTGGCGAAGTACACATTGATACAACGGTTCACATTGTACTGGGTGTTTGCTGCAGCTGAAACGGCAAAGCTTGGCAAGTTATACAGCTGTGAACTATTGATGTAATTGATAGTACCGCGGATGAAAAACTGAATGTTGTGGGCATGGTATTTTTGGTTCAGCTCACAAATATTGGCCATCAGGTTTTGGATGCTGTAATAGCCTAGGCCTTGGTCGTTACCAATGATGTGTATTTTGAGGGGTACAAAAATGGTGTTTTGAACCGTCTCAACGTCATATTGATCGAATATGCCATTTTCATGGAGACTGGTAATAAAGTTTAATGCCGACGCTGGTGCAGGTTCGGTACCGCAACTCAACGAGCTGGATTGACTATTGGCCGAATAAAAACCCAGGGCCAAGGCGAATAGCAGTAATGCTTTTTTCATTCTGTGAGTAGATTAAATATTCCTTGCTTTTTGTACGCAAATCAATCTGCAATATACGAATAAACGGCTTTGAATATGTAAATTTGTGACGCAAAAAAATAATCGCAATATGAAAATCACTGTAGTTGGAGCAGGTAATGTGGGAGCTACCTGCGCAGACGTAATTGCCCACAAGGAACTTGCAAATGAAGTTGTATTGGTAGACATCAAGGAAAATTTCGCAGAAGGAAAGGCTCTTGATATCTGGCAAACTGCGCCTGTGAACATGTATGACACCCGCATCAAGGGGTCTACGAACGACTACAGCAAAACAGCAGGCAGTGAAGTGGTTGTGATTACCAGCGGGTTGCCACGCAAACCTGGCATGAGTCGCGATGACCTCATTAGCACCAATGCCGGCATTGTAAAGTCGGTTACCGAAAATATTTTAAAATATTCGCCAGATGCCATCATCATTGTGGTTTCAAATCCGCTTGATGTCATGACATATTGTGCTTATTTGGCGGCCAAGAAAGACTCCCGCAAAGTATTTGGTATGGCTGGTGTTCTCGACACTGCCCGTTATCGTGCATTTTTGGCTGAGGCATTGGATTGTTCACCCAAGGATATTCAAGCAGTACTGATGGGAGGTCATGGCGACACCATGGTGCCTTTGCCTCGTTACACAACTGTTGGAGGTATTCCAGTTACCGAACTCATTGCTGAAGATAAATTGAACGCAATCATTGAGCGCACCAAAAAAGGTGGGGGCGAAATCGTTAACCTTTTGGGAACTTCGGCTTGGTATGCTCCTGGTGCAGCAGCAGCACAAATGGTTGAAGCCATTGTACGTGACCAGAAGCGTATTTTCCCTGTATGCGCCTGGTTAAACGGCGAGTACGGTCTCAAAAACATTTACATGGGCGTTCCAGTGAAGTTGGGCAAAAATGGTATCGAAGAAATCATTGAGCTCAAATTGAACGCTGCAGAAATGCAATTGGTGAACGAATCGGCTGCAGCTGTAAAAGAAGTGATGGATGTGCTCGACAATATGAACAAAGCCTAATTATTTTAAAATTCATTCAAAAAGACGATGTGCGAGCATCGTCTTTTTTATTTTGCCATTCCGAATGAAGCACCGCATTGCACTCAAACGCATAGACCTGGAAGCCGATGGTTGTCATTTAATGCTGACTGCACGTTGGCACAAGGTAAAATTGCGCTTGGTACTTGATACAGGTGCCAGCAAGACGGTTTTTGACAAAGCAACCATCATAGCGCTTTTCCCTGAGCTTGAATTGTTGCAAAGTGAGCAGCAATCTGCGGGTTTGGGGACCAGTGCCATGGAAAGTCATTTGTTTGATTTGACTGGACTTCAGTTGGGCAGCTGCCAAATTGCAGGCCTGCAAGCAGCAGCGCTTGATCTTTCCCACATACTCAAGAGTTATTCCGAAATGGGCGAACTTCCTATTCAGGGTATTTTAGGTGGCGACATCTTGTACAAATACGGGGCAAAGATTGATTACCGGAAATTAACGCTGCTTTTGCGCGATGATGCATGAACTTGAAAAACGGGTAGACGATTGTCTGAAATCGGCGCAGATTCAGCCCGATCAGCGGGTTTTGCTTGCTGTGAGTGGAGGGCGCGATTCGATGGTGTTGGGCGAAGTACTGTATCAATTGGGCCAGGCATTTGCAGTAGCTCATGTGAATTACCGATTGCGTGGAGATGATTCGGAGGCGGATGCTGCATGGGTAGCCCAATGCGCCAAGCGTTGGGGTGCCCAATTCCACCTGATGGAAACAAATCGAGAAGCCTTGGGTGCCAATGTTCAGCAAGGTGCGCGCGCATTGCGCTACAAGTGGATGTTTGGTTTGTGCAGCTCTCATGGCTATGCGGCGCTATTAACGGCACATCACCAGGCCGACCAAGCGGAAACATTTTTGCTGGCGGCTTTTAAAGGAAGAGGTAGCAGGGCAATGGCCGGGATGCGCATGTGGGATGGCCGATTGATGCGGCCCATGCTTTCGATAGAAATAGCATTGATTGCCGCTTATGCCGCGGATCGCAAAATCAGCTGGCGCGAAGATGCATCGAATCAATCTTTCCACTATGACCGCAATTTTATACGACATGAGTTGCTTCCACTTGTTGAAAATCGCTTTCCAGCAGCCGTGCCCCTTTTGGCACGTGAAGCTGAACGCCTGCAGCAGCTCGAGGCCGTGGCGATGGAGCAGCTGGACTTTTGGCGCCAGCGTATCGTGACGAAACCAGATGAAAACTATCAGCGATGGGAAATCAACGATTTACCAGTTGCATATGGTCCTTGGTTCATTGGCAGATTGTGTGCCGAAAATGGATTGGAACAGGGCGCTATAGAGGCCGTCGCTGATTTATGGACGAAAGAAGCAGGCAAACGTGTTGAAACCAAGGCATGGACGATTGTGAGGACCCGAAACGGTTTTGATTGGTTTAAGCCAGAAGTTACTGAAAAAATCTTTTACCATATCGGTAAGGAGGGAGCCTATTCAATCGATGGTCATATTTTGCAGGTGCATCAATCGAGCCATTTTGATGCGCAGGCCTCCTTTTGTTTGCCAGCGTCACTTGTGGCGGAACAGCTTGTTTTACGCAGTTGGAAAGCTGGCGATACGATGCGCCTTGCATCGGGTGGCAGTAAAAAAATCAGTGATTTGTTGCAAGAGCAACAAATTAATCACCGAGACAGGCAGCAGGTGCTGGTTTTGGCCCAAGACAAAGACATTTTCTGGGTGATTGGCTTTAGAAAGCGTACTTTTGACGCAGCCACGGCAGCACAAGGTGATTGGCTAATATTTAATTTGGTACCCCATGACGGAATTTGAACCGGCTTTTGCTGACCAAGACCCGGTTTTGCAAGAAAGCGAGCAAGACGAATTTTACGAGCACCATCGCTTGCAAGTTGACAAAGGGCAACAATTGGTGCGGATTGATAAGTTTTTGATTGACAGGTTGCCCGCCATATCGCGAAATCGGATTCAAAACGCTGTGAAAGCGGGAAATGTGCTGGTCGATGGCAAGTCGGTTAAATCAAGTTACCGCATCAAGCCAGGCGAAACAATCCAGGTGGTTATGTCGCACCCGCCGCGCGATACCACTATTTACCCCGAGGAAATGCCTTTGGATATTTTATTTGAGGATGAGGAATTGTTGATATTGAATAAGCCCCCAGGCTTGGTGGTCCATCCCGGCCATGGCAATCCGAATGGAACCTTGGTAAACGGATTAGTGCATCATCTCAACAATTTGCCAACGCACCGCAACGGCGAAACTCGTCCAGGCTTGGTGCATCGCATTGATAAGGATACGTCGGGTTTGCTTGTTATTGCCAAAACGGAATTTGCCATGACGCATTTGGCCAAACAGTTTTTCGATCACACCATCGACCGCACGTACTGGGCATTGGTTTGGGGCGACTTCCAGGAAGAAACCGGGACTGTTAATGCACATTTGGACAGAGATCCGCGCGACCGCATCAAGATGGCTGCTTTTCCAGATGGTAGCAGAGGCAAACATGCCATCACGCATTACCAAGTGCTAGAGCGTTTGGGCTATGTGAGTTTGCTTGCTTATACGCTCGAAACTGGGCGCACGCATCAGATTAGGGTCCACAGTGCGCATATCGGGCATCCAATCTTTAACGACCAGTCCTACGGGGGCAACCGGATCGTGAAGGGCACCACTTTTTCGAAGTACAAACAATTTGTTGAAAATTGCTTTCAACTGATGCCGCGCATGGCGCTTCATGCCAAATCACTTGGCTTTACACATCCAACCACCGGAAAACGTTTGCATTTCGAATCCAATTTGCCGGAAGATTTTTCAGCTTTACTGGATAAGTGGCGGCACTATGCCAAATTTAAACCCAACGAAGAGGAAGAAAACTGATGCAGCAAGAACTGTACATCATTCGGCATGGTCAAACCGACTATAATTTGCAAGGCATTGTGCAGGGTCAAGGTGTTGATACCGATTTGAACGCTACAGGGAAAATGCAGGCCCAAGCTTTTTTTGAGGCATATCGCAACGAGGGCTTTGAATTTGTTTATACCTCACGTTTGAAAAGAACCCACCAAACAGTTGCTCCTTTTATCGAAAATCAACAACTGCCCAGCCTGCAATTGAATGCTTTTGACGAATTCAATTGGGGGATTTTTGAAGGAACGCACTTCGGCCAATTCAATGCTGATTATCGACAACTAATTCATGAGTGGAAATCGGGGAATTATGATGCAGCTCCACCCAAAGGGGATGCGCCAAATCAAGTGGCGATAAGGCAGGCCGCGGGAATCGCGCACATCCGTCAAAATCCCGCACAGAAAATTTTGTTGTGCATGCACGGTCGTGCGATGCGCTTGTTTTTATGTTTGCTCTTGCAGCGTCCTTATGCAGAAATGGAAGCTTTTGAGCACGACAACCTCAGTCTCTACAAGCTTCGGCTAACCGACGATCAGCATGTATTGTTGATCAGGAATGATCGCTCACATTTGCAAGGGTTAATTTAGGCAAAAAGCCTTTCGAGGACTGTTAGAATCAGTTTATCTATGGTTGCCTGAGGCTGGCTGCTAAAATTACCAAGTACCCGGTTTGCGATAATGGCATTCACCGAAAGTGCCTCATGGCCCAATACGCGCGCTAAGCCGTAAATACCGGCTGTTTCCATTTCGAAATTGGTTACCCGAATGGAGCCATGATGAAATCCACTTGCCAAGAGGGGTAATTGTTCAATCGTAGGCTCGTAACGTAGTTTACGTCCTTGTGGGGCGTAAAATCCAGGACAAGTAAGGGTAATTCCACTGTGGATATCATTTCGCCCGACTTTTTCAAGCAACGCACTGCTGCCTTCAAACACATAGAGATGAGCACAAAACTGTAATTCGGGTAAAAAGGTGTTGAAAGCAGCTTCCATTTCCTTTTCCGCGCGTGTTTTTCCTGCTTTGTAAAAAGGCATGAGTCCGTCGATGCCCAAGCCATGAGAAGAACACACAAGGCTATCTACGGGAATGTCGGCCTGCAGTGATCCACTGGTCCCCAGCCGAATCAACTGTAATTTTTGAAGGGTAGTTTTAGGCTCTCTGCTGATCAAGTCGATATTGACAAGGGCATCCAACTCATTTACGACGATGTCGATGTTATCGGTGCCAATGCCCGTACTTACCACAGATACTGCATGACCGTTTATTTCGCCTGTATGGGTAATGAATTCGCGGTGTTGCACCCTGTACCACAGCGCATCAAAATAGCGGCTTACATGTGGCACCCTGTCTGGATCTCCCACCAAAAGTACGGTTGGTGCCAGTTGTTCGGGTAGGAGATTGAGGTGATAAACAGCTCCTGCCTGCGTGATTATCAATTCAGACGCGGCGTATGCCATCAAAGATATTTTGACTTGATTACGTCCATATGGTGTATTTCATGGCCAACAATCACACGTCCGATTGATTCTACAGTGGCTTCTGTTTTGTTGGCAGTTCCGGCAGCTTGCAGCATATCGGCTGTAAAATGTTCAAACAAGGCAATGCTAGCATCGCGCACACAAGCAAATTCGCGCATAAGCGATTGCATACTGCGTTCATTGGCATGAGAAGCGGTCACATAATCGTCTTGCTCGAATCCGCTCAAAGGGGTTTTATCGGCACGGGCAAAGCGCAGGGCTCTGTAGGCGAAAATCCGTTCTGAATCGATGAGGTGTTGGATGACTTCCTTGATTGTCCATTTGCCAGGTGCATAAGCCTGACCAGCTTTTTCTTCGCTGATTCTTGAAAGGATGATTTGGGTGGTATCATGGGCTTTTCGCATGTTGCTCACCAAATCGCCGGTAGATAGACTGATATAATAGTTATAGTAAGCCGGAAAGCTCTTGGGTTGTTCTGTATTTGACATGATCACTTCAGTTGCTGTAAATCTACGTAAAAACCAAGTTTTAACCTGAAATGCAGGCAAAAAGGGGGATAGATCTGCATTCTTTCTATTTTGACGTACTTTTGCACGTAACTATGCCTTCAAGGAATCAGCTGTTTGTTTTATTGTCGGTTTTTCTGCTGACTGGGGTAGCCGTATTATTACTTCGGCAGTGGAGCAACCGCACCTTACTCGCCAAGGTGGTAATCATCGCCCATGACGGAGATTTGTTGGAAGGGGGGAGCGAAAGGCTGAAAGAGCGTATTTCGGCCGGAGAGTTTGCCGGAGTTTTTTATGAAAAGCACGGGCACGGTTTTTTGCTTCCATTTGAAGCTGGGCTTGAAGGAAATTTGCTGGCTTCGTTGCAGCAAGCAAATGCTGATTTGGTTTGGTATAACATGGAGCCAGATAGCTTTTTTTTGAGAACATGGTCAACAAGTTACAGTCGTTTACTCGGTGAGCTTCCTCCGCAATTGACCGATTCAATCAATCATACACTGGAAAGTGCGGAAATACTTCGCAGGCAAGCTTTGATGGCGAAAGGCGCCAAAAGAATTGCATTGCTCAACACGTTGAGTGTACAAATCAACGCAGGTACAGCAGGCATGCATGACAAACTCATGCGCAGATACGCCCGTGAAATGCTCAATGGCTTCTCGAAAACTGCCCTGCGGCAACCGGGCAAAAAATGGTTGTTTATTGTAGATGTGGCCCTCTATCCATATCTCGATCAAGCCTTCTCTTCAACAGCCCGATTTGGACATGATGCTTAGAAAGACAAGCCTGACCTGGTTGGTAATTTTAGTTCAAATCATTTGTGCGCAAGGTCAGATTTTAAATGCGGAAGCATTTCAAAGCCAAAATGAGCCTACGGAAAAATGGAGGGGGCAAACAGCTTTTGGCATCAACCTCGATAAGCAGTCGAGTTTAGTATACAGTGTTTTTACCGATGTGGATGTTTCTTATCGTATCAAGGACAAGTCGCTGCTTTCGGCTTCCCGCCTCAGGGTTTCAGGATCGGGGGAAAATTTGTTATTGAACGGTGGGTTTGCACATTTTCGTTTGCGCGACAATACCGGCAAATTGTTGTTGCTTGAGCACTATACCCAATACCAATGGGATGGCGTGAGGGGTTTAAAAAACAGGTTCATTTTAGGTTCAAATCTTCGACAGCGGTTGCAGCATGATACTTTGGGTAGTTTATATGCCGGATTCGGGATGTTTTATGAATTCGAACAATGGGGCTATGGGGCAGTTCCGCTTGTACGGAGGCCCACCGATTTGGGGGATATGAACAACAGCTTGTTGAAGTTTAACCTGTACATGCGTTTTTTCAGGCAAATTGCCCAAAATCTTCGCTTTGGAAGTACTTTCTATTACCAAGCCCGACCTGAGTATTTTTTCAGTGACTACCGACTTGCGGGTAACTTTGAGCTGATTTTTCAAGTGAATCGTAATTTTGAATTTAGGCTGAATTATGATGGCATTTACGATACCGCCCCGGTTGTACCCATCGACAATTTTTATTTTACGCTTACCAATAGGTTTGTCTACAGATTTTAATCCATTTTAATATCTGTCTCCTTATTTTTACCTAAATGAGGTTGGCAAATGTTTCTTGCTTGATATGCTTGTGGGCAGGGATTTTAGGTCTCTTCTGCCCAAGGCCATTGGCCGCTCATGAAGCTGCTACCACTTTTATCGTGCCCAATGGAGGTCAGTGGCCAGCGCAGGTTTTGGGCCATGTAGACCTTGGCAACTTGCGCATATTTATTGAAAACAGCGGATTTACATGGCTGAGTAGCGATCAAGAGCAACTGGCCGCTTTCCATGCATCTGGCAACCATAACGGAACGCTCAATCAACATGCATGGCGAACTACCTTCCTCAATAGCTCTTTTTCAGGCAAATTGGTTTGGTCGGAAACCTTGCCAACTAGCATAAACTACTATTTGGGCAACGATCCCGGAAAATGGGCGACTGGTTTGGTGCCGGCAAAAGAACTGCTATTGCAGGATATCTACCCAGGTATTGATTTAAGGATAGACGTGCATGCAGGCTTCAAATATGAATTCATAGTGCATCCTGGTGCAAATCCTGACCTGATCAAGGGCGTCGTCACTGGAGCAAGTCTCGCCCTCAACGATGCAGGCGAATTGGCGTATCATACGGTGAATGGAACAGTGCGTGAGGCAAGCCCTGTAGGGTGGACGTTGAAAGAGGGAAAACGACAAGTGGTTGATTTGCAATTCGCTATAGCGGGTGAGCAGTGGGAGTTTGTTATTGGGCCTTATGCAAAGGATGAAGCCTTGGTTTTGGATCCTGTTTTGGTTGGAAGCACATTCAGTGGGGCTACTTCTGATAATTGGGGTTTTACCGCAACCTATGGCCAACAAGGCGATATGTTTTTGGGCGGTATTAATTTTAATCCCGGATACCCAATCACTTTGGGTGCTTACCAGGCATTTTTTGCGGGTCAAATTGATATGACCATTTCACATTATGCCCAAAATGCCTCGGTACAATATTATGCAACTTACCTCGGTGGGACGGATCGCGATTATGCCATGAGTTTGGTCACCAATGCAGCCAATGAGTTGTACTTATTGGGCAAGACCAATTCGGCCAACTTTCCGATGGCAGCCGCACCCTACGATGCTACATATGCCGATTCTACTGACTTGGTGGTCGTTCGGCTTTCGGCAAGTGGCGGATTATTGTTGGGGAGCACCTATTTGGGCGGTTCAGGTGCAGAAGCCCAAAATGATGGAAATGGTCGGCGTTACGATCTACAATCGTTGGAATTTAATTATGGTGACGACAGCCGAGGTGAAATTTTGATCGATTCGCAGGGAAATGTACTTATTGCTTGCAATTCGTCCTCCTTAAACTTCCCCATTGTTGGAGGGTTTCAAACCCTATTCGGAGGCGTACAAGATGGCGTTGTTGCCAAGCTCAATCCGAATTTGTCTGCTCTTTTATACAGCACCTACCTGGGAGGAACAGGTATGGATGCAGCTTACGGCATTCGTTCCTTGGGGGGCGATACGGTAGTGGTGGTGGGGAGTACTTTTAGCAACAATACGGTTATCAATGCACTGGGAGTTGGCTTTACCCGCACGCATTTTGGGGAAAGTGATGGGTTTTTGCTAAAAATGCGAACTAGTCCAGGCGTCCCGCTCGCCGGCACCTATCTCGGCACGGGGTTGTATGATCAATGTTACTTAGTGGATACGGACATGGATGGTCGGATTTATGTGGCAGGTATCACCATGGGCAGCATGCCGGTACTACCTGCAGGCGTGTATTTTGACCCGGGAGGCAAGCAGTTTGTGCAGCGCTATGACCGTAATTTGCAACAATTGGAGATAAGTACCGTGTTTGGCCCTAGTGGAGCCAACGGGCCTTCTATTTCTCCTACGGCATTCATGGTGGATATTTGTAATAAAATATATTTCAGTGGATGGGGAGGCAATACCAATAATGTAAATGGCTTCGTAAGTCCCATGAGCGGAATGCCAATCAGCATCGATGCAATTCAATCGACCACCGATGGCAGTGATATGTATTTGTTGGTTTTAGATGCGGATGCAACCAATGTGGTTTACGGTACCTATTTTGGTGGAAGTAGCTCGCGTGAGCATGTGGATGGGGGCACTTGTCGTTTTTCGAAAGAAGGGGTCATTTATCATGCTGTTTGTGCAGGCTGTGGGGGCGCCAGCGATTTTCCTACAACAACAGGGGCCTATTCATCCACCAATAATTCGGGTACTTCAGGTGGTCGTTGCAATGGGGCCATTTTCAATATCGATTTGGAATATGTGAATCCTGTTGCAGGATTTCGTACCCAATATCCCGATACTACTGTGTGTTTGCAAACGCCGGTGGTGTTTAATCCTACCGGAACGCTGTTTGGTAATTTTTATTGGGACTTTGGGGTACCCGGAGCAACCAGCACTTTGCGCAATCCAAGCTATACCTACACAAGTCCGGGCAACTATGTGGTTACCCTGATTGTGAGTACCTGCATCGCCGCTGATACCATCACCCAAACCGTAACGGTTGCACCACCACCTGCCATTCAATTTTTGCCAACAGGTCCGGTGTGCCTTGGCGATTCGATCACTTTGTCCATTGTGGGGGGCGTCCGTGCAAGCTGGGTTCCTCACAGTACATTGGCAGATACATCGGGATTTACCGTTAGGTTGTTTGCCCAGAACAGCAGGTGGTACACGGTAAGGGTCTACGACCAGCGTGGCTGCGAGGCAATTGATAGTATTTTTCTGCAGGTTAGGCCAACTGTTCGCCTGCTCGATCGGTCCAATCCGGCTTGGTGTTATGGCGATACTGCTGTTCTGACGTTGACACCCGACCCGCGCATCACTTCATGGAATTGGTTGCCAGATGCGGATATCAGTGATCCGGCTTCCTTGAACCAGCGTTTTTGGAGTTTACCAGCCAGGTGGGTTTACCTGCAATTAACCGATACGGGTGGTTGTAGCTATTTGGACAGCGCATGGCTGCAACCCCGTATTTCGGTTTTTGCCAATGGCGGTCCCGATCGATTTGTGTGTGGGCCTGATAGTGTAGATTTGATGGTTACAGGAGGAAGTAGCTATGTTTGGAGTACCGGTGAAACTGGCAATCGGATCAGGGTTTATACCACTACCTCCACCATTTATTGGGTTGAGGCCTTTGTGGGCAACTGCCGTAGCCTGCGCGATAGCATTTTGGTACAATATGCTCCGGTAGAAGCGGATTTTCAGTTTTCACCCGATACGGCCTATGCTCCACAAGAGGTGAGTTTTACCAATCTTTCGCAACCAAGCTCGCCCATGCGCTATACGTGGGATTTTGGAGATGGGGGTAGCAGCACTGAGCCCAATCCGAAGCACGTTTTCAGGGAACCAGGCTTGTACCGCATCATGCTAAAGGCCTTTAACCAGCTTACCGGATGTACAGATTCGATGGTATTTGAATATCTGTTTGTCGACAGCATTCAAATCATCTTGCCCAATGCATTCACACCCAACGGCGATAACGTCAATGATAACTACAAGGCAGTGATACGCAACTTAGCGAGTTCAGATTTTAGGGTATACGACCGATGGGGAGGCTTGGTTTTTTCGAGCAATGCCACAGAAGTCGTTTGGAATGGTGAATCGAATGGCCGAATATGCCCACCGGGTATTTATCCATATGTGCTCGAAGCAAGGGGAAAAAACGGGTTGCCGTATCGGTTTACGGGTCAAATAGTGTTGATCAGATGAATGATTGGATCACTAAAGTAGTCGACGAGAAGGCTTCTCGGATTTTTTACGAAATCCCTACCCGTTTATTTGGGCATGAATCGCAATTTGTATCGGTTCCGAACGAAATTCAAGATGCAGTTTTTAATCCGCGCAAGAACAAACGGCTCGATAGTATCCGGGTGAAGCGTTGGATTCTTTGGCGCAATGGTCAACCCATAGGCCGAATTGCTGCTTTTGACCATCCCAAGCCATCCATGGATGAGCGTGCCGGCGCGATAGGTTTTTTTGATGTGATCAATGATGCCTCCGCGGCTGCCCGTTTATTTGAAGAAACAGACAAGCAATTGAAGCGCTGGGGAGTTGATTGGGTAGATGGGCCGATTCAACCCGGTGAAAATGATCAGTTTTGGGGATTGTTGGTTGAAGGCTTTACTCGGCCTTCATTTGGTACCAATTGGCATCCTCCGTATTACCGAGCCTTCTTTGAATCGGCAGGATATGTACCTTATTATGATCAAATCACGAATTTTCTTGATTTAAAAGTTGGCCTTCCCGAAAGGTTTTTTAAAATAGCTGCCTGGGTAAAGCAAAAAGGTAAGGCCGAGCTAAGTTATTTCAGGATGCGGCACAAACGCTATTTTGCCCAAGCGGTAGCCCACATATACAACAATGCCTGGCAGATGTTTGAGAATTTCAAGCCCAAAACTGCCTCAGAAGTATTGGACGAGTTACAACGGCTCAAAATGATCATGCGGGAAGACCTTGTTTGGTTTGCTTTTATTGGAAGAGAACCAGCGGCATTTATGCTGATGTTGCCCGATTTGAATGAGCTTTTTGCCAAGAATAAAAGTAAACTCAGCGGATGGGGGGCTTTGCGCTTGTGGTGGTTAAATAAAAACTGGGACATCAAACGCATCAAGATTGTGGTGATGGGTGTGCATAAGGCTTACCAAAAGTTGGGAATGGAGTCGGTACTCATCGAAGCTGCTTATGAACGCGTCAAGTTGCACTATCCCACTGTTCAAGAAGTAGAACTGGCTTGGGTGGGCGATTTTAATGTTCCCATGATGGCCCTGCATCAGGCGGCAGGTGCTCGGTTCTTGCGCAGACATGTGACCTTTAGAAAGGCCTTGAATCATGATTTGCAGGTAAAAAAATTCGAAATCAAAACCGACTGATTACCAATTTATAGTGTAAAATGAAGTCGGTTTTTGAGGAAAATATTGGGGTTGTGATTGGAAATCTGCTTTGGAGCGCTATCTTTGCACAACCTTTTGAAAAAGGGGGTAAGATTTCGTAGCTCAGCCGGTAGAGCAATACACTTTTAATGTATGGGTCCTGGGTTCGAATCCCAGCGAAATCACCAAATAGCCGACGCAAGTCGGCTTTTTTTGTTTAAACGCGGTCGAAAGACAGTTGAATGCGTGTTCCTTGATTGGGTGTGGAATGAATGAGGGTAGAAAGGTTTTGGGTGAAGGTGAGACGTGAACGAATGTTTTGCAATCCAATACCTTCTTTGAGTTTTTTTTCATCAAATCCTCTACCATTGTCTTCTATCAATAGTTCAATGCGGTTGAGTTGGTTAACCAGCTGCACTAAAACTTGTGTAGCATCGGCATGCTTGAAAATGTTTAGCAAACATTCCTGACATATTCTATACAAGGCTACTGCGGTATCTGCACTCAACGTGCCTTCCTCTAAACCATATTGCAGTTGATAGTTGGTCTTGGGCAACATGGTTTGATAATCTGCAATTAATCTATCGAGCTCATACCGCAAGGAGTGCTCATCAAGGGCAGGAGGCTGCAAATTGTGCGATAGGTTGCGCACATCTTTGATACTCCTATCAAGTGTGTGCAAAGCCCTTTCGTAGCTCAACATCGATTTGGCGTCGAGCACTTCATGCATCTTGGCAGGATTGGGCATTAAAAAGCGCGCACCTACCAATGTGCCAGCAACATTGTCATGCAAATCGCGGGCAATGCGTTGTCGCTCTTTTTCTTGTCCCCTAAAGAACTCTCGCAATCGCTGGGTTTGTTCGATGGCGATTTGTTGTTCAAGTTTGATTTTTTCGTCGCCTACCAATTTGAACTCATAGAACATGATACCCGTAAAAATCACAATTTCAATGGCATTGCCAAACCATGGAGCGTGGATGGTGAAGTTGTTGTAGGGCAGGTAATTTAAATCGGTAAGGATAAGGGTCATACCCCCAATCAATGAAAAGGTAAACGCCAATAAAAAGGCATTCGCTCTTAACCGGTATTTTTGTTTACTAAACCAGGCTGCTGTCAAAACCAATGCATAGCCAATAAATATCAGGGTTAAAAACCAAGGGAAAATTTGGTTGAAATTTGCCCTAAATGTGTCAAGGATAAAAAAGGAGGAAACCAAAAACAGCGCTTCTATCCAAATAATGGTCGTGATGACATTGTGAATGAACGGGCTGATTTCTTTACTCTTTAAAAACACCTGAGAGAACCTGAGCATTAAAATGCTGATGAGCAGCAATGCGTATGTGCGCATCACATCGTTGGAGGCGGGCCATGCACCAGTTAAAAACTGGTACATGAAACCAAATGATATAAAACTGTAAATGAGCGATGCTATTAAAAAAAGGCCGTACCATATGAAAATATTGGCCCTCAATAGCACAATGGCTGAAAATGCCAGCGCCACGTTGATCACTAAAAAGCCGAAGTACAATCCCCAACTCAAGTGATATCCTTGCTGATAGGACGCAAAATGGTTGTATTCCCAAATTTGCACCGGTAAAATCATATTGCCCGAAAAACTGTTTCTGGCTTTTAACAGTATGGGCAATGATTCGCCGGCCCTTATGGTGAGCCTGATTGCAGGTTGTCGGGTTGCAATTTGCCAATGAGCATAGGGTACATGGTCACCGGCAATGGCCTCCTTTTTGAATCCATAGCCATAATCGGCGTAAAAAGTCACCGAATCGATATTCGGATTTTCTAAACTAACAACGATTTGTACATCTGAAGCGGAGCGGTTATGCAGGGTTGTATAGAACCAGAAGGCGGCTTTTTTATAGCCAAAGTTCACTTTCTGTTCTTTGATAATCACGCTGCTGTTGTTTAGGAACAGGGCTGTGATGCTGTCGGGCGGGGCATTGAAACTTGGATCTTCAATGGCCCATAAGCTGGTGGGAAATCTGCTTTTCGTAAAGTCGTCGTCAATATATAAGGTGTTCGCAATGGAGATTCCTATTTGGCACAGGAAAACCGCAAGGAGGAACCAGCAGCGCATTTTATGATTTGCTAAAGTTGTTTTTGATAGCAAATGCCACCAAACCAGCAGTGCTATGGATGTCGAGTTTATTCATGATGTTTTTGCGATGGGTGAGTACGGTATCCTCGCTTATGAATAATTGTTCGGCAATTGACTTGGTATTTTGCTCATTCGCAATCAATGTCAGTATTTCGCTTTCGCGGCGTGTGAGCTTAATTTGGTCGGCTTGTTTTACTTCGGCTAATTCGGACATTTCAATGGGCCAATAGGTGTTGCCATTGAGCACCGATTTAATGGCCACTTCCAATGCTGTTTGATCACCTTGTTTCACAAAAAAACCATTTACACTGCTTTCCATGACCTTTTGGATGACATAGGGACTATCGAACATGGTCATGACGAGTATTTTGGTTTCAGGCCTGTTTTTTTGCAATATTTCGATTAAGTCATGACCATTTAATCCAGGCATTTGCAAATCGGTAATGACGATGTCATAATCGTTGCCTGCATCTAAAGCAGACAACAAGGCCTCTGAATTTGAAAAGGCATCTACGTGCTTAGCAAAATCATATTGACTCACCACCCATTTTAAGCCATCGAGTAAAATCAGGTGGTCGTCAACAATAGCAACTCGGCACATTCGAAACAGGTTTGATGCAAGATAGAAAGATTGGATAAATACCCAAAAACACCGATGGTTATCAAAGGGTATGGTGTTAATGATTTTAATAATTGCCGTGATTTTGGGAATATCTGCTTCATTTTAGCAAGCAATACTGACGCTTGATGTGAATGCTGGGGTTATTCCCCAATGCTGTTCAATAACGGCCTTGAATCCATCAAGCGAACAAGTAAAATGCCTTAGTGAGGGTCAAATAGTCAGCGGTATAAGCACCATCTTCTTTTCTGATAGACAAGTGGCGGCCGACGGTTTGTTGCGGTATTTTGGAACAACCCACAATCAAACGGTTGGCCTTTCGGTTTTCAACTGCGCTGATGCTGATGATTGTGCTGATGTGCAAGTTGGATTGATACAGGGCATTTTGCCATTCATTTTCGAAATCAGCTGGCAGGATGCACCATGCGCTTCCCGAATCTGAGAGCCGAGCAGCGAACACTTGGGCAAGGTCTACGTAACTCAAATCGCGTTGTTCGCGCGCCTGCCTACGGCTTTCACCTTTGGCCGGATGTGAATTGGGGTAAAAGGGCGGATTACAAACAATCAGGTCATATGGTTGGTGAGATGGCCAATCCTTCACATCGGCATGGATGAGTGTTAAGCGATCAGACCAGGGTGCTTGGGCAAAATTAAGCGCCGCTTGGTCGGCAGCATCTTTTTCTATTTCAATGCCGTGAATGGCGCATTCCTTGAAACGTTGGGCCAGTTGCAGCGCTATTAGGCCCGACCCCGTTCCAATGTCCAAGGCCTTCTGAGGACCATGTGCTTCACACAGGCATCCGAGGAGTACGCCATCGGTGCCCACCTTCATGGCAGCCCTGGAGTCGTCAACAACAAATTGCTTGAAACGAAATACACTCAAGGGGCAACCCGTTCGATGATCCAGCTATCGGCTTCGAGCCGGTACCTGATGCGGTCGTGCAAACGGGATGACCGTCCTTGCCAAAATTCTACTTTATCGGGCACAATCCTGAAACCACCCCAATGCGAAGGGCGGGGGATGTGAACCGAATCGGGGTATTGGAGCGTGAGCAATTGTGTCATACGTTCTAATTCCTCTCTGTTGGAGATTACTTTGCTTTGCGGACTCGCCCAAGCCCCCAAGCGGTTGCCTCTGGGTCGGCTAAAAAAGTAATCGTCATTTTCTGCTTCGGTCAATTTTTCGACCTTGCCTTCAATGCGCACCTGACGCTCGAGTTCGGCCCAAAAAAATGTCAAAGCCGCGAAACCATGTTGTTGTAATTGTTGTCCCTTATCGCTCTCATAATTGGTGAAGAAGCTGAAGCCACGTTCATCCAATCCGCGCAGCAAGACCACTCGGCCCGCCGGACGTCCATTGGCTTGAATGGTGGCCAAATGCATGGCATTCGGTTCGTGTACTTCTGCTTTGATCGCTTGTTGCATCCAATTTTCAAACTGTTTGAAAGGCGAAATATGCACTTCCTTTTCGTCGAGTTGGTGTAAAGTATAGTCTTTACGCAGGTGTTTGATGGCGTGACTGTGGTCCGACATATGGAATTGTTTGAATATTGTAAAATTAAGCCAAATTGGACTCATCTAAAACCGAAATCCGACCATTTTCGTTTTATCCACATATGATTTCAGCATTATGTGGGAATCGCGACCAAGCACTTCAGTAATTTAGATTATGGCAAAGATCAGTCTCGAAAAAGGAGTATTATTGGTGTCGGAGCCTTTTTTGCCCGACCCCAATTTCAAACGTACCGTCGTGCTGCTTACCGAGCATGATGCTGAAGGAAGTATTGGTTTTGTGCTCAACCGCAAAACAAACCTCCTGCTCAACGACGTTTTGGAGGATTTTCCAGAGTTTCCGGTGCCTCTTTTTTTAGGTGGACCAGTGGAACAAAACACCTTGCACTACGTACACGATGCCCGTTTCAACATTCCAGGAAGCAAGGAGGTTGTTCCTGGTATCAATTGGGGTGGAGATTTTGCGGTGGTGCGCGATTTGGTTGAGCACCATATACTGCAACCGGACGACATCCGCTTTTTTATTGGTTATTCAGGCTGGTCGGCAGCACAGTTGGGTGAAGAGCTCGCTGATAAGGCATGGATATTGGCTCCAGCCAGCAGTCAATGGATCATGCATGCACCCGATGACGATCTGTGGCGCTACGTTTTGCGGCAGCTGGGACAACAATACAGTATCATGGCCAATTATCCGGACGACCCCCGCTTGAATTAGGTGGTAACTTTACAGAATTCAGGTCGCATCAACTACCTTTGCGGCATGAAAAAAATGGGTCTTTTTGGTTTTGTTTTCTTGATTTTGGCAGGTTGTACCGGTCCAGCGGACGAGCTTTTGCATAAAATGGAGGGAGATACCATGGGCACCACCTATCATGTGGTGTATGCTGGTGAAAATTTAGCGCAGCTTCAAGCAGGTGTAGACAGCGTACTTTTGGCGGTAAATGCCAGTCTTTCGACATATATTCCAACCTCCACCATTTCACGTATCAATCAATCAACTTCTGGGGCTTTGCTGGACGAGGCAGTGCGCATCAATTTCTTGAAATCGGCTGAAGTTTGGCTAAAAAGCGATGGGGCATTTGATCCCACGGTTGGTCCCTTGGTGAATGCTTGGGGATTTGGGTTTCAAAAAATGGCTGAGCAAGTCGACAGCAACCTTATTGATTCTTTACGTCAATTTGTAGGTTGGGAAAAATTGCGCCTTTCGGGTGACAGTATGGTAAAGCCTTCCGGTGTTGTGGTCGATTTCAGTGCCATTGCCAAGGGTTATGGTGTAGATATGGTGGCCCTGTATCTCGAATCGCAAGGGGCAAAAAATTATATCGTTGAAATTGGCGGAGAGCTCCGGGCATCTGGCGAAAAAGCCAAAGGTTTCCATTGGATTGCCGGCATTGAAAAGCCCATTGAAGACCAAAGCGGAACCCAACGTGATTTGCATTTGAGCTTACCACTGATCAATCGGAGCATGGCCACTTCGGGGAATTACCGGAATTTTTATACGTTAAACGGACAAAAGTATGCCCATACCATTCATCCGAAGACCGGATATCCTGCATTGAGCAATCTGCTTAGTGCTTCGGTTGTAGCAGCGGATTGCATGACCGCCGATGCCTACGCCACAGCATGTATGGTCATGGGATTTGAAGCAGCGAAATCTTTGATTGAGCGTGAAGAATCGCTCGAAGCCGTATTGATTTACAGCGATTCGGAGGGTAAATTACAGCAATATATTTCGCCGGGCTTGCAGAAGCTCGTTATTGAAGCGCCTTAAATCTATTTCAGTGGGCATGTTTGCCCGAAGCAGCGCATTCGCCCTTGTATCGACTTGGGCAGGTACCGCAATCAACACCTTTTTGTGCCAACATTGGATTATTGCTGGCGCATGTTCCGCGAAATTCACCTTGTTTCAATACCAATAGCCTGATAGACAATCCGGCAATTCCGAGTAGTAATAAGCCTAATGTGAGTATGAGTACGGGAAACATGTCGATGATTTAAAGTACAAAGATAAAAGGTTCTGACGAGGAGTTTTGTTCCGTAACGCTTGAATTTTCTTGGGGCAAGGGGAAATGCCCTTTGCGTATTTGACCAAAAAATCACCTGAATTGGGTATTGTATTTTGGGCCGATACTTAATAGCATTGCGGCACACACACATGGCAAAGAATCCGGTTTATATAAAGCTCCAAGAAATTTGGCACAGTCAAGGGTTTGCCTCAGAAGCAGATGCCCTTCAATTCGAACTTGACTTGCATAAACGCATGTTGGGTTTGTTTGCTGTAGGAGAGTTCTATTTTTATGTTTTCAACGTCAAGAAACTTGCTTTTGAATACATCAGTAACCCATTTGAAGCCATCACAGGCTGGGATGCAAGTACTTTCGATTTGAAGCAATTTTTGGATTGCATCCATCCCGATGATCAGGGCTTTTACGTTGATAGCCAGCAAGCAATTGCCAATCAATTGGTGAGTCAAGTTAGCCCGGAGGAATTGTACTATTATAAGGTCAGCTTCGATTTTCGGTTCAGATGCGCCAATGGTACCTACAAACGTATGTTGCAACAAACTGTCAGCCTCCGACAAGATGAGGCCGGTGCTCAGTTATTCACCTTAGGTATCCATACCGATATCACGCATTTGAAAACGGAAACCAAACCTGTTATGTCCATTATCGGCCTCGAGGGCCGGCCTTCATGGCATAACATTGAGCCTGAAAAGGTATTTGAAAGTGGCCAGACATCCCCATTAACCCGTCGGGAACTAGAAATTGCACGCATGTTGAGCCAGGGCTTGAGTAGTGCAGAAATTGCCCGCCAACTTCACATCAGTGATTTAACAGTGGCTACACATCGTAAAAATATCCTGCGGAAATTGGGTGTTTCCAATACAGTAGGACTTGTGCAATATTTGGTAAAAACAGGATTGGGCTAATTTCCATTTTCCTATGGGTGTTGCGCAGCTTTATGCAGATATTTGGAAATGCAACATCAAGATCCCCGTCTCGCTGCTTTTGGCCGATTGCTAACCATTATGGATGAATTGCGAGCACAATGTCCATGGGACCGCAAGCAAACCATGGAAACATTGCGGCCACTGACCATTGAAGAAATGTATGAATTGGCCGATGCCATCCTCAAAAACGATTTAGAGGAAGTGAAAAAGGAACTGGGAGACGTTATGTTGCACCTGGTTTTTTATGCCAAAATTGCATCGGAAATCAAGGCTTTTGATATCACCGATGTGCTACAGGGCATCTGTGAAAAATTAATTGCACGTCACCCGCATATCTATGGCGATGTAAAAGTGAGTGGGGAAGAGGAAGTGAAGCAGAACTGGGAGAAATTGAAGCTGAAAGAAGGCAAAACTTCGGTGCTCGAAGGAGTGCCCAACTCACTTCCTGCGATGGTAAAAGCCACCCGCATCCAAGAAAAGGCAAGAGGTGTAGGATTTGATTGGGACAATCGGGAGCAGGTTTGGGCAAAGTTGCAAGAAGAGCTTGGCGAGTTAAAGGCGGAAGTAGACGCTGGCAGAGCCAAGCAAATGGAGGCAGAGTTTGGCGATTTGCTGTTCAGCATGATTAATTATGCCCGTTTTTTGGAGGTTAATCCGGAAAATGCCCTTGAAAAAACCAATCAAAAATTCATCAAGCGCTTCCAATACTTAGAAAGCCAAGCTGCAATACGCGGCTTGCAATTGCAAAACATGAGTTTGGAGGAGATGGACGCTTTTTGGAACGAAGCCAAAAAGCTTCCATGAAGGCGCTGCGCATTTTTATGGTCTTGTTTGGCGCATTGGGATTTCACCAAGGCCTGGCTCAAACCGATTCGGTAGAGATGCAACACCCGCTTCATGGCGACTACCTACGTTCGTACTTTGCCGATACCCGCGCTTTGATTGCTGCACCTTTTTCAGCCAATGGCAAGGCATGGCGGCAGGCTGGCTGGGCAGGAGCAGCGGTTGGAGGAGGGTTTTTACTCGACCGTTCTGTTTTTGATAGATTGCCCCGATGGGAAAATACCCGGTCACTTCCGTTTCAAACTGCTGCTGCCTTTGGCAACGGTTTGGTGACCCTGCCGGCTACAGGCGTTTTTTGGGCAATTGGTTATTGGAAAAAAGATGTTCACTTGGCCGAAACAGGATTGTTGGCCGCGAAGGCATTTATCTTGAGCAGGGTACTTGTGCAAATTCCCAAATATGCCTTTCAGCGCTATCGCCCCCTGGATGCTTTGGGTAATCCACTTGAGTTTGCCGGTCCTTTCGGTGGTTTTGTGCACGATGCTTTTCCAAGTGGACACGTGACTTCTGCATTTGCCACTGCTGCTGTGATGCGTGTTGCATTTCGCCATGAAAACCGCCTGATACCCGTGCTCTTTTATGGCATGGGAGCCATTACGGCTGCAGGCCGGTTGGCAGAAGGAAAGCACTGGTTCAGTGATGTGGTAGCAGGCGCCTTGTTTGGACATGCTGTTGGTCACTTCCTGGCCAGCAGGAGCAGCAAATTACAGGCTACGCCTGGAGGTTTGGCTTATCGCTTTTGATCAGGCCAACAGTGCTTCGCGCTGGGCGTCAATGGATTCGCTGCTGATGTAATCATCGAATTCCATCAATTTGTCGAGACAACCCTTCGGCGTAATTTCAATGATCCGCGTGGCCACCGTTTGTGCCAAGGTATGGTCACTGGTGGTGAAGAGGATTGTCCCCTTGAAATCTTTCATGCCGTTGTTAAGTGCCGTAATCGATTCGAGATCAAGGTGGTTGGTAGGCTCGTCCATCAACAACACATTGCCTTGTTGCAGCATCATGCGGCTGAACATGCAACGCATTTTTTCGCCACCTGAAAGCACGCTGCAGTTTTTAAGCACTTCTTCTCCCGAAAACAGCATTTTTCCCAAAAAGCCACGGATGAATTGCTCGTCTTTTTCGCCAGGTGAATATTCCCGCAGCCAGTCGACCAAATTGAGCTTTTTGCCTTCGAAGTATTCCGAATTGTCGCCGGGCAAATAGGCTTTGTTGATCGTGATGCCCCATTTGATGCTCCCGGTGGTGGGTTGAATTTCTTCCATCAAGGCCTGGTATAAGGCCGTACTTGCCAAGCTATTGCGCGAAAGGATGCAGATTTTGTCGCCTTTGTTCACCGTAAAGCTTACATGCTTGAACAGGGTTTCACCGTGCTGCTGAACACTCAAATTGTTGACTTCGAGTATTTGGTCGCCCGCCTCACGGCTCATGTTGTTGAACAAAATGGCTGGATATTTTCGGTTTGAAGGTTTGATTTCTTCGAGGTTGATTTTGTCGAGGGCCTTTTTACGGCTGGTGGCTTGCTTCGATTTGGATGCATTGGCCGAAAAGCGGCTGATGAAGTCTTGGAGTTCCTTTACCTTATCTTCTAATTTCTTGTTCTGCTCAGTACGCTGCTTGAGGGCCAACTGACTTGATTCGTACCAGAACGAATAGTTACCAGTGTAAATATTCATTTTGCCGAAGTCAACGTCTACCACATGGGTACACACGGCATCGAGAAAGTGGCGGTCGTGCGAAACCACAATGGCGGTGTTTTGGTATTCGGCCAAAAAGTCTTCGAGCCAGCCGATGGTGGCCAGGTCGAGGTCGTTGGTAGGCTCGTCGAGCAGGAGGATGTCGGGATTGCCAAACAAAGCCTGTGCAAGCAATACGCGCACTTTTTGCTTGCCATCGAGCTCTTTTACAAGTTTGTAGTGCAGACTTTCGTCGATACTCAGGTTGCTGAGCAGGATGGCAGCATCACTTTCAGCATCCCAACCATTCATTTCGGCAAATTTGCTTTCAAGCTCTCCGGCCCTGATGCCGTCGGCATCGGTGAAATCGGCTTTGGCGTAGATAGCATCCTTTTCTTTCATGACCGCATACAGCTCTTTGTGGCCCATGAGTACCGTTTCGAGCACCGTAAATTCGTCGAATTCGTAGTGGTTTTGTTTCAGCACCGCCATGCGTTCGCCTGGGGTGATGCTTACTTGCCCGGTGGTAGGGTCGATTTCGCCTGAAAGGATTTTGAGAAAGGTAGATTTACCAGCTCCGTTGGCGCCGATGATACCATAGCAGTTGCCATGCGAAAATTTGAGATTTACATCTTCAAAAAGCACACGTTTGCCAAAACGGAGCGAGAGGTTATTTACCGAAATCATGTTTGGAAATTTGGTGCAAAGGTCGCGATTTTTTCTCAGAGTCGGTAATGCACTTCGTGCTGTGGGTACACTGCGTGCTCTGGGGGCTTTTTTTATTGGGCTACTTGTGCCGCTGTTCGCTTTGTTCTATATTCGCCCCCCATGTGGCGCAAGTTTAACATCGTATGGTTGGCCCTGAGTCTGCTGGTAGCTGCTTCGGTTGCCGAATGGGCTGCGCCTGCGCCTGTAGCTGCTTCTACGGAGCAAACAACAGACGCATCAGAAGAAAATACCACGCATGAAGTAAAAGCACTCCAGTTGCTTCCCCAACAGCAGGGGCCCGTAGCCTTGCGTGTTTTGCTTCCAGCCATGCCCATTTGGCGTGTATTTGAAGGTGAAGACCGAGAACAGGAACTGCCTCGTGCCAGCTTGCCTGATGCGCTCATTGACCTTCACCAAGTTCTTTTTACGCACATCATCCCATCCTTGGCGCCATAAGCCTGTGCAATTTTGGAAAGAGTTGTGCTTCCCGGCTCTGAAGCGGAAGCATTTTTAGCATTTAATTCATCAATCAAAAATCAAAGAATATGAAAAGTAAAGGATTGGTCCGTTCACTCGTGATCGCCTTCGCGCTGGTATGTATTTATCAGCTCAGCTTTACCCTGGTTTCGAACCGGGTAGAAAATAAGGCCCGCAAATTTGCCGGTGGTGATCCGGTAAAAGAAAAAGCGTATCTCGATTCGATTGCCGACCAAAAGGTGTTCAATCTTTTGGTAAAGTCGTTCACTTACCAACAAGTGAAAGAGCAGCAGTTGAATTTGGGTCTCGACTTGCAAGGTGGTATGAACGTGGTGATGGAAGTATCTGTTGCCGATGTAGTTCGTGCTCTGAGCAATTACAGCAAAGACGCCTCGTTTAACAAAGCCATTGAATTGGCAACAGAGCGTCAGGCCAACAGCCAGCTCGATTTTGTAACGCTTTTTGAGCAGGCATACAATGAGGTTGATCCAAATGGCAAGTTGTCGGCCATTTTCGCCACACGTGAAAACCAAGGCAAAATCGACTATAACAGCTCGAATGCCCAGGTAATTGAGTTGGTCCGTCAGGAAACCGAAGGAGCCATCGACCGTTCGTTCAACATCTTGCGTACCCGTATCGACAAATTTGGGGTGACATCACCCAATATACAGCGCCAGCAGGGAACCGGGCGTATCATCATTGAATTGCCTGGTGTTGACAAACCCGAGCGTGTGCGTCGCCTTTTGCAAGGAACGGCCAAATTGGAGTTTTGGGAAACCTATGAAAGCCGTGAAGTCATTGAGCGTATTTTTGAAATCAACAAAATGCTTGCCGACAAGCATAAATTGGCGAAAACAGATGCAGCAAAAGACGAAACATCAGCCAATGGTGCTGATTCAATTGCTCCTGCAGGCGAAACCGATTTGATGAAGCAATTGGCAGCTGCTGATACCGCTGCTGCTGGTGACAGTGCCCAAATGAGCATCGACGAATCGCGTCGTGAAAATCCGTTGTTCACCATTTTGATGCCTGCTATTTTCCAAGGGGAAGACGGCAGCACACAAGCCATGAAAGGTCCGGTTGTGGGTACTGCCAGCATCCGCGACACTGCCAAGGTGAATGCTATTTTGGCCATGGATGAAGCCCGTGCCTTGTTGCCCCGTAACCTCAAATTGTTGTGGACGGTGAAAGGAAGGGGAGAAGAGAACAAATTCCTCGATTTGGTTGCCATCAAAACCCGCAGCAATGATGATCGCGCTCCATTGGAAGGCGATGTGATTACCGATGCGCGTGAATCTATCGACAACTTCAATCAGGTGGAAGTAAGCATGACCATGAATGCTGAAGGTGCGAAAATCTGGCGTCGATTGACAGCCGATAACATCGACAAGAGCATTGCGATTGTGTTGGATGATTACGTTTACTCTTACCCGAATGTGAATCAGGAAATCAGTGGTGGCATGTCGTCGATCAGCGGCAATTTCACTACTGAAGAAGCCAAAGACTTGGCCAATATCTTAAAGGCAGGTAAGTTGCCCGCACCAGCTCGTATTGTGGAAGAAGCGATTGTAGGACCTAGTTTGGGTGCTGAAGCCATCAGTGCTGGTTTGATTTCGGTGATTGCCGGTTTGTTGCTGGTATTGGTATTCATGATTTTGTATTATGCAAAAGCCGGTGTTGTGGCGAATGTGGCGCTGTTTGCCAATATCTTCTTCATTTTTGGCGTCCTTGCGTCTTTGCAGGCGGTTTTGACACTCCCAGGTATTGCTGGTATCGTTTTGACGATTGGTATGGCGGTAGATGCCAACGTACTCATTTTTGAGCGTATCCGTGAAGAATTGGAAAAGGGCAAGAGCATGCGTTTGGCCATTGCTGACGGCTTCAAAAACTCATTGTCATCCATTATCGATGCCAACGTGACCACCTTGCTGACGGGTATCATTCTGTACTCTTTCGGTACTGGACCTATCCGCGGCTTTGCCACCACTTTGATTGTTGGTATCCTTACCTCGCTTTTCAGTGCCATTTTCATTACCCGTTTGATTATCGACTGGTATGTGAATCGCGAAAAGGAAATGACTTTTGGCAGTGGATGGAGCATGAAGGTGTTTAGCGATTTGAACATCGACTTTTTGCGTCGCCGCAAAATGTGGTATGTCATTTCGGGTGGTGTAATTATTGCCGGTATGATCAGCATGTTTACCCAAGGATTTAACTTGGGCGTTGATTTCAAAGGGGGACGCTCTTATGTTGTTTCGTTCGAAGAAGGCAAAAAAGCCACTGAATTGCGCAGCGCACTTTCAGGCGTATTTGAAGGCGCTCCCGAAGTGAAGACCTTTGGCAGCGATACCAAATTCAAAATCACCACCTCGTATTTGATCAATGAGTCGGGTGAAGAAGTGGACGCCAAAGTGGAGCAAAAGCTTTACGAAGGTTTGACCAAGTTGATGGCCAATCCTATTGATTTTGAGACCTTCAAAGCCGATCGGATTTTGAGCTCGCAAAAAGTTGGACCCACTATTGCCGACGATATCAAGGCGTCTGCCATCATGTCGATTATTTTCTCGCTGGTGGTGATTTCGATTTACATTCTGATTCGTTTCCGCAAGGCGAACTATGCCATTGGCGCTGCCCTGGCCTTGTTGCATGATGTTTTGTTTGTGCTTTCGATCTTCACTTTGACCTGGAAAATCATGCCGTTCAGCATGGAAATCGACCAAGCTTTCATTGCAGCGATATTGACCATTGTGGGTTATTCGATCAACGATACGGTGGTGGTATTTGACCGTTTGCGCGAATACCTCAGCTTGCACCATGGCAAAGACAATGAGCAGGTGATCAACAGTGCGGTGAATAGCACCTTCAGCCGTACCATCATCACAGCTGTTACAACCATTTTGGTGGTATTTGTATTGTTCTTGTTTGGTGGCGAAGTGATCAAAGGCTTCACCTTTGCCTTGTTGATTGGCTTGTTCGTTGGTACTTATTCATCCATTTTCATCGCCTCGGCGGTGGTACTCGATACAGCCAAATGGTTTGAAGGCAAAAAGGCCGTGAAAGGATAATTAAACTGCCAGTATTGCAAAAAGGGCCGTTGTTGAAAGACAGCGGCCCTTTTTTATGCTCGTAATGTTGATGTGCGGTGTTTTGGGTGCTCTTCCGCTTTGGGACTATTTGCGGAAGATGAAATAAACAGCCAGAATCAGGAAGCCAAAGCCGACCCAGTGGTTCCAGCGGAACGATTCCGTTTTAAACAAAAGGGTGGTAAAAACCACAAAAACCACCAAGGTTATGACCTCTTGCAGCACCTTGAGTTCAACCAGTGAAAAAGGCCCCCCATTTCCTTTGAAACCAATGCGGTTGGCGGGCACTTGGAAAAAATACTCAAACAAGGCAATACCCCAACTGATGAGGATAATTGCGAGTAGCCCCAGGTTTTGAAACCACTTCATTTCGTGAAATTTGAGGTGGCCGTACCAGGCAAAAGTCATGAAGATGTTCGAGAGAACAAGGAGGCCGATGGTGTAGAGGGCTTTCATGGTTTTAAAACACAGTGTTCACAGATCACTGACCCCGACCACAGCGTCGTGGGGGGCACGGAGCGGTGTATTGTTTATTCTACGTACAACATCAATCCCTTCAAATACTCGCCCTCGGGGTGGTAGATGTTGATGGGGTGGTCGTCGGCTTGGGAGAGCAAGCGCAGAATGCGTACCTCGCGACCGGCATCTACGGCGGCACCGAATACGATTTTGCGGAAAAGGTCGGGCGTAATGTTTTGTGAGCAGCTGTAGGTGAAGAGCAATCCGCCGGGCGCTATTTTTTTCATGGCCACCATGTTCAGCTCTTTGTATCCGCGGGCGGCATTGTTTACGGCCTTGGCGCTTTTGGCAAAGGCAGGTGGATCGAGCACGATGAGGTCGTAAACTTCTTCGGTTTGCTTCAGGTAATCGAAACAATCGGCTGCCACGCCGCGGTGGTTGGCACCCGGGAAATTGAGTTCTACCAATTCGTTGGCACGTGCAATGGCGTCTTTCGAAATATCTACTGAATGCACTTCGCGGGCACCGCCGGCCAGGGCATACAGGCTGAATCCGCCGGTATAGCTAAATGCATTGAGCACCTTTTTGCCTGCGCTGCATTGTTGGGTGAGCAGGCGGTTCTCGCGCTGGTCGATGAAAAAGCCGGTTTTTTGTCCGGTTTCTACATCAATATCGAAGGTCAAACCATGTTCCTGCACACGCACCGGCATGGCGCAAGCTGTGGTTCGCCAGCCCTTGGGCAATTGCACGGCCTCGAGGAAGCCTGAGTTTTCTTTTTGTTTGAGGTAAATGTGTTGGAAGCCGGCTGCAAGCAAGGCTGCTTCGAGCATCGGATAAATGTGTTCGGTGCCTTTGATGAGCACTTGCGCAACGACTACTGGTCCGTACACATCGGCAATGATGCCCGGCAGAAAATCACCCTCGGCATGCAGCAAACGGTAGCAAGTGGTGGTATGTGGGTTGATGAGCTGTTTGCGCAAAGCCAAAGCTGCCTCTATTTTGCCCTTCCAAAACGCGGCGTCAAATCCGGCTGCCGGCGCTTCGCCGAAATGGAAAATGCGGCAGGTAATCTGGCTTTTGGGTGAGTAGAAGCCGTAGCCCAGCAATTGGTTTTGGTTGGTAAGCACGGCAACCACTTGGCCGTTTTCGGCATCAGGAAAAACTTTCACGGCCCCGCTGAAGACCCAGGGGTGGCGGTTGGCAACTGAGCGATCGCGGCCGCTTTTGAGGATGAGTTGTGCGAACATGGGGCAAAGGTAAGGAAGAGGGTGGCACGGCGTGCTTGTAGGTGTCGTTCCGACTGTGGTTGCGCTGACGCGCTGTAGACGGAGCTGTCCCTCCCGGGGGGCACTGGCGCGCAGGGATGTAGGGAGTTGGGTGAAATTGATTAAACTTGGGGCCTAAAAGGAAGTCAGGACTGGGTATGAAAAAAAGGATTTGCAGTGGGTATGTGGTATGGCTCGTGCTCTTGTTTACCGCTTGCCAGCGCGATGTGGCCATTCAGCCTGAACCGCCTGTAGAAAGGGTACCCACGGCTTTTCAAGGGGTCAAAACCGTTTCATTGGCAGGCGTATCGGTAGATGTGGTCATCGACAAGCCGGCCTTGCCCAAAGTAGATGTGCTGCTGATTTTTCACGGCACTGTACTGTACGATTCGCTGATTTTAGGAGCGGCGCAAAATACCTTGGGGGCATTTAAACGCATTACCGACCGCAGCGATCTGATGTTTGTGAGCGTGGCTTATCCCGAACAAAACCTGCTGATGGGCGACAACCTGCTGCATGCCGAGACCGCCCTGCTTTGGGTGAAAAATGCGGCAGAGAGTGAATTGGAGGTTGAAATTGGAAAAATTTTCCTGGCCGGACATTCACAAGGCGGCTACCTGGCCGTGCGCTTGAACCATCTGTACGAAACCCATGGGGTGGTAGCCAATGCGCCAGGACCGCTTAATTTGCTCTACCGCTGCGATTTGGAAGAAAGGGGCGTCATCCCCAGCGGCATTACTTGCACCCTCATCCGCAATACATTTGGCCCTACAACCACCCATCCCTGGGCATACCACAGTCGCTCTTTGCTTGCGTTTACGGCCATTCAAAAATCGCCTTTATTGTTGGTGCAGGGCATGAACGACAGTCCCATTCAAATGCAAAACTGGCCTGTATTCAAGCAGCAACTGGCGGCTTGTACGGCCTGCGATTCGGTGCAAGTGCTCGAAATTCTGCAAGCCGGCCATGGGGCTTTGTTCGAGCGGGTCGAGGCCAGGCCTGTATACAATTCATTTTTGGGTCGTTAAGAAATCTTGTTATTGGATTATTGGAGGGTTTTAGAAAGGATATCCAAATTCGAAGTTGTATGGAATTAGTTTTCAGTCATATTTGAATCTATGAAGCATTCGGGTGAGCTACAACAGGCAATGAATTTGCTCGCTGCCTTTGGCAAAGTAGAGGCCATGGCCAAGCCTGAAGTGCTGCGATGTTTGCACTGGCAATTCTACACCAAAGGCCAACTCATCCAAGAAGCTGGCAGTACTTGCAAAACCATTTATTTGGTGGAAAGTGGGGCTGCACGCATTTTCTATTTCAAAGAGCAGTCAGAGGTGACCGAGTATTTTGCCTTTGCCGGAGAGCTCATCATCAGGGCCGAAAGTTTGCTCACAGGAAAACCCACCAACAAGGCCATTGAAGCACTCGAAGATTGCCGGTTGTTGGCCATCGATGCTGCTGCATGGTTTGCTTTGTTCGATGCTAACTCCGACTTGGAGCGTTTGTATCGCAATATGCTCGAAAAGTCATTTGTGCATGCCATCAGCCGCATCGAAAGTTTGCAATTTAAGTCAGCAACCGAACGCTACCTCGACTTGTTGGAGCAAACCGACATTGTGCAGCGCATTCCTCTGCGGCATGTGGCCTCTTATTTGGGCATTACCCAAGTTTCCTTGAGTCGCATACGGGCAGAAATCAGTCGCAGGAACTAACGCTTTTTATCAAATGATAAAGGTGGGGCAGGAGGCAATCCGGAATTTTGTTGGGTTGAAATGCCATGCCAGTCGTTAGCCTCGGTTTAAAAGCCAATCGCCGCCAGTTTGCCCTGTTAGTGCTCATCAATGCCTTTGTTGGGGGCATGGTGGGTATGGAGCGGAGCATTTTTCCCGCTTTTGCAGCCGAACAGTTTGGGATCGATTCAAATACGGCCCTTTTATCGTTTATAGCGGCTTTTGGCTTGAGCAAGGCAGTGGCCAATTATTTCACAGGAGGTTTGGCGAACCGTTTTGGTCGCCGCAATTTATTGCTTTGGGGCTGGCTGATGGCTTTGCCTGTGCCCTGGATGCTCATTGCAGCTCCTAACTGGAACTGGGTGGTTGCTGCCAACGTCTTGTTGGGTATCAGCCAAGGCTTTGCTTGGAGCAGCACGGTGGTGATGAAAATAGATCTGGTGGGCGAAAAAGAGCGTGGCTTGGCCATGGGGCTCAACGAGTTTGCGGGCTATTTGGCGGTAGGATTGGTAGCCCTGCTCACCGGTTGGTTGGCCGATCGGTTTGGGGTAACCCCTTATCCGTTTTACGTGGGGGTGGGTTTGTCGGTGCTGGGACTGTTAAGCACCTGGTTTTGGGTGAAAGACACCCAAGCGCATGTGCAAGTCGAAAACAAAAGCAGCGAGCTAAAACCGTTGACCCATGTGTTCCGTGACACGACTTTGAAAAACCCCACTTTGGGTAGCGTAACCCAAGCGGGATTGGTGAACAACCTCAACGACGGCATGATTTGGGGATTGCTGCCGGTGCTGTTGGCAATTTTGCGTTTTGGTCAGGCTGAAACGGGACTTTTGGTGGCTATTTATCCCATGGTTTGGGGCATGGCACAGCTGTTCACCGGCCAAATGGCCGATCAATTTTCGCGCAAACAGATGCTCTTTTGGGGGATGCTGGGGCAGGGTTTTGCCATTTTGATCTTACCTCTCGCTGTTTATTCCTGGCAATTTGCCACGCTCATGGTGTTGTTAGGTTTGGGAACAGCCTTGGTGTACCCTACCTTTTTAACAGCAATTGCGGCAGCAACGCGGCCCGACCAACGTGCCGAAAGCATAGGCGTGTTCAGGCTGTGGCGCGATTTGGGTTATGCCATTGGCGCCTTGCTATCGGGATGGATCGCTGATGTGTTGGGCATTCATGCAGCCATTGGCGGAGTTGGACTGCTCACGGTTGCCTCTGCCATCGTCCTTTTTTTGCGCATGCCCGAAAATGCTGCCAAACAAGCCAAGCCTTAAGGTGTTAAGAAAGCTGTGTCTACTGAACTTACTGTTGCCCAAATCGACCGCGTCATTGAAATGGCTTGGGAAGACCGCACGCCTTTCGATGCCATTTTTGCGCAATTTGGCTTGCGTGAGCAGGAGGTTATTGCGCTCATGCGACGCGAATTAAAAACATCGAGCTTCAAGCTGTGGCGCGAACGGGCTAAAAAGGTATCGCACAAACATGCTAGAAAACAGCCAGCGGGTATGGACCGCTTTAAGTGCAACTTGCAGCGAACTATTACATTCAATAAAATCAGCAAATGCTGAAAGTAACCTGAGTTACCGGGCATTCTTTATTTTAGTCGGAACTTTGCTGCCAATCCTTGAATTGTAAAAATTAAAAGACATGTATTTCCAACACGTTTACGACAAGTCGTTGGCCCAAGCCAGCTATTTTATCGGTTGTCAAGCTGCCAAAGTAGCCATGGTCATTGACCCCAAGCGCGATGTAGACACCTACCTTGAAATCGCCAAGCAGAACAACATGCAAATTACCCACATCGTAGAAACGCATATCCATGCCGATTTCCTTTCGGGTTCGCGCGAATTGGCGGCACTCACGGGTGCAGAATTGCTGCTTTCTGACGAGGGGGGCGAAGGCTGGTTGTACGAATTTCCGCATACCGGCCTGCGCGATGGCGATGTGTTCAAGGTGGGCAATTTGAAAATTGAAGTGATGCATACCCCTGGCCATACGCCCGAAAGCATCAGCTTTTTGTTGACCGATACGCCTGCCAGTCCCGAGCCCGTGATGCTTTTCACTGGCGACTTTGTGTTTGTAGGCGATGTAGGACGTCCCGACTTGCTCGAAGAAGCTGCAGGCATTGCTGGTACCAAAGAAGTGGGTGCCCGCCAGATGTACACATCGCTCAACCGCTTCCATACTTTGCCCGATTATGTGCAGGTATGGCCCGGTCACGGTGCCGGATCGGCTTGCGGCAAGGCCCTGGGTGCGGTACCGAGCACCACGGTGGGTTACGAAAAAGTACGTAACTGGGCGTTTCAGTATGGCAATAATCCCGATGGTTTTGTGCAATACCTGCTCGAAGACCAACCCGAGCCGCCGCGTTATTTCGCTAAGATGAAGCAGTTGAATAAGGTTGAGAGACCGCTGCTCACCGAGGTACCCAAACTCAAGCAACTCAGTGCACAAGATTTGGAAGCAGCCATGAAAGCAGGGGTGAAGGTAATCGACACCCGCTTGAAGCCCGAATTTGCCGCTGGATTTATTCCCGGCAGCTTAAACATCCAGGGCAACAACGCTTTTGCCACCTGGATGGGCTGGTTCCTGTCGTACGACGAGCCATTCATCCTCATTGCCCCCGAAGACAAACACGACGATTTGGTGCGCAAACTCATGCGCATTGGTCTCGATAACATCCACGGTTATGTGCCTTCGGTGCAGGTGTGGGAGCAATTGGGTCACAGCCTGCAAAAGGCCGACAACATCGACCTCGAAACCTTCAAGCAGGAAGTAGCTGCAGGCACCCAAGTGGTTGATTTGCGCGGGGCCGCTGAATTTAAGTCGGGCCACGTGGAAGGCGCCATCAATGTTTTCATCGGCAAAATCGAAAGCCAGCTCGATAAAATCGACCGCAACCAAAAAGTGGTGATTCACTGCCAGGCTGGCGACCGCAGCTCTATCGGTTATTCGGTACTCGTGAAACACGGTTATACCAACATCCGCAACTACAGCGGTGGCATGAGCGAATGGATCAACAAAGGCAATCCGGTGGTTATCGGCGCTTAATCTTCATGAAAGCTTCGTTTGCCTATCGGCCATTACGCTCAAAGTAATGGCCGATGTTGTTTTTAGGCTGGTCAATTTGTTATCTTGCTGGCAGATGGTTACGGATATTCAACACTACGCGGACGATTTTTCTGTGGAAGAACAGGCCATTTGCAGTTTTTTATATGGCGAATTCAACCGGCTGCTGCCGCATGCTGCATCTAAAATTTGGCATGCACATCCGGTTTGGTTTGTGGATGGCAATCCTGTAGCCGGATACAGCCGATTAAAAGGTGGCATCAGGGTGCTTTTTTGGAGTGGACAGTCTTTCACAACCACGGGATTATTTCCCGAAGGTAAGTTCAAGGCGGCCGAAGTAAGATTGACGTCCCTGGAAGCAAGTCGCCAACTCCCTTGGTCGGACTGGTGCCAAGAAGCCCTTGAAAAACAATGGGATTACCAAAATATCGTCAAACGCAAAGGGCAGTTGTTGCCACTTACTTCATGGGAAGATTGATTTTAGGGACGTTTCTTTGGTTGCTATTGCCTTTTTGGGTGGTCGCACAAGACAGTTTGCATGTAGGAGTATCTACAAACATCAGGGCCTTGAGCGTTCCGAAAGCTGACGATTGGTGGTTTGGGGGCAACAAGGGCTGGTTGGGACACAGCACCGACGGCGGAAAAAACTGGATTTTGCGTCAACCCTTGGGAAGCACCGTTGATTTTAGAAACCTTCACGCGTTTAATGCTTTGGAAGCTGTAGCGGCTGTAGCAGGTCAGCCTGCGGCAATCGTAAGAACCGCCGATGGCGGGCAAACTTGGCAAGAAGTATACCGACACCCCGATAGTTTGGCTTTTTTTGATGGCTTTGCTTTTTGGAATGCCCGGGAGGGGGTGATTTTTGGCGATCCGCTGGCCGATGGGCGTTTGCTGCTCCTTTTCACCAACGATGGTGGACGCAGTTGGACATTGCCGCCAGATAGCATGCGGCCGCTTTTTGCACCCGGAGAGGCGGCCTTTGCTGCCAGTGGTACGGCCATGCAGTGTGCTGGCGACAGTACCTTGGCTTTGGTGAGTGGCGGGGCGGTAAGTCGCTTCTGGTTCTCAACCAATAGGGGTCGCACTTGGGATTTCCGTGCCGGCAATAAGCCCAATCCGGCGCTTTATGGCGAACACGCCCTCTTTCCTGACACATTACCTCCCGAAAAAGCCCGCTTGTATTACGGAGCACCTAGCCGGGGTGCATTTTCACTTGCCTTAACGCCCGACAGTATGTGGGCAGTGGCAGGTGGCGATTACCAAAACGAAACCCATGCACAGGGACACTTTGCCGTATTCGGTTACAATCAATGGTGGGGTGCGCGGCAACCACCGCGTGGTTATCGTGAATGTGTGCTGGTGATAGATACCATGACTTGGCTGGCAACCGGGCCTTCGGGCAGCGATGCGAGCTGGGATGGCGGACTTACTTGGCAGCCATTTCATGAAGCCAAGGGCATGCATGTGATCAAAAACAACCGTGCAGGCGGCGTCTTATTGGCGGGTAGGGGTGGAACCCTTTGGCACTTTGCACAACTTTCACCTCCAGCCCCCAAGGTTTGGCAGCCGATGACTAAAATGGGAAAAGCTGTTTATGCCAATGATATGCGACCGCTCAAAAAGCAATTGGTGCGTAGCATGCGGAAAAATGCGAAGGGTAAAAAAACGGAAAGAGGAACATCTTTTCGGCATGCCAATCAGGCCATGGTGGCGTTGTTGCAGCAAACCGAAGGCATAGAGCATGTGTGGGTAGATAGTTGCTCTACCTACATCTCCATCTACCCCGGTTTTGGCAATGTGAGTTTCAGGGCAGCCACGCAATTCGGTCCCAAGATTTACACTTTCGCTTACCGCACCGGAAAGGTGTATCGGTATGGTTATTGGCGGTATATGGTGGGGCTACCCACTTCGCGCGAGCGTTTGTCGTCGCCAACCTTTGGTTACACCCCTTTTGAAGAGCGATTTAACCACTTGGAGTGTGAGTTTCAGTATTGATAAAATTGCTATTTGTTGCCATATAGGGCATTCGAAGCAGGTTGCTAAACACTATCTTTAGGGCTTATGGCTGAAACGCTTTCTCTTGAACAATTAGCAGCTTTTGACAATCTGGAGTTCTTGGCTCGTCAGGTGGTAGAGGGATTTATCACGGGTTTGCACAAGAGTCCGTACCACGGTTTTTCGGTGGAATTCAGCGAACACCGTTTGTACAACACCGGTGAAAGCACCCGCAATATCGATTGGAAGCTGTATGCCCGCACCGAGAAGCTCTTCGTAAAACGTTTTGAGGAAGAAACAAATTTGCGTTGCCAATTGGTGATTGATGCCTCAGGATCTATGCATTTCCCCAATGAGCGGCAAAGCAAGTTGCGGTTTTCGGTCTATGCGGCTGCAGCGCTCTTGCATTTGTTCAAACGCCAGCGCGACGCGGTTGGCTTATCGGTATTTGCCGAAAGCTTAGATGTGCATTTGAAAGCCAAAAGCAGTGCAGCCCACCATCAGTTACTTTTGGCAGAACTCGAAAAGCTGCTCAACAGCAAGCCTGCCTTGGGAAGTACAAGGGCCATCCAGGCATTGCATGAAGTGGCCGAAACGGCACATCCGCGATCCTTGGTGGTTGTATTCAGCGATATGTTTGAGGCAGGCCAACATGCCGACGCCTTGTTTGCGGCCTTGCAACATTTGCGACACAACAAACATGAGGTATTGCTATTCCATGTTTTGCATCACCCTGAGGAAATGGCACTGGCCTATGAAAACCGCCCCCACGTTTTTGTGGATTTGGAAAGCGGTACCGAATTAAAAGTGAACCCACATGCCATCCAGGCAGCCTACCGTGAAAAAGTGCAGGCCTTCAGGCAAGCCTTGTTGCTCAAATGCGGGCAATACAAGATCGATTTTGTAGAAGCCGACGTAAACGAAGGATTTAATCCGGTACTGCAGCGTTATTTGATGAAGCGGAGCAGATTGGTTTAACTTCAAATTTGCTGCAATGGGGGTGCTTCGGATTCGGACTCGTTTTGTTGCTCCTCTACCTCTTCTGACGCTTTAGGCCGACATTTTCTCCAATGCTTTTTTACCTTAACCGTATTGATGCCAAGGGTTTTGGCCCGTGCCACGATTTCGATGTGCAAGCGCTTCAGCGATTGTGTTTCAAATCCATGCCGGCTTCCATCGCTTCCAATGATTTCACCCTTCACTACCCGCAACTGACCATTGCAATAACCCGTTTCCTCGAAGCGCAACAAAATACCGCGCTTACCGAGTTTTTGAATCAAATTGCTCAAATCCTCCGGGCTAAAGGAAGGGGTGATTTGCAGTTCTACCCAATCTTCAACATTGGAGCGTGATTGCGACAAGGCGGGTTGAACCGAAATCCAAAGCAGCAGGGCAGTGCAGAAAGGCAAAATCTTACGCATTACACGAATTTAAACAGCACAGTTGAAAAACGCCCCATATTTCCTAAAATTACACAAGTCCATAGTCGCGAAGCCCGAATATTTGACTACCAATGCGCACCAGAGTGGCTCCCTGCGCAATGGCCAAAAGATAATCAGCCGACATGCCCATGCTGATTTCTGCGAAATGAGCATCTTCGGCAAAATATGCTGATTTCAGCTCTTCAAAAAGTGCTTTCAGCGTGCCAAATTCACTGTCCAACTGTGCTTCATCCGTGGTATTGGTGGCGATGGTCATCAAGCCGCAAATGCGAACGTGGTCCAGGTTTTTCCATGCGCCTTGCCGCAGCAAGTGACGCAGCGCATCGGGTGATAAACCATACTTGCTGTCTTCGCGCGCCAGATGAACCTGCAAAAGGCAATCTATGCGCCTTTGGTTTTTGACTCCTTCTTTATGGATGGTTTGCAAAAGTTTTTCGCTGTCAACCGCATGAATCAGCCGTACAAAGGGAGCAATGTACTTTACCTTGTTGCTCTGCAGATGGCCGATGAAATGCCATTCAATGTCTTTGGGTAACTTTTCGTATTTGTCTACCAATTCTTGCGCGGTAGACTCCCCAAAAATTCGTTGTCCGGCTGCATAGGCCTCTTCGATGGCAGCAATGGGCTGGGTTTTGCTCACGGCCACCAATTGGGCTTGGGTGCCTTTTAAGGTACTGTAAATGCTTTCTAGTTCGCTTTTGATGCTCATTCCGTATTTTTGAATTCTCATGCGGCAATCCTCAAAATTAGTGCTTTGCTTTTTGCTTTTCGTTAGCCTTTTTAGCTGTCAAAATCCCAAAGAGCTTAAAAACTACGATGCATCCATCGTGCCTTTCGATAGCATGGTCTTGGTGATGTCTGACATCCAGCTGATTGAAAGCCACCGCAACCGCAGTTTTCAGCAAGCTGGAAAGGATACCATTCCCTTGGCGACGGTGAAGTTGATGTACGATCAAAGTTTAAAGCGGTACCAGCTCGATTATGAACGCTTTATGCATTCCTATCGCTACTACCAAGCACAACATCCGGCAGTGCTCGATAGTTTGTACACAAAGGTGAACCAAAGGCTGAATGAGATGTTAACCAACAGTTACCGCTAAAGCCGTGTTGCTGTACCCCGAAAATCTTTACCAGAAATTAGAGTTCGACCAACTGCTTCAGTTGTTGGCCGGACATTGTGTAAGTACGGCTGCGCGTACGTCGGCTTTGTCGTTGGTGCCTGCCAAAACACCCAATGGGGTGGCGCACTTACAACGCCTTGCATACGAGGCCTACCAGCTACAGGCCTGTGATGGCGGCTTGCCCGATGCGAGCATTCCGCATATTTCATCGTATTTACGCACAGCTTTCATTGAAGGCGCCTTTCTCGACGAGGAACAATGTGCTGAATTGTTAAAATTGCTGTTGTACGTAAAGCGACTGCTGGCTTTTTTTGATGCCCGAAAGGAGCAGTACCCCCTGTTGCATGGCTTGGCAAACGATTTTGAATTGCCACGCTCGGCCATCACAGCATTAGACCGCGTGATAGGTGCCGAAGGCCGGATGCGACCGAACGCCAGTCGTGCATTGGCCGATATTGTGGCATCCTTGAACAAGCTTCAAGCCGAAACACGTCGCAAGCTCGATAGTATCTATCGAAAAGCACGTGCCGAAGGTTGGGTAGCAGAAACAGGCATTACCATCCGCGATGGCAGATTGGTGATTCCGGTACTGGCCGAACACAAACGAAAGTTGCGCGGATTCATACACGATGCCTCCAGCACAGGTCAAACCGTGTACATCGAACCTGCCGATGTGCTCGAAGGCAATAACGAAATCAGAGCGCTTGAATTGGCCGAACTACGCGAAATCAGGCGCATTTTGATTGAACTTACCACCGAAATCAGACCGTATCTTCCCCAAATAGAAGCGGCACATGGTTTGGCCGTGCAATACGACTTATTACGTGCCAAAGCACTTTTGGCCTTGCGCTTTCCAACGGCCATCAGTCCCGAAGCCCATGCCACGCTCACCGATTTACGCGATGCCTACCATCCTTTGTTGTATTTGCACCATCAGGCACAACGGAAAAAGGTGCTGCCTTTGCAATTGCAATTAGATGCTGATGGGCGCATCTTGGTGATCAGTGGACCCAATGCCGGTGGCAAATCTGTTACCCTCAAAACTGTAGGGCTTTTGCAGTTGATGTACCAATGTGGCTTGCTGGTGCCAGCCAAGGAAGGCAGCAAAATGCGGATTTACGAAAAATTGTTGGTCGATTTGGGAGATGAGCAAAGCATTGAAAATGATTTAAGTACCTACAGTTCGCACCTCACCAACATGCGGCATTTTTGTGAGCAGGCCAACGACAGCAGCTTGTTTTTAATCGATGAGTTTGGCACCGGTACCGACCCGCATTTGGGTGGCCCGATTGCCGAAGCCATTTTAGAACGCCTCAATGCACAAGGCAGTTATGGGGTTGTGAATACGCATTACAGCAATTTGAAATTACTGCCAACCCGCTTACCTGGCCTAAAAAACGGCTCGATGGGATTCGATACGGATACGCTCGAACCCAGGTATGTACTGGAATTGGGCAAGCCAGGTTCGTCCTTCGCCTTTGAAATCGCAGGCAAAATTGGCTTGCCACCTGATGTGATTACGGCTGCACGTGAAAAACTTGATGCAGGTGAGCAGGATGTGGAGCAATTGCTGGTGCAATTGGAACAGGAAAAACAAGAGCTCGACCGTTTAAAAACATTGATCGATTACAAGGACCAACTGCTGAGCGAGTTGGTTAGTAGAACCGAGGCCAGAGAACAAGAGCTCAAGGCGCGCAAGAAGCAGATCCTCGATCAGGCAAGGGAGGAAGCCAATCGGCTCTTGGCCAAGGCGAACAAGGACATTGAAAACACCATTCGTCAAATTCGCGAACAAGGGGCCGAAAAAGAAAGTACCAAAGCATTGCGTGCCAACCTCGAGCAGCTCAAAGCAGAGGTGGAAAAGGCTACTGCTGTTGAAGCCCCCGCAAAAGGCATGCAGCCTGCAGGAGCAGCCTTGAAACTTGAGGCAGGCGCGCGTGTACGCCTCAAAGACAGTGATACCCTGGGTGAAGTACTTGAAATCAATAAAAATGATGTTGTCTTTGCAGTTGGCAGTTTGCGCATCACCGTAAAGGCCAATCGGCTGGAGGTGGTTTCGCGGGCAGAAGCGCGCAAACAAGAACGAAAGGCTACGGCACAAACCGGACAAGTGGTGCGCGATGCGGTGGGCGATTTTAGTCCCAACCTCGATATTCGGGGCTTTCGTGGCGTTGAAGCTTTGCAGGAACTCGACCGCTTTTTAGATCGGGCTGTCATGGGAGGTCACGATGCTTTGAGTATCCTGCATGGCAAGGGAGATGGGATTTTGCGGAAACTGATCCGCGAACACCTGCGTAAACAGCATTTTGTGCGCTCATTTGAAAGCGAACACATTGAAAGAGGTGGCGATGGCATCACTTTGGTTAAATTGTAATGACCATGGAAATGCGGCCATCGGCTGATGAGAATTGCTCCATTGACCGAAAAAACCAGCACCAATCTTTATTTTTGAGTGCCAAAGCAAAAAGATGAACAAAGTAGTTGCCAATGCCCATGCGGCCATAGCCGATGTAAATGATGGTGTTACCCTCATGCTGGGGGGATTTGGGTTGTGCGGTATACCCGAAAATTGTATCAGCGCACTGGTTGCCAAGGGCGTTAAAAACTTGACTTGTATTTCTAACAACGCTGGGGTCGATGATTTTGGCATTGGTTTGATGCTCCAACAGCGTCAGGTCAAAAAAATGATCAGCAGTTATGTGGGTGAAAATGCTGAGTTTGAAAGGCAGTTGTTAAGCGGAGAGCTGGAAGTGGAATTGATTCCCCAAGGAACCTTGGCCACCCGCTGCATGGCTGCAGGATATGGCATGCCTGCCATTTTTACCCCAGCCGGCGTGGGTACCGAAGTGGCGGAAGGCAAAGAGGTGCGCCAATTCAAGGGCAAAGATTATTTGTTGGAGTATGCTTTTGAAGCCGATTTTGCCATGGTGAAAGCCTGGAAGGGCGATACACATGGAAACTTGGTATTCAGGGCCACCTCTAGGAATTTTAATCCCTTGATGGCCATGGCGGGTAAAGTCACCATTGCGGAAGTAGAAGAATTGGTACCGGCCGGAAGTCTCGATCCGAACGAAATTCACACCCCTGGCATTTTCGTACACCGTATTTTCGAAGGAAAAAATTACGAAAAACGCATCGAGCAGCGCACCACCCGCAAAGGCTAATGGCCTTTTGTGTGCAAGGCAATGATTTCGCTGAGCAAGCGGTAAACGGCACTGTGCGCAGGTAAATCTTTCAGCAGTTCCAAATGTTTTGCTTG
>CAZNWC010000001.1:0-64588 GCA_964577055.1 uncultured Chitinophaga sp. | reverse complement strand
GGTAAACGGCACTGTGCGCAGGTAAATCTTTCAGCAGTTCCAAATGTTTTGCTTGTGTCGCCGCATCGCCACGAACTGCCGGTCCGGTTTGGCGCAATGCAGGGCGTTGAGACGAGCCAAATTGGTGTAGCTGACTTTCCAGAATAGGAAGCAACAGCTTGTGATCGAGTCCATGCTGTTGCAACAGGGTATAGGCCTGATCAAAAAGTAAATTCCCGAAATTCCCTGCAATTACAGCAGCCGCATGGTAGGCAGTGCGTTCAGCTGCGTGGGCAACTTGTACCCGTTGGGAAAGGCGCAGTCCCATTTGGTGCAGCAGCTCCACATCGTCGCTGCCGGATGCATCTACCAGAACGGGTACTTCTTCCCAAACCACATCAAGTTCTTTACGGATGGCTTGCAATGGCCAAAATATGCCGCGCCGGGGGTGTGGCAAGAGCCAGTCGAGCTCACCAGCCCCGGCACAATGCACCAACAAAACATCATCGGCAATTGGAATTTGCTGCGACAAGTCTGCAATGGCATGGTCGGGCAAGAGGATGAACTTGATGGCCGCTGGATGCTCTTCCGATGCCGATTCAAGCGCGCGGGCTTGTAAGCGGCGTGCAAGGGCTTGCCGGTCAGACCGATTGCGGCCCCACACGCTGTGAATAGGGTAACCGGCAGCGTGCAAGGCTTCTCCAAGCTTCCAGGCAAGGTTGCCTGTGCCGTACAGGGCTATATCAGGCAACGACGTTTTCACGTGCTTCGAGCCGCTTGGCCTCGCGGTAACGGTCCATAATGGCCATGCTGAATCCCAAAACCAAAATCACTGTGCCCAACCACAACACATTGATGAAGGGGAATTTGATGGCCTTCATGATGATGTATTCTTTGGGACCCGGATTGGCCTCTGCGATGGAAAACTCAACCGTTTCGGCCTTGGGGTCGATTTTGAGCAAACTGATTTTTAATCCCGCCTCTTCGTTGGAAGCATCGTAGCGGAATTCAGCTCCATTTTGGATGGCATACACCGGTTCAAGGACATGTTCACCGCGGATAGATTTTACGCGCAATTTTGCAGCCACAGCCACTTCGGCACCTTTCACCTTCTCGGCCATTTCTGGATTCAAATCAAGGCGCATGCCTTCTAATATCACCAGATTTTCGGCCAACATCAGGGTATCGCCTTTTCCTTTTAAGGTGATTTTTTTGGCTTCCTGCCACTTCGGTCGGTCCTTGTACGCTTCTTTGTCGATTACCTGTGTAACGTGGGTGTACAGGTCATGCAAGAGGTAATGTTTGGTATCGGGATTGGCAATGAGCCCCATTTTGGGGTTGATTTGGGCGTTGGGGTACAGCGTGAAGCTGTAGCTGGGATTGCCTTTTGCATCCAAGCGCTCGTAAAATACCTTGTAGTAGTGATTGGGTTCAGCAATAGAGTCGCCGAGATAGGTAACCCGGTAATCGTTCATTACTGTAGGTTCGTTCTTCCAAAGCAATACGTTTTCGGCATTTTGTTTGGCATCGAAGTTTTCACCAAAACTCAAACCGCTTTGGTTGAGCGATACTACTTGTTTGTTGGCCGAAGAAATTAATACGCCCACCATCATCAAAGCAAAACCGATGTGGGCTACAGCTGCGCCCGCAGTAGAAAGCTTTTTGAACTGTTTGCGAAGTATATCAAAGTTGCCAGTGAGTGAAAACCAGCTGGCAAACAGCAACATCACCAGGGGCCAGGCATAAATTTTCAACGGAATCATGCTGGCGATGGTCAATACACCCGCCACGACGGTGGGCATTATCAATGCCCTGTAGAAGGCACGGCTATCGCTTTTTTTGTATTTGAGGTATTGGCCCAAGGTGGTCAGTGCCATGATCAACACTGCCATGGGCAACTGCCAACGATTGTAGTGTGCAATGGGATCAGCTGGCGGAGCGAGATTGGTGCCCAATATTTTGTTGATTACCGGTATGGATGTGCTTACCAATACTTGGAAGGCACTGAGACTGAGGATAAGCGTGCCCATGAACAACCAAAACTCGCGTGAGTAGGTGTTTTCGTCCTTTTCGGAACGGGGGAGCTTTTTCCAACGGTACACCAGCAAACCTACACCCAATAAGATGAAGGCAAATAGGAATACGAGCAGTTGGCCCGACATGCCCAAATCAGTAAATGAATGCACCGAACTTTCACCTAAAATGCCTGAGCGGGTGAGGAAAGTGGCGTAAAGGATCAGGATGAAGCTTACAATCACCAAAATGAAGGTGGTAGGCAGTGAATTGCCGGTCTTTTTATAAGCATGCATCACGTGAATGGCGCCTATCAGGGTCAACCAAGGGATGAGCGAAGCATTTTCAACCGGGTCCCAAGCCCAATAGCCCCCAAAGTTGAGCGATTCATAGGCCCAGGCGGCACCCATCACGATGCCCGTTCCCAATATCATCACGGCAAACAATCCCCAAGGCAGGGCAGGGGTGATCCAATTTTTGTACTCACCCTTGATGAGGCCTGCAATGGCAAAGGCAAAGGGCACAATCACACTGGCGAATCCCAAAAACAGCACCGGAGGGTGAATCACCATCCAGGGATTTTGCAGGAGTGGATTGAGGCCATTGCCATCGGTGATGAATTCGAGATAGTTGGGATTGGCAAAAATGGGTGCCTGCATGGCTTCGCGCAGGAGAATAAATGGACTGCTGCCTACCTTGTAGCCCAGCACATAAATGCCCAAAAGCATGGAACTAAGCGCCACTTGGGCCAAACTTAGCACCGCCATCACGGGCGACTCCCAATAACGGGTGGAATACATCAGCACCAAGCCAATCACAAAATGCCAGAAGGTCCACAGCAAAAAGCTGCCTTCTTGTCCTTCCCAAAAAGCCGAGATGATGTATTTTACCGGCAAGGCACGCGAGGCATGGCTCCAGGCGTAGTGGTATTCGTACAAATGATTGTAGATGATGTAAAACAGCACCACTACAATGCTCAAAACGCCAACGCCATGGGCCCAAAATGCCCATCTGCCCATTTTGCGCCAGCCAGCTGCATCATCACCTTTTTTAAAGGTCCCGAATGTATAACTGATCAACGCGAGCAAAGAGGCGCAGAACGACAAGATGACGGCAGCATGGCCCAGCCAGCCTGCCCAGAGATTTTCTCCTATATATTCCATATCAGCTGGTTGCGGGGGCTGTTCCTGTGGCAGTATGCTCTTCGTACTCTTCGATGTTGATTTCGTCTTCGGTGTATTTCGAAGGACACTTGGTCAGTATTTTTTGGGCGGTAAAATGCTCGCCGGTCATTTGTCCCACAATCACCACCTGCTCTGAGCGCTCAAAATCTTGTGGTTTGGTACCGTAAAAAACCACCTGGTGTACTTCGCCAGCATTGTCTTGCAGGTAAAACTTGAACAAATTGGCGTCTTGTTCGGGATTGTATTCCATTTCATCCACCCGTGCAAGCGTACCCACTACATGGTACTCACGTTCGGGATTGGAGGCAGCTACACCAAAATTTTCGTACGAACTGCTGTCGCCCACTGTGCTGATGATGGCCCCAATGGCCACTGCAATGAGCAGGATGAGGAGGAGATGTGTTTTTTTCATTACCCGTAGGTTATTTGCGGTGCAAAGTTCGGTAAAGAAACGATGCGGGCTGCCTAATGGTTTGCTAAAATGTGCGAAAATCGAGCATTTTAGCATGCTGATTTTAGCTTTGCACTTTAGCTTTCGGGTATATGGGTTGTAGTAGACGTACACTTCAAAGCCACCAACAAACGATGATGTATAGGTGACACACTGCTACGTACTCCCTGGTTTTTCTAATGGCATATCCAAAGCATTAACAGATGGTGATTACGTTACCCTAATGGGGTTGGTTATCTAACGGTGAACAGAATATTTTTTGTTCGTTTAATATTTTCGATATTTTAGCATAGAATCGGAGTCATTTTAACCAAGGTCAAGCCGATTTTTCCTTTTTTCAGGGTTTACGGACGACGTATTCCTTCGCCGTTAAAATTTCACGTTGCATGCGCTTACCTGGACTTTGTATTTTGTTTTTTTTGTTGTTTCCTGATACTGGTAAATCACAGCAGGAAACGGTTGGTAAGGATTTTTTCATAGGCGTGCAGCTTGGTGTAGTTCCTTTTGCCGAACCCACTGAACGGATTTATCCTGAACCATTTACTTTCCGTGAAATTGTTGGCATGTACCAACCGGCGATTGGTGTGCGTTTGGGTAGGAAGTACAAACGTTTCGCGCTCGAAGCCGGATTGGAGTATTACCGTTTCGTTGCCAACAACCAACGGCACACCCGTCAAGATGCGGATGTCTTTTATTTGTACCAATACAATGTAAAGGGTTTTCTGCTTTCAGTACCGGTATTAGGACGTTGGCAATTAGGTCAAAAAAAGCTTCGATTCGAGCTCGAATCGGGTATTCAATTTCTTTTTTTACAACATCGCATTGAAGAGGGACATTTTGCAACCGTTTACCCAATAAATCCATTTGTTTCTTCTTCTCCACATCAAGCAACCGATACCAGATTTTTAGCGCTGCCTCTTCCTCGTATCGGAATCGGTTTTAGTTATGTACCCAACCAAAACTGGGAATATGGCATGCGTTTCGGGCTGATTGGCATTCCAGGATTGGATTTATGGGACAGTCTCCAACTAACGGTCGTACGTCCTTTTTGAGGTGTTTATCTTTCAGATACCCATCTTCCTCATTTTGATCTTACCCATCATCGGCCAATAATAGCAATTTCAAAAAGCTATCTTTGAAGTTTAAACTTTATTTCATTTTGTAGGTCGTACCCGGGTTGAAGTATTTCTTATGCGTCGAAGTTTTGCCATCTTTATTTTCTTGTTGTTTTTAAGTGAGGTTGTTGTGGCCCAGTACCTAATCAAAGGCAGCGTACGCGATGCCGGTGGTGCAGGTCCGCTTCCGGGCGTAAACGTGGTGGCCGTTTCGGGCTTCGATAGCAGTAAAGTAACCGGAACCATCACCAATGTACAAGGACAATTTGAACTCAAACTTGACCGTCCAGGGCCTTATGTGTTGAGAATGAGTTTTGTGGGGTATGAAACCCGGGTAGAGCGAATTCGTGTTCCCCGTGAACAAAACCTGCTGCAACTGCCACCTTACAGCCTCAAAGAAGATGTAAAAACCTTGGGCGAAGTACGCATTGAAGGCGTGGAGCAGCGCGTAGAACAGCGCGGCGATACCACCGAAATTCGGGCCGATGCCTTTAAAGTGAATCCCGATGCCGATGCCGAGCAGCTGGTGCGGAAAATGCCGGGTATCACCGTTGAAAATGGTCAGGTTCAAGCACAAGGCGAACAAGTGCGCCGGGTGTTGTTAGACGGACAGGAGTTTTTTGGCGACGATGCCACCATGGCCCTGCGGAATTTACCAGCCGAGGTGGTAGATAGAATCCAACTCATCGACCGGCTGAGCGATCAGGCACAATTCACGGGTTTCAACGATGGCAATACCGAAAAAACGCTCAATATCATTACCAAAACCGGACTCGATAACAGCCGTTTTGGCAAAGTTTACGCGGGTTACGGCACCGACAACCGCTACATGACGGGTGGAACGGTGAACTTTTTTGCGGGTAAAAAACGCATCACCCTGTTGGGCATGGCCAACAACATCAACCAGCAGAATTTTAGCAGCCAGGATTTGAGTGGGCTCAGCCCGGCAGCTGCTCGGCCAGGTGGTGGCCGTCCGGGAGGAGGTCGTCCGGGTGGCGTGGGTGGTAGCAGTGATGCAGCCAACTTTCTGACCGGTCAACAAGGAGGCATCAGTGCTACCCAAGCTTTTGGTGTGAATTACAGCGACAATTGGGGCGCCAAAGGCAAGATGAGTGCCAGTTACTTTTTTAACCGAAGCGACAACGAACAGCAGAGCCTTGTGAGCCGTCAGTTTTTTTTAAACGATGGCATCGGTCAGCTGTACAACGAAAGCAGTCTTTCGACCAATTTGGGCGTAAACCATCGGCTCAATATGCGCTTGGAATACAACATTGACAGCAGTAACAGTCTCATTTTTACACCACGCATCAGCTGGCAAAACCGGAATCAAGAGAATACTTTTGCCGGTATCACCAACCGATTGGCCTTACCTATTAACAGTACCGAAAATCAGCAGCAAAATGTGGCAGATGGTTGGAACCTCAATGGAGACCTGCAGTTTCGTCACCGCTTTGACAAAAAGGGGCGCACCATTTCGGTGAATGTGAACGGGGATGCCGGCCGAACAAATGGCTTACGCAATTTATATGCCCTTAACCTCGATGGACCCGCCTTAGCCGACACCTTGTTGGTGGATCAGGAGATCAGCAGCCGCAATTTTAACCAGCGTTTCCGTGCCGATCTGGTATTTACCGAAGCGTTGACCGAACGGTCGATGCTTGAAATCAGCTATGCACCCCAGTTTACCTTTGGGGTTTCGGAGCAAAGGGCCAATAATTTTGATCCGGTTACCGGGGCCTATAACCTGGTCGACAGCGCCATTTCCAATGAATTCGACAACAACATTCGCTCAAATACGTGGGGTGCGCGCTTCCGCTACCACACCGAAAAATATGAGTGGATGCTGGGCACCAACTACCAGGTATCGAACCTGTTCAGCCAACAGTTGTTTCCGCGTGATCTAGAGGCGTCTCGCGACTTTTACAATTGGTTGCCCACGGCCATGTTTCGTTACAATTTTAGTAAAACGGCCAATATGCGTTTGTTTTACCGCAGCAGCATCGAATTGCCAACTTTGAGCCAATTGCAAAACGTGGTTGACAACAGCAATACGTTGCAGTTGCGTGCCGGGAATCCGAATTTGGGCCAATCGTATACGCATCGTTTGGGTGGCAGGTTCAGGGACGCAAATGCGAAAAAGGGAACTTCTTTTTTCGTGTTTGCCAGTTTGAACTTGGTGAACAATCAAATTGCAAACAGCACTTTTATTGCACGTGTAGATACGATTTTGCCCGGCGGCATTGCGTTGGTACGGGGCGCGCAACTCATTCAGCCCGTGAATGTGCATGGGGCATATAATTTCCGGACTTTTGCTTCATATGGCTTCCCGCTCAAAGTGCTAAAAAGCAATATCAACTTGAATGCAGGCTACACCATCAACAACAGTCCCAGCCTGATCAACGGAGTGGCCAACGAAGCGCTGACCCACAACATCAACACCGGTTTGACCATCGGATCGAACATCAGCAAGGAGTTGGACTTTACTCTCGGATATGCTCTGAACTACAATACGGTATTCAACAGCATTCAGCCGCAGCTCAACAACGATTATTACATCCACAATGCGAATTTCCGCATCAATTGGTTGCCCATTCCCGCCTTGGTTTTCAGCAGCGATGTATTGTACAATGCCTTTGCAGGTTTGGAAGATGGCTTTAATCAGTCATTTACTTTGTGGAATGCTGGTATGGGTTATCGTTTTGGCAAGGATCGCCGGGCAGAGCTCAAATTGTCGGTTTTTGACTTGCTGAACCAAAACAACAGCATTGCCCGTAACGTGACCGAAACTTATGTAGAAGACGTGCAGACCACCGTGTTGCAGCAGTTTTGGATGATGACCTTCACTTACAATATCCGGCACTTTCGGAAGGGTTGATGACCTGTGGGCGCACTGTGTGCTGTGGGCGCACTGCGTGCTGTTGATGCACTGCGTGCTGTGGGCGGCCTAACGGCCTGTGGTTGCGCTTCGCGCTGTGGGTGGTCTGACGGCCTGTGAATGCACTTCGTGCTGTGGGTGGCCTAATGGCCTGTGGTTGCGCTTCGCGCTGTTGGCGCTGGGGTTTTTTGAAGCTTTTGCAAACGGGCGTAGCATCTTAGCTCTGCGTTAATCTGCGTTTTCTGCGGGAAACAATGCCGTCGCCCTTCGGTCAGGCTTTGGAACAGGCCAGCGCCCAAAGTTTACAGCCCATAAAAAAGCCTCCCGAAGGAGGCTTTATAGTTAAAACGCACTGAAATCAATCGTTTTTTTCAGCTTGTTGCTTGCGGAGGTCCCAAGCTTTTTTGGCACCCAAACCGGCACCAGCTGCTAAAAGGATACTCAAACCTCCGTCGATGGGCACGGCGGCTGGATTGGCAGGAGGGGGTGGCTGGGCAAAGGCCAACTGGCTAAAAACAACCAATGCTGCGGTAGCCAAACAGATGTTAATGAACTTGCTCATATGTGGTTTCTTTGATTGCTTAGAAAATAACTTTGACAAATTTGCTGCCTTCGGAAGTATTGACTTGCACCAGATAGGCACCTTTGGCTAGTCCAGGGCGAATGGCTTCTCCAAAGTTTTGTTGGGTTTGGTGGTACACGGTACGACCTGTGAGGTCGGTGATGCGCAACTCGCCGCTGGCGGCGCCGTTGATGTAGAGCACTCCTTCGTACGTGTACAAACTCAAGCTGCTGGCTTCTATTGAAGGCGTTGATGTACTTAAAGATGCATTGAAGTGCAGCACAAATCGACCGGCAATGTCTTGATTTGAAGACGTGATGGTGATGGATTGTCCGGGTAAAACTTGGGCATAGCTGCCATCACGCAGATCTTGCAGACGTATGTCTGCAGGGGTGGTCATTCCCGATGCGTCGAAACTGAAAGTAAAGGCGCCGGCTCCAAAGGCTTCGAGCGAAACAGGCACTGAAACTATTTGGTTACCCAGTTCAGGCAATGCTTGGATACTGTATTTGTTGCCTTGAGCATCAGTGGTATATAAATCGGGTGATGCTGGCGTCCAGTCAGTTAAAAATTCGGCATCGTATGCAGCATCAAATCCGGAAGTGGCTTGGTTGCGGAAACGAATGACGGTTTCCATGCCTGTTTGATTGGCTGGCTTTTGAATTCGTACCCTGAATACGTCACCAATCACATTTTGCTGGCGGTAATAGGAAGGATTGCTGGCGGTACTACGTGCAGCAGCAGGGAAAGTGATGGAAGGGCTACCGCTTGCATTGGTGCGTACCATGAAGCCCTGACCTGGCGCCAAATAACGACCGCCATTGTTCGAAGATACACCATCGATGAATGACCCCCAGGCACCGCTGCCTTCAGCAGCATTGTCCTTCTCCCAAATGTAAACGGCATTGGCCATGTCTGTACGGCTTACTGCATTCCAATCGAGTACCGACGGAAAGGGGTTGGCCAAATAATGCCAGCGCTGGCTGCTGTTGCTGAGGCTGATGGGACCTACCTCATCCAATTGCAGTTCGCCCGTAAAGCTGAGGGTATTGGCTGCATCGGTCCAAACGCCATAGGCGGTTGCTTGTGGCCAATTGCCCGCACGGTTGGTGATACCGGCATAGGCGTTTTGGGCTTCGTTGTAACCAATGAGGGTATTGTTGGCAGTTGGCAAATTGGTAACCGTATTGATTACCGGGTTGCTGCGCAAAGGGTGACCCACAAAACGGAAACCGTTGTTGTTGGCCGATTGCCACGGCAGGAAACGTTCTACAGTAACGTTGCCGGTGATGCTGGCGTTGGTGCCGCCTTCGATGCGGGCGGTTGCGCCTGCTGCGGTTGATTTGAGGGTCAAATGACCACCTGACGCCAAGATGCCAGCAGTTAAAGTAACAGTTTCGGTTACGTTGATGGCATTTCCCAAGGTGAGGGTGGTATTGCTGCTACCACTGTGGTTGACTGTCAGGCTGCGTACCGTGTTAGCCCCGCTGGTCATGCGTAACGTGCCCAAGGAGGAAGTGCCGCCGCGGGCAAAAGTAAGGTCAGATTGTGCGCCTCCACTGATACTGCCAGTAGTATTGAGGATTAAACTAGCGCCACCTGTGGCAAAAAAGGAAAGGTCATTGCCGTTCAGATTCAATACGGAGCCATCGAGCAAAGTGATGCCACCGCTGGAGGCATTTCCTGCGAGAATGTGCGAACTGCCGCCAGTGGTACTCATCAAGAGGGTGTTAGCAGTAGTGGTTTGAATGCGGAAGTAGCGAACTGTGTTGCCATTGGCGGTGATGGTTTGGGTGCCAGCAGCAGTACCATTGGTTTGTAGGGTAATGCTGTTTGCATCGATTGGATTGGTTACCGTGCCTTGATAGGTTAAATTTCCTGCCAATAAAATGGTTGCAAAGGGCGAGCCTCCAGGTGCGTCGATGGTTGTATTGTCGATAACCAAGTTGCCAGCCACGGTGGTGGTATTACCTGCGAAGGTTTTGGTGCCTGTGCCACTGAGGGTTAGGTTGCCATAGGTAGTGCTTGACGGTAAAGTGAGCGCTACGTTGTTGTATTGTATAGTGCTAGTAGCCGCCAAGGTTCCCAAGGTAGGCTGGGTGGTATTTTCAATGGTTAATTCAGCACCACCGCTCACATCGATTGTTCCCGTAACGGTGTTGCCGGAAGGAATGGTGAAATCGCCGCTGCTCACCACAATTTTAGAACCGGTGCCCGAAACGGTCCAGTTGCCCGAAATGGTGGTGGTGGAATTGTTGGCAATGTTGAAGATCTGCGCATTCGAAGTAAAATCTGTGGGTTCGGTACCCGCACCGCCCGCTGCATCCGTGGTCCAACTGGTAGTGTTTTGCAAGTCTGTTGAAGTAGCTGATTTGGTGTAAAAATTGGTAACACCCGTGCCACTCACGCTGATGGTAGGAGGAGAAGTCACGCCCCCACCGCTAAAGCCTAAATTGCCACTTTTCGCACCGCCACTTTGTGGGTTAAACCGCACATAGAAGTTGGTTGAGTTAAGTGTAGCTGCGCTGTAAGCGATATTGATAGATCCACTAAATGCCGAATTGTCTGTACTTACTTCGAAGTCACTGCTCGGAGGCGTGATGGTGATGTTGCCTGGAGCGCCTGTGAGGTTGGTGCCTGAAATGCTGTAGGTAGTAGAGGCTGTTGGGGTGCTAATGGCGCTGTTGCCGAAGTTGGTAGATGCGGGAGTCACAGAAATAGAAGGATTAACTGTACTAGTGACATTTACGGTTAGGTTAATGTCATCCAATCTCCAGTTGATTGTATTATTACTTGGACTTCCAGTACCATTGTAGCCATAAATTCTGAATGTTAAAACTGTCCCAGCGGAGCTAGTTTTAGAAAAAGTGCTACTCGTTTGCAATGACCATGAATTATTGGCTGAATTTGTACCTCCAGCGATTTCTGTAGAATAAGTATCATCAGAACTCCTTAAGCTCCATGCTTGAGGTGCTGTACTAGTTGAACGTACTCCAAAACTCAAGTTTGTCAGCTCCACTGTATATCCAGTTGCAGGAGTGAGTGTAAATTCCACATAAGCACTACCACTAGCACCAGTGCTAATCGCACCAGTTCGTGCGGCGTTGCCTATGTTGTTTGTGCCTGAAGAACCTGTATATCCGCTACTTGCACTCGTACTACTTATTGGCGTACTTACCGTTCCTAATGAGTTTCCAATCGACATGTTTGAGATTGTCAAATTGGAAATCGCTGAGCTTGAAGGTGCCCCAGAAGTTGCACCAGTAAAATTCCAAGTAATTGTACTTTGACCAACGCTAGAAAGGCTTAGCACGATTAAGTAAATGGCAGATAAAGTTCGCAGCATGTTTAAAAATTTTAGCACAAATCTCCCCGAACAAAAGCAACACAAAAACAAGCAATCATTATCTATGTATTAAACTTTTGTCTAGATATGAGACATGGCACCAAATTAAGAGAGCCTTTTCACAAGGCCATGAAAGCCTGCAATATTTGAAATAAAATGCTGAAAACGAGAAAGTTTTCTACCCTAAAGGGCAAGGAGCATAGGGCACGGGGCAGGGAGGGAGGCGGAGGGATGAGCGACGAGGCGATCTGGGAGCAAGGTGCAAGGGTGGAGGCGGTCTTTTCTTCATCCATAAACCAGGACTTGGTTTCAGGCATCGAGGTAGGAAGCTTGGTGGAGCTACCCAGTTTAGGCCCCGATAGGGCAGCTTTGATTTTGTCTAAAGTTACACCTATCGAATGTTGAACCCCTGCTTTTCGGTATTTCGCCGTGCTCCAAATTGAACTTTGAACCTTGAACTTTGAACAAGGCTGATCTTGGTGCCGGGAACCATTATCTGCTTCAAATGCTTATCTTTGCATTCCCAATAAAATGGGGCTGACCGGAATCGACAGCTTGAATGGAGACTCAGGTAAGCATGCCGAGTTTTGTGCGTGACCTCGTAAATCGGAACGCTCGAGCCATAACTGGCGAAAACAACTACGCACTCGCTGCGTAATTCTAGGAATTACGCTTGAGTTGTCTCCGTACCGATGGGTTTCTTAGTTGGTGCATATGGAGGCATAACCGATAAGAAAATAGACAGCGGCTTGTTGCGGGCCAAAGTTGAAACAAACAGCAACTACGGAAATTGTTGGTAAGCCGCCGACCTGCAGTTTCCCGACAACCAACGGTAGGCTAAGCATGTAGAAAGCTTCAGATCCGCTTGTCTGGACCAGGGTTCGACTCCCTGCAGCTCCACAAAACCCCGCGAAAGCGGGGTTTTTAGTTCAAAGTTCAAAGTTCAAAAGGGGTTTTCGCTGCGCTCAACCATGATAATTCAAGATTCAAAATGGGTTTACGCTGCGCTCATAGCGTTCGTCGTCGCGTTTTCTTGTCCGCCAGAGGAATCCCAAATCCCAAATCCCAAATCCCCCATTGCGTTCGTAGCGTTCCTCGTCGCGTTTCCCTTCCTGTCGTCCGTAAGCAGTCGTCTAATTTCCCTATCTTCGCGGCATGCAAAACATCCGCCTGGGCATCCTCCGCGAAGGCAAAGTTCCGCCCGATCACCGCGTGCCACTCATCCCCGAACATTGTCAGGAATTGCTGCAACAGTATGGTTTTTTGGAAATTTACGTCCAGCCCTCGGCCATCCGTTGTTTCCCTGAATCGGATTACCAACGGGCAGGATGCATCATTGCAGAAGATGTGAGCCATTGCGACATTTTGATGGGGGTGAAAGAGGTACCCACGGCCCTTTTGTTGCCCGATAAAACCTATCTTTTTTTCTCACACACCATCAAGCGGCAACCTTACAACCGCAAATTGCTGCAAGAGATGCTACGCCGCCGCATCCGCATGATCGACTACGAGCTCATTACCTTCGAAAATGGCAAACGTGCGGTGGCTTTCGGGCATTTTGCAGGCGTGGTGGGTACACACAACGGGTTGCTCACCTACGGCAAACGCACGGGCAGCTTCCAGCTCAAACCTGCACACAGCTTCCGCGATTATGCCGAAATGCGGGCGAGTTACACCGGTATAGAACTGCCCGCCATGAAGATTGTGGTGGCTGGTACGGGACGGGTGGGTGCAGGTGCCATCGAAATGCTCAACATGGCAGGCATTCGCAGGGTGGAGAAGGAGGAGTTTTTAACAGAAGCTTTTGGCGAACCGGTGTATACCGATTTGCGCTCCAAAGACATGTACTGCCACCGCGATGGTCGCGCTTGGGACGGCACCCATTTTCATGCCTATCCCAACGAATATGAAAGCACTTTTGCACCTTACACCCGGGTGGCCGATTTGTTTATCAATACCATTTATTGGGATCCGAAAGCGCCTGTCTTTTTCACAAAGGCCGATATGCGTGCGCCCGATTTTCGCATCAAAACCATCGCCGATGTAACCTGCGACATCGATGGCAGCATTCCTAGCACCTTGCGTGCCAGTACAATAGCCGATCCGGTATACGGCTACGATCCGCTCACCGAAAAAGAAACCTTGCCCTTTGCACCGGGCTCCATCGACGTGATGGCGGTAGATAACCTGCCTTGCGAAATTCCGCTCGATGCTTCGCGGGAGTTCAGTTATAACCTGATGAAGCATGTGATGCATTTGCTGCTCACCGCCGACGATCATACCATGATCACACGTGCTACCATCTGCCGTGAGGGCGAGTTGATGCCAGCTTTTGCGTATTTGGGGCCGGGGTACGCCCAACCGTAAGTTCAAGGTTCAAGGTTCAAAGTTCAAGAGGGGCAGCAGTGCGGCTGCTAACGTAGACGATTGCAAAAGCGGTGCTCTAGGGCCGAATCTGGATAAATAGTTAGCAGCGCACCTGCTCATGAAATCGAGCGCAAAGCGGCCCCGTGTGTGCCAAAGCTGGGTAGCAAAGATGCACTACCCCCTATTTTAGCATCCTGTTGGGCAACTTCATTAAGTTCAGGGTAATGTAAAACCAAATGGCGGTCAAATCAATGATTCGTGTGGTGCGACCCCTTCAGGGTCGTATTCAATGGTTGGTGCGTGGTTTTCTATAAATGTATGACCCCATAGGGGTCAATGAAGTTGCAGTGATTTGTTTGTTTTTTTCTTCAGGCTGTGACCTGTGTATTTGCAAAATCAAAGCACCCCGAGGGGGTGCCATGTTTATAGAAACATCATGCAAATGAGATCAAATCGACCCCGAGGGGGTCGTACCATCGAAATGCTGTTAGTAAAGGTTGAATATGGGCCGGTGCGGGCTTAATTTAATGACATTGCCTGTCGGGGGCGCGAAGTGCGACCCATAGTGGCTATACCAGGGGTACTTGCGGAGCATCAACACCAATCAATAGATTCAACGGCTATTTTTACGCCATGAATAAATTGTTGGGTTACATTTTCACCCCCTTGTATCTGCTTTTTTTCGGTTTGACCTTGGTGGTTTTCACGCCAATTCAATGGCTGGCTTTTAATCTTTTGGGATACAAAGCGCAGCAACAGGTAGTGTATCTGATGAATTGGGGCCTCATGCGCTGCATCCATTGGGTGGGCGGAAGCATTCATTTTGAACTGCGTAAAGGCGAATTGCCAGGTGGAGCGTCCTACATTTTTGCAGCCAACCACCAAAGCATGAACGATATTCCGGCGATGATTTGGTTTTTGCGGGATTTTGCGCCTGTTTTTATCGCAAAAAAAGAACTCAGCAGGGGTGTTCCTGGCATTTCATACAATTACCATTGTGGGGGAGCAGTGGGTATTGACCGCAAAGATCCAGCACAAGCACGTGAAGCCATTGCCGATTTGGCGAAGCGTTGCGTGCTTACGGGAGAATCGATTTGCATTTTTCCAGAAGGCACCCGCTCACGCGATGGACAACTCAAGGTTTTTCAAGCGGGAGGGATCAAAACCATTTTGCAACACCTGCCCGATGCAGTTGTGGTCCCCATTGCCATCGAAAATTCATGGAAACTGGTGAAATACAAGTTTTGGCCCATTCCTTTCGGCGTGCCCCTGCGTTGGACCATGCTTGAGCCCATTCCTTGCACAGGTTTGGATGGGGAAGAGGTGACGAGGAGGGTGGAGGCGGCCATTGCGGCGCATATGAATTCGTAATTTGCTATTCGGGATTCGAATTGATTCCGGTTCGTCTATAGCGGCATCCGTCTAGCTCCATCGGAGCGACAGCTACCGACCCCAACCACAAAAAAAGCCCATGCAAGCAACTTGCATGGGCTTTTTGCATCAATGCTGCTTCTTACTGCACCTTCATTTCCTTCAACAGAAAATCGGCTTTGGCTACCTTGTCTACCACAAACAATACAAAACGGATGTCGACACCAATCGACCGGCTGTAGGCCTCGTTCCAGGCAAAATCGTTGATGGTAGCGGTATAGGCCCGGTCGAAATTCACCCCAATGAGTTCGCCTTTGGCATTCATCACGGGTGAACCCGAATTGCCGCCAGTGGTGTCCATGTTGTAGAGCAGTCCCACGGGCACATCCTTGAGGCTGGGTTTCATGTATTTTTCGATGTTGCTTGCTTCGTAAGCAGCTACCAGCTCTTGGTTGATTTCGTAATCACCGCTTTTTTCGCCTTTGGCAACCAGTCCGCCTACCGTGGTGAAAGGCGCTTGATACACCCCATCTTCGGGCTCATAGCCTCGCACATTGCCAAAGGTGAGGCGCAGGGTGCTGTTGGCATCGGGCACAAAATCACCAGGCTGCATGGCAAGCTTCATCTCTAAAAATTCGGGTAACCACTGCGAAAGTGCCCCGTTGATTTTTTGGTCGCGCAGGCTCAAGTGCGACTGCAACTGCTGCAGCTCGGTGCTCAACAGCCAGAAATCGCCTTTTTGCTTGAGGAATTTGGCGGGATTTTTATCAAAAGCAGCCAACAAGGCTTTTTGGTCGAAAAGCAACGTTTTGCTGAAAAGCTGGTTCAAAAAGCGATCGATTTGTACTTCGGCGGCTTTTTTACCCACGATTTTTTTGAGGCTGGCCAATTGTTTGTCGGCAGGCCAGCCGTTGGCTTGTAGCAGCATCTTGGCCATGAAGTCGTGGTCTAAGCTGGCATCGTAATCGCCATAAGCACGCTCAATGCCGGTTCGCAGGCGCTTGAGGATTTCGGTTTGCACCGAGTCTTTTTTGTCGGCAGGCGCCATTTCTATGGCCAATCGGGCATCGGCAGTGAGCACCCCAATGCGCATGGCTGCTGAGTTGCGCAGCAGGTAATTCAACCAGAGGTTTTGGGTGGCATCGGCTTTCATTTCGCCGTACAAACTGTCGAGGGTGGGCAACACCTTGCCAAAACGCTGATGCCTTTCACCGTTTGCAGCAACCCAGTTCATCATGGCTTTTTCTTCGGTGCGTTTTTGCTCCACCAAACTGATGCGGCGCATGCCTTGTATTTTGCCCTTGTAGTTTTTGGTCACGTTGGCCAGTCCTTTGGCACGCGAGGCGAGGGCAATTTCCTTGGCTTGGTCGGCCTTGCCTAAATTTTTCATGTAATCGATTAACCAATCGAAGGTTTGGCTGGTGTAAGGCAGCAGGTAATCGCGCTGGTACTCGAGGTAAGCGGCCGGGTAGTGACGAAAAGTACGACCGGGATAGCCCATGATGAACACAAAATCGTCTTCCTGCACGCCATTGGGATTTACCTTGAGGTGGTTGGCGGGCTTAAAGGGCACATTGTCTTTGCTGTAAGCGGCACCACTGCCATCCGGTGCCACATAGGCACGCACAAAAGCGAAGTCGCCGTTGTGGCGGGGCCATACCCAGTTGTCGCTTTCACCACCAAATTCACCGATGTTGCGCGGCGGCACATACACCATGCGGATGTCTTGAATGGTTTGGTAGTGGAAAAGTACATATGACCGGCCGGTGAACATTTCCGAAACCTCGTGGGCCAGGTTGGGTTGTGCTTTTTTGGCCCTGGCTTCGATGCTGCGCATGGCCTGCCGAATGCCTGCCAAGCGGGCTGCCGGCTCCTGGATGTCTTTCACCGTTGCCAACACCTCGGCCGAAACATCTTCGTAGCTGGTGGTGATGCGCACGGTGAGTCCGGCCGCAGGAATCTCCAACTCACGCGTCTTGGCCAAAAAGCCTTTGCTGATGTAGTCGTTCTCTACCGAACTGGCCGCTGCAACAGCGCCAAAAGCACAGTGGTGGTTGGTGATGATGAGGCCCTCGGGTGATACAAACGATCCAGTACAGCCACCCACCCGCACCAAGGCCTGCACCAGGCTAACACCTTCGGTGCTGAACAATTGCTCAGGCGTGAGTTGCATGCCTTTGGCCTGCAGGTTCAAGCGCTTGAGCTCACTCATGGGGAACATGCCCTCGTCGGGGGGACCGGCCAGCGCCACCAGGCTGCTGAGGCCGAAAAACAGGGTAAGGAAAGTCTTTTTCATCGTTCTTTTCAATTATCTTTTATTCAATATCGGTACAACAAGAGCCGTAGGCTTATCTCTGCGTCCTCAGCTGACAGTGTGCAGCAATGGCAGCAACTGGCTCCGCTTCCTCGCGGTTTGCGTACAGCTGGTGCCTGCACCTCCAAAAAGCCTTTTCGAGCTTAAAATGCTGCAAATACGGCATCAGCCTTTGGTCAGCTATAAAACCTCTGCGCCTCTGCGGTTAAAAAGCCAGCGTTTTTGGTTGGTGAAGCCTTGGTTCAGTCCTAAAACCCGCGCCGCATCCGCCAGGCATTCATGCCACCGGTATCGGTGCTGCCACCGGTTGAAACGGCCGTCGCTCCAGCTTTTTTGGGAGCCATGTTCGCGAACAACACCGTGGCCAAAGCGGCTACTTCGGCCAGTTCGTCGTGTTGGCTGTCGAGCATTTCGGGTTTGAAGTATTTTTCAATGAACTTGGTATCAAAATGTCCGGTACGGAAAGCCTCGTGCTGCATCACAAAGGCACCAAATGGCAGGGTAGTGGCAAAACCGCGGATGTCGTACTCGGCAATAGCGCGCAACATGCGGTCCATGGCCAACTCACGGGTTTCGGCATGCACCACCAACTTGGCAATCATGGGGTCATAGTGGATGGGGATGTCCATGCCTTGCTCGTAGCCGTCATCCACCCGCACGCCTGTGCCTTGGGGACGGATATATCGCTCCAATTTGCCAATGTCGGGCAGGAAGTTGTTGCGCGGATCTTCGGCACACACCCGCAATTCGATGGCATGACCGTGGATGCGCAAATCTTCCTGTTTGAAGGGTAATTTTTCACCCTCGGCCACCAAAATCTGCAAGCGCACCAAGTCCAAGCCGGTGATGAGTTCGGTTACCGGGTGCTCCACCTGCAGGCGGGTGTTCATCTCGAGGAAGTAGAAGTTCAGCTGTTCATCCACCAAAAACTCCACCGTACCAGCACCATAATAGCCACAGGCCTTGGCCACGCGCACGGCCGCTTCGCCCATTGCCTGGCGGATTTCAGGAGTAAGGCAGCTCGATGGCGCTTCTTCCACCAACTTTTGGTGGCGGCGCTGAATGCTGCATTCTCGTTCGAACAGATAAACCACATTGCCATGCTGGTCGCCCATGATCTGTATTTCGATGTGGCGGGGCGAGCCAATGTATTTTTCTATAAAAACGGCATCGTCGCCAAAAGCCGAGCGGGCCTCGCTTTGTGCCAGGCGCAATTGTTCTTCAAACTCTTCGAAAGCATTCACCACGCGCATGCCCTTGCCACCGCCACCGGCAGCCGCTTTGAGCAGCACCGGAAAGCCGATTTCACGGGCAATTTTAGCCGCTTCCTGCACATCGCTGATGGCGCCCGGCGTACCAGGAACCATAGGAATATTGAAGTCTTGCACGGCATGCTTGGCCGAAAGTTTATTGCCCATCAGGTCCATGCTAAGGGCCGATGGTCCCACCAAAATGAGTCCAGCCTGCTCCACCGCCCGGGCAAAGCCGGCATTTTCGCTCAAAAAGCCATAGCCCGGGTGGATGGCATCAACGCCATAGCGCTTGCACAACTCAATGAGGTAGTCGCCACGCAGGTAACTTTGGCTGCTGGGGGGCGGACCAATGAGGTAGGCCTCGTCGGCAAACAGCACATGGGGACTCAGCCGGTCGGCTTCTGAATAAACGGCAACGGTGCTGATGCCCATTTCGCGGGCAGTGCGCATCACCCGGAGGGCAATTTCACCGCGGTTGGCAACCAGCAGTTTTTTGATTTTGGGCATGAGGATAATTTGGTTTGCTAAATTACAGCCTAGGCTGCTTGGTGCGGCTTATTGTTTCTTGGGATTGAGCTCGTCAAAGAAAATATCGTCGTTCGGCACATCGAATTGCAGGCGTTGCACCTTGAGGTTGTTGTCGAATACAAACTGCACGGTGGCATGGCTGAACCAGGCTTGTGGTTCGTTCCACACCATTTCCCATACATCGTGGTGCCAGTGGCGGAGGGTAGCTTTGTAAGATGGTGTATGCTCAAAGTTGATTTCCAGGTTTTCGCCGGCTGGGCTTATGGTGATTTTGCCGTAAAACGGACAAACATAGGCACCTACCATGGCTTCTTTTTTCAGCGCCGGCTGGGTGTTGAGCACACGTGCCGCACGGCGGTCGGCCACGCGGGTATCGGCTTTTTCGCGGCGTTCGGTAAAGGCGAGCTGTTCTTTCGACCAGTCGCGCTCGTTTTTACCGGTCAAAAAAGCATCGGCGATGTAATTGGGAATGGCCGAAAGGGGCGCCCGCAAGCCGTTTGTGAGCAGGATGATGCCCAATTTCTGGTCGGGGAACATTTGAATGGCCGAAATCATGCCGTCGTAGCCGCCGGTATGGTGCACGCGGAAGTGACCTTTGTAATCGCTGAGCTGCCAACCCAAGCCATAACCCGAAAAGCTGGTGACTTTTTTGGGATTCAAATGGTCGGGCACCGAATTGTTGTGCGGGGTCCACATGAGGTTACGCGATGCGCGGGTAAAAAGCGTGTCCTTGCCCACAATACCGTGATTCATGTTAAAAATGAGCCATTGGCTGAGGTCGTTCACCGAGCTGAGCAAGCCGCCCGTGGCAGCCACGGTTTCCCAACTCACCCAGGGGATGGGAAGGTTTTGGCCTTCGCTGTAATTGTGTGGGGTGGCGTAATTGCCTTTGGCGCGCATATCGGTTAAGGTGTATACGCTGCGGTTCATGCCGAGCGGCTGTAAAAAACGCTCGTGGATGAACTCGCCCCAGCTTTTGCCGCTCACCACCCGAATCACCTCGCCGGCAGTGATGTACATCACGTTGGAATAGCCGTAACCAGCGCGGAATTCAAAGGCTTTTTCGATGTATTGGGCGCGTTTTACCATTTCTTCGGCCGTAAGCTCCGAACGGTACCACATCACATCGCCGCTGAAAGTGCCTAAGCCCACACGGTGGCTGAGGAGGTCACGTATGGTCACCATCTGACTGATAAGAGGGTCGTATACTTCAAAGTAAGGGAGGACGTCCTTCACCTTGGTGTCCCATTTCAACTTGCCTTCTTGTACCAACAGGGCAATAGCAGCGGATGTAAAAGCTTTGGAGTTTGATGCAATGGCAAAAAGGGTGTTCGCATCGGGTTTTTCGCCCTTGCCCACTTCTTTTTCGCCATAACCTTTGGCAAATACCAGCTTGCCGTCTTTCACAATGCCGATGGCCATGCCTGGGGTTTTCCAGTCTTTGCGCGCTTGTTCAAGATAAGCGTCTAACTTTTTCAAATCGACCTGGGCATGACTAAGTCCCAACCAAAAGAGGCCGTTGAGCAATAGAAGGATACGTTTCATGCTGCCAAATTCGGTAAAATTTTTGGCAAAGATTTTATCTCATCCCAAAAGGATAATTACATCTTTTTTCTATTCATCAATCTTTTTGGTGTGTACCATGCAAGCTTGTAGGTGGTACGCAAGGTGGTTATTCAAATCGTTGGTTGGGCAAATGCCTGTTGTGGCAATCTCTCGTACAACAGGAGGCACCATATGGACAAAAGCAGGCATGAACACCGAAATAGCGGTGTGACGGCTAAAAATTTTGATGGTGGGTAGTAGTAGCCAATAGCACTTATTTTTCGTTAGTTTGTCGCCAGAAAATACGAGCCCTTGTACCGTGTTTTACCTAAACCTTCGGCTTTAAGCTTGTTGTATGTCAAACAGACCATTCAGGGCCTTGGCCTTGCGATTGATCAATCCATTGAATTGGGTACGTATTTATTATTTACAGCGGAACCGCAAAAGGCGGGCTCGGGTATACGACGATGCTCAATTGAAATTGTACCATCGCTTGTTGCCCGGAGATCATTTGCATTATGGTTATTTCGATAACCCGGAAGTGAAGCCACAGGACATTAGTTTAAACATGATTTACGAAGCGCAGGAGCGCTACGCCAATTTGTTGGCCGACTTGGTGGTTCGTACCGACCTGCCGATTTTGGATGTTGGATGTGGCATGGGGGGGCTGTTGGGAGTGTTGAACCGCCGTGGTGTCAACGCCATGGGGCTTACACCCGATACCAATCAAGCCCGCCATATCCGCGCCAATTACCCAAATGAATTGCTTGAGTGTAAATTCGAGGACATTGAGGTGGCTGGAAAGGCAGGCGCTTTTGGTACCATCATTACTTCCGAATCGCTGCAATATCTCGATCTTAAAAGAGCTTTGCCAATCATTGACCAATTGTTGGCAAAGGATGGCAGATGGATTGCTTGCGATTATTTTCGATCAGGTGCTGCAGCCGAAAAAAGTGGTCATTATTGGGATGCTTTTGTGCGTCAATTAGAAGAGCATGGTTTTGAATTGCAGGTACAAACCGACATTACGCCCAACATCTTGCCAACCATTGCTTATGTGCATCATTGGGGCACACAAATTTTGATTCCGATAGTGGAGTATGGCATTGAAAAGCTGAATGTAAAAGCACCTGGAGTTCATTTTGCCTTCGCAGATTTGTGGCCGCTTATACTGAACAAATCAAATAAACTCATGGCCATTGGAGAGCCGAAACAATTTGCCGCCGATAAGAAGTATGTCCTCATGGTGATTGAACGAAAAGGCAAATGAGCAGCAAATGAACTGCTGTTGCAGCATGGGATGAAGAACTGCATGGCAGCGCGTCCTCCATTGTATCTGGCCGAGCCCAGCGCGATGCGGTTATGCTGGTGGGGGTATAAAGATTGGCGCGTGCTGAAGATCCGCCATTTTTGTAGCACTTGGGCGCCTATACGCTCACATTGAAATAATTCCTGCACAAGGCGCAGCCTCTTTCGCTATGGAAGTAAATGCTGCTTTTGGTATGAAATACCTGCTAGGCTTATTTCTCTTTTCCGTTGTTTTCGGTACGCTGCACAATCTCCATGAGAATTTGGTCAAGTTCGTGTGCCGACTTGCAAATTTCATCGATGAGATGTTTGTCGTGGTTAGGGTCGAAATACTCTGGCTCAACCAGTTGCGCAATGGCCAAGATACGGGCCAAAGGGGCCCTCACTTTGTGCGATTGCATCCAGGCAATTTCTCTGAGGCGTTGGTTTTGCGATTCAATCGCCCGCATATTGTTCAAACGCTCGGTGATATCACGTGCAAGCAACACATAAGCTTTGTTTTTTTCATGTTCAATTTCCGTGAAATACATCTCCCATACATCAATTGACCATTCTTGCGACGGTGCTCCGAAATAAGTGCTTTGCTACTTTGGGTTGCCAGCTGCTTTAAAAATTGCGAAAATACCCCTGGCGAAAACATTTGAGAGATAGGGCGGGCAATCAACTCCGATTGTTCATATCCGTATTCTTTGGCGGCGGCAGAATTTGCTGCAATTACCTTGAAAGTTCTGGCGTCAAAAGTCCACATGGGCACAGGTGTCAAATCAAACAAATTCCTGTACTGCTGCGCCGTATCTGCCATTTTTTCTTGAAACAACATACGGCTTTGAATGTCTTGTAAAGTGCCCAAAATACGGGTGCCGCTTCTGTTGTCCTGTGTGCTCTCGGCAATAATTTTCACCCAAAAGGGTTTGTTTTTTTGTTTGATGATGGGCAACTCAATATCGAAGTGACCTTTTGTCTTTTGAAGTTCTTGTAAGCCCGTAATGATTTCGTTTGCACGCTCGCCAAAATAGGTCTCGAGTGCATCCAGCGACAATTGGTTATCGGCCAATTGCAAAAGGTCGCTTGCAGTCCTACTCAAATGCAAACGATTTTCATTTGGTAAGTATTCCCATCCGCCAATACGAGCTACTTGGTTTGTCAACTCCAACAAGCGGAGTACTTCTTCTTCTTTGGTGATGTCTTTTGCAAACAGTGACAGTCCATGTGAGCCTGGATACAATGAAACATCAAACCATTTCAAGTCACCTTTGCGCTGCACAGGCAGGGCTTGGCCCTTGCCATTTTTAATGGAAGCCATAATCGCCATGCCCAAAGGACTTTTGTCAAAGCCCTCAATGCTTGTGAAAAGCGATTTATTTACAAGTTCATCCGCTTCTTGGCCGAACAGCTTGGCCATTTGCTTGTTGCAGATTTGCACAATACCAGCCTGGTCAATAGATGCAAAACCATCACTGATCCGTGCGATGGTTTCGTTATAAACGGTGTTGAGTTCTTGGTGTGCGTAGATTTGCTTGTCCACTTGTTTCTGCGGCATGAGTGGATGCCCCAACAAGTTGCGCACCGCCAAAGCCGCGCCTACACTTGCTTTTACACCGATCAATAAAATCCACCATTGGTTTGCCCAGCCAATATGGACGCGCCAACAAACTTTCCAATCGGCCTGCAAGGGCTTTCGCTTCCGATTCTAACTGTTGCTGTTATTGGCTTTTGGATAATTCCGTTTGTTGCCAAAAAACAAAACCAGTGGTAAAAAAGTAAAATTCCCCCCAACCAGAGCGCTCCAAATATTGATTTGTCGATTGTTTAGCTTAGTTGTCAAGTTCGAATGTTATGAGCCTTCTAAGCTAAGAATTTCCTACAATAAAAAAGGGGGCCGAAGCCCCCAGCGCTAAAAAAATGACATTACATTTTTTCGATTACCATCGCACTTGCACCTCCACCTCCATTGCAGATACCTGCAACACCGATGCGGCCACCCTCCTGGTGCAAAACACTACACAAGGTAGCCACAATCCGTGAACCTGAACTGCCAATAGGGTGGCCTATCGACACACCACCACCATACACATTTACCCGCTCTGGGTTTAGTCCAAGCAATTGATTGTTGGCCAAACAAACCACCGAGAAGGCTTCGTTGATCTCGTAAAAATCTACCTCTTCCGCCTTTACACCAGCGCGCGCCATGGCCAGTGGTATGGCTTTAGCAGGAGCTGTGGTAAACCATTCGGGGGCTTGTTGGGCGTCGGCATATCCCAAAATGCGGGCAATCGGCTTGATGCCCAGTGCTTCTGCCTTTTCTTTGCTCATCAGCACAACTGCCGATGCACCATCGTTGAGGTTAGAGGCATTTGCGGCGGTTACCGTGCCATTTTTATCGAATACAGGTCGCAAGCCGGGGATTTTGTCGAAACTTACCTTGCGAAAATCCTCATCTTCGCGTACCAACACGGCATCTTTGCCTTTTACCTGGATTTCAACAGGTGCAATTTCACGATCGAATTTGCCTGCTTCCCAAGCTGCAGCGGCACGTTTGTAGGAATTAATGGCGTAAGCATCCTGCGCTTCACGACTGATTTGGTGTTCGCTGGCACATAACTCAGCAGCATTCCCCATATGGTAGTTGTTGTAAACGTCGGTCAAACCATCACGCAAAATGCCATCAATCACTTGTCCGTGGCCCAAACGGCCGCCGTTTCTGTATTTGTCGAGATAGTAGGGAACGTTGCTCATGCTTTCCATGCCGCCGGCAACAACCACTTCATATTGACCAAGCTGAATGCTTTGTGCACCTAACATGATGGCTTTCATACCGCTGGCACAAACTTTATTCACCGTGGTAAAAGGGGTAGTGTTGGCAATGCCTGCATAAATAGCTGCTTGGGTTGCTGGCGCTTGCCCCACATTGGCGCTGATCACATTGCCCATGTACACTTCATCTACCCGTGCAGGGTCAAGATGCACTTGTTCCATGGCTTTTTTGATGGCAATAGCGCCCAATTGGGGTGCCGATACATTGGCGAGTGCACCATTAAAGCTTCCGATAGGCGTTCTGGCTGCTGCCACAATATACACTTCTTTCATATCACGGATTTTTAAGCAATTCAGTTTAACTTGCGGCCCAAAGTTACGTTTTATTCACCCTGCTGCATCCGGCTATGCCTTCTGCTAAACACAAATGGATCTTCGATTTGCAAGCGTTTTTTACGCTGCATGGTTCCCAAATGGCGCGTTGGAGCCTACTTGTGCTTACAGTGGTGGTATTAACAGCTTTGTTGCCGCATAAAATAGCCTTTCGCTACGAATACGCACTCAACAAGCCATGGACCTACAAAGACCTGATAGCTCCTTTTGATTTTGAAGTCCTCAAAGGAGAAATCCAACTGGAGGCAGAACGCAAAAAGGTACTGAAAAATCACAAACCTTATTATGAGGTGCGTGAAAATCAATTGCAGGAAATACAACAAGTATTACAGCAAGAATTTTCCGATAAACTGAGCTTAGGGGAGCTGCAACCGCTGCAGGACCTGCTAGCTACATTTTACACCAAAGGAGTCATTCAGGAAGGGCCAAGGCAACAAGACGGTAGTATTTTCATCTCGAACAGCCGAAGCACAAAACCGATCACAGTTCATTCAGATCTTTTTGTGGGTGCAGAAAGGCTCATGGAGGCTTGGTACGCACAAATTGCACAAATGACGCTCGACCCTGTATTGGCAGATCAGTTACGGCTATTTGGTACCCGTAAATTTCAACCAAACATCGTTTACGATGCCGTGGCTACTGCATCTGCCAAAGTAAAACTACTTGAAGCAGTAAGCGAAACCACTGGTTTGGTTCAACAGGGTGAAATGATTGTGAGCAAGGGCAGCTTGGTGTATGAAGATACCTACCGCAAGATCAATTCACTCGAAAAAGAAATAGGGGCCCAAAGCTACGAAGGCTGGCAGCGGTGGTGGTCGCTGCTGGGGCAGGCCCTGCTGGTGGCCATGATCATGGGTTTGCTGGTAGCCTATTTGTTTTTTTTCCGCAAAGGCCTTTTCGACGACACCAGGCGTTTGGCTGTGGTTTTGCTGAATATCGTTTTGGTTGTGGCACTGTTCAGTTTGGCCACCAAAAAAGCCATTCCATCGGTTTATTTGATTCCCTTTTGTGTATTGCCCATCCTCACCAGGGCACTTTTTGACGGATGGTTGGCCATGATGGTGACACTGGTAGCTACTTTACTAACCTCCTTTTTTTCGGGTTATGCCTCCGAATTTATGGTTTTGCAACTGGCAGCTGGAATGGCAGCCATTTTTACCCTCATCAGCATCCGCAACCGTTCTCAATTTTACCTCAGTTCGGGCATCGTATTTTTGGTGTATGCCTTGGGCTACACGGCCTATACCTTGGTCAACAAAGGTGATTTTAGGGAGTTAATACCACTCTATTACGGCTATTTTGCTGTGAATGCCATCCTTACACTCATTGCATCTCCACTGCTTTTTGGTTATGAGAGGATTTTCGGCTTTGTAAGCGACGTTACGCTCATGGAGCTGGGTGATACCAATAATCCCTTGTTGCGACGTTTGTCGTACGAAGCCCCAGGCACCTTTCAACATACCTTGCAGGTAGCCAATTTGGCTGAGGCAGCCATCTTTGAAATAGGGGGAAATGCTTTGCTGGTGCGGGTGGGAGCGCTTTATCACGACATTGGCAAACTAACGAATCCCGTTTATTTCATAGAAAATCAACATGCTTCCGCTAATCCGCACGACGACCTGCCTTTCGAAGAGAGTGCGCAAATCATCATCGGCCATGTGCTCGATGGGGTAGAATTGGCCAAAAAGCACAGATTGCCTGAAATTGTAGTCGATTTTATCAGAACCCACCATGGTGATCAGCGCGTAGAATATTTTTACCAGTCGCAGATACGCAGTTTCCCCGAATTGGAAGTAGACGAAGGGAAGTTCCGATATCCGGGTCCTAAACCCTTTAGCAAAGAAACGGCGGTATTGATGATGGCCGATTCGGTGGAGGCAGCATCGCGCAGTATCAAACACCCGAATGCCCAAAATATCTCAGATTTGGTGGATGGCATTGTTGCCAAACAGTTACAGTACAATCAGTACATCAATGCGGATATTACTTTACGCGATATTTCAAAGATCAAAAAGCTTTTTAAGAAAATGCTGAACAGCATTTACCACGTGCGCATCGAATATCCAGGGCAGACACAGGAATCCTGACCCAAAAGTTATGCACAATGCCGTGCAAAAAAGGGTTTTGCAATTGCACTCAATTTTGGGCAACTTGAGCCAACATATCCGATTTCGCTCATGGCCAAACGCACTAATTCCAAAAAAGAAAGTAAAATTTTCGTGCTCGACACCTCAGTTATCTTGCACGATCACAACGCCATCAATAACTTCCATGAACATGATGTGGCCATTCCCATCACCGTTTTAGAAGAGCTCGACCAGTTCAAAAAAGGGAACGACAGCCTCAATTTTGAAGCACGCGAGTTTATTCGTTTTCTTGACAAAATTTCTGCAGACCATAGTTTGCAAGACTGGATTTCATTGGGAAATATCGAAGGAGGGAGGTTCCACGTTGAAATGCACGAAAACGCAAGTCTCGATGCACAAAAAATCTTTGGCGAACGCAAAGCCGATCACCGCATCCTGAACAGTGCGCTTTATCTCAAAGAAAATTATCCCGATAAAAAGGTTATTCTCGTCACCAAGGACGTGAACCTGAGGTTAAAAGCCAAGGCGCTCGATTTGGCTGCAGAAGACTATCGTTTTGGCAAGGTGAAAAACCTCGATGACATCTATACGGGTAAAAAAGTCATCACAGGCATCACATCCGAAATCATCGATCGCTTTTACCAAGATGGTTATTGCATGCCCGAAGATGTTGGATTGGTAGATCCCGTGCCCAACCAATATTTTATTTTGCGCAATGGCAAAGACTCTGTAATGGCCTTCTATAACGCATTCGATGGCAGGATGGAAAAGGTAGAAAAACGACTTGCCTATGGCATCAAGCCAAGGAATGCCGAACAGGCCTTTGCATTGCACGCAGTCATGTCGGAACAAGTGCGTTTGGTGACTTTGCAAGGCATTGCAGGCACAGGCAAAACCCTGTTGGCCTTGGCAGGTGCGTTGGAGCAGCGCCGCTTTTACAAACAATTGTACCTGGCAAGACCCATCGTTCCCCTCAGCAACAAAGATATTGGGTATTTGCCCGGAGACATTAAATCGAAACTCAATCCATACATGGAGCCGCTTTGGGATAATTTAAAGTTTATCCAGCATCAGTTCAATGAAAGCGACAAAGACTACCAAAAAATCAATGAGTTGGTGCAACAAGAAAAATTGACCATTACCCCATTGGCTTATATCAGGGGACGAAGTTTTTCAAACATTTGCTTCATCGTAGATGAGGCACAAAACCTCACGCCACACGAGGTAAAAACCATCATCACCAGGGCAGGTGAAGGCACCAAAATCATTTTTACGGGCGACATCAACCAAATTGATACGCCCTACCTCGATGCACAATCGAATGGGTTGACGTACCTGATTGAACGCTTGAAAGGTCAAAGTCTTTTTGCACACATTACGCTCGAAAAAGGTGAGCGGTCAGAACTGGCCAATCTTGCCAACGAACTGCTGTAAGCAATTGGCAATTTTGAACGGGGCGGCTTTTGGGCCGCCTTTCGTTTATCTGCCCGTTTGATTCATCGAGTTGAACTTTGTATAGGCTACCAATCGATCAAACTGCATGCTGGTAGGAGGGCGGTGATATACAAAAATCTCATAATCATTTTCGGTTTCTTCATAGCTCCCTTCAAACCAGGTGTAGTCAGGCAACTGAGCGCCATCTCGCAAAAATACATAGGTGTAATCATAGAAGCCTTGTTTGAGCAAGAGGGTGATTTGGTAGCCACCAATGTCGTAATCATATGTCATTTTGGTGGTTTCGTTGATTTGCCAATCGGTGAGCTGTCCCAAAATATGCACACTACCACCTGCCAAAGGGCCTTGGTGAAACAAGGTAAAAGTGGTTTCAATGTAGTCGGCATCGGTACTGGAGTTTCTGCCTTCATTGCCTTGAATGAGGTAACGGCCGTTCAGGTCTTCGTAAGATAGATAACGCAAATGCGAACGGCTATCATCGCCTTTTACCCAAGCAAATATATGATTGCCCTCGATTTCGAGCTTGCCAACGCGTTCACCTCTGAAACGAATGTTCCGCAAGTCAACCTTCCTGAACTCATTGCCTGCAGCTATGATGTTACGGTCGGCATAATCGTAGCTGAGCACATTGTTGCGCACAAAGAGCGGGAGCAAACCAGCCACTTGATTGTCCCACCGCTGGTTCTGACGGATGACCACACGTATTTCTTCAAAGGGATTAAAAATGGTTTGGCTTCCCGTATTGATATCGAAATCAATTTCATGCGCGGTTTGAATGGCATCAGGTCGACTCGGGCGGCGGAGCATGGGCACAACACCCATGGTTGGCTGCAGCACGAAGAATCGGCGGGTGAGTACCGGCTCTTCTTTGTTGAAGTCTTTGTACACATGTACCACATAATTTCCCGACAGCTTCAGCTGTATATTTTGATTCGGAATCTGCAGTCGGTAATGGGTGTACTTGGTGAGGGTGTTAAATGATTGGCGGTTATCGCTGATTTGGTCTTCGAAAAAGCCACTCAGGTATTGGTTCTGAAAAAGATTTGTGGGCGTCCAATCGGCGTTGCAATGGATAATGGTGTAGGTATAATTTTCAAATCCGCCATTCAAGTCATCGAAGTTGAGCAGCAATCCTTCGCCGCCATTGCCCAGGTTGATGATTGGATTGCTGAATGGTTTTCCTTCCACCAAAAGCTGTACGGTTTTGATGTTTTGTTTGTAAACATGGTCTTCGTACCTGATGTTGGTAAAATCTTGTGCCTGCACGAAGGCAGAAAACAGACAAAAAACGACGCAAAGTGCTTTTTTCATGACTCTATAGCTGCCATGGCTTCAAAAATCTGTTCCCATTGCGCGTGACATTGTTCAAGCGCATGTTCGATTTGTTGCAGCTCGGTTTGACATTGTTGTAACGCCTCAAAATCGGTAAAAATTTCTTCTTGCGAAATTTTCAGATGCAGATCTGCTTTGGTGGCTTCCAGCGAAGTGATTTCTTTTTCGGTTTTATCGAGTTGTTGCTGCAACTTGTTGTAAGCCTTGCGCTGTTCCTTTTGTTTTTCGTAGTCTACCTTTCTAGCCGCTTGTGCCGCATGGGGTGCTGTTTGGGCGGTGGAAGTGATGGGGTCGGGTTGGAAAAAGAAGTGCTCGCCATAGCGTTCAGCAAAGCTTCGGTAATCGCCAGGGTAAACCTTTATTTCACCATTTTGGATATACCAGAGTTTGTTTGCCACTTCTTCCAAAAAATAGCGGTCGTGCGAAACAGTAATAAAACTGCCTTCGTATTGCTGCAACGCTTCAATCAGCATGTCCACTGCATCCATATCGAGGTGGTTCGTCGGTTCGTCGAGCAACAGGAAGTTGGCTTCCGACAACATGATGCCTGCCAAAGCCACCCGGGCTTTTTCACCCCCTGAAAGCACTTTTACTTTTTTGTCTACCTCTTCGTTGCTGAAGAGAAATGCGCCGAGCGTGTTGCGGAGTTCTTGTTCCGTTCTGTTGAAGGAGAGGCGTTGGGCCTCTTCGAGCACGCTGTTTTCCAAACGCAAGGATTCCAACTGGTGCTGGGCGTAAAACGACATGCTCACATTGTGCCCCGGCTCTCTGATCCCTTCAAATGATTCTGACCCAAACAGGATGCGCAAAAGGGTTGATTTGCCTTTTCCATTGGGACCGATCAAAGCAATTTTATCGCCTCGCTCGATGAGCGCATGTGCATCATGCAAAATGTTGATGCCCGGAAAGGACTTGGATATGTTTTTGAGTTCGCAGATGATTTTGCCCGGCTGTTTGGCAACTTTTAAACGCATGTTCAAATGGCGATCATCGGTTTCACTTAGCTCCACCAAATCTCTTTTTTCGAGCAATTTGATGCGTGCCTGCACCGCTTTAGCCTTGGATGCCTTGTACCGGAAGCGTTCTACAAAACGCATTTCTTGTTCCAACTGCTTCTGCTGGTTTTTGTAAGTGAGCATTTCTTGCTCAAGCCTTTCTGCTTTTTGGCTTTCATAGGCGTCGTAGTTGCCTTTGTAGCTGCGCACTTGTCGGTTTTCTACTTCTAGAATGCGTGTACTTACCTGGTTGAGGAATCGCCTGTCGTGTGAAACCACTACGACTGTTCCCTCGTATTGCTTCAAATAACCTTCAAGCCATTGGATCGCCGGTAAGTCGAGGTGGTTGGTAGGTTCGTCGAGCATCAGCAAGTCAGGTGCTTCTAACAAGCACTTGGCCAACATCACACGCATGCGCCAGCCACCGCTGAACTTTGAAAAGGATTTCTGCATGTCGGTTGCCGAAAAACCTAAACCACGCAGCGTTTTTTCTACCTGCACCTCTAATTGAAAGGCACCTGCAATTTCCAACTCCTCGAGCAAGGCCGCATGTCGTTGCAACAAGATATGGCTGTGGTCCTCCGCTAATTGCAGTGTTAAGTCCTCGTATTGCGTTCTTTTTTGCAGCAAAGAGGCGTAAGCCTGGGCAGCAACCGTTAAAATGGGCGAATCACTTTGATAGGAGAGCAGGTCTTGGTTAAAAAAGGCAGTACGCAACCCGCGCATCTTTTGAATGGCCGTCCCAGCGGCATATTCCCCGTGTAACAACCGCAAAAGCGATGATTTGCCTGTGCCATTGCGCCCTATAAATCCAATCCGCTCACCCGGGTGTAGGTCGAACGAAACCCCCTCGTAGAGACTCTGTCCACCAAAGCCAAAATCCAATGCCTGAACCGTTATCATCTGGGTGCAAATTAAGGCGATTTTCGGATGGGAACGAAACCTCCATTTTCTGTTGATTTCACGTCACAAAGTCAAACATTTTTCTATTTTTGCTGTTCGAAAATCAAAGCTGATTTTCTTTGTTTTCACGATAAAAAACGGCGTTTTAAAATTTGCTAGGAAGCAGTATGTCAAAATCCATCAAGCTCAAAAAGGGCTACGACATCAAACTGGTAGGCGCAGCACAACCGTTGGCGGGCAAAGCTCCCCTTTCGAAAACGGTCGCAATCAAGCCTCAGGAATTCCGTCACAAACGGTTTAAAGTAGTGGTCGAACCCGGAACCGAAGTCAAGGCCGGATCACCACTGATGTTCGACAAAGACCATCCCGAACTTCAAATTACCTCACCTGTAAGCGGTGAAGTAGTGGAAGTACGACGTGGTGAAAAACGCGTTTTGCAGGAGATTGTGATCCTGGCAGATGCCAATACTAGCTATATCGACTTTGGCGCGGCACGTCCCGACCAGTTAACGGCCGACGAAATCAAAGCCAAGTTGCTTGCCTCTGGCGCATGGGCTTTCTTGCGTCAGCGTCCGTACAATGTATTGGCAAATCCTACTGAAATGCCTAAGTCGGTGTTTATTTCGGGCTTCGATTCTGCTCCATTGGCACCAAGCATTGACTTTTTGGTGGAAAATGAAGCAGATACTTTCCAGGCCGGCATCGACGCGCTGAAAAAACTTACCGGTGTTAACATTCACCTGAATGTGCACGCCAGCGAAACAAAGTCAAACGTGCTGCTGCAAGCCAAAAACGTTATCATCAATAAAGTGAGCGGACCGCACCCTGCCGGAAATGTGGGTGTGCAGATTCACCACATCGATCCCATCAAAAAGGGTGACCGTGTTTGGCACATTCACCCTGCCGACGTTATCATCATAGGTAGGTTGTTCTTGAAAGGTCGTTTTGATGCACGCAGAAGGGTAGCAATCACCGGCTCTGAGGTTGAAACGCCTCGCTATTTCGAAAGTATCGTTGGGGTGCAAGCCGAAGCACTGTTGCGCGGCAATCTCAAATCGGGCAAAGTGCGTGTCATCAGTGGCAATGTACTTACCGGAAGCAATATCGGTGAACAAGGATACCTTGGCATTTACGACCACCAAATCACAGCCATTCCCGAAGGCGATGATATGGAGTTTTTTGGTTGGTTGTTGCCCAGCTATCCACGTCCAGACATATCAAAGTCGTTCCTAAGCGGTTGGTTCAAAAACCGCACATACAAAGTAAATACCAATACCCATGGTGAAGAACGTGCTTTTGTGGTGACCGGTCAGTACGAGCAGGTTTTGCCGATGGACATTTTGCCAACTTTCTTGCTGAAGTCGATTATCTACAAAGACATTGAAGAAATGGAGCAATTGGGCATTTATGAAGTGGCTGAAGAAGATTTTGCCCTGTGTGAGTTTGTGTGTACGTCCAAAATTCCTGTACAAAAGATTGTGCGCGAAGGTTTGGATTTGATGTATCAAGAAGAACAATAAGCAATTAACGGTATATGAAGTTTCTAAAGGACAAAGTTTACGAACTCCGTCCCCTTTTTAACAAAGGTGGGAAGTACGAGAAGTTCCACACCGTGTTTGATGGTTTTGCCACCTTTTTATTCACGCCCGATCATGTAACCCATGATGGTACGCATATCAAGGCCGGTATTGACCTCAAGCGCACCATGTTTTTTGTGATTTTGGCCATGGTACCTGCCCTGTTGTTTGGCATGTACAACGTAGGCCATCAGCATTTCATCAGCAATGGTGAGTTTTTGGGATATGGCGATGGCTTTTTGGACAAGCTCATCTACGGTGCCTTCAAAGTATTGCCCGTAGTGGTGGTTTCGTATGGTGTAGGTTTGGGTATTGAGTTTTTCATTGCTTCTAAAAAAGGACACGCCATCAACGAAGGCTTCCTGGTATCAGGGATGTTGATACCGCTGATTATGCCACCGAGCATTCCTTTGTGGATGGTAGCCGTTGCCACTGCATTTGCAGTAGTTTTTGCCAAGGAAGTATTTGGCGGCACAGGCATGAACATCCTGAATGTGGCACTTACTGCACGCGTATTTCTATTTTTTGCGTATCCAACCTTCATGTCGGGCGATACCGTATGGATTGCCGAAAAGGCAGATGCTTATTCAGGTGCTACGGCCCTTGCCAACAGCATTGCTGGCAGTCCGGGCTTCAGCGCAACGGATATGATCATGGGCTTTATCCCAGGGTCGATTGGTGAAACCAGCAAGATTGCCATTCTGATAGGAGCAGCCTTTTTGATCCTCACAGGGATTGGCAGCTGGAAAATCATGACTTCGGTGATGTTGGGTGCAGGCATCATGGGCTTGATTTTTAACGCTATCAGCGCTAATGAATTCATGCAAGTGCCTTTTTATTACCACTTCATCATGGGCGGTTTGATGTTCGGAGCTGTATTCATGGCCACCGACCCTGTAACCGCTGCCCAAACGGAAGTAGGAAAGTGGTGGTACGGTTTGTTGATCGGTATGATGGCCGTAATGATTCGCGTATTCAACCCGGCTTATCCCGAAGGCATCATGTTGGCCATCTTATTTGGTAACGTGATGGCGCCACTCATCGACTATTTCGTGGTTCAATCAAATATCAAGAGGAGACTTGCTCGTGCGTAATTCGAACAATTATGTGATCACTTTCGCGGTGATCATCACTGTGGTTGCTGCCGTGCTGCTAGCTGGTGCAGCAACTTTGCTGAAACCCATGCAAGATGCCAACCTGAAAAAGGAGAAGCAAGAAAACATTCTTTCCGTGGTGGGTAAAACCGGTTCGGATGATTACAAGAAATTTGATGAGTACATCAAATCGGTGGTAATTGACGAAAATGGCAATGTAGTGGAAGGCGTAAAAGCTTTTGACATTGATTTGGCTTACGACAAACGTGTGAAGTCGAAAGACCCGAACCACAAACTCAGGTACCCTTTGTACATCTACGAAGAGAACGGTAAAAAGACCTACATTCTGCAATTGGCAGGCGTGGGGCTCTGGGGACCCATTTGGGGTTATTTGGCACTCGACGAAGACGGGAATACTGTGAAACAGGCCGTTTTCGATCACAAAGGTGAAACGCCTGGTTTGGGTGCCGAAATCAACACCGACAAGTTTGAAGGACAATTCACCAACAAGCAGATTTTCAATGGTGATGAGTTTGTTTCGGTTCAAGTGACCAAAGAACCCAAAGAAGCAGGCGATCCACACAAGGTTGACGCCATTTCTGGTGGAACCATTACTTCAACGGGTGTATCCAACATGCTCCGTGAGGACATTCAGTTTTATTTGACCTACCTTAAAAAGTCGCAGTCATGAGTGACATACAAACGCAAGTAAAAGAAGCCAAGCCGCTTCTTTCAAAAAAAGACCGTAAGCTATTGGTCGATCCCCTGAGCGACAATAACCCAATTACCATCCAAGTATTGGGCATTTGTTCGGCTCTGGCGGTAACTACCCAGTTGAAGCCAACCATGGTAATGGCCATCTCGGTAATGGCGGTGGTGGTGTTGTCGAACTTTATCATTTCTTTGATGCGAAATGCCATTCCATCGAGGATTAGGATCATTGTACAACTCACGGTTATTTCAGTACTTGTGATTTTGGTAGACCAAATACTAAAAGCATTTGTTTACGATGTGAGCAAGCAGCTATCGGTATTTGTTGGTTTGATCATCACCAACTGTATTGTAATGGGACGCTTGGAGGCTTTTGCCATGGGCAACAAACCGGGTCCTGCCATTTTAGATGGTTTTGGAAATTCTGTGGGCTACGCTTGGATCATCATCGCGGTGGCTTTTTGCCGCGAGTTGTTTGGTTCGGGTAAACTTTTGGGCTTTCAGGTAATTCCTGATGCTGTATACGAAATGGGCTATGTGAACAATGGTTTGATGCTGATTCCTGCAGGTGCCTTGTTTGTGATTGCCATCATCATTTGGATCCAACGTTCACTTAATACCAAATTGGAGGAAGCTTAATCATGTTGTTATTAGCATCAGACCTCATCAGTATTTTCGTTCGCTCGATTTTCATCGACAACATGATTTTTGCCTATTTCTTGGGCATGTGTTCGTACCTGGCCGTTTCTAAGGATGTGAAAACAGCCATCGGCTTGGGTGCAGCGGTTATCTTTGTATTGGGTGTTACAGTGCCCATCAACTGGTTGCTTCTCAATGGCGTTTTGAAAGAAGGCGCTTTAGCAGGTTTGCATCCATCATTTGCGGAAGTTGATTTGAGCTTTTTGGCTTTCATCATGTTCATTGCCACCATCGCTTCGATGGTGCAATTGGTAGAAATGGTGATTGAAAAGGTTTCGCCTGCGCTTTACGGCTCTTTGGGTATTTTCTTGCCCTTGATTGCGGTAAACTGCTCGATTTTGGGTGGCTCCTTGTTCATGCAAGAGCGCGACTACACCTTGGCTGAAGCTTCGGTATTCGGATTGGGATCAGGAGTAGGTTGGTTGATCGCCATCGTTGCCATTGCCGCCATCCGCATGAAAATCCGTTACAGCGATGTACCTAAACCCTTGCGTGGATTGGGCATCACCTTTATCATCACCGGCTTGATGGGCATAGCGTTCATGAGCTTCCTTGGTATCAATCTTTAATCGCTCAGGTATATGTTGATTCTTAGCACAACAACCATCATCGCCCTCAGCGTAGGTGCGTTTTTGCTGGTTATTCTTTCACTGGTGTTCATCCTCATGTTTGCCCAAAAGAAATTGGTGCCAAGCGGTGATATCAAAATCATTGTAAACGGTGATGAAGCCAACCCAATTATCACCAAGCCCGGCAGTACTTTGCTGAGCACCTTGAGCGAACAGAAATTGTTTCTTCCATCTGCTTGCGGTGGTGGCGGTACTTGCGCCATGTGTAAGTGCCAGGTTGTTGAAGGTGGTGGCGATGTGCTGCCTACCGAAAAAGGCCACCTTTCGCGCAAGGAGCAAGGCGAAAACTGGCGCCTGGCTTGTCAGGTGAAAGTGAAAAACGACATGAAGGTGCACATCCCAGAAGAGATTTTTGGTATCAAGAAGTGGGAGTGTGAAGTGGTGTCGAACTACAACGTAGCTACCTTCATCAAAGAGTTTGTGGTGAAATTGCCCGATGGCGAACACCTCGATTTTGAATCGGGTGGTTACATTCAGGTAGACGTTCCTGCTTGCGAAGTTGATTTCAAAGACTTTGACATTGCGCCGCATCCGAGCGATCCTGCCGGCAAAGACAAGTTCAAAGAAGATTGGGACAAGTTCAAATTGTGGGATCTCAAGATGAAGAATCCTGAGCCTATCTTCCGTGCCTACTCAATGGCCAACCACCCGGCTGAAGGAAATATCATCATGTTGAACATCCGTATTGCCACCCCACCATGGGACCGCGCCAACAACCGTTGGATGCAGGTAAATCCGGGCGTATGTTCTTCGTTCGTGTTCTCGAGCAAACCTGGTGATAAAGTAACCATCTCTGGCCCGTACGGTGAGTTCTTCATCCGTCCAACCGACAAAGAAATGGTATACATCGGAGGTGGTGCAGGTATGGCGCCTTTGCGCTCGCACATCTTCCACCTGTTTCATACCCTCAAAACCAACCGAAAGGTGAGCTTCTGGTATGGTGGCCGTTCGAAGCGTGAGCTGTTCTACATCGATGAGTTCCGTGCCATTGAAAAGGAGTTCCCGAACTTCCGCTTCCACGTTGTATTGTCGGAGCCTATGCCCGAGGACAACTGGAAAGTTTCTACCAGCGTAGAAGACCGTGAAGGAGATGGTTTCTTAGGATTTGTACACCAGGCGTTCATCGACAATTATTTGTCGAAACACAGTGATCCCGAAGAAATTGAGTTTTACTTCTGCGGTCCTCCTATGATGAACGCAGCCGTGGTAAAAATGTGCGACGACTGGGGTATTCCAGAAGAGCATGTAAGCTTCGATGATTTCGGAGGATAAATCTTCCGTATATGAAAAAGAGCCGGTCTAGAACGATCGGCTCTTTTTGTTTTCAGGCCTTTTTTGCACTTGGCTTTCACGCTAATTCGCCCTATTTTTGGCCAGCTAAAATAAATTGCATGAACATTCACGAATACCAGGGAAAAGAGCTGCTCAAGCGATATGGTGTGAGCATCCAGGAAGGCATTGTGGCACATACAGCAGATGAAGCTGTAGAAGCTGCGAAGAAGCTGCAAGAACAAACCGGCACAGGCTGGTGGGTGGTAAAAGCTCAGATCCATGCTGGTGGCCGCGGTAAAGGTGGTGGCGTTAAATTGGCCAAATCGCTCGACGATGTGCGTGAAAAGGCAAACAACATCATCGGCATGCAACTGGTAACACCTCAAACAGGTGCTGAAGGCAAAAAAGTACACAAGGTTTTGATTGCACAGGATGTTTACTATCCTGGTGCGAGTGAGACCAAAGAATTTTATATATCGGTATTGCTCGACCGCGCCAGGGGTCGCAACATCGTTGTTTATTCTACCGAAGGGGGAATGGACATTGAAGAAGTGGCTGAAAAGACACCTCACCTCATTTTCAAAGAAGAAATTGACCCACGTGTTGGTCTCCAAGGATTCCAGGCACGTAAAATCGCCTTCAACCTGGGCTTAAGCGGCAACGCATTCAAGGAAATGGTGAAGTTTGTGACTTCTTTGGTGAAAGCTTACGAAGGCATCGACGCCAGTTTGTTTGAAATCAATCCCGTTTTGAAGACTTCTGATGATAAGATCATCGCTGTTGATGCCAAAGTGGGCCTCGACGAGAATGCTCTGTATCGTCATGCTGATATCGCCGCCATGCGCGATGTATTAGAAGAAGACCCTACCGAAGTAGAAGCAGGTGAATACAACTTGAACTATGTAAAACTCGACGGAAACGTGGGTTGCATGGTAAACGGTGCTGGTTTGGCCATGGCAACCATGGACATCATCAAATTATCAGGTGGCGAGCCTGCCAACTTCCTAGATGTGGGTGGTACCGCCAATGCCGAACGTGTTGCCAACGCTTTTAACATTATCTTGAAAGATCCGAATGTGAAGGCCATTTTGGTGAACATCTTCGGTGGCATTGTACGTTGTGACCGCGTAGCCAACGGTATCGTAGAGGCTTACAAGCAGATTGGCGATATCAAAGTGCCCATCATTGTACGCCTGCAAGGTACCAATGCCAAAGAAGCCAAAGAAATTCTGGATGCTTCGGGACTCAAAATCATGGGTGCTGTAGGTTTAGAAGAAGCCGCTGGTTTGGTAGAATCGGTTTTGAAATAACCAATAATGCAGATAGAAGGAAAAGCAGGGTTAACGCCCTGCTTTTCGTATTTTTACACCATGCGGGTTCGATTGTACGAAGAAAATGTGAACGACAAGCAACTGCAGCAAGTGGTTGACTGTCTGAAGGCAGGCGGGGTGATTATTTATCCAACGGATACCATTTATGCCTTCGGCGCCGACATGTACAACAACAAGGCCATCGACAAAATCAACCGACTCAAAAAGCTCGAACAAGGTCAATACGCCATCATATGCCACGATTTGAGCAATTTGTCGGACTATACCATGCAGTTGCCGAATCAGGTTTTTAAGATGATGAAGCGCGCTTTACCTGGTCCGTATACTTTCATCTTGAAGGCCAATGGGCAAGTGCCCAAAATTTTTCACAGCAAACGCAAAACCATTGGCATCCGTGTGCCCGATAATGCCATTGCCCGGGCGATTGTACAAGCCCTCGGCAATCCAATTGTTTCATCCTCAGTGCTCGATTTAGATGATGTGGTAGAGTACACCACTGATCCCGATTTAATTTGGGGACGTTATGGTGATGAAATAGACATGCTGGTGGATGGTGGTTACGGAGAAAACGAACCATCAACGGTTTTGGATTGCAGCAGCGATGAGATAGAAGTAATCAGAGCTGGCAAAGGCGACCTTAGCATTTTGTAATTGTCAACCGTTTGTCATTAAACTGACGTTTAACGCATTTTAACAGCTTGTTAAAATTTGTAGTTGGCATTTGGCCGCTGAAAGGCTAAATTCGGCATTCCAATTTGTTTACATGAAGGATTTTTTAGCAGGCTTCGCTTTTTTGATTTTTTTCGGAGTCCTGGGAGCAAAAGCACAAGATGCAAGCGGTACCATTCGTGGGTTTGTTTATGATAAGTCGAGTGGTGAGCCAATTTTGTTCACAAACGTATTTTTAAAGGGAACCACATTTGGAGCAAGTACCGATGTGAATGGTTTTTTTTCGATCACACGTGTACCAGCGGGTACATATACATTGATGAGTACCTACCTCGGCTACGATACGGCAGCGGTTCAAGTCGTGCTCCGTTCAGGTGGTATAGTGAACCATAAGCTTTTCCTGAACAAATCGAGCATTCAGCTGAATGCCATTGAAGTAAGTGCCGAAAAGCAAGAACAATTGACTTCGGTGAAAGTATCGGTTGAAACCGTTACACCCAAACAAATCACCCAAATTGTAAGTGTTGGGGGTGATGCCGACATTGCCCAGTACCTTCAGGTATTGCCTGGTGTGGTTTTCACAGGCGACCAAGGTGGTCAATTGTACATCAGAGGTGGTTCACCGGTGCAGAACAAGGTGCTGCTCGACGGCATGATTATTTACAATCCTTTCCACTCCATTGGCCTGTTTTCGGTCTTTGAAACCGATATCATCAAAAACGCCGACGTATATACCGGGGGCTACAACGCCAATCACGGCGGACGTATTTCGGCGGTGATGGATGTAACAACACGGGATGGTAATCAGAAAAGGTTAACCGGTAAGGTTGGTGCAAGTCCATTTATGAGCCGCTTGGTGCTCGAAGGGCCTTTGGCAAAACCCAAAAATCCGGATCGATTGGCCCCGACTTTTGTGATTGCCGGTAAGACCTCTTATCTCGACCGTACTTCAAAGCTGTTGTATAGTTATGCCGACAGCAATGGACTGCCTTTTAGCTTCAATGATATTTACGCAAAAACCACTTTCAAGGCCAAAAACGGAAGCAAGCTCAGTCTGTTTGGTTTTAATTTTAATGACCGGGTTAATTTTAGACAGGTAGCGGATATCAGCTGGAATTCATTCGGAACAGGTGCAAATTTCGTATTGATTCCTGAAGGTTCTACCTCGCTCATCAGCGGTACCGTGGCGTATTCCGATTATCAAGCCACACAGGTGGAAGCCGATGGTGCCCCCAGGGAGAGTGGTATCACTGGATTCAATGGAAACGTAAACATCACCCAGTTTTTGGGTGAAAATGAAGTGGTTTATGGGGTAGATGTGATTGGTTTCAGTACCAATTTTAGGTTTACCAATCCCGGCGGATTGATTTTGAGCCAAGATGCCAGCACCACAGAACTTGCAGGTTATGTGAAGTACAAATACCTGACAGATAAGTTGGTATTTGAACCCGGATTTCGTTTGCATTCTTACTCTTCTTTGGGGGAGGTGAGTTTAGAACCTCGTTTGGGTGCGAAGTACAACCTTACCAAACGTCTCCGATTGAAGTTTGCCGGTGGATTGTACTCGCAAAACTTGATTTCGGCACAGTCTGATCGCGACATTGTGAATTTGTTTTATGGATTTTTGTCGGGCCCCGACAATTTGCCACGCACCTTCGATGGAGCGCCTGTAACCAGCAAATTGCAAAAAGCCCGCCACGCCATTGCAGGTGCTGAAATTGACTTTGGAAGGTTTTTCGAATTCAATGCAGAAGCCTACATCAAAGATTTTAACCAACTCACCAATATCAACCGAGACAAGATTTATGCTGATATAACCGAGTTTAACGACAAGCCTGATTTTCTCAAAAAGGACTATATCGTGGAACGTGGGCAGGCGTATGGTTTTGATTTCCGTTTGAAGTATGACCGCAAGCGTTTTTACTTCTGGGCCACATATTCATGGACTTATGTCGACAGATTTGATGGCATTCGCACTTACAATCCTAGTTTCGACCGCCGACACAATATCAATTTGGTTTCGACCTACACCTTCGGTGAAAATCTGAATTGGGAGTTAAGTGGGCGTTGGAATTTTGGATCGGGATTCCCATTTACGCAAACGCAAGGTTTTTACCCGAATCTTTCGCTTAACGGCATCAATGCTGATTATTTAAGTCAAAATGGTGGATTGGGCATTGTATATGCTGACTTTAACCAAGGCAGGCTGCCTACATACCATCGTTTGGATGTTTCATTGCGCCACGTTTGGGCCATTAGCGATCGCTCTGAGTTGGATTTTAATTTCAGCTTGAGCAATGCATACAATCGAGAGAATATTTTCTATTTCGATCGGGTGAGATTTAATCGGGTGAATCAATTGCCCATTTTGCCCAGTTTGGGGGTTACCCTCAGTTTTTAAACAATCCCGCTTCGGCGGGATTTTTTTGGACAGTCACACAGTGTTTTGACCGATTTTATCCACACTGTTCAAAACTATTTAAGGGCATACACTGCATTTGGGGAAATGCCTTAAGTAGTTTTGTTTAGGTGTACTCTATGTAGAGCAAACGCGTTATTAGGCCATTCAAACAAAGTAAGCATGCAAAAAAAATGGATAGGTGCTTTGGTGTTGCTGCTGTGTTTTTCCATTCTGGTGAAAGCACAACGAACCCAAATCTATGATGCAAATCAAGAGCAGATGCGCATGATAGAATCGTTGTACCAAAACAGCCGCTATGTGGCAGTAAAGCGACAGTCGGAGCGCTTGATGGCTGCCATATTTCCGCCATCAGAACTGAAAGAAGACCAGGATGTTTACCGCAGGGCGAAATACTATCGGGCCCTCAGCACAGCACAATTGCGACAGAAAGATGCTGACCACCAATTATTGGCCTTTATTGAGGAATATCCTGATGCTTTGGAAGTAAATGAAGTAAAGTTCTTTTTAGGGCAATTCTATTTCATTTCCAAAAAGTACAAGGAGGTAATTCCAGTGCTAAGCAGTCTGGATGCGAGTTTACTCGCACTCGATCAAAGTGCCAAGGCCCGGTACTACCTCGGATACAGCTACTTTACACGCGACATGTTCAAAGAAGCCAAACAAGCTTTTGAGCAAATCAGTGGCTTAAAAAATGAATATCACTACCCCGCAAACTATTATTTAGGGGTTATTGCCTACCAAGAAGGTGAAGGAGAGGCAGCATTGGCCTATTTCGACAAGTTACGTGAATCTGCGAATTACGCACGCATCATTCCTTATTACATTACGAAATTGCAATTTGAGCTCGGACGTTATGATGCGCTCTTAGCATATGCTTTGCCACTTTCGGCGAACAAAGAAGTAAAGCAGCTTGCTGCCATCAACTATCTCATTGCCCAAGCCTATTTTAAAAAGGGGGAATTTGTAAAAGCCATTCCCTATTTAAAGCGATACCAGGAGCAAGGAGGACAGCTGGTCAGTGAAGATTATTATCAGTTAGGTTATGCCGCATACGTCGGGCGCGATTACAAGGAAGCTGTAAAATACCTGAGCAAAGCGGCTTCTCGAACCGATAGTGTGGGGCAGAGTGCTACCTTCATGTTGGGCGACAGTTATTTGCGATTGGGTCTAAAAGAGCAGGCCCTGAGTAGCTTTTATGCTGCATCACGCTTAAATGTGGATGTAGACATTCAAGAGATGGCTGCTTTTAATCATGCGAAGCTTGGTTACGAGCTCAATATTCACCCTCAATCGTTGACTTGGCTGAAAGATTTTTTGGCCAATTATCCAACATCAAAGTTTGGAGATGAAGCCAAAGAATTGCTGGGCAATCTGTTGTTGTCGACCAAAAACTTCAAAGAAGCAGTGGAGGTAATTGAAGCCATTGCCGCACGCAACCTCACCATCAACCGGTCGTACCAAAAAGTGGCCTATTACAGAGGCGTAGAAGTATTCAACCAAGGTGTTTACCAAGAAGCTGTAAAGAACTTCGACAAATCGCTGTCACAAAGCATTGATAAAAACATCACGGCCAAAGCACTTTATTGGAAAGCAGAGGCCTTGTATCGTTTGGGCGATTTGGCTGGTGCCATTGCCGATTATCAGCGCTTCATTCAAGCGTATCCGGTGACGGATGGGTTCGAAGCGGAAAATACCTTGTTTGCTGCCCATTATGGTTTGGGGTATGCCTATTTTAAACGGCAGGAGTATGTGCTTGCCATTACCCAATTTGAGGCTGGGCTAAAAGATTTGCAAAAGCAGCCTGCCAAGGTGCAAAACCAAGCTTTTGCCCAAAGCGCATACGGCGATATGTTGCTGCGGTTGGCTGATGCCTATTTTGCCATCAGCACCTACACAGAAGCTTTGCGTCATTACCAAGCAGTGATGGCCAAAAATTTGACAGGTGCTGATTACGCCAATTATCAAGAAGCCATTCTGTTCGGATTGCTCAAGCAAAAGGACAAAAAAGTGAGTGCGCTGCTGCAATTTCAAAAGCGTTTTCCAGGATCGCTCTACCTCGACAATGCCATTTTAGAATTGGCAAACACCTATTTTCTGGATGACAATTACCAACAAGCACTCAAACAAATCGAGACTTTATCAGAAAAACGCCCGAACAGCTTGTTGCTCAAAAAAGCCATTTTGGTGAAGGGACTTGTATATTACAACCAAGAACAATATCAGGCAGCCTTAGACGCTTACAAGGCAGTGATCGCCCAGTATCCCAAGACCCAAGAGGCTCGTGATGCCTTGGTTGGGGTAAAAAATGTATGCATCCAACTGAACAAAGTAGATGAATACCTGGCGTTTGCGGCCACTGTGCCATCTGCCACGGTAACCCTTTCTGAAGAAGATTCCATTACTTTTCAGGCAGCGGAATTGGCTTACAACCAAAATGACTGTGATAACGGCATTGCCTCGTTAACCAGATACATCAATCGGTTTCCCGACGGCTATTTTGTGGTGAGCGCAAGGTTTCTCCGGGCCGATTGTTACGGCCGCAAAGGCGATACAACCTTGATGCTGCAGGATTTGGTATTTGTGGCTGATCAGCCGCGCAGCCTGTATTCTGAGCGGGTATATGCCCGTTTGGCTAAACTTTATTCAACCAAGCGCGATACTGCACAGGCGGTTAAGTATTTTGGTTTGCTCGAGCAAAACAGCGACTCGCGTTGGAATTATTTGGACGCCATTCAAGGCTTGATGCGTGCTTATTTTGGTCAGTCGGAGAAGGCCTTGGCCAAGGCATATGCCGAGAAAATCAAACAGTTTGAACATGCTGATGAGCAGGCCAAGTTAGAAGCGGATCTGGTTTTGGCGCAGCTTCAACTGCAAGACGGCCAATTATCGGAAGCACTTTTGGCTTTCACTGCCATCTACGAGCAAAACAAAGGCGAGTACGGCGCAGCTGCCAAATATTATTTGGCCGAAATACAATACAAGCGTGCTGACTACGCCTTGGCGCAGCAGACGATTTTCGAATTGGTTGACAAAATACCCTATTACGATACTTGGATTGGCAAAGCTTTTTTGCTGCTGGCTGAGACCTATGTTGCCTTGGAAGAAGATTTCCAGGCCATTGCAACTTTGCAGAGCATTGTCGACAACAGAGCTGCCGATGCCATCACCTTGCAGGCGCAACGACGGTTGGATGAATTAAAAGCCCGACAAGTAAAAGGCCGAAGTACAGCTCCCGGTGCGATGAATCCCGAAGGAGGGGAAGGTGACGCGCCCAATACAAATGACCCACAACCCGAAGGAGGTGATCAATGAAAAAGCGAATTGTTGTTGGATTTACCGGGTGCCTGCTGTCGATGAGCATGCACGCCATGGCGCAGCGGGAAGGCTTTACAACCGATCCTATTAATGTTGTGCGCGCCTATGAAGCAGTTTTGGCGGATGCGCTCAAAGTTCATCCGGTTCCTCAGCTTCCTACTGTGCAAAGCGATAAAAAAGTGCTGATTTACACAGGAATTAACCGGATGGCGCCAACTTCAGTGGTGCTTGCTCCACTTACTCCTTTGCGTGCCCTGCCCGAGCCGGCCAGCAATTTAGGGGGTGGATATATCAGATTGGGAGGTGGCAATTACAATACCCCGCTCGCCGATATTCGCTACATGAGCAAGCGCGATCCCAAGTTTGAATACGGTATCAAAGCACGGCATTTTTCGTCATCTGGTGACTTGACCATCGATACAGCCTTGTTTCAACATGCCGCCATGAGCGACAATCAATTGGGCGTTCATGGCAAGCGCTATCTCAATAAGGTGTATTTGTATTCGGCATTTGATTACGATAGACAAGTGCGGCATTTTTATGGTGCTAATAGACCTGTTGAAATACCAAGAGATTCGATTCGGCAAGTTTTTAATCGGATTTCGGGCAATCTGGGCTTAAAAAGCCATGAGGTTGAAGCCGATCAGGTTGGATACGGCGCAAACTTTAGTTTTTACAGTTTAAGCGATCGTTTCGAACAGCGCGAAAACAATTTGCGCTTAGAGGGTGAATTGCTCATCCGCAATGATGCCAACCGATTGACTTTTGATTTCGCAATTGACTTTACCAATTTTGCCGATGTTGCCGGCTTTAATCAAAACCGTACGCTGGTTTATTTTCAACCGAGGTACCAGTTGCAAGGACTAAAGTTTGCGGTGAATGCCGGACTAAACCTGGCGATGGAAGCACAAGGTGGTGTATCACAATTCAGGATATATCCACATGTGGACTTCTCGTATTTGTTGAACGATGTTTATATGGTAGCATATGGTGGTATCACAGGCAATACCGAACGGAACAGCTATCAAGACATGATTCGCATCAATCCTTTCGTTGGACTTCGTCCCGATATTCGGAATCTTAATAATCGGTTCCAAATGTACGCGGGCTTGAAAGGAAGCATTGACGAATTGACCTCCTACAATGTAATGCTCAATTTCCAGCGCATGGGGCAGGCCATGTTCTTTCTAAACGATACGTCGGATTTTAGCAGATTGATGCCTGTGTATGACAGTGCGGCGAATTTAACGAGCTTGAGGGCAGAAATCAATCGCAAATTCGGTGATAAGTATACCTTGCATGCCAATTTGGATTGGCGGAGTTATGGTCTCTCCAATTTGGCAGAGCCTTTTATGCAACCCACTTTTGCCATGCGTGCAGGAGGGAGTTATGCCCTGCAATCGAAACTAAGATTCACCACAGAAGCGGTGGTGTACAATGGGGTAGCGTACCTCAGTCAACAAGGCACAGCAGAGCGGCTGAATGGGGTGTTTGATCTAAATCTAGGAGCTTCATATCAGTACAATGATCAGTTCAATGTGTTTTTGAATTTGAACAACGTTACTTCGGCGCGCTATTTTAGATGGTACAATTATCCAACCTACGGATTTAATATTTTGGGTGGGATAGTGCTCAAATTTTAATATTTTCGTCGCCCCATGCAAGAAACCATTAGTCACATAGCGGAAAGTGTCAACAAGCAGCTAAGTCCCATTCAATTGGGAGAGGTAGGGCATCTTGTACTGACGTACCGCTCGGCCCGGATTCAACAGCATGGCACAGTGATTCAGCCGCCACGGCATGTTTGGGTCTTGCACAATGGCGTCAGCGAATTGAGTCATGAAGCGCATATTGGTTTGGAGGACGCATTCAAAGACTTTTTGCAAACGGCTATTGCCGGCGGGACTTCATTTGAAATACCTGGTTTAGGCATGTGCTACCGACAGGAAGGGGTGCTCGAGCTCTTGCCTGGCAAGGTAAATGCGCAAGGCTGGAAGGCCGACTATGGTCTCGCCGCGACGAATGTAAAAAAGTTAATGCCGCAATCTGACAAAAAAAACAAACAAATTGGGTCGATTTTGCCTAAAAAATCGCGGATGTGGTGGTTGCAAGCGGCGGCAGTATTGCTGACGGTACTGTTGGTCAATGTGTTGGCAATATCGTTTCTCAGCGAAAATGGCAAGTTGAATATTCGGCAGGTTGCCGAGCTAAATCCATTCGATAGTTTAAGGGATCGAGAGGAATTTACATTTGAAGACAGCAGCGATGCTGCTATCATTCCTGATAGTCAGTCAGCAGACGTCGATAGTTCAATTGCGTTTACTCAAACGACTCCTGAACTCTTGACAGTTTCCACGCCGACTACAGCAGTTGCCGAGGAGCAGGAGCCAGTGCAAGCTGCTGCACCAAAAACAATGGAATCGGTTGTTGTGGGGAAGCCAAATGTCAATAACGACGTAAAAGTGCATGGTGTGCAGGTGGTAGTAGGGGCATTTGCTTCGGTAGAAAATGCAGAAAATTTAAAAAACAAACTGCTTGCAAAGGGTTGGATGTGCAAGGTTGAAAAGGCAGAAAAAAGCCAATTAATGCGCGTAATGGTGTTTGATGCCAAAAGTGCGATGGGCGAAGCGGAGTTCTTGTCGAAAGCTCGAGCAGAAATAAATCCACATTCTTGGATTTTGGCAGAGTAATTGATTTTTGAAAATTCTTCATTTGGGAATTTTTAATTTCTCTTTTGGAATTTCTCCATAACTTTGTTTCAAAGCTGGTCCGCTCTGTTGTGGATTAGTTTTCATAGGTTTAGTTTAGTTTTCAGACAGTAAAAGGTGCCGGGAGGCACCTTTTTCTTTTCATAAGAAAGAAAATTACTTGAGGGCTTCGATACTTTGGATCGCCAAAGGGTGATATTGAGATTTATAAACCTCAAACCATTGAATGCCCTGATTGCGCAAAGAGGCATTATTAAATAAGGCTTCATAAACCGGAACCAACAGTTTTCTTCTGCCTGTTTCTGCCAAAAAGAGGGGTATTCGGTCGTAACCAGGGGTATATTTGTTTTTAATTACGCATTGCAGCCATTCGGTTAGTAGTTCTGCATTGCGGGATGCACCAAAATTGAATGTAGCATCCAATTCAGCCATTCTTGACGGGGTGATGCGTTTGTGACCAATGGTTTTTAGAAAGTACAACCATTCGTATACCGACCATGCAGCCGTTGGCAGGTTTTCGGCCACCTCGCCTTGTTCCCAAAGCAATACAGCGGTTTCAACATTGGCAAACCTAATGGAATGTCTTTTTTGATAAGATTTTGGAATGCCTGCATCAAAAATCCACTGCTCGATTTCAAGCCGTTCCATTTGCGCTGCGGTCAATAAGTGTTTTTCTAAATAGGCAAGAAACATTTCTGAATCCATGCTGCGGTAGGCATGATTCGATATTGTTTTTTTGACGTAAGCATCCATTCTGCTGCGTCCTACTTCTTTTTCGATATGCAGCAGCAAAGCCACGCCTTTATAAAAGGGAATGTTGCTCAATGCCAAATCGGGATTTTGGCCTTCTAAATCAAGTTTGAGTTTGCTCAGTGCATTATCTGGCCCGAGTTGCTTCAGCGTTTGTTCGAGGGTCAAGTCTCCCAAGGCAGTGAGCATTTCTGCGTAGCTGGTGCCCTCAATTTCTTCAATGATCCGCCGTTCAATGTAGGTTGTAAATCCCTCGTTGATCCAAAAGTCATTCCAGCTTGCATGCGTGACCAAATTTCCCGACCACGAATGTGACAATTCATGGGCAATGAGGTTTGTTAAACTTCTGTCGCCGGCAATAATGCTGGGGGTGGCGAACATGATCATGGGGTTTTCCATGCCGCCAAAGGGGAAGCTGGGAGGCAATACCAAAACATCAAAACGTGACCAAGGGTATGGACCAAACAGTTTTTCTGCTGCCAACATCATGGCGGGAAGGTTCGCAAACTCTTGCCATGCGTCGCCGAGGGTTCCTGCTTCGGCATATATGCCACTTCGTTGGTCGTATGCTTTGTAGTCGAAATTTCCGACAGCAATAGAAAAGAGGTAGGCAGGAATTGGCTTGCTGTTTTTGAAACGATATCGGCCGTTTTTGGCAAGTACACGGGGGTTTTCGGCACTCATGACGGCCATTAAGCCTTTGGGCACCAGTACCTCTGCCTCAAAGCTGAAACGCAAACCAGGACTGTCTTGACATGGTAGCCAGGTACGCGTAAGGATGGCTTGGCCTTGGGAAAACAAAAAGGGGTGCAACTTCGTGTGGGTTTGATGTGCCTCCAACCATTGCAGTCCTTTGGCGCCAGGATTGCTCCGGTACTCTATATGCACCCATTCCGTTTCAGGTGCAATGGCAATACGCAAGGCGCGACCCAGGTATGCGGTGCTGTCGCTGAGCGTCCATACTGCAGCTTCTCCATTGTCGAGGGTGACCTTGAGAATGTTAAGGTCATAGGTATCGAAAACAATGTATTTGGCATTGGTCGATTTTTGAATCAGCCAACTCGCAGTGGCCTCCAATCTGCGTTGCTCAAAATTTACTCGTGCCCGCCAAACAAGGTGTTCTGCACGCGCCAAAGCGTGTTCACTCGCAGAATGAACGTCTTTCGGGAAATCAGTTGGAGACTCACTACACGCTGTTAGCAACAGGTAGCCCAACCACACTATATGCAGGATTGGTTTCAATAGGGGATTCCCATTTTTTTGTACAAAAAATGCATCAGCCATGCAGGGCCGATCAGTAAAAACTGAACGTCCTTGATGAAGGAGGGTTTTTTACCTTCGATGTGGTGACCGATGAACTGTCCAATCCAAGCAACGGCAAAAATGCCTAGTGATGCCCAAATATGCATCGAGCTTCCCAACGCACTAAGGCGCAAATTGCCGTAAATGAGTCCGGCGCTAATCACCAACATGCCCAGGAAAAGTGGAATCGAGAGCCTTATGTAATACAATGAGGCGAGGATCAACAATACAACCGACCAATTGGCCAAGGGCTCTTGTTCCAGTCCGGGTAGCAATTGCAAGGGAGTGGCAGGCAAATTCCACAGCAAGCCCAACAAGCTAAACATGATGGCTGGTACACAAAGCCAGTGCACGGCCTTGTTGGTGGGATGGCGGTGACTTTCGCCATAGGCCAGTAATAATTCATCGATTTTACGCATAACAAACAGGTTTAGAAGTCCAATTTACTTTTTTAACCTTTTTCTTGCTTCCCCTCCTGTAAAATTATGCAGCATTGCTTGGTTCAATACTCGTATTTTTGAGCAAATGAATTTTGCCAATCCAGCTGCATTGTGGGGTTTACTGGCCTTGGGAGTGCCAGTTATTGTTCATCTTTTCAGTTTTAAATACACCAAAAGGGTGTTTTTTAGCAATGTAGCGTTGTTGCACGAAATCAAAGAGGAAAACAAGCGCAGGCGATTGTTGCGCGAACGACTTTTGCTGGTCAGCCGACTTTTGGCTGTATTTTGCTTGGTCATGGCTTTTGCGCAACCACAGTTTGGTACTGCACAATCGAGCAAGGCAGCGAGTGGGCACCACGCCATTTTTGTAGACAATAGTCCCAGCATGTCGCTGCAAGGCAATGCAGGCATGCTGCTTGAACAGGCACGCGAGGCAGCACGAGCCATTGCGTTGGCCGCCCAACCTGATGAACGATTTCAACTCCTCACGCAGGAGTTAGCGCCTTTATCGACAAGATGGATGAGCCGAGATGCCTTTTTACAGGCTTTGGACGAATTGCAGCCAGTTCATTTTAGCCAACCAGCTGCAACACTCTTGCAGCGGCAAATAGATTTGGCCATGTCGAGCGGTTTGACCAATGCAAAGTTGTATTGGATCAGCGATTTCCAAAAATCAGCCTTTGATCTCGCAGCATTAAAGTTGCCCGAGGAATTGTCGCTTCAATTGTTGCAATTAGAAGCAGCAACTGTATCTAACCTTTATGTTGATTCTGCTTGGCTCGACCAGCCCCTGCTGCGCAAAGGCCAAAAGGCCCGTCTCGTATTCAAAGTCGTGAATGGCGGAGGCGCCGATGCTTTGGGTGTTCGGGTGCAATTGGAAATAGGGGGAGTTCAAAAAGGCTTGGCCACAATGGATTTGCCTGCCAATGGGGCATTGACCGATACCATAGATTTTACGCCTGAATCCAGCGGGCGTTTACGTGCACGTTTGCAATTGAATGACCGTGTTTTTCCAATCGACGATACATGGTATTTGCAACTAACGGTAAAAGACAGCTTATCACTGCTGTACATCAGTCCTGATAAACCGTCACCTTATTTGCAGGCCTTGTTCAGCAATGACGATTTCGTTCAATTTCAGCGACTGGCTCGATTGGGCCTCGATTACAATGCTTTGTCGAAATACGCCGCATTTGTGTTAGAAGGAGGCGATGCAGGATCAACTGGCTTGGTAGAAACCTTGCTGAAGCAGGTAGAGGCGGGTGGGACTTTGATTTATTTACCTGCGCCTGCCGATCAAATCCAAGATATTCAGGCGGTGCTGCAGGCATTGGGAGTGGCGAGTCCTACAGCCTTGGAACAAGGTCAATTTGCTGTTCGCAAATTGGCATTCGAAGACCGGCTTTTCCAGGAAACCTTTAGCAGTATTCCGGAGCAATTGGCTTTACCTACGGCAACCAAATACGTAAAATATAGCTTGCAACCCGAAGACAGGGTGTTAATGCAATTGCAAAACGACGATCCATGGTTGATACGGCGTGATTACGGATCAGGTAGTATCACCCTTTTGATGAGTGCGCTTTCGCCTGCATGGACTGATTTTGTGCAACATGCTTTGTTGGTCCCTACCTTTCACCGCGCAAGTCAATTGGGAGGTGAATTGGTGCGCAGCAGTTATCGCTTGAACCAAGCCGATGCCATTGCCTTGCGTGCTGCAGATGTTCCTGTAAATGGAACGATTGCCTTGGAAAAAGAACAAGAAAGCTTTATTCCTGAAATCAGAAGAATGGGGGGAAGGGTGTTGTTGAATGCACGCACAACCAACCTGTCGCCAGGGCATTACCAATTGGTATCCGACAAGCTAGAAGGGGGAACCTTGCAGCTGGCATTCAATGCCGATGCAGCCGAATCGCGACTTCAATATTGGTCAACCGCCGAATTAGAAAACGTAGGATTGGCAAAAGGCTGGAATCCTTTACAAATCAAAGAAGCCACTTTGGCTGGAAAGCTTACTGTCAATACTGAACAAGCTGGATTTTGGAAGTGGTTATTGCTGTTCGTTTTGGTATTTTTGCTCTCCGAAACGCTTATCCTCCAAATCAAACGATGATGTTGTTGCTCGTTAAAAATGCCAAAGTTGTTCATCCGGATGTGCCTTACCACGGCCAACGTTGCGATGTGTTGATCAAAGATGGCGTGATAGCCGAAATAGGTGCCTCGCTACACAATGCGGAGGCCGAGCAAATAACAGGCAAAGATTTGTGGTTGATGCCTGGCTTGACAGATGTGTACGCATTTATGCGGGAACCAGGTTTTGAATACAAAGAAACGCTGAAAACAGGTGTTGAAGCTGCATTTAGAGGTGGATTTACCCGTGTGCTGGTTCAGCCAGATACCAAGCCGGTGATGCAAACCAAAGGAGAAATTCAAGCTTTGTTGAGTAAATCTCCTGCGCACGTGGAGCTCTTGGCTGCCGGAGCACTTACAGAAGATTTGCAGGGCAAACACATTGCCGAAATGGTTGATATGCATGAGGCTGGTGCTGTGGCTTTTTCGAATGCTGAAAACAGCATTGAAAACAGCCGGACCATGCTGTTAGCCCTCCAATACGCACGACATACCGGTGCACCCGTCATGGTATTGCCTGTAGATAATTACTTGGGAAAAGGCGCTTTGGTCCACGAAGGCTTGATCAGCACCCGTTTGGGACTAAAGGGTATGCCTGCGATGGCTGAAGAAATGGCGATTGCCCGCGACTTAGAGTTGCTTGCTTATGGCGGAGGTCGCCTGCACTTCAGCAAAATCAGCACGGTGGGGAGCGTAGAACGCATTCGAAATGCTAAAAAACAAGGCTTAGCGGTGAGTTGTGGCGTTGCTGCGCATCATTTGCTACTTACCGATGAAGTTTTGCCCGCATTTGATACTTGCCATAAAGTATGGCCGCCTTTGCGCGATGAAGTACACCGACAGGCACTTTTAGCAGGTATTGCGGATGGCACGATTGATATCATTTGCAGCGACCACCAGCCCGAGGATGCTGAACATAAGTTTTTGGAATTCGATCAGGCAGCATTTGGCATGGCAACATTTGAGACCGCCTTATCGGTGGTGGCAACTGCTTTTCACGAACAAGCATCTGCACTCGAACAGGCGATACTGGCCATGAGCAGTGCTGCGTCAAAGTGGTTGGGTTTGCCGAATCCTCCGTTTGCAGCCGGTTCAGTTGCCAACCTGGTTGTGTGCGATGTAGCTGAAACATATACCGTACAAGCAAGGCATCTTGCAACAAAAGGCGTGAACAATGCCATGCTCGGGAAGTCGCTTTACGGTCCTATCCGACTGGTCATGAACCAACATCAAATGTATCTTCCCCATGTATAATAGATTGATTGACGCATCCGTTGGCTTATTTAGCGGTATCTTTTTGGCTGAAATAGCACAAAAGGCTGGATGGAAGGGCCTCAAGCCTGAAGAGGCCCAACAGCAAATGGAGAAGCTTTTGGCTGCAACATCGGACACGCGGGAGGTATACAATGGCTACCTCGAAAATTGGCTCCAAATCATGTCGAATCCGCAGGCACTTGAGCCTGCAGTGAAAGCCCTCGATGCTTGGGCGCAGTCGCCTCCACTGGCCATGTACCGTGAGTACTTATTTGATCTGCTGTATGTGGCTTGGTTGAGCCGACAAGAGGAAGCCGGCAATACCGATTGGATGGATTCGCCTGAATGGCAGCGCTTAGAGGACAAGTTAGCAGAACGGGGTACCGAAATGCTCACCTTGCTCATGTACTTGCAAGAAGTTGTTGACTCCGATATCAAAGCCAATCTCGATGACTTCTTGGAACAGTTTATTTCCGATGAAGAAATGGATTTTCAGGATGACTTAGAAGTATATGAAGAAGTGATTGCTAACCGCGATTATTTGGAACTTACCTTTGAAGAAATGGTGCAGGCAGCAGAAAAGGTAGCCCCTGAAACGGCCATTCCCGAGGTGTTTACCCCATTGTTTTGTTTTTTCAAGAGCCCGGAAAAAGCCCAAATCAATCTTTTTGCTACCCTGTGTGCTGGCGGAGAGGTGAACCGTAATCTACCAGTGGTAATGGCCATGTTGCTTTTCTACAAAGGAAAAGGCAGCATTTCTGCAAATTTTCTACTGGCACAGGCGTAAAATAAATAGCCAATACATCCTTGGAAGGTAAATAAATCACTATGAGAGAATTGTTGAAGTATGCCATGCTTACAGTGGGATTGCGCTATGGCATGTATGCAGCGTCATTTTCGTTGATGGCTGCATTACTGCTTTTCAATTTTCACTATGACCCCATGGGGCAGTTTCGCTTACTGATTGGGGTAATTACCGTGGTGGTAATGGTGTTGGCCATGCGGAACTATAAATACATTTACAACCAAGGGAATTTGACAGTTACCCATGGCTTTATGGTTTCGTTGGCTGTAGGACTGGTAAGTGCACTTTTTTATTCCTTGGCTTTGTGGGTTTGGATTCATTTGAGTGATCCACTTTGGCAATTACACATCGACGATCAGTTACGAACCCTGGAACAAGGAAGGGCCACCATTGAAAAAAATTATGCGGCTGGTCAGTTTGAAAAGATAAAAGAAAGTATCTTGAATGCCAGTAAGTCGTATATCGCACTCACCACCTTTTTCTTTCGATTGATGTGGAGTTTGTTGATTGGCTTTATGGTGTCTATTTATTATCGAAATTAAAACACATATGGAATCACAAGGCTTTTTTGAAAAGCCCCTTGTTAAATGGGGCTTATTTTTGGGCGGTGTTAACGTAGTTTACCTCCTTTTGCTGTACATCGTAGATGTGAGCTTGCTCATTTCTTTTTGGAATTCAGCCATCTCTCTTGTGTTGGTTGTTGTTTTCATGGTATTGGGAACCCGCGAGCAACGCAAACTGAACAACAACGCGCTTCCTTACGGTGAAGCTGTGGTAACAGGTATAGGCATAGGCGTAATTTCAAGTATCGTAGGGGTGGCCTTCAATGCCGTGCTGTACAACGTTATTGACCCAGGATTGGCAGATACTATCAAGGAGCTGACCATCGAAAATACGGCTTCCATGATGGAGAAGTTTGGTGCATCCGATGCTGATATTGAGAAAGCGCTGGAAGGCATGGAAGCCCGTGACTTTAAACAAGACTTTAGATCATTGGTTACGGCATTGCTGATCAGCAGCATTTTTAGTGCGGTGGTTGCCCTTATCGTTGGCGCTTTTGTAAAACGCACCCCTGACCTTTTTGAAGAAAATACGGATGCAGGAGCTTGACATCTCGGTAGTCATACCACAATTGAACGAAGAAGAATCATTGCCCGAACTTACTGAATGGTTGGTGCGGGTGATGGAGCAGGAAGGCTTTAGCTATGAGGTGATTTTTATCGATGATGGCAGCACTGACAACTCCTGGCAAGTGATCGAACAACTGTCGACGCGTTTTCCCGCTGTCAAGGGCATTCGTTTTCAACGGAACTATGGAAAATCTGCTGCGCTCAATGTAGGCTTCGAAGCTGCCCGAGGCAAGGCGGTGTTTACCATGGATGCCGATTTGCAAGACAGTCCGGATGAACTGCCTGCCATGTACCGGCGCTTGTTCGACGAAGGCCTCGATTTGATCAGTGGCTGGAAGCGCAAAAGATACGATCCCCTCAGCAAAACCATTCCCACCAAATTATTCAATTGGGCTACTCGCAAAGTTTCGGGCATCAACAACCTGCATGATTTTAATTGTGGATTGAAGGTGTACCGCCGTGAAGTGGTAAAAAGCATTGAAGTGTACGGCGAAATGCACCGCTACATTCCGGTGATTGCCAAATGGGCGGGCTTCAAGCGCATCGAAGAGCAGGTAGTGGAGCACCGGGCGCGCAAATACGGACACACCAAATTTGGCTTGGAACGCTTTATCAATGGCTTTCTTGACTTGATGTCGATCTATTTCGTAGGTCGCTTTGGCAAAAAGCCGATGCACTTTTTCGGTTTGATTGGCACTTTGTCGTTTTTTACTGGTGGGGTGATTACCCTGGTGGTGATTTACGAAAAGCTGTCAAAAATAGCCCAAGGATTGCCGCATCGTGACATCACCGCACAGCCATTGTTTTTCTTGGCGTTGGTGCTGGTGATCATCGGGGTACAGTTGTTTCTGACTGGTTTTCTCGCAGAGTTGGTATCGCGCAGCTCGGCCGACCGAAACCGCTATTTGATTCGTCAAACCACTGGCATTGCGTAAAATTATCATTGTAGGCCCGGCTTGGCCACTGCGCGGAGGTGGCATGTCGACCTTTAACGAAAGGTTGGCGCGTGCTTACATGGAACTCGGCTACAAGGTAGAGATCATTACCTTTAGCCTCCAATATCCTGCGTTTTTGTTTCCTGGCAAGACTCAATTATCTGAAGAGGCAGCCCCAGCTGATCTGAAAATAAAGGTATTAATCAACTCCATCAATCCATTCAGTTGGTTAAAAACTGCCCGTTACATTGCCAAGAGTGGGGCAGAAGTACTCATTTTCCGTTACTGGATGCCCTTTATGGCGCCTTGCCTGGGCTTTGTAGCGCGCTGGAGCCGGTTTTTCGGCAGCAAAGCACGCCGTGTGGCCATTGCCGACAACATTATACCGCACGAGCCCTTTCCTTTGTCGCGACCACTAACCGCTTACTTTTTACGGCAGATGGAAGATGTACATACCTTATCGGCATCGGTGCGCGACGATTTGCAACAGTTTGGCTTCAAAGGTGGCCAAAAACTACTCAAACACCCGCTCTACGACAATTATGGAGAGAAAGTAGCGCGAGAAGAAGCATTAAAAGCGTTGGGCTTGTCGCCTGATTATACATACTTCCTGTTTTTTGGCTTTATCAGGCAGTACAAAGGGCTTGATTTGCTGCTCCAATCCTTCGCCGATGTACGCTTGAAGAAGCACAAAGTGAAGCTCATTGTGGCGGGTGAGTTTTACGAAAATCCCGACCGATATTACCGCCTCATCCGCGAGCACAACTTGGCCGAAAGGGTAGAGATGCATACCCGCTTCATCGCCGACGACCAAGTGAAATACTATTTCTCAGCAGCCTCGCTGGTTACCCAAACCTACCACCACGCTACCCAAAGTGGGGTTACCCAAGTAGGTTTTCAGTTCGATACACCCATGTTGGTAACCAATGTGGGTGGGCTCAGCGAATTGGTCGATGACCGCCAATCGGGTTATGTATGCGAGCGGGTACCCACACAAATTGCCGATTGCATGCTTGATTTTGTACAAAACAATCGTTTTGCAGAAATGTCGGCCAAGGTGGCTGTAAAAAAGCAGGAGTTCAGCTGGGAAGTATTTGCTCGCGAGCTGGTGAGCTAGCCGCTGGCGGCTAGTCGGGCCACAAAATTTTGTGGCCGAAATTCAAGCTGCAAAATCTTACAGCTAAATCTGTTGCAGAATCTTGCGGCTAAATCTTGCAGCTAAATCTGCCGCAGAATCTTGCGGCAAGTAAAGCCGGCAAGATTTGCCGGCTTAACGGCCACAAAATATTGTGGCCGTACAAGGCAGGCTTCGCCTGCCTAGCCATAAGGAGATTCATAATCGTGCGGCCTTTAAATCTATATTCAGGTAGATTTTGTATTTTCATGTTCTTATTAATCACAGGATATGCGAAAGGTCACCATTCTTCCTCAACGGAAAAAGATCAGGGCAGGATTTTGGGATTATGCCAATGCTTCTGCCTATTTCATCACCATTGTTACCCAAAATCGGATTCGTGTTTTCGGTGAGATTGTTGGGGAGCAGATGGTTTTATCTCCCGCCGGACAAGCGGCGCTCGATTGCTGGCAAGCCATTCCGCAGCATTTCCCTGATGTAGTGATTGATGAATTTATAGTGATGCCCGATCATGTGCACGGCCTTTTGATTTTTACCAAGAAGCTCAACAATTCAGATGAACATGCCCAAAATCACTTTGGCCCGCAATCGATGAATTTGGCCTCGGTGGTTCGTGGTTTTAAAGTGGGGGTTACCAAAGCTGCGAGGTTGCATCATCCTAAATTCGCGTTGCAAGCCAGGTATCACGATCGCATCGTAAGAGATCAATGGGAATACGAAAGGATATAAAAGTACATTCGTGAGAATGTGGCTAAGGCGGTGGCAGCTCAGCGAAAAACCGCCTGAAGGCTTAGTTCAGACGGTTTATTGCTTCTGTTAGTTGATTGATCTTGCTCTCTGCATCGGCCTGCTTCTTACGCTCATTTTCGAGTACGGCAGCAGGGGCACCAGCCACAAACTTTTCGTTGCCCAGCTTCTTCATCACCGAGTTCAAAAAACCTTGCTGGTACACCAACTCTTTCTGCAGCTTCGACTGGCTACGATGTACGTAGCCTTTTAACTACGCTACTTACGCAGCTTGTCCAGTACCGACGATGCTGTCGGTTTTTCAAGAAGGTCGCAGAGCCAAACCTTCGGCTTACAAACAAAGAGTTGTAGGAACATTTTTTTTTTTTTACAAGATAAAATAATTACATTAGTAATGTTAAAGTTATAGAGAAAATATCTCAAACATAGACATTACCATGAAAAATGCGTTTAACCGTGTAATTTTACTCGTTGTAATTTTACTCGTTATTTGTTTGTCTACATTTCAAACGAGTTGTAAAAAAGATTCATTTAATCAGATTGAAGGGAATGAAAGGCATCGAAATCAAGCTTTATCCTCATCCTCATCCTCATCCTCATCCTCATCCTCATCCTCATCCTCAGGAGTATTTTTGTCTGAGACTGAAATCAATGACAATTTAAGAGCAACTGCGATGGGTGTCGCTTATCTGGCATATTCTAACCAAAATTTTGTGAGATTGACAAGGGAACTAATCGCATTAGAATTTGATGGAGATTTTAATGCTCTAATACCGCAAATATCAAGTGAATATACCTCAAGAAATTATGGGAATTTGAATTCAGAGTTAATTTCGGCTTCACCAGAAGCAATTAATCCGAATTTTTTAAGTTCATTTTTTTTTGCCGATGATGAGGGAGGTATTTATTCACTCAATAGTCAAGTGTATAGCCCAGATGCGGAGTATTGGTCTGATGAAGAGTTTTTGAACAACCATGAAAATACAATTCCCATTGTGGTATGGTGCCCGTATTTCGATGCGGAAGAGTTATTTGAAGATGAATCCTATGAAGGCTTTATTTTTAATGGGACAGAATTTATTCAAGTTATGGTTGATCCTGAAATGCTAGAATCAAACTCAGTTTGGGTAATTTCATTAAATGAAGGTCTTAATACTAATGAAAACGCTTCAGGTTTCAGGGAACCTTCATTTTTCCCAACCGGGTGCAACCCAGAATACTCTTCAATTAAAATCTCAAGAATAAAGTTAAAAGAACACAAAGAGAGATGGACAGAAGGAAAGTCAGAAGTTAGATATTCAATAGCATCTTTTGGAAATGATGTTTATGAGGTTTTTGGAAGGAATCGCAATGATAGTGATCCTTGGTTAGGTCACATTGTAGAAGGTGGGATATTGGCTGATAAAGTATCGAGAAAAAAAGTTAAGAATGGAGACTGGGTTGATGTAGAATTGGATTATCAAATCATATACGATAAATGGATGAAGAACTGTTTAGATTATAATTTTTTACAATTAATCATTTATGAATATAATTTTCATGGAAGAACGAAAGGCATTGTTCCAAAAAATGCAATGGTTTATGATTTTACTGATGACGACGGTCAAATTAAACTGAGTCCTTGGGGAATAGAACCATATCCGACATTTAATGACAGTAAGGATGTTGATTTTGACCCTACTAACAGTTCGAGATTTCAATTACAGCTGAAGATTAAAACAGCAAGGAATAGAAACACAATTCAAAAATCAAAGAATATCCCTTTTGCATACATAGGTATTCATCAAGATGCTATTTTTCAAGGCCCCCATTTTCAAACTTTTGCTACGGATGTCTGGACTTGGACGCCATTAACATTACCTGCAAATATCCTGTCTTATGGTCCAATTACGTATCACACACGGCAATTTAATCCTTTCATAAGTTCTTTGGCTGATAAGCACTATGTTAATGTGCATTCTGGTATTGAAGTCGATTTGGAAATCATTCCCTGACTTTGATTGGTTGCTCCTCGCATTTTGAATAGACATAAACAAAAATAGATCATGAAAAAAATAACCAATCTGCTTGTACTGTTAATTTTATCTGTTAGTGCATTTTCACAAGGTAGTTGGAAGCCTGATCAATTGCAGTTTCATTTCAATCCTGGTTTAGGTGGTTTTTATTATAACGAACCGCTTAATTTGCATGCTAGTATTTATCGAAAACTGCGCACAGGGCCTTTTGAATCTGTTGAGGGTAATTATTTAGGTCGGTATACAAATCATCCAAATAGGCAAATTACGCAAAGTGAGCAATTGCCATTTCGGCAATTTGGTTTATCGCTTGGTTGGGATAAAGCGGAACATCAACACAAGCCATTTCAAACCAGATTTGACTTGGGTTTAAGTTATCAGGTACATCCAGGGAGACGTGCTGATTACAGACAGGTACTGCCAAATTTCTCACAACTGAGCTCTGATACCGCCATTCAATCTGCTATTATGATCTTTGAAGAAGTGCTTGACCTGGTAGAAATGGTTGCAAAATACCAATTTCGATTAAACTCTTCTAACAACAAGCATGGTTTTTATTTTGGATTTGCAGGCCGTATCGGTACAGAATTGCTTTACCGTCAAATCGTTGTTAAGCGATTTGATTTTCAATACGATGCTGCCTCTTCTGAATTGAATAGTACAGTAAACACCCAGACTCTTACAAGCAGAAGAGGACTGTACATCACCCTGTTACTTCCGGTCACTTATGAATGGCAGTTTTCTCCAAAATGGGCATTTAATACCAATTTTCAAATGGGTAGGGGCTTGGTTAATTACGGTCAACTTTTTCAGGGCAAAGTTGAACATTTTAGCCAATTCTACATTGATTTTGGCATAAGGTATAGATTTAAACCGCAATAAGCATTTGCTTAAATTATCGCAATAAACACCAATATGTGAATTATCAATGCCAAGCGTTAAGTAGGCTCCGCTTTGCTGACTTTCTAAAAGAAAGGAAAGCACAGTCTTTTTGCATAAGCACTATGGATAAGAAGGTTGGATCATGACAGTCGATGGATTGCTTCCTCCAACTGCGCAATCTTGCTCTCTGCATCGGCCTGCTTCTTACGCTCATTTTCGAGTACGGCAGCAGGGGCACCAGCCACAAACTTTTCGTTGCCCAGCTTCTTCATTACCGAGTTCAAAAAGCCTAGCTGGTACACCAGCTCTTTCTGCAGCTTTTCTCTTTCGGCTTCTACGTCAATCTCAAGCTTGAGGTCGAGGAAACACTCGTCGGTGCGCACCAGGAAGGAGGCCAAACCCGAGGGCTTTTCGTTCACATAATGCACCTTTTCTACACCCGCCAGCTTGCAAACAATGGCTTCGAACTCCTGGTAAATGGGATTGGTGCTGGTGAGGTACAACTCCACCAAACTCTTTACCGGAACCTGCTTTTGGTTGCGCACGTTACGGATCTCTGAAATGAGTTCCTGCACCTTGCTGCTTTCATTCAGATAGACTTCGTTAATAGCTTCTGCTTGAGGATATTGGGCCAGGCAAAGGAATTCATCTTGCTTGCGGTTGGGGTCAATTTCGTGCCACAATTCTTCGGTGATGAAGGGCATTACCGGGTGCAGCAAGCCCATCAATTGGTCGAAATAGGCGATGGTGGCTTCGTAGGTGGCCCTGTCAATGGGTTGGCCATAAGCCGGCTTAATCATTTCGAGGTACCAGCTGCAGAAGTCGTCCCAAATGAGTTTGTACAAGCTGCGAATCATCTCCGACAACCGGTAGCTGTCGTAGGCCTTTTCAATTTCGGCAATGCCGGCTTTCAAACGCTCACCGAACCAAACGATGGCCGGATTTTGAGCATCGCCTTCAACCACTTCCCAACCCTTGATGAGGCGGAAGGCATTCCAGATTTTGTTGGCAAAGTTGCGGCCCTGCTCAATGAGGCTGATGTCGAATAACAAATCGTTGCCTGCAGGCGAGCTGAACAACATGCCCATGCGCACGCTGTCGGCACCGTATTCGGCAATGAGGTCGAGCGGGTCGGGACTATTTCCCAACGATTTCGACATTTTGCGGCCTTGTTTATCGCGCACAATGCCGGTGAGGTAAACGTCCTTGAACGGAATTTCGCCCATGTATTCATGTCCGGAAATGATCATGCGGGCCACCCAGAAAAACAGGATTTCGGGGGCCGTAACCAGTACCGCAGTAGGGTAGTAGTAGCGCAAATCGGCATTGGCTTCGGCTGGCGATTTGCGGATGATTTCGTGGTCGAAAACGGTGAGCGGCCACAACCAGCTTGAGAACCAGGTGTCGAGTACGTCGTCGTCTTGCTTCAGCTCGGCGGCTTGGTGCTTGCCTCCACTTTGGGCAGCGGCTTCTTCGGCGGTGCGGGCAACGTAAATGCTTCCGTCGGGCGCGTACCAGGCCGGAATGCGGTGGCCCCACCACAACTGGCGCGAAATACACCAGTCGCGCACATTTTCCATCCAGTGGCGGTAGGTGTTGATGAACTTATCGGGAATGAGGCGGATGTCGCCCTGCATCACATACTCCAAGGCGGGCTTTGTGATTTCATCCATCTTCACAAACCACTGCATGCTCAAACGCGGCTCAATCACCGCATTGGTGCGCTCGCTGTGGCCTACATTGCTTTTGTAATCTTCGGCTTTCACCAAATTGCCGCTTTCTTCGAGCAGCTTGGCAATCTTTTTCCGGGCAATAAAGCGGTCTTCGCCCACCAAAATCTGGGCTTTTTCGTTCAGGGTGCCGTTGTCGTTCAAAATATCGATCACGGGCAGGTTGTGCTTGATGCCCAGTTCGTAGTCATTCGGGTCATGCGCCGGGGTTACCTTCAAACAGCCCGTACCGAAGTCCATGGCTACATACTCATCCAAAATGATGGGAATGGCGCGGTTGATCAACGGAATATAGGCCTGTTTGCCGTGGAGGTGGCGGAAACGCTCGTCGTCGGGGTGGATGCAAATGGCACTGTCGGCCATGATGGTCTCGGGACGCACCGTGGCAATGGTCACATAACCGTCGCTGCCTACAATCTGGTAGCGGATGTAGTACATTTTACTGTTCACATCCTTGAAAATCACCTCGTCGTCGGCTACGGCGGTGAGGCCCTGGGGGTCCCAGTTCACCATGCGCATGCCACGGTAGATATAGCCTTTTTTATACAGATCAATAAATACGTCGATCACCGCTTCGCTCAAGCCGGGGTCCATGGTAAAGGCCGTGCGGTTCCAATCGAGCGAGGCGCCCAGCTTTTTGAGCTGCTCGAGGATGATGCCGCCGTACTTTTCTTTCCATTCCCAGGCGTATTCGAGGAATTTTTCGCGACCGATGTCGTTTTTATCGATGCCTTTTTCTTTGAGCATGGCCACCACCTTGGCTTCGGTAGCAATGGAGG